>CAVQKF010000014.1:0-479039 GCA_963712955.1 uncultured Actinomycetota bacterium | reverse complement strand
GAACTTGCCCACGCTCGTCTTGGGCACCCCGGCGATGAACGACCAGCGCTCGGGCAACTGCCAGTGGGCCACCTTCGACGACAGGAACTCGCGCAGCTCGGCCGGGCCCGTGGCGGCGCCCTCGTGCAGTACGACGGCCGCGAAGGGGCGCTCACCCCACTTGTCGTCGGGCACGCCGATGACGGCTGCCTCGATCACGTCGGGATGGGCCATCAGGGCGTTCTCGAGCTCGACCGAGGAGATCCACTCCCCGCCGGACTTGATCACATCCTTGGCCCGGTCGGTGAGCGTGAGGTAGCCGAGCCGGTCGATCGTGCCCACGTCACCAGTGCGAAGCCACCCGTCGTCGAACCGGCCGGAATCCTCGTCGCCGTAGTAGGAACCCGTGATCCAGGGACCGCGTACCTCGATTTCGCCGACCGCGGTCCCATCCTGCGGCACCACCTTCAAGCCGTCAGCGACCAGCCGCGCCTCGACCAACGCGATCAGCCTGCCCTGGGTGTCGCGGTAGCGCCACGCCTCCTCTTCGGAGATCCCGGGCGGCGGGTGGGCCACGGTGCCAAGCGGCGACGTCTCCGTCATCCCCCAGGCCTGCACGATCCGCACCCCGAACTCTTTCTCGAATGCTTCCATCAGGGCGTGCGGCACCGCCGACCCGCCGCACGGCACCAGCCGCAGCGATGACAGATCACCGCCGTTGGCCCGCAGGTACCGCAGCAGTTCGTTCCAGATCGTCGGGACCGCGCCCGCCACCGTGGGCCGCTCGCTGGCGATCAGCCGGGTCAGCGGCTCCGGCTGCAGGAACCGGTCCGGCATGATCAGGTCCGCGCCCGCGAGCACAGCCGCATACGCCATGCCCCATGCGTTCGCGTGGAACATCGGCACCACGGGCAGCACCCGGTCCCCGGCCGACACGCCGAACGCGTTCCCCGTGCACATGGCCATCGCGTGGAGGTACGCCGAACGATGGCTGTACACCACACCCTTCGGATTGCCGGTGGTGCCGCTGGTGTAGCACATCGCCGCCGCGTCCCGCTCATCGAGGACAGGCCAGCTGAACGACTCCGGCTGCGCCGCGAGCAGGTCTTCGTACACATGCACGGGGATGCCCGCACCAGCGAGCTGCTCCGCAGCCGCGGCAGCCGTTTGGGATGATGGGTCCGTCACGATCACATGGCGGACCGTCTTCATCACCGGCAGCACCTCCGCGAGCAGGGGCGCAAGCGCCGCGTCAGCGATGATCACATCGTCGGCGGCGTGGTTGGCGATGTAGGTCAACTGGTCCGCGGACAGCCGGATGTTCAGCGTGTGCAGCACCGCGCCCATCGACGGGACGGCGAGGTAGGCCTCCAGGTGCTCCGCGTTGTTCCACATGAACGTCGCGACCCGCTGATCGCCATCGACGCCCAGCCGGCGCAGGGCATTCGCGAGCTGCGCCGCGCGGCGCCCGGCCGCCGCGTACGACCGGCTGCGGGAACCCTCTGCCGTGCAGGTCACCACCGAGGAGTCGGCGAAAGTCGTCGTCCCGTACCGCATGAGAGCGGACACGGTCAGTGGAACGTCCATCATGGTGCTACGCACCGGTTACCTCCCCGCCGAAAATGCGCAAACTGGCCCTCTGGGAGGATCTCACGCGCTGGGCGGCACGTCACCCGCCAGCACAGGAATCTCACCGTCATCCACCCTGGGCACGGCGCCGCCGCCGGTGCGATCGCCCGCGTCGCGCGGTGCCACGGCGCACCTGCCGTTGCCCTCGGCCGTGCGCGGCGCATATTCACCGAAATCGCCCAGAAGCTCTGGGTCGATCCGCAGCTTGGCGACCGCGCGCGAGATCGTGCTCTTGACCGTGCCCACGCTTACGCCGAGCACTCCGGCGATCTCTGCTTCGGTCATGTCCTCGTAGAAACGGAGCGCGAGCGCGGCCCGCATCCTCGGCGGCAGCCGCGCGAGCGCCCGCCAGAGCGCGTCGTGCACATCACTGTCGCCCGCATGGTCAGGCGCAGCCTGCTCCGGGATGTGCTCGGTCGGGTACTCTTCCAGCCGCCGCTGCCGCCACCAGGAGATGTGCGTGTTCACCATCGCGCGCCGCACGTAGCCGTCGACGGCGCGGCGATCCTGGATGCGGTTCCAGGCCACATACGTCTTGGCCAGGGCGACCTGGACCAGGTCTTCCGCGTCAGCCCGGTGACCAGTCAGCAGGTACGCCATCCGCAGCAGCGTGGCGCTCCGCGCGGCGACGTACTCACGGAACTCAGCGTGATCGCCGACTGCCAGCTGAACTGTGTGACCCCCGCGCGCATCCGGCGCGTTTACCCTGCGCGCACCCCGCACGACGTGATCGCCCCCGACGCTCACACCCCTACGTTACCCAGCATCGGCCATCGCTGAGCGCTACACGGAGTGATTGCGGTCAGGGCGTGCCGCAGACGCCGGCCCAGCGTGGGAATTACGGCTAACCGTAAAGGTTGGACATGTGTGACCCGGCCAGGGAAACTCGCGGAACCACTTGACGCAAAGGACAGCCGATACGCATTGTCATGACGCCAGTTCACATCGTTGCCGGGAGGGCATGTGGCGCATCAGCAGCGCGATGCCGCACGCCGGCGGCCGCAGCTCAAAAAGGCGATCTTCGGCGGCACCGGCGGCACGGACCGGGAGGTAGGCAGGCGCGCGGTGACCGGCACGGTTCTCGATGCCAGCCCACACATCCTTGTGATCGCTACCGAGGCGGGCGCGGAGGAGCGATTCGCCCTGATGGAAAGCACGTCGGCGTGGCGAGGCGGAGCGGTGCCACCCGCGTCGCTCGATCCGGGATGCCGGGTCATGGTGCGGCGCCATGGGCAGCTCAGCGTCGCGGACCGGATCTGGGCCGACATCGGGCGCATCACCGGCACGATCGCCGAGCGCAAAGGAAGCACGCTGCTCGTCGATCTGGGTCATTCCCGAGGCTGCGGTGTCCTCGTCTTGTCCAGCGGCTCCTCCGGGCAGATCCTGGTCCGCTTCCCCGTACTGGAGCCCGGATATCTGATCGACGTGATCGGACTGCGCCGGGGTGGCGTTGTCGAAGGGCTCGCCCCCGCGACATCCCAGCCGCCGTACCACAGCAAGCAGGTGCCGCGCGCCGAGCTCCTCAGGGGGCATGTCCCAGAAACCATCAGCGGCAGTGCGAGCTGGTACGAGGCCGTCGAGGATCCCGCGGGCTCACCGGGCGCCGCCTATCCCGCTCTCGACCCGGCATCAGGCTGCGGCGACACCGCGTCCTGCGACGCGGCCGTGAGCTGCGTCAGGCTTCCGTACCTGTCCGTCGGCAGCGTGCTGCTCGTGAGGAATGACTGCTCGGGCGACTCAGGCGCCGTCCAGGTGACCGCGTGCGGATCGGCCGCGAGCCGTTTCTGCGACAGATGTCTTACCTGCGGCATCTCACCGCGCGGCCGCGTCGTCGACCTCACGATGACCAGCTTCGTCGAACTCGGCGGCGAACTGCACGATGGCTGTTTCAACGCGACCATCAGAATCGGCGGGTAAGGATGTTCAGCGCGTTCCGCGAGCTGCAGATTCCACTACTCGCCGCGTTGCTCCTGCTCGCCTGCTCCGGCAAGGCAGCCCGTGCGGCACGATTGCGGTCAATCGACGAGGGGCTTGGGCCGACGACGATGTTCCCGCTGCGGCTACGGCGGCCGGCAGCGATGGTCATGTGCGCGACTGAGTTCGGCCTCGGTGTCATGCTGATCATCACGGCAGGCCACCCGACGGCGTGGCCAGCTGCCGCGAACCTGGTGCGGCTCGGTGTGGTCCTGCTGTTCGCCACCGCGACGGTCGCACTCGTCGAACTCCGGGCACACCGCCCCGGCGTCGGGTGCGGGTGTTTCGGCGACCTGAGCATTAGCCCGGTCAGCGCTCGCACCATCGTCCGCTCCGCCATATTCACCATCGCGGCGGCCGCCACCCTGGGCGTGCCGCCCGTCCGGCTGGCCCAGGACGCCGGTATTCCCGGCGCGGTGCACGGGACGTCCGTCGCGCGCCTTCTCGTCGCGGCGCTCGCCACCGAGGTCGTCCTGTTCGCCTTCCTCTCGCCCGAGCTTGGCGAGGCCCTGATGCGGCTCGGTTACCGTGAGCCCTGCGAGCGCCGCACGCTGTCCAGGCAGCGCACCCTCACCGCGCTACGCTCGAGCCGGGCCTGGCGCCGCCACGCCGCCCTGCTGACCAGCGCCGAGCCAATCGACATGTGGCGCGAGCTTTGCTGGCGGTACGCCGTTTTTTCAGGTGAGGTCAACGGCCGTGAAGCCGACATCGTGTTCGCCGTCTACACGAGGTGGTGGAGCCCGCCCGTCCGTGCCGCCATCGTCGATGCCGTGACCGGGGAGGTGCTTGCCCGGACCGGCCGGGAGCAGGCAGCGCAGCAGCAACCTCCCGCTGCCGGCCATAAGGAACGTGAGGTCTTGGCTGCCGGATTGGGAGGAGGGGGAGACGACTTAGCCCGTACGCGGTAGGGCCGTCGCCACCGTTGATGGGACCCCAGTCACTGTAGAAGTCTCTAGCTCTCTCTAGCCTCAGGCGCAGAAAGCCGAAGACGGCCGCAGAGAAGTCCTGTGGCTTCGCTCAGACCGGCTGCGCGCGGAGGAACTGGCCAAAATGCGGCACGGTGAACGCGATGAGCCCGCGCTCCGAACTGTAAATCAGGCCCTTCTTGATCAGGCCATCACGTGCCGGGGACAGGCTCGCTGGCTTGCGCCCGAGCTCATCGGCGACGTTCGCCGTCGGCACGGGCTCGTCGCCGAGCGCGGCCATGGCCCGCATGTACTCGCGTTCGGCGGGCGTGGCCCGCTCGTACCTGCTCCCGAAAAAGCCGACGGCAAGCTCGCCCTCCGCCTCCGGTGCGGCGACCCGCACATCGTCGGCTGAGATAGGGCTGGCCGTAGCGACGTCCCAGGTGACCTTGCCGTACGCCTGGACGAAATACGGATATCCGTCGGCGGCCTGGTACAGCGCGTCGAGCGCACTCGGCTTGAACTCGACGCCCTCTCGTTCCGCCGGCGCGATCAGCGCGAGGTCGGCGGCGTCCCGGTCAAGCCGATCGATCCGGACATAACGGAAAAGCCGCTCCGAGTAGCTCTTACTTGCGGAGAGCACCGACGGCAGGTGGGGCAGGCCAGCGCCGACCACGATGAGCGGTCCGCCGGTCTGCGACAGCTCATGGCACGCGGCACACAGCGCTGACACGTCGGCCGCTGGCACGTCCTGCATCTCATCGACGAACAGCGCTATCCCGACCCCAAGATCGGTAGCGATGGATGCCGCGTCGGCGAACAACTCTGTAAGGTCGATCTCCATGTCGCCGGAATCGGCGCGACCGCGCACCGGCAGGGCGTCGATGCCAAGCGAAGCGGGCGCGCCCTTGGCCGCCTTCGGCTCGCGCGCGGCGAAGGCCCTGAGCACGCCAAGGAAGTACTCGATGCGGTCGGGCGCCCTGTGCCGTGGCGCGAGTTCGCGGACCGCCATGTGCAGCGCGCCGCCGACCGGCCGCCTGATCGACTGATCCGGCCGGGCCTCGATCTTGCCGGTTCCCCACAGCCGCCCGATCGCCATCGACCTGAAGGTGTTGAGCAGCACGGTCTTGCCCACGCCCCGCAGCCCGGTCAGCACCATACTGCGCTCGGGCCGCCCGCGGGCCACACGTTCGAGCACCACTTCGAACTGGCCGATTTCGCGATCACGGCCGGCGAGTTCGGGTGGGCGCTGCCCGGCGCCCGGGGCATAGGGGTTGCGTACCGGGTCCACGGCATTGGACTCTATGCCCCGATCTAGCGCGGACCTTAGATTTCCGTAGAAGACGCTACGGCGTGTCGCGCCGCGAGGCCCCCGGCCCGCGGCGCGACACGCCGTGCTGGAAGGGACCGGTCCGGCTACGGGCCGGGCCCGGATTCATGGGCCCAGCCCGTAGCTCCCCTCCAGGGTTCAGTGGAGCAGGTTGAGCGTGTTGTTCGCGTCGTCGACGAAGTACACGCCGTTGTTTTGCGGCGTCACGGCGAGCCCGAACAGCGCACCCGCTCCCGCCGGGCTGCCTGACGTGTCGAGAGTCACCTTGGCCACCTGGGTCCCGCCAGGGGTCGTCTCCACGATGTTCCCGTCGCCCGAGTTGACCGTGAGCACGTTGCCGTTCGGCGCGATGGCAAGACCGAGAGGGCCGTTCAGAGCGCCGCCGGAGCTGACCGTGAAGCCCGTTCCGGCCGAACTGAGCCGCAACACCGCGTTAGGGATCGCCGCGATCCTGCTGTTCACGGTGTCAGCGACGTACAGCGTGCCGTTACGCGCGAGTCCGACCCCGGTCGGGCCGATGACGAGCGCTGCGGGATCGGTGTGCTCTGCGAAGCCCGAGCCAATTGTGGTTGTGTTCACGAGCCGCGGCATATCGTATCCCGCGATGGTGACGATGAGCCGCAAGACCGTGCCTTTGTTGACCGTGGCGCCGTTCGCGGCCACCGTGCCGTTCAGCACGTTCGTGACGAACAGTTCCGCCACAGAGCCACCATCGAGCGCGGTCATGTCCCATGGGCCGTTGATGCCGTGGCCCGAGAACGTCTCACGTACTGTTCCATGGCTGTCGAGAACAATGAGGCACCCGGCCTGGGCCGTGGCGGATGTCCCGTCCGTTGTCGGGAGGCTGCCCACGATGACCCAGCCACTGCGCAGCACGCTGAGCGCCGTGGTCAGGCCAATGCCACCTGGGCATGATCCGTGCAGGTTCGCGGCGTTGATCTGGGCGAACTGAGTGACCGTGCCGCCAGGCGAGACCTCCACGATCGTGGTCCCTGTTCCCTGCGCGTTGGTGCTGTTGTTGAAGTTGCTGACAAGCACGTCGCCACGGTACAGATTCCCCTGGCTCTGTGGCACCACGGCGACACCGTACGGATTAACGTCGCCGTTCGATGGCACGGTGGATGCGATTGTGCTTAAGGTATGTAGGTTTCCGATGAACGAATGCGACGAGGCTGGCACGGTCGCTGCGGACGCGGCGCCGATCAGCGCGCTCGAGAGGAGCCCTGCGGCCGCGATAACGGCCACGGCGGCGCCTTTGATTACTCGCATTGTCTTTCTGCCTCCGTTGGTATTGAACCTGCTGCCAGGGAGTCAGCGCGCCGCCGTCCTTCTCGGTAATGTGGCCCCCTCAGGCCATCCTTCAGGCCCCAGCGAAGCTTGGCGGATATTTCCCTTGAATGGGGGTTCGTGGCCTCGGGTAATCGCCACCCACGCGTTTCTCGCATCTGGCATTTTTCTTTGCGCAGAATTGCCCGGCACGCCTTCAGCTGAAATCGGTTCGGACATTCTGCCACCTTCCCCCTCTCGCTCCTTATCCGGTTTCCTGCGGGATCTTTCTCCGCGGCTATCGCCGTATGGCCGCCTTCTAAGGCGTATTGCGGGAAAGTAAAGAACCCGGACCCGGCCACCCGCACAAGGCGGCCGTTCCAGCTACGGGCCGGGCCGGGTTCACGGGCCCGGCCCGTAGCTCCCCCTTCAGGGCTCAGTGGAGCAGGTCGAGCTGGTTGGTCGCGTCCTCGACGATGTAAGGCTTGCTGCGCTCCCGCGCCGGGCGCGGCGGCGATCAGCGCGCTCGCCGCGATCCCTGCTACCGCGGCTCCCGCCACGGTGGCGCGATTGACTACTCCCACGTGCTCCCGCTCCCCTTCCCTTTCCCCTGGTTCCACGGGTTTCCCTGGTTCCACGGGTTTCCCTGGTTCCACGGGTTTCCCTGGTTCCACGGGCGCGCTGGCACCGCAGCGCCGCCTGCGATGCCACCGCTAGCCACAGCCTCTACACGAGCGGTACGCGCGACCGGTTCAGCTCTGGCGGGCCCATCTATCGCGCTGTCGCCGCGGACCTGACCGGCCTAAGGTGCTGGGTTCCAGATCCAGTACCCGGAGGCTCGAAGCTGTCAGAAGCCGGAAGGAGATTTGATCGAGGGCCGCCCTGAGGCTAAAATTCAACGACCGTTGAGTTTCAGCTCGGCGACTGAGCCACGATGTTCCGCGTCTGGCCGCTCGCGCGCTGACGAGCAGAAGGGGTGAGCCATGTGGGCGATGATCGTCAAGGAATTCCGTCAGCTACGACGCGACCGGCGCACTCTGGCGATGATGATTTTCCTGCCGATCCTGTTGCTGATCATCTTCGGTTACGCCGCAAGCTTCGACGTCAAGACGATCCCCACGACCGTGGTCGGACCGCAGGCCAGGTCGGCCGCGACGCAACTGCGCGCACCGTTCCATGCGGTGAAGGTCGCGCCGGGCGACAGCCGTGCGGACGCGGTGGCGGCGCTGCGGGACGGGAACACGCCGGTCGCGATCGTCACGGGGACCGGCGGGACCACTGTGCTCCTGGACGGCTCGCAGCTGTTCACGGCCACTGCCGCCAAGGCCGCGCTCGCTGCGATGGCCGCGCGGTCGGCCGCGTCACCCACGGCCGCGGCGAGGCCAATGCCGCGGGTGGAGGTGCTCTATAACCCGGGCCTGAAGACAGCGGACATCATGGTCCCCGGACTTGCGGGCCTGATCCTGCTGTTCGTCGGCATGGTCATCACGAGCCTTGGGGTGGTGCGCGAACGTCAGGCCGGCACGCTCGAGCAACTCGCGGTCATGCCATTGCGCCCGCGCGACGTGTTCCTTGGCAAGATCGCTCCTTACTTCCTCGTGGCCGCCGTGGACCTCGCGATCGTCGTCGCGCTCGGCGTGGCGCTGTTCTCTGTACCGTTCCGCGGCTCCGTGCTTGTGTTCGGGCTCGGCGCGCTGCTCTTCCTTTTCGTCACGCTCGGCATGGGCGTCCTCATCTCGAGCGTGTCGCAGACTCAGGGCCAGGCGATCCAGCTCGCGATCATGGTGATGCTGCCGCAGATCATGCTGTCCGGGCTGATCTTCCCGCTGTCTTCGATGGCTGCAGGCGTACGCTGGCTCGGCTATCTCCTGCCACTCACCTACTTCACCCAGATCGCCCGGGGTGTCATGCTTCGCGGTGCACCCATCGCTGCGCTGTGGCACTCGTTCGCCTACCTGGCGCTGATCGGCGTCATTGTCACCGGGCTGGCGACGCTGCGCTTCCGGCGGTTCCTTGCTCCCGCCCCGCGGCGTAGGCAGAGCCAGGCAACCGAGGAGAATACGGACGGGACCGCGGCGCCGACCGCGAGGGCGGCGACACCGCGATGACACGGCAGGCTCCCCGGGTCGGCCGCGCGCATCGCGCGGGTCCGGCCTGGGGAGTGCGCGGGGTCACCATGTCGTTCGGCGAGCGCGTCGCACTGCGCGACGTCACGCTCGACGCCCAACCGGGGGAGGTGACCGGCGTTGTCGGCGGTGACGGCGCGGGAAAAACGACCCTGCTCCGCATCCTGGCCGGCGCGGCGGCCCCGGACACCGGGGACGTGTCGCGCCCTGCCGCGGACCGGACGGGCTACCTGAGCGCGGGTTCAGGCACCTACCCTGACCTGTCGGTCGAGGAGAACCTGGCCTTCGCCGCCGCGGGTTACGGCGTACCGGTGAAACAGGCGCGGGAGCGGACACGGGAGTATCTCGAGCGCACCGGCCTCGCGGCCGCGCGGCACCGGCTGGCGGGAAACCTGTCCGGCGGGATGCGGCAGAAGCTCGGCGTGATCCGCGCCATGTTGCACGAGCCGGCGCTGCTCGTGCTCGACGAGCCGACCACCGGGGTGGATCCGGTGAGCAGAGCCGACCTGTGGTGGCTGATCGCCCGGGCGGCAGCCGGGGGCGCCGCTGTCGTCCTGACCACGACCTATCTTGACGAGGCCGAACGCGCCGCGTCGGTACTCGTGCTCGACGACGGCATGGTGCTTGCGCGGGGAACCCCGGACGAGATCATCGCTGCCGCTCCCGGGAGGATCGAAATCTCTCCAGAACGGCCGCGCGGTGAGGCGGCACGGCGTGCCTGGCGGCGCGGGGGAATATGGCGGGTCTGGATCCCACCTGGCGCCAACGGCGTGCACGCGGGCTAGGCCGGACGGCACAGGCGCGGACGGCACAGGCGCGGACGGCACAGGCGCGGACGGCACAGCCGAAGTACGGCCCGCAGGGACGAAGCCGGACCTGCAGGACGCGGTGATCGTGGCCGCCCTGGCGCGCGAACTCCGGGCGGAGGTGCCGTCATGACGGAGTTGCTCGCGCAGAGCATCGGCGCGACACGCGTGTTTGGCCATTTCGCCGCGGTGAGCGATGTTGATCTGCAGGTGGCACCCCGAGAGGTGGTGGGCCTGCTTGGCGCGAACGGCGCAGGCAAGACGACCCTGATCAGGATGCTGCTCGGCTTGCTACCGCCGAGCAGCGGCGAGGTTCGCCTGTTCGGGCAGCCGCCGTCCATCGATACCCGCCGCAGGCTTGGCTATCTGCCACAGGGTCTCGGCCTCTATGACGACCTCACGCCCGCAGAGAACATGGCGTTCGCGCGCGCCGCGTTCGGCGGCGAGGGCGGCGAACTGCCCCCAGGCCTGGAGCCGATGAGCGGGATCCCCGTCGGGCGGCTTCCCCTCGGCGTTCAGCGGCGGGTCGCGTTCGCACAAGCACTCGGCCACCAGCCCGACCTGCTCGTCCTTGACGAGCCCACATGGGCGTCGATCCGCTCGCCCGTGCCCGGCTCTGGGAGACGATCCGCGACGTCGCCGATGCGGGAGCGGGGGTCCTGGTCACGACTCACCACATGGACGAGGCGCAGGAGTGCGACCGCCTGGTGGTGATGGCGGATGGCCGGGTCGTCGCGGAGGGCGAGGTGACCGCGATCGTCGGCTCGGCGCATGTGACGGTTGTGGAGACACCGGATTGGGCGAGCGCGTTCGAGGCCATCGAGCGGTCTGGAGGGTAGCCTGCCTCGTCGGCCGCAGCCTTCGCGTTCCAGGCGCCACTCCCGCGCAGGTGCGGGAGATGCTAGGCCCGATCCAGGCGAGGATCTACGCGATGCCCGCCACGCTTGAGGAACGGTTTCTCGAGCTCACGCAACCCCCAGCCGGAACCGCCGTCGGCGGATGCGAGAAATGAGTCGACCCGCCAGCCTGGTTCTGCCTCCGGCTGCTGGGGCGCGGTCCAGAGGCCCAGTCGGCAACGACACCCTGGCCCGGGCAGCTGCCGCAATCCAGCACGACGTAGTAACCGTGGCGGCCGACCTTGGCTCGCAGGCCGGCGCCTCGGCCATGAGCAAGGGGGTCCAGGCCGCGTTCGGTCGGATCGACGTGCTCGTGGCGAACGCGGGCGCGTCGAACGCGCCCGAATTGTGGGAGACCACCGAAGCCGACTTCGACCGGGTGATCGACGCCAACCTTAAGTCGGCGTTCTTCACCGTGACCGAGGCCCGGCCACTGCTGGCCGACGGAGCGTCGGTCATCTTGACCTCGTCGGTGTCGCACGACCGGGGCTTGCTCGGCGATCCGCTCTATGCCGCAGCAAAAGCCGCCGTCCGCTCTCTGGGCCGCGGGTTCGCCGCTGACCCGGACCTGCTTCGCCGGGGAATCCGGGTCAACACGGTCAGCTTCGGCGCTGTCAGCACCCCGATGACCGGAGCGGCCAGCCCTGAGCTGTCAAGCGCGATGCGGCAATGGGCCGCCGAGCACGTCCCGCTGAAGCGCATCGCCGACCCGGACGAAGCCGCAGCCGCCGTGCTGTTCCTCGCCTCGCACCCCTCCTCCTACATGACCGGCTCCGAGCTCGCCGTCGACGGCGGCCTTGCGCAGCTATGACCTGGCTGTGACCCGTCACGGCAACGGCGGGCCGACTCCGCGGCGTCCGCCTCCTTCACGGCTTGGGCACAGCGGGCGGGCACGGGCCAGAACGTCGCCGATTCGCGGCCCTCAGCGGCTTCAAGTGAATTCTCCATCCCCGTACCTTATGAGCTGATCCCGACAATCAAGGCCGCGCGAGAGAATTTGGCGGCGAGCCTAATTCTGATCTTGCCAAGCTGCCACGTTCGTGCGATACGATGCTGCCGACACGCCGCACTTACGCAGAGTAATTATGGAACTGCCGCAGGGGATATAAATGCGACGATATCGCGACAAAGTCTCTGCCGCATTGCGGAAACACCGCCACGGAACAGTCAAAGCGCTGCTCGTGGCGTCCGCGTTGGCCCTTCTTGCCGCCTGGACCGGGCACAGAATGCCGGTCACCGGCGCGCACAGGGGACCCGCGAGCGCGACCGGTGCCATCGTATCCGCCATCCACCATAAGTGCCTCAGCAATTACCCCAACTACGTCGGGCAAGGTCTCGTCGCGGGCATCGACGAATGCGACGGCAGCAGCTCAGAGCGCTGGACACTGCCGGCGGACAATACAGTCCGCGTTCAGGGCAAGTGCCTCGCGGTCGGGAGGAAGGCCAGTGGAACCGGGCTTGTCCTGGCGACGTGCAACGGATCAGCCGGGCAGTTCTGGGAGGCCGACGGCGTCGTCAGAGTTCCGGGCGACGAGCTCATCAACCCCTGGTCGGGTAAATGCATGACCGACCCGAACGGTACGACCGTCGACGGTACCCAGGTACGGCTCCATGTCTGCAACAGGTCGGCGGCCCAAACCTGGTACCTCCCGCCGGGTTAGCCATGATACCGAAATCTCCCGGGTACGGGTCACCGACCGGTCCCCGGACTCCCGACTAGAATTCCACAACCCCCCGGTAGCGCTGGGTCAAATGATGTTGGTTCGCACCTCGGCGGGATAACCACCGCTCGGGCGAATCATCGCTTTGTCCGGATCGAACGCCTAATTGGGGGAAATTGCGGTGCACGTTAAAGGAATGCCCAGCCACGGAAAATGGCGCAGGACCGTGGCAATCACCTCCGCAGCCGCGGCCGCCGCCGGCGGCGGCCTGATGTTCACAGATGCTCTGGCGCACGCGCGCCAGGTCTCTAACCCATCGAGTCCTTCCGCACACGTCCGCACGGTCCCTGGCCCTTCGGGCTCCCCCTTCGCACCGCGGCGTGCGGACCCCGACCACGACCACGACCACGACCTTCGCGCCGTCTGCGGCGCGGTTACCCACCCTGGCAAGGCGGCTTGCCTGTCCATGAAGGTCACCGACATGGACACCTATGTCGGCCCCGATCCCGCTGTCAGCCCCGATTCCGCGCGTCCCTTGACACCCTTCGGGTACAGCCCGGCTCTCCTGCAGCGCGCCTACGGCCTGGACGCCAGCCGGGGCTCGGGCCACACCGTGGCCATCGTGGACGCCTACGACGACCCGAGCGCCGAATCCGATCTGGCCACCTACCGCCGCACCTACGGCCTCCCCGCCTGCACCACCCCCAACGGCTGCTTCAGGAAGGTCAACGAGAACGGCGGCACCAGCTATCCCAGGGCCGACTCGGACTGGTCCGGGGAGATCTCGCTCGACCTGGACATGGTCTCCGCGATCTGCCCGAACTGCGATATCTTGCTCGTCGAAGCATCGTCCGCCAACATCAGCGACCTGGGCACGGCGGTCAACAGGGCGGTCAGCCTCGGCGCGAAGTTCGTGTCGAACAGTTACGGCGCGGGCGAGTCGTCCTCGGACGCAGCCTACGACCGGCTGTATTTCAACCACCCCGGCGTGGTCATCACGGCGGCGGCTGGGGACGGCGGTTACGCCACGTCGTATCCTGCCGCCTCGCGGTATGTCACCGCCGTCGGCGGAACCACGCTGAAGGCGGGCGGCAACGCGCGGGGCTATACAGAGGCCGTGTGGGGAAATTCGGGTAGCGGGGGTACCGGATCGGGCTGCTCCAGTTACGACGCCAAACCGTCCTGGCAGACCGATACGGGCTGCGGCAGGCGCACCTCCACTGACGTGTCCGCGGTCGCAGACCCTGACACCGGCGTCGCGGTATACGATCGCGGCTGGGCGGTGTACGGGGGCACCTCCGCGTCCTCGCCGATCATCGCCGCGACGTATGCGCTCGCTGGAAACCCGGCCGCCGGCACTTACCCGTCGTCGTACCCGTACAGCCATGCGTCGGCATTGCACGATGTGACGTCCGGCAGCAACGGATCATGCAGCCCGTCGTACCTGTGCACGGCACGATCCGGATTCGACGGCCCGACCGGCCTTGGCACACCGAACGGCTACACGGCGTTCGCCGCGCCCTGACCGGCGGCGCGAAAGGTGCCGTGAAAACCCTGCGGCAGCCGTTACGGATGATCCTTGACCGCGGTCCGGCGGTGCCGCCTTTCACCCGGTGTGAACGCCCACGCCGTCAGGGTTGCGTGATAACCACCGCTCGGGCGAATCATCGCCTTGTCCAGATCGAACTCCGAATTGGGGGCAACTGCAGTGCACATTAAAGGAATTCACAGCAACGGGAAATGGCGCAGGACCGTGGCAATTACTTCCGCAGCCGCGGCTGCTGCCGCCGGCCTGATGTTCACCGATACTCCGGCGCAAGCGCGCCATGTCCCTAACCGGCCGGGCTCCCCTTTCGCCGCGCGGACGGCGGACCCCGACCACGATGGAGACGTCGATCTGCGCGCTGTCTGCGCCGCGGCTACCCACCGTGGCCAGGCGGCGTGCTTCGCCGTAAAGGTCACCGACATGGACACCTACGTGGGCCCCAAGGCAGCGCCAGACACGCCGTCCGGGTACGGTCCGTCTGGCCTGCGGCGCGCCTACAACCTTCCATCTGGCCGTGGCTCGGGCCGCACGGTGGCAATCGTCGACGCCTACGACGACCCGAACGCCGAATCCGATCTGGCCACCTACCGCGCCACCTACGGCCTGCCGTCATGCACCACTGCCAACGGCTGCTTCAAGAAGCTCAACCAGAACGGCGGCACCAGCTACCCCAGTGCCGATTCTGGCTGGGCCGGAGAGATCTCCCTCGACCTGGACATGGTCTCCGCGATCTGCCAGCAGTGTCACATCCTGCTTGTCGAAGCCTCCTCGTCCCAAATCAGCGACCTGGGCAAGGCTGTCAACAGGGCAGTAAGCCTCGGAGCGAGATTCGTCTCCAACAGTTACGGCGGGGACGAGTCTTCCTCAGACGCCAGCTTCGACCGCCTGTACTTCAACCACCCCGGCGTCGCCATCACCGTCTCTGCGGGAGACGGCGGCTACGCGACCGCCTATCCTGCCGCATCCCGTTATGTCACCGCGGTTGGCGGAACCGCGCTGAAGGTGAGCAGCAACGCGCGCGGCTTCACCGAGACCGTGTGGGGAAATTCAGGTAGCGGGGGCACCGGATCGGGCTGCAGCGCGTACGACGCCAAACCGTCCTGGCAGACCGATACCGGCTGCCGCATGCGTACCCTCAACGACGTCTCCGCGGTCGCCGACCCCGATACCGGCGTCGCGGTCTATGACACCTACCAATCAGGCGGCTGGCAAGTCTACGGGGGTACCTCCGCATCCTCGCCGATCATCGCTGCGACATACGCAATCGCCGGCACCCCGGCCGCCGGGAGCTATCCGTCTTCGTACCCGTACCATCACCTGTCAGGGCTGTACGATGTCACGTCCGGCAGCAACGGATCATGCAGCCCGTCGTACCTTTGCACCGCAGGGCCCGGATACGACGGCCCGACCGGGCTCGGCACACCCAACGGCTACACGGCGTTCGCCGCGCCGTGAAAGGTGCCGTGAAGGTGCCGTGAAGGTGCCGTGACGGTGCCGTGAAATCGTGCGGCAGCCGTTACGGATAATCATGGGTCCGCCTTCAGGCGATGCCGCCCGCGACCCGGCTGGCATACCGACGCCGGCCGGGTTGCGTGGCGGGATCAGGCGCTGGGCTTGGCGCACAGTGGTGGAGACGTATCAAGGAGGCGGCGTACGGGCCTGATCAACCGGCCCGTTGGCTGCCGCGCGCACTCGGCCCAGCGCCCGTTGGCGCTGTCCGCCCGGCTCCCGCAGCGTGCCAGCGGTCACACCTAGCGTGGTTACACAACCGTGATTTACTCCACATAGCTATCCACAGGCTGTGGGTAACTTTGCTGGGACACAGCATGAGATGCAGGACAATGTCCACACCCCCGTGGGAAAGCTGGCTTTGTGCCGTGATGCCGGCCGGGCCGATGATCGCGACCGCGGGCGGTCACGGCCGGTCCGGGCGGCGGCCGACGCGGCGGGCTGCTACGCCGGTCCTGACGTGCTACGCCGGTCCTGACGTGCTACGCCGGTCCTGACGTGCTACGCCGGTCCTGGCGTGCTACGCCGGTCCTGGTGTCATGGCGTGCTACGCCGGTCCTGGCGGCGGCCGGCCCGCGGGCGGGGCCGCTGCCGCCACGGCGGCGGCCCGGGCCAGGGTGCGGCCCGGGGCGGGGGTACGCGCGGGGGGCACGCGCGCGGGGGGCACGCGCGCGGGGGGGCACGCGCGGGCCGCGGTGAGGGCCGCCCGGCTGGCCGCGGCCCCCACATGCGCCCGCCACGCGGGGTAACGGCCCCACATGCGCCCGCCACCCGGGGTAACGGCCCCGCATGCGCCCGCCACCCGGGGTAAGGGGAGCGTGGCTGTCCCGGGCGTCGCGCCTCAGCCGCGCCGCGACCGCACACCAGGCGCCGTAAGCCCGCACGTGGCAGTGCGCCCATGGCCACCGGCGCCCAAGGCCACCCGGCGCCCAGGGCCACCCGGCCGCCGGGCTCACCGATCCGGTGCGGGCACCGCCGCGGCAGGCCGCGCGGCTGCCTGCCGTAATGCAGTAGATACTGCGGTACTGCATGAATTGCGGGCCCGGGGGCCGTCCTGGCCGCGCCGCCGCCCCAGCACCGCGGCTGGCCCGGCGCGCCAGCGCCGCCCCGCCCGCCGGCCGCCCGGCCGGCACCGCCCCGGGCCCCGGCCAGGGCCGCCCGCCGCTAGCCACGCTTGGATCGTTGACCCGAAAATATGAGCAGCCCACCGGCCCGGCGCCTGCAGGCCAGCAACACAAACACAACTTCCCCCCCGAAAACGTCACGGAAAACGGACATTCCGCCCGCAGGGACGACGTTTTCGGGGGGGAAGACACAGGAACCTGCCCGCGCGCCACCAGTTCACGGTCAGCGCCAAGCACGCCCTGATCACCGGCCGGGTTCCCGGTCAAGGATCTAGCCCACCGTCCCGGCCCGCGCACCGCCCGCCGGCATACCCGGGACTGCCTACCACAATGCCACCGGCGCTGCCATACTGCCTGGATGACGGGCCTCAGCCTCGCCCTGGCCAACCTCAAGCCGGGCACGGGCAAGACCACATCGGCGGTCTGGCTGGCACACGTTTTCGCGCAGGCCGGCAACACCGTGCTGCTGGTCGACGCCGACCCTTCCGGCAGCGCGCTGGAATGGTCCGACCTCGCCGCCATGTACCCGGGGCTGCCGCCGCAGGCGGCGTTCCCGTTCCGGATCGTGGCCCTGCCATCCCGCGAACTGCACCGCCGGCTGCCCGACATCGCCCAGGCCGACGACGTGGTGATCATCGACACGCCGCAGCTGGAAGACCACCCGGGCATCGCCCGGTCGGCGCTGCGGTACGCCGACGAGATCCTCATCCCGTGCGCGCCGAGCCCCATCGAGATCAACCGCACCACGCCCGTCCGGGACGAGATCACCGAGGTCGAGGCGGCCCGCGACGGGCCCGCCCGCTCGGCCGTGCTGCTCAACCGCTGCATCGCCCGCGCGAACTCCACCCGCGACGCCAGAGAGGCGCTGGACGGCCTCGGCTACGACGTGCTCACGACCGCCGTGCCGCGGCTCGAGATCTACGCCCAGAGCTTCGGCGCGCCGATCCCAGCCACCGGCCGCGACGTGTGGCGCCACGTGGCCCGCAACCTCATCGAGCGATGCGCCCCCCTCCGCGCGGTGCGGTCATGACCACACAGCGCGAACAGCGGAAAACGCAGATGGCGGCCGCCGCGGCCAGGCGCGCCGAACCCGGTGCACGCCCGGCCCGCGGCCGGTGTTGGTGACCCGGGTCTCGATGATGATCGCGGACGGCGGCCCCGGCCGAGGAGGCGGTGCGGAATCTGGCCCCGGGTACGGGCCGCGGTCCTGGCCGGCCGGCAAGCGCACCCAGCAGCGGCTGACCGCGATGCTGATGGGCCGGCCTGTCCGGTTCATGGCCAACCGCTGACCCCTTCCGCATCGCTCCAGGTCACGGGCTGGCCGACTTCTGGCACCCCACACGGTTCGCGACGGCCTTCCGGCGCCACCTTGCGGCAAAGCATGATCGGCTGGAATTGTTCGGCCTCGACGGAGTTAACAAGCCCTCACGCCGGAAGGTGGTTCGTGGAAGGGAGCAAACCGGGGCTGACGTCGGCGGCAGACCCTGTGTTCAGCGCTGGCGACCGCGTCCCGATTGGTGTCTACCGGGGCAACGGCTGCGGTATGGCGAAGATCAGCGCTTACGAGTCCTGGCTGGGGCGGCAGGTCGACAAGGTACTCGACTTTATGCCTGTCTCGCCAGGCTCATGGGCAGAATTTGAGGCCATCACGCTCGACAACAACGCCGGGACTGCCGCAGGTGCCTGGGGTCAGGGCGTGCTCGGGTCCCGCGTCCTTGCGCTCGGCGTCCCTGCGTGCACAATGAACACGTCATGGAGCACCGAGGCAAGCGGCGCCAACGACGCGCACTGGACGGCGCTCGGGATGAACCTTGTCGCTGCCGGGCTGGGCAATGCCGTGGTGCGGATCGGCCGCGAGTTCAACGGCTCCTGGTACCCGTGGAAGGTGCAGGAAGGCGGCCAGCCCGCCTACCAGGCTGGTTATGCACACATAGTAGAAGTGCTGCGCGCCGTCCCCGATAGCGCGTTCACAATCGAGTGGAACCCCACGCTCGGCGTAGGAAACCTCACCATCAAGGGCACCGAAAGCTGCTACCCATACGCGGATGGCGCGACCGGCGCTGACACGGTGGTCGATGAGATCGGCCTGGACGTCTATGACTTCGGCACCATATCCGGCACCAATATCTACACGGGCAACGCCGCCACTATCACCACCCAGCAGCAGCAGCAAGTGCTCGACGAGTTCCTCACGATGTGGGACTCGGTCCGTGGCTGGCACAACCTGGCTCGCAACCACGGCAAGCCGCTCGCCTTCCCCGAGTGGGGCCTGGTGCTGTGGAAAACCGGCTCAACCTACCTCGGTGGCGGTGACAACGCCATGTTCGTCCGAGGCATGGCGGATTTCATCAACGGCTGCGGCGCATCCTGGCATGCGTTCTGGGAGGACCCGTGGGGCGCGGGCGTGAGCGACCCGGACACCCTGCCCACGCGGCCGATCGCCGCGCCGATGGCACGGGCCGCCTTCCTCCGCGCCTTCGGCGGCTAAAGCCGTGACGGCGCTTTCCGCAAGTGATCCCGCACCTCTTCATGATCGGTCGCGGGAACAGCTCCACCTCCCCGGACTTTCCGAAGATCATTGCGTCTGCCTGTAATTGGCCGGGGCGGCCAGGGGGACCTCGTACAGGATCCGGTAGTCGCCGACCCGATGCGCAGCACTCCTGTCAGCCCGACCAGTGCCTTCGCGCCCGCCGGACGAGGCTGAGCCGCCAGCTCATCGATCGCGGCACCGACCCGTTTGCGAAGAACCTGCCGGTCCAAGGACAGAAACGCCTTGCGAGCACGCGGCTTAACAACGATCTCGTGAGACTCGCTGGCTAGAGCCCAGCCTCGGACTTGACCTGCTCCCAGGGAACCGGCTCGCCGTCCTCAGCGAGGGCGGTGCGCGCTGCGGCAGCGTCGGCGAAGTCCTCAAGTAGTTCGCGGAACCCCTCGGGCGAGAGGTTCTCTAGCTCGGCGGCTATCTCGGCCGGGACGATCGCGGCGAGACGCTCTCCGCGCTCGGTGAGGTAGCGGCGGCGCCGTCCCAGCCGGTGCGCTGGGCGACGTAGCCGGGCCTGGTGAGGTTCTTGGCGATGGCCCACCCCATGCATCTGTACGTGAATGTGATGCGGTCCAGCTCGGCGTCCCAGTCGCGGTCCTTGGCTCCCGCGCCGATGCCCGTGGTCGGCTGTTGCGGCCGTGCGCGAGGCCCGGCGGAGCTGTTCGCGGCGGTCAAGGAATCGTCCAGTTCAGGCGGAACCAGGCCGCGCGGCCGGTGTAGCCGCCGTCGATGCCGCAGTCGCCGGCGAGGGCGCGGACGATGGCGAGGCCGTGGCCGCGTCCGTCGTGGTGGGCCGTCTCGATCCAGTTCCCGCCGTTGTCCTCTATCTCGACCCATACGTGGTCGCCTTCGTGGACGTGGGCGCGGAGGGTGAAGTCGCCGCCGCGCCGACCTGAGCGGCTGTGCTGGATGGCGTTGGCTGCGAGTTCGGAGGCGCACAGGATCGCGTCGTCGGCGCGAGGGCAGTCGCCGAGGAACGCGGCGAGGTCGGCGCGTACCAGGAGGGCCTGTTCCGGGCTGCCGGGGTAGGTGTGATCGTAGGCACGCCGGGCGGGGGCTGCCGGGGGTGATGTCGCCATGGGTACCTCGCGTCTGCGCAGGCTATAGACTCGGACTCTCGTGATGGTACTTAAAGTATCTGTACCGTACAATAAATACGTGCAATTTGGTGTACGGGTACGGGACAATGGGTACGGTGATCAGCCGCCCTGGAAGGAGAGATCCGCAATGTTCGGTCTGATGGTGCGGTTCACGTGCAAGGACGAGGCAAGCGCCGAAGCATACGACCGGCTCGTCGCCGAGACGGCCGGGGGCATCCGGGCGAATGAGCCGGGCACGCTCGTCTACGCGGCGCATCTGGTGGAGGGCCAGCCGTTGCAGCGGATCTTCTATGAGCTGTACCGCGACAGGGCCGCGTTCGAGGCGCACGAGGCGGCGCCGCACACCCGCCGCTACCTGGCCGAGCGGGACCAGTACCTGGCCGCCACGGAGGTTGACTGGCTGACCTTGCAGACCGGCAAGGTCACAGGCGGGTGAACTCCGGCGAGTATCAGCAGGCGCTCGGCCGGAAGATCGCCGCCGAGCGCCGCCGCCGTGGGCTGTCGCAGCCGGAGCTGGCGCGGATGATCGGCCGGTCGGTGGCGTGGGTGTCGCAGGTCGAGCGCGGCGCGCGGCGGATCGACCGGATGTCGGTGCTGGAGGCCCTCGCCCAGGCGCTGGACGTGCCACTCGCCGAGCTGGCCGCGGACGCACCACTCGTCGCCGCGGTGACCGACGAGCCGCCCGGCGCAGGCGGCCTGCGGCTGGTGCTTTCCGGGGTCCACTCGCTGCGCGCGATGCTGAACGGTCACCACTCCCCCTCCGCTGACACGCTGCGCGCCAAGGCGGCCAAGGCATGGGAGCTGACCCACGCCGGGCGTTACGCCGACCTGACCGACCTGCTCAACGACCTGATTCCCGGCCTGGAGACGGCCGCCCGCGCGCTGCCCGAGCAGCAGCGTCCGGAGGTGTTCGAGCTGATGGCCGCCGCCTACCAGGCGTGCTCGGCCGCCCTGGCCAAGCTCGGCGAGCCCGAGGCCGCCTGGATCGCCGCCGACCGGGCCATGACCGCCGCCGAGCGGGCGGGAAACCCGCTGCTGGTGGCGGCGGGCGCGTTCCGCCTGGTGTTCGTCTTCCTGTCCGCCCGGCATTACGACCAGGCCGGGGAGACCGCCCGCACCGCCGCCGACGCGCTGTGGCACCTGGCCGGCGAGGGCAACGTTGAGGCGATGTCGCTGTGGGGCGGGCTCACCCTCCAGCGCGCCGTGACCGCTGCCCGCGTCAACGACCCGGACACCGCGTATGAGCACCTGGCCCGCGCCCGCGAGATCGCCGGGCGGCTCGGCGAGGGCCGCAACGACTACAACACCGAGTTCGGCCCGGCGAACGTGGAGCTGCACGAGATCGCCGTGGCGGTGGAGCTCGGCGACGCGGGCCGGGCGCTGCGCACCGCGTCGGCCGTCGACGTGGCCACGCTTTCGGCTGAACGGCGGGCGCGGATGCTCATCGACGTTGCCCGCGCCCATGCCCAGCGCCGCCAGGCCGACGACGCCGTCGCCGCGCTGCGCCAGGCGGAAGGCATCACTCCCGAGCATGTCCGCGGTCACCCCGTGGTCCGCCAGCTCGTCTCCGACCTGCTGACCATGCAAGACCCGCCCGGCACCGACCTGCGTGAACTTTCCGTACGTGTCGGAGCCGCGAAAGTACGTCCCTAGTATTTAAAATACTATACACGGACTCGGAGTACGGGTGCCGTTGATGGCACGGCACATCCCAAGCAGGAAAGGACGTGAACCTGCCGCGCCGGACCGGCCGTGGCAGGCAAGCCAGGGTCACCGGCGCAACGGGCCACAAACGAACGTGGCCTGAGCAGGAGGCAACCCGCCCGGGCCAGACGCGGCAAAGCACCGTTGTTCGCGCCTCGATGCTACCGCGCCTGCCTGCCAGCGTGCCTGCCTCGTCCATCCACGGCCCGGACACCGGGCCAGGCGAGCGGAGACCACCATGACACACCATGCGCAACACCCGATCCCAGTCGACACCGCCCGCCTGACGTTCGTCTGCGTCACCGACCCACGGCCCCGCCTGGTCAGCAAGGACACGGGAGAGATCAAGACCGACCGCAACGGCCTGTCACCCTGCTGGCGGATGACAAACGGCCAGGTGTCTACCCGGCAAAGAGCACCCACAGCAGCGCTGATCCGGCAGTGTTCCGCAATGCCGCACTGGCTCAACGGGCTTCGCTTGACCGTTTGCAGGCCGCGATGGCGAGCGACTTGAGCGTAACCAGTGATGGAGATCGGCAGGGTTCATGGGGCTGAGGCTGATCTTGGGCACGTATTCGGCACAGCCAGCCGCATACGATCGCAACGCGTTGCACGCAGCCGCACATGACCAGAGCCAACTGATAGGGCCGGTAGCCTATGTTCGTGCAGGTCACCGGCCCTTTGTCGCTGGCCTGAGCGGAGGGCGTGGGATTCGAACCCACGAGGACCGTCACCGGCCCTAGCGGTTTTCAAGACCGCCGCCATCGTCCACTAGGCGAGCCCTCCTGTGCTCCTAACCCTACGGTGTCGGCGGGCCGTGCGGCGTGGTCCCGGCCACCGACGGGGCCGCTGCTCAACATCCGCGGTCAGCCGTGCCAGTGCTCAACGTACCGTGGCCGGCGGCACCGTGGTCAGCGCGGCGGTATCCCGAGGTCAGCGCCGCGGTATCCCGAGCCGGAAGACACCTCGTGCGCGGGCCGCCGCACCGGCAGGCCCGAGCCGGCGCTGTCCTCCGGTTCGCCCGCGTGGTGCCGTGAGCACGGCCCACGCGTCTGCGACGACCCATGGCGCCGGACCTGAGGGCTTGGGCAGGGCGTCCAGCACCAGCAGCAGCAGTTCATCCATGGAGCTGCTCTGACCGGCGGAGATGACGGCCGGCTCGCTGCTCGCCAGGCGGAATTTTCTCCGCAAGCGGCACAGGAGGGAATCCACAACCGGCCGGGGGACGCCGATTGCCATGGCAATCTCTTCGTGACTGAGCCCTGCGAGGGCCGCGTGCATCAGCACGTCCCGCTCGCCGGACCGCAGGAGCGCGAGCGCGTGGGCAACGCGGCGCCGCCGGTCCTGACAACGGGTCTGGCTTAAGGCACTGGCCTGGCCCGGAAGACTCGCCCCGGTCGCGGGAGCGACCTGGCTCGCCGACTGGTCGGCGGGGAAGCCTGCCAGTCCCGCAGCTCCTTGGGCGAGCGCACGGTAGCGGGCCACCTCATGCCGCCGGCACCTGCCGACAACGTTCGTGGCGATCCCGTAAAGCCACGGCCGGGCGCTCATCTGGGTCAGGTCATAGCGGTGACGCTGGTTGAACGCTATAAGGAACACCTTGGCCGCGAGTTCGTCGGCGGCACGGCAGCCGAGACGCCGCGCCACGTACCTATAGATCTCCGCGAAGTAGGTGTCGAACAGCACACAGAAACGCTCCGGGTTGAGCCAGGACTCTCGTATCACTGCCGCGTCGCCTGACAGGCTCAGCTTAGCGGCCTCCCGGATCAGGCACCGTGACAGGTCGGGCAGCACGTGATATTCTGCGCCGCTTGGAACCTGATGCCTCACGAGAACCTTCTTTGGACGGAGGAAGGGGTCACATCTGTTATTGCCTCGAACAGTTCTGTCCGTTCCCGGCGTGGCTGGCACGCCGCGGCCCGCCGCCGGGCCTGAAACGAGAACGCGTCATGGAGACCACGTCCCCTTCCGCCATGATGACCGAGTCTCGAATGGGGCGCATCTGATCAGACGCCTATTTGTGAGAATATGGATCGACGAGCGCGGACGTGCCTGCTTGACGCAACCGAGAGCCCGGCGCGAAAACCGGCTGAACCCGTCGGCACCCGGCGCCGGTGACAGTGCTGATGAGAGCCCTGGCGGCGCCAGTTAGCTCGCGGTTGCGCGCACGCGCCGCGGCCAGGCAAACCCGTCGCCGACGGTCGCGGCGAGCAGGAGATACGCGTCGGCCGTCACGGGGCTGAGTTGCTCTAGGTCCACCTCGGCGCCTTCGTCGAGATGCGCGTCGTAAGGCATCCGTACGACGGCGCGGCACCGCCCGGCGAAATGCTGTTCCAGCCGGTCGAGGTCGACGGTGCTCTTGCTACGCGGACGAATGATCGACAGGACGACAACGGCGTTGCGCACCAGGTCGTCCAAGTCGTGGGCGTCCAGCCAGTCGAGCGTGGCACTCGCGCTGCGGGCGCCGTCCACCGACGGCGAACTGACCAGCACAATCTGGTCGGCAAGGCCCAATACCCCGGACATGGCCGAGTGCAGCAGTCCTGTCCCGCAGTCGGAAATGCAGATCGAGTAATAATGCTCGAGTACGTGCGCGACGTCGTAGTAGTCGTCCTCGCTGAACGCGACCGACACCGTCGGGTCGCGGTCGGAGGCGAGCAATTCCAGCCGGCTGGGGGCCTGCGAGGTGAACGCCCGCACATCGGCGTAGCGCTGAATCTGCGCGCGCTCGTGCAGCAGGTCACGCACGGTGGCCGCGGTTTCAAGGTGGACCTTGTCGGAGAGCGTGCCACGATCAGGGTTCGCGTCAACCGCGATGACCCGATCGCCGCGAAGTGACGCGAGCATCGCACCGAGGCCCACGGTCGTCGTGGTTTTGCCGACGCCGCCCTTTAGGCTCATGACGGCGACCCGGTGATGGCCGCCCGCGACCGGGGTCCGGGCCCGCGTGATCAGTTCCCGCCTGCGTAGCTCCGCCTGCGAGTCACGGGGCCGGATCAAGCCACCGGTGACGCGGTAGACGGTACGGCGCCAGCCGGGCGCGGGCGGTGGATTCTTGGTCGGCAGCAGGGATTCCGAAGTCAGGCTTTCCGCGGTCTCCCTCGCCGGCTGATCAGTCCGCCGTGGCGGAAGTGGCGCGAGTGCGTCCAGAGCGGGCGGTGCGGTGCGGTCCTGCCCGGCCGCCGGGTTCCCATAACCGGCTGCGCCGTAGTCAAACGTGCCAGCGTACTCGCCGGGGATGCCATACGCCGGGTCGTGACCCTGGTCGGCGCCGGGAAAGGCACCGCCGTCAGCCGGAGCGCCAGCATAGGCACCGTCGTCGGCGGGGGCGGGGGCATAGGCACCGCCGTCAGCCGGAGCGCCAGCATAGGCAGCATCGTCAGGCGGAGCACCAGCATAGGCACCGCCGTCAGCCGGAGCACCAGCATCGTCAGCATCGTCAGGCGGAGCACCAGCATAGGCACCGCCGTCAGCCGGAGCACCAGCATAGGCGCGCGGGCCCGAAGGTGCGCCAGGGTACGCGCCCGGGCCGGCCTGGGTCGGCGGCTCGGGCTGCCGCGTAGGTTCGGGGTACGCCGGAACCCCCCCGTACTGCGGAGCGGCGGGATAGGACGTGTGCTGCTCGGCGTAGTCCCAGCCGTCTGCGTGCTCGGGATCGGTGTAGGTCTGGCCGTACCCGTAGTCAGCCGCCTGGTACGAGGTTGCTTGCGGCGCTGGCACGCCACCGCCCTCGCAACCGTGTACGTCGTATCGGCCCGGCAGGCCATAACCAGCCGGGCCGTTGTAACCAGCCGGGCCGTTGTAACCAGCCGGCGGCGCATGCTGCCGCGGCCCGGCGGGCTGAGGCTCCTGCGCCTCGCCGCCGTAGGACGGCTCGACCGGATAGCTGGGCGCGGGTGTGGCCGGGTAACCGGGCTGACCGGGCATCTGACCCTTAGGCGGGTACGGCGCGGCAGGCTCCCCCGTGGTTTGCGCGCCCTCATACTCGGCTGGGGCAGGCGGCGCGGATGGCGATGCCTGCTCTCGTACAGGCACTCCCAGGCCACGAGGCTCGGAACTTGTACCGCAGGTCACCGGACCGCCCGCGCCAGGGCCGGGCCCCGAGCCCTCAGAACCTGACGCGCCAGGGCCCGGGCCGCCAGAATCCGGGCCGCCAGAATCCGGGCCGCCAGAACCCGGGCCTGCGGTGCCTGGGCCGCCAGTGTCCGATTCGCCAGAGCCTGGCTTACTACCAGGGCGGCCGGTCCCGTCAGCCGGCACCCGCGCGTCGGCAGGGGCCGGCGTAGTGTGATCCTGGTTGGTCAAAGGTTCTTCCCCCAGCTTTCGTCGGTACGAGAATTTAATGCTCGCACGGGCCGGGATACGTGCTACACGCCGAGCCTAGGCCACCGCAGCACCGCCGCTTACCCACGAAGCCGAATCGCACACATTAAGCACCTGGAGCACGCATGCACGCCATTGTCATAACCGCGCCTGGTGGGCCCGACGTGCTTCGCTGGGCGGAAGTACCCGATCCCGAGCCTGGGCCAGGCGAACTGCTGATCGACGTCGCAGCGAGCTCCGTCAACAGGGCCGACCTGCTACAACGTCAAGGGCTTTACCCTCCGCCCCCCGGGACGCCGCCGTACCCGGGCCTTGGAGTGCTCGGGCCGCATCGCGGCCGCGGGGCCGGGCGTGACCGGATGGCGTGAGGGCGACCAGGTGTGCGCGCTCCTGTCAGGCGGCGGGTACGCGGAGCGGGTAACGGTGCCTGCCGGGCAGGTGCTGCCGGTGCCGGGCGGCCTGGACGTCGCATCGGCCGCCGCTTTGCCTGAGGCCGTGTGCACGGTCTGGGCAAACGTGTTCCAGGTGGGCAGGCTGGCGCCCGGGGGAACCATCCTTGTTCACGGCGGCGCGAGCGGCGTCGGCACGATCGCGCTGCAACTCGCCCGGGTGCACGGCGCGCGGGTGCTCTGCACCGCTGGCTCGCCCCAGAAGCTGGCCAGATGCAAGGAGCTCGGCGCGCACCGGGCGATCTCGTACGTGGACGAGGACTTCGCCGAGGCGGTAAGGGATTTCACCGACGGTGGTGGCGCCGACGTGATCCTGGACATCATGGGCGCCAGCTACCTGGCCCGCAATATCAAATCCCTCGCCTTGGGCGGCCACCTGGTGGTGATCGGGCTGCAGGGCGGCACGAAAGCGGAGATCGACCTGCGCGTGCTGCATCTGAAGCGGGGGAGCGTGCACGCAACCGCGCTGCGGTCGCGCCCGCCTGCCGAAAAGGCCGCCGTTGTGGCCGAGGTCCGCGAGCACGTCTGGCCGCTGGTCGAAGCCGGGAAGGTGAAGCCGGTGATCGACCGCGTGCTGCCAATGAAGGATGCGGCGGCGGCCCACCGGGTCATCGAGGCCGGCACCCACATCGGGAAGGTTCTGCTCGTCACCTGATCAGGCGGGCGCAAGATTGTCCTTAACGGCTGCGCGTCGTGTCACTGGCATCAACGGTGCGCCGCTCCGGCCCGATGCCCCCGGGGTGCGAGGGCGGCGGAGCATCCGCCAGACTTGAGGGATGAACGACCGGATGAACAAAGAAGGCGAGCAGCCAGAGGTCGTCGTGGTCAGCCCGGAGGGCATGGCCATCGAGAGTGCCGAACAAGACGACCACGAGAATAGCGAGCGTCCGGTCACCGAGATGGTCGAGCAGCTGGCCAAGGTGATGCGGATCGGCAGCATGATCCGCCAGCTGCTTGAAGAGGTGCGCGCCGCGCCGCTGGACGAGAAGAGCCGCGCGCGGCTCAAGGAGATCCACGAAAGCTCGATCAAGGAACTGGAGGACGGGCTCGCCGCCGAGCTCGTCGCGGAGCTCGAGCGGCTCTCACTTCCGTTCACCGAGAACGAAGTGCCGAGCGAGGCGGAGCTCCGGGTTGCGCAGGCGCAGCTGGTCGGCTGGCTTGAGGGGCTCTTCCACGGCATCCAGACCACACTCTTCGCGCAGCAGATGGCGGCCCGTGCACAGCTGGAGCAGATGCGGCGCGCGCTGCCGCCAGGGATGGTGCAGACCACAGAGGACGGCCCGCATGCTTCCCCGCCCGGATCCTCAGGCCCCTACCTGTGATTTCGCGCACATGTGGCGAGTATCTGAATCGCTTACGCGATCAGCGCATGACGCGCTACACCCGGCCGTAGCGCAGCCGGGCCAGCCAGGCGGTCGCATCAGCGAACTCGGCGTCTGACGTGCCAGGGCGCACGTGCGTGGTGCCGCCGTCGCGGCGGGGATAGCTGCCGAGGAACCGCACGTCCGCGCAGACCCGGCGCAGGCCCATCAGCGCCTCGCCGACCCGGGCCTCATCGATGTGACCCTCGCAGTCGATCGAGAAGCAGTACCTGCCGAGCACGTCGCCGGTGGGCCGGGACTCCACCCGGGTCAGGTTGACGCCGCGGACAGCGAACTCGGTCAGGATCTCCGCGAGAGCACCCGGATGGTCGTCGGCGAGAAATGCGGCCAGTGAGGTGCGGTCGGAACCAGTTCTCGCCGGCAGAGGTCCGGGTACGCGCACCACGACAAATCGTGTGACCGCGCCCTCATGGTCGTTGATGTCGTCCGCGAGCACGTCGAGCCCGTACCTGGGCGCGGCGAACGCACCCGCGAGTGCGGCGCCGATCTTCCCGTCCGAGGCCTGCTGAGCCGCCTCCGCGTTGGACGCGGCGGGCCGCCACTGCGCCGCGGGCAGATGCCCGGCCAGCCAGCGGCGGCATTGCGGCTGCGCATGCGGATGGCCGCCGACCGTCTTGATCTCGTCGAGCGCGGTTCCTGGCCGTCCCAGCAGGGCAAATGTCACTGGCAGCAAGATTTCTGCGCAAATGATCAGATTCTGGCCGAAAGCGAGCTCGTCAAGCGTGGCCGTGACCGCACCCTCCACCGAGTTCTCGATCGGGACGACGGCGCGGACCGCCTCGCCATTGCGCGTGGCGTCGAGTGCCGCCTGGACGGTCGGATATGGCGTGGCCTCGGCGTCGGCGGTCTCGTCCAGGGTGCGGAGTGCGGCCTCGGTGAACGTCCCTTCCGGGCCGAGGTAGGCGTACCGATCTGGCATGTGGGTCATGCTCTCACGGTGCCGCAGCCTGTCCGGGTCCCACCTTTCCGTGCGACCGTTCAGCGCTTGTTAGGGCTAGTGCTTGGCACGAAGCTCACGCGGTCCTGCGGGGCGGTTCCCTGGGTCGGGACCGGCGGCGCGCCCTGGCCGAGACGAGCAGAACGTACCGACTGCTCCTCTTCTGGGGACAGCGGCTGCACGCCTTTGCCCGCGGCGACGGTCTTCGCGTATGTGCGGGTCTCGCTGCGCCCGTTGATCGAGGTGAGCACGATGCCGTCGCCCGCGGCGTTGAGCAGGGCGACGGAGAATGAGGAGCTGGCCGGCCATTTCCTTGAGCGCGTCATAACGCACCATTGCGACATCTCTGATGGCGCGCGCATCCACCGTTCCTGACACGGCTGCGGCCCCAGCGAGTTGGCTCCGGATAAGCTCACCGCTCTCTTCGATGATCCTGTCGGCCCGATTATTCGCGGCGATCGCCAGCGTGACGCCGACCCCCCGGCGACCAGGGCTAGCACCGAAACTACGACCGATATCACAAGACGGAGCCTAGCGCCTCGTACTTTCCCCAGACAGCCAGACGCTGGATCTGAGCTGCACCTTCTGCGGGCTGTCCGGCTGCGGGCTGTCCGGCTGCGGGCTGTCCGGCTGCGGGCTGTCCGGCTGCGGGCTGTCCGGCTGCGGGCTGTCCGGCTGCGGGCTGTCCGCGGCTGTCCGGCTGCGGGCTGTCCGGCTGCGGGCTGTCCGGCGGGTGCGCGATCTGCTGCGCGCCTGGGGCCTGCGCGTCCCCGTGGGCGACTCCCCTGCGGTGCGCCCAGGCGACGACCGGGATCAGCGCGATCGCACCCAGGCCGAACGAGCTTTGCACGGTCCGCCCGGCCAGCTTCGGCAGCCAGCTCACCTGCAGCAGCGACAGGCCCCACCACGGCAGGGTAACGGTGTAGAACACCGCGATCCCCGCCGCCACCGCGAGGCGGCGGCGGTCCCTGCCGTCGCCCGCCACGGCACCGATCACGACGACCACCCAGGTCAGGTGATGAATCCAGGCGACAGGTGAGAGCAGCACCGCGAGGAGTCCGGTGATCGCGACGCCGGCCATCTCGCCGCCGGTGCGGGAAACCCGGCGCGCGGTGACGAATCCGGCGGCACCCACGACGATGACGGCGATCACCCACAGGGCGGCCGGCGCGGTGGACGGCAGGAACAGCCGCAGCAGCATGCCGCGCAGCGACTGATTGGACGTCCCTGTGTTGGACCCAGCCAGGCTACTGCTGAAGAGCGCGTTCGTCCAGTAGAACAGCGAATCCCTCGGCAGCAGCAGGAACGCGCCCAGCGTCCAGGCAGCGGCCGCTGCGGCTGCGGTCGCGGCGGCACGCCTGCGTCCCGAGATCCACAGGTAGATGATGAACACACCGGGCACCAGTTTGACAGCGGTGGCCAGGCCGACCAGCGCGCCGCGTGGCCATCGCGGGGATACCGCCGCGCAGTCGGCGACGCAGAGCGCGACGAGCAGGATGTCCACCTGGCCGAACCGCATCTGGTCCCTGAGCGGGAAGAGATAGGCGCACACCACGAAGAGTGCCGCGTATGCGACGGGCGCGTACCGCGCGGCGCGGGCGAGCAGCGGCCTGAACGCATACCAGATCGTGACCGCGAGCGGCACGTAGATGAACGCGACCCAGACCACCTGCGCGGCCGGCCAGGGCATCATGGCCAGCGGGACGGCGAACACGGCGGCGATCGGCGGATAAGTAAAGGGCAGCAGCTGAGGCGCCTGGGTCAGCAGGTGGTAGATGGGCTGACCGTGCAGCACGCTGGCGCCGCCGGTGCGGTACACGTCCAGGTCCGCCAGGCGCTGGTCCGGCCGGCTGGTGAGGTACCCGAGGACAATCGGCGCCACGCAGGCCAGCGCAGCGGACCACGCAAGCAGGCCAGGTACCGCGCGCCCGGCCGCGGCAAGCGGCAGCGCGGCTAGTCGCGATCGGGCCGTGGTCGTGACGCTGGGCACTGAGCCATTGTGCCCCGCCGAGGAACCCGGACCGGCATTGGCCACTTTCATGATCGCGGTAACTTTTGGGCGCCATTTGCCGAAGAACTACCGCGATCATGGGCGGGACGGCGGAACCAGCGCGGCGCGGACGCCACGACTGCCGCCACAGTGAGCGCGGCAAGGATCGCCGGTGTCACCCCGGTCCGCACCACCGACTGCAGCCAGCCCAGATCGGCGGGCAGCGGCGCGGCTGGGTGAGCGATGGCAGGCAGGTAACCAAACGCGAGAGCGGTGGTCCGCGCGAGCACCAGCCAGTCCATCCACGACCACGCGACCAGGGGCAGCAGGGCCCAGGCGAGCGCGTCGTACCACGGGAGCACGTAGGGCCACGCGAAAAGCCAGGCGAGCGTGAAGGCGAGCGCGGCCCTGGCCGCGACCTGAGTTCCCTTCGCCGCCCCGGTTCCCGGCCCGCGGCCCGTTCCCGCCGCGCCTGTGACGACTCCGACTCCCGCTCCGCGCCCCTGGACCGCCGCCACCCCGGGCTGGTCAGGGCCGTTGGGGGTCAGCAGCGAGGAGTCGTGGGGAGTACTTGTGCCAGGAGATCCCGGCTCGCGGCGGGTACGCGGGCACGGCGGTTCCTGGCCATGGATCGTCTGCGGGCCGGGCAGGCCGCGAAGAAACAGCGCGAGCAGGATGAGCGCCAGGATCACCGAACCCGCCGACACGAGGGTGCCTGCCGTCCCTCCGCCGAACGCCGCGGCGAGGGCCGTCCGCGTGGCCCGCCACGGCGAGCCGATCGACACGAAACTCCCGCCCGCCGCGACCTGCCGCAGCACATATGGGCCGCCGGACGCTAGCGCGATTCCTGCCGCGGCCACAAATCCGGCGGCCAGCCCGGCGAGCCACCGCCAGCGCCGCCGCGCCGCCCAGGCCAGACCGCCGCCCACAAGCGCCCCTGTCAGCTTCACCGCCACCCCCAGCCCGGTGAGGGCTCCGGCGGCCGCGCAGCGGGCAAACCCACGCCAGCCCGCGGAGCCGTCAGGGCTGACCGACCCGAACACGGCGACGGCGGCGACGGCGAACATGGCCGTCTGGGTGTCCACGTGCGCGCCCGCCACCAGTTCATAGAGCAGCAGCGGATTGAGCGTCCAAAGCAGCGCCGCGCGAAGCTGGCGGCCCCTGTCGCCACGTGCGAGCCAATGCAGCAGCAGGCCGGTTCCAGCGAAAGCGGCCAGGTTGAGCAGCGATAGCACGAACACCGTCAGCCGGACCGACGTGCCGCCGATCAGCGAAGCGAGCGCCTGGCCAGCGGTGGCGAGCGGACCATAGACCGACGGGGTCGTGCGCCAGTCCTCCACCGCGCGCGTGATCGGGTCGTGGCCAAGCACATTGGGGCCCGTCGCATAGGGGTCGTGCCCGGTCACCAGCATTCGGCCGTAGGCCGCGTAGCTGAGGTGGTCGGCCGATCCGAATGGCGGCAGCAAAACAAGCACGGCCGCGGCCACGATCCCCGCGGCCGCGAGCGCGCGCGGGGAAGGTGCCCAGCCGCGGCGTGCCGCATGCATGGACAGGCCGAGCCCGACCGCAGCGGCCGCCAGAGCCGCCGCCGCAAGCGCCACCACCAGGTAGGCAGAGGGATGCGAGGTCAGTGAAAAGGGCGGCTGGCCCGGCCGCCCGGGCAGTGGCGGCTCCATCACGGAGGGGCCTAGCAGCGCCACCACGATGGTCAGCGCGATGCTCGTGCCCGTCGTGGCGAGACCGGCTGGGCCGGCCTTCATCCGCGAATGGGCGGTGATCCGCTTGGCAGCAGCGATCGCCTGGCCCCGAGCGCGGCGGCCACGTCGGCGAACTGGCGGGCCCGGTGCAACTGGCCGCGCCAATCGGCGCCTGTCGCCCGGTGCGCCAGGTCGACCTCCACCTCGGTCACCCGCAGGCCACGGCGCAGCAGGTCGATGGTGAGCGCGGTCTCCGCGCCGAATCCCCGCGCGAGCGGGCGCGCTTTCTCGAACGCCGCCCTTGTCAGGCAGCGCTGGCCATTGAGCGGCTGCGTGGGCTGCCAGCCCGTCGCCCGCCGGATACCCGCGCCGGACATGCGCACCACGAATCCGTGCCCGCCAAGCTTGACCCGGTTCGCGAACATCGCGATCGTCATGTCGGCGGTCCCCGCGCGGACGGGTTCGATCAGCGGATACGCGTTGCCCGCGGTTGCCGCGAGGTCGGCGTCGAGGAACAGCAGGTGGCGATGCACGGCGCGGCGTTCCGCGACGTCGAGTAGCCGGACCGCCTCGGCACCCGTCTCCATCGCCCCACCCTTGCCGCGGCTCCTGCCGTGCCGCACGACGTGCGCGCCCGCAGCCTCCGCGGCACCTGCGGTTCCGTCACGCGATCCGTCGTCCACGACGATTACGACGTCGACACCGGGCAGCTCCGCGGCCGACATGACGGTCGCGTGAATTCGGTCACACTCGTCCCTGGCGGGTATGACCACCGCCGCGTCGCCGGTCTGGGACATGTCGCCGATCCTAAAGCCTGTCAGGGGCCCCGCGGGCCTCCCTAGCAGGTGGCGGCCCCTTCCCCCGCCGCGGCGTCGTCATCATTGACCACGGTGAAAACCGAGTCGAGACCGGTTACCTGCAGGATCTTGCGGATGGCAGGACGCGGGCCAGCCAGGTCAAGCCCACCACCGTGTTCGCGGGCCCGCTTCATCGCCGACAACAGGACGTTGATGCCGGTGGAGTCACAGAACTCGACCCCCGACATGTCAACCACAACCCTGACCGGGCCGCCGCCGTCGAGCACGGCCGTTAGCTCGCCCTGCAGCCGCGGCGCTGTGTACAGGTCGATTTCACCCGATACGGTGACGATCGCCTGCTCGCCCTGAGATTGGCTCGAGACCTTAAGCTCCACGTCCGGCACCCTACCGGTGCGCCAGGCTGCTGGGCCAGATGGTGACGCTGAGTGTGCATTTCCATCTCCCCGTGCCGTACCACGCCGCATTGACCAACGTGGGTTCAGTTACGTCGTGCCGACCGCAGCGAAGCCGCACCGCCCGCGGGGCCGGCCGGGACCGCGGGCTCTATGGCCGGCTCCCTGCTGACCGGGCACGTCATGCACCGCGGCCCGCCCCTGACGCCGGCAAGCTCGCTGCCCGGCACCGGGATGACCTCGATTCCCGCCGCCTCGAGCGTCGCGTTGGTCTCCACGTTGCGCTCGTAGGCGACGACCATCCGCGGAGCGATCGCGAGCATGTTGCCGCCGTCGTCCCACTGCCCGCGGCCCGACGCGACAGGATCGAGGCCGGTGTCAATCACCTTGAGCCGGTCGATGCCCATCGCCTGCGCGGCGGCCTCGAGGAATGGCTGGGCCCGTGTCACCCGCAGTACGCCGGGCCCTTCTGCCCGGACACTGATCGCGTGGGCGGTGAGCGTGTAGGCGGCGGCAGGGAACATGACCACAGTGTCCACGTCAACCATGGTGCAGACGGTGTCGAGGGGCGCGGCCTGGTGGTGCCTGGCCATCGGCACGGCAAGGACGGTGTGCGCGAGCCCGGCATCGAAGACGCGGCGGGCGAGGCGCTCCACACCGGCGGGCGTCGTGCGCCTGCCGGTGCCGACCGCGACGATCCCCGGTGCGAGCAGCAGCACGTCCCCGCCTTCGAGCGGCTCGAGGCCGGGGTGGTAGAGCCGCTTGGTTCCAGCGAACCGCGGATGGTGGGCGTATATGAGCTGGAGCAATGCGGCCTCGCGCCGCCTGATCGCCATGGCAGGGCTTGTGACCGCGACCCTGTCGCCGATCCACACGCTCGAGTCCCTGATGAACAGCAGGTTTGGGAGCGGATCGATGATGAACTCATGAGGATCGAGGAGCTGGTAGACCACGCCACGCCCGGGCTTCATCTCTTCAGGCACCAGACCGCCGATCATGACCTGTGCAAGCCGCTCCGGATCCAGGTCGTTGAGGTACCCGCGCAGGTAACCGCGAAGTTCGTCGCCGAGCCTGCCCTCGCCGAGCACGGAGGCGATCGCCTCGCTCCGGGCCGGCTGGTATTCCAGGGCGTCCTGCAGCAGTTCGGTGAGATAACGGACCTCGGCGCCACACCGGCGGAGCGCTGCGGCGAGGGCATCGTGCTCCTGCTGGGCGCGCCCGACCCAGGGAATGGTGTCGAAGAGCAGCTCGGCGCTATTTCGAGGGGTTATCCGCCGCAGTTCCATACCCGGACGGTGCAGCAGGACTGTGCCGAGCCTGCCGACCTCGCTGTCCACGCCGTGGGTGTGGCTCACGGTCACCCCCGGATCCGTCGCTCTGCCGCGTGAACGCCACGTCACCGTGAGTATCACCACTTTGACGTTGTGCTACGCCCCCCATGTTGCCGGCCTGGCCATTTACCGGAAGGAGCGCCCATACTGTGGTGCCGTCATCGTCGGTGCTTACCCCCCAGCGCCAGGTCAGATGGGTCACGATGGACAAGCCGCGACCACCGAGTGAAGAAAGCGAGGCCCGCGAGGCGTGTGGCCGGGTAACGGCACCGCCGTCACTGACGGTGACCTCCAGCATGCCGACGTCGAGTGCCCATGCGACGCGCACGTGCCCGTCAGGCAGGGGATGCGCATGCCGGAGCGCGTTGCTCAGCAGTTCGCTCATTACCAGGGCCGCATCGTGGGCGTCCGGCTCGCGGATCCCCGCGCCGAGCAGTTCGGCGGTCAGGCGGCGGCGTGCGACCGCGACGCTGGCGGGGGTGTAAGGGAGCAGAACCGTGCTCGACGCCCTCACCTCCCTCGCGCGGACAGCCCCCGTCGCCAGCCGGATCCTGAGCCCCAAGGATCTGGTACGAGCGGGAAATGCCCCGCCGAACCGGATCGGAAACCGCGTGATGCCCGTGGTGTGGAAATGAGCCGTAGAAACGGCAGATGAGGGGTTACCGCGCCAGGAACAGGCGCCTGCGCGGCTTACCTGCATCTTTGAGAAATGCGACCTTTAGATCGTTGACCGGCAACCCGGCCCGTGATCCGGGCGTGCTTGGCGCTGACCGTGAACTGGTGGCGTGCGAGCAGTTCCTGCGTCTTCCCCCCCGAAAACGTCGTCCCTGCGGGCGAAATGTCCGTTTTCCGTGACGTTTTCGGGGGGGAAGTTGTGTTCCTGGCCTGTAGGCGCCGGGCCGGTGGGCTGCTCAGATTTTCCGGTCAACGATCGATCTAGGCGATGTGCTTGGCGCCTTGTGGGAGATCCCCGAGCAAGCCTTCCGCGGAGAGCGCGCGGATGAGCCCGCCGAGGCCAACAGCCAGGCCAGCGCGTTCCTCCTCGCTCAGCGCGCCGAGGATGCGGGCCTGGCGGTCCTGCCAGCCTCGCCACACGCGCGCGGCGACGGCGCGGCCGTCCGGCGTGAGATGGAGCCGGACGTAGCGCTGGTTCGCCACGTCACGCCCGCGCCTGACCCAGCCCTTGCGCTCGAGTCCGGCGGCCAGCCTGCTGATCGTGCTCTTCTCAAGCCCGAGCAGGCTGGCCAGTTCCCCCTGTGCGATGCCACGTGCAGCGAGTAGTTCGAACAGCGCCCGCGCCTCTGACGGCGAGACATGCGGGCCTGGCGGCACGGCCGGCTGCTCGGCCGGGCCGGCCCTGAGCAGACGCCCGAGGAGTTCTTCAAGCGGCCCGCCGAGCGCAATCTCCTCCACAGCCTTCCCCACTGTCCTTCCAGACCGTTCTTCGAGACTGTTCTTCCAGGCTGTTCTTCCAGACTGGCCTTCTACACCGGCACAGTTGTACGGTGCAACTTTCATGGTATAGCGTAGGCTCCGATAGTTGCTTTCTACAACTATAGTCGTAAGGCGATGAGGCATCCAGTGATGAACCCGCACCGCGAGCGATGGGGATGGGTCCTGTCGACCGTCCGGCGCGAAATAGGCTCGGCCTCATGAGCGGATCCGGGCGTATCAGCGGTCCAGGCAGCCTGAGTGGCCCGGGCACGCTGTCCGGTGACACGCCGCTCGGCGAGATTGCCCGGCTGCCGGACGAGCCGCTCGGTGAACTCGCCGCACAGTACGGTCTGCGGCCGAGCGCACTGCGCCCGCCCCTGCTCGCCTACACCCGCCAGATCTGGCAGCGGAGGCACTTCATCCTGGCCTTCGCCACAGCGCGCAACGTGGCGATGTACACCGAGGCCAGGCTGGGCCAGCTCTGGCAGGTCCTGACCCCGCTGCTCAACGCGGCCGTCTACTTCCTGATCTTCGGCCTGCTGCTCGGCACGAGCCGCGGCGTCCCGAACTATCTCGCGTTCCTGGTCACCGGGGTCTTCATCTTCAACTTCACCCAGCGGTCGTTCCTCATCGCCTCGCGTGTGATCAATGACCATCTCTCGCTGATCCGGGCGCTTCGCTTCCCGCGCGCCTGCCTGCCGCTCGCCTACGTCGTGGTGGAGCTGCAGCAACTGCTGCTGTCCATGCTCGTGCTCTTCGCCATCGTGCTGGCCACCGGCGAGCCGCTCACCTGGTACTGGCTGCTGATCATCCCGGCGCTTGCCTTCCAGGCGGTGTTCAACGTCGGCGCGGGGATGATCATCGCGCGGACCGGCGCGGGTGTTGACGACTTCAGCCAGTTGCTGCCCTTCCTGCTGCGGACCTGGATGTACGTGTCCGGCGTCATCTTCAGCCTTCGGACGCTGACGCGGCTCGCCGATCACCACAAGCTGCAGGCGCTGCTGAATGCCAACCCGGCGGCGGTTTACATCAACCTCGTCAGGGACGCGCTGCTCAAGTCGCAGCGGCTGAGCAACCCAGGCGCCATGCCGTACAACTTCGCCAAGTGCTGGTGGTACGGGAAGCACCCGACGGACAAGCCGTACTGGTCGGCGTACTGCCATCCGGCGCCCCTCAGCAGCACGCGGGACCTGTGGCTGCTCGCTGTCGGCTGGGCCGTGGCGGCGCTTGTGACCGGTTACCTGTTCTTCTGGCAGGCGGAGGCGGTGTACGGCCGTGGCTGATCCCATGGTGATCGTGGATGACCTGCACATCGTGTACCGCGTCTACGGTGCGGGCGGTGACAAGGGAACCGCCGCCACCGCGCTGCTGCGGCTGGTGCGGCGCCAGCGCCGCCCATCTGTCCGCGAGGTGCACGCGATCCGCGGCATCTCGTTCGTGGCCTACCGCGGCGACGCGATCGGCGTCATCGGGCGGAACGGGTCGGGCAAGTCGACGCTGCTTCGCGCGATCGCCGGGCTGCTCCCCTCGGAACAGGGTGCCGTCTACACCACAGGCGAGGCGTCATTGCTCGGCGTGAACGCCGCACTGATGGACGACCTCACCGGTGACAAGAACGTTGTGCTCGGCTGCCTGGCCATGGGCATGACACGGCAGGAGACCAAGGACCGCTACCAGGAGGTCGTCGACTTCTCCGGGGTTGGGGAGTTCATCGACCTGCCGATGCGCGCGTACTCGACCGGCATGGGGTCACGGCTCAGGTTCGCCATCGCCTCGGCCAAGAGCCACGACGTACTGCTCGTCGACGAGGCGCTCGCCACAGGCGATGCCGAGTTCAGGCGCAAGAGCCACCAGCGGATCGAAGAGCTTCGCCAGCAGGCGGGCACCGTGTTCCTCGTCGCGCACAACCTCAACGAGATCGAGGAGACCTGCAACCGGGTGATCTGGCTCGAAAAGGGCGAGATCGTGATGGACGGCGATGACGTACCTGGCGTGATCGACGCTTACCTGGACGCGGCAGGAGGCGAACGGCGCGAGCGCACCCCGGTCAGCGGCGGCTGACCGGCAAGCTGGCAGTCTGCAGACGGTGCGCACTGATCGACGTGCCCGTCCGCCCGTCGCAGGCTGAGCCACATGATGGTGCCTCCGCCTGGCCGTGAGCGAGCCTGCACCACGGCGTCCTGCGCGCGGGCGAGCCGCCGCACGATGTACAGGCCCAGGCCGATCCCGCCGAACCGGCGCCTGTCACCGGCCTCGCCCTGAACGAACCGCTCGAAGATTCGCTCGTGATCGCCCGGTGCGATGCCGACGCCTTCGTCTTCTATCGTGACATCGATCCGATCAGCAACGACGCGGGCGCGAACCGTCACCGTGCCGCCAGACGGGGAGTACTTGAACGCGTTCTCGAGCAGCTGCCCGGTGATGATGTCGGTAGCCATCGCATCACCGAACGCCGCAGGCAGATCCTTGGGAATGTCCGCGAGCAGCGTGTGCTTGTCGGACAGTGGCCGGAAGGCGACCGCGGCCCCGCGCAGCAGCGCGCCCAGGTCGAACGGGCTGTTGGTGACCGTCAGCTCGTCCGCGCCTGCGCGGGAGCCCAGCAGCAGTTGCTCGACGAGACGGCCGAGCGAGCCTGCACGCTCGGCGATTGTCAGTGCCGCGCCGCGCCTGTCGGTGTCGGTCAGCTTCTCCCACCGGCTCGCCAGCGTGCTTGCGAAACCCTGCACCACGGTGATCGGCGTGCGCAGTTCGTGGCTCGCGGTCGCAAGGAAGAGGTCCTTCGCCGCCTCAAGCTCCTTGGCCGCCGTGACGTCACGGAAGTCGAGCACGCGCTCATCGCCTCCGGCCAGGCCCGTGCACAGAACGTCGAGCCAGCGCCCGTTCACGAGCTTGTGCGTCAGCTTCGAACCGGGCGCGGGCAGCGGGAACGGCGGCGGCTTGCCAGTCACGTCTGCCGCGGACACCCCGGTCAGCCGGTGCGCAGCCGGGTTCCACTGCCGGACCAGCCCGCCAGGGTCGAGAACGGCGATGCCGTCCGCGCTCGCGTCGATCACCGCGCGTTCGTGTGCCCGCTGCCTGACAACCTCCTCGAACGCCATCGCGTTGGTGAGCGCCACGCCAGCGTGACCGGCAAGCAACTCGAGCAGTTCGAGCTCGATGTGGCCCACCTTGCGCCCGCTGTAAAGCGCATAGAGGGCGCCATATGCCCTGCCGCCCACGTAGGACAACCCGATCGCGATCGTGTGAAGCCCGGGCAAGGCCGACCAGATCATGTCATCGAAGCGGCCGGTCTCCCCGGTCGCCATCATCACCGTCTTACCCCGTCGCATCAGCTCACCGACCAGGCTGTCCGGCAGCGGTGCCGTGCGACCGCGAAGTCTTCCCGGCAGCCCGTCCATGCTCACAAGCCGCAGTTCGCCGCCCTCGATGAGCACGAATCCGCCCGCGTCAGCGCTGGTGAGCTCGCGCAGGCTGGCGGCGATGCGGTCAAGTACCGACTCCAGGTCACGCTGCGCGTTCATGTCGGCCACCACGTCCCCGAGGCGGCGCACCACTCGGGCGCGCTGCGCCACATGATGCCTGGCCGCGTCGTCCTGGCCGACGCGGTGACAGACGTTCACCCAGCCGATCACCTCACCGCCCGTGTCACGCAGTGCGCTGGTGACGATGCGCACATCCAGCAGGCCGCCGTCGCGGCGGATACGGCGGGTGGCGAATGAGATCTGGCCGCCGCTGCGTACCCGCTCGAAGACGCCGTTATGCTCGGCCTTCAGCTCCTCAGGGACGATCTGCGGATTACGGCCCGTCACCTCGGCGGCGGCCCAGCCGAACATCCGCTCGGCCGCGGGGTTCCAGAGCAGCACATTGCGGTCGATGCCGAACGCGATGATCGCATCGGCGGCGCACTCAATGACCGCTCGTGCGATCGCGTCCAGCCTGGAGTCGGCCTCGCCGCGATCTGTCACCACGACGGCCATGTTGCCATCGCGCGTGCCTCGCTGGCAGGCGGCTGGTCAATATGCCTCGTCTCCCCGGGTGCCATAGGTGGGTGGCGCGGAACCACCACTGGGGCGGCCGACGTCCAACCTGCATGAAGACCCCCATGACATCTGCTGCCTCCCTCGCCGCGATGGCGACGGCGCTGACACTCGCGGCAGCGTGCGGGTCACAGCACGCCGCCGCGGGCGGCACCGCGAGCCCTGCGCGGCCGTCGGTGTCGCTGACGATCCACGTCAGGCCAAGTGCGCACGCGACCGCGCAGCACTGGACGCTCACCTGCGATCCGACCGGCGGTACCCTTCCCCATCCGGCCGCGGCATGTGCAGCACTCGCCCGGGTCTCCGACCCGTTCGCGCCGGTGAAACCCGGCATCATGTGCCCGATGATCTATGCAGGCCCGCAGACCGCGACCATCGAAGGAACATGGCACGGCACGCACATAATGTCCACGTTCTCACGGGTCGACGGCTGCCAGACGGCGCGCTGGAGCCGGATCGCGCCCGTCTTCGGGCCCTACGCGAACCCGGCCGCCACGTAACCGCGCTATTTCAGCAGCCGCGAGAGCCGGCGGTCGGCAAGTGGCTTACCGCCGGTCTGGCAGGTGGGACAGTACTGCAGCGCGGAGTCGGCGAACGACACCTCCCTGATCGTGTCACCGCAGACCGGGCAGGGCTGTCCCGCGCGCCCGTGCACCCGCAGGCCTACTTTCTTCTCGGCCTTCAGGTCTCCTGCCGCCAGGCCCGCCGACCGGTCCACCGCGCCGCGCAAGGTGGCCAAGATCGCAGTATGCAACGCGGCCACCTCGTCCGCCGTGAAGCCCGCGGCAAGCTTGAACGGTGACATCTTCGCGGCGTGCAGCACCTCGTCGGAGTAGGCATTGCCGATGCCGGCGATGACGCTCTGATCGCGCAGCAGTCCCTTGATCTGGGTCCTGCGCCCGGCCAGCAGGCCGGCAAGCGCGGCGACATCGAAGTCGGGAGCCAGCGGATCAGGGCCGAGCGCGGCGATGCCTGGCACCTCGGCCAGGTCACGTACGAGATAGACCGCGAGCCGCTTCTGGGTCCCCGCCTCTGTCAGGTAGAAACCCGATCCGTCGTCGAGAAGCACCCGCAGCGCAAGCGGGCCCTTGCCCGGGCGTGGCGGCTCGGCGGGCAGGTTGTCACGCCATCGCAGCCAGCCTGCCCTGGCCAGATGTGTTATCAGATGCAGTGGCTGCGCGGCTGGGTCACCGCCAGCACCGCAAGCACCGCCGCCGCAGGAGATGTCGAGGAACTTGCCATGCCGTGCCACGCCAGTGACAGGGAGGCCGGCAAGCGCGGTCAGCGACGGGTCATAGGTCTTCAGAACCGAGATCGCCGCCACATCCGTGCGGACGATGGCGTGCCCGACCGCGCGCTCACGCAGGAAGACGGCGAGTGCCTCCACCTCAGGCAGTTCAGGCATGTATCAGAGTCTGCCTGACCGGCCGGGACAGATCCACACGGTGCGCATCAACGTCTTCGCGCCCGGCTTCAACGAGACCGGGGCGAGCAGGCCGGTGTCACCATGCGCAGCCGTTCGGGAGAGCTATGGTTCACCGCTACTCACAGTGACTTGCGGCCGGAGCTTCACCCAGCCCGGCAGCACGCGGCGGTTACGGGAGTGTGGTACGTCACCATGTTCCCGGAGTGTGGTCCGTCACCATCTCGCGGCAGCTGACGGTGGGTTCCGGGCGCACGGCGCGGCACCACCACGCGGCAGCTGACGGTGGGTTCCGGGCGCACGGCGCGGCACCACCACGCGGCAGCTGACGGTGGGTTCCGGGCGCACGGCGCGGCACCACCACGCGGCAGCGGGCGGGGGGCTCCGGGGGGTCGCCCCCCGGGTTAACACAAAGTAACGCCGAAGCCGGTCCAGAGACCGGCGAGCATGCGTGGGCGAGGAGGGATTTGAACCCTCACGTCCTTGCGGACACACGGACCTGAACCGTGCGCGTCTGCCATTCCGCCACCCGCCCTGGGCAGTGAGCTAGATTAGCACGTCGCCGCAGCATGCCACTCCGCCGATACGATCGTAGGCGTAGTGGGAGGGAGGTGCCTCGTTGGGAGTACTGCAGCGCTTCGAACGCCGCCTTGAAGGCATGGTCGAGGGCGCGTTTGCGCGGGCCTTCAAGTCGGAGCTGCAACCGGTCGAGATCGCCAGTGCGGTCCAACGTGAGATGGACGACCGTGCCGCCATTGTCGCGCAGGGCCGGACCCTGGTGCCGAACGACTTCGTAGTAGAGCTGGCGCAGACCGACAATGAACGGCTGGCGGTGTACGCGGGCAGTCTTGGCGTAGAGCTTGCCAACCTGGCGCGTGACTACGCCAAGGAGCAGGGCTACTCATTCGTCGGGCCGGTCCGGACGCGTTTCCATGGAGTGCCCGAGCTGACCACTGGGACGTTCAGGATCCGTTCTGGAGTGATCCGCGGATCCACCGTGGAGGGTGGCGAGATCCGCCAGCCGGTTAATGACGTGCCCAGGGCGCACAGCGGTTTTTCCGGCCATCCCCGGCTGGTAGTGTCCGGCGGCGGTGTGCCGGTGGACGGCGCCGCACAAAGCGGTGACCAGCGGACCTATGAACTGGCAACCCCTGTCACGTTGCTCGGCAGGGGTACCGACTGCGACCTGCGCCTGGTGGACCCAGGTGTGTCGCGGCACCATGCGGAACTGCGGGTCGAAGACGGCAACGTGGTAGTGGTGGACCTCGGGTCAACGAACGGTACTTTCGTCAATGGCCAGCCAATCAGGCGCGCATCATTGACCGACGGCTCGCGGGTGACGATCGGCCGGACCACGCTGACATACCGCGCCGACCCGCCGCATTGAGGCTGCATGACATCACCGCACGACAGCGGCACGGAACGACAGCACAGAACCAGACTGACACCGGACCAACGCAAGGATGCATCGCCCGATGAACGAGCTCACCCTCACCCTCATCCGGCTGGCGTTCCTGGCCGTCCTCTGGCTGTTCGTGATCGCCGCGGTCGGGGTGGTGCGGACCGATATGTTCGGCCAGTCGTCAAGCTCGAGAAAGGCCCGCGGGCGGCAGCAGAATCAGCGGCCATCCAAGCAGCCACGCGGGAAACGGAGGGTGCCGGGACGTGTCGTGGTCACGCAGGGTCCGCTCGCCGGCGCGACGCTCGGCCTCGACGATCAACAGATCACGCTCGGTCGGGCCAATGATGCCACGCTGGTGCTCAACGATGACTACGCTTCGAGCCGACATGCCCGGCTATTCCCACAGGACGGCCAGTGGATCGTTGAAGACCTCGGTTCGACCAACGGGACCTACCTCGACCGTCAGAAAGTTACCCGGCCGACACCCGTGCCGGTCGGCGTGCCGATTCGCATCGGCAAGACGGTTCTGGAACTGCGCAGATGACACTTGCACTCCGATACGCGGTCCGCTCTGACGTCGGGCTCCTGCGGGAGGGAAACGAGGATTCGGCGTACGCGAGCCCGCGCCTGCTCGCGGTCGCTGACGGCATGGGCGGTCACGCCGCGGGTGAGGTGGCGAGCGCGGTTGCGATTTCCGCTCTTGCGCACCTCGACGACGACGTACCTGGCACCGACCTCGCTGACGCGCTCGGCACGGCAGTCCGCGATGCCAACAAGACCCTGCACGACATGGTCATCGCCAACCCCGCCCTGGACGGCATGGGCACGACGCTCACCGCGATGCTGTGGTCACCGCCCCGGATCGCGCTCTGCCATATCGGCGACTCACGCGCCTACATGCTTCGCGACGGCGAGCTCTACCAGATCACACACGACCACACGCTCGTGCAGAGACTGCAGGACGAAGGCCGCATCAGCCCGGACGAGGCGGCGACCCACCCGCAGCGTTCGCTGATCCTGCGTGCGCTCGACGGCAGGAGCGAGGTCGAACCCGACGTCTCACTGCGCGAGGCACAGCCCGGTGACCGGTATCTGCTCTGCTCGGACGGGCTATCCGGGGTGGTGAGCGCGGAGACGCTGCACCGGACGCTCAGCACCGTCACAGAACCCGATGGGGCCGTGGTCCAGCTCGTGGAGCTTGCCAACCGCGGCGGGGGTCCTGACAACATCACCTGCATCGTCGCCGACGTGGTGGACAGCGCCACGGCCCGGCCCGCACCGACCGAGGCGCCTGTCATCGCTGGCGCGGCGTCCAACGGCAGGGGCGGGCCGCCGACGATGCCGCTGCCCGACACTCCCGCGGGGCGCGCCAACGCGCTCACCCACACGGCGCCACAGCCCGTCATAGGCGACCCGGACACGATGGATTCCGCCAATGGGCATGGCGGCGGCCTGGCCGCCGCGGGAGATGACGACGAAAGTGCCGCGGGCCTGCGGACACGGCGGCGCTGGCCCATCGTCACTACCATCCTCATCCTGCTTTTCGCCGTCATCGCAGGCGGCGGCATTGCCGCATGGAGATATTCGCAGAGCCAGTACTTCGTGGCGGCGGACGGAGGCCAGGTCGTGATCTTCCGGGGTATCAACCAGAAGGTCGCGGGCCTGAGCCTGTCCTCGGTCTTTAAGCGCACGGGCATCCCACTCGCCGCGGTTCCGCAGGTTGACCGCACACGCATCGCGGCAGCGATACCTGCGACCGGCCTCGCGGACGCCCGCGGCATCGTCAGCCGGGTAGGTAACGAGGTGCGCAGCTGCCAGGCGGCCGAGGTGAAGCTCGCAGCGTGGCAGGCCACGGTGGCCCATTGGCCGAAACCGGCCAAGGGCGAGCCTGTGAAGCCGAAGCCGGCCAAACCCATGGTGCCGCCTGACTGCCCGCCTGCCGCCGTGAGCACACCCGGTACGAACGGCACTGCGGGCACTGCGGGCACTGCGGGTCCCACGGGTACCGCGACACAGCCACCGGCCACGCACACCACCGGAGCGACACCATGAGCGCCGCTGCGCCGCCCGTGACCAGCGGCTTCGTGCCCTCGGTGATGCCGCGCAAGCGCCGCCGCACTGAGCTGACCATGCTCATTTTCGCCGTGCTCATCACGTTCTTCGCCTATGCGAACGTCGGATTCGGGATCAACGGCAAGGTCCCTTCAGGTGCATTCGGCTATGGCGTCGTCTTCGCTAGCCTTCTGCTCGCTGCCCACCTGGCTGTACGCAGATTCGCACCCTGGGGCGACCCGCTGCTGCTGCCGCTCGCCGCGATACTTAACGGCCTCGGCCTCGTGATGATCCACCGGCTCCAGCTGGCCAGCCAGGCCCACCTGATGCCAGGCAACACCCTCGCCGCATCCGCGACCACCACACAGCTCTTGTGGACCGCGATCGGCCTCGCGGCATTCGTCGCCGTGCTCTTCTTTGTCCGCGAGGTCAGGGTCCTGCAGCGCTACACCTACACCCTCGGCGTCATCGGGCTGATCCTGCTCGCCATCCCTGCGCTGCTGCCGAGTTCGATGAGCGCGGTGAACGGCGCCAAGGTGTGGATCATCGTCGGCGGCTTCTCCATCCAGCCCGGCGAGTTCGCCAAGCTGCTGCTCGCGGTCTTCTTCGCCGGTTACCTGGTGGTCAAGCGTGATGTGCTCGCGCTGGCGGGCCGGCGGGTGCTCGGCGTCGACCTGCCCCGTGCGCGCGACCTCGGGCCCGTGCTCGTCGCCTGGGGCGCCAGCCTGATGATACTGGTGTTCGAGTCCGACATCGGCACGTCAGCGATGTTCTTCGGCTTGTTCGTGGCCATGATCTACATTGCCACACAGCGCACCTCGTGGCTCCTGATCGGCCTGCTGCTTTTCCTGTCCGGCGTGGTGGTGACCGGGGCGCTCTTCACCCACGTCGGCCAGCGTTTCGACATCTGGCTGCACACGTTCTCCGCCGCGAACATCAACTGCAATCCGGCGACCCAGTCCAACTGCGCACCCTCGTACCAGCTCGCGCAGGGCGTCTATGGAATGGGCTCAGGTGGGGTCGTGGGCAGGGGCTGGGGACAGGGCCAGCCCTACCTGACGCCCCTTGCGCAGAGCGACTTCATCGTCTCCTCTTTCGGCGAAGAACTCGGCCTCAGCGGGCTGATGGCAATCCTGCTCATCTATGGGCTGATCGTGCAGCGTGGGCTGCGCGCGGCTCTCACCGTACGTGACCCGTTCTCCAAGCTGCTCGCTGGCGGCCTGTCCTTCGTGCTCGGCCTCCAGGTGTTCGTGATCGTCGGCGGGGTCACGCGGCTAATCCCGCTCACCGGGATCACCACACCATTCCTCTCCCAGGGCGGTTCGTCGCTCGTTGCAAGCTGGATGCTGATCGCGCTGCTGATGCGGATCAGCGACGGCGCACGACGGCCACCGCCCCAGCCAATCCAGGAAGAGGGCATGACCCAGGTGGTGAGGATCACGTGAGGCTCAGGTGAGGGTTACATGAACCGGGCGCTGCGCCGCATCTCCATCGCCAGCCTGCTGATGTTCGTCGTGCTCATGCTGAACGTCAATTATCTGCAGGCGTTCAAGGCCGACAGCCTGACGGCCGACCCGTCGAACGTGCGCTCGTTCGAGCAGCAGTTCCAGCAGCAGCGTGGCCAGATCGTGGCCGCCGACGGCACGGTCCTTGCAAAGTCGGTCCCGACCAACAACGCGATCTACAAGTTCCAGCGTCAGTACCCGCACGGCCCGCTGTATGCCCCGGTCACCGGCTACGACTCCATCTTCGGCGCGACCGGGCTTGAACACGAAGAGAACAAGCTTCTGTCCGGAAATGACCCGAAGCTGCTCGTCCGCAACTTCGTGAACATGATCACCGGCAAGAAACCACAGGGCGCCCAGGTCGTCACCACCATCGACCCCAGGGCACAGGCCGCGGCGTACGACGCGCTGCGGGCCACCGGCCTGTCCGGTGGTGTCGTGGCCCTTGATCCGAAGACCGGCGCGATTCTGGCCCTGTCGTCCACGCCCACCTTCGACCCGAACAGGTACACTACGTTCGACGGTGCCAAGCTCGACAAGATCGACAATGCGTACCGCCGCGACCCGGCCCAGCCTCTCCTGAACCGTGCGATCAACCAGACCTATCCACCGGGCTCGACGTTCAAGGTCGTCACCAGTTCGGCGCTGTTCTCCTCGGGCAAATACGATCCGAATACGGTGGTGAACGCACCGACGCAGCTCCCGCTTCCGGGCAGTACGACTACGTTGATCAACTTCGATGGACTTCCGTGCGGTGGTGGCCAGGTCACGATCACTTACGCGTTCACCGTGTCGTGCAACACCGTATTCGGCGGGCTCGGCATGAGGATCGGCGGACCGGCGCTGCACGACCAGGCGAACAAGTTCGGCATGAACGACCAGAACCTGACCATCCCGCTGCCCGTCTCACCAAGCATCGCGCCGCTGCTCACCGACAAAGCCCAGACCGCGATGACGGCGATCGGCCAGTTCGACGACACAGTGACGCCGCTGCAGGAGGCGATGTTCTCCTCGGCGATCGCCAATAGCGGCCAGCTCATGAGGCCGTACCTCGTGCAGAAGGTCGAAGCGCAGGACCTGTCCAGCGTCGAATCGACAACGCCACAGATGCTGAACCAAACAGTGAGCTCCACCGTGGCAGATGAGGTGAAGTCGATGATGCAGCAGGTGACCCAGAGCACGTCAGGCACCGCACACGCCGCCACAGCCAGCCTGCTGGCCCAGGGCATCCAGGTGTGGGCGAAGACGGGCACGGCGCAGAATGGGGTTAACAACACCGGTCTGGACGATGCCGTTTTTACCTGTTTCGCACAGTCTGGCAACCAGCAGATCGCGATCGGCGTCGTGGTGAAGGGGGGCGGGGAGGGCGCCGATGCGGCCGCACCCGTCGCCGTGGCGGTCATCAAGGCTTACCTGGGGCAGCAATGAGTGGAACCGGCCCAACCAACGGGCCTCCTGCAGGACCCGGCGGTGAGGCAGGCGCACAGCATGCCGCTCAACCGGACGCCCAGGCGGGCCAGGTGGAGCCCCAGACGGGCCAGGTGGATCCCCGGACGGGCCAGGTGGATCCCCAGGCGGGCCAGGTGGACGCCGAGCGGGGCCAGGCGGATCGGCCAGGCGGCCAGGCAGCCGGGCAGCGTTACGCCGACCCGGACGCCATGGTCGGTGTCCTGCTCAGCGGCAGGTACCGGCTGGAGCACCGGATCGCGGCCGGCGGCATGGGGGAGGTCTGGCGTGGCACCGATGAGGTGCTCGGTCGGCCGGTGGCGGTCAAGCTGCTCAGGCACGCCTATATCGGCGATGAGTCGCTTGCCTCACGGTTCCGCGCCGAGGCGCGCTACGCTGCGTCACTCTCCCATCCCGGGATAGCGCAGGTCTTTGACTACGGTGAACAGGACACCCGTCCGGGCGGCGATTCGGGCGGCGGCGGCGCGTATCTCGTCATGGAACTGGTGCCAGGCGAGCCGCTATCTGCCATCCTCGCTCGCACCGGCAAGCTGTCGCCCGCGGTAACGCTGGACATCATCGCCCAGGCGGCGAGTGCGCTCCAGGCGGCGCACGCGGCGGGCATCGTGCACCGTGACATCAAGCCAGGTAACCTGCTCGTCACCGCGGACGGCCGGGTGAAGATTACCGACTTCGGCATCGCCAGGGCCGTGCAGGCCGCGCAGGCCGGTCATCTGACCCAGACCGGAATGGTCATGGGCACAGCGCAGTACGTGTCACCGGAACAGGCAAGCGGGCTGCGGGTCACGCACGCGTCTGACGTCTACTCACTTGGCGTCGTCGCCTACGAGTGTCTGGCCGGTGCCCCGCCCTTCGCCGCGGAGGCGCTGATCGCGCTCGCGCTCGCGCACGTCCGCGAGGTGCCGCCGCCGCTGCCGCCAAGCGTGCCCCCGCTGGTGTGCGACATGGTGATGCGCATGCTCGCAAAACGGCCGGAGGATCGCCCGGCAAGCGCGCAGGCCGTGGCGGATCGCGCAACCGTGCTTCGCGACGTGCTCCCGCGCACATCCGGCCCCGGCCTGGCCGAGATGGCTGCCGAAGAAACGCCCACATGGTTTCCAGAGGACGCCCCGACGAACCCCCGGTTGCATGACGGCGCCACGACACAAATACCGGTTGACAATGATCCCGAACGGCCACCGCGTGCGCCACGCCGGCAAGTTCACCGTCGCGGGCTCGTAGTGGCCGCACTGAGCGTTACCATTCTGGGACTGGGCGGCGTGACCACGGCGCTGATGCTGAACGGCCACCATGCGGCGGACGCAGGCGGGTCCACAGGCGGTGCGTCCAAGAGCGCCAGCCCACACGTGACCCGTAGCACTCACCAGGTTGTGCCCCAGACCGCCAGCCCGAGCCCACCCGCCACGAGCCCGGCAATCCTTCCGGCGCCCCAGCCGAGTCCGACCTTCTCGGCGGCACCGAGCCCAACCGCGTCGGCCAGCCCGGCTCCGACACCGACACCCACACCCACACCGACTCCGACACCGACGCCGACTCCGACAGCGTCGGCGTCACCCACACCGACTCCGACGCCGACGGCGACGGCGTCATCACAGGCGCCGGCCACGGCGCCCGGATCCACCCCGTAGGCTCGCCGGTGGCACCCGGGATCGCTGGGATGAAAAAGCAGGACGGTAAAGAAGAGTGCGAGATATGACTCAGCCCCGGCTCCTCGGTGGCCGCTACGAACTCGACGGTGTCGTCGGGCGCGGCGGCATGGCCGAGGTCTACCGCGCGCGTGACATCCGCCTGGACCGCATCGTCGCTATCAAGACGCTCCGTGACGACCTGGCCCGCGACCAGACGTTCCAGGCGCGATTCCGCCGTGAGGCGCAATCGGCCGCGTCACTCAATCATCCGTCGATCGTCGCCGTCTACGACACGGGCGAGGACATGGTGGGCGCGGTCCCCGCGCCGTACATCGTGATGGAGTACGTCGACGGCCGTACCCTGCGTGACCTGCTCAGGGACGACCGGCGGCTGTTGCCGGAACGGGCGCTGGAGATCGTCGATGGCGTCCTGCGTGCGCTCGACTACAGCCACCGCAACGGCATCGTGCACCGTGACATCAAGCCGGGCAACGTCATGCTGACGCGCGCAGGCGACGTGAAGGTCATGGACTTCGGTATCGCGCGCGCGCTGAGCGACAGCCAGGTGACGATGACCCAGACCGCCCAGGTGATCGGCACCGCTCAGTATCTGTCACCTGAGCAGGCCCGGGGCGAACGGGTGGACGCCAGAAGCGACCTGTACTCGACGGGCTGCCTGCTGTACGAACTGCTCACCGGCCAGCCGCCGTTCAGCGGCGACTCGCCGGTCGCGATCGCTTATCAGCATGTCCGCGAGAACCCGGTACCGCCGTCGCAGATCGACCCGGAGATCCCGCGCTGGGCTGACGCGATCGTGCTCAAGGCCATGGCCAAGAGCCCGGCGGACCGTTACCAGAATGCCGCGGAGATGCGCGCCGACATCCAGCGCGCGATGTCGGGCATGCCGGTCTCCGCGCCGGCGACCGAGACGCTCCAGAACACCCAGCGGATGGGCGGCGCGACCATGGTGGCGCCGCCGACCAGCGCCCTGCCCGGCTACCAGTACGGCCCGCCCGACGACAAGCCGCCAGGTGGTGGGCGCCGCCGTGCCCTGCTGTGGACACTGTTCGCCGTGCTCGTGCTCGGCACAGTCGGCGCGGTCGCCTACTTCCTGCTGGCCGGCGGCGGCAAGACGTACGCGGTCCCCGACGTCACAGGGCAATCGGTGAATCAGGCCACCAAGCAGATTGTCGCGGATCACCTGCAACCGCTGATCATCAAGCAGACCTCCAAGACAGTCGGGAAGAACCTCGTCATCGGTACCAACCCATCGGCTGGCACGTTGCTCAAGGCCAATTCCGTGGTCAAGGTCGACGTCTCGTCCGGCCAGCAGCAGGTCACCCTGCCGAATGTGGTGGGCGAGGACCAGAACACGGCGCAGAACAAGCTGCTGGCCCTGGGCGTCAACCCGCAGTTCAAGACTGTGCGGTCGACAAAACAGGCCAACACGGTGGTGAGCCAGAGCCCGGCCGGCGGCACCAATGTGGACCCGAACACAACAGTCCTGCTCGATGTCTCCGGCGGCGGTACCACCGTGCAGTCCGTGATCGGGGATCCGGCCGCCACGGCCAGCAGCATCTTGCAGGGGCAGGGGTTCCAGGTGAGCGAAGTCAAGCAGCCCGGCCCATCCACTGCTGTGGCCGGCACGGTGTACGCACAGAACCCGCAGGGCGGAGTGGCGGCCTCGCCGGGCTCCACGATCACGATCTACGTCCAGCCGGCCGCGCCGCCCACGTCGCCGTCGCAGTCGCCGTCGCAGTCGCCGACTCAGTCGCCATCGCAGTCGCCATCGCAGTCACCGTCAGCGACGGCGGCGAGTCCGGCACCCACAGGTCCCTGAGCGCCCTGGTCGCTACCCGACGCCCACCCGGTCGATGGGCAGATGCAGCGCCACCCATGGGAACACGAGGAACCAGAGCGCGGTGACGGCGAGTGCGGCGATCAGGATCACCGATACGAGCTTGCTTCCCCTGCCGCCGGGCAACCGGCGCCACAGCCACCCGTACACGGCTCAGCCTGCCTCAGGGGGACGGGGCTGCGCGCGTGCCAGCCTGCCGAAAACGATGATCCGGTGCGTCCCTGTCCAAGGCGGATCGCACGTGATCAGTGTGATCATCCGCTGTCTTGGCCGCGCGTGCGGATGACCGGGCACGGGATCGAGGACGCTGATGTCCGTGGGGAGCACCTCCTTTGTTCCCGTCACCCGGTACTCGTAGCGGTTGAATCTGGTGTCGATGACCATGAGATCGCCCACCATGAGCGAGGGCAGGTGATAAAAGGGATTGCCCGCGGTAACCCGGTGTGCGGCAACGGCGAAGTTGCCGACCCGGCCGGGCAGTGCGGTGCCCTGCACGTGACCCGGCCCAAGCGCAAGCTGCGGCAGCCCGGTACCCTCGACGATCGAGAAGCGCCAGTGTCTGCCGAGACGCGGGATCTCGATGAACGCGAAGGGCTTGCCAAGCACGGGATGAATGGGGTCGCGCAGCGGATGCCTGGCGCGCGCCTGGTTCACCGGCTGACGCCACTGGCTGTTCAGTTCGCCGGCGAAGACGCGCTGTGCATGACTTGCCTGACTGCCGGTTCCCCAGATCAGGTAGCCGACGAACAGCAGTGTGACCGCGCCTAGCATGAGGCAGAGCTCACCCAAGATCCGGAAGAAGTTTCGCACTGTTCGAGACCACCGCATGACGTAACGTCGCCGACTCGGCGAAAACGGATCGTGATCTTGCCGAGGTTCCCACCGCGTGCCCAGCCCCCAGCCAGCCACGTACTCGATGTTCATGGTGGGGGAATGAAGTTACTGCCTACAAAGCGTACCGAGTTCGTTGCACTCTGACACAAGCGTTGCGAGAAACGCGCCCGCGCGACCGCTTGATCCTCCCTATCCAAGCGCGCCAGCAACTACCCTTACCGGCAGGACCCAACCAGGAGACAGCCGTGCCCAAGTCCCGCGTACGCAAGAAGGCGGTCTACACACCGCCGCCAAGATCCTCCAAGTCCAAGGTCAGCCCGCGGTGGCTGGTGCCCGTTATGGTGTCCTGCCTTGTGTTCGGGCTTGCCTGGATTGCGGTGTTCTACATCACGAGCGGCCAGATTCCCGTGATGAGCGCACTTGGCAACTGGAATCTGCTCATCGGCTTCTCCTTCATCATCGGTGGTGTGGTCCTGTCCACTCGCTGGCGCTGAGCGCCTGAACACGGGGGCGCGGCGAAGGCCCAGGGATCTACGAACGCGAGGCGGTCCGCTGGGGCGCGGGCAGTCCGCTGGGGTACAGGCGATCCGCTGGGGTACAGGCGATCCGGTGGGGCGCAGGGGGTCTGCTGGGCGCGCGGGGATTTGGCGAACGCCCGGGGCGCCCGGGGCTCCGGAGCTTACACAGATGTAATTCGTTCCACATGGTAATCCACAGATTGTGGATAACTTACGGGAACTGCTGCGCGGACTGGTGCCCGTTATCCACATCCTGTGGACTAACCGGCGCCAGATGCACGGATTCTGCCCAGGCGCCCGCGGTGACCCGGACCTCAGCGGCCACTTGGGCGTCAGACGGTCAACTGATGCGTGCGAACAACCGTGGCCAGGATCAGCACGGCCAGGACCGCTACCGTCGCCCCCGCCTGCACGAGCATGCGCTGGTTGCGCGGGGCATATGCGTATGCTGCCGTCAGAGCCGCCCCGGTGATGAGCCCGCCCACATGCGCCTGCCACGCGATGTCTGGAATCGTGAAGCTGATGACCAGGTTGATGCCGATCAGGACCACGATCCCGCGCGCGTCGAGGTGCAGCCGCCTGGCCACCACAAAATACGCTCCGAACAGGCCGAAGATCGCGCCGGAGGCGCCGACCGCCCACGTGTTCGGAGCGCCGAGGTAGTAGAAGAGCACCGAGCCGCCGAGCGCGCTCATCAGGTACACGACGATGAACCGGAGCCGGCCCAGCGCCTGTTCGAGCGACGGGCCGACGACCACGAGCGCCAACATGTTGAACAGGATGTGCAGCGGAGTGGTTGAGTGCAGGAACGCGGCGGTGATGAGCCGGTAGTACTGGTGGTCTGCTACCCCGACGACCTGGCCGCCGAGTACCGGGTCGCGTGCCGGGCCGCCGATCATCGCGAAATAGTCGATGACCTTGTTGTCGGTCAGCTCGATCAGATAGATGGCGACGTTGATACCGACGAGCACCCACGTGACGCGTGCACCCGCCGCGACCCGGCCGCCAAAGGCGGTCCGGGTCGTCGGGGTCGCGCGGCTGCCCTCACGTACGCACTCGACACACTGCTGCCCGACCGGGGCCGATTGCAGGCAGTCGGGGCAGGCGTGGCGACCGCAGCGCACGCATGACACGTATGTCTCGCGGCCTGGGTGCCGGAAACAGGTCGGAACCTGGGATCCGCTGCCCGTGCCGCTGTCGGTATCGGGGACGTTCAAATCCCTGTCAGGCGGTTGCAGCTGGGCCACGCTCAACCGTAACCGATTCCAGGACCACATCTTCCACGGGACGGTCCTGGTGGCCGGTTTTTACTTCGCTGATCCGATCCACGACGTCGGTGCCCTCGATCACCTCACCGAAAATGGTGTGTTTGCGATTCAGCCACGGCGTTGGCGCCACGGTGATGAAGAACTGCGAGCCGTTGGTGCCTGGACCCGCGTTCGCCATCGCGAGCAGGTAGGGCCGGTCGAAAACGAGATCCGGATGGATCTCGTCGGCGAACTTGTAACCGGGCCCGCCGGTGCCGGTACCAAGCGGGTCCCCAGCCTGGATCATGAAATCAGGGATCACCCGATGGATGACCGTGCCGTCGTAAAGCCTGGCAGTCGTTTTCTGGCCGGTGCGCGGGTCCCTCCACTCGCGCGCGCCCTCGGCGAGCTCGGTGAAGTTGCGCACCGTCTTCGGCGCGTGGTCGGGAAACAGCCGGACCACGATCCTGCCATGGTTCGTCTGCAACGTTGCGGTGAGCGTATCCGTCATGCCTCGCATCCTCCCACGAGCGGGCCTGTCCCGAGCGCTGGGCGGTGGTATGGGTCAGGCGTTCGGGTGTGGGTACTCACGGTGGTGCAGGCAATGAAGCACAAAGACGGCCGCCTCCCATGCAGGAGGGGTGGCATAGGCCGTACTGTGAAGCCTGCCAGACGGGAAAATCCGGGAGGTTAACGTGTCGCTGACAACGAGGAAAGAGCAGGCTAAGGCGGTGCCGCCGGCCGCGCGCAAGCGCGCGCAACAGGCCGCGCAGCAACTCGCGCCCATTGCGCAGGGCGCGCGGGAGACCGCGGCGCACCGGATTCACGACGCGCGCGTGTGGGCAGCGCCCAGGATCGAGCACGCCGCGCACAGCGTCCATGAAAACGTGGCACCGAAGGTCTCGGCCGCGCTCGAGGCAACCGCGCAGAACGTCCATGAAAACGTGGCACCGAAGGTCTCGGCCGCGCTCGAGGCAACGGCGCACCGGCTCGAGCCGGCCGAGCTGAAGGATCTCAGCCGCAGGGCGCGCCGCCGCACGAAGGCGGCATCGCACGAGGTGAGCAAACGCCGCGAGAAGCTGATGGCCAACGCGAGCAAGCCCAAGCGACGCTGGCCCAAGCTGGCGGGCGGCGTATTGTTCGCCGCGGTCACCATCGGCGCGGTCACCGCCATGGCGATGCGGCGAAACCGCGACAAAATGGAAAGGGATCTCGACGACGCGGCCCTTGCTGCAGCTGACGAGATGAGGGAAGAATCGCCATCCGCAGACGCAGACGCCGATGCCGGGTTCGACGGCCAGGTCCGGACGCCCTGACCGCAGCACGCCCAGACGCAGAACATCCGGACCTCAGCAGCTTGTGCGCGCGCCAGGGGATCCTGGTGTGGCATCCCCTGGAGCGCGCTTCGCGTGTCGACGCCAGGGCTGGCTGTGACGCGCGCCAGACCGGCGCCGCCGCCGATCATGGCACCTGCGGAGTAAGGCAGCCTCCGGGCGCCACATGAAATGTCAGCACGCTCAGGCACAATGCGAGTGTGCTGCTCGATGAACTTGTGCGGACCTCGGCGGCGGTAGCGGCGACCTCGTCGCGCCGCGCGAAGGTCGAGGCGATCGCGAACCTGCTCCGCCGCGCGGCACCTGCGGAGGTTCCGGTCGCGGTCGCGTTCCTATCCGGCGAACTGCGCCAGCGCCAGATCGGCGTCGGCTATGCGGCACTGCGGGATGTCGCGGGCGGCTCCTGGCCCTCCGGCGCCGGCGAGCGTGCCGGGGAAGCCTCTGCCTCGTCCCAGATCGACGCCGCCGCACGGACAGGCGCCACCGCCCAAGCCGGAGCCGAGATCGCCTCAGCCGGGAAGGACGTGATCGCGGCGGGCGCTTCTGGTCTCACGCTCACCGCGGTCGACGTGGCCTTCGCACAGATCGGCGCAGCCACCGGCCCGGGGTCGCAAGCGGAGCGGCGCCGACTGCTCGCCTCGCTGTTCGCAGGCGCAAATAACGGGGAGCGGTCGTTCCTGACCCGGCTTATCGGGGGCGAACTGCGCCAGGGCGCGCTCGAAGGCGTGACGGTCGAGGCCATCGCCGCGGCCGCCGGGGTCGCCGTCGAGGAGGTGCGGCGTGCGCACATGCTTGGCGGATCACTGCTCGCGGTCGCCTCCGCGGCGCTCGCCCCTCGGGAGAAGCTGTCAGGCGGAAGCGCGTGCCCGCAATCCCGAGCGTCCCTGGACTCATCGGCGAGCACCGCGAGCACCGCGAGCACCGCGAGCACCGCATCTGAGGAGGCGCTCGCGGCTCTGCGACGCTTCATGCTTCGGGTCGGGCGGCCCATCCAGCCGATGCTCGCCGGTTCGGCGGAAAGTGTGCAGGCCGCGCTGGCGCGAGTTTGCCCGGCGGCGGTCGAGTGGAAAATCGACGGGATCAGGATACAGGTGCACAAGGATGGCGCCGATGTCACCGTATTCACCCGCACCCTCGACGAGATCACCGCCCGTGTCCCCGAAGTGGTCACCGCCGTGGCCACCCTGCCCGCCCGCTCCGCCGTGCTTGACGGCGAGATCATCGCACTCGGCCCGGACGGGCGGCCGCGCCCGTTCCAGGTGACGGCCGGGCGCACGGGAAACCGCAGTGACGTTGCCAGGCTCGCAAGTGAGGTACCGCTCACCGCCTTCTTCTTCGACCTGCTGCACCTCGACGGCGCGGACCTGGTCGATGCGCCGGGCACTGAGCGCTTCACGCGGCTCGCTACCGCAGTGCACAGTGATCTCGTCATCCCGCGCATCGTCACGGGGGCGGAAGACGAGGCGACGTCGTTCTTCCAGGATGCGGTGGCGCGTGGTCATGAGGGAGTCCTCGTCAAGTCGCTCGACGCGCCCTACGCGGCCGGGCGCCGAGGTGCCGGATGGATCAAGGTGAAGCCACGGCACACGCTCGATCTGGTGGTGATCGCCGCCGAGTGGGGTCACGGCAGGCGGCGCGGCTTGCTGTCCAACCTTCACCTTGCCGCACGTGATCGGGTCAGCGGCGGGCACGTGATGCTCGGCAAGACATTCAAGGGACTGACCGACGAGATCCTCACGTGGCAGACGGCGCGGCTGCTCGAGCTGGCCGATCCGCCGCACAGCCGTTCGGGATCGGACGCCGCAAACGCTGACTGGGTCGTCCGGGTACGACCTGAGCTGGTCGTAGAGATCGCGTTCGACGGGGTGCAGAGCAGCCCTCGCTACCCCGGCGGACTCGCGCTCCGGTTCGCCCGCGTCATCAGGTACCGCCCGGACAAGCGTGCGGTTGACGCTGACACGATCGAGACGGTAAGGGAGATCGCCGGCGCCGCTGGCATCGCAGTTGATCCTCCCGCTTCAGAAGGTGCACGGGAGGTGCTTGATCCCGTTGATGAAGTTTGACAGCAGCCGGTCGGGCGGAGCGGCCGCCCTGATCTGCGGCAGCCGGGTGAACAGCTCACGGAGCATCACCGTGATCTCGCGCCGCGCGAGGTGCGCGCCGAGACAGAAATGCGGGCCGGGCCCGCCGAATCCGACATGGGGGTTCGGGTCGCGGGTGACGTCGAAGCTGTCCGGGCTGGTGAACACGAACTCGTCGCGGTTGGCCGAGTTGTAAAAGAGCAGCACCTTGTCACCGGCCTGAAAGTCGTGGCCGTTCAGCCGGTAGTCGCGGGTGAGCGTGCGGCGGAACTGGATCACCGGGGTCGCGTACCGCACGATCTCCTCGACGGCCCGGCCGATGTGGCTGTCGAAGCCGGAGAGCAGGAGTTCCCGCTGCTCCGGATGATCAGTGAACAGCGTCAGCGCGTGCGAGATCGCGTTGCGGGTCGTCTCGTTGCCTGCCACCACGAGCAGAATGAAGAACGAGCCGAATTCCTGGCCGGTCAGATGCTCGCCGTCCACGTTGGCATTGACGAGGGCGGAGGTCAGGTCGTCCGGCGGGTTGCCGCGGCGCTGCGTGCCAAGCCGCATCGCCAGCCGGTGCAGGTCATGGCCAGCCTTAACCAGCTTGCCGAGGCTGCGAAGCGTTGACAGCCGCGAAAGGCCGGGTTTCGCGCCCATGTACTCGGGGTCACCGGAACCCAGGATGATGTTGGTCCGGTGCAGCACCCTGTCGTGCAGCCCGGCCGGGATCCCCATCATGTCGCAGATGACCCGCACAGGGAGCCGGGCCGCGACCGACGTAACAAAGTCGCAGGGACCCGCCGCGATCAGTTCGTCCACGGTCCTGGCCGCCGCCACCTCCAAGTCGCTCTCCAGCTTCGCGAGCACCCGCGGCGTGAACGCGCGCGACACGATTCGCCGGACCTTGGCGTGCCGTGGATCATCCATATTGATCATGGAGCCGAAGTACCCGGACAGGTAGCCGGGCAGGTCCGCGATGCTGTTCGAGCAAGGTTCGCTGCTGAACACGTCCGCACGCCTGCTGGCCTCGGTCACATCGGCGTGCCTGGTGAGCGCGTAATATCCGGCGCCCTGCGGGATGAGCGGGATCTTCTGCTCACGGAAGAACACCGGCCGTGGCTGAGCCCGCAAGACCGCGAAGGCTTGTGCCCGCTCGGCGAGCGGCCTGGCCCAGAAGGCGAAATCGGACAGGTCGATCTCATCAATGGAAAGAGCCGCCGACGTAGCCATCGCGGCACCGCCTCCCGGCCGGGGTGGAAGCAAGGCACAGTAGCGCGAATCCCATCTCATCATTCCGAAGTGGTTACCTACGTCAAGGACGCGTGCGGCGGATCGCGTGCTGCTCGTTACGACCGACGGCGGTAGTAGCCGCTTTTCCTTCTCATGACGAACCAGACCGCCTCCGGCAGGCCGGCGGCCGCTCGCTCCGGGGCCGCGGGAACAGCAAGGTCGGCTCACGCCCGCACGGGTACCGTGCCCGTGTCCCGTTCACTGTGGCATTCGCGTGGGTTAATTATCATTAAGACGACTCTTATAGTCTTAATTGAGGCGCCCTGGAGGAGACGCGATGGCCCTGCCTGACTTCCTTGTGATCGGCGCGCCGAAGGCGGGTACCACGGCCCTGCATGCCGCGCTTGCCAGGCACCCTTCGCTCTACATGTCGGCGATCAAGGAGCCGAAGTTCTTCCTCACCGATGGCCGGCCGCCCACCAGGGGTGGGCCAGGTGACGCCAAGACCTACCGCGAGCACGTCTGGCGCCGCGACGACTACGAGGCGCTGTTCGACCCGGCTCCGCCAGGGGCGCTGCGGGGCGAGTCAACGCCTTTCTACCTGTACGACCACGACGCGCAGCGGCGCATCCGTGCCCTGATCCCGCATGCGAAGCTGATCGCAGTGCTGCGCGACCCGGTCGAGCGGGCACACTCCAACTGGACCCATCTGTGGTCGGCAGGACTGGAACCGATCGGTGACGTGGTGCGGGCATGTGAGGCCGAGAACGAGCGGATCGCGGCCGGCTGGGCCGCCTTCTGGCGCTACACGTTGCTCGGCTGCTATGGGCAGCAGCTCGAGCATCTCTACACGGTGTTCCCGCGCGAGCAGGTGCTCGTGTTCCGCTACCGGTTGCTCGTCGATCGCCCGGCCGAGACGCTGGACCGGATGTGCTCCTTCCTGGGTGTCGACCAGGGCGTGATCGGTGAAGTACCGAGAGAGAACGTCACGGCCCATCCTGAGCAGTCGGCCATTCGCCGTGCCGGCTCGCGCGCGATGCGCCTCGGCGCCACAGTGGGCAGGTATCTTCCCGGAGCGGCAGAAGCAGCGGTGACCAATCCGCTTGAACGGGTCCTGCAGCGCGGTGGCCGCCCGCGCAGGCCGCTGAGCTGGGAACAGCGTCAGGCGCTCATCCCGCGGTTCGAGGCTGACGTCAGGCTGCTCGAAAGGGTCACGGGCGAGGGCTTCGCCGACTGGCTGCAACCGCGTGACAGGTCCGGGGGCCTGGTAGGTTGCCGGCCGGCCAGGCACGTCCAGGCCCGCAACGGCCAGCCCAGGGACCTGTAGGCCGGGTCATCCGCCGGGCCAGCGGACCGCGGCTCCCCGGTCTCTCCGTTACCTGAGCTCGGTGTGCAACGCGTGCGTGCCCCCGGGCTGGGTCAGCTCGTAGTACAGACGATGGCGGCCGTTCTCCAGCGGTAGCACGCTCAGGTAGCGCAGGCCTCCACCATGTCGCGCCTGCGCGAAAGGGGCCGAGCCGAGCGCCGTCAGCGCGCTCGGCTCGGTTCCCGTCGCGACCCCCGTCCGCTCTTCGTAATTCTCCGCGGCGCTAGCTCTCCCGTCGTAGTACGCCACGATCGTGTCCGCGACGAAGTGGACGGCGGCAATCCTCGTTCCCCGCGCGTCCCATTCGCCTGGGCGGCCACTCAGCGCGGTCCCATGCCATGTCCATCGCAGGCCGTCAACGCTGGTCGCGTAATCGGTGACCATCTGATCAGCCTCACGTGGATCCGCCAGAGGATGACACGACGCCCACAGCTCCCAAACGTCGCCGCGGCGCACTATCACCGGGTCCTTCACGCCTGTCTTGGCGTCGCCGGGCAGCGTGACCTGGCTCCGCCTGGCGTCGAACTCGGCCGGATGGCGGGCGTCGATCACCTCGACACGCCAGTGCTTCGTGCCGTAGGTGGCGCAGCTCAGGTACAGCCGCCAGTTCCCTTCCGGCGTGCGCATCAGCGCGGGCCGCTCAAGCGAATCGGCCCTGACCTCCTCCTTGCCGATGGTGAGCAACGTATGGAAACTCTCGCCGTCGGTGGAGCGGGCCACCGCGACCGCGTAACCACGGCCCTGGTCCGGGGGCCGCCTGAGCCGGTACGCCAGGTAGATCTCACCGTCGCATAGCACGGCGCTGGGCGCCCCTGCCCAGCAGCCCGGGCCTTTTCCTGGCGCGGCAACGGCGAGCACAGAACGATCAGGGTCCGGCAGCAGGGTGGCCGCCATCCTTGTGATGTCTGAGAGATCCACACGAGAACAATAGACAAGTCGCGCGGGCAAGGCTTCGGGCCGTTGATGCCCCTGGCCCTGATGCCCCTGGCGCTGATGGCACGCTCGGGTACTCGGGTCACTCAGGCGCGTCCGAGCTTTGTCGGAGGCTTCGGGTAAATCAGCATGTGGAGGCCTGCGGCCACGATGCCGCCGACGAGCGGCGCGACGATGAAAAGCCACACCTGGCTCAGGGCGGTCCCGCCAAGGATGAGGGCGGGACCGAGGCTGCGGGCCGGGTTCACCGACGTGCCCGTGATCGGAATCCCGATGAGATGCACCACGGTGAGCGACAGTCCGATGACCAATCCGGCGGTAGTGGCGTTCGCGGTCTTGCTTGTCGCGCCGAGCACGACGAAGACAAAGAGCGTCGTCAGCACCACCTCGGTCAGGAAGGCGCCACCGACGTTGATGTGGATGTGGCTCGCGGCGCCCCAGCCGTCGGCCCCGAGTCCGGTTTGCGAACGGCTGTAGAGCGGCGACGTGGCGAACGTGCCCCACAGCAGCAGAGCCCCGAGTATCCCGCCCACGAATTGCGCGATCCAGTAACCGATCGCCTCAACGAGCGGCATCCGGCCTGAAAGCAGGACGCCGATGGTAACGGCTGGATTGACGTGACAGCCTGAGACCGGGCCCAGCACGTAGGCCAGGGCCAGCAGCACCAGGCCGAACGCGAGCGCGGTGGCAACCACGCCAGCCGCGTAACTGGCCCCCGCGGTGCCAAAGCCGAATGACAGCGTTGCGACCCCGACCGCGAAGTAGACGAGAAATCCCGTCCCCAGTAGCTCAGTAGCTAGCTTCCGTACCATGTCGCTCCCATTTCAGCCTAATAGCGTCTGAAACGACCACTTTCGACGTTCCGGGCGCCGGTGTCAAGATCGACATGATTCCTGCAGGTAGCAGCCGATCATTCGGCACGGTGAGGTCCGGACGACGCTCGCACCCTGGGGCGGTCGCCCGGCGACGTTACCCTGGGCGCGCTCGCTCGGAGTCGTCAGGACGCAGGCGTCGCGGACGCGAAGCCACCCGCCGGGCCAGAGGGTCTTTCCTCCGTCATGAAGCAGGCACTGCGCGAACTGGGCGCCGAGAGTTTCGAGGCGTGAGCTCGGGACCGCGGATTCCCCGCCTGGTCACAACCGCGCCCGTAGCGCCTGCCTGGCGATCTGTGGCCGGGCGGGATTGCAGGTCGGGCAGCGCGGGCCGGGGCCAGGGATGTTGAGCCAGTAACCGTCGACGGCGGAGCGGGTCGCCCGGATCGCCGCTAGCAGCTGCTGGCTGCTGACCCTGGCGCCAGGCGGGTTCGTGGACAGTCCGGCCACCACGGTCACGTGCCGATTCGCGGCACGCGCCTGCCCGGCTGCTTCCCGCACGAAAGCCGCGTATGCCACGGTGTTCCGCTCGAGGCTTTGCGCCTGCAGCCCGACGAAGTTGGAGGTCCTCGCGAAGGAGGCGGCGAGCCGCAGGTCGAGAAACCGCCGCCATCGCGGTGTGCGCCCGCGCGGCCCAATTACCTTCGTGAGGTTGAGCGCGGGCACGACGATGAGCCCCAGGTCATGGGCACGGGCCAGGGCAGCGGCCCGCGTCGCGGCCTGCACCGGATCGCGCTGTTCTCCAGCAGGAGTGAGCGGCCAGGCCTCCGGGTCGTAAAGAAGGCTGTGGGCGCCGGCCGGAATCCGCTTGGCTGCGACTGCTGCCGCAAGTGCAGGGATGGCGGGGAATGTCACGACCGGTATCGCGCCGAAGCCGGCAAGCGGCCGCTGACCGGGCCAGAGGATCTCATAGACCCGCGAGCGCTGCAGCACCGCGCGGATCGCGGGATCGGCGGCGAGCTGCGAGAGCGCGGATCGGGTCAGCAGCCACACCGGCCAGCCGTGGCGCGGCTCCCGCGCCATCTGCGTGCCCCGGCCGACGGACGACGCCGAACCGCATCCGGCCAGCGCGCACGCGATGGCGGTGACCACGACGGCAAGCACCCAGGCCCGGCAGCTGCCGCGGGCGACACGTGATCCGGCTGGCCTGGTTCCGGCCAGCGGCCCGCGGAGCGGGTGGCCGCCGGCTCGCTCGGCGCCGCAGCCGGGGCCTGGCGCGGCCGCAAGCACCCTGCTCATCATGGCCCGAGCTGAACGTCGGCCGTCATCCCGCTGAGCGGTGGATCCGCCCGGCGGCTCAGCACGTCCACCACCGCCTGGTAGGCGATGCCCTGACCCGTCGCCACAGGCGTCGCCAGCAGCTCGCCGATCCGGCCGCGTACGGCATTCAGGTGGGCCGCCGGCACGCTGATCGTGACGGCCTGGCCCGGCCTGACAGCCAGCGCCGAGCTCTCAGGCACCAGCACGATGACCTGCCAGCTGCTCACCGTGCGCAGCGCGACCACCGGCAGAGCCAGGGCAGATCCGGCGGCGCGGAGGCTGGACTGCGGGCCCGCGGGAAGAAGGGAGAACAGTGGCTGCTGGGTGACCGGCGCCGCCGGTGACAGTGCCGGATAGTCCCTCACACCAGCCGAGTCGGCGGTGTCGCCGGGCAGACCGTTGACGGCGATCACGGTCCCGCGCGCCGGGGCGACTATCCGTGTGCTTGCGACGACGTCCGTGGCTTCAAGCGCGAGCTGGGCCTGGTCCCTGGCTAGCTGTGCGCGCGCCCCGCTGATGTCGGCCGGGGTGCTCTGCGCCGCCGCGGCTACCAGCTCCGCCAGCCTGGCCTTGTCCGCTGCGATAGCCGCCCGGTCAGCGGCCGCGACTGCCGCAGCACCCGGGACTGCCTCGGTGGCGAGCACCTGGCCGTTCGTGACCCGCTGGCCGATGTGCACAAGGACCTTCGCGAGCTGGCCCGGTGTGGCGAAGTTGAGGTAGACGACGCCGTTGCTTGTGACGGTCCCAGTGAGCGCCTGGCCGTCCGCGGCCACGATCCTCGGCACGTACCATGTCGCGACGGCGACGCACGCCAGCGTGAGCAGCAGCCCTGTGGCTCGCTGCAGGCCGGTGATGTGCTGGCGCGGTCCGCCCCCCCGGCGTGACCGGCTGCCGTGCTGGCCGGGCGCCTCGCCGTTGCCCGTCGCGATCCTCGCGCCGACCGGGATCCAGAAGCCAGTGCCCGTCTGGGATCTATTCACCTCGGCTCACTCTCGTAAGAGACTTCACATTTAGGCCTGCAATACGGGCGAAGGCCGCAGTTAGCGCGCTGCTCCGCCATACGTTCCCGTGTATCGCCGCTATGCCCGTTTACCGGTTCTTCCCCTAATCGGATAGCTTTCTAACCTGATCAGATGGTGACCTATACCGTTAGCCGTGCACCTGTTACTCTCCTAAGTGGGCACGCATGTTGGACATCATTTACCTTGCTTTCCTACCTTGCTCGCAATGACCCAAAGATTCCATCCGTCCGAATTGATTGCTTAATAGCCAGGACGCGTGTGGTGGTCTGCTGACGCATAGCTGGCGAGCCGTTGCGGGGGCTATTCATGGACACGGCAATGCTGGCTACGACGATTGGCCTGCTTGCGGCGATGGTAGGGATCTGCCTCGTGCCTGTCAGTACCGACAGCGCCGAGGATCGCGGCGACGGCTGCGCGCTGGTGGTCATCCCTCGCTTTGGCCGGACGCCGCCCCGCCGCCCGCGCACGTGGGCGTTCCTAGGCGTGGTAGCCACACTGGCACTGATCTTCGTGGGATGGCAGCGGCCCTCGGTACCGGTGCTGTACCTGGGCATGGTGCGCGCCGTTGCGGTGGCCGTCACCCATGACCCCGCAGGAGTGAACGGGTACGTCTCGCGGCTGCGCCCGGCGACCCTCTTCCTCGCGGTCTCCTACATCGTCGGGATCGCCCTCGTCGTTCGCGCAGGCCTGGTCCGGCGCCTGGCAATGCTGGCGCATGCCGTGCTCTATGTTGGCATGTCCGTGCTTGCTCACGGGCTCATGATCATCATCGGCGTGACCACCGGATGGCTGGTGGCGCCGTTCGGCATCGAGGCCACCATGGCGAACTTGCTGATCGGCGGGCTGGTCATCATGCGCCTCACGTTCACGACTTTCGCGCTGCCGCGCGCGACGGCCATCCCGATCAGGCGACACCGCTGGCTGTGGGACGACGTGCTCGCCTGCTGCGCTCTGATCTTCGCGATCGCGCTGCTCATCGTCGCATACGCAATCATTTCCGAGCAGTCAAGGCTCACCACGGCCTGGCAGGTGTTCCTGCCGCTTTACGCCGTATCCCTGCTGCTCACGGTCATGGGCGTGCCCCTGTGGCTGATCTGGTGGACCAACAGGAGGCTGCCGCAGCCCACCGGATGCCGCCCGCCGGTCGACGTCATCGTCCCCGCCTACAACGAGGAGGACAACATCGCCCGGCTGCTGCGCTCGATCGACATCGCGGCCGCCCGCTACGGCGGACCAGTAAGGGTAGTCGTCTCCAACGATGGCTCATCTGATGGCACCGAGCGGATTGCGCGGGAAGTGATCGCGAGCTTCTGCTGCGCACGTGGCTGGGTGCTGACCGCGCCGAACGGCGGACAGTCCACGGCACTCAACCGGGCCCTCGCGATCACCGACGCGCAGATCGTCGTGCGCATCGACGGGGATTGTGTGATGGGTGCGGACGCTCTGGTCTACTCGGCGCCGTGGTTCCGCGATCCGCAGATCGGCATGGTGGGCGCAATGGAGCAGCCCAGGTGGGAACACATCACCTGGTTCCACCGCATGCGGGCCTTCGAGGCACTGTTCCAGTTCAGGTTCGCCCGGCTCGGGGAGAGCCTGGTCGACGGCGTGGTGGTAATACCCGGCACCTTCACCGCCTTCCTGCGCGCTCCGGCGGCCCTTGCGGGCGGATTCACCACCGGCATGAATGGCGAGGACACCGACCTCACCATGCAGGTCGGGCGGCTTGGCTACCGTGCAGTGATCGACCCGCGAATCCGCTGCTACGAGGACGTGCCACGCACCTCAGGCGAGTTCGTCGAGCAGCGCACTCGCTGGGCGCGAGCGGGATTCCATGTTTACGCCCGGCATGTCCCGCTTCGCAGCGGCTGGGCCGGGCCGCGCGTGTGGTTCTGGACGCTGCGCCGTGGATTCGCCTGGTTCTCTCTCCAAGTCGGCCTGATCGCCCCGATTTTCATGCTGGAACTCGCGCTGACCCATCCCACTTACCGGCAGAATGTCGCGACGTTCGCGCTGTTGTACGCGACCGCGGGCGCGGTGCCGCTTATTATCAGCCTGCCCTATGCGGCGCGGCACGGATACTGGCGTAGCCTGCCCTGGATTCCCACCTGGTTCGCCTACGCATTCCTGCGGCGGCTGGCCACCCTGGAAGCCGTCATATCCCTCCCGGTCCGGCCGGTGCGCGCGCCCGCACGCGGCTGGGCGGCTGGACGCCCGGCCGCACCGCGGACCGCGACCAGTACGGTCCGGCATTCGCGGTCAGGCAATGGCGGATAGCCGGATCCAGGTACGTGCTGGCGCTGATGGCCGGTGGCCGGTCCCATCAGGCGGTCGGGGGCCACCTGTGTACGAGACGCCGCGGTACAGATCGTTGACCGGAAAATGTGAGCAGCCCACGGGCCCGGCGCCTGCAGGCCAGCAACACAACTTCCCCCCCGAAAACGTCACAAAAAACGGACATTCCGCCCGCAGGGACGACGTTTTCGGGGGGGAAGACGCAGGAACCCGCTCGCATGCCACCAGTTCACGGTCGGCGCCAAGCACGCCCGGATCACCGGCCGGAATTTCCGGTCAACGGCTAGGCCTCGGCTAGGCCCTGGACGGCGTGACTTCCGCCATCCTCGCCCAGCCGTTCCCCGGCACCCGCACGTTGATGATCTCTGGTCTCTCCGTGATCATCTCGGGCATCCAGGTCATGGCGGTCTTGAAGTGGTCTGAGTTCACGTGCGCCGCGCCAGCCTCGCCCTCCTCGAAGCCCTCGACCAGGACGAACTGGTGGGGGTTGTCGACGCTCCTGGACCATTCGAAGAAGATGTTGCCCGGTTCCCTCCGGGTGGCCTGGGTGAAGTCATCGACGAGCGCGAGCCACTCGCCACTCCGCTCGGGCCTGATGGTCCACTTGACGACGATGAAGATCATGAATGGTTCCCTCAGCCTCGGCCATGTGCGGATGCGATCACCGGTTCGCAGCCGGTTTCGTCCACCCTACAGAAGGCGGCCCGTACGACAGGAGCGGCTGGCCAGGTAACCCTGCCCACGACCAGCAGGTTCGCCCGGGCAGCGGCGCCTCTCCCCGCGGCGGTGCCTGTATCGACGGTTGTGCCACTCCGCGCAGCCGTTCAGGATCATGTTTGTCTGCCTGTCGCTTGGCCGCGGGTCTTCCCCACTGCTGCCACGTGCATATCCGCACAGATCGGGTACGTAGCGAAATTCATGGCTCGGCACCGATGACTTCTTGTCCTCTGCCGCGTCAGTACACGCTGAGGGCAGCTTGAGTGCCGGGGCCAAGGGCAGAGAGGACGTCGTGACGATGACGGGCACCACGGTCGAGGAGGAGTTCCTGCCTCTAGCGGACCTCCCGGCCAGGTCATGAGTGAATCCCGCGCACCTGGAACGCTGTTCGGAGGGGTCGCGCTGCTCGAGCGTGCGATCAGCTACACCCTCGGCAGCCTTCACATCGTGACCTCGCCGGCCCTGTCCCGTCGGACGCCGTGCGCGGAATGGGACCTGCGCGGGTTGCTTGCGCATATGAACGACTCGCTCGTCGCGCTCCAGGAGGCCGTCGACGTCGGGCATGTCGACGTCGGGCACGTGGATGCCGGGCACGGCCCTGGGCACGCGCACGGCCCCGGGCACGGGCCCGTCACTGGTCACGATGACCCGGCAGCGGACATCGTCGACGCGCTGAAGGGCCGTGCGTGCCGGCTCCTTGGCGCATGGGCGGGTGGTGGCGGCGACCTCGTCTTCGTCGGCGGCTGCCCGGTGTCCACGAGCATCGTGACATGCGTTGGGGCTGTCGAGGTCGCCGTACATGGGTGGGACGTCGCGCGAGCATGTGGACGTCACCGCCCGATCCCGGTGGAACTGGCCGGGGAGTTGCTCCGGCTCTGCCCGGCGTTCGTCGCGGGCACCGACCGGCCCGCACGGTTCGCGCCCCCGGTCGCCGTGTCCCCACTCGCAACCTCGAGTGACCGGCTGGTCGCCTTCCTCGGCCGGGACCCCTGCTGAGAAGCGCGGCCACACGTTGCGCACACGGACCGAGCGCCCCACGTGTCCCGTTCAGCCGGGCAAACATGATCCTTAACGGCTGCGCGGAGTGACGCAGCCCAGCTCAGCATCCCGTCCTCGGTGAGCTTGCCCTTCGCCTTGGTCATCAGCCCTTCACCGAGCGTGCCGACGTGGGATGTGACAAGCGAGCCCGCTCGCGGGCGGCCACATGGGAATCACGGGCGGCCACATGGGAATCAGCGGACTGCGCCTTCATCCGGCGGGCGCGTTGGCCCGGTCCGGCGATCTGAGTACCTGCCTCACCCTGACCCGGCCGCCGGTGCGCAGGATGGCTCTTTCGTAGATCGTCCCGGCCAGCCGGGCCATCGCGACGGTACCCGCGACGCAGATCACCGCCGACAGCGCTATCTGCCAGGCCGGCGCCGCCCCCACCGCGACGAGCACAGGCATGGCGACCGGTGCCGTCGGGGGCAGGAAGGCCAGGACACGGTAGAACCAGTTGACCCCGCTCGCGTACAGGACCGTGTAAGAAAGGAGGTACGCGAGCAACGGAGGTATCTGCAGCGGCAGCGTCGCGTTGTAGGCATCCGCTTGCCGGCTGATGAGCCAGCCGGCGGCCGCGAACGCGGTGCAGTAAAACGCGTACCCGAGCACGAGCCACAGGGCCCCGGCCCAGATCACGCCCGCCTGCGAGCCGCGCACGATGACCGAGCCAAACGCATAGCCCAGACCAAGGAAAACGACGACCATGGCTGCGATCTGGGCGAGAGCGAGGACGCCCACGCCGAATACCTTGCCCGCGAGAAGCTGGACTGGCCGCATGGTCGCCAGGAGCACCTCGACGACCCTGCTTGCCTTTTCCTCGCCCACCCCGATCGCGATACGCGTTCCATAGGTGACGAGGAAAACGTAGATGAGGATCGCGACGCCCAGCCCGGTGATCCTGCTCGCAAGCCCGCGGGGCGGCGGGATCAGGCCGCGAACCGGCAGCGCGATCCCGTGGCTGGTGATGGCCGCGGCGGATCCGGGCGGCAGCAGCGCATACAGCCGCTGCAGCCCGCCGATCTGGGACAGCACGCCGGCCAGACTCGATCCCGGAGTGGAGGATCCACCGATCGGCTGCTGCTTGACAAGGACCTCAGTGTCGCCGACGAGCACCGCGGCGAGCATGCCCGACCGGAGCTGGGCCTGCGCGGTCGCCACGTCAGGGACCCTGACGACGGTGACAACTGTTCCGGTGATGTGGCCGGCCTCTACCGCGACCGCGTTCATCGCGGCCGCCTGAGCGCCCACGACGCCGACACGTGCAGTCGACTTGTGCCCGCTGAGCAGCGCAGGAATGATGACGGCCGCCGCGACGGCCACCAGCAGGATCACGCTGGCGACCCAGAATGATTTGGCCCGCGATCGTTCGGCCATCTCCCGCCTGGCGACCAGCCAGGTGACCTGCCACCACTGCCGGGTCATCGGCGCCCTCCTCTCGCCGCGGCCACTTCTTCAGCGCGGTCCGTTTCTTCAGCGCGGTCCGTTTCTTCAGCGCGGTCCGTGCGTCGCGCTGCCGTCGATCGCCGTGACCTCCTCGACCGGCGCGCCTACCGCGTCACGGAACACCTCGGACAGCCGGCGCCCCTCGAAGCTGAAGTGCTCAAGCGGGCCCGCCGCCCTTGCCACGTCCAGGACGGCCTGCGCGTCATCCCGGCTGGCCAAAGACAGGTGAACGGTGCCGCGGCTGATCGCGCCCACCACGGCGATGTTGCCAAGATCACGCGCCCAGTGACCCTGATCGTCGCCCGTCACCCTGACCGCCACCTTGAGCTGACCGCCGAGCGCCAGGTCCTCAACGGTTCCCTCTGCCACGAGCCGCCCCCGGTGGATGATCGCCACGGCCTGGCACAGGTGCTCGACCAGGTCCAGCTGGTGGCTGGAGAACAGCATGGTCACACCCGCGGCGGCGCGTTCGGCCAGTACCTTGCTCATCGCGTCCACGCCGACGGGGTCAAGGCCGGAGAACGGCTCGTCGAGGACGAGCAGCTCGGGCTCATGGACGAGTGCGGCCGCGAGCTGGACCCGCTGCTGGTTGCCCAGCGACAGGGTCTCCACCTTGGCCTGCCCGTAGCCACCCACGCCCAGGCGCTCGCTCCAGCGCTGGGCGGCACCGGCGGCGTCGGCGGCGGTCATCCCGTGCAGCCGGGCCAGATACTCGAGCTGGTCGAGCACTCTCATGGCTGGATACAGGCCCCGTTCCTCCGGCATGTAGCCGATACGGCGCCGGGTCTGCGCGCCGATCGCCCGCCCGCTCCAGCGCACCTCGCCAGCGTCAAGTGCCACGACGCCGACGATCGCTCGCATGGCCGTGGTCTTGCCTGCTCCGTTGGGTCCGAGAAAACCGAAGACCTGGGCTGCGGGAACCGTGAAGGTCAGGTCGTCCAGGGCAACCACCGCGCCGTAGCGGCGGCACAGGCCGACGAGCTCGAGCGTGCCGCCGGCAGCTCTGTCCTGCTGGCCCATCTCCTGCACAGAGATCGATCTCCGTATGTGTGGAAGCAGCCGCGCGCTGCTGGGCGTCTTTCACGCCGGATGGGGTGACACGGATCCAGGATCCCGTGTGAAAGCCTCCTGAGGTGAAGGGTAGCGGCAGGCGGGCCAGGGTCAAGGTCGGCGCGGATCGACTAGCCTTACGGCGAGCCCGTCCTGCAGCTAGCCTTATGGCGAGCCCGTCCTGCAGCGGCTGGAGGGAAGCGGACGCGTGACCGTAGCCGGCGAAGGAGGGCTGGCGGCGTTGCTCTCGCCGCAAGGAGAGCAGCTGCTTGTGCGCTTGTCCACAGAGCAAATGAGCCCCGCGCATGCGCTGCGGCTGGCGGAGTCTCTGCGCGGTCACTATCCACCTGCGCTCGTAGCCGCGGCTCTGTCGCAGCAGACGCTGCGCGAAGCCGGCCGCGCCAAGTTCAGCCGCTCCGACCAGATGCTGTTCACCAGGGCAGGGCTGGAACAGGCGTCCTCCGAACTCACCGCCTGCCACAGCGCCGCCCGCTATGAGGCGTACCGCGTCGTGGCAGACCTCTGCTGCGGCATCGGGGGCAACCTGATCGCCCTGGGCGCCGGCCGCCGCGTTCTGGCGATCGACCGCGACTGGCTGAGCCTGCGGTTCACCCGGCACAACGCAGAGGTCTACGGCGCTGCGTGCGACCTGATCGCTGTCTGCGCCGATGTCCGAGAGGTCCCGCTGAACGGAGTGCACGCGGTCTTTGCCGACCCGGCCCGCCGGGCCGGCGCCAACCGCCTGCGGCCCGGCCGCAGCGAGCCGCCGCTGCGATGGTGCCTGGACCTGGCCGGCCGGGTGCCCGCGGTCGGGATAAAGGCCGCTCCCGGACTGCCGCACGGAATGGTTCCAGCCGGCTGGGAAGCCGAGTTCGTCGCCGTCGGCCGCGACCTGAAGGAAGCCTTGCTTTGGTCCCCGGCGCTCGCCACAACCTGCCGCCGGGCTACCGTGCTCCCGTTCGGGGGCACGCTGACCGCGGCGCCCGGAGCCGACGTGCCGGTGGCCCCGCCGGGCCAGTTCTTGCTCGACCCAAGCCCGGCCATCACCCGCGCAGGGCTGGTGGAAGAGCTGGCCCGGCAGCTGGATGCCTGGAAGATCGACCCTAGGATCGCGTTTCTTTCCGCCGACAGCCGGTGCGACACCCCGTTTGCCCGGAGCCTGCGGATCCTGGAATCCGCGCCCTGGAATGAAAAGCGATTCGCTCAGCGGGCGCGCGCTCTCGGCATCGGCGCCGTCGACATCAGGCGCCGCGGACTCGCGGGAGACGTGGAGCAGATTCGCCGCCGCCTCAACCTGCACGGGGATCGGCGTGCCACCATCGTCATCACACGCAGCAACGAGCGGCCGTGGGGGCTGATCTGTGTGTCATAAGTCTATTTGCGGGTGCGGATAGTGCTGGCGTGCCCGGAGCTTGCCCGGAGCGGTTGCGGTATCGAGCGGATTGCCGCCGAGCTCGGCGTGCTGCCGACGGATTAATGACTCAGTAAACCGACCGGAAACCAGCTCAGCGAATTCTCGCTCGCCGCCACCGGCGCCGATTACCCCTATCGCAGATGTATCAGCGGGTCAACTGCGTGCTCTGTCTCTAACAGAACGCGAGCAGGGGGCGCGCCCGAAGACTGGGGCTGCGCTGTGCAACGGGCGGACATGAGGGGAAAGTCGTGCACGTGACGGTGGGCAAAAGCGGGCTCTCCAAGGTGCTCAAAGGGCCGTTCGGTGGTGGTGGTGACAGAGTTGCTTACGCGGCGGGGGTGCGCGGGCCCCACGATGAGCGCGGGGTTACACGCGACAGCATGGTCGATCGGCACGAGCCGGAGCGTGCGGCCGCGTGGCACGGTGCTGGCCTGAGCGCGGTAGTGGATCACAGTCAGAAGGCGGGCGTGGTGAGCATTGAGCGCGCCGGCGGCGTAAGCCACACCCGGCATGTGCTGCCTTACGGTGAGCACGAGCTGAGTTACGAGGTCTACGGTTCAGGCGACAGGGTGCTCCTGTGGCTGCACGGTTTGCTGCTCGACGCCAACCTCGGCCGTGGCCTGGCCCAGTCACTCGCCGCTCATGGCAACCGGGTCGTGCTGCTCGACCTCCTGGGTCATGGCCACAGTGACAAGCCCAGCGATCCTGCCGCCCATCGGATGGACCTTCACGTCCAGCAGGTGATCTGCCTTCTCGACACGCTGGGCGTCGACAAGGCGGTCCTCGGGGGTGTCTCGCTGGGCGCCGATGTGAGCCTGCTGACCGCGGTGGCGGCACCAGAAAGGGTCAGCGGCCTGATCCTGGACATGCCGGTGCTCGAGTGGGGAATGCCGACGGCCGTAACCATATTCCTGCCTCTCCTGATCGGCCTCCGCAACGCCGGGGCTGCGGCGCGGCTGGTCTCCTGGGCGGCGACGCGCCTGCCCCGATCGGGGTTCGGTCCGCTCGACTCGCTCATCAATGCCGCGGCGTGCGATCCGGGCGAGCTCGCCGCCGTGCTGCATGGCATCCTGCTTGGGCCCATCGCTCCGACCGTTGAGCAGCGCCGGTCCGTCAGTGCCCCGGCGCTCGTAATGGGACACCGGCGGGGCCTGATGCACCCGTTCAGCGATGCGGAAAACCTGGCGAGCCAGTTGCCCGACGCCCGGCTCCTCCGCAGCCATAACATCGCCGAGCTGTGGCTGCGGCCCGGCCGGCTTACCGCCGAGCTCAGCGCGTTCCTCGACAGCGCGTGGGCTGACGCCCAACCGCCCGTCGCACCGCACCAGCCGCTGAGCGAAGCCGTGTGAGCTGGCGGCCTCAGCCGCGTTCGCCGGGGAAGGCACCTGGTCACCGGCGGGCGCGACCTGGCAGCGTCAGGGGCCAATCAGGTCGCGGATCCGGCCGGCGACCGATGCGTGCCGCCCGGCGGGGAGCTGTGCGAGCTTGCGCGTGAGCCGGTCCCGGTAGACGGCGACAATCAGGTCGAGCTGGGCGCGCCCGGCGCCCGGGATCTCCTCGCCGAGGAACCCCGACGCCGGGGCGGCGTAGGAAGGATGCTCGGGCGGGGCGTCGATGATGACCGTAAGCACCATGTCCGGACGGGCGGACGCGTAGCGGCCGCCACTGATGACCAGGCGCGGGTCGGCCCGCCCGGCCGTCTCGACGGCCCACACGTCACCGAACCGCGCCTGAGACGGGTCGTCAGGCGGCACCCCTCACCCGCCCGGCCCTCCTAGCGCGATCGGCCAGGAACTCCTGCTCGGCTGCCCCTATCTGAGCGCGCCGGTCGATTCCGCGGGCCTGCTCGTAGTGGCGCCGTTCCTCCGCCTCGCGCCCGATGATCACGGTCTTGGCTGCGTCGACCAGGAACGCCGACACACTCACGCCCTCGCGTTCGGCGGCGTTACGGATGATCGGCTCTAGCCAGTCCGGGACGCTGACACTCAGCTTGCTAACGGGCATGATACCGACAGTACTACCAGCGCCCGGGAGCGCGCCTAGCGCCGCATCCGCTCTCCCGAAAATGGGACAATCGCCAGGCACACCACACAGCCGACGGGGCGTGCCACTGCCGGAGGCCTCAGTGTCTCACAAGCCCAGCCGCCCCGCGGCGGGCAACGGCGGTCAGCTGCCCAGATATTCATGCCGGTATGGCGCCGCCAGCGGTATCTGGGGCTGACATGAGACCGCACGCGTGCGGACGCGAACGTATCTGCCTGGGGATGGCGGATCCGTGGAGCGCCGGCTTACACTCGCCGAAAGGTGGTGCCATGGATGATATCGACAGTCGGTTCCTCGATCTGATCCACAGCCTCGAGTTGATCACCGACACCATCACCGCGGAGCGGGCCCACGCCCAGTTCGGCGCGACCACCGTCCCGGTGTTATGGAAGCAGTGGCCCGGCGGCTCCGCATGGGCCGGGTCGCTGCCGAGGATGCTCCCGGAGAAGCTGGCAGGGCCGACCACTCCGCAGCGGGACCCAGAACTCGATGAGGTCAAGGAGAATGACTGAGAGCCCGCGCGAGAGCAGCGTCACCCCCACGGTGACGCTGCGAGACCTCATACGCACTAGCGTGGTGACCGTTAGTCCGGAGACCACAATGGCGAGCACCTCTGCCGCCATGGTCAAGGCAAGGGCCGGCGCGGCCGTCGTCATACAGTCATCGTTCCTGGCCGGGATCCTGACCAAGTGGGACGTCCTACGGGCCACGGCCTCGGGTGAGGACCCCACCAGATCGACGGTCTCTGAGTGGATGAGCCGGGACCCGCAATCGGTGAGCCCTGACACGCCGATTGAAGATGCCACACAGATCATGCTGGTGCACGGATTCCACCACCTGCCAGTGGTGGAAGGCTGGGAAGTGCGCGGCGTGATCAGACTCCGCGATCTGCTCGCGTCAAGGATCCACCGTCCTTTGGCTGACGACGCTGACGTGGTGCCTGCCGGGGACGCCGACTGACCGCCTTCACCTCTGACGGGTGAAGCTCAACGCCACCACTCCGATCCATTCCGACTGGCATAGCAGGAATCGAAATCCTGCACGGTAGAGGGTGTCGAGCGCGGTTGCTGAACTGGGACATCGCCCGCAGGGGTGCCAGCGTTAATGCCGCCGTACCTCTCTCGGATCCAGACAACGGGTCCGGCCACTGTTAAGTTGCTGCGATGAAGGTTCGTCCCCGGGAGACCGCCGACCAGTCGGCTGCCCGGGCGTTCCTCGCCCAGCACCACAGCGCCCGGGCATCGTGGCGCCGCCGACGACAGCCGTACCAGCCTGAAGCCAGAGATCCCCGTGGTGGGCGACTACGGCATCCCGCTGCGCGACGAGGTCGAACTCGAAAAGCGGCCGTGAACCCCCATGGCTACCCTCGCGCACCCGTCACTTAACGCACTTGGCACAGACGTGCTTACCCGTAACGGGGATACGATGCGTCACGAAAGACGTACGGCACGCGTAACAGCGTCGGCCGCCGTAACCGATGAGGCGGCACAAGCTGGCAAAGAAGCGGCTCAAACGGTCAGCCGGCAGCGTACCGGTGACGATGTCCGGGGATGCAGCAGCCACGCAATCACTCCCGCGCAGTAGTTTCATTACTGCCGGGGTCTGGAGCAGAGTCGTCGCCGACTACTCGAAATTATCGCAAAATGGTCACTTCCTCGCAATGCTCACCTAGGATTTTCAGGATGCGGAGCTCACGACCGCGTGCACCCGGGAGAGCCTGGAGGCGGCGCGGGAGTCGAGCGATGAGCTGACCGGATCGTACGCTGTGCTCGACCTCGCCGCTCGGGTCCGGCACGCCCGACTCCGGGGTGCCGGGATCGGTTGACGGCTCGAAGACCGCCTTGGGATGCTCTGCAACAGAGATACGTCGGAGGGGGAACACTCATGAAGTTCATGCAGGTCATCGAGTACAGGACCTCACGATTTGACGAGGTCAACAAGCTGGTGGACGCATGGCTCGCTCAGACCGAAGGCAAGCGAACAGCGGGCCAGGGCTTCACGGGCCGTGACCGCGAGAAGCCCGACAAGTACGTCGACGTCATCGTCTTCCCGTCGTATGAGGAAGCGATGCGGAACAACGACCTGCCCGAGACGCAGGCCATGGCCGGGAAGATGGCGAGCCTCTGCGATGGGGAGGTGTCTTTCCACAACCTGGATGTGGTCCGTGAGGACAATCCCTGAAGCGCACGCACGGTGATCGTTGCGACACAACTCCACAGCCCGAGTCGGCTCGGCGTGGCTGACCAGGGCCGCCAGCCGCTGCGGACCGGAACCCAGTGTTGCCGTGCAGGCGTCGAGGAGGTAGCGCTGGGGAGGGGTTCCGCACACCATCTGTGGCAGGCCAGTGAATCCGCCGGGTTAGAGCAGTCGGCAGGTCAAGAGGCGTAAACGCAGCCGGCCAGGGTCCGCAGTGATCAGCGTGTCACTGGCCGGCAGAAGGGCTAGCCACGTGCTCATTGAGGCGCTTGGGTTCGCGTTCCTGGCCGGGCTGAATCCGACGGCGCTGCTGATCGGGGCCGTGTACCTCGGATCCGCCAATCCCAGGAAGATGGTTCTGTTCTACCTGGTGGGAGCGGTCATCATGACTGCGGTTATGGGGACGGCCCTCATCCTGATAATTCGCGCTGGCGGCCTGAACCATTTTAGCGAGCGCACGCCCCGGTATGGCCTGCGCCTCGGCCTGGGCGTCGCGGCACTCGCCGCGGGTATCCTCATCGCCAGGCGCAAGCCCAAGATCGCGCCTCCCGATGGCGCCAGCCCGAAGCAGGGGCGGATAGCCCGGATGACCGCCCGGCCATCGCCGCTGACCGCAGTTACCGTCGGCGTCCTGCTCTTCTACCCATCGGTGAACTTCATCGCCGCTGTGCAGGTGATCGCTACCGCGCATACCGACCTGACGCTTGAAGCGATCGCGCTTGCGCTCGTGGTGCTGATCGATGTGCTGGCCGTGTGGCTGCCGTTGCTGCTGTACCTGATCGCGCCCGATGCGACTACGCGCACGCTCAGGGCGTTCGACGGCTGGCTGCGCGCGCATCAGCGAATCCTGATCATCGTTGGGCTGGTGGCAGGTGGGGTCATCCTGATCGTGAATGGCAGCCTGGGGCTGGCCGGGGCTATCTGACCCGTCGGGCCCGTAGCACAGCCCGCTGCGGTGCTGCGCCAGAAAGCGAACACGCTGCGCGACGACACCAGGTGCCCGGCGATAGCCTGGCGGCGTCTCGCTCATCCCGCGTGCTCCACGCAATCAAGGGTGACTCGAGTCAATTACCGGGCCTGGCCCCTTCCGGGCCGCCGCCGCATCCGCAAAGCTCCCAGGAGAAGGGCGCAGAGGAACACAACAATGCCGATGATCAGCAGGTACAGCAGGCCCTTCGCGACGACGCCCACGATGCCCAGCACCATCGCCACGATCACCAGCAGTAGGAAGAAGGCAATCATTCGATCCTCCGCTCCGTCCGGCTGCTGAGCGGCGGGCCCGCCGCCGTTCACGTCGGCGCCCGGCCGGGAACTGGCGGCCTCCTATGCCGGTACCGATGCCGACGTCGAGGACGTCGGGCCCGGGGCTGGCGGCGATGATCCCGTCCACCATGGCGTCGGGATAGCGGGGCCGGGTCCGATCATAGCGTTCGGCGTCCGAGCCGAACGACTCCGCTACCTGCCGGTGTTGATGAGGCTCGTTCTCGGAAAGAGGCGCTCGCGCCGGGGGTAGAGTGCGCACGTGCCCACCATAGTGGGCATGCGCCCACTCGTAACCGGGCAGGGTCCCGCGAAGGGAAGGAGGGATGCACGGTGCCGACAGGGGTAGCCATCCGCGACGCGCGCGAGCAGCTGTTCGACGCCGCCGAGCGCGTCCTGCTCCGGGACGGGCCGAACGCGCTGACCAGCCGGGCGGTCACCACGGAGGCAGGCTGCGCCAAGGGCGTCCTGCACCGGCACTTCGCCGGCTTCGACGCCTTCCTCGCCGAGCTCGTGCTGGACCGCATCGCCCGGATCGGCACCCAGACCGCCGCTCTGCGCGAGTCCGCCGGGACCGGCACCGTCGCCGGCAACCTCACCGGCGCGCTGACGGACCTGTTCGGGTCGGTCGCTGTGGCGATCGTCGGCCTCGTCATCTCCCGGGATGACCTGCGCGCCCGGCTGCGCCAGGCCAGACCGGCCGGCATCCCGGTACTAACGGAAGCTACGGCCATGATCGCCTCCTACCTCACCACCGAGCGCGAACTGGGCCGCATCGCGGCCGATGCCGACGTCGACACGCTCGCGCCCACGCTGATCGGGGCCGGGCACCTGCTGTTCGCCGGCCGGGAAGGCACCCCGCCGGAGGCTGGAGCCGTCCGCAAGGTCGTGACCACGGTCATCGCCGGCGTCGTGCAACAACCGCTGCCATGAACCGCCCGGCAGCAGGCCCGCACCCGGGGATCAGGCACCGGTGCGAGGAGTGGCCGCGTATATCGCGGGCTGGCAGCCGTCGTCGGTATCGCCGCATGCGGCGGGCTTCGCCCGGGCGGTGGAAACGGGGACCACGCCCGAACATCCCGACACGCGATTGCAGGAGGGGCAGTATGAATCGTCCGTCGCGATGCCCAGCGGCCACTCGCTCGCCCGCTAGCCCTAGCCGGCGGAGTGCCCCCGGAGGCACCGGTCAGCCGTCGCTGCGTTATGAGCCGTACGATGCTCGTCTCTGCCTTCCCGGCGCAGCGCTGGCCTCGGCCTCCGCAGGATCTTCAGGCTGCCATACAGCGATTCCGGTGCCCGCCGGCCCCGCTCGTCGGGCTCGCAAAATCCCGGCCAGTTCCCGGTGACGCAATATCCCACAGCGCCCGCCGTGACAGCGGCCTGGCCGCACAATGGTCCGCTCCAGCTCAGCGTTCTTGCGCCTCAGCTCCCGGATCTCCCGCGCCGCTTCCGTCGGAACCCCTGGCGTCTCACCGGCGTCGATCTCGGACTGGCGGTCCCACTTGCGCAAAGTCTCCGCGCTCATCCCCAGCCGCGCGGAGATCGCCGACATCGCGGCCACTCCGACTCGTAGCCACCAACGTGGTCCCGCACCAGCCGGATGGCCTTCGCATTGGTCTCCTGGCCATACCTGCGTAGCATCGTGCCATCTTCCTTCCCAGCGAAGGAGGTGTGCACGAAACCCGGGATCATTCAGTCACCGCAGGCAGCACCGGCGGTAGGAACGCCCGGTGCCGGTGATCCGTGACTGTGTGAACTCCACTTCATGTAGTACGTGTGCAACGTGCAACGTCATGTTCTCATGTTCAATGGTCCCGGGACGGCTGGCCGCTGGTAGTGGCATGCCGGTTTGCCGATCTCACCGTGTTCCTCGATGGACGCTGAGGAGCCTTCTGCCTTAGATGTTGTTGGTGTCGGGCTCAGTCCGCTGCCTTCGCTGTGGCGACTTTACCCTCCTTCACTCGCTTGAGCGGATTCGCAGCACCCTACGCCTCGCATGCCTACTGCACAATTGGGGGACCCGGCCCAAAAGCCGGGTCCCCCAACGTGCGGTTAGAAGGCGCCAGAACCAGGCCGCCGTATGGACATTACGGCGCCGGAGGCGGCAGAGGCGGCGTAACACATACAGGTGGAGGTGGTGGAGGTGGCGGAGGTGGCGCTGCATCCCTCGGCCCCTGAAGTCCGTTTGGCCCTGGGATGAGGACGGAGCATGGCGGAAGACATTTAGGTGGAGGTGGTGGAGGTGGCGCTGCAACCTTCGGCCCCTGAAGTCCGTTTGGCCCTGGGCCGACGATCCAGCATGTAAATCCTCGAGGTCCTCGAGGTCCTTGAGGTCCTGGATTCCCTGGATTCCCTGGATTCCCTGGATTCCCTGTAGCCCCCTGCGGTCCTGCGGGTCCCGGGTCTCCCTTGTCCCCCTTCGGGCCCTCCTGATTCCAGAGGATGGGCTTGAAGTTTGGCGCCGGGCAGTAGGAAGAGATATAAAGGGCCTGCGTCTTGACATTCTCGCACCCGAAGATCGTACCGGGAGTGGGCGGAGGGGGCGGCATCGCACCGGCTGACGCGGCCGACCCGGTGGCCGCCAGTGCCGCGCCCGCTGCGGTGAGCGCCAGAGCGGCCGAGGCGGCCTTCGCCATCACCCGTTTTGTATCCATGGCGTGTCTTTCTCCTTTCCTTTTGCTCGTTCCCCGTGAAGTTGGCGTGTCGATAAAGGTATTTCGCCGCACGGAGAAGGTGAGAGATCTAGCATCGGCTAGAGATGACCCATGGCAATCGCCAAGAACGCAAGCCGGTACGCGGACTTTGCGCAAGAATGGAGTGCACAAACACGAGTTTGCGCATACCAGAATAGCTGGATCAAGCTAGACGAATCGCTGTTCCCCCGTTACATCCACGATGTGATGTCCCCGGACTGACACCGCGCAAACCATCAGCCGCGACCGATACGCAGGGTCTAATCGGAAAAGTCGGTAAAAATAGCTGGATTGACCATACGCCGCGTGACTCAATGGAATCTACTCATTGAGGTAAACTGGGCACGAACGAACTGGAAAGCGCCAAACCACGCGGGCCAAACCTGGCCGCGGCACTGGCGGCCCCGTGTGGAAATCTGGCGGCACCTCCACGCGGCGGGGGGCGGCACGGTCGCACTCGACATGCATGCGCGAACCCTCACCGTTTTATAGCTCACTCGATGAGCGATGGGTGCCTACTGCGGTACTTTGCTGCAGTACGCCACTCAAGGAGGTCGCTCACATGAGCGAAAAATTCCTCTGACCTGCGTGTGGCTAGGGACTCGAACCCCTGACCCCCTGCATGCAAAGATCGTGGACATGGCTGTCTGACCTGGGCCAGCGCAGGTGAGGGCCAACGATGGGTGACGACGACGAAACCCAAAGGATCACTGGATGACGCGGCACTATGCCACCTCCGTGGCGATGCCCAGCGGCCGCAGCCGCCCGTCCGCCTTCGGGATGTACGCCCGCCGAGACGGCCGCGCCTGGTAGCGCCCGCTGTGAACCCGGTCGTGCAGGTCCCGGAGGTTGACCACCAGGTCCTGCCCGTAGTCCTGCCACGTCACCCCGTCCACTCCCGGCGCGGCCTTCGGGCTCAGCGCCCAGTAGGCCATCACCAGCCGCTCCAGGCTGACATGGTGCAGCAGCGCCGTGAACCGCGCTTCCTTATCCCGTTGTGCCACTTGCCGCACACGGTCCAGCTCACTTGACACGCCAGGCCCGGCGCTGCGTCCGGGGCGTGTTTCGCTGGCCGTGTTCCCCTTGGCTCGCTCCCTTTCCTCCCCCGCCTCCGCGGCCGTGGCCTTGTTCGGCGAGTTCGCAGGTACTACGAAGCGATCCGACTGCCCATGCCCGTTCATCCCAGGCTTACCGCCTCGGCGTTCCCTGAGCGGCCCGCCCGCTGACCAGGCAGGACGGGCGGACGTGGGCTCTCCCGGTTCTCGCGCACGGAGGTTCCGCACATGCCATGGTTCTCCGACCGCGCGGGGCCCGCCAGCGGCTCGCGCATAGCGCCGCCGACGATGTTGCCTTCCACCTCTTGAACAGCGTCGGCGCCCCGGTCGTTGTGATTTCGCGGCTCAATATCCCGGCCTGCACGTGCCCCTGCCAACGCTTCGCCACGCCCTTGCGGGTCGTCGACGCATGGCTGAGGGCCGCCGTGGGTCGCTAGCCCTTCGACGTAGAGCTCTTCCATCTCCTCCTCCATGCCGGTTTATCCCGGCGCTTTCCCAAGACCGCGCCAGAAACACGACTACCCGTCCCAGGCGCACCGGTACTCTTACGCGCGGCGCCCCGCCGCCGAAAGGACCTTCTCCACCGCTAAAGACCACGCCAGCAACGACATCAGCCGCGGCTGGTGCCGCCTGATGGGACTGACCCCGATCACCCTGTTCACCGGCTGCCTGCTCGTCGTCCGCAACCAGCGCATCCTGGCCGCCTTCGACGCACACCAGGCCCAGAACGCTCACCGGGCCGCCGCCGGCCTCCCGCCAAAAACCCGCCGCCGGCGCCGCAAGACACTCACCAGCCTCGCCACCCCGCCATAACCACCCGGCACACCCCGCACAGAACCCCGCAGCGCCGACCACCGCCCCCGCCTCGCTCTGGCGACCCCGCATGCCCCCAGCCAGGCCACCTGACGCCCCGAACAGCTCCGGTCCTGTCGTCCGGGGCAAGCCCACGGACGAGACCGGGACGACGATCACCTTCTGGCCGGACGAGTCGCTATTCGAGACCACCGCGTGGTACTTCGAGACGCTCACTCTCGTCCCGAAAGACCCTCGCTGGGCCCGGCCACAGCCCGAGCCGCCACAGCCCCCTCAAACTGTCAGACCCAAACGTGAAGATAAGAGCAGGTCAAACGTGAAGACCTCTGAGTGAGGTCTTCACGTTTGAGCCTGAGCTGGGTGAATGGGTGCTGAGGCGACGGGCGCCCACAGGTTAAGCGGGGTGGGCCCACACCGTCCTTGGGTGCCTCATGGTTGCAGGCTGGGAACGGCTTCAACGATCGCCAGTGTGAGGTGCTGGAGCTCGGCGAGCAGGGCACGCAGTTTCCTGGCGTTCTCGAATAGCGGCTGGTAGTCGGCGAGCTCAGCTTCGGTGAGCCGGCGGGTCACGGTCTTGCCGCCGATCTTGCGGGTCCACTCGGCGTAGGGTCCGTGCAGCTGGGGCGGGTCGGCATGGCAGCGGCAGTTGCGCTTGCCGCAGGCGTAGGCGCGGACGGTGAGGGTGCCGGGCAGGGCAAAATCCGCGGTGGCGAGCTCGGCGGCGATCCGGTCCCGGGCCGCCCGCTGGGCTGCGCTGATCTCCATGCGGCACACCGTCTCACGTCCGCAGCCGTGACGGCTGTCCGCAGTAAACTCCTGTGGTAAGCGTGACACGGGAGGCGTCATGTGGACGCCGGGACGCGATGTGGCCGCGTATATCGCGGGCTGGCAGCCGTCGTCGGTATCGCCGCGTGCGGCGGGCTTCGCCCGGGCGGTGGTAGCCGGGGTGGCGCCGGGCAGCCCCGGCCGGGCCAAGAATTTGCTGTGGGCTGCGGGCAGGCTCGCTGACTTCGCGATCCCGCTGGGCCTGGAGCCGGTCCCGCAGGTGCTGCTGCACCCGTCGGTGATTGAGCGGTTCGCCGTGACCGCGCCCGGGTTATCCGCGCCTGCGCGGCGCACGCTGCGGGCGAACCTGCGGTTCCTGGCCCGGCACGTGGTTCCGGGCCTTGACCCGGTGGCGGTGCCGCTGCCGCGGGAACGGTCCAAGGCTCCGTATAGCGAGGCGGAGATCGCCGGCTACCTGGCGCTTGCGGATGCCCAGCCCACCCTGGCGCGGCGGATGCGCGTGAGCGGGCTGATCTGCCTGGGCGCTGGGGCCGGGCTGATCCGCGCCGGACTGCGGGGGGTGCGCGGCAGCGACATCACCTGCCGGTCCGGCGGGGTCGTCGTGGCCGTCCGCGGGAACCGGCCGCGGGTGGTGCCGGTCCTGGCCCGCTACCACGACGTGCTGCTGGCCTCGGCAGAGTTCGCCGGTGATCACCTGGTCACCGGCGGGACCGATCCGGCGCGCAAGAACGTGACCACCCCGCTGATCTGCGCGCTGGACGGCGGAACCGGCCTGCCCCGGCTGGACACCAGCCGGCTGCGCGCAACCTGGCTTGGTGACTGCGCCCAGCTGCTCGGCCTGGCCACATTCATGCACGCCGCCGGGATCACCTGCTCGCAGCGGCTGGGCGACATCGTCGCCATCCTCGACCCCGGCAGCGAGGCCGACGCGGTGCGGCTGCTCGGCGGTACGCAGTGAACAGCCCGGTCACCCCCGCCCTGGAAGAAGGCATCGACCGCGCTCAGGCCGCACCGCGGATCGAGGCGCTGCTGCCCACCGGGGTCCGGCCCCGGCAACTGCGGGTGCGCACCCTGCTGCTGGGCATGAAGCTGGCCCTGGCCGATGACCGGCCCGCGCACCTGACCCGGGTACACGCCGCGCTAACCGCTCTGCCCGCCGGTGACCAGGTCCGGCTCGGCGTGCTCACCGACTGGAAACACGGCCCGCACCTGCTCACCTACCGGCAGACCGAGCGCACCTTCGGCCTGGTCGCCAGGGCACTGGAAAAAGACACTCCCGACGGCACCCCATCAGATGCCCTCGCCGCCATCTGCGACGATCTGCTGGAAGCCAGCATCCCCGCCAAGCACAAGGACGCGACCCGGGCGCTGGCGGTGGACTGGAGTGACGTGGAAACCTTCTCCCGGCCCCCGCCCCATGACACCAGCGACTGCGCCGATCCCGAGGCCTCCTGGGGCCACCGCAAGGGCGGCGGACCCGGCCAGCACAGCGAGCTGTTCTACGGCTACTACTTCTCCGCCGCCACCATGGCCGCCGAAGAGCGCGGCCCGCCCGTGCCCGAGCTGGCCCGCCGGATGACCCTCACCTCCTGTCACACCGACCCGGCCCGGGCTATGGTCCCCGTGTTGCAGCGGATGCCCGCCGACGGCGTCCCGCTCGGTGACGTGCTAGCCGACTCCGGCTACGCCCACCGCACCGCCGGGGGCTGGGCGGTTCCGCTGCGCGCCGCCGGCGCCGCCCTCATCCAGGATCTCCACCCCGACGACCGCGGCCCCCATGGCACCCACCACGGCGCCATCATCGCTAACGGCAACCTGTACTGCCCTGCCACCCCCCGCCCGCTACTGGAACTCGGCCCCCTCGCCCGCGACGCCACCCCAGGCCAGGTGACCACACACGACCAGCAGACCGCCGAGACCGCCCGGTACAAGCTCGGCTGGATCACCGCCGATGATCCCGACGGGTATCACCGGGTGATGTGCCCCGCCGTCGCGGGGAAGATCCGCTGCCCGCTGCGGCCTGCGTCGATGGCCCGCGACCGGCAGCGGCCCGAGATCCTTACCCCGCCCCAGCACCCCCCGGCCTGCTGTGCCCAGCAGACCCTCACCGTCCCCCCCGACGTCTGCGCGAAGACCGCGCAGAAACACGACTACCCCTCCGCCGCGCACCGCCGGTCCTACACCCGCCGCACCGCCGCCGAACGGACCTTCGCCACCGCCAAAGACCCCGCCAGCAACGACATCTCCCGCGGCTGGTGCCGCCTCATGGGCCTGACCCCGATCACGCTATGGCTCGCCTGCATGCTCGCCGTGCGCAACCAGCGCATCATCGCCGCCTACACCACCCGCCAGGCCACCAACGCACAGCGAGCCGCAGCCGGGCTGCCGCCCAAAACCCGCCGCCGGCGCCGCAAAACCCTCACCAGCCTCGCCGCGGCACCGCCATAACCAGACGCAACTACCCCGCAAGCGCAGCCATACAGCGCCATCCACGTCCTCCGGCACCATGAACCAACCCCGTGCTGCCTCAGTCAGGCTGAACGAGCCATTCTCAAGATCATCCTCGGCCCGGCAACATCATTCCCCGCCCAGACAGCCCAGGACGCGGAAGTGTCAGACCCAAACGTGAAGATAAGACCAGGTCAAACGTGAAGACCTCCTGAGTGGAGCTAAGGGGACTCGAACCCCTGACCCCCTGCTTGCAAAGCAGGTGCTCTTCCAGCTGAGCTATAGCCCCGCGTGACGTCTCTCCAAGGGTATCGGCGGCGCGGCCGGCAACCGAAGCCCGCCGGGCGTGCGCCTCAGGCGATGAACAGATCAGGCAGGTCCGCGATGCTGTCGATCAGGTGGGTGGCGCCAGCCTTCCGGAGCTTGTCCTCCCTGTGCGCCCCGGTCCGCAGACCAGCGATGATCTGGGCGCCAGAACGGCATCCGGACAGGATCGCACTCTCAGTGCCACCCGCCACTGCCACCTCACGGACGTCGGTGATGCCGAGGCGCAGCACCGCCGTGAGCACCAGGTCTGGCCATGGGCAGCCACGGGAAACGTCGTCCGTACCCAGCGCGAGATCCACCCGGTCCCACCAGCCCAGGGTGTCGAGGATCCGGCCGAACAGCCCGCGCCCGATGCCGGCGAACAGGCACAGCCGCACGCCCGCGCCGGTCAGCTTGTCGATCGTCGTCTCTACCCCGGGCAGCGCCGACAGGCCGAGCCGGTCGATGGCAGCGCCGAAGGACCGCTCAAAGGCGAGGTTCGTCACCTGCGCGCGCGCCTCGTTGCCGGGGAACATCTTTCGGAAGACGTCAATGGTCGCCTCGCCCTGTGCGCGGTGCACCTGGACCATGCACCGCGCGTACGCTGCGGTGCCTGTGACGATTCCCTGCGTTCCGATCGCCTCGGTGAAGGCCCTCTCCACGATGCCGTCATCAGCGACGGTCGTCCCGAAAAGGTCAACGCACACCATCGTCACCGGCGGCGTGCGGCTCACCCGATCGCCTCCCTGACCCAGCGGCATCATGGCCCTGATCTTCGGCGTGCCGTCGGGGCTCTCATGCTGCCCACGCTTCACCGGAGCCTGCGGTGGCACGGCAGGCGGAGAACCCCGCAGGAGTGTCAGCTCTCGTCACCCGTTGTGGCTTCGGACCAAAGATCCAGCTCGGCCCGGTCGGACTGGACCTTCCTCCATACGGCGAACGCGCCGAGACCGACCATTGCAAGGATGAGCAACTTCTTCACCATGCGGATCCCTCCACTTCGACTATTTCTGAGCGTGCCCGTATGGAGCCGCAGCCGACTCCATGAACTGCCAGCAGCCTAGCAAGCTCGCGGGCAATTCCCTGCCCGCGCGACAGGTCCGCTCAGCGCGAACCGGTCACGCGCGCCTCGGACCACACCGGTTCGTCCGCCTCGTAGACGGACGCGTCAGCGCCGAAGACAAGGAAACGGTCGAACGCACGAGCGAACCACCGGTCGTGCGTGACCGCCACAACAGTGCCCTGATAGGACCCCAGCCCCTGTTGCAGCGCTTCGGCGCTCACCAGATCCAGATTGTCCGTCGGCTCGTCGACCAGAAGGAGCGTCGAGCCGGCGAGTTCGAGCAGCAGAATCTGCAGCCTCGCCTGCTGGCCACCTGACAATGTCCCAAACGGCTGCCGCCCGCAGTCGTTCAGCTCGTAACGTGCGAGCGCCGACATGGCTTCGTTCATCAGCAGCGCGTGCTCAGTGACCAGGATCTCCACTGGGCTGCGCCCGGCAAGATCGGGCCTGGAGTGCGTCTGTGTGAACAGGCCAGGAACCACCCGCGCGCCGAGCCGCGCCGTCCCACTGTGCGGCACGTCGTCACCCGCGAGCAGCCGCAGGAAGTGGGTCTTGCCTGAACCGTTGGAGCCAAGCACGGCGACGCGCTCGCCGTACCAGATCTCGCAGTCGAACGGCATCATCAGGCCTGTCAATTCGAGCTGCTCACAGATCACGGCCCGCTTTCCTGTCCGCCCGCCGCGCAGGCGCATGCGGACGTTCTGCTCCCTTGGAGCGGCTTCGGGTGGTCCCGCCTCCTCGAACTTGCGCAGTCGTGTCTCCGCGGCATGCAGCCGCGATGCCATGCCGGAGTTGTACGACGCCTTCTGCCGCAAGGTCACGACCAGTGTCTTGAGCTTGGCGTGCTCCTCGTCCCACCGGCGCCGCAGCTCATCGAGCCGGTCGATCCGGTCCCGCCGTGCCTGCGCGTAGCCGGCGAATCCGCCGCCGTGCACCCACGTGCCGCCCGATTCGACAGTGATGATCCGCTGGGCGGCGTTGGCAAGCAGTTCGCGGTCGTGGCTGACAAGCAGCACGGTCTTAGGTGTGGCCGCCAACTGCTCCTCCAGCCAGCGTTTGCCTGGCACATCCAGGTAGTTGTCCGGCTCGTCAAGCAGCAGCACCTCGTCGGGCCCGGACAGCAGCGCCTCGAGCACGAGACGTTTCTGCTCACCGCCCGACAGCGTCGAAATCTCGCGCCAGCGGCACCGTTCGTAGGGCACGCCGAGCGCGGCCGTGCAGCAGGCGTCCCACAGCACCTCAGCCTGGTAGCCGCCCGCGTCTCCCCAATCGGTGAGCGCGGTCGCATAGGCCATCGCGACAGCTTCGTCGTCGGACTCCATCATCGCGAGCTCGGCCGAGTCCAGCCGCTTGCCTGCCGCCTGGACTCGCGGGGGCGCGGTCGACATGAGCAGGTCGCGCACGGTCGATGCGTCCCGGTTGCCCACGCTCTGCTGACCCGGGGAGCCGCCGTCTACCCCGGGGACACCCCGGACCCCGACGGCCCGATACCCGCCAACAAACTGCCGCATGACCCCGAGGCCGCCGCTGCGGCCGATCGTGCCCGTCTGAATGGGCAGGTCGCCCGAGATCAGCCGCAGCAGGGTCGTCTTGCCCGCACCGTTGGGGCCTACGAGCGCCGCGGTGACGCCCTCGCCGATCCGGAACGAGGCGCCGTCGAGCAGCACCCTCCCGTCCGGCAGGGTGTGGCTGATATGCGCGACTTCGACGTGGCCCACTGCGGCGACCTCCCCGCGGCCCAGTGTGCACCGGCTGACCCTGGCTTGGCATCCGAGATTTTCGGCCCGTTCCAGTGCGCAGGTCGCCACAGACGCCGCCACACGGGCGGCCGCGGCAACCGCCGGTCCCGTCGGCTACCGCTGGATGACCCGGGGCGGGCGCGTCGAAGGACGTCAAGTGCTCACCACCATCGCCGGTGTGTGACGGTGGTATGTGACGGTGGAGTGCGACGGTGGAGTGTGTGACGGTGGAGTCCGCAAGTGGAGCGTGACGGTGCGGATCAGTCTCTGACCAGGATGGTCTTTCCTGTGACCTCGTGCCTCCGCAGGGCCATTACGGCCTCTGGCGTAGCACTCCAATCACGGGGGGCGGCAATCTGCGGCAACAGCTTGCTCTCCGCGACGAGCAGCGCCAGCGTCGCAAGGTCCCGGCCGAACGTTTTCTCGCCGGTGCTGTAGACGAAGAAACCCTCAAGGCGTGCACCTGGCGCTCCCTGGGCGAAGTCGTGGAAGGCGACGTCGCTGCGCTGGCCGCTGGCGACGCCATAGGCGGTCGCGACGCCACCGGTGGCCAGGCGCCGCACCGCTGCGGTCAGGACCTGGCCGCCGACGCCCTCAAGGACCAGGTGGAACGGGCCCGCGTCGGGTCCGATGTCGGTGAGCACCTCGCTGGCGCCGAGCGCGCTCACTGCGGCGACCCGGGCCGGTCCGCTGACCTGCGCGGTTACCACCGCGCCCGCGATGCGTGCGAGCTGGACGGCAAACGTCCCCACGCCGCCGCTCGCGCCGGTTATCAGCACGCGCCTGCCGAGCAGCGAGCCGCCTGTGCGCAGCCCGCGCAGGGCCGTCAGCCCTGCCACGGGCAGTGCCGCGGCCTCCGCGAACGAGACGGAGTCTGGCAGTGCAGCGAGGCGATGTGTCGGTACGGCCACCCGCTCGCTCCACGCGCCCTGGTCGGCGAGTCCCACGACACGGGTACCGACAGTGGGCCCGGTCCCATCCGCCGCGGGCGCGGCGATCACGCCAGCGACGTCCTGGCCAGGGGTCCAGCCATCCGGTCGCCCTTCGATCAGGGTCAGCTCGCCGCGGTTGATCGAGTACGCGGCCACCTCCACGACCACGTCGTGCTCGCCGGGCTGTGGCTCAGGCAGTTCGCGCCTGATGATCCCCGCGGGCGCGGGCGGATCCGTTACGTAACCGAGCATCTCAGCACTCCAATTACCGTCAGTAAGCTGACCGCGAGCGGGTGCTCCGCTGGAGCGGGCGCCTGATCGCCTTATCCGCCCAGGACGCGTGGCGCTTCCGGGGCAAGAAAAACGTGCACCGGGGTTCGCGGCGCAACCTCACCAGGTGCACCGTCGTTCTGCACGAGCGCCCGCAGCTGCGCACCTGGCGCGAGCCGCAGCATGATCTGGGTTGCCGACCCCGGAACACCAGGCGCTCCACAGTCAGCGAGACCAGCTGAACGTTTCCACCAGGCACCCGGCGACCTCCTTGCCATCCCCGCTCCCCTGCTTACCCACGCCAGGGCGCGGGCCTCCACGGTCACTGCCCGGCACCGGCGCCACGGGCATCAGGGTGCCCGGACCGCTGACGGCGCGCCACGCCGCCGCGCTGCGACCCGGTCCATTCGAAACCAAGCTGCTGCGCGGCAAAACGCATGCTCAGCTCGAAGGCGCGCCATGCGTCCACCGCGGGATCCGCGAGGGCGATCTGGATCGCGAGCCCGTCGAGCAGCGCGGACAAACTGACCGCGAAGTCCAGGGCGTTCACCGCGTGGAATTCGCCCGCATCCTGGCCCGCAAGCACGAGCGACTTGATCGTCTCCCGCCACCGTTCGTCGGCCTTCTGCCGTACGCTCGCGACCTCGGCGTGCCGCGCAGCCTGGGTCCAGAAGTCCAGCCAGAGCAGCCACGATCCAGCCGGCTCCGTATCGGCTTCCGGCAGGCAGCTCATGGCGATGATCTCCTCGAGCTTGCCCGCCGCCGTCGAGATCGCGGCCATCCGCCGCTGGCCCTCGGCGTACCAGCTGTCCTCCGAGTACCGGATGGCATCTGTCAGCAACTGGTCCTTGGTCTTGAAGTAATAGATGACAAGCGCAGGGCTGGTTCCCGCACACTCCGCGACGTCGGCGATCCGTGTCTCCGCGAAACCGCGCGCCACGATGACGTCGAGCGCCGCACGGAGCATCTGCTCACGGCGCTGGTCACCCGTACCGCCGTTCACGTCAGCATGCACATCCATGGTGACATCCTCGCCCAATCCAGTCCCGCGGGCACCAGTCTCCGGTCGTCGTCTCCGATCATCAAGTCTGGCGATCGAGCCCTGTGCCCGTGTCCCGAAGGTACCAGGTTTCTAGACTGAACATTCAGTCAACCCAGGAGGTCCGCAATGCTCAACGGCAAAGCTGCTCTCATCTGAAATGGCGGGGCGGGTAGCCGGCCGCGGTCAGGTCTTTGGCGGGCGAGGCTATATGCGGGAGAACGTGGCCGAGTGGTTCTTCCGTGAGTTGCGCGTGGAGCTCGCCGGCCAGCAACGCAACGTGCACTCGATCCGTGTGCGATCCACCGCGAGCGGCACGAGCCTGTGCGTCATCACGTAGTCGGGGTGCAGGCTCAGCAGGATGTTCGGGAAGATGTTGACGTAGATGACCGTGCGGAGGCCGGCGCGCGTCCAGGCCGCGCAGCGGTTCGCCGCCGCTCGTGCCGTCCAGTGACATCGTCTGCATGCCGTTGCGCTAGTCCATCCAGCCGCCGATCCACGTGCCCGGCGCCGGGTCGCCCGCTGACCAAGCACCGGGGCGGGGGTTCCATGGGCCGTTCCCCTGGGCAGGCACCCGGGTACATCGAAGCCAACGGAAGACCAGGAAAAATTTGTGGGCCTGGATGGACTTGAACCATCGGCCTCGTCCTTATCAGGGACGCGCTCTAACCGACTGAGCTACAGGCCCATAAGTACCAAACGCTGCTGAAGATTACCGCATCCGGCGGGCCAGCGAGAAACGGGGTTCAGCGGGACCCGAACGGGCCGGTCTGCGCGGGTCACGAACGAGCTGGTCTCCGCCAGGGCGGTCTCCGCCGGCAACCTGCCCCGACCCGTGCTCCGCCACTCACCCGGTCGGACCGCTGACGCCGTCACTCGGTCTCCCGCAGCGTCACCTCGATGCCGCCGCCGATCAGATCCGAGGCGACGTTGTAGAGGACCGCGCCAACGGTCGAGAGAGCGGTAATCAAGATCACGTTCACGGCCCCGATGAGCCCCGTGTACCCAAGGATGCGCGAGGCGGAGAACCAGGTCACGGCGCTTACCCCGCTCGATCCCTGGCCCGACGTCACGGTCTGGATGGTCTTCTGGAGCGAGTCGAAGACACCGAGCCCGGCGAGGGCACCATAGAGCACGGCCACGGCGACGAACAGCACGATGAAGCACACTAGGGAGATCACGAAGCTGAACTTCATGACCGACCACGGTTCGATCCGCACCACCGCCAGCTGCGCCCGGCGCGGAGCCCTTACCTGTCCCTGAGCGGCGCTTGCCTGTCCACGGCCGACATTGGGCTGCCGCGGCGGCCGACCGCGAGTCCGGGCCTCCTTGGTCCCGGAGCCTGCGTCGAGCCAGCCGACTTGCCGGCCAGGCGCAGCCCATGCAGGGCCCCCTTGCCCGGTGCTTCCCGGCACCTCACTTCCCGGCACCTCGCTTCCCGGCACCTCGCTTCCCGGCACGGAACCCCCGGGCACGGAACCCCCGGGCACGGAACCCCCGGGCACGGCACCCGAGGGCACGGGACCGCCGGGCACAGCCCCCGGCTCGGCACCCGAGGGCTCGGCACCCCCCGGCTCGGCACCCCCCGGCTCGGCACCGCCGGGCACGGGGCCACCCGGCACGGGGCCACCCGGCACGGGGCCACCCAGCACAGGGCCACCCAGCACAGGGCCACCCAGCACAGGGCCACCCGGCACCGGGCCACCCGGCACGGTTCTGGCACCTGGCGGACCCGCCGTCGCAGCGGCGGGCGGGGCGTCGATGTGCACTGGCTCGCCAGCAGGCGGAATCGGAATTCCCGGCGGCGGCATGGGGACGCCGAACGGCGTGGAAGCTGCGAACGGAGCCGGCGTATCCGGCGGCGCCGACGCACCAGACGGCGCAGGCCTTGACGCGCCCGGCGGGGCAGGCGGTGGCGGGGCAGGCGGTGGCGGGCCCGGCGGGGCAGGCGGTGGCGCAGATGCCGGAGCGTCCAGCGTCGGCACGGCCGCGGACTGCACGGGTGAACCTGCCGGTGGCGTGGCTGAGGCGGGCCGCGCTCGGCGCGACGAGGGCGCGATCACGTCGGCGGGCAGCGGCGGCACTCGCGCAGCCGGACGCTTGCCGTCAGTGCCTGGTGGGTCTTGTGGCCATCGCCCCGCCGATGTGCGGCCATCCACCTTGACCTCCTCCGGGAATCCCGGCGTGGGAGCGATCGCGTCGGCTTCGGGCTTCCACGCAGGCACGGCAGCCTGCGAGCCACCGCCTCCCGTCCTGGACGTACCCGCGGGCAGCGGCGCATTCACGGGGTCAGCCCCATTCTGGGACCATATTGTGTCCGTGACCTCCCGCGTCCCATCCGTAGCGTCCTCGACTGGTGGCGCGGTGTCATTGGCGGGTCGCGCGGTGTCATTGGCGGGTCGCGCGGTGTCATTGGCGGGTCGCGCGGTGTCATTGGCGGGTCGCGCGGTGTCATTGGCGGGTCGCGCGGTGTCATTGGCTGATGGCACAGTGGTTTCCTGCTCCTCCACTTTGGCGGTCACCTTGCCCGACGCGCTCGCGTCGTCCGCTGCTATGGCGCGCGCGGCGGTCTGGCGTGCCCTCACAAACCGCCCGTTGGCGCCGCGTGCCTGACGATTCCTGACCGCCGGCCGACCTCCCGCCGCAACCGCATCTCCGCCCCCAGAACCACCACCCGCAGAGCCACCACCCCCAGAACCACCACCGGTTCCAAGACCACCACCGGCCGAGGCACTGTTGCTGGCCGCTGCGCCGGGCCTGTCAACGTTCTCATCCGGACGGCTGTCCCAGCCCGGAGCCTGGTCACCGCTCTCCGGAGAAGTCACCGGTCAGTCTCCCTCCGCACGGCGGACCCGAGTCGGTAGCCGGGAATTTGCGGAATCACTCGGTGTCGGCGGGCTCAGTACCAGCGGCAGCGGAGTCGTCGGCGGAATCACCGCCGACGTCATCCAGGGATTCTGCGTTCCTGGCGATCGCCACGACACTGTCGCCGGGGGCCAGGTTCATGAGGCGCACCCCCATGGTCTGGCGGCCTGACCGCTTGATCTCGCCCGCCCTGGTACGGATTACTCCTCCAGCCGACGTAATCGCGAACACCTCATCCTCCGGCCGGACCATGAGGGCGCCAACCAGACCGCCACGCGAGTTCACGATCTTCGCGGTCAGTACACCCCTTCCGCCCCGGTTCTGCACAGGATACTGGTTTGCCTGAGTCCGTTTTGCGAAGCCTCCCTCCGTCGCTACAAGCACATCCTCGTCTTCCTGTACCACGTGCGTACCCAGGAGTTCGTCGCCATCAACAAATCGCATCCCGATAACGCCGCTGGTCGCGCGTCCCATTGGCCGCAACGCCTCGTCGCTCGCGTGGAATCTGATGGCCTGGGCGCGGCGGCTCACCAGCAGCAGATCGTCTTCTGGATTCACCAGCCTGGCCGAGATGACCTCGTCGTCGTCGCGCAGGTTGATCGCGATGATGCCGCCCGACCGCGGCGAGTCGAACTCGGTCAGCCGCGACTTCTTCACCAGCCCACCGCTGGTGGCGAGCACAAGGTACGGCGCGATCTCGTAATCGCGCAGGTCGAGCACCTCGGCGATGTGCTCGTCCGGCTGGAAGGCGAGCATGTTGGCCACGTGCTGGCCGCGGGCGTCGCGGGCCGCCTCTGGAAGCTCGTACGCCTTGGCGCGGTAGACGCGGCCCTTGTTGGTGAAGAACAGGATCCAATGGTGAGTGGTCGTGACGAAGAAGTGCTCGACGATGTCGTCCTGGCGCAACTGCGCCCCGCGCACTCCCTTGCCGCCGCGCCGCTGCGCGCGGTAGAGATCCGTCTTTGTCCGCTTCGCGTATCCGCCCCGGGTAATCGTGACGACGACATCCTCCTCGGCGATCAGGTCCTCCATGGACACGTCGCCGTCGTACGGGATGATCTTGGTTCGGCGATCGTCCCCGAACTTGTCCACGATCTCGTCTAGCTCATCGCCGACAATCTGCCGCTGACGCGCCGGCGAGCCGAGGATGTCGGTGTAATCGGCGATCTGCGTCATCAGCTCGTCGTACTCGTCGACAAGCGCCTGGCGTTCGAGCGCGGCAAGCTTGCGCAGCTGCATGTCGAGGATGGCGCGTGCCTGGATCTCGTCGATCTCCAGGAGATCGATCAGGCTTTGCTGGGCCTCGGCGGCCGACGCGCTTGCCCGGATGAGCGCGATCACCTCGTCAATCCTGTCGATCGCCTTCAGCAGCGCGCGCAGGATGTGGGCCCGCTCCTCGGCCTTGCGCAGCAGGAAACGCGTCCGGCGGACGATGACCTCGATCTGGTGTGCCACCCAGTACGTGATGAACTGGTCAAGGCGCAGCGTCCGCGGCACTCCGTCGACCAGGGCGAGCATGTTGGCGCCGAACGTCTCCTGCAGTTGCGTATGCTTGTACAGGTTGTTCAGCACGACCTTGGCGACAGCGTCCCGCTTGAGCACGATCACTAGGCGCTGCCCCGTGCGGCCGCTCGTCTCGTCCCGCACATCCGCGATTCCCGTGACGCGGCCGTCCTTGACAAGCTCAGCGATCTTCAGCGCCAGGTTGTCCGGGTTGACCTGGTAGGGAAGCTCGGTAACAACAAGGTTGGCACGCCCCTTGACGTCCTCCTCCACTTCCACCACCGCGCGCATGGTGATCGAGCCACGCCCTGTGCGGTATGCCTCCTCGATGCCGCGCCGGCCGACGATCAGGCCGTGGGTCGGGAAATCCGGGCCCTTGATCCGCTCGATCAGCGCGTTGAGCAGCGCCTCCTGTGCGGCGCCGTCGGCCGTGCCCCCCAAGGATTCGTCGAAAGTCTCCAGGTACCAGTGGACGCCTGCCGCGATCTCGCGCAGGTTGTGCGGTGGGATGTTCGTCGCCATGCCGACCGCGATGCCCGCCGACCCGTTGACGAGCAGGTTCGGGAACCGTGAGGGCAGGACCACAGGCTCACTGGAGCGGCCATCGTAGTTGTCACGGAATTCGACGGTGTCCTTTTCGATGTCGCGCAGCATCTCCATCGCAAGTGGCGCGAGCCTGCACTCGGTGTACCGCATGGCGGCCGGCGGGTCGTTGCCCGGCGAGCCGAAGTTGCCCTGCCCGTCGATCAGCGGCATCCGCATGGACCACGGCTGGGCGAGGCGGACGAGCGCGTCGTAGATCGCCGCGTCGCCGTGCGGATGGTACTGCCCCATGACGTCACCGACCACCCGCGAGCACTTGAAGTACCCGCGGTCGGGCCGGTAGCCGCCGTCGTACATGGCATAGAGCACCCGGGTGTGCACCGGTTTGAGGCCGTCGCGGACGTCGGGGAGCGCACGGCCGACGATGACCGACATCGCGTAGTCGATGTAGCTGCGCTGCATCTCCATCTGGATGTCGACGGGCTCGACGCGGCCACCCTCGGGCACCTCTGCCCCAGGTGTTTCTACGTCCGTCACGTGCCGTCCTTTCTCGGATTTCATTTGGTCGCCATAACGGCTGCCGCTGGCCGATCCACCCACTTAGCTGCGGATCCGGCTTCCCGCCGCGTCGCCGACCGTTACTGCCTGCGACAATCTTCACCGTGGCGGCTGGTCACCGCGACGCCAGCCCGTTTTGCCCTGATTTGTGCGGCGTCTGCGCGATGATCGCGTCCCATCCGCACCTCATTTCCATGATCGTGGTGGATTCTGGTTCTATGTGCATGAAATCAACCACGATCATGGATCTGCGACGTCCGGCTCATGTGTCACGCTTCTAGATGTCGAGGAACCTGACGTCTTTGGCGTTGCGCTGGATGAACGCCCGCCTCGACTCCACGTCCTCGCCCATCAGAACGCTGAAAAGCTCATCGGCCTGTGCGGCGTCGTCCAGGGTGACCTGGAGCAGCACCCGATTGGCCGGGTTCATGGTGGTATCCCACAGTTCAGTCGCGTTCATCTCACCGAGACCCTTGAATCGCTGCACGCCGTCGCGTGGCCTTTTGCGGCCGGCGGCGATGCCCGCCTCGATCAGGACATCCCGCTCCGGGTCCGAGTAGGCGTACTCGGGCTCGGCCCCCCGCCCCTCCCACTTGATCTTGTAGAGAGGTGGCTGCGCCAGATAGACATGGCCCGCCTCGATCAGCGGCTTCATGAACCGGAACAGCAGCGTCAGCAGCAGCGTACGGATGTGCTGGCCGTCCACATCCGCGTCGGCCATCAAGATGATCTTGTGGTACCGCAGCCGTGAGATATCGAATTCGTCGTGGATTCCCGTGCCAAGCGCCGTGATCATCGCCTGGACCTCGTTGTTCCTCAGCACCCGGTCGATGCGGGCCTTCTCGACATTAAGGATCTTGCCCCTGATCGGGAGGATCGCCTGGAACAGCGGGTCGCGGCCGCCCTTGGCCGAGCCACCCGCCGAGTCACCCTCGACGACGTAGATCTCGGTGCGCGCCGGGTCGGTCGACTGGCAGTCGGCGAGTTTGCCCGGTAGTGACGTGGACTCAAGCAGGCTCTTGCGGCGGGTGAGATCACGCGCCTGCCTGGCGGCGATCCTGGCACGCGCCGCCTGGGTGGCTTTGGTGACGACCTCCTTGGCCTCGCCAGGGTTGCGGTCCAGCCAGTCACGCAGGTGCTCGTTGACCACCCTCTGCACAAACGACTTGGCCTCGGTGTTGCCGAGCTTGGTCTTGGTCTGGCCCTCGAACTGCGGCTCGGCAAGCTTGATCGAGACGATCGCGGTAAGGCCCTCCCGCACGTCCTCACCGCTGAGGTTCTCGTCCTTCTCCCGCAGTAGTTTCTGCTCGCGCGCGTACCTGTTGATGATCGACGTGAGCGCGGCGCGGAAACCCTCCTCGTGCGTGCCACCCTCGGCGGTGTTGATCGTATTGGCGAACGTGTGGACAGACTCCGAGTAGCTGCCCGTCCACTGCATCGCGACCTCGACCGCGATGCCCTGACCGTCCTCGGCGAACTCGATAACGGAACCATGCACGGGTTCCTTGGACGCGTTCAGGTAACGGACGAAGTCCGCGATCCCGCCGTCGTACCTGTAGCTCACGACATGCGGCTCGCCGTTGACGTGGTCGGGCCGTTCGTCGGTGAGGGCGATCGCCAGGCCCCGGTTGAGGAACGCCATCTCCTGCATCCGCCTGGACAGGGTCTCGAAGTTCCACGCGGTCGTCTCGAACACCGACTCGTCCGGCCAGAACGTGATCGTGGTACCGGTCTGGTCCGTGGGTTCGCCTCGGACAATCGGCCCGGCCGGATGGCCAATGCGGTAGGACTGCCGCCAGGCGTGGCCGTCCCTGCGAACCTCCACATCGAGACGGGACGACAGGGCGTTGACCACAGAAACACCAACGCCGTGCAGCCCGCCTGAGACGGCGTAGGACTTGCCGTCGAACTTGCCGCCCGCGTGCAGGGTGGTCAGCACGACCTCGACCGCGGGCCGCTTTTCCACCGGGTGCAGGTCAACCGGGATGCCGCGGCCGTTGTCGACCACAATGACACCGCCGTCGGCGAGCAGGGTGACGTCGATTCGGTCGCAATAGCCAGCGAGGGCCTCATCGACCGAGTTGTCCACAACCTCGTACACCAGATGGTGGAGGCCGCGCTCCCCGGTCGAGCCGATATACATGCCGGGGCGCTTGCGGACCGCCTCGAGTCCCTCGAGGACCGTAATCGAGCGTGCGTCATAGGACAAGTGGGAACTCCTCCTGCCAGGGCTCCTCTTCGTGAGGATGCGCGCCGCGAGGCCCCCCGCGATTGCTGGCCTCTGTGCTGGCCTTGCTGTGCTGGCCTTGCTGTGCCGGCCCTTCTGTACTGGCCTGTTCTGTGCTGGCCCTTCTGTGCTGGCCTTGCTGGGGCTTGCCCTGCTGGGCCTGCTCCTCTTGCCCGCTCCATCCGCGCTCACGCGCGGACTCGACTGCTCGCCACGCTCCGCGCGCGTGCGCGGAGCTCGCGGTGGGTCATCTGCCCGGGGCGCATAACCATGTTACCTGGCAGACGCGGTTTACTGGGCCAGTAACAGGCCGCCCGGTGACCTCTTTACGCGCCTAGAGTGCTCAGTCGCGCCCGAACGGCGGGAGTGTGAACCCCCCTACGCGGCGCCGGGGTCAGTTAGCCGTACGTGTCACGTGGACCGCGGCCGTCGCGCACCCGCCAGCCGCCGCGCCGAGACCATGACTCACCCGATGGCCCGCGGACACGGACCCGCCGCACCGTTCCGTCGCCGAGCTCGGCATTGAGCCGCCGCACGAGCTGACCTGCGAGCAGCCGCAACTGTGTTGCCCACGCCGTAGAGTCCGCGACGACGACGAGCTCCCCGTCTGCGAAACTTTCCGGGCGCGCGTGCGCCGCCAGATCCGTGCCCACGATCTGCGCCCAGCGGCCGAACGCCCCGCCCACGGCGGCACGCTGCTGCCATCCCTGGTCGGCAAGGAGCCCATCGATGGCCGTGCCCAATGGCTGCGGGTCATCCGTGCGCTGGCGGGCCGCGCCGCGTAGCCGCCGAGGACCATTAGGTGTCACCGGATCATCGGAGCGCACCTGGCTGTCGGGCAGGACCGGGCGCATGCCTCTGGCCGCGGCGTCCGCCCTCGCATCGGCGAGTGCGCGGCGCGCACGCTCCAGTCCGTCACCGGGCACGTTCCACCATCCCGTCGCAGATCGTAAACCTCGCGCCTGCGAGCGCGCCAGGCACGTCGGCGGCGGCCGCCGACGTGACCAGAGCCTGATCTGCGGCGACAGCAAGCTCGGCCAACCTTTCCCTGCGGCCAGGGTCGAGCTCGGCGAACACGTCGTCGAGCAGCAGCACGGGATCCTCGCCATCTGCGCGCAGCAGTTCATAGCTTGCCAGCCGGAGCGCGAGGGCGAGCGACCACGACTCGCCGTGGCTGGCGTAACCGCGGGCAGGAAGCTCACCGATGCTGAGTTCCAGCTCGTCCCTGTGCGGGCCGGTCAGGCACAATCCCCTTTCAAGCTCGGCTGGGCGGGACCGGGCGAGCGCATCGCGCAGGGTTCCGGCGAGGACTTCCCTGTCCGCCGCGTATCCGCCGTCCATGTTGACTCCGCCGCCTCCGCCGGAGGGTCGCGGATCGAGTGATGGCGCGGGTGAGGCGCCATTGCGATCATGGGTGAGGGCCCCGACGGCGCCACTGCTGCCGCTGCCGCTGCCGCTGCTGAACGAGGTGCGGTACCGGATTTCGGCTTCTGCTGGATCATCTGCCAGCTGTCCGTAAGCGGCGGTGACAAGCGGGCGCAGTTGTGCTACGAGCTCGAGCCGCCCGACGAGCAGTTCGGCACCGGCGCGGGCGAGATGCTCGTCCCAGGTGTCAAGCGTGGCGAGCATACCGGCGGACGCCTGGCCCCTGGCGGACCCGCCGCGAAGGGTACCCCGCATGCCCGCGGACTTCAGCAGCGCGGTCCGTTGCTTGACAACCCGCTCGTAGTCTGTGCGGACCGCCGCGAATCGAGGCGAGCGGCTGACGAGGAGGTCGTCGAGGAACCGGCGGCGCTCGCCCGGATCGCCCTTGACCAGGGCGAGATCCTCCGGCGCGAACAGCACCGTTCGCAGGGCGCCGATGACCTGCCGGGGGTGGCGGACCGCCGTCCTGTTGAGCCTGGCGCGGTTCGCGCGGCCCGGGTTGATCTCCAGTTCCACCAGCGTGCGCGCGGCCGCCGAGTCGATTTGCACGCGCACGATGGCCCGCTCCGCGCCCCGGCGGACCAGTGGCGCGTCGGTGGCGGTGCGGTGGCTCCCGAGCGTGGCGGCGTAGCTTACGGCCTCCACAAGATTGGTCTTGCCGTGGCCGTTAGGCCCGACGAAGCCGGTCACTCCAGGGCCGAGCTGCAGGTCCACGGCGGGATAGGAGCGGAAGTCAGTCAGCGCGATCCGGGACACGTGCACGCTAGGAGGCTATGTTCCTGGCGTGCTTTGCGGGAGGCAGGGCAGCCAGGCTCGTCGCGCGCATTGCGCGCACATATCGGGCGGCCACGACCTTATCCGGCGAGCCTGATCGGCATCAGCAGGTACCTGTAGTCCGGATGCGCCGGATGGTCGCCAGCGGGCTTGCCTGTGATCACGGCAGGCTTCGTCGGTATCGTGAACGAGATCCGCGCGGTGTCGGAATCTATCGCGGTGAGCCCGTCGAGCAGGTATTGCGGGTTGAAGGCGATCTGGATGTCGTCACCGTCCAGCGATGCCTCGAGTGCCTCGACGGCCTGGGCCTCGTCGCCGGTGCCTGCTTCGAGCACCAACTGCCCGGCCGAGAATGCCAGCCGCACGGGCGTGCTGCGCTCGGCCACAAGGGACACTCGCTTGACGGACTCGATGAACGCGGCCGTCGGCAGTTCGGCGACCGCATTGACCTGGTCGGGCAGGAGTGAGCGGAACTTGGGGAATTCGCCGTCGACCAGGCGCGTGGTGGTGCGGCGGCCGCCGCCCTCGAAACCAATCATCCCCTCGCCCGCCTTGGTGTCCGTATCCGCCTGACCGGGCAGGCCCAGCGCGATCGACACCTCCGCGCCTGACGTCAGCGAGCGCGCCGTATCGGCCAGGGTCCGGGCGGGCACGAGCGCGGCCGCGCTGATGTCCGGCTGCCCGGGACTCCAGCGCAGTTCCCGGACGGCGAGCCGGTACCTGTCAGTGGAGGCAAGCAGGATGGTGTCGCCGTCGATCTCGACCCGGACACCGGTCAGCACGGGCAGTGTGTCGTCACGGCCCGCTGCAATTGCGACCTGGGTGACCGCCGCCGCGAAGACGTCGCTGCCCACCGATCCGGTTGGCGGCGGCATCTGGGGAAGCGTCGGGTAATCCTCGACCGGCATCGTCAGCAGGGTGAAAGTGGCGCTGCCGCAGGTCAGAACCACTTTCGAGCCCTCCGTGGTGACCTCAACGGGGCGATCGGGCAGGCTCCGGGTGATCTCGGCGAGCAGGCGGCCTGAAACCAGTGAGGTCCCTGGCTCTTCCGTGGTCACCGGCAGGCTCACCTCCGCGGAGACCTCGTAATCGAAGCTGGAGACGTTGAGTGCGTCCTCGGCGTGCATCCGGATGCCCGCGAGCACCGGAACGGACGGCCGGGACGGCAGCGTGCGCGCGGTCCATGCCACCGCATCGGCGAGCACGTCGCGATCAACCCGGAACCTCACTGGGAGCCGCCTCCTGATTCGGTGTGTTTCATCACGCTCTCCTGGGTTCGACAGGGCTGCCCGACGGCACTCGCGTGCCGGGGACTGGGCTGCGGTCGATGGCCGGTGGCCCGCCGGTCGCGGTACGGGGAGACAGGCCGTGGGGGCCTGAGGGGCCGCGGGTTTACGGTTGATTGCTGGATGGAAATAAGAATCGTAGTAGTCATAGGACCCGTGGATACTGGGGACAACCGCCGTTCGCGCAGGCCAGCGGTCGTTTTGATGTCCACAGGGGCGGTGCGGGAACGAAGGGCGGGCAGTGTCTGGCTGAGGACAGCCGGGCGGGACGGCCAGAGGGACCACATGTTGTCCCCCGCGTGTCCCGACGTAATCCACAGGTTTATCCCCAGCCTGTGTGTACCGGTTGTGCCCCCGTTGACGCGCTTGCCGACGCTTGTGCCGCATCGCGCCGATGGCGTCATGACATGCGGCGCGGTGACGTGCGGCGCGGTCGTGATCGATGTCATCAGCCCGACCGCGCTTGCTGCTTGATCCGGTTGGTGAGTTCGGTCACCTGGTTGTAGATGGACCGGCGCTCGGCCATGAGGGAGCGGATTTTGCGGTCGGCGTGCATGACCGTGGTGTGGTCGCGGCCACCGAATTGCTGGCCGATCTTCGGCAGGGAAAGGTCGGTGAGTTCGCGGCACAGGTACATCGCGATCTGGCGGGCGGTGACCAGCACCCGCGACCGCGACGTGCCGCACAGGTCATCGATGGACAGGCCGAAGTAGGAGGCGGTCTGTCCCATGATGGTCGTCGCGGTGATCTCCGGGCCCTGTGCCTCGGGGATGAGGTCCTTCAGCACGATCTCGGCGAGTTGCAGGTCGACCGACTGGCGGTTGAGGCTGGCGAACGCGGTCACCCGGATGAGCGCGCCCTCAAGCTCACGGATGTTGGTCGATATGCGGCTGGCGATGTACTCGAGGACCTCAGGCGGCGCGTTCAGGCCCTCCTGGACGGCCTTCTTGCGCAGGATCGCGATTCGTGTCTCGAGCTCGGGTGGCTGGACGTCGGTGAGCAGCCCCCACTCGAACCGGCTCCGCAGTCTGTCCTCGAGAGTAACGAGGCGCTTCGGCGCGCGGTCACTGGAGATCACGATCTGCTTGCTTGCGTTGTGCAGGGTGTTGAAGGTGTGAAAGAACTCCTCCTGCGTGCCTTCCTTGTTCTCCAGGAACTGGATGTCGTCGACCAGGAGGATGTCGACGTCACGGTAACGGCGCCGGAAACCATCCTGCTTGCCGTCCCTGATCATGTTGATGAAGTCGTTGGTGAACTCCTCCGAGCTCACGTACCTGACGCGCGCCCCGGCGTAGAGGCTCTGTGCGTAATGGCCGATCGCGTGCAGCAGGTGGGTCTTACCGAGGCCGGAGTCGCCGTAGATGAACAACGGGTTGTAGGCCTTGGCCGGGGCCTCGGCGACGGCCACTGCGGCGGCGTGTGCGAAGCGGTTGCTCGAGCCGATGACGAACGTCTCGAACGTGTACTTGGGGTTCAGCCGTGCCTGCGCGGGCCGGGCATTGGCCTGCCGCGCCTGCGCAGCGTGCCCGGCCGGACCTAGGTGCCTGGCGGGATCTGGGTGGCCGATCGGGTCAGCGGTTCCGAGATGACCGGCCGGTCCGGCCTGCCCGAGGTGGCCTGCAGGATCTTGTTGCCCGAGATGACGTTCCTGGTCGCGCGGGCCGAGGTGAAGTTCCTGGTCGGGTCCCCCGAGGTGCCCAGGGGTGCCGGGCAGACCGGTCAAGCGGTGGGCGTCGCCCGCGCCGCGGTCGACGGCGCGCCCGCCGCGTAGATCGCGCGCGTCGCGTAGATCGCGCCCGTCGTGCCGAGTTCCGTCCAGGTGCCCGGTCGCGCGGGCAGGCAGCACAGGTTCCGAGCCCGGCGCTGCCGGGTCGACGGTCACGGCAAGCTGGATGTTGCGGCCGAGTTCCCTGGACAGAGCGTGTGTCACGAGGGTGCGCAGTCGCGTTTCGAGCTGTTCCTTCGCGAACTCGTTCGGCGTTGCGATGAGCGCGGTGTTCTCCACCAGGCCAAGCGGCCTTGTGAGGTTGAGCCAGGCCCTCTGGTGAGCCTCCAGCTGGATATCCGCGAGACCTGCGAGCGACCGTGCCCACACCTCGGCTAGATCCGTCTCACTCATCGCTGGCCCGCCCTCCCGCGCCGGCCGCTGCCGGTGCATGCCGCCGTCCCGCTCTGCTGGCGCGACGCCGTCGTCACCTGTGCCCCGCTGGCCAGTGCCCACCGCCCACGACCCAGCGCTCTCACAACCGGCGCCCGAACAACCGGCGCCTATCAGCACGGCGCCCCCGCAGCCCGCTGGCCCACACGTTGTTCACAGCTTTATCCACAACTTGTGCACGGCAGCTGTGGCGGAGACCGGTCGCCGCCACAGTCCCGGTCGGGTGACAGTAACCCCATGCGATGCATGGCTTCAAGCCGTTGTCCACAGCCTAGAGGCGCGAGGTGGGCAGCGTTGGGGAAACCGGGCTCTCGGGGGTGCCGCCCTGGTTTGACCCCGCACGCAAGCGGGCCGTAACGTACGAGGACCGGGCCGGGATCACTTGGGGTTTTGCATGCCCGCTGCCGGTCTGACGCAGCCTCGCCGTTCGTGAGCCCGGTTGGGTGGCGTCTTCGGACGCGGCCTGGGGGCGGCGGACCGTGACGTGGACCGCCGGACCAGATGAGCCGTGACCCTGACCAGACCAGCAGCACCGCACCTGGAGTCGCAGTGAGTAAGCGCACATTTCAGCCGAACAACCGCCGTCGGGCGAGGACTCACGGATTCCGGTTGCGCATGCGAACGCGCGCCGGCCGTGCCATCCTGGGGGCGCGCCGCCGGAAGGGCCGGGCAAGCCTGAGCACCTGAGAAGGCTGAGCACCTGAGAAGGCTGAGCACGAGGGAAGCCTCGTTTCCCTCACTGCACCTTCTTATGCTGGGGCGATACTGTGCTTCCCGCTGCGGCCCGGATGAGGCGGCGCCAGGAATTTGAGCTGGCGGTCCGCCGGGGTAAGCGCGCGGGCGGTCGGCTGCTCACGGCTCACCTGCTGGCCGGAGATGATGAAGCCGCCCGGGATGACGCGGCTACTTCCCCAAGGGTCGGATTCGTCGTTTCCCGAGCGGTCGGGGGCGCGGTGGTCCGAAATCGTGTTCGGCGGCGGCTCCGTGATGTGGCCCGGGTGCGCACTGGATGGCTGCCAGCGGGTAGCCTGCTTGTCATCCGTGCCAATCCCCGGGCAGCGGACGTACGCCAGCGAGATCTTGCCGCCGAACTCGATCTGGTACTCAGCAGGTTGCTTCGGCGGCAGGTTAGGGCGTGACATCGGCGATGAACGCGCGACACGCCACGGATGAGGCGGGACCGGATGCGCCGGTGACATCGGCGGCGTGGCTGTTCATGCAGCTGATCATCGCGTACCGGCGGCTGATCGGGCCGTTGCTCGCGCCGCGATGCAGGTTCGAGCCGTCATGTAGCACCTACGCACTCGAGGCGTTGCGCAGGTATGGCGCGCTCCGTGGCTCGTGGCTCGCGGTCCGGAGGATCGGCCGTTGCCATCCGTTCCACCGGGGCGGTTACGATCCGGTGCCTGACCGGAAGGCAGCCGCTATGCGGCCGGGGACCTGACGATGTCGAAGAAAGTGAAAGGGAGCTAGGCGTGCCGCACTACATTGCCTCGGCGAGCCTCAATCCGATGGGGCTGCTTGAATGGCTGTACGTTGCCGTCGCCTGGGTCATCATGCGGATCCACGCCGCGCTGTCACCCGTCTTCGGTCCGGCGAGTGGCTGGACGTGGGGCCTGACCATCATATTGCTGACTGTCTTCGTCCGGCTGTTGCTCTTCCCGCTCTTCGTGAAGCAGATTCACGCGCAGCGGAAGATGGCCGATCTCGCGCCGAAGGTGCAGGAGCTTCGTAAGAAGTACAAGTCAGACAAGCAGAAGATGAACCAGGAGGTCATGAAGCTCTACCAGGAGAACGGCGCGAATCCGCTCGGCGGATGCCTTCCGCTCGTGGCGCAGTTCCCTGTGTTCATCTCCTTGTTTACCGTGCTCAGGGCCATTGCGGATTGGACACCCGGGGCGGGCCAGCCGAAGTACGGCCTGACCCGCGCTGTGGTAGAAAGCGCGCAGCATGCGCACATCTTGGGCGTCACTGTCGCGACGAGGTTCATCTCGAGCGGCACGGAGCTCGCCGCGCAGGGGGTAAACCCCATCGTCGCGAAGGTCGTCATAGGGCTCACCGTGATCCTCAGCGGCACGACCACGTATTTGACGGTGCGGCAAAGCATGCGGCGCAACCTCGTTGGAGGAACCGCCGACAACCCGATGATGCAGTCGCAGAAGATGATGGCCTACGTGGCGCCGCTGTTCGCCCTTACCGGTCTCTACTGGCAATTTGGCCTGGTCATGTACTGGCTGACAACAAACTTGTGGACCCTCGGGCAGCAGCACTACATCTTCAGCAAGTACCCGCCGCCAGCCACAGCGGCGGCAGGCGGCCAGGGCGGCGGGGGCCCGGCGGCTGTGGGCGGCAGGGGCGGCGCCAAGCGCGCCGGTGATGGGGCCGGACGAGGCGGGGCGGGGGCCACGCGAGACGGGCAGGCCCGGCCAGGCTTGGGGAAGCTGCTTCGGATCCGTCCGGAGCCGGAACCCGAGCCGTCGCCGCCGCCATCGCCGGAACCTAAGCTCGTGCGGCAGCAACCGGTGCGCCAGCCGCGCAGCAAACGCACCGGCAAACGGTGAGGGTCCCCTGTGCTGGATAAGGAGCTTGTTGTGAGCCAATCCGAGACGGTTACTGGCAGTCCCGCCGGGATGGTGGGCGCCGAGTCAATCGCCCCGGCGGATGCTGCGGTGACAGGACCCTCCGCGGCAGGTGATTCCGGATCCAGTCTGGATGGTGGGCCAGACGAGCGACCGGCAGGTGGGGTCGACTTGGTGGCTCTCGAGCAGGAGAGCGAAATCGCGGCCGACTATGTCGAAGGCCTGTTGGACATCGCGGATCTCGACGGTGATATCGACATGGACGTCGAAGGCGACCGTGCGCTGGTGTCTGTGGTGGGTGCCACGCTCGACGAGCTTGTCGGCCCAAATGGCGAGGTCCTTGAGGCACTGCAGGAGCTGACGAGGCTCGCCGTGCTCCGGCAGACCGGGGAGCGGAGCAGGCTGATGCTCGACGTCGGGGGATACAGGCAGCAGCGCCGCACGGAGCTAGCGGAGGTCGGCAAGGACGCCGCGGAAGAGGTCAAGCGGACAGGAAAGGCTAAGGCGCTGGGTGCGATGACGCCGTTCGAACGGAAGGTCATCCACGATGCGGTCGCCGCAGTTGGCCTGCGCAGTGAGTCCGAAGGCGAGGAACCGGATCGGCACGTGGTGGTGCTCCCCGCCGCGGAGTGAGGCTGTGCGGAGTGAGGCTGTGGGGCCCGCTCGTGAGGGAAGGTTTTCCACATGACGTCGGGGCGGCTGTGGATATCTCCCCGGTCCGCGGGAACGGCCTGCCATGCCTGATGTGGCTCCCAGCGTGGTCCCCCCGCCACCTGCGGCGGTCCGTGAAATCTTCGGTGACCGGCTCGCGACCGTGGAACGCTACGTGGCACTGCTGGCTGGGCCGGGCGTCGACCGTGGACTGATCGGCCCACGCGAGATGGATCGGGTGTGGGAGCGGCACATACTCAACTGCGCGGTGGTGGCAGAACTTGTACCGAGCCCGTGCACGCTTGTGGATATCGGCTCTGGAGCGGGCCTGCCGGGAATCGTGCTCGCGATTCTGCTCCCGGACGTGTCGGTGATCGTGGTTGACTCGATGCTCAGGCGGTCGGTCTTCCTTGGCGAGTGCGTAGCAGAGCTTGGGCTGACCAATGTCGAAGTGCGCCGCGGCAGGGCTGAGGACCTGGCGGGTGAACTTTCCGCTGATGTGGCGACGGCGCGTGCGGTGGCACCCCTGCGTCGGCTCGTGGAATGGGCCGCTGGGCTTGTCAGGCCCGGCGGGACCATTCTGGCAATAAAGGGTGATCGGGCCGGGGAGGAACTCGATCAGGCGCGGGGTGTTTTGCGTGTCCTCGGCGTGAGGGGTGCGGAGATTCTGGCGGTCGGCCAGGATAGGCTCGAAACCGAGACCGTGGTCATTAGGATCGTCGCAGGGGACGGAAAGGCGGTTCGGTTCCGGGGGGACCGCCAGGACTCTGCATGATGTCTCGCCACTGATGGTTCTGGCGTGCGGGATCTGCGGTTTTGCGGGGGAGGAGAGGAGCGCGAGGATGGCAGAGGCACCTGGTCTCGGCTGGCCTGGGCGCTGTGCTGGGGATGTTCTTGCGGAGCCTGGTGGGGGCGTAGGCTGGCCGGTTTCACGTGAAACGAATTCGGAGAGTACGGTCATGAGGTTGGCTCTGGATGGCGTGCCTGTACCGTTGACTGAGGAACGGGTAGCGACGGCGCCAGATGTGGCAGGCATGGTTGATGGTGCTGCCGCACCATTTGCGCTGGGCGCCGAGACAGAGCATGCGGCACGGCGAAGGCGCTCAGAGAACGAATGGCCGCGCCCGGCATCGTGCCGTGTCATCGCGATCGCGAACCAGAAAGGCGGCGTGGGTAAGACGACCACGGCCGTGAATCTGGCAGCAGGTCTGGCGCTGCACGGTGCCAGAGTGCTTGTGATAGATCTCGATCCGCAGGGAAACGCGTCCACGGCACTAAATGTTGACCATCATGCGGGAGTGCCCTCAATCTACAATGTGCTTGTCGACGATCTTCCGCTCGCATCGACCGTCCGGCAGGCCGAGGAACTCGGTACGCTCTGCTGTGTCCCCGCCACCATCGACTTGGCAGGCGCTGAGATCGAATTGGTTCCGATGGTCGCCAGAGAGACGAGGCTGCACCGCGCGCTCGCAGCCTATGACCGTTCGGACCTCGACTACATCCTTGTGGACTGCCCGCCGTCACTGGGCCTGTTGACTGTCAACGCGCTTGTGGCGGCCGCGGAGGTGCTGATTCCGATTCAGTGCGAGTACTACGCGCTCGAGGGATTGGAGCAACTACTCCGCAGCGTCGACCTGGTGCGGTACCACCTCAACGCGAACCTGTCCGTGTCGACGATCCTGCTGACCATGTACGACGCACGCACCCGGCTAGCCGCACAGGTGGCGGAGGACGTTCGAGCTCACTTTGGCGACGTCGTGCTCGGAGCCGTGATTCCGCGCAGTGTTCGTGTCTCGGAGGCTCCGAGCTATGGGCAATCGGTGCTGAGCTACGACCCAGGCTCAAGCGGTGCGCTGGCCTACCTTGAGGCCGCGAGGGAACTCGCGCTGCGGAACCTGCGCGTCGGGGCCACTGAGTAACAGTCAGTGCGGCTGGTCTTTCATGCCCCAAAGGCGCACCGGCATCTCTGCCGTTGCGCCGGTCGACTGGATCTTGGTCATGCCGCGGGCCGTGCCGGCTGTCGTATGCCCGAGTCGCGCGGCTGTCGTGTGCGCGGGGGTGCGCCGGCTGTCTGGTGGCGCGGTACAGTCGGCCGTCGTGGTGCCGCGGTACAGTCGGCCGTCGTGGTGCCGCGGTACGGGCGGCCGTCGTGGTGCCGCGGTACGGGCCGGATGTTCTGGGGCGATGTGGGCGCCGGATGTTTCCGTCCGGACTTGCGGGCCGGATGTCCGTGCTTGGATGCGCGCCACGAGCTCTGCATCGCGGAGCGCACACCGGATTTCGGGCGCCGGGTGCGGACGCCGGGTGTTCCGCGCGGCAGGCGCGACGGTGAGAGCGCGCGGTCGTTGTCAGCCCGCCGGACTCGCCGATGGCGGCGGCATTTGCGAATTCGCCGTACCGCGGATCCGTCACGAGGGGGCCGGTGTCAATGGCGCTCGGCCCGACTGAGAAGGCGGATGATGAAACCGCGACGGGCAGGGCTGACCGCTTCGAGGACGGCGGGCGGCGAGGCGGGAGGTGCTGTGTTCACAGCCATCAGCGGATAGCGTGTTGTCGTGCTCCAGCGCGGGGCGTGATGCGGACGAGACTGCGGTGATCGAGGAGTTCCTGTGGCTCACCAAAAGCGAGGTCTTGGCAGGGGCCTAGGTGCCCTTATCCCGGCTGGATCGGCCTCGTCACCGAGCACCCGGACGGCCGGCGCGGCAGAGGAGCGGGACGACGAAGCGGCCGCCAGCCCGGTGACCGGTCCGTACTTCGACGAAGTGCCGATCGGCGCGGTCACGCCCAATCCGCGGCAGCCGCGCCAGAACCTCGACGAGGAAACGCTTTCGGACCTCACGCTGTCCATCCGCGAAGTTGGCCTCCTGCAGCCCATCGTCGTCCGCAAGGTGATGCCTGGCCACTACGAACTCGTCATGGGTGAGCGCCGGTGGCGTGCGGCGCAGCGTGCGGGCCTCGATCGGGTTCCGGCCATCGTGCGCGACACGGCCGAAACTGACATGCTCAGAGACGCGCTCATCGAGAATCTTCACCGCGAGCAGCTCAATCCGCTCGAAGAGGCGGCCGCCTACCAGCAACTCCTCGACGATTTTGGCGCCACTCACGAAGAGCTGGCTGGACGAGTCGGCAGATCACGCCGCACATCTCGAACACGATCCGGTTGCTCAATCTGCCGCCAGCCGTCCAGAAGCGCGTCGCGGCCGGGGTGCTCAGCGCCGGTCATGCGCGAGCCCTGCTCACTGTCGAGAACACCGGCGATCAAGAGCGCCTCGCCCACCGCATCGTCGCGGAAGGGCTCTCGGTTCGCGCGGTGGAAGAAATCGTCGCGGTGGGCGACGGCAGCCTCAAGCCTGAGCGACGGCAGACGGCGAAGAAGCCCGTTGCGCCCGGCCTGCGTGACCTGTCAGATCGCCTGTCAGATCTTTTCGAGACCCGCGTGAAGGTCGAACTGGGCCGGCGCAAGGGGAAGATCGTGGTCGAGTTCGCCTCACTGGAGGATCTGGAGCGGATCGTGACGGCGATGTCTGCGGAGTCCCCGGAGTCCGCGGTCTGCGCAGGGCGCGGGGTGCACCGAGACGGCGCGGTGCCCGACGAAGCCACGTTGACGCCGGGGACCGCTTCCCCGCAGGGGGGCTGATTCTCAAGGCGTGAGCCCACCAAGAGGCGGTGTTTCACGTGAAACCAGAAAACGCCTGGTGGCAGCCTCCGCCCGATGTCACGCGCCGAACGGTTGAACTGTCGTCATTGCGAGAGGCGACAATTCCTTCAGCCGGGAGGCATGATGACTGCTCCTCCTTCACCGTGAGGACGGTTGCGTCCGCGCGAAGCGACTGCTTGTCCGCAAGTACCCGATCATGCAGGGCGTCCTCGTACCGCTCGCACACCGTCTCAGGAGATACAAGACGTTGCATTACGAGCTCATCATGCAGACAGCCCGGATGGCAGCGGCGAAGGCGTCGACGTCCGCTTCGGTTGTGTCGAACGACGTCATCCAGCGAACGGTCCGCGCGCCGGAGTCCCAGACGTGGAAGAACCAGTCTTGCTGCAGCTGTTCGACATGCCGGGGATCGAGCGCGGCAAAGACCGCATTCGACTCCACCGGATACTGGATCTCGACGCCTGGAATCTCGCGCACCGCCCGCGCGAGCCGCTGCGCCATGGCGTTGGCGCGCCGCGCGCTGTGCAGCCAGAGGTCGCTGTCGAGCAGGGCCAGGAACTGTGCCGACAGAAACCGCATCTTCGACGCCAGTTGCAGTTGCTGCTTGCGAAGGTAAGGCGCGTCGGTGCAAAGTCCGGGGCTCATGATGATGACTGCCTCCGCGCCGACAGCGCCATTCTTGGTTCCGCCGAAGCTCAGCACGTCGGCGTGCTCGGCGAGTTCGCTGAGACCGCAGCCCAGATGCGCCGCCGCGTTGGCGAGCCGCGCGCCATCGACGTAGACGAAGAGGCCGATGGAACGGCAGAACTCACTGAGCTTGCTGAGTTCATCGATCGTGTAACAGGTACCGAGCTCGGTGACCTGCGAGATGGCGACCGCCCGTGGCTGCACCCGATGCTGGTCGCCTCGCCCGGCGAGCCGCTGGCCGACAAGCTCGGGCGCGAGTTTGCCATCGGGCGCGCTGACCGTGAGTAGCTTGCAGCCAAGGACACGTTCCGCCGCTCCGCACTCGTCCACATTCAGGTGCGCGGTTTCCGCACAGATGATCGCTTCGTAACGGCGCAGCAGCAGGCTGACGCCGAGGATGTTCGCGGCGGTCCCGTTGAATACAAAGAACGTGCGAGCTTCATCACCCAAAAGGGCGCGGAACTGCTCCTCGGCGCGCTGCGTCCATTGGTCGGCGCCGTACGCGGGCGCGAGGCCAGGGCTGGCTTGTGAGATCGCCTGAAGCACGGCCGGGTGCGCGCCGGCGTGGTTGTCGCTGCCGAAGTCATGAGAGGTACCCACGCGCTGAGCCTAGCGAGCCGGGCGATCACCACCTGGGATCGGCAGCGGCGCGCGAATCGCGGGTCAGTTCTCCACGTAGCGGATTCCGGTCATCACCCGCGGCTACGATCGCTGCTCAGCATTGGCCGCCGCGTGTGGGAGTCCTGGTCAGGGGGCCGCCGCGTGTGGGAGTCCTGGTCAGGGGGCCGCCGCGTGTGGGAGTCCTGGTCAGGGGGCCGCCGCGTGTGGGAGTCCTGGTCAGGGGGGCCGCCGCGTGTGGGAGTCCTGGTCAGGGGGGCCGCCACGTGTGGGAGTCCTGGTCAGGGGGGCCGCCACGTGGGAGTCCTGGTCAAGTGCCAGCTGCCATACACGAAATCTTGATCGGTACCGGCACCACGCGCGGAATCCTGGTCAGAGTCAGCCACCACGTTCCACGGCGCGCACGAGAAGCGCGTGACAGACTGCACCGAAACCGAAGCCAGCCGCCTCGAGCGCCATCGGGAGCGTACTCGTTTCCGTCATCCCTGGCGCCACGTTCACCTCGAGGAAGAAGACCGTGCCCGCGTCGTCCACGATGAGATCGGTACGGGAGATGTCTCGCAGGCCGAGGACCGTGTGCGCGGTCACCGCCGTGTCCGCCGCGGCCTTGGCGGCTGCCGCGGAGATCCTTGCCGGCGTATAGAACTCGGTGCGCCCCGCGGTGTACCTGGCGGTGTAGTCGTACGCGCCCCCGTCGGGGACGATCTCGACGGCAGGGAGTGCCTGCAGCCCGTTTCCGAGGTCGATCACGCCGACCGCCACCTCCGTCCCAGTGATATAACGTTCGATCAGGGCGGTGTCACCGTAGGCGAAGCAACTGACCATCGCTGGGGGAAGTTCCTCTGCGGTCCGCACGGCCCCGGCACCGAGGGCTGAGCCGCCGCGCGATGGCTTGACGAACAGTGGCAGTCCGAGCCGCGCGACAATGCGGTCGAGCACGGCTGTCGCCCCGAGATCATGAAAGGTCTCCCTGGGCAGCGTGATGGCCGCCGGTGTTGCCAAACCGGCCGCGCTGACCAGCGTTTTCGCCGTTGGCTTGTCGAAGGCGAACCTGCAGGCACTCGCAGTCGCGCCGACGAAGGGCGTGTCAAGCAGGGCGAGCACCTCGCGGACGGCGCCGTCCTCACCTGATACACCGTGAACGGCGGGAAAGACCGCATCGGGCGGGTCGGCGATGATGCTTGGAATCAGGGCGGCATCGGCATCGACGGTGAGCGCGTCCACGCCGTCCTCGCGCAGCGCGTCGCAGACGCGATGTCCAGAGCGCAGTGATACCTCGCGCTCCGGTGACAGGCCTCCCGCGAGCACGAGAACATGGCCCAGGTCGGTCATTTCGGGGTCCTTCCATGGCGGCGAACCGCCCGCGCTGTGCGGCGATGCCGCCGTCGTTGATGTTGACGCGACTCAGGCGACCTCAGGCCCGGGCGTGTCCACCCCCACGTTTCTGTGCGCCCGGCCGGAGCCGAACGTGTCCCGCAACTCGATCTCTGCCTCCACCACCCCGGCGAGCCTGCGGACGCCCTCCCTGATCCGATCCGGTTCTGGGAGACAGTAGGACAGCCTCATGTGCTGCGCCCCCTGCCCGCCAGCGTAGAAACCGGTGCCAGGTACGTACGCCACCCGGGAAGAGACCGCGCGTGGCAGCATCGCCTTGCTATCAAGCCCGTCGGGGAGCCGCAGCCAGACGTAGAACCCGCCCGCAGGGCGGGTCCACTCGCACCCGGCCGGCATCATTGCCTTCAGCGCGCCCAGCATCGCGTCTCTGCGCTGCATGTACAGCTCACGGAAGATCTTGATTTGCTCCCGCCACGGCTGAGTGCACAGGTACTCGCGGACAAGCATTTGCGCGAGGTTCGACTGGCAGAGCACAGCGGACTCGGCCGCGAGCACGAGTTTGTCCCTTACCGCAGGTGGCGCGAGCGCCCAGCCGACCCGAACGCCGGACGCGAATGTCTTGGAGAAGCTGCCGAGGTAGACGACCCCGTCCGGATCGTCCGCGCGCAGCGCGCGCAGTGGCTCACCCTCGAACCCCAGCAGCCCGTACGGGTTGTCCTCCACCACGAGCAGGCCGGCGGCGCCGCAGATGTCGAGGATGCGGTGCCGCCGCTCGGCGGCGAGCGTGACGCCCGCCGGGTTGTGGAAGTTAGGCACCGTGTAGAGGAATTTGGCCCGACGGCCAGCCGCGGCGAGCCGCGCGATCGCACCGTCGAGTGCCTCCGGGACGAGCCCGTGATCGTCCATCGGCACATGTACGACTTCCGCCTGGTAGGCGCTGAATGCCCCGAGCGCCCCGACATAGGACGGCGCCTCTGCGAGCACGACGTCACCAGGGTCGACGAAGATGCGCGTGATCAGGTCAAGGGCCTGCTGTGAGCCGACGGTCACCACGACGTCGTCCGGGTGCGCGTGCACCCCTTCCAGCGACATGACCTCACAGATCTTCTCCCGCAGGCCCGGATCTCCATGTGCGGGGCAGTATTGCAGCGCAACCGAGCCACGGTCCGCGATGAGCTGGCCCGCAATTTCACCAATTACGTCAAGTGGTAGCGCGGACACATTTGGCGATCCGCCAGCCAGCGAGACGATCTCTGGACGAGCGGCCACGGCGAACAAGGCCCGGATCTCCGAGGCGATCATGCCGCGGGCCCGGGCCGCATAACGGTCGACGTATGGATCGATCCGTGATCCATGAGGTTGCTGTGGATCCGTCCGCACGGCATCTCCTCCGGCTGGTGCCTTCATACCCGGCGCCCATTCACATTAGCTAGGACCGAGGTCTTCGACACTACGTGGCGGGCACGACTCGACCCGCCAGTTTTCCGCATCAGCTACGATGCCAGCACGGCATATCCCGGCCAGGCATGTCCTCACCTGCCGTGCTCGTAGCGGCCGGGAGCCGCCGCACATAAGCAAAAGCCGCAAGCAAGGCCGCCAGCAAGGCCGCAAGCCAGGCCTACTAGCCACCGGGGGATAAGGGTGTCCCGCCGTCTCGCCAACATCACGTTGGACAATCTCGATGACCTGCCACGCAGGTGCCGCAACTGTGTCTTCTGGGAACTTGACCCTGTCAGCCGTGCCCGTGCAGAGGAGGCCGGCAGCCCGGACCTTGAGAAGGAGTCCTGGATCTCCTCGACCCTGCTCGAATGGGGAAGCTGCGGAAAGATCGTTTATGTGGATGGAGTGCCGGCCGGCTACGTGCTCTACGCGCCACCGCTGTACGTGCCACGCTCGGTTGCCTTTCCGACCAGCCCGGTGAGTGCGGATGCCGTGCTGCTCATGACAGCGCACGTCCTTGACGAGTTTGCGGGTGGCGGCCTCGGCCGTGTGCTTGTGCAAACCGTGGCGAAGGATCTGACCAGGCGCGGTGCCAAGGCAATCGAGGCTTTCGGTGACCTCAGGTGGGAGCAGCCTTCCTGCGTGCTGCCTGCCGACTACCTGCTCGCGGTGGGATTCAAAACGGTCCGGCCGCATCTGCGCTATCCCCGGCTGCGGCTGGAACTGAAAACGGCACTGTCCTGGCGGGAAGATGTCGAGGTCGCGCTCGAACGGCTCCTGCGGACGATGACTCCGGAGCGAGCCCTGCGCCCCGTCTGACCGACCGTCTGACCGGCGGTAGCGGCAACAGGCGCGGCGCGCCAGGAGCCGCCCCATGACGCATCCGCGGCAGCCGTTCTGGTTGCAGCGGTTAAGGCTGTGCTGCCCGCGGGACGCCGCCGCCCCGGGATCCCCCCCCCGCAACAGGAGTTGCCGCATCCGTGCGGCAGCCATTGAGGCTGTGCTGCCCGCGGGAGGTCGCCGGCCCTCGGGATCCCCCCCGCAGCAGCAGTTGCCGCATCCGTGCGGCAGCCATTGAGGCCGTGCTGGCCCGGGGGGCGACCCCCCGGGATCCCCCCGCAGCGGCAGTTGCGGCAATCCGCGCGGCAGCCGTTAGGGCTAATGATCCGGAACGGCTGCCGGGTGCTGTCGCCCAAACATTCTGCGGTGGCCATGGGACGGCATTGCGAGATCGGGCACGGAGATCAGAGGTACTCGGAAAGCTCGCGCAGCAACGCGGCCTTAGGCTTGGCGCCTACGATCTGCTTGACTACCTCGCCGCCGGAGAACACACCCAGCGTCGGAATGGCCAGGATCCCGTATCGCTGCGCCACTTCGGGGTTCTCGTCGATGTTGAGCTTGACGATATCGATCTTGTCGCCGTGCTCCTGGGCGATCTCTTCGAGTACCGGGGCGACCATGCGGCACGGTCCGCACCACTCGGCCCAGTAGTCGACGACCACGGGCTTGTCGCACTTGAGAACGTCGATGTCAAAACTAGCGTCGGTGACAGTCTTGGTGGCGCCCAACTTCGTTCTTCTCCTTGTCCGTGTCCTTGACGGCGCCGCGCACGCGCTAGCCGTCGTTGCCTGCTGGCCGCGGCCGTAAACGCCGCGGCCGCTTCAGGATGTCAGTCTCCCTGGCTGGCCAGGAACCGCTCGGCGTCCAGAGCGGCCGCGCACCCCGTTCCTGCCGCCGTGACCGCCTGGCGGTAGATCCGGTCCACGACGTCGCCGCAGGCGAACACGCCGACGACGCCGGCGCGGGTCGTGGGTTGCTCGACCTTCAGGTACCCGTCCGGGTCGGTCTCAAGCTGGCCGGAGAACAGCTCGCTGCGAGGGTCGTGGCCGATCGCCACGAAGAGCCCGCCGAGTCCAGTCACGCTCTCCTTGCCGGTCTTGGTGTCTCGAATGCGGGCACCGGTGATCCGGTCCTCGCCGAGCACCTCAAGGACCTGGCTGTTCCACAGGAAGCGGATCTTCGGGTTCGCGAAGGCCCGGTCCTGCATGATCTTGGAAGCGCGTAGAGTATCGCGCCGGTGGATCACGGTGACGCTGTTCGCGAACCGGGTGAGGAATATCGCCTCCTCGAGCGCGGAGTCCCCACCTCCGACGACCGCTATGTCCTTGCCACGGAAGAAGAATCCATCGCAGGTGGCGCACCAGGACACCCCGTGGCCCGCCAGCAGCTTCTCGCCAGGGACACCGAGCTCACGGTATTTCGAGCCGGTGGCGATGATCACCGACGTGGCCAGGTACGTCTCACCGGAGGCGGTGACCGCCTTGGGATCGGCGCGCAGGTCGACGTGGGTCACGTCGTCCGCGACGAGTTCAGCGCCGAACCTCTCGGCCTGCTTACGCATGGAGTCCATCAGGTCGGGGCCAAGCACCCCATCGGGGAAGCCGGGATAGTTCTCCACCTCGGTGGTGGTCATCAGCGCACCACCCGCGGTCACCGAGCCCTCGAACACCAACGGCCTCAGGTTTCCGCGCGCCGCGTACAAGGCCGCCGTATACCCGGCCGGCCCAGAGCCGATGATGATCACGTCGCGCACGTCAGTCACGCCCGCACCTGCCCCTTCCTCTGCCGCACGGTGAACCCTCGCGGCACCCCGCTCAACCGATCCTAGGGCCCGTTGATTCCCCGCGGAGGCGGCCAGCACGAGACGGGCAGGGACAGGTGACCTCAGAGTCCGGAGCGGGCGAGGACGTCGCTGGTCGAGGCAGAGCACCCGTGGCCCACGACCCACACGCGGCCGCCGACGCCACCGGTCCCCGGAGCGATGATCACTGTAGCCGGACGGCCCTCGTAGGTGGCTGTGTCGACGACCAGCCCTCCTCGGCCGTCTGTGACCCGCTGCAGGCAGCCTGACAGCGAAGGATTGGTCCCGAACGGCTGCACGGTGGTGTAGCCCGCCTTGCCCGGTGACGGGATCTCGCGGGCGTACCTGCGGGCCACTGCCGCGGCCTGCGTCCGCAACTGCCCGGGCAGATACCTGGTGTGACTGCTCACGAAAACAGCCGCTGACGATGCGCCGGGAGCCTGCGGCGCATCCATAGGCCTGCGCGGGGACAGCGTGGCACCGGACTTGGCAGACTGCTGCCTGCCGTTGCTCGTAGCCGCTATCGAGGGGGTGGCCGAGGTGTGCGTGAACGAGCGCACGAGCAGGTAGCCGCCGCCAGCGAGCACGCACACCGATGCCGCTGCCGCCAGCGGCCGCAACGCGATCGCCATCAGACCGTGACGTTCCCGTTCGCGGCCTGCCCGCTCCCGCCGCCCCGGCCCACGCCCCGCCAGCTCACGCCCCGCCGGCCCACCGCTCGCGGGCGCACGTCCCGCTGCATCACGGTCTGCCGACCCTGGCAACGCCCGCGCACGCGCCGCCCGGCGGCCATGCCTGGCTCGCTGCTGAGGCTGCTCGCCGGGAGCGCCCGCGGTCGTGGCCGCGGCTGTCGTGCCTGCTGCGGTATCTGCAGCGGCGACCTCAGCGGCGAGCACGGCGTCAAGCCGCCGCGCAAGCCCTGGCGGCATCGGAGGTTGGGGTGCCTGCGCCAGTCGCGCCGTGACGTCGGCAAGCGCCGCCTGGCGCAGCGCGCACGCCGCGCACCCGGACAGGTGGCGCCCGACACGGTCACCGTCTGCCGGGTTGAGCAACCCCTCGCGGAAGGCGGCGATGAGTTCCAGATCGGCGTGTTCGTTCATACTCTTTCGCCACCTCCCTCCAAAGGCCGGCCTACGGGATCTTCCATGCGCTGGTCAAGCGCGTGCCCAGCGTGGCTGCCGCGATTTCCCTGTGAAGGTGAGACGTCGCCAGGACCTGGGCGGTTCCGCAGGTGAGCCAGGTATGGGGCCAGCCGGGCCCGCCCGCGCGCGCAGCGGCTCTTGATCGTGCCAACGGAGACGTCGAGCAGGTCGGCAGCGACCTGGACGGGATAGCCGAGCATGTCCACGAGAACGAGGGCGGCACGCTGCTCGTAGGGCAGTGTCCGCAGTGCTGCGTCGACGTCGAGCACCGCGTCATGGTCGGACACAGGGTCGGTGACCATCACCCCGCCGCGCAGGAGCACGTCCAGGCTCCGCTCATCCCCTGCCGGCACCGTTGGCCTGGCCGCGCGACGGCGAATCCGGTCCAGGCATGCGTTCACCACGATGCGGTGCAGCCAGGTGGTAACCGCCGAGTCGCCGCGGAAGGATCCGGCGCGGCGAAAAGCCGAGATCATTGCCTCCTGCAGAGCGTCCGCGGCTTCCTCCTGTGTCTCCGAGCGTGCGAAGCGCCACCGCCCACAGCCGCTCCCTGTGCCGCGAGAACAACACGCCGAACGCTTCGTGGTCCCCCTGGACATGCCGCCGCAGCAGTTCGGCATCCGGGGGCTGCGCCTCGTACTCTCCTGCCACGCCGATCCCGTCAGCCTGAGCCGCGGACGACGATGTTGAAGATCTCGGCCTCGAAGTTGTTCTTCGGGCTCTCGGGCTCTGGCGGCAGCTTGGTGAACCAGATCAGCACATACCGGCCGGTTGCGGAGCCGCTGGCGTGGAAGGTGTAGTCATTGCCCGGGATGTCGTTCCCCTTCGCCACCGTCGTGAAGTTGGCCAGCGCTCCTGGCGAGAGAGCGTTGTTGTCGCCCACCATGATCTGGACGTCGGCGCCCGCGGTGGGGCCGAATAGGACCTCAACCTCGCTGAGCTTGACGGGTTTGCCCATGTCGAGAATCAGGCCTGTGCCCTTCTTCAGCCCGCCGAAGACCGGGTTGTTTTCATAGAACAGCGTGTGCCACCCGGTCCGCGGGTTGCCGTCGATGGCACGCGGCGCCTCGCTGCCGTTCTCGTTCTGATCCTGACCGGTGGTGTCGTATATGTCGAAGCCGCCCGCGCTCAGCGGCGCGAGTCTCGCGACGCCCGAGGTCGGCCTCGGCGCCGCGGTGCCGCCCGGCCTGGCCGGGCCGCCAAGGTTGCGGCTCAGCGTCCAGGCGCCGACCCCGATCGCCGCCGCGACGAGCACCACGACGACGCCGACCAGTGCCTTGCCGACTCCGGGACGGTCGCGCCGTGGCGGGGCGGTCCTTCCGCGGTTGCCTGCCCGCGTCGCCTGGGTATTGGCCGCGGATTGGGGTGACGTCCCCGTGCCGGCTGAGTGACCCATGGATGCGCGGCCCACCGCCGAGCGGCCCGTGGATGCGCGGCCCGCCGCCGAGCGTGGCGGGAGCGGTAGCGGTGGTGGCGTCAGCGGCGTCGCAGGGGCGACCTGTGCCAGCGCCTCAGCAAGTGCCGCCGGGCTGGTGAGCGGCGGCCGCCCGCGCCAGGGACGGCCGGAGAGCGCGAGGGACGTGACCGTGTCGAGTCCGGCGGGCACGCCCGCGCGGACCTGGCGTGGAGTGCAAAGCTCGCCGTCCACATACGGTGCGGGCGGCAGGTAGAGCGAGTCCTCGCCTGGCCAGTGTGCCGTAAGCGCGGCATAGAGCAGGCGGCCAAGCCCTTGAGTGTCGGCGACTGCGGGATCGTCTGCGCGCGCGCCGTACATGGCGGCCTCGACACCGAGCCCGGTGATCTTGATACCGCCACCGGCGGTCCATCGAAGCGAGCGGGGCGTCAGGCACAGGTGGGCCAGGCCTGCCGCGTGTGCCGCGGCGAGTGCCTGCGCCGCCTCGGCCACGAGCGCAGCGGCGCGTGCGGGCTCCAATGGTCCCGAGGAGAGCAGATCATCGAGCGAGTCTCCGCTCACCCACTCGAGTACCACGTACGCCCGGTCGCCGGCGTCCTCGACGTCGAAAACCTGCGCGAGCCGTGAGTCCGTCATCCTGCTCGCGGCACGCGCGGCGGTCACCACGTGATAGACACGCGGAAAGCCGGGCGCGAACGTCAGCACGGCCACCGGCCGCGCGAGCGTCTCGTCGATGGCCTTCCACAGCGTTGTACCCGCCGTGTCACTGACCCTGTCCTCTAGCCTGTAACGGCCGGCGAGGCGGGTTCCCGGCTCGGATATGAACGTGCTCATGCAGATGCCGTCAAGAGCGGCCTAGGCCCTCGACCCTCCTTCCCTGCCCCCTGAGACGGTCGCCGGGGACGTCGGAGACCAATATTGTGCTGCACCCATGCTAAGACGCGCTGCCCGTGTGGCGGGGGTGCCGGCTGGCCGCCCGCGCAAACCGTTATACGCGAGAATGCCGATTCTCTCATCCTGGCTGGTGGCGGCCGCCGCGGAAGCGTGCAGTGATCGTACCGGCCAGATCGGTCAGTTCGCTCACCCCGAGCGCCCGTGCGAAGAGCAGGTACATCAGCAACGCCCCACCGCCGCCGAGCACCGCGGTAAGGAATCCATTCAGCGGGCCTGGATGAAATACCACGCCGACAGCCATTGTCATGGCGATCGCGAAGACGACGGCGGGCACCGAGGCCAGCAGCGTTCTGACCAGAGTCCAGGCGATCCGCTTGCCGTCGAGTCCGCCGGTGCGTCCCCTCAGGATCCGCCACGCGATCGCCGTTCCCGCCAGGTTCGCTACGCCGAATCCAACGGCAAGTCCCGCCGTGATCTGGCCGACAGGCAGGATCGTCCAGGCAGCCACGTTCACCCCGATGTTCACCGCCATCACGGCCAGGCCGATGAAGGCCGTTGTCCTGGTGTCGTGCATCGCGTAGAAGACCCGCAGCAGCAGCTGGAACAGCATGTAGGGCACGAGACCGACGGAAAACACGGCGAACACCTCGCCGACGAAGGTGGCATCGGGAACCGTTGTGCTGCCGTGCCCGAGGAGCAGGACAGCCAATGGGGGCGCCAGCACTGCGAGCACGACGGCGGCTGGAACCGTGACGACGGATGCCAGCCGCACACCTGCGGAGAAGTCCTGCCTGACAAGCACGTACCTTGCGTCCGCCGCATGCGCGCTCATCCGCGGAAGCAGCGCGGTGATCACCGAGATGCCGACGATCGCATAGGGAAGCTGGAAGAGCAGCCACGCGTACTGATAGGCGCTGAAGCCGGCACCGTATCCGATCTTCGCCGCCTCGGCGCGCACCGCCGCGTCGTTGGCGAGGTTCTGGGTGACGAGCAGCCCGACCTGCGTCGTCACGACATAGCCGAACATCCAGCCGGCCATCCGCACGATCTCGGCTACCTCGTCGCGGCCCAAGCCGAACTGTGGCCGCCAGCGGAATCCCGCCCGCCGCAGTGCCGGGATCATGGCAGCGGCCTGGGCGACGATACCGAGTGTCGTGCCGACGCCGAGCAGCGTCACCTCGCTCGGTGTGATATTCGAGACGGTGACGCCACCCCCAGCCGTGATCATGTATATGGTGATCACGAAAATCACCACGACGTTGTTCACGACCGGGGTCCACATCGGCGCTGCGAAGCGCCCGCGCGCGTTGAGGATCGCACCTGCGAGCGCACTGATCCCGTAGAAGAAGACCTGCGGGATGAAGAACCTCGCAAGTGTCACCATGAGGGCGCGTTCCGGGCCGTGCACAGACGATGCGTAGATCGTCACGAGCACCGGCGCGCCCAGGGTCGCCACAAACGTGATCACCGCGAGCGCGATGGTCACCAGGGTGAACATCCGCTGGTCGTACGCGCGGCCGCCGTCAGCGTCCCGCTTGGCCGCGTTGACGAGCAGCGGCACGAACACGCTGGTGAGAATGCCACCGAGGAGCAGGTCGAACACCGCGTTCGGGAACGTGTTCGCATTGTTGTAGGCATCCGCGACCATGGCGGTGCCGAGCGCGTATGCGATCACCGCGGTCCGGACGAACCCCGTCATCCTGGAGACGAGCGTGCCGGCCGCCATCACACCGCTGGCTCGGACCAGACCCTCGGTTCCGCCTGGTGGCGTCCCCGCTCCGCCGGGTGGCATCCCCGCTCCGCCGGGTGGCGTCCCGGTTCCGCCTGGTGGTGTGCCCGCTGCGCCTGGTGGCTGTTCCACAGGGCCGGTCGCCGGGCCATTGGGCAGGCGATGGCCCGGGAGCGAATCCTCCCAGAGCTTACTGCCGGCCGTCTGGCTGGGGCGTGCCTCGCGCATCGGCGAGTTCATCCGGCGCCTCCGCGGATCTGTCGTCATCCGTTCCGTTGCCTTCCGCCACGACGCTACCGGGTCTTCCCTCGCGTAGCCCTCTGCGTAGCACCCTTGCCACGAAAGTGATGACAAGCACGCCAAGCGCGACTGCGACGATTGCCAGGGCCAGCGTGCCAAATGCGGTTGCGCGGACCTTTAGTGTCTGATCGCTGCCAGGAATTGGCGTGCCGTGCGGGGTGAGCAGGCGAAGCCTGATCTCTGTCTCGCCGGCCGAATGCGCGTGGACCTGTAGCCGGACGGTTTCCTTCTGGCGCGGGCCGATGGTGATGGGCTGCTGCGGCGCGGACCCGACACTGAGCCGGGCGGAAGCAGGCACCGCGCGGGTGGCCGGCACGATGGCCTGGAGGCGTACCTGGACGGTCACCCGCAGCTTGTTATCGATCGACACCGGGATCGTGCCGCGGGACCCGCCGAGCGTGACCTCGCTCGACTGGATGATCGAGACCATGCGCTCCTGGCCCTCGACATAAACATCGGCCTGGCTGAGCAGGTCCCGTCCGCGTGTCTCGGCGCCACCACGCCAGGCCGAGGACTCCAGCCGGGCAATCGCAAGCTGGTAAGCCGACCCCGGGTTGGTCACGAAGCTGTCGAGCAGCCGCGTCTGGTCGCCCAGATGCCGCACGCCGCGGAGGTATTGCGGCGTCAGCTCCGAACCCGCCAGGTTCTGTGGGAGGAGGGCCCGGTCCGGCGCGGGAGTGCCCGGCGGTGTCGTGACCGGCTTCAGGCTGCCCAGGTAGGCGGGGCGTAGCCAGGGTGCGGACACGGTGTCGCTGAGCAGCTGTGAGGCGAGCGCGGCACCAGGATTCCAGCGCCGTGGCGGCGCCACAACGACCGAACGACGGAGGTTCGGCGCCTGGGCGGCGATCATGGCTGTCTCGGCGAGGAAACGCTGGGACGTGGCAGTTGAGTCGCCGGCGGTCGGGCTGGCCGCGGTCGGGCTTGCCGCCGGTGAACCCCCCGTGGATGAGCCTGCGGCGAGCACAGCGGTGAGCTCGTGATCGGCGAGCAATACGCGTACGGTCACGCCGACGCCGGTGTGGACCTCCGCGACCGCGTCCGGCGTGTAGTACAACGACCGATTGGTCGGCGGCATCATGTCACTGTCGAGCACCAACGTCTGGATGCCGCCCCGGACCGTGCCGCCGTGGGCCGGGCGGTCCTGCGCCACCAGGTTGTCGACCACGCCCGCATCGGCGATCCCGTCCGGCGGCCATGCAATCGTCCGGTCCGGGCGGTCAACGAATGTGGCCGCGACAGCTGCGCCATCAGTGAACGATGTCGCCAGATCGGCATCGAGACCCTGATGGCTCAGCGCGGCCACGTCGGGGTCGGCGTAGGGCGTGGCGAAAACTGGCTGGCCCATCGTCGCCGCGTGCAGCGTGGCGAGCCAGCTACGCGCGGCGCCACTGGCAGGCTCGCTCCTGACCTGTGAGCAGCTGGCGCCGTCAAGGACCCGATACGTGTGTGTCGTCGCCTGCGCATCGTCCAGCAGGGCAGGGTCGACCGCCCAGGTCAGCTTCGCCTTGCTCGCGTATTCTCCGCCGGCGTCAAGCAGGTCGGCGAGCCGGCCGTTGCCCAGACTCGCCGCGAGGCTGTTGTCGAGCATGGCCGCGCAGATGCCCCGGTGCGGCTGGTCGATCACCGGCCAGACCCACGCGATCCGAACCGGCTGGCCGGCTGCCTTCTTTCCGGGCCAGAACGGCAGGAATGTGCGCTCGATGGCGATCTGCGTGCCTGAAGGGTCGACGACGGCGGCCGCGAGCGGATAGACGCTGACTCCCCTGGAGTGCATCCCGGCCTGGTTCACGTTGAAAGAGACGCTCCAGCGCACGGTCTGCCCAGGGCTGATGTCGGTGGGCAGCGTCGCCGTGGCCACCTGCCTGTCCGCCTGGTAGGAGCCATTGGCGAAGTCGCCGAGCTGCGAACGCGTGGCGAACGGCGAGCTTGACGACCACAGCTGCACGTCCAGCCCTTGCAGCAGCGGGTCCGCGCCGCTGCTGAATTGTCCTGACACCGTCACTGTCGCGCCCGGGCTGGCGAACCCGTCCGGGCTGACCGAGTCGATGATGATCGTCGGCGCCTGGCGAGCGCCATTAGCCGCTAGACGCCCCCCATGTGCAGGCGATGCTGCAAGGCCAGGCGACGCCCATCCGGTCAGTGCAGGTACGGCGAGTACCGCGGAAACGGCCAGCGCTGCCGCCAGGCGGGTGAACGGCTTGTTCATGCTGGCTCCGCGAGCAGCGAGGGAACCTTGGCCGCGAGGAGCTCTGCCACGTGCCGCAGCTTCCGCAGACGGCGGGTGACGCGATCACGTGGCACGCCCTGATTTTATTGCCTGTTCGGTGAGCACCAGTTCGCCGCAACCTCGGGCGCCGGGTCTGGGGTAGGTCTGGGGCGCGTCAGGTCCGGGGCGCGTCAGGTCCGGGGCGCGTCAGGTCCGGGGCGCGTCAGGTCCGGGGGTGCGCCCGGGCCGGGCCGGCCCGATGTCCGGGCGCATCAGGCCGTGGAAACGTCAGGGCGGCCGGTTTGGCGTCGAGCAGCGTGAACAGGTCGAGCAGCCGGATGCCGAGCGCGGTCCCCGACTCCCCGGTGGCCGTATAGACGACGACGTCGCGGTCGATACCGGTGACCACGTTCTCGTCGGCGTACACCTCGACGCTGTCGGGCAGGGCGAGCGGGGCGACAAGTTCGGCCGCGTAGCCGGTGGCTGAGTTCACAAGGTCGTCAGCTAGCGGAAGGACGCGGCGGGAACCCGTCACCTCACGCAGCGCGGCGGCATGCGGCACGCCGCCCGCGTGCACGATGACCGCCGTGAGCACACCGCACGCGTCGTACATCCGCACCGCCAGGCACCGGCTCCGGGGGAGCCGCAAGACCTCAGGTAGCTGGTGCGCCGAGGAGATGGGGCGCGTTAGATGGACGATCTCATGGTGTGTTCCAGACTCGACAAGCAGGCGGTGCAGCGTCAGCGCATCAATCATCCGTTACGCACCAGCTCTCTGGCCGAGGCTGCGCCGGCCCGTGCACCTACGGCAGCCCTTACCAGGCTAACCTGGAACGGCCCCGCGGCAGTGTGGCTAGTGCAGGGGAATTGCGGAGGCGCCACGACACCAAGCGGGTGGAACTGGAAGTTCGCCGGGGGTTGGCCGGGCGGGCCTCCGGTGGCACGTCCGGGTTCTGGGTCCGGCTCATGATCTGGCCCACGGCGCCGTGACCGCGGCGATCCCGGTGGTCTTCGGGCAGGCCGCGTGCACGCCGCCGGTGCCCACGTCCAGGTCGGCCGCAGGGCGAGCGCGCCCATCCGCTGGTATTCGGGCCCGATCCGCATGGCCCGGCGCGGCGCGGGCGGGGCGGTGGGGTGGCAGCGGGCGCGGGCACGGATGGGGGCCTGGCGTCGCTGGAGCCGAGGTGGTCGCCGGTCAGCCGATCCTATGGATGGCTGTGGGGGCGCCACGCGGGCTGTCGCGGAACTGGCCAGGCGTCTCATATTGCGAGATTCGAGTACGAGTGCTCCAGTCGCATCTGGCATCTGCGCAAGCAGATGGGGTGCCTAAGCTGACCGAGAAGCGCCTTCCGGCCTCGAATCTCAGTATGTGAGACGCTCTCTGAATTTGACACAGCCCGCGCAACCCTGAGGGGTCGTCCATGGGCACAGCTCCCGGCGCGGTCGGGGTGGACCCTGCCCTCCCGGCATTTTCCTGCAGCCCCAAAACGCCCTCACCGCCTGCACGATCCACCTCGTCGGACCGCACACATAGGCCCGGGCCAAACACTAGAAACTTGGATTTCTCCGATCGACAAAATGTTGTCTATGCGGCTGCAGCGGCAGGCGTGATGCCGAGGTCGTGGAAGAGATCCTGCATGCCGATGCGGAGGGTCTCGTAGCGGCGGTCGATGCGGGTCCAGGTGGCGGGTTTGCGTCCCATGCGTGGGCTGCGGACCCCGGCGAGGATGGGGGCGATGACGTGGTCGCGGAGGGCGAGCAGAGCGGCGATGGTACGGGCCGCCTGGAGCGGGACGTGGTAGCGCCGGGTACGGCCGGGTTTGTCCGCGAGGCATTTGCCACGGAGTTTGCGGAGGTCGTATGCGGCTTGCCGGGTGGTGTAGCCGTTCTGGCCGGTCATCTGCTGGACCTTGGCGGTGAACTCGGCAGTAGTGAAGCCGAGTGGGGCGGCGGTCAGGGCGAGCGCCGCCGATAAGGCGGCGCGGATGCGGGGCTTGTTCAGGTCGATGCCGCCGGTGCGGGTGGCGCCGATCTGGGATGGCAGCGGCAGCTCGTCCAGAACGCCGTCGGGCAGGAAACCGATGTCGGCGCAGTCCAACGTGGTGGCGAACCGCTCAGCCATCCCGGCGAGCCGGGTGATGATCTCGGGGAAATATTCCAGGCTGCGGCGGCAGCGGAGCTCCTTGGTGTTGTGCACGGTGGCCTCCAGGCGCAGTACGTGTTCGCCCTTGGTGTAGGCCTTCAGCTGCAGGCGCCCGAAGCGGATCCGGAACCAGCTGAGGCCGTACTGCGGTTTCTCGATCACGATGTCCTGCGCCGGCGGCCCGCCGGCCCGGTTGTGGTGCGGCCGCGTCTTGAGGCCGAACAGGGTCCGCACTGCCGGGATGTCCAGCCGCGACCGGGTCCGGTCCACGATCCGGTCGAACAGGTCCTCCATCTGCCCGCCGGACCCGAAAAGCAGGTTGCGGCTGTATTCGGCCTGGTAGACCGAGTAGCCGTAACAGAACCCGCTGCGGCGCTGCTCGTCCAGGTCCAGGCCGAAGCACAGGCAGGCCGAATAGATCCACCGGTCGCAGACCTGGCCCAGGCGCCCTATAGCCGCTTGCTGCGGCAGAGAATCTGCGACCTGGGCCAGGCGCTGCGGCTCCGCGATGCCAGTAAAACAGTTGCCCTCCTTGGTGAACCCGATCCCGGCCGCCTGCGCCTGGCAGGCGACGTACTCGTGGCCGTTGAGGATGACCTGCGCGCCGAACGGGGGGTGCCCCGACATCTTGACCGTCAGATGCCCCCAGGCCGGGTCCATGATGTGGAAGCTGTAGTGGTAGACGTACTCGGTCTTCTTCTCGATATTGGTGATCACCCCGCGCGCCGACCGCTTCACCTTCCACACGGTGGCGGGCGCCTTGGCGGCCAGGATCATAAACACTCCCGGCCGCACAACGTGTGTTTCCAGGTACTCCTCGGCGATCAGGTGCTTACGCTGCCCGGCCGTGCAGTACTGGAGCGGGACCTGGTTGGCTGCCGCCCAGGCCTTCACCCGGCGGGCGAACCGGCCCGCCATCCGGATCAGGTGGGTGTCATCCAGCTGCTCGTCGCTGCCGCCGTGCAGCCGCCGCCACCAGGTCCGGAACCCGCCCGGGTTGTGGCCCAGCGGGAAGTAGGCCGTCAGCACGATCCGGTCCACGCAGTCATAGCTGCCGGTCAGCAGGTCCCCGTACCGTTCGGAGAAGTCATCGGCCACCCGCCGACCGTACGGATCAGCGGCAGCTCACGTCAGCCGGACTGCCCCGAAGGGGCCACTGCTTCCGGGCGAAGTCCCGGACGGAGCGTAGAAGAACTTACGGCGCCACCCACTAAGCTTTCCCCGAGCACCTGCCGTCGACTCCCTCGCCGAATGCCATTGCCGGATGCCATGCCCTTGACCGATCCGCAGCGCCGAGCAGCCGCCGCGCTGCTCCGCAAGGTCGCTCCAGTCGCCGATGAGCTCGGCCGCCTGTTCGAGGCCCACGGACACGAACTCGCGCTCGTCGGAGGCTCGGTCCGGGACGTGTTCCTGGCCAGGGGGTCAGCAGATCTGGACCTGACAACCGATGCCCCGCCCGAGCGGGTCTTGGAGATCACCAAGAGCTGGGCGGACAAGGTCTGGCCGATCGGGATCGAGTTCGGCACGGTCGGGCTACGGAAGGGTGCGTGCACGCTCGAGATCACCACCTACCGCAACGATAGTTACGGTCCGAAGTCTCGCAAACCGGCCGTGCGCTACGGCTCCTCGCTCGAGGAGGACCTGGCCCGGCGGGATTTCACGATCAACGCAATGGCGGCGCGGCTTCCCGGCCGCCAGCTCGTTGACCCGTTCGGCGGTCTTCGCGACCTGAAGGAAGGCGTACTGCGCACGCCTAGCAGCCCGCCGAGCTCATTTGGCGACGACCCGCTACGCATGCTGCGCGCGGCAAGGTTTGCGGCTCAATTGGGGGTCTCCGTGGCTCCAGAGGTCCGCGAAGCGATGACCGAGATGGCCGGGTCGATCAAAAAAAAGGTGTCAGCAGAACGGATCCGGGGGGAACTGGCCAAACTGATGGTCGCACCCGATCCACGGACTGGGATCGAGCTACTCGTGGGGACCGGGTTGGCCGGGTACATCCTGCCCGAGGTACCGAAGCTCAAACTGGAAACCGACGAGCACCACCGGCACAAGGATGTCTATCAGCACTCACTCACCGTGCTTACCCAGGCGACAGAACTTGAGCAGCAGTATGGCCTCCCCCCAGATCTGGTGGTGCGGCTCGCCGCGCTGCTGCACGATATCGGCAAGCCGAAGACCCGTACGCTGCTGCCCGGCGGGCGGGTGGCCTTCCACCATCATGAGGTTGTGGGCGCCGCGATGGCCCGGTCCCGGCTGCGTGAGCTCCGCTTTCCCAAGGCCGTCGTGGAGGACGTGGCCCGGCTGGTCGAACTGCACTTGCGGTTTCACGGATACGGCACGGGTGAATGGACCGACTCGGCGGTCCGCAGATATGTGCGGGACGCGGGTCCGCTGCTTACGCGGCTGCATGTGCTTACCCGTGCGGACTGCACCACGAGGAACAAGGCAAGGGCGGCAAGGCTCGCAAGCGCCTACGACGCGCTCGAGCAGCGCATCGCCCTGCTCGCGGAGGAAGAGGAGATCGCCAGGATCCGGCCCGACCTTGACGGGAACGAGATCATGCGGATCCTGGGGCTGCGGTCGGGACCGGCCGTCGGTGAGGCGTACCGTTTCCTGCTCGGCCTGCGGATGGAACATGGCCCGCTTGGGCACGAGCGGGCCGAGGCCGAACTGGTTCGCTGGGCGCGAGAGCGGGGCATCGCGCCCAGCTGAGCGCGGGACGCCCAAGCGGTCCCGGTCTGGTCACCGGTGGGCGGGCGTGGGTCGGCCCGGCTCGTGCGCCGTGGTTGCCTGGCCCCGGTTGAGCACGGCGAACGCTGCCCCGGCCGCCAGGTACCCGATCGCCACCAACGTGGCGAGCGCGTATGACTTGCCGTTCACTGGCATGAATGGCGCGCCGACAGCCGCGCCGAGCACCAGCGCGGCATTGAACAGCATGTCGTAGAGCGAGAAGACGCGGCCGAGGTACGCGTCGTCAACATGCTGCTGGACGATCGTGTCCACGCAGATCTTCACGCCTTGCGCGACGACACCGAGCACGAACCCGGTGACGAGGAAGGGGATCTGGCGGAACGTCGTACCGAGCACGCCCTCGACGATCCCACCAGCGGCGAGCAGGCAGCTGATCCACGTAGTCTTGGCCAGCCGCCTGGTCGCGATAGGGGTGACGAGGGCGGCAGTAAGGTAGCCGAAGGCCGAGGTGATCACCACCAGGGTCAGATGGCCGAGTGCGGCGTTGCCGTTGCCCGACGGGTAGAAGTAGTTGCGGTACAGCAGGATCGTCATGACCAGCAAGATCCCGTACAGGAACCGGAAAGTGCCGATGGCGCCGAGCGCGTAGGCGACGGGGCGGCGCTGCCAGAGATGGCGCGCCCCGGCCGCGAGGCCGTGTGCCACGACCGCTAGCTCTGTGGGGATTCCCGCACGGCGCCTGCCCGCAAGCTCGCGGCTTGGACCGAGCAGGTCGCGCCGCATGGTGGCGGCGGCCAGCCCGGCGAGCAGGTAACACACGCCGCCGAGGAGAAGCGTGGCCGCTGAGCCGGCGTGGCCGCCCCCGGTCGCCAGGTGGACGGCGAGGCCCGCGATGCCGCCGATGAACCCCACGACCGTGCCGGAGGTGGGGGCGATCGCATTCGCCATCACCAGCTTGTCCTGCGCGACGACGTGTGGCAGCCCGGCGGACAGCGCGGACAGGAAGAACCTGTTGACGCCGAGCACGGCGAGCGCGCTGACGTAGAGCGGGAGCCCGAGGTTGCCCGAGGCGACGAGGAAGGCGGTGAGCGCGACGAGGGCCGCCCTGATCAGCGCCGACCAGACCAGGATCTGACGGCGTGACCAGCGGTCGATGAAGACCCCGGCGAACGGGCCGATGAGCGAGTACGGCAGGTAAAGGACGGCGAAGGCGTCCGCCGCGGCGACGGGGTTCGGGAAGCTCTGCGCGGAGAAGAACGCATAGGCGGCGAACCCCGCGTTGAAAACGCCGTCCCCCGTCTGCGAGATCAGCCGGGTCGCGAAAAGGCGGCGGAAACCGCGCTCGGCGAGTACCGCCCGCAGATCCGCGACATATGCCACCCGCTCAGCGTACGGTCCGGCGGGTTCCCTTCACAGGCGCCGCAGGCGGTGGCCTCAGGCGGGCGGTGGCCTCAGGCGGGCGGTGGCCTCAGGCGGGCGGTGGCCTCAGGCGGGCGGTGGCCTCAGGCGGGCGGTGGCCTCAGCGGTCCACCTCGCCGCGGATGAACTTCTCCACCAGATCACGCGCGACGTCGTCGCCGTGCTGCTCGGGCGGAGACTTCATGAAGTAGGACGATGCGGAAACGATGGGCCCGCCAATGCCGCGGTCCTTGGCGATCTTCGCCGCGCGGACGGCGTCGATGATGACACCGGCCGAGTTCGGCGAATCCCAGACTTCCAGCTTGTACTCCAGGTTCAAGGGCACATCACCGAACGCCTTGCCCTCGAGCCTGACATACGCCATCTTGCGGTCGTCCAGCCAGGGCACGTGGTCGGATGGGCCGATGTGCACCGCCGCCCGCTCCATCTCGTGCGGAATCTGTGAGGTCACGGCCTGCGTCTTGGAGATCTTCTTGGACTGGAGCCTGCTCCGCTCCAGCATGTTCATGAAGTCCATGTTGCCGCCGAAGTTGAGCTGGTAGGTGCGGAGCAGTTCAACCCCGCGATCCTCGAAAAGCTTCGCAAGGACCCGGTGCGTGATCGTGGCGCCGACCTGGGACTTGATGTCGTCACCGATGATCGGCACGCCTGCGTCGGTGAACTTGCGCGCCCACTCGGGTTCGGAGGCGATGAACACGGGCAGCGCGTTCACGAATGCCACCCCCGCGTCGAGCGCGCACTGCGCGTAGAAGCGGTCAGCCTGCTCCGAACCCACCGGCAGGTAGGAGACGAGCACGTCGGTCCTCGTCTCCCTGAGAACCGCCGTGACGTCGACCGGTTCCTCGTCCGACTCGGCGATGATCTCCCTGTAGTACTCACCGAGGCCATCCAGCGTGGGACCGCGCTGAACGATCACGCCGGTCGGCGGTACGTCACAGATCTTGATGGTGTTGTTCTCGCTCGCCACGATCGCCTCTGACAGGTCGTGCCCGACCTTTTTGGCGTCCACGTCGAAGGCGGCGGAGAACTCCACATCCCGCACGTGGTAAGGGCCAAACCGCACATGCATCAGGCCCGGCACCCGGCTGCTCGCGTCGGCGTCCTTGTAGTACTCGACGCCTTGCGCGAGCGAACTCGCGCAGTTGCCCACACCCACGATGGCCACGCGTACCGAACCCATCTGGATTGCTCCTCTTCTATCGAGTGTGCCGGTGTGCCTGCCGCCACATCCGTGCGGCTCAATGCTGCTCCGGCGTTGCGTTGCCTTCGGTCTGAATGCCTGTCATGCGTGATCCGGTGCCGTGGTCCGATCGCCGCTCGGAAGCGATCAGCTCGTTCAGCCAGCGGACCTCGCGCTCGACCGACTCGAGCCCGTGTCTCTGCAGCTCGAGCGTGTAGCTGTCAACCCGTTCCCGTGTCCTGGCCAGGGCTCCACGGACACCCTCGAGGCGCTCCTCGAGCCGCGTCCGCCGGCCTTCGAGGATCCGCAACCGCACATCCGCGCGGGTCTGGCCGAAAAACGCGAAATGCACACCGAATCCGTCGTCCTCCCATGCCGCCGGGCCGGCCTCGGCGAGCAGGTTCTGCAGCCGCTCCTTGCCGTCAGCCGTCAGCCGGTAGACGATCTTCGATCAGCAGCAGGCACGGGAACGGCCCGTGCCGTCGCGTGGTTCATCCGCCTCGTCGGCGATCATGCCTTGCGCGAGTAGCTCCTTGAGGCATGGGTAAAGCGACCCGTACGAGAAGGCACGAAAGGCGCCGAGCAGGGTGTTGAGCCGCTTACGCAGTTCGTAGCCGTGCATGGGCGTCTCGTGCAACAGGCCGAGGACGGCGAGTTCGAGCACGCCCGGCCTTTTGCTGCTCACGTCTTGGTCACCTCTGCCGATATGGGGCAAGCTGCGGTCCATCGGCTGTGGAACGACACCTTGTCTGTCAGTTCGATGTATCGAAGCGATACATCGCCAAGATATGTCGTGTTGCGACATCGCGCAAGTAACCAGGTTCTGGCTGGACGTCGCCGCGGGCAACGGTCGGGAGGTTGCCCGCAGAACGCATGGCTGGTATCGCCGCCAGCCCGAAATGGGGGCTGCGCAGGCGCCACTGATCCGTCGTACCCTGTCGGGCATGGGGTCACGGCGATCGGTCATCGACTACGGTCTCGCCCGGCGGGCGACGCTCGCGTCGGTGTTCGCTGGGCACACGACCGTCACCGACGTGTGTGATGCTCATCCCTATCTGCTGAGGGCGGCGAAGTTTCACGGCGAGCCCACCGATGCGGACTGCCCGATCTGCCGCAAGACCAAGCTCACGCACGTGACGTACGTCTACGGGGACGAACTCGGGCAGTACGAGGGCCGTGTGAAGCAGGCGCCAGAACTCGCCGAGATGGCACTCGAATACGGGGAGTTCCGGGTATACGTGGTCGAGGTCTGCCAGAGTTGTGCCTGGAACCACCTGGCGTCGTCCTACGTTCTCGGCACGGGCGAGCCGCGGCCACGGCGTGGCAGGCGCGCGCGTTCCGGCAGGTGAAGTGGTCGCGCAGGTGTACTGATACACGTGCGCAGATAGAGGTTCGCATACGTGCCGGGCCGCTGCGCGGCCAGGCACACCGGACTACCTTGTAGCCTCGGTGACTCCCGGCAGGCCCTGCCCGCCCGCCCGCCCGCCGCCGCAGCAAGCTACCCAGCGAGGACGCGTGAGTACGAGAGACTTCACCCGGCCGCAGCGGCCTGACCGCCCGTACGGACACGAGCCCCATCAGAGCGACCGCTATGAGCGCGACCGTTACTGGCGCAACGGCTCTGATCCTGCAGGCCGCCCGGGTAGCTCCGACGATCCCTACGGGATCTACAGGCCCGTCAGCGATGGCGCGCGGGGCTCCCGAGGCTCCACCACCGTGCGCCAGACCACCGTGCGCCAGACCACCGTGCGCCAGACCACCGTGCGCCAGGGCGCGCGCCGGCCCGGCCGGGCGGTCCCGGCATCCCGGGCAGGTCCGTGCCGCCGGGTTACCGTGGCGGAAATGGCGGCGGCGGTTTCTTCCGGCGCATGCTGCGGGGTCCGTGGACGTGGCGGAAGATCGCCACGATCGTGGGCATCGCCGTTGGGCCGGCATCGCCCTCATGGCCATCGTGATCGGCGTCGCCTACGCCGCGACCCCGCTCCCCAGCGCCGTGTCGCAGGCCGCACTACAGCAAAACTCTATTGTGTACTTCGGCAACGGCACGAGCGTGGTCGGCACGTTCGGCAGCACCAACAGGCAGCTGCTGACCTCCAGCCAGATACCGGTGGTGCTGAGGAACGCCGTGCTCGCTGCGGAGGACCGGCATTTCTACACCGAGGGCGGGGTATCACCGACCGGCATGCTCCGCGCGACATACAACGACCTCACGGGCGGATCGATCCAGGGCGGCTCCACCATCACCCAGCAGTTCGTCAGGAATTACTACGCGAACGTCGGGACTCGGCAGACGGTCCCAAGAAAGCTCAAGGAGATCTTCGTCTCGATGAAGCTGGCCAGGCAGAAGTCGAAATCCTGGATTCTCACGCAGTACCTGAACACGATCTATCTGGGCAACGGCGCCTACGGCGTGGGTGCGGCGTCGCAACTGTACTTTGGCGTACCGGCCGCGCAACTGTCCGTGGCGCAGGCCGCGGCGATCGCCGCGATCATCCAGTCACCCGGCTTCTACCCGACATCGGCACCGGGCGGGCATCAGGCGCTGATCGCACGGTGGCACTACGTGCTGAATGGCATGGTGACGATGGGCACCCTCTCACCGCAGCAGGCGGCGACGCAGAAGTTCCCCACGTTCACGGGTGGCAGGCAACTCGGGAACGGGTGGAACGGCTACGACGGCTACATCATGCAGGCGGTCCAGAACGAACTGCTGACCACGTACGGCTACACGCAGAGCCAGATCAACAACGGCGGCCTGCGGATCATCACCACGTTCGACAAGGGCAAGATGGCTGCCCTCTACCGAGCGGTGCAGGAGAACGTGAGGCTCATGAAGGAGGGCGGCCGCAGCCTGCCGTGGTACGCGCACGTTGGCGCTGTGCTCGAGAAGCCTGGAACAGGTGCGATCGTCGCCATGTACAGCGGCCCCGGCTACAACGCCGCCCACTGCGCCAAGGTCAAATGCCAGTTCGACATGGCACTGCAGAACCGCGAGCAGGTCGGATCGTCGTTCAAGCCGTACGTGCTTGCAGCGGCGCGCGAGCAGGGCATGAGCGTCCAGACCAGCGTGCTTGACGGCTATTCGCCGATCTGCGTGCCTGCTGACACCAGCCCGATGGTGTACTCGGCCAGGGTGGCGTCGCCGACCTCGCCGTGCCCACCGTCGGTGGGCCCAGGGGCGTTCAACGTGTCGAACGACCAGGGAGACGGGAGCCTGGGGCCGGTGGACGTGCAGGTCGCGACGGCCGCCTCGCTCAACACCGCCTACACCGATCTGCTCCACCGTGTGGGCACCCAGAAGGTCATCGACCTGGCAGGGCAGTTCGGGGTGAACACAGGGAATTACCCGAACGGCTCCGGGCTGGAGTCCATGCGGAACCAGGTTGGCATCGCGCTTGGGCAGGGCTCCCTCACCGTGGAGGAGCAGGCGACAATGTTCAACACGCTCGCGAACAAGGGCGAGTACATCACGCCGCATGTGATCGGGCGGGATCACTCAGGGCAGCATGACGACGACGGCCAAGGTCGTCCGCCGCGAGGTCCTCACCCCCGATGCGGCCTCGGACGTTGACTACGCATTGTCCTTCGATGTCAGGCCCGGCGGAACCGCGACGAACGCCGCCATGGCAGACGGCCGGGCGATCATTGGCAAGACCGGCACCACGAACGCGGCACAGTCCGCTTTCTTCATCGGCGCGATCCCGCAATACACCCTCTCGGTCGGGATCTTCTCCAACAAGCAGGACGGCAACATCAACCATGAGTCGCTCAACATGCTGGGCGGGCTTCCAGGCGGCGGGTACGGCGGCGACTGGCCATCGATGATCTGGCGGACGTTCGCCGAGCAGGAATTCGCGCAGCTGCCTGCGGATAACTTCCCAGCACCTGATCTCGGCGGGGTTCAGTGGAACCTGCTCGGCCCGCTGCTCACGCCGCCTCCCGTTCCCCTTCCCCCTCCTCCTCCCCGCGTCCGCAGCCCCAGCCGACACTGCCGGTCTGCGATCCGATCAACCCCTTCTGCGGTCACCACGGCCACAGGAACCCACTGCGATGCCCGCCCGGCCGGACGCTGCCTGGTTGCCAGATGCCGTCGCCGTCACCCACGTCACCGGCGCCGACGCCGACGCCGACTATTCCGACATCAGGGCCGCCGGTCCAGCCCCGTCAGCGGGTGGTTTGGTGGCTGGCCAGGCTGCTACGGTGACCACAACGCGGCGTGGAAGCGGTTAGGGGGTGCCAAAGAGGGGCACCAGCCAGGTCGCCGGAGGCCGGAACGAATGATTGAACGGGGGCCCCAGGCGTCGAGCGCGGACGGGGAGCCCGCAGCCCGGCGGCGATACGGTACCTGTCGGTGGAGGCACGCCGCGGGACGATCCGCCGGATCAGGTGAACGTCCCTGGCTCGTACCCGGGCACCGTACCCGGCGGCCGTACCGGTTTCTCGGGTTCCACGCCCGCGGTACTCGCGGCGGCACTCACCGGCGCGCTGCTCGCGTTCGGTGAGAAGCTGCCGTGCAGGGACGGGGCTTGGAACATCCCAGGCAAGCAGTTCCAGCTCGCCTGCTACACCGACATCTACCCGCTGTATTTCACCGAGCGGCTGGCCAGCGGCAAGGTGCCGTATACGGGCCACCCGGTCGAGTACCCGGTCCTGATCGGCGCGGTCATGCAGGCGGCGGCGTGGCTCGTCCATTCCTCGCCGACCCCTTCGCCCGTGGCCAGCGGTTCTTCGACGTCACCGTGGCCGGGCTGGCCGGGTGCGCCATCGTCGGCGTGCTCGCCACCGCCTACGTGGCCGGGCCGGCCGGCGTGATCGCGCTGCTCGTCGCACTGAGCCCCGCACTGATCCTGTCCGCGTTCATCAACTGGGACCTTCTCGCGATGGCACTGGTCGCCGGCGGGAATGGCGGCCTGGGCGGCGCGGCGGCATGTGCTCGCCGGGGTGCTGCTCGGCCTGGCCGTCGCTACCAAGTTCTACCCTCTGGTGTTCTTCGGCCCGCTGCTGCTGCTTTGCCTGCGTGCGGGACGGATGCGGGCGTTCTGGATCACGGCGGTCGGCTGCGCTGGCGTGGCTCGCCGTCAACGTCCCTGTGATGCTCGCCGCCCCGGCCGGCTGGCGAACGTTCTACAGCTTCAGCCGGACACGGCCCGCCGACTGGGGAGCGATCTGGTATTTCTTCGAGACGCGGCACGTGCCCCTGCTCGGCACCGTGAACCGGGCACCCTCAATATGCTGAGCGCGGGCGCGTTCGCGCCTGCTGCCGCGCCGATCGCGGTGCTCGCCCTCGCCGCTCCGCGCCGCCCTCGGCTGCCGCAGCTGTTCTTCCTCGCGCTGGCGGCGTTCCTGCTCACCAACAAGGTGTGGTCGCCGCAGTACGTGATCTGGCTGGTACCGCTCGCGGTGCTCGCCCGGCCGCGCCTCGGCGCGTACGTGCTGTGGCAGCTCGCGGAGATCGGCTACTTCCTGGCCATCTGGTGGTATCTGCTCACCATTCCAGGCATGTCCACAGGGGTGACCGGCTTCCACGGCATCGGCCAGGGCTGGTATTTCACCGCCCTGCTCGTACGCTTCGCTACCACGGCATTGCTCGCCGGGCTGGTCGTCAGGGACATCCTGCACCCTGGTGGCGACGTCGTGCGCGCCGACGGGGAAGATGACCCGGCAGGCGGTGTCCTCGCGGGTGCCGCCGACGTGTTCGTGCTGCGCCGCTCACGCCGTCCTGCCCAACTGATGCTCTGCTGGCCGGGGGGCGCAGCGCCGCCACGGGGCACCCCCGACCCCGACGGCCCGCGGCCCCCCGTCAGGCCACACCGGCCAAGGGCCGGCCCCGCGCAGCCGTTATGGCTGTGCTGGCCCGGGGGGCGACCCCCCGGAACCCCCCGTCAGGCGGCGCCGGCCAGGCGGGCGATCCCTGCGCAGCCGTTATGGAGAAGTCTGCTGTCAGCCGCCGATCTGGTCACGCAACCAGCGGATGTCCGCCGCCTGCCCGTCATGTTCGTCTGGTGTCTCGCATACGACGGGTGCTCCCGCGGCCCGTACCACGTCGACGATGAGCTTCGGATCGATGGTGCCGTGCTCGAGGTTGTCGTGCCTGTCGCGCCGTGACCCGAACTCGTCCCTGCTGTTGTTGCAGTGCACGAGGTCGATGCGTCCGGTGATGGCCGTGACCCGGTCCACGATTGCCCGCAGTTCTTCGCCGCCCGCATACGCGTGACAGGTGTCCAGGCAGAACCCGGCCTTCCCGGTGGCACCGGCAGCGTCGATGGCATCCCAGAGCCGTGCGACGCCGTCGAGGGTCCGGGCCATCGCGTTGTCGCCGCCCGCGGTGTTCTCGATCAGCAGGGGGAGCGGGAACTCGGCCCGCTCGAAGACCTTCCGCCAGTTGGCGAAGCCCTGCGCGGCGTCGCCCGTCGCGGGCACATGGCCGCCGTGCACGATGAGTGCCTTCGCACCGATCGACGCGGCCGCCTCCGCGTGCTGGGAGAGCAGCTTACGTGTGGGGATCCGGATCCGGTTGTTGGTGGTGGCGACATTGATCAGGTACGGCGCGTGCACGTAGACGTCAAGCCCCGCGGACTCGGCGGCCCGGCGGAATTGCTGAGGATCGCCTGGCAGGACCGGCGCTTTGTATCCTTGCGGGTCGCCGAGAAAAAACTGCACGACCTCCGCGCCGCGGGCGGTCGCCGCGGCGACCGGGTCAGCCTGTTCGACGTGAGCTCCTATGCGCACCATGCGATCGAGCCTAGCCGCAGCCGGACCGCGCCCTGGGGCGCGCGGCTGGGCCGCCTCACGCCGGGATCGTGCTCACATGGAGAAACCGCCGTGCGCGATACCCAAGCCAGCGCCGACGAACCCACCGATGATCCCCACCACGAGGAGCATCCGCTCGGCGCGCGTCGCGGAGACGAACTGGGCGTAAAGGCCGACAGCGAAGCAGGCCATGCCGAGTACCGTAGCGGCCAGGTGCGTCCGGACGATCAGACCGAGAGCGAACGCCACAATCCCGCCGACGCAGACGAACACCGTCACCAGGTTCAGCAGTGGGTGACGCTTACCGTCGGTGTTGAGCGTGAGGTGTTGCGGTTGCGTGACCGGCTGGATCTGGGTGTCGTCAGGCACGAGAGCCACCTCCATGTGCCGCGTTCTCGATGATCTCCACCACAGGTGTTCCCGCGCGGGCGCCGCTGGAATCTCGCGGTTAACCCCAGTGTGGGCAGCCGGGCGCTGCCCCACAAGGCTCCGCGGTAATCCGCGGTAACTTGCGGTCCGGCATCGCGCCGGTACCCGTTCTGGTCCGGCCATTCTGGCCCGGCCATCGGTCTGCACTTGGTAAGCTGACCCGACCGCGTCCGGCCGATCCCCGGCAAGGGCGCGGGTTCCTCCTGTTACGGAGAGACCGTGACCGCTAGTCCAAGGGAGGTATGTGCCGAGCATGCGTCAATACGAATTGATGATTATCCTTGAGCCAGGGCTCGAGGAGCGCACGGTCCAGCCATCGCTCGAGCAGTTCCTCAAGGTCGTGGCGACCGGCGGCGGAACCGTGCAGAAGCTGGATGTGTGGGGGCGGCGCCGCCTCGCCTATGAGATCGACAAGAAGTCCGAGGGAATCTACGCGGTCATCGACCTGACCGCCGAGCCGGACACCGTGCGGGAACTTGACCGCCAGCTGAACCTCAACGAGGGCGTGCTGCGTACCAAGGTCGTGCGGCCCGAGCGGCACTGAACCCAGGACACACCCGGAGACAGCCGCGGCGCACGCGCCGGGCCCGGATCCGGCTCACCAGACCGTTAGCACACCATCCGTACCGAGCGGGAGCGCACCCGATGGCAGCAGGCGACACCCAGATCACCATCGCCGGCAACCTTGTTGACGATCCGGAACTCCGCTACACCCCGAACGGGCAGGCGGTGGCGCGATTCCGGATCGCGTCCACGCCCCGGTTCCGCGACAACGCGAGCGGCGAGTGGAAGGATGGCGACAGCCTCTTCCTGACGTGCAACGTGTGGCGGCAGGCCGCGGAGAACGTCGCGGAAAGCCTGCAGCGCGGAATGCGGGTTATCGTCCAGGGCCGGCTACGGCAGCGTTCGTACGAGACCCGTGAGGGCGAGAAGCGCACCGTGTACGAGGTCGAGGCGGACGAGGTCGGGCCGTCGCTGCGCAACGCCTCCGCCAAGGTGACGAAGACCGCACGGTCGAGCGGCGGTTTCGGAGGCGGATCTGGCGGATCCGGCGGATCCGGCCGGGGGTCGGGCGGCTCCGGCGGCGCCTCGGACGACCCGTGGGCGACGAGCGGGTCCGGCTCTGAGGGCGGCGACGGCTTCATCTCTGACGAGCCACCCTTCTGAGACGGCGGCTCGTGGGAGAAACAGTTGAAGTGAAAGAATCAGGTAACGACCATCCCCGCCGCAGGCGGGGCTCTTGTGAGGGAGCACCACGATGGCCAAGGCACCGGCACGCAAGCCGAAGAAAAAGGTGTGCCTTTTCTGCCAGGAGAAGATCTCCTACGTCGACTACAAGGACATTGGGCTGCTGCGGAAGTTCATCTCCGACCGCGGCAAGATCCGGGCTCGCAGGGTGACCGGTAACTGCACGCAGCATCAGCGGGACGTCGCTTCAGCGATCAAGAACGCCCGTGAGATGGCCCTGCTGCCGTACACGAGCACGGCGCGCTGAGGAGGTTTCTGGCGATGAGTCGCACACCCACGAAGCTCATCCTTACCCAGGAGGTCACCGGCCTCGGAGCACCCGGTGACGTCGTTGAGGTCGCGGGGGGTTACGGGCGCAACTACCTGATTCCGCGCGGCTTCGCCATGCGCTGGACTCGTGGCGCGGAAAAGCAGATCGAGCTGATCAAGCGCGCGCGCTCGGCGCGTGAGATCCGCGGCGTCGACGACGCCAAGCATGTGGCGGCGCAGCTCGCTGGGCTGAACGTGCGGCTGGAGACCAAGGCCGGCGAGACCGGCCGGCTGTTCGGCTCCGTCTCGGCGGCTGACATCGCGGCGGCCGTGAAAGCCGCCGGTGGTCCCGAGCTCGACCGGCGCCGCATCGAGGTCCGCAGCCCGATCAAGACGGTGGGCGCGCACCAGGTCGCGGTGCGGCTGCATCCGGACGTCAGCGCCACGCTGGACATCGAGATAGCCGGGGCCTGACGGGCCGACGTCACGGTCGCTATCACGTGCCGACAGTCGGTGGTGGGCTGTGAGCCGCTGCCGAGGGGGACCCGTAACCGGCGGCGCGCCGTGCGAGCTCCGGGTCCAGATCCTCGACAAGAGTCCAGAGGCTTGCGACCCGCCCCGTCAGCTGCGCTGCTGTCAGTGAGCCGGGGTTCGCTGCCGCGAGATCGTCGATCGCCTGGGTGAGCTTGGCGACCTGATCTGCGGCTGGGTTGCTCACTTCCGAACACATGTTCGAATGCTACAGGGGCCAGGCAGCGGTTGCCGCCCGAACGCGAACCTACCCTCAGATCGCCCGTCAGCCGGCCGATTCCCTGGCGGACGCGGGACCAGGAGATGGCGCGTGACGGATGCGACGTTATCCGGCTATCTGCACGGCTCCACGAAATACAGCCCTCAGGTAGTGACAGGCACCGGCCGGCGACCTTCGGCATGAGAGGTCACATGTGGATAACTTCTGGCGGCTGTGGATGGAAGATGGTGCGCCGGCTTTTTCTCGCACACAGGGGGTGGACGGCGTTCATGCAGGTAACAGCGGGCTAGGAAGCGTGTTTTCCCGGTATTCCCCAGCCTTTTCCCCAGCCTGCGCACAGCCAAGTCGGCGTTTCTGCACAGCTCATCCACAGGGCTGTGCACAGCAGGGTTTGGCCTGCCCCGGTGCCGCGAGCGAAACTGTCAGTCCTGTCCGCTAGATCTATATCGGCGTGATCTACAGCGGCCGGATCCATGGCGACCGCCAGCGCGGCTGCTGACCAGTTTTGCCCGACGTGGGGAGGCGGTGGAGCGTGCGATGAGCGTCGCCGAGATCACGTCCCGGGGTGAGGAATTCGAACGGACGCCGCCGCACGACGTGGCCGCAGAGCAGTGTGTGCTCGGTGGGATGCTGCTCTCCAAGGACGCCATCTCTGATGTCATCGAGGTGATCAGGCCCCAGGATCACTACCGGCCCGCTCATCAGATCATCCACGAGGTCATCCTTGACCTCTACGCACGTGGCGAGCCCGCCGACGCCGTCACGGCCGCCTCGGAGCTGACGAAGCGAGGCGATCTCAGCCGCGCCGGGGGAGCGCCGTACCTGCACACACTGATCGCCTCAGTGCCGACCGCCGCCAACGCGGGCTATTACGCACGGATCGTCAGGGAGCGGGCGATCCTGCGGCGCCTGGTCGAGGTGGGGACCAGGATCGTGCAACTCGGCTACGCGGGCGACGGAGACGCGGACGAGCTTGTCGACCGTGCCCAGGCGGAGGTCTACGGCGTCACGGAGCGGCGCGTCAGCGAGGATTACCTTCCGCTTGCGGAGATCATGCCGGGCACGCTCGACGAAATCGAGGCGATCGGCAGCCGTGGCGGCGGCATGATCGGCGTGCCGACCGGGTTCAGCGACCTCGATTCGCTGACCAACGGCCTGCACGCCGGCCAGATGATCGTCATTGCGGCCAGGCCGCCGTCGGCAAGGCACTTGCGCTCGACACGCCCCTGGCTACCCCGACCGGATGGACGACGATGGGCGACGTTCGCGTTGGTGACTATCTCATTGCGGCAGACGGCAGGCCAACCCGTGTGGTTGCCGCTACCGACGTGATGTGTCATCGGCCCTGTTTCGAAGTGGAGTTCGACGATGACACGGTCATCGTCGCCGACGCCGAGCATGGCTGGCTCACCGACACCCGCGCATCCCGCAAGTCCGCACAGGCGGCGGCCGCCCGCTACAACAGACACCGCAATCAACGCACGTTCGCGTCCGTCAAGACCACAAGGCAGATCGCCGCCTCAGTCCGCTGCGACGGTGGTGACAAGCGGCTGAATCACTCTGTCGATGTCCCGGCACCGTTGGATCTTCCAATCGCCGGTCTGGCAATCTCCCCGTATGTGCTGGGCATCTGGCTTGGCGGCGGGCATTCGGCAAGCGCGTGCTATACCTCCGCTGATCCAGAGATCGCGCTGTACCTCGAAGCCGAAGGAATGTGCGCAACGCCACAGAGCCACGGCTCGTTCACGAGTGCGCTGCGCGAACTCGGGGTTCTTTCGAATAAGCACATACCTGCCTCGTATCTGCGCGGCTCGGAGGCGCAACGCCGGGCGCTGCTAGCTGGCCTGCTGGACACAGGCGGCACCGTGAACCACGCGGGCTCGGTCCAGTTCTCCGTTACCTTCAGGCGTCTTGCGGAAGACTTTCGCGAACTGGTCACTTCGCTCGGTTATCGGTGCGCCTGGTCAGAAAAGCCAGTGCGCGGCCGTTCTGCCTTGTCGTCGGTCGCCTACGCCATTACCTTCACCACCGAAGATGACGTATTCTGGCTGGAGCGGAAGCGGATCACCCATAAGGACCGACGGCTGGCTACGACCACGCCGCGCACGCGTCGACGGTATATCACGGCCGTCCGAGCCGTCCCAAGCGTCCCTGTCCGCTGCGTCCAGGTCGATAGCCCCGCACATCTGTACCTGGCTGGCCGGGCCATGGTCCCGACCCACAATTCAACGCTGGCCCTGGATATCGCACGGGCGGCGGCCGTGAGGAACGGACTGACCGCTGTGATGTTCAGCCTGGAAATGGGGCGCAACGAGATCACCATGCGGCTGCTTTCGGCCGAGGCCCGGGTGCCGTTGCACACGATGCGCACCGGGCAGATGAGCGATGACGACTGGTCCAGGCTGGCCAGGCGGATGGGTGAAGTTGCGGAGGCCCCGCTGTTCATCGACGACTCGCCGAACATGTCCATGATGGAGATCCGGGCCAAGTGCCGTCGGCTCAAGCAGCGCCATGACCTCCGCATAGTGATCGTCGACTACATGCAGCTCATGAGCTCGCCCAAGCGGGTGGAGAGCAGGCAGCAGGAGGTGTCCGAGATGTCGAGGGCACTCAAGCTGCTTGCCAAGGAACTCAATGTCCCTGTGATCGCCATTTCACAGCTCAACCGCGGTCCCGAGCAACGCAACGACAAGCGCCCCCTCCTTTCTGACCTGCGGGAATCCGGCAGCATCGAACAGGACTCGGACGTCGTGATCTTGCTGCACCGGGAGGACGCGTACGAGCGTGAGTCACCTCGGGCGGGTGAGGCCGATCTGATCGTGGCCAAGCACAGGAACGGGCCGACCGCGACCTTGACCGTCGCCTTCCAGGGCCACTACAGTCGCTTCGTCGATATGGCCCCCGGCTGAAAGCCGGCGTTCCGCCAAAGACACTCCCCGCCGCCAGCAGCCTCAATGAAGCGCGGTTCCGGGCCGCTGCCGTCCGATTCGGCCGCTCCCAAGCTCTGACCCCAGGGGCTGTCGATAGCTGAACTCGGGCCACTCGTCCGACCTGAGCTCAATCCATCGGCCGGCAGGGACGGCGGGCGCACAGCGACGGGACAGGCAGGAGCGGGCGATGGCCACGGTGCCGCGGATCGGGTCGGCCCAGCGGCGGGCACGGCTGGCGCTGCGCCACCATCTCGCCCCGGCGGCGCGGGCAGTGACAGCGGCCGAGGTGGGCAGGGCCCTGGTGGCGCTGCACGGAACCGACCCGGCGTCTGTGTTCCTCGCCATCCAGGCCCGGGCACAGGCCCGGCCTGTTCCAGCCGTGATCGAGCAGGCACTCTATGAGGACCGCACACTGATCAGGATGCTCGGCATGCGCCGGACCATGTTCGTCGTCGCCGCCGATCTCATGCCCGTCGTGCAGGCGGCGTGCACGGACGAGATCGCGGTACGGCAGCGCCGCAGGTACGTGCAACTGCTCGCGCAGGGCGGCATTACCGGAGACGTGGGGGCCTGGCTCGAGGACGTCGAGGAGTCCACCGCACGCGCGCTCGCGGCCCGTGGCGAGGCGACGGCGGCGGAGCTTGCCGGGGACGAGCCGCGGCTGCGCCAGCAGATCATGCGGGGCGAGGGCAAGAGCTACGGCGGCATGCAGGGCATCTCCACCTGGGTTCTGTTCCTGCTTGCCGCGGAAGGCCGGATCGTCCGCGGGCGCCCGCGCGGCTCATGGACGTCCACCCAGTACCGATGGCTGCCCATCGAAGCGTGGCTGCCGGGCGGCCTGGTCAGGCCGCCCGCCGCCGCGGCGCGGGCGGACCTGCTCCGCCGCTGGCTGGCCGCGTCCGGTCCCGCGACGGTCGATGATCTCCGGTGGTGGACGGGGTGGACGGCCGGGCAGGTGAAATCGGCGCTCGCGCAGATCACCGTCACCGCGGTGGACCTCGACGGCGCACCCGGCCTCGTGCTCGCAGGGGACGAGGATGCGGTGCCCGACGTGGCGCCGTGGGTGGCGCTGCTCCCAGCGCTCGACCCGACCGTGATGGGCTGGCGGGACCGGCGCTGGTTCCTCGGCGGGCATGGCCGCGCGCTGACGGACCGGACGGGCAACATCGGACCGACGGTGTGGTGGGACGGGCGGGTCGTCGGGGGCTGGGCGCAACGGACGGACGGCGAGATCGTGTTCCGGCTGCTCGAGGGCGCAGGCGCCGACGCCGTTGCTGCGGTGCAAGATGAGGCCGAACGGCTGCGGGGCTGGATCGGCTCCGTGCGGGTGACACCGCGATTTCGTACGCCGCTCGAGCGGGAGCTTTCCGGGTAGCCAAAGCGGATTCCCCGTCAGGCGCTGTCAGCCGCTGGCCCGTGCACCGGCCTGCCCGGGCCTGCCCGGCCTGCTCCTTTACAGCCGCCGACGCGCGTGACCAGCGAGGCGCCTGGGCCAGCCCGGCTTGACAACTGAGCGTTACCTGCGGTCTCCTTGTGGTCATGCGAGCGAGCGCGGAGCGTAATGGCTGTGGCCTGCACATCCAGGTGCGTGCCCGCGTCGCCGTGCTTTCGGTGCCGGCTGCGGGCGCAGCCCGCCGCGTGTGTCTTTCTTGTTGTCGTTGACGGCCATTTCCTTCTGACGACCGTCCCGGGCCTGACGGGCCCGCGCCACATGGAAGACCAGCAATGAACCCCGATATCTCAACCGCTCCTGAGCTCGCGCAGCTTGCCTGGGTGCCCGCATCCGCACCGCCGTTCGGGAGCCTGGGCGGTAACACCGGCCACATGACGGCAGGTCGCCTGGCCGGCCTGGTGCGGGCGGCGGCTGCCGACCCGGCGCGATGGTGGCATCTGGTCCGTTTCGACCCGGGGCGCCCGATTCACCTGCGGCTGGAGGCGGAGGCGGCGTGCGAGCTGTGGCTTGTCACCACGCCGCCCGGGTACCGCGGTACGTCGCGCGACTACGGCCCCGGCTGCGAGGTGCTTACCGTGGTCGCCGGTGAACTTGCCGAGCGGACCATCACAGCGGCGGGGGCGGCGGACAGGCCGCTGCGGCCGAACCGGGTGCGCGTGCACGGCCGCGGTCATCTGCACGAGACGGTCAACCCTGGCACCTGCTACGCCGTCAGCCTGTGCGCGTATGCGATTGCCGCACTCGGGTCTGCGCCGTCCAGCCAGGCGCGGCGGGTGCCGTGAGGACGGTACGTAGTTCACGGTTTGTGGCGCCTTTGCGCGACTGAGGCGATATAACTGCCACGGGGACCGTTGCCGTCAGCTCGGGAGGATCGTGCAGCGCAGCCGCAGGGAACGCGTTCCCCAGATTCCTGGCGGTCGCGGACTGGCTGTCGCGTTCGCGGGTCGCATTTCCGCGGGCGGGACCGTGACCGCGGTCGCCATTTGCCTCATTGCAGCGGTCATCGCGGGGGAGTCGCTGCTTCACGGTGTCCGCCAGACCGCCGCACCACGACCCGCGCGCTCGGCACCCGCGGCTCCGCCCACCAGCCCACGGCCCTCACCAACGCACCGCTTGGTGATCGGCGCGCCGGTAGCGGAGCTGACGCGCGCAGTCCGCCGCATGATGTCCGCGCAGGAGGATGCCGCCGCGCGCCGCGACTACGGCACGGCGGCCACTGGCCGGCCGGTCGTGCAGCTGACGCGGACCAGCCCCAATCGGTCCTGGGCATTCGGGACCACCGTGATACCGGTCCCTGCGGGAAGCGCTGCGCCACCATGGACAGCCTTGTTTCTCGCCCATGCCAGCGGCGGACGGTGGGACATCACCTTGTCGGGCACGGCACGTTTCGGGCAGATGCTCACGTCTGTTTCCGCAGCCGTGCTCACGGCGCCGGAGAAACAACTGCTCGTACGGTTCAATGCGGCGCAGGCGGCTCCCGCCCCTGGCGGCAGCTCCCCGCCTGTGAGCAGTGCGCCGACGGCCAGTAGTGCGGCGACTGCCACCAGCGCGCCGACGGCCCGCAGCGCGGCGACGGCCAGCAGCGCGCCACCGGCCAGCAGCGCGCCACCGGCCAGCAGCGCGCCACCGGCTGGTAGCGCGCCGACGGCTGGTGGCGCGCCGACGGCTGGTGGCGCGCCACCGGGCGCCACTTCGGGACCGGGAGGCACGGCGGCACCTGGAGGAACATCGCCGGTCACCACCCACCTCGCGCTGCCCTGGCAGGACGGCCGGTCGTGGCGCTTCGTCGCGGCGTTCAGCGGTTCGGGCACCAGGCAGGCGGCAACGATGCTCGCCTTCTCAGGTGGCGACGGGACGGTCCTCGCGGCAGGCCCGGGACGGCTTTACCGTTTCTGCGGCGGGCCCAGCAGCGACGCGCTGATAGAGATCATCCATCCCGACGGATCCGCGACCGAGTATTACCAGCTCCGCGCCGAGACGCGGGCCGCCGATGGCAGCCTCGTAACGGCTGGGACGTACCTGGGTAAGGCCGGCACGTCGCTGGCCTGCGGTGAGGCAATGCCGGGACCGGGTCCTGGTCCGGGGACTGACAAGGGCGCGGGCAGGAAGACAAGCGGTCCGCTCGCGGGCGCCGTCTCGTTCGCAGTGATCGTCGGCGGGGGTGCGGCGAACCTCAACGGCCTGACGCTGGGCGGCTGGACGTTCCACCAGCAGGCGGACCCACCGCTCATGTGGGCGCAGCGGGCAGCGGTCCGGGTGACGCTGGGCGGGCTGCTCAAAAACTTCGGCGCCACCGCGCCCGGCGCCCCGACTCCCGGCCCCACTCCCGCGCCGATCCCGACGCCGAGCCCGCGCCCATCCCCAAGTTCGTCTCCAGGCCAATCGGCGGCCACTCGGTCGGCGGCTGCCCAGGGACTGCCCACGCGGTCGGCGCCGGGCGTGACTGGGCGGCGCCGGCCGGCCGGGTCAGGCGCTCCGTTCGTCCCTGGAACGCCTGTGACCTGGGAAAATAGGGCCTTGCTGCTGCCCATCCTATCGTTTCGTTGCGAAACTGGAATGTACAGCGGTAACATCACTGACGGCCAGGTGATGCTGTCCTGTTACCAGCTCCGAGCTCGTAATAAGGTACGCGGATTCCTGGCACCTGTATCTGGCGTCATGGCCAAATATCGGGTGTCATGTCACCCCCTTTCGTGGGGAGGCTGCATGTCAGCGAGGAGCGGCCAATTGCGGGACAGGCAGTATGTCCGTGGAAAAAAACACGTCAGCAGGTCGCGCCTGATTATCTCAGTAACTGTGATCGTAGTGTTCGCCGCAGGAACTGCGGCGGGCGACACTAAGACGGGCGAGAGGATCGCTGATGCGGCGCAGCGATTCCTGACCTTATACTCGGGTGTCTTCGCACTCGTGGCGCTCACCATGGCGGTCGCAGCTGGCCTGATCGCCACTGACCGCATCATGATGTCCGCGGGGAACCGCATCGTCGCGCAGGCAGTACACCGGGCCATCGCGTTCGTTTCTGTCGCGTTCCTTGTGACGCACATTGCGATGGAAATCGTGGTCGGTAAGTCCAATGCCATCGATTCTGTCGTACCTTTCTTGGCTCATGGAAGAACTTTCTACGTGGGCCTCGGCACTATCGCCTCCGACTTGGTAGTGCTGCTTGTCGCGACCGGCATCGCACGCAAGCGTTTTGCGGAGAAGTCGAGTCCATTCGTATGGCGGTTTCTTCATGGTTCCGCTTATCTGGCGTGGCCGCTTTCGATAGTGCACGGCCTGGTGGCAGGCCGTCATCCAAAGCCCTATGTGAGCTGGAGCTACGGGGCCTGCTTGATCGCAGTCGGTATCGCCCTCGTCTTGCGGAGTGTCGCGACCGTCCGACCGCGCCAGGCGACAGCCCACGCCTGGCCGGACGATGCGGCCTCGCCGACGTCGGCCGCGGCCAGTGTCGCGGCGCAGACGTACCTCCTGCACAATCAGCGAGCAGCGGCCTTGGCACGGGTCCCGTCTGGAATGCCGGCAGGTCTGCCGGCGGGCATGCCGGTGCTGCCGGGGAGGGTAGCGCACACTCCGGTCGGCGGGATGCCGGTTGTGCCGGGTTACGCGGCGCACACTCCGGCGCAGGGAATGCCGGTTGTGCCGGGTTACGGGGCGCACACTCCGGCGCAGGGGATGCCTGCCGTGCCTGGGATGCAGGACGTCCCGGCAGCGGGTGGGGTGCCGGTCGTGCCGGGGTATGTGGCGCACACTCCGGCGCAGGGAATGCCGGTCGTGCCGGGTTACGCGGCGCACACTCCGGCGCAGGGGATGCCGGCGGTGCCCCGGATGCAGCACGACGCCACCGGTGGCGGGATGCCGGCCGCGCCCGGTAATGAGTACCACATTCCGGCGGCCGGGGTGTGGCCCGCGCCCGGGGCACCAGCCTCACCCGGGATGCAGTACACACCTGGGATGCCGTACAACTCCCAGGAGGGCCGGACGGATGCCGACCCCGAAACGCAGCCTTCCCCGGAGTGTGAGGCAGTTTCCTACCAGCTGCAGGCGCTGGATCCGGCGCCAGATGACCAGGCCAGATGACCAGGCCAGATGACCAGGCCGGATGGGCCGCCAGATGATGAAAACACACTTGGCGGCGGAGGTCGTCCAGATCGGGACGCCACGCCTGACCGCCGGGCTCGACCGAACATTCCGGCTCGATCTGGCCGGTCATCTAGAGGTGCACGGGCCATTCCCGCGGCTGACTTTCAGGCAGCTGATCACCATGGCCGAGCGCGTCGACCTCAGGGGTCGCGGGGGCGCGGCTTTCCCGCTCGCTCGCAAGATGAAAGCCGTCGCCGAGTCTTCGAACACCGACAAGTCGAGGACGGTTATTCTCGTCAATGCCTCTGAGGGGGAGCCCGCAAGCGCCAAGGACGCGATGCTCCTCATCCGGGCGCCGCATCTTGTCCTCGGCGGCGCCCTTCTCGCGGGACGCGCGCTCCGTTCGCGGGAGATCGTCGTCGGGGTCGCGAGCGGCTCACCGGCTGCGAAGTCGGTCCTCGCCGCCGCCGGGGAGGTGGGCCTGAAGAGGCAGTTGCGGGTGGTCGAGGTACCGGCACGGTTCATCTCAGGCGAGGGTGGCGCGCTCGTCAACGCGGTCAATGGAAAGCTTCCGCTGCCACCCGGGCGCAAGGTCCGCGCGAGCAGCCGCGGCGTGGATGGCTTGCCGACCCTGCTGTCGAACGCGGAAACCTTCGCGCAGTTGGCGATGCTGACGCTGCTTGGCCCGGACGAGTACAGCAGGGCAGGGCCCGAGGACGAACCTGGCACGATCCTGCTGACCGTGGGCGGCTCAGCCAGGAAACCGGCGATTGTCGAGACGCCCGCCGGCGTGCCGCTCGGTGCCATCCTCGACGTCTGCGAAGCAACCATCGGGGAGGGCGTACTTGTCGGTGGCTATCACGGCATGTGGCTGCCGCCCGCTGTCGCGGTGAATGTCGGGGTTTCCCGCGTGAGCATGGCCAGTCTTGGCGGCGTGCTCGGCGCGGGCGTGATCGCGCCGCTCGGCGAGGGGACGTGCCCGGTGGGTGAAGTCGCCCGCGTAGCGAGTTACCTCGCCGGAGAGTCGGCAGGGCAATGCGGTCCGTGCAAGCTGGGGCTGCCCGGTGTGGCGCGTGCGCTGACTGCGCTGGCCGACGGATCAGGCGGGATGGACGCACTTCAAACCGCGCGGCGGTCCGCCAACGCGGTGCGGGGCAGGGGCGCATGCGCCCACCCGGACGGCACGTCAAGTTTCGTCCTCTCCGCGCTCAACGTGTTCACCGACGACGTCGCTGCCCATGTGTTCCACGGCTCCTGTGGGCGCACCGTCCGCGGTGTCCTGCCGCTGGAATCGGAAGAGGATCGGCCACGGCTCGAGGTCGACTGGAGCCGTTGCGATGGCCACGGGCTCTGTGCGCAACTGGTTCCCGAACTCATCCATCTCGACCGCCACGGGTATCCGGTGTTCCTTGAGTCCCCTGTGCCGTTCTGGTTGCAGCGCGAGGCGCAGCAGGCGGTCGAGATGTGCCCGGCACTTGCGCTTCGCCTGACCCAGTCTCCGAGCCCGTCAACGGCGCATTCCGGCAATCCGGCCCTGTCCATCGGGCGGTCCGCGCCCGCTATGCAACTGCCAGCCGGGAAGGACGGCTAAGCGGTGCGGACGTGCGCCTCCCGGGAATGCGCGGCCGACGCTCGTCGGCCCAGTCACATTCAGCGCAACCGACGATCTCGGGCCTTCCAAGTTGGTGTAGCACATGGGCTCCCTCCCAAATCAGGATCTGGGCTGGGCACGATCTCCGCTCCCGCCCACCAGCCATGCCCTGATGTGCCCTATCCTTGACATCTGACGCGAGCACACCGGTCACCGAATCGGGTCGTCGGCAACACTGTGCACGTGTCTCACGTAACCCGTGGCCCGCAAACAGCAGGTCAGACAATTGAAGACCTGCGCTCGTAGCTCAACGGATAGAGCATCTGACTACGGATCAGAAGGTTGGGGGTTCGAATCCCTCCGAGCGCGCTCCCTGACCAGGGCGTTCCTTGATCACAAGGAGCGCCCTGAACGCTGTCTGAGGGCTTATGTAGCAGTAGGGATCCGGGCCCGGTTTTCGCGGGTCTCGGACGGGCGTGGTCATGCGGCTGTCCCCTTCTTCTTGGCGACGGTCTCCTTGGGCTTGGTGAGGTCGCCCAGCACGGTGTCCATGCTGTCGGCGGCGCCACGCTGTACCTCTTCCAGGACGTGGGTGTAGATGTCCGACGTCGTGGACAGCCGGGTGTGCCGCAACGTCGCCTGGACGACCTTCAGGTCGACCCCTTCGGCGAACAGGCAGGTGGCGGCCGTGCCTAAGATCGTGGATCCTGACGCGGCGCACGCCAGCGTCGGCGCAGATCTTCTCCCACGCCCGGCTGCCGTTCCTGGGCTCCAGCGGTGTGTGTTCCGGCCGTGGTGGTGAACACTAGCCCGGGGTCCACCCAAACCTTTGCCGCGAGCCGCTGGGCCTGCTGGGCCGTGTGATGTTCCTCCAGCGCAGCCACCACGCCGGCGTAGTGCCGAGCGTGGTAGCTGTCTGACCTGCAGCGGAGGGCTCGGATGCAGTTGGTCCGTCACAGGTGATGGCGAGGTCGCCGACGGGCGGAAAGTGAAGCCCGCACTTGCCTTCGGTTCCTGCGATGACCATTGCTTTCTGAAACGCATCGAGGCTGTGCGGGCCGCAGTAGAAGTACGTCCCGGCCTGCCCGGCGAGCACGATCGCGGTACGTTCGTCGATCGCGTGCCCGGCGTCTTTGGCGTCGCACCAGACGGCGCGTCCCATCGCCTACTCCGAATCCTCTCGGCCAGATGCGGCCGGGAACGGCGCGGCTCCTGGGCCGGCCCACAGGCAAAGGCCGCTCACCGGTTCCTGTCCTCGCGAGGATCGGTCCCACGGAGTGCCGGGTGAGCTGGGAGTTCCGTGGCGGATTGGCGCGCCTGGGTCGCCAGACAGGATGGCCCATTGGGTATGCCAGGTGTTGTCGCCGCGGTGGCCCCAGCGGGCGGCCAAGGTGTCGATCAGCACCCAGTCAGCGGCTGCCTGGGTGGCGGCATTGGCGGCGTCGCCGCATGCCCACTGGGCCGAGGCGGGGTAGGCGAGGCGCAGTTCGACGTCGCTGCCGGTGTGTTCGGCGTGCAGGCAGATCTGGGGTGGGCGGTGTGCGAGGGCGCGGCGCAGCATCGCGGTGGCCACCTGCAGCAGGTCGCCTGGAGCGCTCCCGCAGGTGGGCTCCGCTGGCAGGGCCAGTGGCCGGGCGGCGGTTCGCGCGGAGGCAGCTAAAGAGGTGTTGGTGTCGGGCACGAATATCCCCTGTCTGGTGGGTTGAAGGCCGGATGTGCGCCGCCGGGGTGGCGAGGTCGGCCCGATCCCTGCGCCTGATTGCTGCTCATGCGGGTTCCAAGAGTGCCCAGACGACCTTTCCGCCGGGGTCGGCCAGGCGGTAGTAGTTCCATGTCGCGGCGAGCGTTTGGATGATCAGGAGGCCGCGGCCACCGGCCGCGCAGGCGTCTGCGTTCTTGGTGACCGGTATGTCGGGATTGGCGTCCCACACCTGGATGACGACGCAGGTGCCATCCGATGACAGCATCAGGCACACGGGCGTGGGCACTGCCGCCAGGCCAGCACGTGTGTCGCATGGGTGCCGCTGTGCGGCGAGGACGGCGTTGGTCATCAATTCGGAGACGATCAGTTCGGCGTCGTCCGACAGTGCTTTGAATCCCCACTCCCACAGCACGTTCCGGGCATGCAGCCGGGCGGAGGGAACAACAGCGCCGTCCAGTGCCCCGAGGCACAGCCGTGTCTGCAACGGCCAGTGACTTACCCGCACAACGCTGTCGCCCGCCGAAACGGCGTCGGGGTGCGATGCTGAATGCATGAGTCAAGGGAATACGGTTGGGATGACCGCAGGCGAAAGATTCGGGGGCGTGCCGTGTTCAGAGTGTGCTGCGTGTTCAATCGTGAACGCAGCGGCTGCGCCCAGGCGGGCAGGGATTAAACTGCCGCCTCCGGTGTCGTTAAGGGGAATGCTCTGATGAGTGGCCGAATGTTCGCACCGACGCGACTTGGCGAGCTGTATGCCGAGGCAGGCTTTCACAAGCATGAGAGTTTCGCGTCGGCTGTCAATCATCACCCACTGGCGGCCACCATGCATGTAGGAGTCAGCCGGGTGAGCATCGGCCGCTACCTATCGGGCGTCACCATGCCTGATCTTGCGACGGGCCGGTTGATTGTCGCGGTGCTGTCCGCGCGGCTCGGTCGGCCGGTGACGTTGAACGACGCCTGGCCGTCGGAGTTCGCACCAGCGGTGGCGGACGTGGCGCTGCGGTATGAGCCATCGCTGCCTGTTGCGGTCGAATGCGTGGCCGAACTGCTCGCGTGTGACATCGACTGCGAACGGCGCAGGCCACTGCTTGGTGTGCCGGTAGCACTGGCGGCGCTCGCTGAGGCCGTCACGGGGTGGCGTTACGGGCTGGCTGACAGGTCAGCGGGCCGCGCTGTCGACGCTGGCCGCGTCAGCCTCGATGACGTGGCCCGCATCCACGAGTATCGGACGCTGTTTACCAATCTGGACCATGCGCGCGGCGCGGGATTGATCCGTGCTGCCGTGTCCGCGTGCTTGCACGAGAGGGTGGTTCCGCTCTTGCGGGCCGGTTACAGCGATGAGGTCGGCCGCAAGCTGTTCGCGGCTGCCGCGCAGATGGTGGCACTGGGCGGCTGGCTGTATTACGACGTCGCCGAGCAAGGGCTCGCGCAGCGGTACTACACGCAGGCGCTGCGGGTCGCCCGCGCAGCGGGTGCCGAGGCGCGCGGGTTCGACGCCTTCGTGCTGATCCGGATGAGCCAGCAGGCGCTCAGCCAAGGCCACCCCGACCGGGCGCTGCATTTGGCCCGGGCTGCCCGCGATGGCCAGTCACCAGCGGACGCGACCCCACGCACCCGGGCGCTGGCGCTGATCACCGAAGCACGTGCCTGCGCACGCCTGCACGAACTTGGCCGTTCAGGTGCCCGAACCGAATGCGCCGCCGCACTCGCGAGTGCCGCGCGCGAGTTTGACCGCGGGCGGCCCGATGGCGAGCCGGACTGGATCTCCTACTTCGACTCACCTGAAATCGCCGCTGAAACCGCGCACTGCCTGGTCACCATCGGTCAGGCACCCGCCGCTCTGGAAGCCCTCGGAGAGGCCTTGGCAGGTAAAGGCACCGACCGGGCACGTGACCGGCTGTTCTGCCAGATCCACGAAGCGACCGCGAAGCTCAGGGCAGGTGAACTTGACCACGCCGTCCAGATCGCCGGAAAGCTGTTGCCATTGGCCAACCGGCTGTCTTCCGCTCGTGTCCCCGTCCGGATCAAGGCATTCGCCGCGACTCTTCCGGCAGCCGAACCCGCAGCGCGAGAATTCCGCGACCGTGTCCGTACCGAACTCCGCACCGCTGCCTAATCCGGTCGCCATCGCCCCACCCAAGATCGCTTCTACATGACCGGTACCGTTGCGCCCAGAACCGGACTGCCCTCTGGGACTGGGGAACGGCAAGCGGCGATGCCCTCGGACGCACATCACAACGATCACGCGGGCGAACGTGCCGCCGTCGAAACGGCCTGCGCGCAGGCGGGGATCGACAGCCGCGGCATGTACCTGATGCGCCGTCACGCCAACGCGATCTACCACCTGCCCCACGCCGACGCCGTCGCCCGGGTGCGCGACATCGAAGCACTAGACGCGCTCCGCGCAGCCGTTCGGGCTACTGGCTGGCTCGCCGACCGGGACTTCCCGGCCGCCCGGCCCCTCGACGTCGCCCAGCCCATCACGGTGTTGTCGTTCGCGGTGACGTTGTGGCGCTACCTGCCTGCACTTGGCGGCGCCCGGCCGACGTCGGCTGATCTGGCGCCGCTGCTGAAACGGCTGCACCAGATGCCGCTGCCGCCCTTTCCGCTGCCGCGAACACGGCCGCTCGGCTCCACTCCCCGCCAGGCCGCCGGCTCGCCCGTGCTCAGCGAGGGCGAACGCGAATGGCTGCTGCGCCGCTGTGACGACCTCATGGCGGCCTACCGCGGCCTGCCGTGGATGCTGCGGCCTGGCATCGTGCACGGTGACGCCCATACCAACAACCTGCTGCCCCATCCGCGCCACGGCTGGGCGCTCATCGACTGGGACTCGGTCAGCGCCGGGCCACCCGAATACGACTTCATGCCCATCTACAACCGCCCGCGCCGGTTCGGCTACCCGCAGCGCGAGTGGCGCGATTTCGCCGCCGCCTACGGCATCGACCTCAGCGCCTGGCCCGGCCTGGCGACCTTGGCACAGATCCGCGAGATCCGCAGCCTCGCCGCCTTCATCCGCAACGCCCCCACCAGCGAGGCAGCACGGCACGAACTGTCCAACCGACTCAGCTCCCTCATGGACGACGACCCCTTCAGGGGCTGGCACGCTCTGTAGCTGCGGTCGGCGTTTGAGCGCGAGGCTGGCACCATGCGGATCGAGTGCATGTAACCATCGGAGGTTGAGGTGCCCCGCGTCGCGGTGACGGGCCATATTACTTGACGGTCGGCACCGAGTACTGATCGAGACCAGCCTCCATGAGCTGCTGTAGGCCGAGCCGACTGCGGGCCTGTTGGGCATCAGTTGCCTGGCCAAGGGTGTGGCGCTGACCAGATCTTCGCCCGCATGGTTTTGGCTCTCGCGGCCAGCTTGTAGCGGTGCTGCTCGCACCGGCCTACCGCGAATGCGTCGCGCCTGACAACCGTGCATCGTTCGACAGACTTTTTCGTATGGCGACCAAGAACTGTCGATCGCCGTCATCGTGTGGTGACCAGCGGTGTCACGAGACCTGGCACCAGAGCCTTGAACGTGATCGTGCGACGCCAACACAGCAACGGTACAGACTGGTGGCGGAGAAACTTGTCCCCGCCAGGGCTCATCGAACGCTCTACACCCGCAGTGACGGTTGCTGTTGACCGACCGAACTCATCAAACCAGCTCCAGGCGATGCTCAAGAACGGATGCAAGTCGGTGCAGTGTCGATTGGGTTGGGTTGCCAGCGCCGCGCTCGATACGGCTGATATCAGCCTGCGAGACACCGCTCTTCTCGGAGAGCTCAACCTGGGTAAGGCCTCGCTTGACTCGAGCATCCCTGAACTGAAGCCCAAGCGTGATGCTGGCGGCGAAAGCTTCCCGGAGCGCAGCGTCCTCGGGAGAGTCGGCAGCCTTGGACTTGGCCAGGTAGTCACTGAACTTGGTTCCCATAGCCGTCCCTCCTCTGCCAGATCTATCGACGACTCCAGTATGCGTCTTAACACATATCGGAGTCAAAGTCTTCCCTGACCTCATCGCCCACGACCAGCACGACGCTGCCTGGCTTTGGCACGCTTCTCGGTCTCTCGACGAGCCGTGACTAGCCTGCGAGCCGCAGCGATCTCTCTCTCTCTCTCTCTCTCTCTCCTGGCGGCGATCACCAGGATGTCTTGCCTTGTCGTATCCGTTCAGCAACAGAATGCTCTTGCGGCCCGACGTGCAGAAGAATGAAGACCCGGAGCAAGATACTTTCGGTCTCGGTGACCGGCTGGGCCAGGACGATGCCGACCTTGCTAGCAACCTCCTCGGCGGACCACCGCAAACGGAACTCATAGAGCCCTTGGCCGAGCGGCTTGCCGAACTCGCTCCGGACGACGTTGAGGCCTCGTAGGGCTAGAACGTGCTCAAGGGCCGTTTCGAGTGCTGGTGTCCCCGGACACGCTGGATGAGGATGTAGGCGGACTTGCAGGCCATTGACGGTGAGGACAGCTGGTTGGTGGCCGTTGGTGGGTGTCGGGTTTCGTGTGCGACGGCACGGTGCTGATGTGCGGTGGTGAATGGTCGCGGACGGGCCAGGCTGACCGGCCATCGCGTCCCGGTCCCCGATGCTCGCTGCTGGCGGCGCCGCCGGCCCGCCGCCCATTTCCGCAGCGCTGACTTGATCATGCGGTACGTGCGGCTGCAGGTGATGCCGGGAACCTGGCCGCGTGGGCGCAGATGCCCTGGTTGCGACCGCTGCTGACCGTAGATGCGCTTCGCCCGGGGCAGGCCGAGGCCCCGAGCGGGATTGGAGCGGACCGTGCCAACATCCGGATTTGCAAGCAGAGGTCGTAGGACTAGCTCGTCACCTTGATGAGGAACAGCCACGCGTTGATCACGCCGCCCAGGAGACTCGCCACGGCGGCGGGGATCAGCCAGTACAAGCCACCACCGGCCTTCAGGGAGGAAGGTGAGCCCGGCAACGCCAAAGAGCACAGCGGTGATCGTGTTGGGGGAGAACCTTTCGATGTAGCGGGCCACGCCCTGAGCGGACCCGTGACCAGCTCGCCGGTCCAAGATGAGCAGGGCTGCGCTCGAGACCACGGCCACAGCTAGCAGCTCCGAACCCAGGGCTGCCGGCGGTTGAGGAGCCACCAGCAAGAGCGCGCTGAGCACTGAGGTCATGAACAGCACCAGAGTTTGAGCTGCGCGGGAGCTGAGGCTGCGTGATGCGGACAGCACGTCACTCTTGACGGAGACCGCAACGAACAGCAGGCCCGTCAGCGCCCCGGCAACGGCAGCGAGCGCCTCACCAAAGCTAAGCCACACTGCGGTCGTGTACCCCACCCGGGCGACCTCCCAGATCTTCCGCGGCGCAAACGAGCTGTCTCAATCAAACCGCCCTTGGGACCCGACCGGCGAGGCGGTAATGCGCAGATGAACCAAAGTAACCAACACCGTGGACGTACCCTGCAAACAGGGAATCGCGAGCGACGCACACACTCGCCCCAGCGCCGCTGTCAACTCCAACAGGTCGTGGATCCTGACGCGGCTCATGTCGGCGTTGGCGCAGATCTTCTCCCAGGCCCGGCTGACGTTCCGTGGCTCTAGCGGGTTCCGGCGGCGGTCGTGAACACCAGGCCCGGCTCGACCCAGACCTTCGCGGTGCGCCGCTGATCCCAGCGCAGGCCGAGGCCTTCACCGCGGCGCAGCCCGAGGGCGAGAACCACCAGCCAGTAGGCCCACAGGCGGTCACCCGCCGCGTGCGCCGCAGCTTTCTGGTCTCGTCTTTGGTCGGTGGCTTGATCTCCTTGCGCTTGACGACGGGCGGCTCGACCAGCAGAGCCGCGTTGCGGCGGACAAGCTCGTCGCGGAGTGCGTCGTTCAGCCGGGTGAGCATCGGTCGCTGCTTATCGGGCGTCACCATGCCTGATCTTGCGAGGGCCGGTTGATTGTCGCGGTGCTGTCCGCGCGGCTCGGCCGGCCGGTGACGTCAAATGATGTCTGGCCGTCGGAGTTGGCCCCAGCGGTGGTGGACGTGGCGCTGCGGTATGAGCCATCCCTGCCGGATGCGGTCGAATGCGTGGCCGAACTGCTCGCACGTGACATCGACTGCGAACGGCGCCGGCCACTGACCAGCGGTGTCACGAGACCTGGCACCAGAGCCTTGAACGTGATCGTCCGATGCGAACAACAGAATGCTCTTGCGGCCTGAGGTGCGGAAGAAGTGTCAGGCGTAGTCTGACAAGGAGGTGGTGTGATGTCTGCTGTGACAGAGCAGCCCGTAATCGCCGCGTGCTCGTTCTGCCTGAAGCCAAATACCGAGGTAAGGAGGCTGGTGGCAGGGCCTGGGGTGTTCATCTGTGATGGCTGTGTGGCGTTGTGCGCGCAGCTGATTGACGGCCCGCCCGCCCCGGCGCCCCAGCTTGCGGCCTGGGAGCATGCGGTCAGCGTCGATGAGGTGCTGGCGAACCTGCCCCGGATAGTGGCTGCCGGCGCACAGGTGGAGCAGCATCTGGCGGGGTGGGTGCAAAGGGCCCGTGCGCTGGGGGCGACTTGGGCGCGGATCGGAGAGTCCCTCGGGATGACTCGCCAGTCGGCATGGGAGCGGTTTTCGGGCGAGGAGTAGGGCAGCGCAAGCGCTGGCGCGCATGAAGCGTCGTGCGCTCGCTGGACCCGCCTTCCGCGCACGCGGTTGCACAGACGCTGGTCCAGGCCGGCTTCGGTGTCATCGCACAAGCCGGCATCGGCGCTGGGGTGTTCGTCGAAGACGACGCCTACGCCGCAAGTTCGAGCGGCCTGACGTGCCGGGCGAGCCAGGTTCAGGATGGTTTGCCATGAACCGATATCTCGTATGACTGAGTGTCATAAGCCCAGCTACGATGCGGTGAGCTGCTCCCGGTGTTCCCATGCGAGGGTGAGCAGGGCCGCGCCTGCGGCCTGCATGGGCTCGCGGGCGGCGAAGCGCTCGACGTTGCCGTGGGTGAAGGCGAAGCCGCGGGTGTCATGGCCGAGAACCTGACCCTCGGTGTTGCTCGCCACCAGGCCGTCAAAGATCTCGTCGAACACGTCGGCGTCGATGACCGTCACCGCGAGCATGTCGGCCGCCAGCGACAACCGATCAACGCCGGTCCCAAGCAGGTAGGAGCGAAGCGAACCGGCGTCACGCGCCCTGCCCAGGGCCCGGTACAGCGGCCAGGCGTCGTAGTCGAAGGCCGTGCTGCCGTCACCGTAGGTCTCCGGGTTGCCGAGGAGTTCCTCACTGTACTCCCGCGCTGCGCACCGCCACAGATCAAAGTCGCCGCGCAGGGCGGCATCGGTGTCGTTGGCGGGCTGGAACATCCCGACGGGAATGACCTGGGAAAGACCCCCGCCATGGACGACCTGGGCTGCATCTCGCGAGTGGAGCAGGAACGTCATGTCGCCACTGCGGTCCCTGCGCAGCGTCAGCATGCTGATCGCGGGGTTCACTGCGCGTCGCGTTAGATCGGTGGGGTTCCCGACCAGGGCACGGAACGGCAGGTCAGCCAGCCGCGGTCTGGCGGCGCCGCTCATGTGCCAGGCGGCGAACTCGTGCGCGGCCGCCTCGCCGACGTTGATGAGGTCGAAGTAGGCGCCGCGGCCGAACGTCATCGCCGCAGAGCCACGCTCGATGGCGAGGCCCGTCAGCCGGTAGCAGACCCTGTTCTCCAGCATCCGGGGCGGGTCGAGCTCCGCAAGCGCCTCAGCGTACGTGGCGTACGGTAGCCCACCGGGCGTCACCGGGCGCACAGGCCCCGACTGCGGCTCGGTCCCGTCGATCTGCGGGGGTGCAGCCGCTGCGTCCCAGGACAGTGTGACGCCAGGGAGGCTCACCGGCTCCCGCGGAATCCACCCTGGCCGGCACAGCAGGGGCGACGGGTGTACGTGGCCAAGCTCCGGGTACAGGCCGTCAGCGGCTTGGGCAAGCTCGTGCCGGTGCTCGTTGAGATACCGGCGCACACGGCGCCAATGCGCGGGCCCAGCGACGTCTCGCAGGTCGCGCGAATCCACTCAGTCCGGCTCCCGTCCAGCGGCAGAACACTTCTCGGCCCCGGGGCCAGGCTATGACGTCAGCAACATGACGCGGTACCGCCAGGCCGTCCGGGCCCCCGGCGGACAACCCCGCGTCGTCTTCCAGGTCACAATCACCAACGACCACAGGAGCAGATCAGGGTGCTGCGCGGGTTCGCGCTAGGCTCCAAGGAGGCGAGGAGGGTGGCTATGGCAGAAACAACGCCGTTCACGATCGGGGCCGACGCCAGCGGTACCGATGGGGTCTGCGGCGAGGTGAGCCGCGTGGTCGTCGACCCCATCGCTCGTGCGGTCACCCATCTCGTGGTGGAACCGAAGGGCCGCCGGGGGCTCGGCCGGCTTGTTCCCCTCGACCTGGTCGACGCCACGACGGGCGAGATCCGGCTCCGCTGCACCATGGCGCAGTTCGAGAAGCTCGACTCCGCCGAAGAGACACAGTTCGTGCCGGGCACACGCGGTTACGCCGCCTACGGCGCGGACCAGGTGCTCTCCTGGCCTTACTCCAGCCTGGGCGGCAGCGCGAGCGTGAGTGGCGACATGGTCACGGGGGTCTCGCAGACCGTCACCTACGACGCCGTCCCGTTGGGCGAGGTGGCGGTGCGCCGCGGCGAGCACGTCCATGCCACCGACGGCGACATCGGGCAGGTCCAGGGGCTCGTCATCGACCCTCGCAACCACCACGTGACCCACGTGCTCCTCCAAGAGGGGCACCTGTGGGGCCGCAAGGAGGTGGCTATCCCAATCAGCGCCGTGACTGGGGTCGAGGGCGGTATCTGCCTCAACATCACCAAGCACGAGGTGCAGGACTTGCCGCCCGTGGACATCGATCACCCGAACGGGTAGACGCCCGGGACGGGATGCGGCACGAACATGATCCTTAACGGCTGCGCAGGGTGTCACGGCCAGGACCCCGGCCCGTCCCACACGCGAAGTTCTTACCGTCATGTGACGTGCATGGCAAAGCAAGGGACTCGCGTCCCGCGCTTACCTATGGTGGCTGATCGTGCGGATATTGGTTTGCCGGCAATGCGGGTCTTATCGGCTCGCATGTCGTGGAGGCCTTTGCCGCAGAAGGTCACGCGGAGACCGGGCTCGATGAGTTCGGGCCCTCGGTCCCCGCGTCCGAGCCGGGGGCGGGCCACTGCGGCCGCCCCTTCCGACAAGCCCGGCTCCGGCTCGGATGACCTTTCCGCGCTGATGTGCGCGATGCGGACGCGGCGGCAGCGGCGCTCAGGGTGATCTACGGCGAGAGCCGTTACGAGTGCCCGCAGCACGGATCCAGGCGATGGGCGCCGCGGCTCGTGGCCGATCTGGAGGTCGATGGTGCCCGCGGTCAGCTTCGAGGATGGCCTTGCCGGGTTCGCCGACCTCACCACGCTGGCACAGGCAACCTGACTTCGAACCGGCACCCGCCGGTGATGTTGCGCACATCCACCTTGCCGGAGTGCGCCTCGACGATGCCGCGTACGATCGCGAGCCCGAGCCCGGCGCCCGCGTACGGGTCGGGCGTGCGCGCGTCGCTGGCCCGCCACGCGACGTCGAACAGCCGCGACAGGTGGGCTTCGGGTATGCCGCCGCAGGCGTCGGTGACTCTGAGCACGGCATAGCCATCGTGGTGGCCGGCCTCAACCCGGACGGTTCCGTCACCCGGGGTGTGCCTGATCGCATTGACGACCAGGTTGGTCAGGGCACGGGACATCTCGCGGGCGTCAGCCCGGACAGCGAGCGGTGCATGGATGTTGGCCGCCAGCCTGACCCGCCGTGCCTGGGCGAGCGGGTGAGCGCCCGTCACCGCATCGTCGACCAGGTCGGCGAGCCACACTTGCTGCAGCGAAAGCCGCAGCGCCCCGGCATGGATCCTGGATAGCTCGAAAAGGTCGCCGACCATGCCGGTGAGCCGTTCCACCGCCTGCCGCATCTGGACGTGGTAGCGGGCCGGGTCGGTGGCGAGCCCGTCCTCGAGCGCCTCGGCCATGGCACGCAGGCCCGCGAGCGGGGTGCGCAGGTCGTGAGACACCCAGGCGACCAGCTCACGGCGTGATCGCTCCAGTGCTCGTTCCCGTTCTCGTGACTCGGTCAGCCGCGTGCTTGTGGCGGCGAGCTCACGGCTGAGTTCCGCCATCTCCGAGGTGGCAAGCCTGGGCGCCGGGCGGGCTGCCGCCGTCCGCCTGGAGGCGTGGTCCGGACTGCTGCCGAGCGTCCGCAGCGCCGACCGCAAGGCCTTGCTGTCGGCGGCGACGGTGCGTCCAAGCAGCGCGGCCATGACGAGCGCGACCATTCCGGCCGAGGCGCACACCAGAAGGACGGTGCCGAAATCGTCCTTGGAGATGAACATGGCATGCGCGGCGGCCACGGTCCCTGCGGCCATGGCGAGCACGCTGGCGAGCGCGATCGCGAACAGCGCGGCCCGAAGTGACCGCCCGCGCAGCAGTCGCAGTACGAGCAGGCCGACGACGCCGACGATAGCCGCGCTGCCCGCGGCTATCTCAATGATCTTCAGGATGTCACTCACCGGGAACTGCTGCCCGCGTCGAAACGGTAGCCCACGCCCCAGACCGTGGCGATCCGGTTCGGTCGCGCGGGGTCGTCCTCGATCTTCTCGCGCAGGCGCCGTACATGTACCGTCACGGTCGACATGTCGCCGTACTCCCAGTCCCACACCCGCCGCATCAGCTCGTCGCGGCCGAACGCACGGCCTGGGTGGGCCATAAAGAAGGCGAGCAGGTCGAACTCACGGGCCGTAAGGTCGAGCGGTGCGCCGGCGCGCTCGGCGTGGCGACCCGCGACGTCGAGTTTCAGGTCACCGGACCTGTAGACGGCCGCCGCGGGCCGCGCCCGGCCGGGCCCGGTGCGGGCCCTGCTCAGCACGGACTGGGCACGCAGGACGAGTTCGCGCGGGCTGAACGGCTTCGTCACATAGTCGTCGGCACCCGTTTCGAGGCCGAGGATCCTGTCGCTCTCCTCGCCGCGGGCCGTCAGCATGATCACAGGAACGGGTCCGAGTTCCCTGATCCGGTGGTGCACCTCGATGCCATCCAGGCCCGGCAGCATCAAGTCGAGCACCACCAGGTCGGGGAGCCGCGCTTCCGCGGCGGCGACCGCCTCATAGCCGTCGGCGGCGTGCCGTACACGGTGCCCGGCGCGCTGGAGGTAGGTGGTGACGACCTCCGCGACAGTCGGGTCGTCATCGACGACAAGCACATCGGCGGCGTCATCCATGGATGCGAGTCTAGGGTTGCCCGTCATGTTGGCGATTTGCCTTGCTGTAGGCGGCCTGGGACTGCGGGCCAGCGGCGCTGGCCGCGGCTCCTGTTCCGGCAGCTTGTCCATGCTGCGATGGAACCTCATCGGGAGCTCGGGGATCCGCAGAATGTCCTTACAGTCTCATGAAGATGCGTCGCGAGATGCGCTGCAGGCGCGTGCAGCCGGGCACGAGCAAGGCGCGGCGCCGGGCGTCAGGAGGTCGAATCGGGCATGACGGCAGGTACGACCTTGGCGGCGATCTCCTCGAACATGCCGCGGATCTCCCCCGTCAGGCGTTCGGGAACATGCTCGGCCGGCACTACCTCGGCCGTCTCGCGGTCACGGAGCTTCACCTCAACCCCACCTTTGGCGAGAGATTTTTCGCCCACCGTGACCCTCCACGGAAGGCCGATCAGATCTGCGTCGGCGAACTGGACGCCCGGCCGCTCGCCCCTGTCGTCATAGAGCACCTCGACGCCACGCGCCTCAAGTTCCTGGTAGAGGCGATCGGCGAGCTCGCCAACCGGTGAGCCGGCGGCCCCAGCCGGCAGAGGTGGACCTGCGCGGGCGCGATGGTGATCGGCAGGCGCAGGCCGCGGCCGTCGTGGTGTTCCTCGGCCGCGCACGCGAGGAGGCGGTCGACGCCGATGCCGTAGCTGCCCATGACGATCGGGTGCTGCTGCCCGTCAGGGCCGAGGAACGTAGCGCCAACGGCGCCGGAGTAGCGGGTGCCAAGCTTGAAGATGTTGCCGGCCTCGACGCCACGCGTGGTCCGCAGCGGCGATCCGCAGTTGACACACGGGTCGCCGTCGCGTACCGCGACAATATCCGCGACGACATCCGCGGCGTAGTCACGGCCGTGGTTGGAGTTGAGCAGGTGGTAGCCCGCCTCGTTGGCGCCTGCGACCAGGTTCGCCGACGCGGCCACCAGATCGTCGATGACCACGGTGGCGCCGGAAACGCCGATCGGTGACCCGTAGCCGGGCACGGCTCCGATCTCGGCGATCTCTTCCTCCGTCATGGGCCTCAGGTCGGTGGCCTCGACGGCATTGGCGAGCTTGGTCTCGTTCAGCTCATGGTCGCCGCGGACTATGGCAACGATCGGCTCGACCACCAAGGAGCCGTCATCGCGTTCACGTTCTGTGGCCATGAACACGGCCTTGGCCGTCTGGCTGGCCGGCACCTTCAGGAAGGCGGCGAGCGTATCGATGGTCGCGGTCCCCGGCGTGGCGACCCGCTGCAGCGGCTGGGGAGTCTGCTCGGAGAGCTTCGGCTTGACGAAGGACGCGACCTGCCTGTTCGCCGAGTATCCGCAGGTGTCGCAGAGCACCAGGGTGTCCTCGCCGATCGGGGTCAGGTACATGAACTCGTGGGCGAGGCTCCCGCCCATCATGCCGACGTCCGAGCCGACCGCGATCACAGGCAACCCGCAGCGGGTGAAGATGTTGAAGTAGGCCTGATACTGGGCGCGGTACTGCGTATCGAGGCCCGCCTCGTCGATGTCAAGGCTGTAGGCGTCCTTCATGGTGAACTCGCGAACCCTGATGAGGCCTGCACGAGGCCGCGGGTCGTCGCGGAATTTGGTCTGGATGTGGTAGACGAGCCGTGGCAGGTCGCGGTAGGAGTTGACCTCGCTCTTGCACAGGTCGGCGACCACCTCCTCATTGGTCATCGCCAGTACCAGGTCGCGGCCGCGGCGGTCGGAGAAGCGGGCCAGCTCAGGACCGACGGTATAGTAGCGCCCGGTGGCCTTCCATAGCTCGGCGGGGTGGACGACCGGCATCAGCAGTTCCTGGCCCCCGGCCGCGTCCATCTCCTCGCGAATGATGTTCTCGATCCTCTTCACCGAACGCAGGCCGAGCGGCAGATACGAGAAGATGCCCTGTCCAAGCTGGCGGACGAACGCGGCGCGAAGCAGCATCTGGTGCCCCTCTGCCTCCGTCTTGCCCGGCGCGGCCCGCAGCGTCATGCCGAACAGGTTGGACATCCTCATCGGGGGTGCTCCCTTGGTCGTTCCTCGTTGTTGCCGCTGGTTGTTGCCGCTGGTTGTTGCCGCTGGTTGTTGCCGCTTCCGCCGCCGCGGAAAATGGCGTGGTTCGCGCTCGCCACGCCCGGCTGCGGCCCGCCCGCCGCCACTTCACCGTGCGGGGAGCTCGACGCAGGCGCGACCGGGCGCGTCGTCTCGGGTTCCTACGCGGACAGCCAAGCGCCCCGAATTCTGCCACGACTCCCGCGACCCCAGGAGCCTCTTCACGCAGGGTAACGTGAGCGGGCGGTCTCGACGTCACATAGCCCTGCCAGCGCCCGCAGGCCCGGCTTGATGTTCACGGTCTCCGCGCAGGTGGGACCGGTGAACAGGCTACGGTACCCGTCGGGTGATAATAGAGATGTACCGTCAGTCCAGCTGCGATCAATTGGTGAAAGGGATCATGCTCGTCATTATCGCCGTGGTCATCGTTGTCATGCTCCTGTTCGTCGCCGAACGCGTCCGCCGAGCCGGCGTGGCGCGCCGTCACCGGCGCGAAGCCGAGGCCCGGCTGGGAGCGGCCATGCGCGAGACCGAGAAACGGCTGGAGCGCGAGAAGGCGAAGGCCAATCATGCCGCCGCGCTCACCTCCTTGATGCCCGCGATCCAAAAGCCCGAGAATCGCCACGTCGCCTGAGGGCACCGCTGGCGTGGTGCGCCCGTCCCCGGGTCAGGGGACGTGGCGAGGACGTCGCGGGTCATCGTGGTAGTGGCGGGTCATCGTGGTATCAGTCACTTCCAGACGTGGACGCGGTCTCAAATATGGTGACCGGATACCCTCGTGAGATCTCCTGGGTGGCGTCGTGCAGTTGTCGGCCACGACAATGATCTCCTCGGGCACGTGTGTCTGCGCCAGCAATGATCCGATCGTGGCCGCAATGCTCTCAGCCTCGTTGTGCGCAGGCACGAGCGCGATGATCTTCATGTTCTGCCCTTCCTGTTGATCACTCGGGCGGCATTCTCGCCACGCTGGCCGCCGATCAGGGTCGCCGCGACCGCGATCAGCCGCTGTGACCGGATCGGCTTCTCCAGGAACGCGTCGGCGTGCGAGAGCCAGGCGTGGAATCCCGCGGCGCCGACGACTCGCGCGGTGGTCAGGACGACAGGGAGACCTGGGGCGACCCGGCGCACCGAGGCGATCAGGTCCAGGCCACTCATTAGGGGCAGATCAAGATCGGCGAGTACCAGGTCCCAGTCCTCGTCGGTGACGCGCTGGATAGCGACGACCGGGTCGGCGAGGTGCGTGACATCGAAGCCGCCTCGCTCGCCAAGAACAAAGAGGGCGAAGCGGGCGGCGGCGGGGTCGTCCTCGACGACGAGGATCTTTCCCCGGTTTACGCCTGCTGCAGTGTTGCCCATGTGCCCCAGGCTCATGGGTATGAGTAGCCGCACCGTTGTCCGGCGTGTTGCAGGCTGGTTGCACCTCATCACTGGCCCACGGAGCCGGCTGCTCAGCGCGCGCAGGAGCCGTTGAGCAGGACTGGAGGCAGCCGCCCAGCGGGGGACTCGCACAAGATCTGGACTTTCGCAGTTTTCGTGATCTTCGAGTGATGAGCGCGGGCAGGCATCGGCTGACTGGTGCTGACTGATCGCGTGATCTTGTGACACGCCCGGTGGCTTGGGGTCCTGGTGGGTGACCGGGCGGGTGAGAACGGAAGCACCGGCGGAGCTGAACGGCCACCTCGTGCCGGGGGACCCGCCCAGGCGGCCGGGTTGTCATGCGGGCCGGTGGTGTATCCGCGGCCGGCGGGCGTGGTCCATACCAGGACCCCGGGCACGGGTTGCCCGAGGTGCCAGCCCTGGGCTTGTTTGACCTTGTGATGGGCGCGGCAGAGCGGACTATGCCGCCATTCACGCGGCCATTGACTGGGGTCGCAAGACGGTCCTGGGTCAGAGCGGGCCGATAGGTGCCAGGGTGCTGCGGTGCGGCACGCTAGCCGATCGCGTCCGCCTCTCCCGGCTGAACGATGCCGGTCTCGTAGGCCAGGATCACGGCCTGGACCCGGTCCCGGAGTCCGAGCTTGGCCAGCAGGTTCCCGACGTGGGACTTCACGGTCGCCTCGCTGATCACCAGGTCGGCGGCTATCTCCGCGTTGGTCAGGCCGCGGGCAAGCCGCAGCAGGATGTCGCGCTCCCTGCTGGTCAGCAATGCCAGCCGGGACGGCGCTGGCAGCGTCTGCGGCGGCCTGCGGGCGAACGCGTCGATCAGCCGCATCGTTACCGACGGCGCGAGCAGCGCGTTACCCGCGGCCGCGATTTTGACTGCGGCGATCAGGTCGTGCCGCGGGGCGTCCTTTAGCAGGAATCCGCTCGCTCCGGCCCGCAATGCCTCGTACACGTAGTCGTCGAGGTCGAAGGTGGTCAGCATGACTACCTTTGACCTGGCCGTCCGGTCTCCGCCGGTGATCCGCCTGGTGGCCTCGATGCCGTCCATTTCCGGCATCCGCACGTCCATCAAGATCACGTCCGGCTGATGGTCGGCGGCAGCCTGGACGGCCTGTGCCCCGTCGGCCGCCTCGGCGACCACGGTGATCCCGTCCGCTGCCTCGAGGATCACGCAGAATCCGGTCCTGACCAGTTCCTGGTCATCGACGACGAGCACCCGGATCGGCGCTGGCGGCTGGTCATGGCGCCGGCAGCCTGGCCGTGATCGTGAACCCGCCCGCCTGGCCGGGGCCGACGGTCAGGCTGCCGCCGCACGATGCGACCCGCTCGGCGATGCCTGCCAACCCGAACCCACCCGGTCCAGCCGACCGCGCGCTGCTGCCGTTCAGCGTCTGCCGCAGGCCAGCTCCGGCTGGCGTCGCCGGCCGGCGGGCAGCCGCGGCGACAGGCCCGTTTCCCGCATCGGTCACCGAGACGGTGACGTAGCCAGGCTCATAGCTGACGGTCACCGCCGCCTCGTCCGCGCCGGAGTGCCGGACGGTGTTGGTCAGCGCCTCCTGCACGATCCGGTAGGCGGTCAGGTCGACGCCGGGCGCCAGCCTGACCGGGCTGCCCTCCACCCGCAGGTCCACGGCGATCCCGGCCTGGCGTACCGGCACGAGCACCTCGTCGAGCTCGCTGATCGACGGGGACGGTGACGTGCTTGCCCGGCCGCGCGGCCACGCGACGGCCGGGCCGCGTAGGACCCCGAGAAGCCGGCGAAGCTCGGCCAGCGCCTCGCGCGCGGTCTGGCCGATGATCTGCACGGACTTTCCCGCCTCGGCGGGCTGGCCGGGCAGCAGGGAGGCGGCGGCCTCGGACTGGACCGCCATCAGGCTGACGTGATGCGCCACCACGTCGTGCAGTTCCCTGGCGATCCTGGTCCGCTCCTGCGCCGCCGCCAGCGCCACCTCCCGGTCGCGCTCGGCCTCCGCGTGCTCGGCTCGCGCCTCGACCTCCCGCAGGTAGGCCCGGCGGGTGCGGCTGATGATGCCAGCCATGCCGGCGGCGGCGAACTCCAGCACCCCGACGAAGAAGTCATAGAGCGTGTGACCAGGCAGCAGTGCCGCCCGGCCGACGCCGGCCAGCGTCAGGACGCTCACCACCCAGCGCACCCGCGTCGAGCTGCGGTCCATCACCGTGTAGAAGGCAATCATCGAGGCGAGCGGCAGCGGCGCGAAGCCGATGCCCAGGTCGTCGTAGAGCGTGCGGGGAATGCCGATGACCAGGCATGCGGCCGACCGGCCAGCGCCGCCGCCAGGTCAGCGGCAGTGTCTGCAGCACGACCAGCGCGAACGCCGCGTAGGGCAGGCGCAGCTGCCCGGCCTCCGGGATCAGCGAGCCGACGTTGTATGCGGCCAGCGCGAGCGCGAGCGCGAGGTCCTGCATGCGCGGCGGGAGCGCGACGGCCCAGGCGGCAAGCCTCTTCACCAGCCGATCGTAAGGCCTGGCCGGAGGCCGAGGCCATCCTCCGCGCGGCTGATCCGCCGGGCCCTACCTGCGGCGGATTCCTGTCGCCGGTACGGGCCCGGCAACGCCGCCGGGGGATGGTCGCGGAAACGGGCATCGCGGCCGATGCGGGGTCGCTGCCCGGCCGGCGATCGTAATGGTTATGAGCCTTCCAGGCAAGATTACGGGAACCCATCATTGAGCTGGCCCGCGTGGAAAAGATCTACCGCAGTGCAGGGGGCAGGGGAGGTGGGCGGGGGGTCGGGTTCCCCGCGCTGAGCGGCGTGGACCTGGCCATCGCCGCGGGTGAGATGGTGGCGATCACCGGCCCGTCGGGCAGCGGCAAGACGACCATCATCAACCTCATCGCCGGCATCGACCGGCCCACCGCCGGCACGGTGACGGTCAACGGCAGCCGCCTGGACCAGATGACCGAGGAGCAGCTCGCCGTCTGGCGCGGCCGCACCATCGGCATCGTCTTCCAGTTCTTCCAGCTGATGCCCACGCTCACCGCGGCGGAGAACGCCACGCTCCCGCTGGACCTGGCCCGGCTCGGCCCGGCCCGCGAGCGCAAGGCCGTGGCGAGCCGTCACCTGGCCGCGGTCGGGCTCGGCGACCGCGGCGACCGGCTGCCGCTGGAGCTGTCCGGCGGGGAGCAGCAGCGCGTCGCGATCGCCCGGGCGATGGCCTGCCAGCCGCCGATCCTGCTCGGCGACGAGCCCACCGGCAACCTCGACACCGCGCATGGCCCGGGACATGTTCAAGCTGCTCAAGGGGCTGAACGAGAACGGGACCACGGTCGTGTACGTCACGCACGACCAGGCGCTCGCCGCGCTCGGCTCCCGGATCGTGTCCGTTCGCGATGGCCTGATCACCGGCGACACGGGGCGGCGGCCATGAGCACGCTGAACCGCAAGGCCATGGGGCGACCTGACCCGGCACCGCGCCCGCACGCTGCTGGCCGTGTTCACGCTGAGCATCGCCATCGCGAGCCTGGGCTTCCTCGCCGTGCCGAGCCTGCTGAACGCGGCGATGAACCGCCAGGTCGCCGGAGAGCCACCTGTACGACGTCGGGATATCCACCAGCGATCTTGACCTGAGCCCCGCCCAGCTCAGCGCGCTCGGCCACCTGCCGGGCGTCGCCGCGGTCAGCCCGGCCGTCGGCTACGCCACCACGGTGACGATCCGGTGCCGGCACCCAGGACGTCGGGATCGCCGGCGGCGACCTGGCGTCCGCCACGGTCAACACCGTCCCGCTGATGTCCGGCCGGCTGCCCGGGCCGGGCGAGGTCCTGGCCGACGCGGGCAACGCCCGGGCCACCGGCTTCGCCGTCCCCGACGGCGGCACGATCGACGTGCGGGCCGCCAGCGGCAGGCTGGTACGGCTGCGGGTCAGCGGCACCGGCCTGAACCTGTACGCGACCCCCGGCGCGAATGGCTCGACCACGCCGGTCTTCTACGCCCCGCGGCCACGGTGCAGGCGCTGCGCGGCGCCCGCGGGCTACAACTACCTGGGGTTCCGGCTCACCGACGACAGCACGGCCGCGCAGTCCCGGGTGGTCGCCGAGGTGCGCGCCTACCTGACCGCGCAGACCGGAACGGACCCGATCACGGCGCTGCCCGCCGTCCGGGCCCCCGGGCAGTGGCCAGGCCAGTCCGGGTTCAGCCACATCATGGCGCTGCTGTACATCATCACGATCCTGGCGTTCGTCTCCGCCCTGTTCCTCATCTCCGCCACGATGAACACCCTCATCGCCGAGCAGGCCAGCGAGATCGCCATCCTCAAGACGCTCGGCGGCCGGCGGCGGCAGATCGGCGGCATCATCGTGCGCACCGCGGCGATGCTCGGCGCGGCAGGCGCGGTCGTCGGCACGATCCTCGGCATCGCCTCGCCTACCTGCTGGCCCGCTACTTCGCCGAGAAGTTCATCGACGTGTCCTTCGGCTTCGGGATCGCCGCCGCAGTCGTCGTGGCCAGCCTTGTGCTCGGCCCGGCGCTCGCCGTCGCCGCGTCGCTGCCCGCGCTGCGGCGCGCGCTGCGCAGGCCCGTGGCCGAGACCCTGGCCGGAACCGGCACCACCGGATTCGGCTCCGGCCTGGCTCGACCGGCTGGCCGCGCGCAGCGGCCTGCTGGCCGGGACCGGGGTACCGGGCAGCCTGCGGATGGGAGTCCGCAACGTGCTGCGGCAAAAGCGGCGCAGCGTGGCCACGATCGCGCAGGTCGCCGTCGCCGCCGGGCTTGCGATCTCCTTCCTCGCCCTCGGCCAGTCGATCACCGCCGTCATCAGCCAGACCATCGGCAAGCTGCACTTCAGCTTCGGCGTCGGGGAGGCAGCGGGCCAGCGGCGCGCGGCCGTTCACCAGCCACGCGGTCACCGTGGCCGCTTCGACGCCCGGTGTCACCGGAGCCCAGCCCGTCGAGACGAGTTCCGTGCAGTACAACGGGCAGGCCTACGTGGCGTGGGGCCTGGGCAGCCATCCCCTCTACTCGTACCGGCTGAGCGCTGGCCACTGGTTCACCAGCGCTGATACCGCCGCCGGCGCCCGGACGGCCATCCCGCTGGTGGTGCTCGGGCCCGTCGTCGCGCGCGCCGCCCGCGCCCAGGTCGGGCAGATCCTCACCCTGAACATGGCCGCGGGGCCCACCAGGGTCCGCGTCATCGGGATCGACATTGGCGAGAACAACGGGGGCGCCACCGTCTACTTCCCGCTGCAGGTGCTGGAACGCCTGGACGGCACGCCCGGCACCGCGGACTCGATCTGGCTCAGCACAGCGAGTTCCGCCCATGCAGCCATCGACCGGGCGGCCACCGCTGCCGCGGCCCGGCTGGCCGCCGCCGGGTACCCGGTCAGCACCACGAAGATCTACGTTATCGAGGCGCAAACCACCGCCAGCCGAGGCCTCCATCCTCACCATCGTTGAGATCCTGGGCATCCTGGTCGTGGCCATCACGCTCATGGGCCTGGTCAGCACCCTCAGCATGGGCGTCATCGAGCGCACCCGGGAGGTCGGGATCCTGCGCTGCGTGGGTGCCAGAGCCCGCCACATCCGGCGCGTGTTCAGCGCCGAGGCGGTGATCCTGGCCGTTGTCGGCTGGGCGTTCGGGGTGCTGCTCGGCTGGCTGATCTACCAGGGGCTGCTGGCGCTCGTGCGCCGCGATGTCGACCTCGCCCTTCCGCAGGAATTCCCGCCGGCCATCCCGCTGATCACGCTCGCCGGCGTCCTCGTGCTCACCCTCCTCGTCATCCGCGTGCCGCTGCGCCGCGCCACCCGGATCCAGCCCGGCGCGGCCCTCCGGTACCAGTGATGACCGAGCGTTTCTGCCGCCCCGACCGATCCTCCATGCACTGTCGCTCTCCGCACCGATAGCGAACGTTCTGGCGCTGCGCGAACCTGCCCCTCTCACCGCAGACCGCGTGCCGACCTGTGTGATTATCGCTTGCCCGGTGGCGAGATGAAGCATTCACAGGTCCTGCCCGCCCTGATCGTAGGCCAGGGTGTGATCTTTGTCGCACCGCGTGGCGGGCCGCCGGCAGCAGGGGAACGTGCAGGCCCGGGTTATCCACTCACGAGTGGGCCAGAAAATGAGCTCAGCGCGACGGCGGCAGGTAGCGGTAGCCGAAACCCCGGACAGCCTGGATCGGTGAGTCGGCGGCTTGCCAGCCGAGTTTCCTGCGCAGCCGGAGGATCGAGAACTTGACGCGGTCGGGGCCGACCATTAGCGGATCATTCCATGCCTGCTCAAGCAGTTGTTCCTGCGAGAGGACCTGACCGGCGTGCCGTACGAGAGCGGCGAGCAGCCGGAACTCAATCGGGGTGAGCGGGACGGGTGCCGAATCGGCCAGGACCTCCCTGGACGCGAAGCGCACTTGCAGCCGGCCGTCGTCGTACACCTCCTGCTCCGGTTTCTGATTGCGGTTTCTGCGCAGCAGCGCCTGAACCCGCGCAAGAAGTTCCTGGTTGCCGAACGGCTTCGTGAGGTAGTCGTCCGCGCCGGACCGGAGGCCGCGGACCTTGTCGATCTCGAGACCGTGCGCGCTGAGCATCAGCACAGGTACGTCGCTCATGTCCCTGATGCGTTCAAGCACCTGCCAGCCGTCCATTCCAGGCAGGCCGATGTCGAGCAGTACGAGGTTGGGGCGGCGGTCGTGGAATGCGCGCACACCGCCGCGGCCGTCGTGCGCCGTGCCGACGTCGAAGCCCGCGCCGCCCAGCACGGTGCGGACCGCGAGCGCGATGTCCGGATCGTCCTCGATGAGCAGGATCCGCTTCGTCATCGGCTCGCCCTCAGATACACACTGAAGGTGGTGCCCTTACCTGGTGTGCTCTGTACCTCCAGCCGCCCACCGTGCACGTCCACGATTGCCTGTACGACGGAAAGTCCGAGCCCGGTCCCCGGCACCGCCTCGATCCGGGCGTTGGAGGCGCGGAAGAAACGTTCGAAGATCCTATCCAGCTCCTCTGTGGGGATTCCGATGCCCGAGTCCGCGACGTCGATCCGCCACTCGTCCCCGTCGCAGCGCGCCGTGACGTGAACATTGCCACCCGGGTCGGTGAACTTGATCGCGTTTGAGATGAGGTTGTCGAAAACCTGCAGCATGCGCAGGCGGTCCACCCGCAGAGGTGGCCCGTCGTCAGCGGCAATCTCGATTGTGACGCCGCGGCGGTGCGCAGGAGCTGACCGGGCACGCACCGCCTCCTCCGTGAGCTCGGCGGCCGAGGCCGGGGCGAGCTCAAGCGGGAGTGAACCCACCTCAAGGTGGCCGAGCAGGAGCAGGTCGGAGACAAGCCGCAGCAGCCGGTCCGAGTTGCGTTCGATGATGTCAAGGAACTCGGCCTCCTGCGGGCCGGGCGGAGGCTCTGCGTCCTTGAGCAGTTCGGTGAACGACACGATCGAGGTGAGCGGAGTGCGCAGCTCGTGCGAGAGCGTGGTCATAAAATTCGTCTTAAGTTCGTCGAGCTCCCGCAGGCGCTTGTTCTGCTCGTCGAGATTCCTCCGCGCTGCCTCGGTGGCCTTGCGGGCCTTTAGCTCGGCGGTCAGTACGCGCTCGCGCTGTCGGTCGAACGCCCTCCGTTCTGTCACGTCCCAGTACATCCAGACCTGGCCGTGCCACTCCTTTCCGACAAATACGGGCACGTAGTCACGATCGTAGATCCGGCCGTCGGCGAGGAAGATCTCTTCGTCGGTCACGAGTTCGCGGGCGGCCGTAATCTGGTCGGCGCGCAGCAGAAATCCATCAGGGTCCGCAGCCACGTCCCCGCTCTTGGCGATAACAGGTGCGGCCTTTGCGCCGGTCAGTTCCGCCGGCGGCGCCGAGATCTCGAACAGGTCGCAAAAGTCGTCGTTCACAAGCACGATCCGCCGCCGGTCGTCTTCCACCAGGACCGCTGCGGGAACCGCGGCGACAAGCCTGACGAGCCGTTCGGCGTTCTCCGCGGCAATCCGCCGGGCGTTCCTCTCGGCGGCGAGCATTCTCTCCCGCTCGGCGTCGGCAGCCTTTAGTGCCGAGATATCCACCATTGTGCCGAGATAGCCGACCATGCGACCGTCCGCGTCCTGCAACGGCACCGCGGTGCCCTGGACCCACGTCGCGGACCCAGCGGGCGCTTGGAGCTCGATTTCAGCGTAGAACTCCTCACCGGCGCTCTGCGCGTCCGCCCACACGGCCTCGACGAAGTCGGCATATTCCGGGGCGAGGACGCCTGCCCAGCCTTGGCTGAGTGCCTCGTCGGCAGTCAAACCGGTCAGCGCGCACCATCGGTCGTTCACGAAGACAGCCTCGCCATCGGCGTCCGTCTGCAGGATGCCGACCGGGGCGAGTGTGGAAAGCAGCCGGAACCGCTGCTCGCTCTCGGCGAGGGCCGAGGTCGCATGTGTGAGGTCGCTCGTGTCCCTGATGAGCTCGCAGCAGAACCTCGCGCCGCTGACGGTCAGCGGCAGCACCGTCGACTCCACCGAGAACTCCGTGCCGTCCGCGTGCATTGCGCTCGTCGCGGACCTGCGGTGAAAGCTGCGGAGCGCCTCCTGATCACCGGTACGGACGAATCGTGCCAATGCGGCACGGTAGGCCCGGCGCCTGCGCACGGGAATGAGGAGCCCAATCATGTCCTTGCCGAGTGCCTCCGCACGGCTCAGACCGAAGGTGGCCTCCGCCGCGGGGTTGAACTCGGCGATCTGCCCGGCCTCATTGATCACGACGATTGCGTCAGGCGTTCCCGCGAAAACCGCCTGGGCGAGTTCCGGTCCAGCGATTCCCACCGCGCCGGATGCCGCCGCACGGGATCGCCCCGGGCCGGATCGCCCCGGGCCGGATCGCCCCGCGCCGGATCCCCCCGCGCCGGATTGCCCCGCGCCGGATTGCCCCGCGCCGGATTGCCCCGGCGCCGGGTCCCCCCGGGCCGGGTCCCCCCGGGCCGGGTCCCCCCGGGCCGGGTCCCCCCGGGCCGGGTCCCCCCGGGCCGGGTCCCCCCGGGCCGGGTCCCCCCGGGCCGGGTCCCCCCGGGCCGGGTCCCCCCGCGCCGGGTCCCCCCGCGCCGGATCCCCCCGCGCCGGATCCTCCCGCGCCGGATCCCCCCGCGCCGGATCCCCCCGCGCCAGCAGGACCGGCCGGTGGACTCTTCGTGCGGCGGGTACGGCCTTGTGGCCCGTGATCCGGTCGATCGCCTGCCGCCCCCATGCTGCTCGCGATCCTTTCATCCCCCTGGGCAGGTCATCCGTCAGGCGGGACATGCCGCCGGGTCGTGCCCGTTACGGCGTCAGCCTGTCACTTTCCGTTAACGTTCCCATTCGCTGCGGAGAATACCCAGTTCAACCTGCTCCGGAGAACGGGTGCAGGGGGCCGAACGAGGGCCGGCTGCCGGCACGAAGGAGGGCGCTGATGTCATTACCGGCGACCGCGCGGGCGAAATACCACCCCTGAGCCGTGTCGCAGCCGAGAGCGGAGAGGCGCCTGGCCTGCTCGCGGTTCTCGACGCCCTCCACGGTCACCGTCAGCCCGAGCGTATGCGCGAGGCTGACCAGTGCCGAGATGATCGGTTCGTCCGCCAGGTCCGGCCCGGCCACGTCCACCGAGCCCGCCAGGTCCGGCCCGGCCAGGGACGGCGGCCCGGCACTGTCTGCCCGCCTGGCACTGTCGGGCGGGCCCGGGAAGCCGCCCGCACCTGCTCGGTCCGCGGCTGCGGGACCGACAGCACCGCATCCGCCGCCTGGGGGGATCTCGCGCACGAACGATGCAGGCAGTTTGAGCGTGTCGACCGGCAGCCGACGCAAATAGGCAAGATTTGAGTACCCGGTACCGAAGTCGTCGACGGCGATCCGCACGCCCATGCCTGAGAGCTTCTGCAGCGCGTCAAGCGGCCTGCCGCCAGCTTCCACCAGGGCGCCCTCTGTGAGCTCGAGCTGCAGCAGGTGCGGGGGCAAACCAGTTCGTTCCAGCGTTCGCGCGACGTCGTCCACCAGATCGGCTGCGGCCGCCTGCCGCACGGACAAGTTGACGCTGACGAAGGGCGCGGACTCCCGGCGGATCTGCTGCCACGCGGCCGCCTGGCGGCACGACTGCTCGATGACCCATCGGCCGAGGGCCATGATGACCCCGCTGGCCTCCGCGAGCGCGATGAAGGTATCTGGCGGGAGCGTGCCAAGCGTCGGATGATTCCAGCGCAGCAAGGCCTCCGCGCCCTGGAGTGTGGCGCCGGGCAGTTCGACGATCGGCTGGTAGGAGACCGTGAACTCGCCGCGCTCAAGTGCTGTGCGGATCGAGGCGGTAAGGGTCAGGCGCGTGGCGTCTTCGGCTCTCCGGCCTGGATCGTAGACCGCCCACTGGCCTGGACCTTCCGACTTGGCCCAGTAAAGGGCCCCGTCGGCATCCTTGATCAGGTCGGCCGCCGAGGTTTCAGTCGCTGGGCGTTCCACAATGCCGACGCACGCGCTCACGCCGATACGGTGCGCACCGATGGTGAAGGGCCGTGCGACTTCGGCGAGGATCCCGCTGGAGAGGGTGGCCAGTTCTGCCACGCCTTCAGAATACTCAATGAGAACCACGAACTCGTCGCCGCCCATACGCGCGACGAGTCCGTTGGACTCGGCGACGGCGCGGTCGAGACGCTCGGCAAGGCCAATCAGCAGCTGATCGCCGACATGGTGGCCCAGCGTGTCGTTGACGAGCTTGAAGTCGTCGAGGTCGAGGTAACAAATACCGATCCGACCGTCCGGATCGGCGAGCGCCGCGGTGAGGCGCTCGAAGAACAGCGTGCGGTTGGGCAATCCGGTCAGCGGATCATGCAGTGCCTGATAGCGCAGTCGTTCTTCGAGCAGGCGGCGGTCGGAGACATCTTCGACCAACGCGAGCGTGTACCGCGGCTCACCCCGGGCGTCCCTGATCAGCGATGCGGTGAGGTTGGTCCATACCAGGCCGCCGTCCTTGCGCCGGTAGCGCTTCTGGGTACGGATGCAGTCCAGTTCGCCCCGGAGCATGGCCCCGTAGCTCTCCCACATTCCCGGCGTGTCCTCGGGCAGGGTGAAGTCGGCCACTTTCAGTTCGGCGAACTCGGCGGGCGTGTAGCCGAGCATTCGCGCGAACGCCGGATTTCCCTGGACAATCCCGCCGTCCAGGTCCGCGAGCCCGATGCCGATGTGCGCCTCGGTGAACACGGCGCGAAACCGTGCTTCGCTGGCGCGCAAGGCGTCCTCCGCGCGCCGCCGCTCAACGATCTCTGCCCGCCTGATCGACTCCTGCTCAGCCAGCGTGCGCTCGCGCAACGCCCGTACATAACCAGTGGCTATCGCCTCCATGACGGCACGGAGCCGCTCGTCAGCGTCCTGCGGCGGATCCGATGCGAACGTTGCCCCCGCGACCTGCGCGAAGGCGCTGAGACTTGGGCCAAGTGCCCCGGCGCCCACGAAATGCGCATCTACGAGCGCCGTCCCGACTCCTTGCGCCTCTTGCGGGCGGAACGGCGAGCCGCACACGATAGCGGTCAGCTCGCCGGCCAGTTGGTCCAGAAGCCGCAGTATCTCCGCTGGGCTCATCGGCACATGGCTCGTCCTGGCGAGCGTGGCCGCCCACTCGGCGATCAACTGATCGTGCCGGACACCGGCCGCGGCCGGATCGGATCGGCCGCCGGTGAACCCGTCCCGGCGCTTTTCACTCATGCTGCTCCTGGACCTGATCACACATGTGCCATGCATGCACAATGACTACTTGCAATCACAATGATACTTTCTGTATCAAGACGATGAGTCGGGTTGTCATCATCTCAACGGCGCTGCCGCCAGTCGCGTGGCGCTACGCTGACTGGGGGAAGCGAGGGATTAGGGATCGCCATGACGGAGAACCGGCCTGATTCGGCGCCGGCGGATGTTGACGTCGAGGCGCCGAGCGCCGCACGCGTCTACGACTACTTCCTGGGCGGTGCCCACAATTTCGCCATCGACAGGGCGCTGGCCAACGAAATCGCGCGGATGACGCCGAACGTGGGCGAGACCATGCGTGCCGGGCGCGATTTCTTGCGCCGTGCCGTCCGGTATCTCATTGACGCTGGCATCCGCCAGTTTCTCGACATCGGCTCGGGTATCCCCACCGTCGGGAACGTCCACGAAATCGCGCAGCACATCGCACCGGAGGCCCGCATTGTCTACGTCGACATCGACCCGGTCGCTGTCGCGCACAGCCGGGCTATTCTGGCGGGAAATGACCGGGTCGCCGTGCTGCACGCCGATGTGCGTGATCCGCAAAGGATCCTGGCCGATCCACAGCTGCTCGGGCTGCTCGACCTGAGCAAGCCGGCTGGCATCCTGCTCGCCGGCATCATGCACTTCATTCAAGACGAGGATGACCCTCCAGGAATCGTCGGCCAGTTGCGCGAGGCGGTCGTGCCAGGCAGCTACGTGGTCATTTCGCACGTCACCTACGAGGATCAGCCGCCCGAGGTCGTCGAGGCACAGAAGCTCTCCGCCCGTACCGCCACCGAGATCGTGCTGCGCTCGAAGGCGCAGATCCTCGAGCAGTTCCGGGGCTTCACCCTGGTCGAGCCCGGGCTCGTCCACCTGCCGCTGTGGCGGCCCGACGCGCCCGGCGATGTGGACTCCCGACCCGAGCGCTTCGGCGCGTTCGGCGGCGTCGGGCTCAAGGAGTAGCAAGGAAGCAGCGGGAAGCTACAAAAAACAGTGCCGCGCGTCCGCTAGTCAGCCTGCGCCAGCAGGGTGCGCAGGTACCGGACCGCCGGCGACCCGTGGGCAAGCATCATGTCGTGCAGATGCCGCTCCTGCCAGCGGGGATGAGCGCCGCGCAACTCCGCGGCGAGGTCACTGACCTCGGTGAAGCCGACGTAGTACGTCGACAGCTGCGCCGAGGTCAGAAGCGCACGGCGCCACTTGCCAGCCGCCTCTCCCTCCTCCTGATGCCCGCGGCTTGTCATGAGCGCCATCGCCTCGGTCTCGGTCATGCCGTCGCAGTGCACCCGGGCGTCGAGAATGGTGTTAATGATCATCCGGAGCTGCATCTTCAGCTGCTGCATGCGGATGGCGTCCGGGTTCCCCTCGCCCGGGTAACCATGCTCGGCCATCAGCTGCTCTGAGTAGACCGCCCAGCCCTCCACGAACGAGCCGGACCGCAGCACCGCGCGCACGGGCGAGTCCCCGGCAAACCGCCGCGAGTGCTGTAGCTGGAGCACATGGCCGGGCATCCCTTCGTGGACCATGAGGTTATGGACCATGTGCTTGTTGTACTCGCGGTAGAACGAGTCCGTACGGTCCCGCGTCCAGCCCTCCGGGGTCGGCGACACGGCGACGAACGTCGGCTCCTGGCCAGCCTCGAGTGGACCGGGCGGATCGCAGTACGCGACCGCGATGCCGCGGTCGATCTCCGGCATCTCGATCACCTCAACCGGGTCACCGTCGTAGGTGGTCACGAGTTCGTGCTCGTGTACGAACTCGCTCTGCTCGTCGAAGGCGCGCCGCACCAGGCCCAGGATCGTGGCGTTGTCCGGCACGTCCGCGGCGAGCGAATCGAGCACGCGCCGGACCAGTCCCGCTGTCCTCGGGCTCTCACCCGTCAGCCGTGCCGCCGTCTCGGTGATCTGGGAGGTGACGCGTTCCAGGTCGGATTCGGCGCGGGACACGATCTCTCCGGCGTCGGACTCGGCGTCCAGGGTGAGGCGCAGCTTGTGCGCGAAGCGCTCCGCTCCTATCCGGGGATCGCGGCCGCCGCCGTTCCGCTCCGCGTCCTCCAGCCGCCGCCGGAGCCAGCGCTGGTGTTCCTCGATCGCGTCAAGCGCGGCGGTCCGGGCCGCAGCCATCTCGGCTCCCTGTCCACCGGCCGGGGCCGCGTCCGCGATGGCGCGGTCCAGTTCCGCGCCGATCAGGTGAGCCGTGCCCGCGAACTGGGTGAGCGCGGTCTGGAGGTGCACCGCCGGCATGGGGCCCGCCACCGTGCGGGCGGCCGCGAGGGCGCCAGGAATCGCGGCAAGACGGCCCGCCACGCCGCGCAGCCGTTCGGGAAGGGGGGCGAAATCGCGTGCGAGCAGCAGGTAGATCGCGCGTCCTGGGTTCGCGATCAGCGGGTTCCACTCATGCTCACGCAACTCGCCCATGTTGAAGCGGATCAGCTCAAGCCGGTTCGCGAGAATCTGCGCGTCCACCCTGTTCTGCGGTGAAAGACGGTCCAGGTCGATCGCCTTGAGCTCGTTGAGCCTGTCGCCTGTCCAGCGGATCGACTCGTCGTAATACTCAGCCGTTCCGGCCGTCAGCCTGTCGTCGTAGCGGTGGTCCCCGAGTTCGGTAGCCAATTCTGGACGGCGCTCCAGCATGCCGTCGAGGACAATCCGCGCGGCGGACACGAAGGCGTTGTCAGCGGAATCTGGCATGAACCGACCCTATGTGACTCCCTGCGCTCGCGTGGGTGCGTGATTACGGTGGATTTCGCGCCCGATCGACCACCGCGATCACGGGCCCTCCGCGCCGCATGCGGCCGGTCGGCGTTGGCGCTAGCCTGCGGAACGCGACAACAGGGAGGTATCGCGATGCTATTCGGCGAGGAACACGTCCGGCGCTACACAGAAACCGACGGCGCAGAAGGTCACGAATGGCAGGGCACCACGGTCCTGATCCTGACCACGACAGGCCGGCGGACGCGCAAGCGGCATGCCACGCCCCTCATCTACCGCAAGCACGGCGATGCCTACGTGGTGGTCGCCTCCAAGGGCGGAGCGGACTCCCACCCGGCCTGGTACCTGAACCTTCTCGCGAACCCCGAGGTCAGCGTGCAAGTGCTCGGCGACAAGTTCACCGCCCGCGCCCGCACCGCCAAGCCCGGGGAGAAGCCGCCGCTGTGGCGTGAGATGGTCGCTACATGGCCTGCATACGATGACTACCAGCGCAAGACACAAAGAGAGATTCCTGTGGTTGTTCTTGAGCGGGCTGACGACCAGGCACCCGCCAGATGACCCGCTTCCACGGCCACGCGTCATGATCCCGGTAACGTGTGTGCGGCTGCGTCACAAAAGCCACCGGGATCATTAAAGCGGCCTCACTCGTCCCGACGGGCCAGATCTGGCGCACGGCGGCGCGCGGACACATCGATCGATGGCGCGGAGACCCGGTACGCGCCGCCGCGCTGGCGTCAGCGGCGCAGGTGGCGTTCCACAGATTCAACCTTTGCCGTGAGTGCCCCGGTAACCCCTGGCCGCAGGTCGGCCTTGAGCACGAGCGACACTCGCGGCGCGTTCGCGGCGACGGCGTCCACCGCCTGCTTGATCACGCCCATCACCTCGTCCCAGTCGCCCTCGACCGTCGTAAACATTGCGTCGGTCCGGTTCGGCAGGCCGCTGGCGCGGACGATCTTGACCGCGTCGGCCACGTATCCGCCGACGTCTTCACCCACGCCGAGCGGTGTAATCGAGAACGCTACGAGCATCTGCGCCTCCTGGCATCCTGTGGGACCCGGCTGTTCCAGCGTGCGGCACGGACGCGGCCGTGGCGCACACGCCGCTCTTAGTGATTGCGGTAAGGCACTCCTGAACAGTTTCCCAGCGAGGCTCCGCCTCGGACCGCCGAGGTAGCCGCTGACCTGGTCTTTCCCCTCCGCCAACTGCCATAGCCTCTGGGAACCGAGGGCCCTGGCGTTTCACGTGAACCACCGCGGTCATGCCCTGAGCCGGCGCCGCGAGCCAGCGCCACCCTGAGCCAGCGCGCCAAGTGGGGCACGACGCAAAATAGTCAACAGGTCTTGGTGGCGTTTGGTGGCCACGAAACTTGTCCGCGTCCCGTCCTGGGCGGGCTGGCGTGGCGGGTACGGTGGCCGCGGCGCAGGTGGCGTGCGCGAGTGTGCCGCCCGGCCGCCGTGCCGCGCCGCGCCGTTCTCAGCTTAAGGGTGTACCGGGCGGTGGTGCTGGTGTCTGGTCCCGGTTCACCGCGGACTGGCGTACACGGCCGTGATTGATGGGGCATCGTACTGGCGTGCTGCCTGTGTCGCCGGAACTATCCGTGGAGCCCTCGTGCCCGAAAAATAGTCTGAGCGCTGGGGACGATCTTGCGGGCTGGGTACTGCTGCTGCGTGCGCGCCGATCAGATTCGGCTTCCCCCCTCTCGTTCCCCGGGCAGCCTCACCGTGTCGCTTTCCAGGAAAGGGTGTGGTTGTTCATGGCCAGGACGAGGAACAGGCCGGCGTCACCGCCGGTGCCCGGCGATGCCGGCGCGGAGGTGACCGATGAGCCGGTGCAGGTGATCAGCCGGGCGGCGGCGATCGATGTGGCCAAGGGCTCGGGGATGGTGTGCATGCGGCTGCCGCATGAGTCCCGGGCGGGGCGGCGGACCCAGAAGGTGTGGGAGGTGACCGCGACCTTCGCCGCGGTCGTGGCGCTGATGGATCACCTGGTGTGCCAGGGCGTGGAGCGGCTGGTGCTGGAGTCCACCAGCGACTACTGGCGTATCTGGTGTTACCTGGCGGAGGCGGCGGGCCTGGAGGTGTGGCTGGTCAATGCCCGCGACGTCAAGCACCTGCCGGGCCGGTCCAAATCCGACCGGCTGGACTGCGTGTGGCTGTGCAAGCTGAACGAATGGGGCATGCTGCGCCGCTCGTTCGTGCCGCCGGAGCCCGTTCGCGACCTGCGGGCGCTGACCCGGCTGCGGGCGAACCTGACCCATGACCGGGTCCGTCACCAGAACCGGATCGAGAAGATCCTGGAGGATGCCCTGCTGAAGGTCTCCAGCGTGATCTCGGACCTGATGGGCGGCAGCGGCCGCCGGTTCCTGCAGGCCCTGGTGGACGGCGAGCGCAGCCCCGCCGCGCTGGCCGCGCTGGGCGATTACCGGCTGCACGCCAGCAAGGCCGAGCTGGCGGAGGCCCTGACCGGCCGGTTCCGCGACATCCACGGGTTCGAGATCGGCATGGTGCTGGAGCTCATCGATGACCTGTCCGCCAAGATCACCGAGCTGGACGAGCGGATCGAGGCCCAGCTGGAGAACGTGCCCGGCCTGGGCGGCGTGTGCACGAGCTGCGGGCAGCCCGGGCCGGACGGGCCGTGCACCGGATGCGGCGAGCCGGTCCTGGGCGTCATCGCCAGGCTCGATGAGATCACCGGAATCGGCCGCGGCGCCGCCCAGGTCATCGTCGCCGAGCTTGGCACCGACATGACCCAGTTCCCCACCCCCGGGCACGCCGCCTCCTGGGCAAAGCTGACTCCCCGCGCCATCCAGTCCGGCGCCACCAGCAAGGCCGGCCGCACCGGCAAAGGCAACCCGTACCTGCGCGGCGCGACCGGAGTCGCGGTCATGACCGCCGCCAGGACCGAGACCTTCCTCGGCGCCCGGTACCGGCGCCACGCCCGCAGGCGGGGCAAGCAGAAGGCCATCGTCGCCGGATGCCGCACCATCATCGAGATCGCCTGGCGCGTCATCGCCGACCCCGGCTTCCGCTACATCGAGCTCGGACCGGACTACCACGACCAGCTCGACCCCCGGCGCAAGACCCGCGACAAGATCCGCCAGCTCGAAAAGCTCAACCCCGGCATGACCGTCACCCTGACGCCCCACCCGGAACCCGGCGGGCAGGCACCCGCCGCCTGACCACAGCACGTATCCCCCCGGCTACCCGTCACCAGCATGGACGGCGCAATCGCTTAACGTATTACCACAGCTCACCCACCGCCCCTGGCAGCATTGCGCCAGAGGATGGCTGGACCCTGCCCGAGAATACTGCTCTGTTTCCGGTCAGGATCAACGGGAGCGGTACGTCGATGGCAGGAGCCCCCGCCTGAAGGCGATAGCGGCGGCCTCGGTCCGGCTGGCCGCACCGAGCTTGGCCAGGATGTTGGAGACATGCACGCTGGCCGTCTTCGGTGCGATGAACAGCGTCGCGCCGATCTCCCTGTTGCTCCGGCCCTCCGCGAGCAGGCGCAGCACCTCATGCTCGCGTGCCGTCAGGGTGGCGAGATCACCGCTGGCCTGCCCCGCCGCCGCGCCGGAGTCCGTATTGACGAGCCTGGTCCTGCGGGCCAGGGCGTCGAGCGAGGCCCGAAGTGGCGCCGCGCCGAGCCTGTCGGCTACCTGCGCGGCCTGCCGCCATTGCCGCTGCGCCTCGTCACGCCTGCCGGCCTCCGCAAGTGCCTCGGCAAGCCGCCAGCGGGATCGCGCCTCTTCATAGACGAAGGCAGGGCCGAACGTGTCAAGCACGTCCCGCCAGGCCTGTGGGTCGTTGTCGCCTTGGGCGCGGCGCCACTCGGCCTCGGCGCGGGCGAGCCAGCCCTTGCCGTCGACCCCTAGCACGAACTTCGGCCTGCGCCGGTAGGCGGCGGCCTCACGCGCGGCTTCGATCAGCGCTCTGGCCTCCTCGACCGCGTTGCGCGCGCCATCGCCGTCGCCGGTGGCACGGGCCTGGTCGGCCCGGTCGGCGCAGGCGCTCAGCCCGACGGCGGCGACCCGGATAATGGGAGGCCCGTAGCCGCCGTGATTGTCGAGCTGCGCGCTGATCGTGGCCGCGACCTCCACGAGGGCCGTGTCGGCGTCTCCCTGCCACAGCGCGTGCTCGGCCAGCAGGCCGCGGGCGATGTACTCGCCGAAACTGTCGGTGCGCCAGAAGGGCTCCATCCAGATGCGTCGCTCCTCGACCTCGGGGCTGCCCCGTGCCACGTCCATGAACAGCGCCATCGCGGAAAGCTGGGCCTCTGGAACTGTCGTGACCCGGATGACGAAGCCGTCCGCGACCTCCTGCGCGTGATCCCAGCTGCCATCGTTGTAATGAACCAGGTAATGCAGATATTGCAGGTCCAGGCCGTACGGCGCCAGGCCGAGTCCTGTCTCACTGGCTCTGCGGACGCCCTCGTGCGCAGTCACGGTCGCGTCACCGAGATCGCCGCGCTCGAGCTGGGCCCTGGCGAGCTGAAATGCGGCACGAAGCTCAACGCCGAGGACCCGTGCTTCGCGCGCCTGGCGATATGCGAGGGTGAACAGCCTGACCGCGTCTTTGGTGCGCCCGTTACGCTCGGCTAGCAGGCCCAGTGTGACCAGGGCGTCGGCTTCGGCCCATGGGGCGGCGGCGGCGCGTGCCGCCTCGCGTGCCCGCTCCGCCATGTCACGTGCCTGCTCCTCAGCGTCTGGTACCGCGGGCTCATCGGTCGTGTAGAAGAGGGTCTGCGCGTAGGTGGAAAGCGCATGGGCGTGCTGCCAGGTGGGCGGGTCCGCCGACAGCGCACCGGCCGCTGAGCGCGCGGCTGTGACGGCGTCGTTGAAATCGCCGGCTTCGAGCAGGAAATACGCGAGCCGCTCGCCGACCCTGCTCGTAAGCGCGGGGTCGGTGCGGGAGGTCAGGAAGTCGCGCAGCCGCCTGAGCAGCTGGACGGCCCGGCTGACGTCGCCGCTTGCCGCGGCGTTGTTCGCCGAGCGAAGTGCAAGCTCGCCGCGATCCACCTTGGCCAGTTTCTCCGGGTCGCTCACCCGGTCCCACAACGACAGTGCCTGGTCATAGTGACGGTGTGCCTCCGCGGGCGCGGCAAGCCGTTCAGCGTCCTGGCCTGCCCGCACGGACGCCGCGAATGCCCCTGGGATGTCGTGGCTTTCCAGGCAGTGGTGGGCAAGCTCGGCGGCGGTGCCTGGAAGCGCGGCGTCCCGCCGCCCGGGGTCGCCGAGCAGGGCGGCGAGCGACGCGTGCAGCCGGGTCCGCTCACCAGGAAGGAGATCCGCGTACACGGCCTCGCGCAGTAGCGCATGCTTGAACGCGTAGCCTTCGGCGCCATCAGGAACCAGAAGCTGCTGCGCGACCGCCTCCCTGACCGCGTCTTCGTAGGCGGCAGCCGGCATGCCCGACACCTCGCGTACGAATTCGTCGTCGGCGCGGCGGCCTGCCACAGCGGCGACCCGCAGGATCTGCTGCGCCGGTGCGGAGAGCCGCTCCACCCGGCCAAGCAGCAGCGCGGCCAGCCCGGCGGGCAGCGCCTCGCCGTCGGCAGACGCGGAAAGCAGCTCCTCTGCGTAGTAGGTGTTGCCCTCGGCACGGACGACGATGCCGTTGAGGACCGCCGCCTCCAGATGGTTGCCTGCAAGCGCTGTGAGGTGTTCCGCCATGACCGATGCGTCCAGCGGCCCGAGGTCGACAGGGGTAACCCCGGGCAGCCGAAGCAACTCGGCGACCACTGGGCGGAGCGGATGACGGCGGTGCAGGTCATCAGACCTGTACGAGCCGACGATCGCGATCCGCTCCCGGTGCAGGACCCGGCTCAGGAACGTGACGAGGTCGCGTGTCGACCTGTCGGCCCAGTGCAGGTCTTCGAGTACGAGCAGGACCGGAGCCGCTTCCGCAAGCTCCGCGAGGAGGCCGAGCACCGCGCCGAACAACTGCTGCCGTGCCAGCCCGGAGTCACCGCCGTCAGCGGGTTCGCCGGTTCCCTGGTCGGGTAGGAGGCGGCTGAGCACGGGGCGGCTTGCGAGCGCGTCGAGCAACGGCGCGACAGTGCCATTGCCTGATGGGGAGTGCGTAGCGTCCCGCAGGGCATCGGCGAGCGGCAGGTAGGGAACGCTGTCGCCGAGCTCGGCACAGCGACCGGACAGCACCGTGAAGCCCCGCTTGCCAGCCAGCCTGGTCAGCTCCGTAACCAGCCGTGTCTTGCCCACGCCCGCGTCACCGCTTACCAGCGCGACGACGGCCTGACCCGAGGCGGCCTCGTCCAGCCGCGCGAGCAGGCGGGCGAGCTCACTGGCCCTGCCCACCAGCTTTCCCTGCGGGGTCCGCGGCAGCATATCGCCGAGTATCGCACCGGGCTCGGACAATCTTCGCGGCGCCGATCGCGGGAATCCACACGCCGTAGGTGGTTCCCGGCGGATCCGCGCGGTTCAGTGGTGCCGGGCAGGTACAAGCCGCGGTCAGAGCTTGTAGCCGATGTCGCGCAGCAGGCGGCGCCGGTCTGCCACGTCGGCTTCCGTCTCGACGCCGACAGGTGGCGAGCCGTCGATGACGCCGACGACTCCCCGACCGCGGTCCGTGACGGCGACGAGCACGTCAACCGGATTCGCGGTCGCGCAGAAGATGGTGCAGACCTCTGGCACGGACTTGACCTGGTTCAGCACGTTGACGGGGAATCCCTCGCGCAGCACGATCACGAACACGTGCCCGGCGCTGATCGCATGCGCAATCGCCGTGGCCATCGGCGTCAGGTCGTCGTCGTTCCCGGATCTGCGCACCAGACGAGCAGCCGACGCCTCGCAGAAAGCAAGACCGAATCGCAGATGCGGACTCACTCCGGCCAGTGTTTCGTGCAGATCCTCTACCGTCTTGATGAAGTGGGCCTGACCGATGATCACATTTACGTCGGCCGGTTTCTGCACAGGGACCACGTCGAAGAAGACCGCCGTACCTGCCATCGTCGCACCTCCTCTGCGCGCCTGAACGTGCCTGCCAGCATGCCACGGTAGCCGCCCGCCGAGTGGGCGGCCGTGTGCGGACGCACTGAGCGGCCGTGTGCGGACGCACTGACACGCTGAGCCCTTGGGGTTGGTTGGTAGCCGGCTGCCCGCGCAGTGGGTGGATCACGCGCGAACTGTCGGCGGCCTCCGATACTGTGCCGGCCTATGCGGCTCCTGCACACCTCCGACTGGCACCTTGGCCGCTCCTTGCACAGGGCAAGCCTGCTTGAGGCCCAGAGCGCGTTCCTGGATCATCTGGTGGCGACCGTGCGGTCCGAGCGGATCGACGCGGTGCTGATCGCCGGTGACGTCTACGACCGGGCGGTGCCCTCGGCGGAAGCCCTCGCGCTGTGCGAGGAGGGGCTGATCCGCGTGCGCGACGCCGGCGCGCGCGTGGTGGCGATCAGCGGCAATCACGATTCGGCCCGCAGGCTCGGGTTCGGAAGCCGGCTCCTCGACGCCTCAGGAGTTCATCTGCGCACCAGGGTGGCCGCGCTTGCGGAGCCGATCCTGCTCGATGACGCCAGTGGCGCCGTCGCCGTCTATGGCGTCCCGTACCTCGAGCCGAATGCAGTGGGAGCCGAGCTACCTTCGGCACCCACCCGTGCCGGGCGGTGGGCCGCCGAGGATGGTGGCGGCCGGCGGTGGGCCGCCGGATGTGCGCCGGCCACCGCGGCGCCGAGGACAGTGATGCCGGCCACGGCAGCGACGAGAAGTTTGGCGGCGGTCATCGCGGCGTGCTTGGCCGCGCGATCGCGTGCGTCCGGGGCGACGTCGCCACGAGGGGCGTCGCCCGCTCCGTGGTGCTCGCGCATGCCTGGGTTTCTGGGGGATCGGCGAGCGATTCCGAGCGCGACATTTCCGTCGGCGGCGTAGGCAGCGTCCCGGCCACCCTGTTCCACGGGTTCACCTACGTTGCCCTCGGCCACCTGCACGGGCAGCAGACGATCGATGACCGTCTGCGGTACAGTGGCTCGCCGCTCCCCTACTCGTTCTCCGAGGCCGCCCACCACAAGGGCACCTGGCTGGTCGAGATGGACGCGGTCGGCCTGTCGCTGGCCGAGCACGTGCCCGCCCCATCGCTGCGGCGGCTGACCGTGATTCGCGGCATGATCGACGAACTGCTCATCTCGCCGGCCTTCAGGAATCACGAACGGGATTACGTATCGGTGACGCTGACCGATGCGACCAGGCCCGAAGGCGCCATGGATCGGCTCCGCACCCGGTTCCCGCACATCCTGGTTCTTTCCTTCGAGCCAGGGAACACGGCCTGCGACCCGCGCAGTTACCGCGCACGGGTCGCCGGCCGTGCCGACCTGGCTGTGGCGGCCGGCTTCGTCGAGCACGTCAGAGGTCGCCCGGTCACCGGCGGTGAGCGCGCGCTGCTCACCGCCGCGTTCGAAGCGGCGCGGCGCGGTGAAGACGGAGCAGACGCAGTGGACGGGGAAGACTCAGCGGACAGGGCAGTCGCGGTGGACGGGGCCGGTACAGGGGACGGTGCAGTCGCGGAGGACGGGGCTGCCGCGGTGGACGGGGCTGGCACAGGGGACGGTGCAGTCGCGGTGGACGGGGCTGCCGCGGAGGACGGTGCTGCCGCGGAGGACGGTGCTTCCGCGGAGGACGGTGCTTCCGCGGAGGACGGTGCAGGCGCGGTAGGCACAGGAATGCCTGCCGATGCTGGCGAGGCCCCCCACGCAGTGACGGTCGCGGGCTGATGCGCCCGCACCGGCTTGACGTGACCGCGTTCGGCGCGTTCGCGGGCACGGTGGAGATCTGCTTCCGTGATCTCGCGGCGGCCGGCCTTTTCCTGCTCCACGGTGAGACAGGTGCGGGGAAGACCACCCTGCTCGACGCGATCGGCTTCGCACTCTACGGCCGCGTGCCAGGCGTGCGCGCCCAGGCAAGACGGCTGCGGTCCGACCACGCGGACGAGGCAGTGAGAACGCAGGTGCGGCTGGAGGTCACGATCAGCGGCCGGTTGCTGCGTGTCACCCGCAGCCCGGAGCAGACCCGGCAGAAACGGCGCGGGGCTGGCACCACGACCGAGCCGGCCAAGGTGCTGCTCGAAGAGCACACAGGCGGTTGCTGGCGGGTGCTTTCCAGCCGCGTCGGTGAGGCCGATGCCGAGATCAGCGGTCTCATGGGGATGTCGGCCGACCAGTTCTTCCAGGTGGTGCTGCTGCCCCAGGGCGAGTTCGCGCGGTTCCTCCAGGCCGGCTCACAGGAGCGTGGCAAGCTGCTCGAGCGGCTGTTCGGCACCGACCGGTTCCGCGCCGTCGAGGAATGGCTTGCCGGGCTGCGCAGGCGGACCGCGCATCATGTCGATGACGCGCGCGGAAACGTCGCCACGCTCGCCGCCCGGGTCGCGCAGGTCGCGGGAGTGGCTGAGCCCCCCGGCCATACGCTGGGAAGCGCTGCACGCCTCGCCGGGTGGGCGACCGCGCTCGCTGCGCAGGCCGCCGGGCAGGCCGCCGCGACCAGGGACGAGGCGGCTGCGCGCAAGACCGATCTCGACCTGGCCTTCCAGCGGCGCAGCGCCGCACAGTTGCTTGCCGACCGCCAGCAGCGCCGCGCCACCGCGCACCGCCGTTATGCCGAACTGGTCGAAGCCGCACCTGAGGTCGAGTGTGTGCGGCGGGAACTGGACGCGGCCGCCCGTGCCGCCGAGGTCGCTGCGACGCTCAGCCAGGCCGACGACGCCACGGAGCGGCTGACGCAGGCTCGTGCGGAGGAAAGCGCCCGCCGCGGGGCGGCGCCGGCCGGGGCGGCGCAGGCCGGGGCGGCGCAAGGGGCGGGCATCGACGCGCTGCGGGGCGCCGCAAGCGCCAGGCGCGAGCAGGTCGGCCGGCTCGAAGGACTGCATGAGCTGGCTTCGCGGGCCGCCGCGGAGGACGCCGTGGTGCGCCGCGCCACGGACCGGGCGGCGGCCCTCGCGGACCAGCTTGCGGCCTGCGGTGATGCCATCGTCGCGCTGGAGGTCCGGCGCGCCGACCTCACCGCGCAGCGGGACGGGGCGCGCGGTGCCGCGCAGCGGCTACCCGACGCGAGAGCCGATGCGCAGCGGCTTCGCGAGGTCGCCACCCACGCCGCAGAGCTCGCAGACGTCAGTGCCGCCATGCGGCGGCTCCGCGGCGAGCATGCCAACGCCCGGGAGACCGCGATCGGGCTACGTGAAGGCGCGCAGCGGATCCGCGAGGCCAGATTCGAGGGCATGATCTCCGAGCTTGCCGCCGGGCTCGTGACCGGAACGCCGTGCCCGGTGTGTGGCGCGCTCGACCATCCAGACCCGTCCGAGGTCAGGGCCGATCGGGTCACCTACGACCAGGAGGAGCATGCCACCGCCGAGGCGGAACGCGCACAGGACCGGGTCGCGGAGATAAGCCGGCAACTCGCCGCTACGAGCGCCGTCGCAGAGGACCTCACCGCACGGCTCGCCCGCGCCGGGTTCGCCGGCGCCGGTCCGGCTCGCGCTGATCCCGCCGGCCCCGGTCCTGCCAGGGTCGATCCCGCCGTGCTCCATTCCATGGCGAGCGCGCTCGAGCGGGAAGTCACCGCGCTTATCGCGCTCGCGGAAGGGCTGGCCGATCACGACCGGGCGCTCGCGGATCTCGGCGACGCCCTCCGCGAGGCGGAGGAGCGGCGCGCCGCGCTCGCCGGGCAGCAGCAATCAGCGCTCGATGAGGCGTCGGCGGCGGAGCGCCGCGCGGGCGAGCAACGCGGGTCGCTGCTGGCCCAGACCGGCGGCGCGCCCAACCTGGAAACCGCGCTCGCCGCCGCACGTCGCGCCGCCGCCCTACTCACCGCCGCCGCTGATGCCGCTTCGGCCGCCCAGGCCGCGGCACGGGAAGCCGAGCGCGCTACCCGGGCCGCGGAGCAGGCAGCCGAGAGGGCGGGTTTCGCCGACGCCGCCGCCGCGCGGGGCGCCGCTCGCCCGGCCGGCTGGCGCGCGGATGCCCACGCCAAGGTCGACAAGCACCGTGAGGCCATGGCGGCTGCGCGGAACCTGCTCGCCGACCCGGATCTCGACGTGCCGCTTGAGCCTCCCGCCGGCGTCGCCGCGGCGGAGGCGGCGCTGATGACAGCGCGGGATGCGCATGAGCGGGCCGTCGCGGAGCACGACCGGGCGCAGCACACCGCGGCGCAGCTCGGTGATCTCGCGCCGCGGCTGAGCGCGAAGCTCGCCGCGCTCGAGCCACTGGCTGCGCGCGCCGACCAGGTCAGGCAACTCGCCGATCTGACGGCGGGCCAGGGCGTGAACACGCTGCGGATGACGTTGTCGTCCTTCGTCCTCGCGGCACGGCTCGAAGAGGTCGCGGCCGCCGCCAGCGAGCGCCTGCTGCGGATGACTGTCGGAAGGTACTCTCTCGTTCACACCGACACCGGCCGTGGCGGGGCCCGCGCGGGTCTCGGGCTGCTTGCCCGCGACGCCTGGACCGGGCACGACCGCGACACGAGCACGCTGTCAGGCGGCGAGTTGTTCCTGGCCAGCCTCGCCCTCGCCCTCGGCCTCGCCGACGTGGTCACCGCCGAGGCCGGCGGCGGCCGCATGGAGGCGCTCTTCGTGGATGAAGGATTCGGCACCCTCGACGAGGAGACCCTGGACGAGGTCATGACCGTCCTCGATGGCCTGCGCGAAGGCGGCAGGATTGTCGGTGTCGTCAGCCATGTCACCGAACTGCGCCAGCGGATCCCTGCGCAGATACAGGTGAGAAAGGGCCGTTCTGGCAGCCACGTCCGGGTCATCGCCGCCTGACCTGCGTGGAGGCGCCGCGTCTGCTCACGACGTCGCCGCCGTCACGAAGACCAGCTCGACGGTGTAACGGCCACGGAAATCATTCGCGCTGTTGAAGACCTCGAGCGGTCCCGTGACATAAGCAGCCGCACGTCCTCATATACGAACACAGGCGCTGACCGCTCGCCCGCTGGGCGCTCAGCCATGGCCCACCTCCGAGCAGACGCCGGATTGCCCGTCAGGGCCTGGCCGATGGCATGGGCGGCAGCGGGAAGCTTAGCGCCGCCGCCACCTTGTACTCCCCGAGCCCGGTGCCCGCTTCAACGTGCTCAACCGAGCCGCCCTCGTCGATCACCGCCTCCACGAGCTCATCGATGACGTCCGGGGTGTGCCTGGTCGGATTCCCGCACAGCGGGCAGAAGTCGCCAGAGAGCGCCAGCCAGCCCCACTGGCCGCACACCACGCCCGGAGCAGTCGCCCCCTCCTGCACAAGCAGGGTCTGGATCGCGCCAACGGTGCCTGCCCACAGGCAGGTGCCGAGGTCGGCCGTGGCCAGCCCACCGGCCGCTACCTTCTCCAGAACCTCGGTGACAAGCCGCTGTTCCTCGTCACGCTGGTAGCGAGCAGCGATGGAGTCAGCGTTCCTGCGTATCTCTGCGACTGGCGCCCCGGCCGGGTCGATGGTGAAGGACCCGGCGACCCGATCGCGCAATTCGCGGGGCAGGAATTCAAGAAACTCCGACACTTCGTGGTCGTGACCCCCGACGATCAGAATGTCGCACCCGTCGGCACGGAACAGGTCGTCAAGGCTCTCTACCACATGGCGGTCGTACCGCTTGCTCAGCTCGTCCACCGTGTGGTGAACGCGGTCCTCGGCGAGCCCGGCCGCGTAGTCGGGTTTGCGCAGCACCCGGTCGGGGACCTTGGTCACATCGCGCATCTCGCCCTGGTAGATCTCCCACACCCGGGCCGACGCCTTGTCGATCACAACGACGCAGCTACGGAGATACTGGTCGAGCACCGCCAGCATGGGACGCACATAGGGCGTCGCATCTACCACGACCCTGTCACGCACCCGCTGCGGTAGCCGGACCTCCTCATACAGGTCACGTGCGCCGCACGAGAAGATAGCGATCGCTTCAGGCTGCCAGTTCTCCTCGCCAAGGGCCTTCTTGATGCGCTTGATGTCGGCGCGCACGGACAGACGCCGCTCGCGCTCGATCGAGGTGTCCTCGCCCAGCGGGCGGATCTCGTCAAGCAGGCTCGACACGCGTGTATGGAGATCTCTGCGGCGCGCCCCCGGGTCCACACGCGCATAGAGGGAAATCACCGGCAGGCCGTCTCCCTGGAACCGGACGATGTGGTCAATCGTCTCTGCTGTGATCATCAGTTCTCCCTGCGGCGCTCAGAAGACATTCTCCGCTACCGTTCAACGGCAAGGACGGCAGGGCCTGCAGGGTCACGTCTCCTTGGTGATCGCGGCGACCTCGTAACCGCTCAGCTCGATCGAGGCAGCGGCGATGTTCGCCTCCACATGCTCGGCGGATCCGGAGCCTGGGATGGGCAGGATCTGTGGCGACCTGGCGAGCAGCCAGGCAAGCACGACCTGGCGCGGGCTGACGCCGTGCCGGCGTGCGGCGTCGCCGGCCGCCCGGCTGCGGTCCGCGTCCTGGATCGGCGCCCACGGCAGGAATACGAGCGGTTCCTGCTCGCATAGGTCCACGATCGGCTCCGAGTGCCGGTCGCTCACGTTGTAGCGGTTCTGGACCGACACGACAGGTGTGACCCGCTCGGCCTCACGGAGTTGTTTCTCGGACATGTTCGAGACCCCGATATGACGGATCTTGCCCTCGTCCTTCAGCTCGGCGAGCGCGCCGAGCGACTCGGCGATCGGCACCTTCGGATCAGGCCGGTGGAGCTGGTACAGGGGAATCTGGTCGAGCCTCAGCCGCCGCAGGCTGCCCTCGCAGGCCTGCCGAAGGTGCTCGGGGCGCCCATCGGTGTCCCAGCGCCCGGGGCCGGGCCGCACCAGGCCGCCCTTGGACGCGATGACGAGGTCGTCCGGGTAGGGGCAGAGGGTCTCGGCGATCAGGGTCTCGCTCACCTCCGGGCCGTAGCTGTCGGCGGTATCGATGAAGTTGACGCCAAGCTCGACGGCTCGCCGTAGCGCTGCCTTAGCCCTTTCGGTGTCCGCCGGCTCGCCCCAGATGCCGGGGCCGGTGATCCGCATCGCGCCGAAACCTATCCGGTTCACGGTCAGATCTCCGCCGACATCAATGGTGCCTGCCGCCGCCGCAGTGGCCTGACCGTTCATGGGCTACCTCCTCGTGGTTGCCCCCATTTTCCCAGCCTTGCCCCCGCGGCCTGCGGCGGCCCTGCCGCAACGCCGCCGTGCAACGCCGCCCTGCAAGGCCGCCGTGCAAGCCGTCGTGCAAGCCGTCGTGCAAGCCGCTGCGCAACGCGGCGAGCGCCCTAGACGCCCGGGCAGTTCGGCACGCATATGTTGCGCGCGATGGCGTCGAAGAACACCCGGGACATATCGGACGGCTGTGCGACGGTGTATGACGCACCATGGGTGATCGCCGTGATCTGCTGAAGGGCCGCGAGCTCGCCGTCCGTCCCACCCGTGACCGCGATGATCTCAACGGGCCGTTGCGGGTCATACTCCTTGCGCAGGGTCGTGACCAGCTGGCCGAGTGAGATGTCGCCGCGGTCGGTATCCGTACCGGAGCCGAGCACGATCAAGGCGTTGACGTGGCCCGGCTGATACAGGGCCGTCATCTCACGGAAGGCGGCCAGGATCGACACGTACATGGCGGCCCCGGCACCGGCCTTCGGCTGGACCGTGTCGGCGATCTGCTGCAGTTGCTGCCGCCGGGTAAGGAGCCCGAGCTTGGCAGGCAGCGGTCCCATCGGGACAAGCTCCCTGTAGGGCAGGGAGCCGTCCATGTGGCTGGAGTATTCCCAGATCCCCATGTCGGCGCTGTCAGGGAAGAGGGACAGGCCCAGGCTGGCGGCCTGGCTCAGCACCTGCAGCCTGGTCGGGGCGCCGGGTGCGAGCGGCAGGCTCTCCGCTGCGGAGACATCGACGAGCACGAGGGAGCGGTCACCCAGGTTGAGCCGGTTCCATTCCTGCAGCGCCACACCTGCCTCCCCTGGTCCTGCGAGCGCAACCGCAGGCTGCGGGTTCCCGATGATCCCGAACTGGCTCCCCGCCTGGCTGGCCTGGTCGCCTGCCGACCGGAATCCCGCCTCACGGACATACGCGGCGGCGAAACTCGACCGGAGGACCTGCTCGAACTCATCTGCCGTCTGGACCTTGAGCGGGGAGGACGCCGTCAGCACGAACGGGTAGTCGAGGTCGTACTCATCGGAGGGGTAGAAGGCGGTGAGCGGCTGCTGCGGGTTGGCCTGGTTGTAGGCCTCGACCGCTTGCTCGGTGGTGACCGTGACGGGCCGCGAGTTCCAGGGCGGCTGAGCGAGTGTGGCGAAGTAGTGCAGCGACTGCGGATCGTCGAAGGAGGTCGTGGGCACGAGGTTGTGCACGAAGGCGGTGAACTTGTCGCGCGCCCCCGACTGGTCACCTAACAGTCTTCTGGCCTCAACGAGCGTGGCAAGCCCCGTCGCGCTCTGCGCCGGATCCGGGAGCTGAATCCGCAGGCCGAGCGAGGACGACGGCCCACCGAGCGACGGCGGGAACAGCGCCTTCCAGGTTGCCAGGTGAGATGAGCCGCCGAGCTGGCCGGCGACCTGTCGTGGTGCCGCGATGACCAGCGGTGACAGCGCCACTGAGGTCCCGGTCAGCCGCGCCGCCGCGGCACCGCGCGGCGAGCTGTGGACGATATCCACCCACAGGCTGGAGTCGGGAACCCACGCGTCGACAGGGGGCTCGCCCTGGATGGTGCTCATGCCGGACAAGCTGTCTGCCACCGCGTCTGGCCGGTCTTCCGTGACCTCCACTTGAGCGCAGTGTCCGCCGACGTCGCGGTTGAGGTCGTTGAAGTAGGTGCCGATCCGCTGCACGGTCGGGGCGATGTCCAGCGACGCTGCGATGTGCAGCCGGACGGGCCCTTGCTCACACAGCGCGCGGACGAGGGTCACGCGCACCCCGATCACGAGGACCAAGCCGATGACCGTCACCCCTGCGAGCACCAGGACAATGACCCGCCTGCCGATACGGTCCCCGGCAGCGGGCGGTGGACGGGTCTGGGGGCTTGGCGGCTCGCCGTCCATGGAATACCTCGCTCGGGCGGGCGCATGGCTCAGTTGGCTGGCACTCTACCCGACCCCGGAGTAACAACCGGCGCGCATCGCCCGCTGACCGCAGCCCCGCTATGTGTCACACGCGCACCGGTGATCACACTCGGCGTGGCCGGACTTCATGGCTTCGGGTCGGGGCGGCCGAGGCCGGCGTCCCTGGCCCGGATGATGGCCCCAGCCCGGTCGGTCACCTGGAGCTTGGCGAAGATCGCGGAAATGTGGTTAGCCACCGTCTTGGGAGCGATGTCCATGCGCCGTGCGATCTCAAAATTGCGTGCGCCGGAGGCGACGAGGTCGAGCACCTGACGTTCCCTGGCGGTAAGACGGGCCTGCAGGCCAGCAATACAACTACCCCCCCGAAAACGTCACGAGAAACGGACATTCCGCCCGCCGGGACGACGTTATCGGGGGGGTAGTCGCAGGAACCAGGCTGCACGTTCCTGCACAGCGCGGGCAGCGCTTGTGCTCGGCCACACATCACCCGAGCCGCGCGGCGGAGCGAGGTTTACGGATCATGGTTGGGCACCGTCATAAGCCTGACCCTGATCACCGTGTCTTCGGGTGCACCGAGGTCGTAGCCGGCCGAATCGGCGGAGCCGGCGGAGTTGTTTGCGGCCGCCGCCTTGCGGCTGCAAGCCTCCGGAGAGCAGCCCACCACACCACCCGGGGACGTCTCAAACGCGGCCCGTGGGCCTGGGTGATGTATGACATTGTGGCGCGCCGACAGGCCACATCTCTGGGGCGAGATGGTCGGTTACTATTTGTGCCGAAGCCTTTACCCGGCGTTCCTCACGCGGTAATAGGCCGTGGGGTGCCAGTACGAGCCGAACCGCGCGTAACCGATCCGCGTGCCGGATGCGTGCGCCCCGAAGGTGATGTTGGAGTGGTCGAAAAGCTCCACGTGCCCGGTGCCAAAGAATGCCAGATCCCCGCGCCGCGCCTGCGCGTGGCTTATCCGGCGCAGCCGGCCGCTGCTCAGCATGTCGTAGGTGGTCCGGCCCAGCAAGATGTGAACGTGCCTATAGGCGGCATAGACGAGCCCGGAGCAGTCGTAACATGACGGCCCGGTGCCGCCCCAGCAGTACCACTTGCCGCCCTGTGCCGTGGCGTACTCATAGGCGGTGTAGCGCAGGGGGTGCCGGACGGCTTGGGTCGCGGCATGCGCGGGCCGGGCGAGAAACGTCAGCGACGTCATGGCCAGGGACATCATGATCACGAAAATGCGAACCATCTGTTCTCCTTCGTTGCATCTGAAACCATCCAGGCTGGTTCAGGGGCCGCCTCGTTTCCTTTTGCCGGTTCATTGCTTCGCTCACGCTTGCACGTTCGCGCGTAAAAAGGGCTTTATCGTGATAATTGCCACAGTGTGTGACCTGTTACACAGCGCAACACACCCATGCCCGCTAACGGCCTCATGGGCCCGCAGAACGCGGTAAGAGGTGTCCAAGCCAGACCAATGCATGACAGAGGTGCACCCATGGATCAGGCCGTGTACGGGGCGCATCTCCGCAGTTCAGAGGTCTAGCACTCGTCCGTAGGACCCAATCACGCGAGGCCGTGTACGGCAAGGCCCACATCGGCGGGCCCGGGCGGTCCCGGCTTCGGAGAGAATCACGTAAATCGCCGTTTCGTGGCGTCCAAGATCCGAAAAAAACTACGGTGTGTAATGAGTTCGAAGAATTACACTCTGTAATCTCGCCGGATCGTTATGTGCTCACGCATTGTCATGCAAGGCCCCGCGCTTGGGGTCTTGACGCTCCGCCGTTGTCATCGGACCGGGATCCGGTCCGGCAGGTAAACTGGCTCCGCGACCACGGGAAATGCTCCCCCATTGGGGGGATTCTCACGCCGAAATGATCATTGTCGGCGGCGGATTGGCGGTTCCCTGATTGGCGATCTCGCGCTGGCGGCATGGGCGCGCCCTGGTCGTATCCGGCGTCGTTCACGCGGCAGGTTTCGCCCCACGGCCGTGACGCGACATCCGAGGCTGGATCGCCGTCCGCGCCCGCGCCGGCGAGGTGGCCGGGCTGGCTTGAAGCCAAACTCGCCGGACCGGGCGGCTCAGGCGGCGTAGTCCTTGACGGTGATTCCGTCCGCCTTCCGGAATTGCCTGGCGAGGAGGTTGCGCATTGGCCAGGCGCTCATCTTGTGCCGAGCCCGGTCAGCGGCGAGCCGCACCAACCAGCGTCGCCGATCAGGGCCACGCGCCCACGGCGCGCCCACGCCACAGGCGCTCCGCGTGTAGCTGGCAGATCGCGTCGAAATAGAGGTCGGGCGGGCGACTGACGCGACGATGGCTCCCCAACCGGCGGCTCAGTTCAGCCGCTCCATGTATCCGTTGGATACCAGCCACCCGACATTGATCGTGGACGGCGCGCCGGGAATCAGGGTGGGATCCAGCTGGAATTGCAGGCCGTGGCCCGGTTGGCCAAACCACGGCGCGATCGGCCCGGCGTCGACGGTGAACGTCTTGATCACTTGATACTCGTGATAGTCGCAGCTCGCTGCCGGCATGCTATCGAGGCTTACCCGCCGCGCCGGGCGGGCAAAGCCGCGCTGACGCGCCGTTTCCTCGCCGGAATGGTCCTGCCTGTAGCCGGTCAGGTCATCAGTCATCAGGCCCGGCTACCGCTGGCTCCCGAGCAAGCAGGGGCACCGCAGCCAGACGCGCCACGAGTGGCCGAGAACCGTGAAGGTAAAATGCCCACGCCACCCGCCACCGGCCCGCCCTGCCGGACGAGAGGCTGCTATGGGGACCGCGACACGCTGCGACAGCCGTTCGGAGAAAATCCAGGACATTATCCCGAACGGCTCACGCGCAGCGGCGCCCCTGCACTCGCGCTTCTCGTGCCGGGCGGCTGGCGTTTGGGGGTTTCCCGGGCAAGCTGACCGTGAACGCCACTTTGTTGCAACGTAGAGCCTGTCGTACACGTTCGGCTGTACATTCGGATCATGACAAGCGTGGGCGGCGATATGTTCGCGGGTCTGCCCCACGAGGTGGAGCAGCTGCTGGCCGCAGCGCCCGTCACCGAGAAGAAGCTGGTCGAGTTGAGCGCCGGGTGGACCGGCCTTTCTCCCGCTCAGGCCCGAATGGCCGACGCGCTGCGCCTATTCGTGATCACGTGGGATCCCCTTGAGCGGCTCGCACCCCGCCCAGAGGGGTTCGCCACGACCAACGCGGGCCCGCCCGGCCTGGAGATCGTGGTGTATGCACCCGCCTGGTCGCTGGTCGAGCTGGCCACCGAGCGGGACGGCACCGTGACAGCCGTGCTGAGCGCAATGGCTGGCTCTGCGGTCGTTACCGCTGCTGCGCATGAGGATGCCGTGGCTTCTGGCCGCTACCCGCGCCTGGTCACGCAGGGGGCAGTACCTGACCTGCTTGCCGACCTCCCGGCCGGCTCCGCACTCGGCCAGGCCGCCATACGGCTGGCGTCAGCGGGGTGGGAGGACATCGGCCTGGGTGCGATCACCGACATCATCCAGCACGCCTTCGGTCCGGTCGCACTCGACCGCTCCCCGGTGGAGCTCGCGGCCGCCGCCCCATCACGTCTGGGCTGCCCGGGGTGTGCGGGCCGCCGGTTCAATTTCCCTGCCGACCTGGCCGAGGCCCAAGAGCGGATGTGCCAGGCTCACAGCGACGAGGCGGAGGCGGTGATCCGCAAACGCCTTGCCCGGGCGAATGCCAGCAACCCACGCGGATGGGCAGCGCTCAGCGAGGCCTCCAGGCGGCTTGAGTTGCCGCATCTGCCCAGCGGGCTGGCGACCAGGCTCGCCGGCGCGGACGAGGCCATGTACGTGGTCCCGGAGCCCGAGGAGCTGGCGACGCGCGCCCGGCTCGTCACCGAGGCGGCCAGCTGGTTCCCCGGCCGCGCCGGCGAACTGGCCATCGCGCTCGGACAGGAGCCCGAGTTGGAGGGCCAGCTCCCCGACTGGCTGGTCAACCTCGTCCTCGACCTTGGCCGCGCCGGTCTGGGAGCCGAGGCCGCCATGGTGGGCGACGCCCTCGCACGGGTCGACCCCGGCGACCGCGCGTTGTTTGACGGTGAGGTCGCGGTCGCGCTGGCCGAAGCCGGTCTAGCCGAGCAGGCCCAGGCCCAGGTCGAGGCGAACCTGACCCGCTGGCCCGACGACTTCTCGGTCCGGGTGCATGCCGGTGACGCTCTGGCCGCCCTCGGCGACCTCGACGGGGCAGAGGCCCACTTCCACGCCGCTCTGAGCATGGCTGAGCAAACCGACGATTTCGAAGCTCGATACGAGGCGGTCGACCACCTCAGGCGGATCGGCCGCCGCAGGTCCCAAGATGAGCGCGGTCGGCCCACGGTCCTGCGCCGCCAGCCCAGGTCCAAGCGCAGCCGATCTCAGCGCAAAGGCAAGCCGTAGCCCCGGGCTGCACCTGGTCCGCGGCATCAACCCCAGCGGACGTCGTGGCTGCGAGCGCGGCGCCGTGGGTCAGCTCGGGTCCCCCACCAGGTCCCGGTCCGCGGTCGCCTGGCCGGCGGCGGCGGCGCGGCCGATCCGGTGCGCCCGGCGGCGCTCGGCCAGGATGGTGCGCAGCACCCGGATCCCGTCCGAGATCGCGTTCAGGTTGCTTTCCCCGTGCAGGCGCGCCTGCTCCGTGCTGCCGACCTCGGTGATCCGGGCGCCGGCCTGGGCGACCCGGACATTGATCAGGGTCTCGATCTCGAACCCGTCGCCCCACTGCATCCCGCCGGCTGAATCGCCGGCGGCCTGTAACGAGGGCAGGTCGAGCACTGGCAGGAGGTGCGCCCGGAAGGCGTTGTAGCCATAGCACAGATCGGTGTAGCGGGTGCCGAAGAGCAGGTTCACCAGGCTGTTCAGGGCGGCGTTGCCGGCCCTGCGTAAGCGGGTGATGTCGTGGCTGCGGCCTCCCCGGCCGAACCGGGTGCCCTTGGCGAATTCGGCCCCGGCCGCCAGCGCCGCCGCGAAGGCCGGGATCTCACCGGGATCGGCCGACCCGTCAGCGTCCAGCATGACGATGACGTCGCCGGTCACCTCGGCGAACCCGCAGGCCAGCGCGTTGCCCTTGCCCCGGCGGGTCTGCCGGACGATCTTCATGTCCGGCCGGGCCCGGCGGGCGACCTCGATCGTGTCATCGGTGGAGTGGCCATCGACCAAGATCACCTCGTGCAGGCCCGCGGGCAGGGCGCCGAGCACGTGGGGCAGGTTGCGGGCCTCATTGAGGGCCGGAATGACGACCGAAACCCGGTGTGAAAATTTCCCCTCGGCAGGCAGATCGCCCATAAATCCCCCTGGGATGACGGGCCCGGCACGGAAAACGTGCGGACCACTCAGCCGGTACCTGAGGCCTGCCCGGCCAGCCCCCGCGGCTCGCGTTCACCGAGATCGTCGCCATGGCCATGTGTCACAACAGGCGCTGTGTCACAAGAGGCGCTCGCTCGCGTCGACAGGCCCCACTATCAACGCATTGCATTCGATCAGCAACAATTCTGCTTATCCACCGCTTTACCTAGATTTTACCTGCGCCGTCCGCACGAGGTGGCGAATGGATCTCCAGCCGCTGCCCGCTCAGCGGATGCCGCGGATGGGTGACAGCGAATTCAGCACGCGAGCTTATCCAAAGCTTATCCGGCCTGGTCGCGCACCTTTTGGCGGTATTTAACCCATTGGACCGAATTGCGCCGTCACCTGGATGGCGGCCGCCGGCGCCACGGCGGACGGCCGCGGCTGGGGGCTGCCCAGCTGGAGCCTGCCCAGCTGGAGGCTGGGGAGCCCGAGGGGCTACGAGGAGGTATCCGATGAACGGGTCGGCCGATGGCGACTGCTGCGGGCACCACCGGCGCGATGCGCACCACGGGCTCCGGCGTCCGGGTGACCAGCAGGACCGGGAGAAGGCGACGGCAGCGCTCCGGAGATCTGCGCCGGGCGCGGTGTTACGGTACGGTGTTTGTCCAGCATTGCGGGGAAAGCACCTGCAGATCTCCGCCACCCAAGGCGAATTGACCGGCGCGTCCAGGCTCGAGGGCGTAGCGAGGGGTCGCCCGCCGCTTGTTTCGCCCGAACTCTGCGTGATTCCGGGCGCGGCGCCTACGGGCAGTTCCGGGACGCAGTTGAGCAGAACCCGGAGATGGTCACGACCGACTGTCAGGAGCTGATCGCATGACCGTACCAACAGCCACGTCGCATCCGCGCGCGGTGCCCATGCCAGACACCGGTGCGGGGTTCTCCCCGGCGCGGATGCTGGAGGTCGAGCTGACCGAGCCACTGCCGGCAGTGAGCTACGACGGGCAGCACCGGCGGGCATGGGTGCTCGGGCGCCTGCATACCGAGCCGGTCGGCACGTGCGTCGTCCAGCTGGATGACGGGGGGCTGACCCCCGAACAGCTCGGCGCGCTGCTCTGGCCGGGCCTGCGTGAGCCGGTGACCGAGCGTTTCGCCGCGGCCGGGTTACCTCAGCCCCGCGCGCTGACCAGCGAAGGGCTGGCGGCCGAGCCCGCGGCATGGCCTTTCCTGCGCAGCCGCTGCGAGGTGCTGGACAGTGCGCCTTTCTTCAGCGTCGTCGTCTGCACCCGCGACCGGGCGGATCAGCTGGAGACATGCCTGTACCACCTCGACCGGCAGGAGTATCCCAGGTTCGAGGTCGTGGTGGTGGACAACGCTCCCACCAGCAATGCCGTCCGGGCCATGGTGGCGGCCCGGAAGGGCAAGGTGACGTACCGCTATGTACTGGAACCCCGGGGCGGGCTGTCCTGGGCCCGCAACGCCGGGACGGCAGCCGCATCCTGCGACATCATCGCCTTCCTCGACGACGACGACGAACCTGACAGCTACTGGCTCACCGGGCTCGCGCGCGGCTTCGCCAGGGGCGACGACATCGGCTGTGTCACCGGCGTGACCGTGCCCGCCCGGCTGGACACCCGGGCTCAGGAGTTGTTCGAGCAGATCGGGGGGCACAGCAACGCCCGCGGCTTCTCGGCGGCCGTCTTCTCCCGCCACGGCCCGCAGAACCCGCTCTACCCGCTGCCGCCTTTCGGCGTCGGCGCCAATATGGCCTTCCGGCGGGAGACGCTGGCGCGCATCGGCGGCTTCGACGTCGCCCTGGGAGCGGGAACGCCTGCCCGGGCTGGGGAGGACACGCTCGCCCTCACGCTGGTGCTGCTGGCCGGCTACCGCATCGCCTACGAGCCCGCAGCGTTGATGCGCCATCACCATCGCCTGGACATCGACAGCCTCGGCCGCCAGCTGCACGGATACGGCGTAGGTTTGACGGCCTACTACACGGCCCTGCTGCTGCACAAGCCCAGCCTGTTCCCCGCACTGCTGAGGCTGGTGCCCACCGCGGCCGGCGATGTGCGGGACGCAAAGGTCACGCGCACGTCGGCCCCGCAGGATCTCCCGGCAAGGATCAAACGCCGGCACCACCGGGGGATGCTCGCCGGGCCCGTCGCCTATGTCTGGAGCGTGCGTAGGCAGGCCCGGGTCGCCGCGCCGGAGGCAGGGCAATGAGCCAGACGAGCGCCACGACGACCTGGTGGGCACCGAGCAGGCCAGGCCGTGCCACCACGCGGCAGCCCTTATGGATCATTTGTCCCGAACGGCTGCGCTGTGTGACACGACCTTGCGCGGTGCCGCCGCAGCCAAGCTGGCACCCTTATCACCTCAATCCACAACATCCGGCGAAACGCGCCAATGCGTGGGCTGTGGCCCGGATCCTGGGGAACGAGGATGTTATTACTAAGCTTCGCGGCGCTCCTTGATGGGCGGGATCATCGAGAATGCCGACGTCGGGCACGAATCGCCCATCCGTGACCTGATGCGATGAATGTCTACGATCAGCCATGCGAAACCGCGGGCGACAGGTAGTATATCAGTGGTATCGACGTGCGATCAGGAGGAACTGCGTGCCGAGTATCGAGGAAAACCTCAAGATGTGGAACGAGGACTTCGACTGGCGCCTTGCTGGCGAACCGTGGTCGAAGCCGTGGGGGAGCCCCGGTGCCCAGTGGTACGGCTGCATCTACCCTCGAATCCGGCGATTCCTGCCGGTGCCGACAATCCTGGAGATCGCCCCTGGGTTCGGGCGTTGGACCGAGTTCCTCCTTGAGCATTGCGACACCCTCATTGGCATCGACGTCGCTCCCAAGTGCGTCGACGTGTGTAGGCGGCGATTCGCCGATCGCACCGGAGCCAGCTTCGAAACCAACGACGGCCACGCGCTGCCCATGGTGGCCGACTCCTCCGTCGACTTCGCCTTCAGCTTCGACTCACTGGTCCACGCGGAAGCCGAGGCCCTGAATGGCTATCTCATCGAGCTGGCCCGGGTCCTCAGGCCCGACGGCGTGGCCTTCCTCCATCACTCCAACTACGGCGCCTACCGGCGCTCCACCCATGCCCTTGCGCCGCTCCAGGGTGTCTTCGGCCACCTGCCGGCTTTGGCGCGAGGGGCCTTGGGGCGTACCGGCGCTTACCGGGGTGCCGAGTGGCGGGCGCCGAGTGTGTCCGCTGCATGTTTTGCCGGGCTGTGCGAAAAGGCGGGAATGCGCTGCGTGGGTCAGGAACTCGTTAACTGGGCAGGAGGGGTCCTCCTCCTTGACAGCATCTCGGTGGTGACCCGCCCCCGGTCACGGTGGGACCGTCCCAACCAGGTGGTGAAGAACCGGATGTTCCGCTCGGAGGCCCGGTCCATCCGCCGGTCGGGCTCGGTATTCAACTACGAGACACCAGTGTCCTGAGCCCGCAATGTCCTGAGCCCGCAGTGTCCTGAGCCCGCAGTGTCCTGAGCCCGCAGTGTCCTGAGCCCGCAGTGTCCTGAGCCCGCGCTGAACCCATCCACCCGGCGACCGGCACTCAGGATCTCATCTGACCCCCAGTGTTTGTGTTTGCAGGAGACCCAATGCCTATCGTCTCGCATCTCGACTGGCGGGTCGCTCGTCGAGTTTACCGCTGATTGTTCGCCGAATCCTCCCCGGAATTGATAACCTTCGGCGGACCATAACAAATGCACGCGTATACCGCCCACCACGCCAATCTCGACGGCCAGGCCCGTGACTGAGGCACGCAGCCGGGTCGTGGCCGCGCAAGTAAGGTGGCCGCACAGGCTCTGGCGCGTGAATTACCGCCGGGCCAGGTGGCATTTCGTTCCGCCCTGCGATTCCTGGGGGGTTACCGGTGGTTGCGACTGGTGAGACACCAAGGCGGTGGCGGCCGCGGCCCATGGCTGCGCGGATCACCGCGGGGGCGGTCACCAGTCCCTCGATGAGGACGACGGCGAGCAGCGCGAGCGACAGGCCCGTCAGCCCGCCTGACGCCCCGCCCACCGCCGCGGCGGCCACCTCCAGGGCTGCTGCGGTCGTCAGGACGGCAGCAGCGCGTGGCACCTTGCCAGCCGCCCGGCACACTGCGATGTAGTGGACCCGCGGGATAGTAGGCAGGTAGGCGATGACCAGCAGCCGCATCGGGACACTGGCTGCGCGCGCGTAGCTGGCCCCGAACATGCTGAGTGCCAGGTGGGCGCCGAGGCCCAGGGCAGCCATGCCCGGCAGCCCGATCAAGAAAGACAGCCGCAAGCTGAAGCGCAGCTTCCGGGCGATTACCTGAGGGTCCGCCGCCGCTAGCGCAAACAGGACCGTCGACAGGTGCGTCGGCACGATATACAGGAAGCCGCAAAGCATCCAGGCGGCGTAGAACGCGGCGTTCGCCTGAGGCGACACGATCACCGTGACCAGCACCGGCATCAGCGACGACGGTACCGCGATGGCGAGGTTCAGCCAGTTGTGGGCCACCGCGGTCCTGCCAAGGCCCCGCAGGACGCCCCAGTCGGGCCGGGGCAGGACGGGCGCGCCGGTGAACCGCAGCCGGATCGCGACCGGTACCAGCGACAGCGCCGTGCCCGCCGCCCAGGATAGGGTGATGCCGACGCCGAGCTCGTCGTGCAGGATGATCGCGGCGGCAGGCAGGGCCACCAATTTGGCGACTGCGAACGCCAGGTTGCGCGACAGCTGCAGGCCCCCGCGCAACAGGCCGATGGTAGCTTGGTCGAACACCATGGTCGCCCCGGTCAGCACCACCCCGACCGCGAACAGAGCTGCCCGGCCAGGCGTGCCGCTCATCTCTTCGAAGCGCCCGCTGACGAGCGGGGCGACGCCGCCGAACGCCAGCCCGAGCACCAGTGATCCCAGGCCCGAGGCGAGCAGGGCGGCCGAGACCAGGCCGGCGCGGGAGCTGCGCCTGGGCAGTTCACCGATGAGCACGGTGCCGAGGCCGAACATGCCGATCGTACCGAGCAGCGTCATGGCCGACACCGCGGCCGAGCCGTACCCCACCGCCCGCTGGCTGAACAGACGCGCTGCGAGGGCCCAGAATGCGAAGCCTAACGCCGAGGTAACGCCGGTCGTCGCGACGAGGCTACTTGCGTTGCCCAGCAGGTCCTGATTCCGCCGCCACGTAGCCATGACGGCCATTCGCAGCGAGCGCCGCGGCATGGCAGTCCGCTGGCCCGGTCCGGGCCCGGTCGCCCCGGATGCGTCGTAGCCGACCCACGCGTCGGTCACGATCAAGGTCCCTTGTCACCGTCAGTGGCGACGTACCGGTAAGGGTGGGTAAGGTCAGGCAGTCGGTACAGGTTGGCGGCAATGGTGGTGTACTTGTCAGTGAACGGCACCGCCCGCTGCCACGTCTGGCCATCAAAGAGCGTGAGGTTCCAGGTGGCGCTCGCGTGGCCGTTGCGCAGCAGCACCAGCCGGTACCGCGTCGAGGCGCCCTGGTGATTGCTCACGCCCAGATCTGCGGTGCGGGCATTCGTGTCTCGCGGTGACAGCCACAGCTGAGTGAAGCCGGGATAGTGCTGCATCGCGGCTCCCACGCGGGCGATCCCCACCGCGCCGATGGCGATCAGCACGGCGGCGCCGAAGGCAACCACGTGCCGGGCTGGCACGCGGTTCCGCGCTGCTGGCCGGCTCGATGGGTCCGCGGGGCCGGGACGACCCCGGATCAGCAGTACCGCATCTCCCGCCAGCGCCACGCTGGCGAGCAGTCCGGCCCAGGCGACACGGTGGAGCGGCACACCCAGCGCATATAGCCCCAGTCCTCCCACAATGGGTACCGCAAGAGCCAACCCAGTGGCCACGGCAACCCGCTCCAGGCCCGCCACCCGGGAGCCGACGAGCACCTCGCCCCACACATAGCCGGGGGCGGCAAGTAGCGCGATGCCGAGCACGGCCATCAGGGGGACCGGCGCGCCAGCCACGGCAGCGGCACAGGAAAGGACCGCCACAGCCGCGGTGACCGCAAGATCTGCCCGGCTACGGCGCATGCTCCGGCCCCCCCAGGTCGTAGATAACGATGTTCCCGGAGTCGTAAATGCGCGCGACGCCAGGTGAGTGGTTGAACTTGGTGAGGTCAGCCAGTGGCAGCGGATGGCTGTACCCGCCGTCTTTTGGGTCCCCCGGAAAGTAATCGCCGGAGGCGGGGAGCGACTGGCTCAGCCGCCGGTCGACGAGGATGTATTGGAGCGATTGTGCCCGTGCCCGCAAGGCGTCCGACCGTGTGTACACGGGCGACGTGTACAGGTACGCGTCGCCATAGGCCGGGTTCTGGTCGCCATAGCCGCCAAGGAGCGCAAAGATTCCGAAATCGGCCGCGAAGGGGTTGCCCGGCCCGAGGGCCGCCAGCGCCCACGTACATGCGGCGGTCTCCTCAGGGCCCACCGACCGGTCGAACGCGGCAACCTGGTGAGGTCCTGGCAGCCGCTCCGAGGATGGCGGCCAGCCATAGACCAGCCCGTCGAAAATGAGCACGAGCACGGCGATGAGGGCAGCGGCGGCAACGGTGGATGCCCGCCAGCGCAGGGTGGCAGCGCCAAGGTGACACACGGCGAGGGCAGCGATGAAGGCTGCGGGCACGAACACGAACGTGGCCGCCCGCCCTTCCAGTTCGGCGCCGTCCGCGACCACGAGGCGGACCAGGATGATCGCGTACCAGCTGAGCGACCCGATCGCCATGGCCACGACCCACGGCCGGTGGCGGTAGTGACGCCAGACGTGCCACCAGCCGACCGGCAGCAGCGCCGACAGGGTCAGGGCGGCCGCGGCGGCCAGCACCCGGTTACCGAGCGGACCCGCCGAGACCGACGGCGCGCCGGAGTGCCCGCCGGTGAGAAGTGCGCGCCAGGCCTGAAGCATCCCTTCGGGGACCGGTTTCAGGTAGCTGACTGTCCCGGGGGCAGCGAACGCCACCCAGCAGGCAACCACGACGACCGACATCAATGCCAGAACGGCGGGCCAGCCCGCCGAGCGGCGGCCAGATGCGAGCAAGCTCGCCAGCGTTACGAGGACCAGCGTTACCACCAGCATGAAGCTCGTGACATGGTGAGTTACCACGGTGGCGGCGATGGCGAGCGCCGCGACAGCCAGCCAGCCGGCCCGCTCTCCCGCCGTCTCCGCTGCGGTGACCCGCCAGGCGGCGAGCACGGCGAGCCCGAGGAACGCCACGGCAAGCGTCTGGTAGGCGAACAATGAGTTGAAGGACGTATTCGGGCTGCCGTAGTAGATGAGCACGGCGATGCCAGCGATCCGGTGTGACGCACTGAGATGGCGGAAGAGCTGGTACAGCAGGCAGATGAACAGCAGATGGGCGACTCCCGCAACGATCAGCCCGGACGTGAAGACCGTCAGTCCCGTCACAGAGGCCAGGGCCGAGGTGACTTCTTCAAGCCCCGGGTAGTGCGGGCTGATCGGCAGCACGTAGTTGACGGTAAATAGCTTGCCGGTGTGCAGGAGATTCACCGTGCTCCGCCAGTGCTGAAGCTCGTCTGGAAAGGTGAACGCCGCAGGGTTGTAACAGACCTTGACCAGGTATTCCGCTACCGTCAGCACCACGACGAGGGTCACGGTCCCGGTCTCCCCGACAGGCCTCAGTACGAGCAGCCGGACCGCTACCGGGAACACGATGAGCGCCTGACCGAGCCAGTACGCCCGGTTCGCCCATGGCGAGCTGGAATAGCCGAGGCGCCCAGCTGTATATGCGGCAGCCACCACCAAGACACCAGTAGCGGCGCTGAGGGCCACGACGCTCACCGGCAGGCGTGACCTGGTGCCGGAGGCACTGGCCGCGCTCTTCCGTTGTTTCTCCCGCGCCGGCGGCGGCCTGCCGGGGGCCGTCCGCGCGTCACAGCCCAGCCGCGGTGGGGCGGGCTTGCTCATCGCGGCCCTGGCTGGACGTGGCGGCCCAGGATGTCGAGCACCTCGGCATCGTGGGTGGGGTCGAATTTGCGGGCCCAGTTGGCGCCGCTGGCCATCATCGCGTCCAGGTCGGCGACGCCGAGGGTTTTGCAATGATTGTTGCGGCTCCTGGAAAAATCGATGTAGCGCTTCCCGTCGGGCACGAAGCGGAATTCGCCGGAGTTGACCAGCACGGTCTGCAGGAACACCTCATCCGGTCCCTGGAGGGTGCGGAAGAACGCGACAATGTCGGGGTTGTCGCGAGCGAACTTGCGCGCGTAGCGCACACAGGGTGCGGAGAGCGTGCAGAAGAACGAGCCGCCGTAGCAGATGAAGTCGTCGGTGAACATGGTGCTTCGCCTGCGCACCCCTATCGTGGAGAAACCCAGGCTCACCCGCACCCAGGGCTGTAGCAGGTTGAGCGCCATCACCGGGCGCAGCCACCGCTGCTTCGCCGGCGTAGGCCGGCCAAGCCACCAGTGCCGGTACTGGTACCGCATCGCGGCGTCGAAGGGGGCGCACAGCCGGAACTGCGGGCCTGCGCCCCAGTCGGCATCCAGCGGGGTTCGGTCAGGGAAGACCGGCGCGTACTGCAGGTACCCGTCGACGTTGCTGTGTAAGAGGGACCGTTCGATGTCGGCGATCGGGCGCAGCGGATAGTCCTGCCCACTCAGGTTCTCCAGCCAGTCGAACTCCACCCCGTGCGAGTCCAGCCAGTCGACGGCGTGGAAGTAGCGGTCGAGATGCGAGAAGTCACCGTAGCCGCCAGGCCCGGTGATCACGTACACCCCGGGCAGGGCTTCCAGCCGGGGACTGTCCAGCGGCGGTCCGGCGGCGTCGTGGGTGATCAGCACCACACTGCCCGGGCTCCCTTCCTTGATGACCTCTACGAGGTGAGCGACCTGCCCGGGCAGGGTGTGGGTCTGCAGGTAGTAGCACACCCGGATCGTCATGTGAGCCACCCTTCTGGCGGGTCGTCTCCCACGGCAGCCGGCTGCCTGGCGCAGCGCGCCGCGACAGCACCTCGCGGTCCGCGTCACCGCGGCTTCCCAGCCAGCGGGCAGTGCCACCGAGGTACCCCGTAAGGGCGTACGGCGTCGCCCGGACGAATGCTGGCGGAGATCCTGCAGCGCCGTGCCGTGGAAGTTTGCGCCGACGCCGAACGGGGGCAGCGGGTGCAGCGGCTCTGCGGGCCATACCGGGAGAAAACCTCCGCTGAGAAGCCGCGGCCCTTACTGTGTCCGCCTAACCGACTGTGTCCGCCTAACTGCTCGAATAACTCCTGAGTCCGCGTGTCCAGCTGGGCCGGCATGACCTCCGCGGTGACACACCCGACGTCATCGCCCGGGGCGAAGCCGCAGGCGAGTGCGTGGCGAGCGACCGTCACGGTGCCGTCCACGCAGTAGCCGTCCACGCAGGAGCCGTCAACCAGGATGGCCCCGTGAACGTTGGGTGGCATCCGGGCAAAACGTGAAAGAGGTTATGGGCTCCGTGCAGTGCGGGAACGACAACGGACACGCGTGGCCAGCGCACTCCAATAGCTGCCTGCACCGTCATGGTCCCCTTCCACGACTTCAAGCGAATCAGGCGGGAGGGTCGGCCCCGTACCACCTTCGTCCGCGGACGGGCCGGTGGGTTCACCTGCTGGCGTGACGAAATTACAGAGTGTTAGGCATGCGTCACTCCACAGGTGAGGGCAATGTATCAGGTAGCACCGGGCTCCTGTGGCAATACAGGTAAAGACGGCCTTCACCTAGATCATTCATGCCGATCGGTCATCGGCCAGAGACGGCGCCGAACTGTGTTACGGATCTTTACCAGTTCCGCGTCCGGTCACCTCGGCGCCTTGCCCGGCCCGGTCAAGGCAATACGACGTCACTTTCTGTGATAGACAGAACGTGCTGTGTCGACGCGTGGTGGCGCGAGAAGGCGCTTACCCGGGCCACAACCAGACGGCGGCGACCAGCCGGGGAACCCGGGGGCTATTTCCTACGAAAAGGATCTGCTCAGCAGGCACCTCGCCAGTGGCCTGCCGGAACGCCCACCCCGCGGCCAGGCACGCCCCACAGCGCGAAAATGGATCTTCGGCGAGCTCTTAGCAACCAGCCTGGGCGCAGTACCGGGTACCGGGTGACGACGCAGGGCCCCCGGACGATCAGGAGGATCGACGTGCCCGGCGCAACCCATGCGTCACCCGAGCGCCCGCGCCCACCGGCGGGCCCCCAAACCTCGCCCCGCCGCCGGCGCGGGAGGACGCAACGGCTGCTCCCCGGTGCCGGCAGGCGAGTCGCCCTCGCCAGGCGAGTCGCCCTCGCCAGGCGGATCGCACTCGGGATCGCCGCGGTGGTCATCCTGGCCGGGCTCGTGCCCGGTGACGCGGCGGCCGGGAGCCATTCCGGCCTGCCTTGGGCCAGCGGGGTCTATCTGCCGGGCAACACCCCGGCGGCGGCCGCGGCCTTCGCCGCCTGGCGCGGTCGCCCACTGGACGTCGTGGAGGCCTGGTCGGATCGGGCAACCTGGCAGGACATCGAGAATCCGTCCTGGCTGTACTCGCTCTGGAGTGGATCGCCATACACCATGGTGTTCGGGGTGGCGATGCTGCCCGAGGACGTGCCCGGGGTTTCCATCCAGTCGTGTGCAAACGGCGCGTACAACGCCCGCTGGCGCGAGTTCGGCAGGGTGATCACGTCCTACGGCCTGGGTGATTCGATCATCCGGTTGGGCTGGGAGTTCAACGGGGGCTGGTACGTCTGGACGGCCAGCAAGCCGTCGGTGTGGGCCGAGTGCTGGCGGCAGATCGTCAGCTCGGCGTGGTCTACCGCCCCGGGGCTGCAATGGGACTGGAACGTGAACCGCGGGGTCAGCTCTGGGCTGGCCGATCCGCGACTGGCCTGGCCTGGCAACAGTTACGTGAACATGGTGGGGGTCGACAGCTACGACTGGTGGCCACCTGCGACGGCCGCCGCGGGCTGGCAGAGCCAGCTCAACAGTCCGTTCGGGTGCAACTTCTGGCTCGCGTTCGCGATCGCGCACGGTAAGCCGCTGTCGGTGCCAGAGTGGGGAAACGTCCGCTCCGGTACCTCGGCTGGCGGGGACGACCCGCTGTACGTGCAAGACATGAAAGCATTCTTCGAAGCACACGCCGCCCATCTGGCCTTCGAGTCCAACTTCCAGGGCAGCCCGGCCTCCGGTATCGGGAACTACGGCGCCCACGCCACGGTGCCCAAGGCTTCGGCAGCTTACCGGGCGGGATTCTGAGCCGCCGCCCGGGACTCCACCAGCTCAAATCCAGTTCCCCAGCTGGAAGATCCAGCAACTCGGGGAACCGGCGGCTCAGGCACAGCGGGTATTGATCACCACATCCAGTCGACTGCGCCGTCAGCGCCCGGCCCGGCACATGCCCTCAGCCGGCCCTTGACCAGCTACCCCGGCGTCATCTCGCGTGGACGGCGCAGGTAAAATCTAGGTAAAGCGGTGGATAAGCAGAATTGTTGCTGATCGAATGCAATGCGTTGATAGTGGGGCCTGTCGACGACGAGCGAGCGCCTCTTGTGACACAGCGCCTGTTGTGACACATGGCGACGATCTCGGTGAACGCGAGCCGCGGGGGCTGGCCGGGCAGGCCTCAGGTACCGGCTGAGTGGTCCGCACGTTTTCCGTGCCGGGCCCGTCATCCCAGGGGGATTTATGGGCGATCTGCCTGCCGAGGGGAAATTTTTACACCGGGTTTCGGTCGTCATTCCGGCCCTCAATGAGGCCCGCAGGGGCGGCAGCCACGACATCACCCGCTTACGCAGGGCCTGGCGCTGGGCCAGCAGCCACGGCCGCACGAGGCGGTAGTCGCCGTGGACAGCAACCCCGACCGCTACGAGTGGATCCGCAGGCAGTTGCGGGACGCGGTCCCAGGGCACAGCCAAGCTGCCGGCGCCGCACTACCGTCCCAGTCCGGCGGTGACGGACGGTTATGGGGTGACGGCTTAGAGGTCGAGGCCCTGGTCAACATTCGCGTCGCCAGGGCAGGGCCCGTTGTCACCGAGGTCGCCAGTTTCGAGCACTCCCCGAATTCACGGAGTGAGCAACCTAGCGCCTTCAGCGAAGGCCTTCGCGTGCTGCGGACCCTCGGAGAAACAGTTGGCACTGCGGCGAGGGCTGCCGTCCCCGGATTGCGAATGGTCAAGTTCATGTGCGCCTGTCCGCATCGATTCGACAGCTGAGCACAGCTGGCAGCTGGCGGCCGGATTGATGGTGCGCATGGTTGAAGATTGGAAGGGTATCGTATGACGCGCAAGAATGTCGGCAAGGCCCTGGGCGGTTTTGCTGGACAGCATACGAACGGTCATGCAAATGTGCAATCTGACTCACGCCGTGTGGTTTATCTTGTCGGCCCTGGCTGGCGTTTTACGTCGGGTGTTAGCTACTACACCTGTCGGCTCGCCAACGCTCTCGCTGATCACCACGACGTGAGGGTAATCCAGATGCGGCAGTTATTGCCGCGGCGCCTCTACCCTGGCTCGCGACGCGTTGGTCAGCCACGTGCGAGTACGGCCTACCGATCTGATGTGACGGTCTGCGACGGTGTCGATTGGTGGTGGGGGCGTTCGCTTTTCAGAGCGTTATCGTTCATGGGGTCCCGCCGACCAGAGGTGCTGGTGCTGCAGTGGTGGACAGCCACGGTGCTCCACACTTACCTGGTACTGGCCATAACAGGTCGGCTGGCCGGGGCCCGTATTGTCCTTGAACTGCACGAACTGCAAGACACCGGCGAGGGACGTTTCGCACCTGTTCGCCGGTACGGGCGATGGGGGCTTCGCCTGTTACTCCGTCTCTGCCACGGCTGCGTGGTTCACTCAACGGCAGATCGGGCAGCGCTCAAGGCTGACTATGGCCCTAGAGATGTACGCATCGCGATCGCACCGCATGGCCCGTTTGATCAATATCGTCCAAGCATTGAAGAGCGTCCTTTCAACAAGGCTGCCATTGCTGCCGTAAAGAAGGCTCCGCGGCCGGGAGTGGTCAACCTCCTGTTCTTTGGAACGATTCGCCCTTACAAGGGACTGGAAGACTTGCTAGAGGTCTTTAATGGGCTCGATGCCAAGGAGGTATCCGGTCTGTGGTTAACGGTGGTTGGCGAGACCTGGGAGGGCTGCACAGAGCCAGCCCGTCTCATCGCGACCAGTCCGCACCGTGACCGTATTACATTTGTCAATGATTACGTCCCGGACGAGGTAGTGGGCGCTGCCTTCGCCCATGCGGACGTGGTCGTACTCCCGTACCGTCGCTCGTCCAGTAGTGGCCCACTGCATGTAGCGATGGACTGGGGACTCCCTGTCATCGTAACCCGTGTCGGTGGCCTGCCAGAAGCTGCAACCGGTTACGACGGCGCCATATTCATATCACCCAGTAATGGACACGCTCTAAAGGCCGCAATTCGGGGTGCGGTGCAGCTGGTAGGTCGGCGATTCGCGGACCCCCGAAGCTGGGCCGACTCGATTGAGGCGCTCCTTTTTGCGGCTGACTCTTCTGCAAGGGAGCCCGACTTTGAGGAGGCGTCATCGTGAGGATTGTCCTCGACTCTCCGCGATTCCTAACCGTTTCGCGGCGTAATTGTCCGGGAATCCCGTCCGTTTGCGGAGCCTGGGGATTCATGTCAGCTTGATCGACAGCGTCAATGGCGGCCGACGCAGGGCCGGTTGCTGGGCAGCCGGTTCGGGCCGGGCGCCCGCAGGTCACGGTTGCCCGGGGACGTGCCAGGGTCGCTCGGACGCCTGATCATCCCGCTCACCTGCACCGCGCCAAGGCCGCGACAACCCGCAAGCCCACCCTCGATGACGTCTGACCCACGCCGCGAAGGAGAACCAAGATGGCCGCCATCACCACCCAGCCGCGGCATGATGCCGGCGCGAGGGTCGGCTGGACCCAGTTCATGGCAGCGTGGCGGCGCAGCGCTGACGAGGCGCGGGGTGATCGGTTGGTCACGGCCTCAGCGGGTCTCGTCGGCGCCGTGATGGGCGCTGCCACTGCGTTGTTCGCGAGGGGCACGACGGCGGCCGTATGGGTCGGCTTGGTGACGTTGTGCGTGACTCCGGGGTGCGCCTTGGTGTGCTGGCTGTCGACCAGGGAGCGCCTGACCCGCGCGCTTGCGGTGGTTGCCGCGAGCCTGACCTGGACGGTCCTCGTCACCTCGGTGCTCGCGTGGCTGCAGGTCACCATGCTTGGAGTCCTCCTAACGGCGACGGCAGGGGTGGGCGGGATCGGGTCTGCCGTCTTCCTCATCGCTCAGCTGGCCCGATATCTGAAGCGCCTGCCTGTTGTGGTTTCGGTGAACGAGGCTGAGAAACCTTCAGGGTGGAAGGCGGTCGGGGCCGGCTCGCGGGCCGAGGTTCTTCGCTGCTTCGCGCCGGTCCCTGCCCCCCGAGGTTCTCGTCGTCAGTGGGCTGGTGGTGGCTGCGGCTGGGCTGTGGGTCATCGCGGTGGTTCAGGCTCGCGGGCATGCCGTGGGCAACTACGGCCTGCTGCCGCTCCTTGGTGTCTCATTCCTGGCCGCGTCGGTGCTCACGATCGGGGCTCTGGTGCTTGCGCTCCGGTTCGTTCGCACCGCGTGGCCGGCGGCTGTCGTGGCTCTGGGTCTGCTGCTGGTCGAGTTCAACGGGACACCGGCGATGCTCGCTGCGACTCCGCTGGGGAGCTGGGCGTACAAGCACTTCGGCGTCGTCGACTATGTGGTCGGCGGAGGTGCCTTGCGCGACCCGCTCGACGTCTACCAGCAATGGCCCGGCTTCTTCACGGCGGCGGCAGGGCTGGTCCGTCTGAGCGGGCGCTCGCCTTTGACGTACTCGAACTGGGCGCAGCTGTTCTTCGAAGCGCTCAACGCGGTGACGATCTTTGCCATTGCTCGCCGCCTGTCCCCGAGGCATCGGGCAGTCCCGTACGTCACGGTTCTGCTGAACGGCAGGTACGTGCTGCACAACGCGGCGCAAACGGCGAACGACCCCTCGCTGACTGGGTCTGCCGAGTTCGAGAAGAACGGACTCGAGCGCACGGATCCCAGAGCGCTGGCGTGGTCGGTCGCGAACCTCGCCAAAGGCTCGGGGTACCTCGTCATCGGGCCGTCAATGGACCGCTACGCCGACTACTACGGTGCCCTCGCGCCCGGTACCTTGTCGGCCCTTGCACCGCGGCTGAAAGCATCGCCCTATTGGCGGGTGTGGTACGAATACGGTGGAGTTGTGATCTTCCAGGCGCGGCCCGCATGACCGCCCGCTCCGTCGCGATCTCCCAGCTGCCCAATTGGAGGCGTTGGCCGTGGCGGATTTGAGTTGGGTAGCCATGCCTGTAAGCCATCGACGCTCGACGTTCACGGTCAGTCCACAACCCAGCCCACAACCAGCCTCGCGAACCATGCAGCGGACGCAAGCGCGACGTCACCGCAACGATTAAATCTGCCTGCTGATCATCTGAGGGACACGAAGTCGGGGGGCAGGAAGATAACACCGTCCAGCCAGCTGAGCAACCGTGGCTGGCGACGCCCTCCGGTGTGCGGGGAGCGGGACCGGCGGAGCCGACATTTCCGGACTCGCGACGCGCCGTGGAATGGCCCGCGTTCTGTCGTGGCCGTGTGGCACCATCGGGCTTGGCCGAAGTCCGGAGGAGGAGATCGAGAGGAGTGAGTGTGACCACCGAGCTTGCCGAGCCATCTGGGGTGCTCGATCAGCTTGTGACGCTTTACGCACCGTTGCTCGCCCGCGTGCGAACCGGGCGGCCAGTCGGTGCCGATGTCTCGTTGCTCGTCGATGAGGCAGCGCAGGTGTGGAGCAAGCCCGGGTTCGAGACCTTCCTGTCGACGCCCATGTTGCGGTTCGAACCCTTCGACTACCAGCTCCAGGCGGCGCAGACCGCGCTTCGCCACATGCGCGGCCGGGCCATCCTGGCCGACGAGGTTGGGCTCGGTAAGACCATCGAGGCCGCCCTGGTGCTGGCCGAGCTTCGGATGCGGGGTCTGGCCGACCAGACGCTGGTGGTCACGCTGGCCGGGCTGGTGACGCAATGGCAGGAGGAGCTCGAGCGCAAGTTTGGCCTGCCGACGGTGATCGCTGGAAGAACCGGCTGGGAAACCGGTCTCGACCGGCCGGTCGTGCTGGCGTCCCTCGCAGCCGCACGCCGCGACCCGCTCAAGTCTGTGCTCGGGGAGGACCAGTGGGATGCCGTCATCATCGATGAGGCGCATCGAGTGCGGACACCGCGCAGCGCGTCCGGAAAATTCGCCCGGCAGCTACGGTCCCGGTATCTGCTGCTGCTGACCGCGACACCGGTGGAGAACCGGCTCCAGGATCTCTACGAATTGGTCAGCCTGGTGGCGCCCGGCCTGCTCGGCACGACCGCGCAGTTCCGCGCCGCCCACGGCGCGGGCGGCGCAACTCCCCGTACGAACCCCAGGAACCTGCACGTGCTCCGCAAGCGCACCAGCGAGGTCATGATCCGGCATCGGCGCAGCGAGGTCACGGTCATGCTGCCGCGGCGGCTCGCGGAAACGCTGTTGGTCGCGCCGAGTGCGGCGGAAGCTGAGCTATACGCCGACCTGATGGCCCGGATCCGCGCCGAGGGCCGCGCTGCCGCGCCCAGCCACCGGCTCACCTTGCGAAGCCTCGCCAAGCTGGCCGGATCGAGCCCGGCGGCCGTGGCGCCCACCCTGGAGAAACTGGGCTGGGCCGATCTCGCGCGGCGCGCCAAGGCGGCGAAGGGCTCGCGCAAGAGCGCCGTCCTGCTCGACAGGCTCCGCGCCCACCTCGAATCAGGCGAAAAGGTGCTGGTCTTCACGGCGTTCCGCCAGACCCTCGACCTGCTCGCCCATCAGGTCGCCCAGGCTGGCATCCCCGCCGTGTGCTACCACGGCAGCCTGCCACGGGCTGAGAAAGAGAAGGCGGTCACCGCCTTCCGCGAGGAAGCCCAGGTACTGATGTCGACGGAATCCGCCGGGGAGGGACGCAACCTGCAGTTTTGCCATGTCATGGTCAATGTCGATCTTCCGTGGAACCCGATGCAGATCGAGCAGCGGCTGGGCAGGCTCCACCGCGTGGGTCAGGAACACGACGTGCTGCTCACCAACCTGGTCGCCAAAGGGACGATCGAGGAACAGGTGCTCCGGGTCCTTGAAGCGAAGATCAACATGTTCGAGCTGGTCATCGGTGAGCTTGACATGATCCTCGGCCGGATCGACGACGACTTCGACTTTGAGGCGACCGTGTTCGACAGCTACATCCAGGCCGATGACGACGTCGAATTCGCCCAGCGGCTGGAGGCGCTCGGCGACGATCTGGCCCGCGCGCGAACCGACTACCTGCTTGGCCGCGGCGCGCTCGACGCGCTTGTGGGTGACAGGGAGGACGACGGATGATCGATTCGGCTCTTCGCTTCTGGCTGCACCACGTCGAGACCGGCGGTGGCCTGTGGGAGCAGTCTGGAGACAGCACCGTCGTCGTACTCCCAGACGAGCTGAGCCGACGCTACCACCTGGACGGGGAACTCCTCGTCGCCACCGATCCCGATGTCGCTCGTGAGGACGGTCTTACCTTTCTCGGACCTGGGCACCCCGTTCTGACCCAGGCCGCTGAGTCGGTCCTTGCGAGTGGCGATGCCGGACACCTTCTTCTGGCGCGGCCCGCCTCAGTACCTCCCGGCAAGGATGTCCTGCTCGACCAGGCACGCGACCGCTTTCCCGCTGACCACGGCAAGATCGACCTGGTCGGTGAGCCGACGCCGGTCCTGCGTCCCGTACTCCGAGTCGGCGCGCTGGTCAGCTTTGAGGTGTCCACGCAGGACCGGTTCCAGGAACAGGCGGAACGATGGGTGGATGTGCCGAGCCGCCGCGAGGTCGGCGCCGGTGTGGTGCACCGGCTGTCCCGCGCCCCAGCTTCGGAGAAAGACGAGATGGCGACGCCCGAGGGGCTACTGCTTGCGCTGGCAGAGGCCCACCGGCTCATCGACGACGCCGCCACCGCACGCCGTACGACGCTGGCGGGGCAGCTGGCAGATGCGCACACCGCGGAACGTGCACGGGCGACCATGTACTACGACGACGCGATCACGGGTATCGAACGACGCCTGGCGTCAGCGCCCGAGGACCGCAGACCGGTGCTCGAGGCGCGGCTGGGGAGCACCCGCCAGGAGCAGGTCAGGCGACTGGTTGAGATCGCCGAAAAGTACGAGGCCCGGCACGAGATCCGCCCGTTCCGGCTGCACGTGATCCACGTGCCGTCGCTCCGGCTGCCTGTCGACGTACGCCGCGGCGATCGCCGCTACCCCATTCAGTTCGACTGGTTGCTGCCAGCGGCAGCCTTCGCCCCCGTGCGGTGCCCCTCGTGCTCGGGCACCGCGACACTCGTCGCGGGCAAGACCAGGCTCGGCTGTCAGTCGTGTCTGACACCCAGGCCCGCACCGGCTGCTCCGCAGCAGCGTCGCAGGCCCTGAGAGTGATTCCGAGCTGAAGCAGACCTCGCGAGGACCGCAGGGACCCGGGCCCGTTGCGGCGGGCTCGCGACACGCTGCGTGAGCCGTTATGGAGAAGAATCGATCGCATCATCCCGAACGGCTGACGCGCACTGGCGCGCCCGGGGTTGCGATTTCTCTACCCTTCGGCGTCGTTTGGCTGCCACCAGTTCGGGTGAGACCCAGTGTGTGCGGTAGGCACGCTCCAGGTTCTCGTCGCCGGTCTTGGTGAAACGCAGCCGCTGGCGGCTTTTGGTCCAGGAGACGTAGACGGTCTCGCGTGGCTGGAGCCCGCCCCGCTCCGCCCAGCGCCGCAGGATGCGCAGCGCTTTGCTCAGCTTTCCGAGGCTTGCCACAGTGACCCGTTCAAGGTAGGGGACACGTCCGCGCCTCCAGGCTTCGGCGTGTTCCGTGCGGAGCCAGCCGAGCCCGGTCAGCACGTCGACCGGTGCGACGAACCCGTTGCGGTCCAGCGCAGCATTCGCTGCGGCCAGAACCCGGCGTTCGAGGCTGTCGGCCATCACCTAGGCTCCTTGAGTTGAGTTGTCTGCGAGGGTATCCATCCGCGCAATCATGGGGTCATGCGGTACCGGCGAGCTATAAAGAAACTCCAGGCCCTGGCCAGGCGTGCGAATCGGTCAAAGACTGGCGGTGTGTGTCGAGTGCCGCTCGGTAGGCGACGAGGTCCTCGAGGTCGCTGGTGAGGATCACGGAGGCCGTTGCCAGGCGGCCGCCGCCATGATCAGGGCGTCTACCGCGTCAGTTTATTTTTGGCGGGCAGATCGGCTCTGTCGCGGATCACGCCGGTAAGCGTGGTCCATGGCGGTAGGGTCCCGGCGTGGACACGATGACTTCCAGAGATGATCTTCGCGACGCTGCCCGCCTGGCGGGCGAGTGCATGATCATGGACCGTGCCGTCGCGCTGGGCCGGTGGATCGGGACCGGCTCGCGGCGGGTGACAGCCGGGCAGGTACTGCGTAAGGCGGAGGTGGCGGCTGCGGGCGCGGCGCTGGGGGTGCTCGTCCCGCCGCGGGTGCGCACGATGGCCGACGTCCGTGTGTTGCACCGGCCCTGGTGCGTCGCGGTTGCGACAGGCCTGCTGCAGGTCGGCGAGGGGAAGGTCACGGGCGGTCCCGCCCTGGGATGCTGGCCATCCGGTGATGCCGAACTGCTGGCCGGATGGCTGGCGGGCCTGCGCGCGGTGTGCGCGGCGGAGTCGTACCCGCAGGACGAGGACAGCGTGCGCCTGCTGGTGCTCGCGCTCCTTGCGGTCCTGGGCGAGGACCGCAGGCCGGCGAGCGCGAAGGGCGGTCTCTGGCACGCCGTGACCGAGGCGCTGCGCGACCTGTGCGACGTGTACGACAAGTCGTCCTGGGAGCCGATGCATGCGGTTGACCGGTACGTCGACCTGGACACTGGGAACCCGCTGGCCGGGGTGGTCGCGCTGCTGGCCGAGTTCGGCGCGGTTACCGGCGATGCCGGCAAGCCGGTGATCACGCCCCTGGGCCGCTGGGCGGCCGGGCATCTGCCGGTCGGCCTGCCTGCGCTGGCCGATCCGGGGCTGCCGGTCGGCGAGATGATCGCGGCGGCTGCCCAGTTCAGCGACGCCGAACAGCGGGATCATGTCGCGTGGGGGTGGCTGGCGGAGCGTGACGCTGCCGAGGCCGCGCGGGAGATTCTCACCGCTGCCGAGGAACTGTCGCCGCTGTTGCGCGGCGTGGCGGTCCGCGTGGCCGAACGGCTGGGGGAGGACGCGCTGCCGGCCTGGCGCGAGCTGGCGGCGGCACCCTGCGTCGGCCCGCACGCCCGCGCCGTGCTGGCCGGCTGGGACCAGGGCCCGGAGCCCGGCGACGCGGACTGGCGGTGGCTCGGGGTGGAGGCTGCCGCGGCCACGCTGGCGGACAAGGGCCCCGATGAGGCGCTCAGCCGGGTGTGGGAAAACATGCCCGGGGCGGGCCTTGATGCCCGGCTTGCGGCCGTGCGGGCCACCGGCCACCCGGACGCGGGGGCAGTCGCGCGGGCAGTGGCCGAGTTCGCCGCGTCCGGCGCGCCGCGAAGCATTGATCAGGTAGCCGAGCTGAAGGTCTCGCTGGCAGGAGCCCGGCCGCCGATCTGGCGGCGGGTGCAACTGCCGATCAGGGCCACCCTGGGTGACCTGCACGAAGCCGTCCAGGTCCTGTTCGGCTGGGACGGCGACCATCTGCACGTCTTCGCCGTGGGGAAGAGTGCAGTACGCCGACCCGTTCGTGAACCTGGAAGGGGCCGGGGACGAGGAGGAGGTTCGGGTGCAGGACGCCCTGGTGCCGGGCGCCAGGAGGATCACCTACACGTATGACCTCGGCGCCTGCTGGGAGCACGAGATCACGCTGGAGAAGACGTTTGAGCGTGACCCGGGGCGGGACTACCCGGTCTGCGTCGAGTTCAAGGGCGACTCACCGGTCGAGTACTGGTCGGAGGATGAGCCAGAAGAATCCCGGCCGTTCAGCCTGGCCAAGGTCAACCGCGGACTGGCCGCCCTCGGCGAGGACCTCGGCGAGGAGGAGTGACCGCGGCTGTCGGCTAGGCTCGCGGTCGTCCGCGCTGCCGAACCCGCCGACAAGGCGCAGATCTACGCAACTCGGCCTCAGGTTCACCTACCAGCCACAGACCGGACCGTCGTCGCCGAGGCGCGCCTGGACGACTCTCCCCCGTTGGCATTTCGAGAGTGTCCGAGGCCGAACTTGGCCAGTACGCATCTGTTCTGGCGAAGCGGGCAGGGCTGGCGGTGATGTAGGGATTCGCTGCCAGCCCAGCAGGGCGCGTCACGGGGCGGCGTGCCAGAGGGAGTCGATGGGGAGGGCGCGGAGACGGTCTCCGAAGGGGAGGGTCTGCTGCCCGGTGTAGAGCACGTATCCGGCGACGAACCGGGTGTCCAGTCTTTGGGAGAGGTGGCGCAGACCAGCCAGGTCCTCGGCGCGGATGGTGGCACCGGCTTTTACTTCGATCGCCACTACCCGGCCGTCCGGGGTCTGAAGGACTGCATCCACCTCGACTCGGTCCTTGGTGCGGTAGTGATGGAGGCGGGCACGTTCGGAAGACCACGTGAGCTGGCGGGCAAGCTCCATCATGACAAAGGTCTCAATCATCGGTCCTGCTGCCCCGTCTGGTTCACCGAGGCGGGTGGCGTCCTGGCCGAGCAGGTTGCAGGCGATGCCGGTGTCGGCGAATGCCAGCTTGGGTGTGCCGATGGCCCGCCGGGTCTGGCCCGCCGACCATGCGGGGATTTGCTTGATGAGGAAGACTGCCGTCAGCAGTTCGAGATACCGGTTCAGCGTAGTCCGGGGGATGCCGGATTCTGCCGCGAGCGTCGCTGGTACGAGAAGGCAGCCGGAGTGCCCGGCCAGCAGGGCCAGCAGGCGGCGCAGATCACCGCGCCGCTCGATCGCCGCTAGTTCCTTGACGTCGCGTTCGATGAGGCTGGTCAGGTAGGAGTCGAAGAAGGCCGCGCGGCGGCGCGGGGACCGGCGGACCGCCTCGGGGTAGCCGCCGCGAACGACCCGTTCGAGGTAGTCGCGCTTGCGCAGTGCGGAAGTCCGCGACAAGGCCGGGCCGTGAGCGAATGCCGCGTCGATGAAAGCGTCACGGCATCGATCGATCTCGCCCTGGGAGAACGGCCACAGCTCGACGATTTCCATCCGGCCTGGCAGTGCGTCGGGGAGTTGGCGCAGCGCTAGCACCTGTGCCGATCCGGTGAGCAAGAACCGTCCCGGGCGTGGATCGGTGTCCACGGCCACCTTGATCGAGCGGAAGAGCTCGGGTGCGAGCTGAACCTCGTCGATCACCAGGAGCCCGTCGTGGTCGACGAAGCCCGCGGGATCATCGCGGGCCGCGCGCAAGGTGGCCGGGTCGTCCAGCAAGCGGACCAATGCGTGCGGGCTGGCTTGGGCGGCGAGCCGGGCCAGCGTGCTCTTGCCCGCCTGCCTGGCACCGTTCAGCGTGACGACCCGGGTGTCGCCGAGCGCTTCCGCTACCAGCTTCTCAGCGTGTCGGGGCACCAGGCCCACGGTGTGATCCACGACAGCAGTATTACCCGCCGGGGCCGGTTTAGTGGTCATCTGGCCGCGAAGTTAGCGGTCGGATAGCCGACAGTCGTATGGGCATCTGACCGCACATGGCATGGACACCTGGCCGGTACGGGTGAACCCTGATCTCCCCGCTCGCGAGATCGTCGCACGTCCAGCCCATGTACCTGCCGTTGCCACGCTCCGGACAGGTGGCGCTGTAGCAGCGCTGGGCGCACCGATAATGCTCGGCGTCCGCGGCGCACCGCCTCGGCCAGCAGCGGCCCTCGACCCCGGCTGCCACTTGCCGCCAGGCAAGCCTTACGCGGAGGGTCGGACCGGAAGCTCGCCCTCGCCGACCGCATGCTCAGCCCGAAATGTGCCCAGATCCGGCCCAGGCGCCCCAGGCGCGATCGACGAATTCCAGCGGGAACTGATCGTTGAGGGCACGCACGAGGGACTCGCCGCGGCCCGCGCCCGCGGCCGTACCGGCGGCCCGAAGCGCAAGCTCACCCCAGATCAGGTCAAGGTCGCCCGTGACCTGTACGACGCCAGGACGCACACCGTTGAGCAGATCGGCGACATGTTCGGGGTCAGCCGGCCGACCATCTACCGGCACCTTGGGCGCCGGGACGTGGCAGCGGGCTGATTGTCAGCCCGGAAGGGCAGATACGCGGTGCACCATGGCCTAACACTCAGAGGGCGGCCCTCAGCGGCGACGCGCGGCAGACGTCGCGCACGGCCGCGGCCGCAGCCTGTCAGCGTCGCGGGGCGGCAGGCCGTACGCGGCGATGACGGCCTCGGCCATGTCGGTGGACAGGGCGCGGCGTGCGTACTCCCAGTAGATGACTGAGCCTGGGGCGCATCCGATGCGGCGGGCGGCTTCGCGGACTGACCATCCGCGGTCGCGGCGGGCCGCGAAGAGCATCAGCGCAACGTCGGGGGCGAGGGTGCGCCGCGCGGGCCATCGGCGTGCACCATGTGTGGCGGGAGATTCGGTGTGCACCATGCCGCCATCCTGCCGCGTGCCGGGCGGGCAGGGTGGCCGGCAGGGTTGGCGCGGCCATGGTGGTTGACGCGGGCAAGCGGCCCGTATCCGGCCCTTGCGTGTCCCAGGTTGTATCCGATGGGCCGGTTTGACGCCGGGCCAGCGGGCATGCGTCCCGCCTCCTTGCGCGTCCCAGATTCCGTCCGATGACGGGCCACCACGTGCACCATGGCGTCAACTAGTGACGCTGGTTGCGGAGTCCATGCCGTTGCGGCAACCGGGCATCACCGGAGGGCGGGCGGGCCGCCCCGCCCCAGGTTTCGCCCTCGAGCGCGCTCAGCCCGATCGCCTGCAGGTAGCTCTGGCGCCGTCCGGGGTCAGGGCGGCGGCGAGCGCGGATGCAGCCATGATCACAAGGATCCGCTCGACGGCCGCGGGCGCCGCGGCCGGTGCCGGGGCGGGCTCGTGGTTGAGGTGTGCGCTGAGCACGGCGACGGCGTGGCTGACTGCCTGGCATGTGAGCGTCCCGGCCGCGGGCTCTTGCGCGGGATCCGGTGCGGCGGGCGCGGGAGGGATGGGCACCGGGGCACGCTGCGGCGAGAGCAGGCGTGCCAACCCGTCGAAGGCCGATCGTGATGCACCCGGCATTCAAGGCTCTTGAGGACAAGCTCATTACCCTGATCGCCGTCGCCGGGACCGCCACTATGCACGCTGACCGCGCCGGGGGAGGGGCGGCCGTGAGTGTCAGCAGGAAGCGGCGCAGCCCGGGTGAGGGTGGCTGCTGGCCATATCAGACGAAGGCGGGCGAGCGGTGGCAGCGCCGCCGGAACCGCGTCCCAGAACGGCCCTTAGCCACGGCGTCAACCTCGTAACCCGTCACTGGGCAGATCTTGGTGGCGCCGCGCAGTACAGCAGATTGTGACTCAGCCACTCCAGGACCGTTACGGGGAGGCTGGACGGGGCGCTCAAGAGGGCGGCGGTCAGTCCTTCCGGCGAGGGCGTCTCCTGTGGCATCTGCGCGAGAGCCCGGACACCTTGGCCGTCCTGTCCCCATTCGGCATGCGCTGGATCGGCCAGGAGGATGCCGATGCGCTCGACGATAACGGGCCACCTTGGCATGCCTTTGTGATCGCGGCCGTACAGGAGGGCGGTGGTGAGCAGGAGGGGTTCGAGCGGATCGGCGATGCAGGTGTGATGGCCGAGGTTCAGCAGCCTGTTGATGTGATCCTTCACGTGCCGGCGATACTGTCCCAGGAAGCCGTAGCCGAGGTCTTTGAGGGTCTTGCCGCCGGTTCCCGCCCACGGGCGTTCGCGATCCAGGAGATGATCCTCGAACTCCAGCAGGCCGATCGGGCGGTTGTCGGCAGTGAGGGCCGTGACAGCCTGCTCGTGAAGTGATGTCGATTCGGCGAACATCGCGGCATCGTCCGGGCCGCGCTTGCCGCAGTGCATGTCTTCGACCGGCCCGTTCCGCCAGACGTCGATGACCAGGCCGACGGCCATCGCGCTCACGATCGCCTCGTGACCGGAGATTCCCGCCTGTGCGCAGCGTTCCTGGTACGCCTCCTGGGACCTGAGCAGCAACTCGCAGTTGTGCGGATCGCCTGGACACGGTGCCGGGGGAATCCGCTTTGAGTCCTCTGTCACTCAGCCCTCCCGCCACGGCGGAGGCCCCATCCAAGCCTTCGGTCGCTGACGTAAGCGACCATACCCGCGAGGTTGCCTCCCGGCAGCCGGTCGTGGCCGGGCTGACAGCTGCAGAGGCGCCTCCGCAGGATCAGGCTCGCACCACAGCGTTGCCGGGTCTGGCGGGGAGAACCGCTGTGCCCGCCAGCTCGGCGTTGATCGTGCGCGCCAGAGCGTTCGGGGCCTGATTGGAGCCCCTGATTCCTTCGCTGCGCAGGGCCCGTCTGGATACCGGCCTTCCCGCCGCTGCAAGCCTGTCGGCGGCCACGCGTGCCTGGCCGATGCCCGCCGGGCTTGATGCTGCCGCCCTGGCGTCGTGGTCCCTGCGGAAGGACCGGACCCGGCCAGGGGCGCCTGGGGTGCGGCCTGGTCCTGGGCCGCCCCTACCTGGTCCTCGGCGGACCATGCTGGGGACTGTGATACTGCTGGTCCTCCGGTCCCGTTGTCCGGTGCGTCCGCTGCGGCGTCGGCATCGGCGCGCAGCATATGGGCCAGCGTGGTCCCCATGGCCAGGACCAGGACCGGCAGGCAGGACACGATCATGGTGACGGGCCACGGTGCCCGCGCCGTCCCGGCCTGGGCGAGGAGGTGGTAGGCCACCTGTCCGGCCATGCCGAGCGCGAAGGAGCAGATCGCGGACCACTTGGCGAACCGGCGGGTCCGGCCGCTGATCGAGGGCTCGCCGGGCCAGCCAGGCACGCAGAGCGTACGCGGCGTACGCCTCGACGCCGACGGGCAGGGTGATGGACGTGTCCAGGTGCAGGGACGGCAGGATGCCCGGTAGCGGGGAGACCAGCCCGAACCCGGTCTTCTGCGCGATGCCGACCCAGCCGGACCACACCCCGGCCGCGGCCGGGGCGGCCAGGATCAGCAGCGGCCAGGACCGGACGGTCCTGGTGCCAGAGAAGACCGCGGTGGACCGGTCCCCTCCGGCTGGTCCGGTGGTCCGGGCAGCGGGCGGACCGCCTGGTCCCAGATCCGCGGTGGCGCCGGGTCTACGGCCCGCCGCGTTGAGGGGAGGCGGCGGGGCTTGTCCACTTTCCGGGCGGGGTTGTCTGCCGGGTTGATCAGGCTGTCTTCCTCGGCGTGCTTGTACATGCAGCGCAGGGCAGCGATGAGGTGCTCGGCGGCGCTGCGCCCGCCGCGTGAGTTCCGCCGGGGCACGACGTTGGCCCGGATGTGCTGGACGAGCTGGCGGATCTCCGATGGCGTGGGCTCGTCGATGCGGCGGCTGCCCCACTGCTCGGTGACCCGGTTCCAGTACGAGCCGTATGCCCTGCGGCAGCCATCGCTGACCAGGGCTGACAGGACCGGGATGTACTCGGCGAGGGTCGGTGCGGTCGGCCTGGCCGCCGGGGCGGCCAGCAGGTCGGCGGGGGGTCAGGCCCATGCGCTCCAGTAGGAGCAGGGCCGCGTCGACCACGGCCTGCCCGGGTGCGCCTGTGCGTGCGTCAGGTCCGGTGATCGTCATCGGTCTCCTCCTTCACATGCCGGGAAACGGGATATGCGCGCCGAGGGCCTGATCCACCACCGCGAGCGAGTACGCGGTCAGCGTGTCCTCGGCCGGCCGGGCTGCCAGCAGGACCGGGTCTCCGGGGAGCAGGCCGCAGCGGTACCGCAGGGTCGCGGGGATCGTGATGCAGTGCCGGGGCGGCAGGATGGCCAGGCCGTGCGGGTCGCGGCGCGCGGTCACCACGCCCGCGCTGGCGGTCAGGGTCAGCCGGTCGCCATCGTGCCAGCCCAGCGCGCGGGTGACCGTCCGGTCGGCGACGCGGTCGGAGGCGTCGATGCGCCCTAGGCCGTACACCACGTCCGCGGGCCAGGGCGGGCGCCTGCCCGGGTGAGGCGGGCAGGGGCAGGGTCCCGGCTGCGCCGGGCCTGCCGCGCGGCCGATTGCCGGCGCGGAGCGCCGGGGGATGACGGGAGGGATGAGCGCGCTAGTCATGGCCGCCTCCCGGAAGGGAAGGCAGGGCCAGATGGCGCGGTGCGGGCAGCAGCGGCCGTCAGGCGGACGGCCCGCGTGTTCAAGCGGGTGTCTGTTTTAGGGGATATTTCACCGTTCTGGGTGTCCGAGGGGGGAGCCCACCCATAAGCCAATGCATCCTCGCAGGTGAGTTCGCGCTCGGGAGCTCGTCATGATCGGGCGGGCGGACATGCACGCCCTCGTGGCGTTGCACGGCCAGCCGGGGTGGGTGGCGGCGCTGACCCCGCTGTCGGTGGACGGGATGATCGTGGCAGCGTCGACGACGTTGCTTACGGACTCACGATCGGGTGGCCGGGGCGGCGTGCTGCCTTGGGCGCTGTTGGCGGTAGGCAGCGTGGCGAGCCTGGCCGCGAATATCGCCGTCGCTGAGCCGACGGTGACGGGAAGGGTGATCGCGGCGTGGCCGTCGTTCGCGCTGATCGGCTCCTATGAGCTGCTGATGCGCCAAGTGCGGCGGACCGCTGCCGGTGACAGCGGGCGGATTGCTACGTCGCCAGCACCGCCGCGTCGGCGAGAGTCACGTGCTGACGCGCCCGCGGTCGCCCCTCCCAGTCAGGCGGAGCAGCTAGCCGCCCCGGGTCCGTGTAGTCCTTCAGATCGACCTGCCGCTTCCAGCGGCGCGCCGCCACCTCCACCAAGAGGTCGTAGGCGTCGGTGTGCGGCCACAACTGAGCGGTCACGCCCGCGATCGCGCGCAGCTCCTCGGCCAGCCGCCACTCTTCCCACCCCGGGATGGTGGAGTACCGCCACACCGGCCGGACCAGACACCGACCCAGCCACGGTGCCTCCTCCGTCAGCGGCCAACCGTAGACGCAGGGTCCGACACTTTCGGTGCGCCATGCCAAAGAGGTGGGTCACCGCCGGAAGCGGAACTTGATCTTGCCGTGCACTTCACGGTCGCAAGGCCGACGCATATCGCCGCCGGCCAGTACAGCCACGCCATGAAATCAGCGCGGCGGCGCTTCCGGCGCGCTTGCCAGGTCCTTCACCAAGACGCCGTTCGGCAGCCGCTGGTACACCCCTTCTCGGTTCTTGACGAGCTTGGCTTCGGCGGCCTCCTGCAGACCGGCCAAATGGCGTTGCGCTTCGGACCTCCTAGGGCATCACAAGTAGTGATGACCTGATCGCAAATTGGCGCAACGGGCCAGGCCTGCCCCGGGAGGTTCAGATGACGGATGTTGCTGCGATCTTGGATTGCTACACGGTGGAGCCGAGCGGGCTGGGCGTCCCGCCATACTTATCGACCTATGCCCGTGCCGCGTATGGCGCGCTGGCTACGGCATTTCCTGGGACTGACGTGCGGTATCTGACCATCGATGATGTGCGGTGGTGCCTCAATGACGGTCAGCCGTACACGCAGCCGCCGCTGTCGGATCCGCTGACGTACTCCACCACGGTCAGCCGCAATGAGGCGCTGAAGATCCTCGCGAACGCGGTGATGACCGTGGTCATTGCGGGTGACGCGGTCCCGTCGGTGCATCTTCAGGCGCAGAACGGGTCGGTGGAGGAGATCGCCCAGGCATTAGCGTGCGTGCGGGGGCGGCGCGTGTTGCTGGGCCCGCTTGCCTCGTGGCTGCTAGGTGATCCGGGTCGCTATGCCGGCTTGTTCGATGCCGTGCATACGCACACGGTCACGTCGGCCGACCTGGGTGCTGGCAGCCGGGCAGCCGCGCCGTATGCACGGCTTACGGCCGACCGTGTTCCGTACGAAGGGCTGATCAGCCAGCTCGGATGGCGGCCGGTCGCCGAGGTGGAGCTGTACCGCGGCTGTACACGCCGCAGGTTCTGCTCATTTTGCAACGAGCCCATCAAGGCCAACCATGTCACGTTCCGCGGGCCCGATGACGTGCTCAGCGAGACCGCGGCACTGTCTGCGGCCGGGGTCCGCAACATGCGGCTCGGCCAGCAAACGTGCTTCTTTTCCTACCTGAACCGGGACGCCGCGGCGATCGAGCGGCTGCTGGCGGGTATCCGCGAGAACTGCCCCGATCTGGAGGTTCTGCACATCGACAATGCCGACCCGCTGGCCGTCGCTTCCCGGACCGGCGCCGTGATCGCGAGGCTGGTTGCCCGGTACTGCAGCGAGGGGAACTGCGCGCCGATGGGGATCGAGAGTTTCGACCCGGCAGTGATCGAGGCCAACGCGCTGACGTGCACACCGCAGGTACTGATGCGCGCGATCACCAACGTCAACGAAGCCGGGGCGCAGATGGGACCGCGCGGCCTGCCCGTCTTGCTGCCAGGGCTGAACCTGATCTACGGCCTGCCGGGCGAAACCCACCGGACGCACCATGAGAATCTCGCCGGGCTGGTGAGGATCCTCGACCAGGAATATCTATGCCACCGCGTCAACGTCCGGCAGGCTCGCACCTACCACGGCACTCCCCTTGCCACGATGCAGCAGGCGCTGCCGCCGCCGTCGGCCGAACATTTCGACACCTGGAAGGCCGACATCTCGTACGTGTTCGACCAGCCGATGAAAAAACGGGTCTACCCGTCCGGGCACACAATCCCGGGCTTGCACTCGTTCTTTGTCACCACCAGGGGCACTTGGCACCGGCGGCTTGGCTCCTACTCGATCCAGGTCGTCGAGCACGGTACGGCACGGCCGTTGCTTCGAGGACGCCGAGACTGACCGTCACCGGCCACGAGCCCCGCTACCTCGTAGGGGAACGCAATGCGACCGCAGCGACGAACGCGGGCAGCTTGAGCAGCGGATGACCCGCGATTTTGCTCAGCATGCCGGGGTGCTGGTGCCATGGGCGAACTCGGTCGTGGAGGCTGAGCTGCCCCGGTGGGCGGGCACGTCGGTGATCTGGCATTACGCCCGGCTCGTGCCGCCTTCTGGCGGCACGGCCCTGGACGAGGATTTCCTTTCCGGGCTGCTTGCCGCCGTCCCGGCCGCCGTGGCGCAGCTAGCCGCCTTGCCGCTGGAGCGTGTCTACCTGGCGTGCACATCGGCCGCGTTTATGTTCCCCGGCCAGGCCACGACCGCGGCCACAGGCGCCCAGGTGCCGGTCGTTACGGCTTTCGGCGCGATCATTGCCGCGCTGCGCCGGAGGCGCGCCACCCGGATTGTGCTGCTGACCCCGTATCCGAAGCGTGTCTGCGAGGCGGAGATCCGCATGTTCGGGGATCATGACATTGGCGTCACTGGGCATGCGACGCTGAATCTAACCGACGGGTACTGCCGCTAATCGATCCGGAGCAGGTGTGCCGAGCTGGCCAGATCGGTCAGCTCGCGAGCAGTGAAGGAGGCACAGGCGATCGTGCTGTCATGCACCGGGTGGCCGACCTGCGGAGCTGGATACAGCCCTGACGCAAGAACTCGGCAAAGAAGTCATTTCATCCAACCGGGCCATCGCCGCGCACGCACTCCAGGCAGCCAAGCGAGGCTGCTGATGGTCACCCCTACTGGGACCGCTGTCACCGAGTACACACCAGAACTGGCAGGACGGCTGCATTCCTTCGTCACCCGGGCCGCCGCCCTGCCGGATGTCAAGGAAGCTGTCGAGGCCAACCACGACGACAACCGATGGTGGCCCATCCACGTGCAGGACTGGCGGATGCGCATGGCAGTCGCCGGCTGGAGCACCCGCGTCTCCTACGCCATGATCGGCACCTACGTTGGCGTCGTGACCCAGGCGAACACGCTCGGCTGGCGCAAGCTCACCACGCTGAACGATGAGTCCCTCACCCGCCTGGTCCGCCCGATCGGCCTAGCCGCCGCCCGCGTCCGCTACCTGCGGTCTTTGGCCAGCTTCATCAACCGCAGCGGCATGTCCCGCATCAGCCTGGCCACAACAGCGCCCGACGACCTGATCGCATCACTCGCCGCGGGCGTAGGCGGGGCCGGGTACAAGACCGCCCAGTGCGCGGTGCTGTACGCCCGCGGCTACCACTGCGGCGTCATCCCCGTCGATGCCGGCATGGTGACCAAACTCGCACCGCTGCTCGGGATCTACCTCACCTCCGGTGCGGTTGCCCACGAGCAGATGCGCAAACTGATCCAGCACGGCGTCACCATCTACGCCGACGCGTACCGGGACCTGGTTCACACCTCAGCTACGAGATCACCATACCGGCCGGTGCGGTGCCGACCTGGTTTGCGCACCTGGTACTCATCTACTTCAAACGGCTCTACCTCAACCGGCCCAGGCCAGAACTATGCCCGCGCCGCCCCGCCTGTCCCGCCCTCGTCGGGTGCGGCTGCCGGCCATGAGGACCCGGCCGTGAACCGGCTCGGCGTCATCGGCAACATATCGCGCGATCTGGCGGTCTACCCTGACGGCCGCAGGTTCGAGCTGCTCGGCGGTGCTGCCCTCCACGTCGCCCGCGCCGCCGCGCGCGCCGGGCTTGCCGCGGCGCCGGTTTCTGTCATCGGAACCGACCTGGCCTGGATCCGCACCGATCCGCGGCTGGCCGGACTCGACCTCACCAACGTCAACGTGGTTCCCGGCCGGTCGTGTGCCTTCACCCTCACCTACACAGCTGCCGGAAACCTGGCCCGCACCGGCTGCTCGTTCGGCGCCGCGGAGTCACTCACGCGCCACTGCCTCACCGTGATCGGCCACCACGACCAGCTACCACGTGTGCTGCCGCCGGCCCCTCGACGTCCCAGCCATTCTCACCCGCCTGACCCACGCCGGGCTGCCTGCAGCGTCGACTTCCACCTCGCCAGCGCGCGTGACATGATCAGCGCCACTGTTCCGTTCCTTCCGCAGGCCACCGTCGTATTCGTCAACGCAGCCGAGTTCGCTGACCCTGCGAGCGCGCATGGACCCTGGCCAGCTAGCTCTGACCGTTGTGTCCAACGGTCCCCGCGAAGCCAAGTGCTGCGGTATGGCCAGGTCACCGCCACCGTCCGGCCGCCCGCCACCCCCGAAGTGGAGGTGACCGGCGCCGGTGACACTCTCGCCGGCGCATTCCTGGCTTACACGTCTTCGGGCGCGGACGAGGCGATGCGCTGCGAGCAGCTGTTGGCGCAGCGGCACGGTCGATCCGGGACCTGGCCTGGCGATCAGCGGGTCCTGTAGCGCAGACTATGGCGTGTATTACATCGCGCACCGGCTCTTCTCGGCCCACGACCGCGCGCTGGGAGCCTACGTCGCACGTCGGCTCGCTTACCAGGTCGGAGCGGACGCGGTGTTCCTCCCGTTCTGCGATACCGACGAGGAAGACCTGGCCGACCCATGCAAGGGCCGCCGGCTTTCGAACTTGACCGCGAACGGCTACGCCGCATCGACGGGATGCTCGCGCTGCTGCATGGGCCCAGCCTGGACGACGGCGTCTGCATGGAAATCGGGTATGCGGCCACGCTCGGCATCCCCGTCGTCGCCCTCACCACCGACTTCCAGACCTACGGGCTCACCCGCCACGGCCCTGCCGCCGCCTTCCCGGACCCGCTGCTGGGTGTCCTGCTGGCCGATGTCGTCCGGGTGCACAGGCTCGCGCCGCCCCTGACGGGAGCAGCCGGCCGGTTCACGGTGTACCTGCGCCGCAACCTGCCGCCGATTCGCGCCGCCGCGGACCAGGCCATCACCACTCTCCTGCGCGCCGAGCCGCGCGCAGCACCAGGCCACGCCACCGCCGGGGAACGCCGGGCGTTCATCGAACCCTCCCCGTACGTGGCGCGCGACATCTGGTGCGACGCCGCGCGCCTCCTGCATGACCATGGGTGGAAGGTTCAGATCGCCACGCGGTTCCGCGATCTTGCGCAGCCGCGCGCGGCTGCCCGGGCTGACTGGGCAGCGTCCCTGGCCGCTGACCTCACCCTGATTGACGTTTGCGGCCCCGAGACCCCGCCCGGCGCCGCCGTCATCGCTGGTGCCCGCGCCGCGACCGGGCGGCCCGTGCTGGCCGCGGACCCGGGCGGATGGTGGACATTCGCCGACGGCCGTGAGCCGAACTGGCGAAACCTCATGATCCAATACGCCCTCGGCGGCCGTTTCGCCACCATCGGTGAGCTGGCCACACTGGCAGGCCTGCGGTGATCACGCCCGGCCTTGCGGGCTGGGCGGCCGGGCGTGATCTCATCATCTTGGACGGCTGCGATGGCGCCGGGAAAACGACCCTGGCAGCAGCCCTCGCGGCCCGCTACGGCCATGTAGCCGTGCACGCTGGTCTTACCCCTGAGGGGACCGACCTGCTGGCGAAATACCTTGCGATCCTCGCCCGCCCGGGGCCGCTTGTGCTCGACCGCAGCTTCATCAGCGAACTCGTATACGGCCCGCTGGACCGCGGGTACTCGCGGCTCACTTTCCGTCAAGCCGCTCGGCTGGCTGCCACCGCAGCCAAGCGCCGCGGCATCCTTGTCCATGTCACCTGCCAACCGGAGCAGATCGCCGCCCGCCTACTGGCCCGCGACGGCTACGGCTCTGCGTGGCAGCGAATCATCGCGCTCACGGCCGCCTACGCCGACGTGTTCACCAAACTCGCCCGCCACGCACCCGTCGTCACCATCGACACCACGGCGGCCACGCCGTGAAATCAGGGTGGTGGCGCCTCCGGGGCCCCGGCCGGGTCTTTCACCAAGACCCCGTTCGGCAGCCGCTGATATACTCTCGCCTGATTCTTCGCCAGCTTGGCCTCGACGGCCTGCTGCAGGTCAGCACCGACCATTTCCGCTAGGCCGAGCAGGAAGATCGCGGTGTCCGCCAGTTCCTCGGCCACCTGCTCACGGCGCTTGCGCCAGGCGTCGAAAGCCTCGGCGACCTCACCGCTCAGCAGGCAGAACTCCAACGGGACATCAGTGGTGTTGAAGCCCTTCGCGAGCTTGTTCTCCCAGGCAAGCTTCTGCGCCGACCTGATATCCACCCGTCTCCTCCAGCACCAGGCACACCAGCCCACCGGGCAGCCCGCCCGCAGCTGAAAACTGGCAAAACCTGGCGGGCGGCCAGGCACGGCACGCTACTCGCGGAATCTTGTGGACCGCCACGTGCATAAACCCGCTCAGCCTGTGGGCAACCGCGCCACTCGCGACGGGCACCTGTGCATGACGCCTCGCGGCTCACCAGCCAGAATCACAATCCCCACCTGTGGAAAGACAGAACGCCTGTGGACATTACTCACGCGAAGATTTCCAGAATTTGGTCTGCTCGGCTGCGGCATCAAGGTCCGGCGGCAAACGGGGTGACCCAGATCGACGACGCGCGGCGGTCGCCTGTGTAGGACCCGATCCAGTCTTGGCTGAACGGCAGCGGCTCCATGCGATCCCGCTGAGCGTACAAGGCGGCATACTCGCCAGGCGGCACTCCGTAGCCGCTCATCCTGGCCTCGTCTGAGGAGACCAGCAGTGACACAAGAGCGGTCTTGCAGGTGGCGCATACCATCTTCACCGTGGTCCTGAACGGCTTCGGCTCGGTCTAGAGGGCGAACCGGGCCCATGGGAGCAGATCGCCCGATCACAAGGGCGCCGCCACGGTGACACGACTCAGCTTTTCCCCGAGCCGACCACCCACGGTGATGGGCTGACGTGCCTCTTCCTCGTCCACGGAGTCAGGCACGGCCGCCATCGTCGTGGGCATCCCAACGGCCGCGGCGGTCTGCGGTTTGTGTTCTACGGGCGGGTGTCGACGGAGGACTGGCAGGATCCGGTGACGTCGCGGGCGCGGCAGCGGGACCAGGCCCGGCCGCTGGTGGCCGGGCACGGGCGGATCGTGGCGGAGTTCTTCGACATTGGGCAGAGCCGGGCGCTGGCGTGGGCGCGCCGCCCGCAGGCCGCCGCCCTGGTTGCGAACTGGCCGACCCGGACCGGGGGTGGGACGCGATCGTGATCGGGGAATACGAGCGCGCCTTCTACGGCGGCCAGTACGCGTCGATGGCGCCGCTGTTTGAGCACTACGGCATTCAGCTGTGGACCCCCGAGGTCGGCGGGCGGATCGACTTCGGCGCTGGGGATCACGAGCAGACAATGCTGGCGCTGGGGTCTCAGTCCAAGCAGGAGATCACCCGGACGAAGATCCGGGTCCGCGCGATGGCCACCCAAACCCGTGAGCAGGGCCGCTACGTGGACGGCCGCCCGCCATACGGGTATCGGCTGGCCGACGCCGGGCCGCACCCAAACAAGGCGCCCGGCGGCCTGGGGCCGCCGGGCGCACCGGCTGGAACCGGACCCGGAAACGGCGGCGGTCGTGGGCTGGATGTTCGCGCAACGGCTGGCCGGGCACAGCGTCGCCCGCAGCACCCGCGCATTGAACGACGCAGCGATCCCCTGCCCGTCCGCCACCGACCCCAAGCGCAACGAATCAGTACCGGCAGTCCGGGCCTTCTACGAAGACTGGCATTCCGAGCTGACCGCGTAGGTTGCCCGGGCGACACCGATCGGCGTGCTCGCGTGCAGCTGCGGCAAAGGCGTTTCCCTCACAGGTCGCCGCCTTGGGCGGAGCCACCGGCTCAGTGTGACCGTGAGCAGGGGAATGGCTGAGTCAGTACCGCGGTCGTCGCAGAACGACTTCGCGCGTCCAGCCCTTGTACATGCCCTTGCCATGCTCCGGGCAGGCTGTGCTGTACAGCGCCAGTACCAGGGACCGCCGCCCTTGCGGTGGAGGTCCACTTGTTGCCCGTCGCAGGCCCCGCAGCAGGGCGGTCTGCTGAACTCCTCGGCGTGGAGGTGGGTGAGTAGCTTGCGAGCCCAGTGGCTGCCGCGCATGGTGACCATCACTTCGCGGCTCCGCTGCTGAGAGAGGGTGTTAAGGCTGCCGAACATGACGGTGTGGTCGTCGATGACGACGACCTTCTCGTGGGTGACTTGACCTCGACCACGTTGGGGACGACGGCGCGCAACGCGTTGAGGGCTTCGGTGAAGTGCCTCTTCCTCTGGAGAGTGTCGCTCGGGTCCCGTACGAAGACGGTGACCCGCACGCCGCGGTCGACCGCCGCGTTGAGTAGTGGCAGCAGGGCACGGACACGCGAGGCGACCCAGGCCGACCATAGCCAGATCGAAGTCTGGGCATGAGAGATGAGGTCCGCGAACTGGTCGTAAAACGAGCGCTCGTCGTGGATGTCGGTGATCTCGACATGCCGAGCCAGCACCTCCGCGAGACGCCTGCCTTCCGGGCCGAGGTTCGCGGGCTCGAACTCCTGCGGCGCGATCAGGTCCGTTGCCGGGACGCAGCGGACCCTTCGGTCGCGGAGCAGCGTGCCGGAGTGCCCGAAGGCCGTGCCGGGCTTCGCGTTGCGGACGCGCTCGCGGCTGGCGATCACATAGAGACGGTGCTGGACCCGGGTAGTGGCCACATTGAACAGGCGTATCCCCTTCTGCTGCCATGGCGTGCTGCCGGGCAGCCGGGAGGCCTGGCCCATCCAGAGCCTGCCGTCGTGCTGAGGTTCCACCGTGTCGAAGACGACGATCGGAAACTCCCGCCCCTGGAAGCGATGCGCGGTGCCGACCTCGGCCAGCGGGCGCCCGCCCGGCTCCATGTCCCGCAGTGCCTCGAGAGTGGCCTCGGCTTGACTGACGTAGGGCGTGATCACCCCCGTACTCTCGCCGTTCTCAACGTGCAGTTCGACCAGTGCCCGGGCCAGCAACAGGCCCGCGGGCCACCAGCCGCTGCTGCTGCTCACGCGGTAGACCTGGGCCAGTTCGTGAAGGCCGTCGGTGTCGATGAGGACGATCTCGGGGTCACCTTCAGCATGGCTCCGCACCCCCTCACCGCGCTTGAGCAGGCCGTCATACGCAAGGAGGTTGGCGAGCTCCATGACGTGCGGACCAAACCGGTGCTGGACGTCGAGCACCAGGCAGGAGGGGTGCTGGATCGCTTCGGCCGGGGTGGTGATGCCGCAGTGCCGGAAGGCATCGGTGACGAGCCATCGCCGGATGTCCGGTCGGTCACTGTCTTCCAGGGTGGACGGCAGGACAGGCCCGAGCTGCATGAAGTCGCCGAGCAGCATCGCGCACCGGGAGGCCTTGGCCAAGGCGAGCAGCACCTCGGGCAGTGTGGCGGCACCCACCTCGTCGATCAGCACGACGTCATAGGGGCCCTCGAGAACCGCCTTGGTCGTGCGGAAGCGGGCGAGCGTGGTGGCCACAAGACGTGCGGCCCGGATGAGCTCGCCCTGCGCGTCGCGCGCCAGCTTTTCGTAGTGCTGCTGAAGCTCCTCGTGTCGCTCCTCCACGCTGCGACGCCGCGCGTTGTCCTGCGCGACGTCGCAGCGCAGAGCCTCGGCTTGGGCGTGCATCCCGGGCCAGCCGCGCCGGGCGCACCGAGTGACCAGTCCCTCGGCGGCCTGGGCGGCGGCTTGGGCGGTACGAAGTTCCGCTAGCCGCTCCGGCGTGGCGAGCTGGGCCTGTTCCAGGTCGTGCACTCGTTCCTTGGCCTGCGCGGCAGCGGCGTCGCGGCGCTGGATCTCTTCCCGGCTCAGCACGGCCAGTGCGGTCAGATCGGCTACTGTCGCTTCGGTGCTCTGGCGGAAGGCACTTGCGATGCTGCGCGCCTTGGCCGCGGCGCCTGCGCAGCCGGTCGCACTCGGGGCGAGCCGCCTCGAGTCGGCGCTGGGCTTCCCGGAGAGCACCGCGGTCGCGCCACCGGATTTTGCCGCCTGGCTGTTGCCGTGCGGCGATCTCGTCCTGTGCGGCCATGTAGGCGTTCTCTGCCACAAGGGCGCGGGTCTCCGCCTGCAGGGCCGCCTCCTCGACCTTCGCCAGCTCCGCGTCCTTGCTATCGATCTCGGCCCACAGCCCTCGGGCGGTCGATACTTCCGCGGCTGAGATTGTCGCCGCGTCATATTCCCTGCGGGCTTCCTCGATCGTCCGCAGGCCGTCCCCGGCCAGCAGTTCGCACTGGGCCAGTGCGTGACTCGTCTCCGCTGCCGGGCCTGATTGGCGAGTAACGCCGCGGCCGTTTCGTATGCGGCGGCGTCGAATCCGGCTAACCGGGCTTCCAGATCATGCCAGCGCTCCTGGCGGCGGTCCATGTCCAGCAGGTCCATCGCAGCCGCGCGGCGCTGCCCCTCCACCTCCGCCAGTCGTGCCCGCACCATCTGAGGCAGGCACACCTGCGGATCATCGGCGATCTCGCGGAGCTGCGGCGGACCCACCCGCACGATCTCACCTGGTCGGCGGCGACGTTCCCGGACGATTCCGAGCAGCGCGTTGTCCACGGCGATGTTGGTCCCGGATACGAGCAGGACACGCTTTCCGGCCGCGACCAGGTCACTGACGGCCGCCCGGAGCAGCCGGGTCTTGCCCGTGCCCGGCGGCCCCCACACCAGCCATAACCCGCTGCCCAGGCAGGCCCGGTACGCGTCCTGCTGCGCGGGCAGCAGCCCTGGCGGCGGGGTCACGGCCGCGGGCGCGCCGCCTACCTCGCCGCGGGCCAGCAAGTTGGCGAGCCCGGCGTCAGTCAGCGCTGCGAGTTCGTCGCGCAGCGCCGTGACGAGGAACGTTGGTTGCTGCCGGAGTCGCCATACGCAAGGCTCCGCAGGAGCGGCGAATTCGGCCACGCGCACTCGCAGAAGCTCGCCGTCGACCGTGGCCTCTAAGACAGGGAATCCGTCCCGGATGCTCCGTTTCTCCGGCCCGGCCAGTCGCAAATTATCGGCCTGATCTGCCGTCATATCCGACCCCGGATGTCGACGGCATAGCCCCCGGGTTCTCGGGTCGGCCGCGCCGTCCCTACCCGCTGCCAGCGTTCGCCGCCCTGGCTTCCGCCAAGCGCGGCGATCCACGCCTCCAGTGCCGTCCCGACCTCGTCCCGCCAGCTCAACGACGCCTCCGTACCCGCTGCTCCTCGCCTTCAGCCGCCAGCCAAGTAAGGCATACCCAAGACAGCGCCGGCCGGTCGCCTGGTCGGTGGGGTCCAACACTTGGTCGGTGGGCCCAACACTCTTCGCTCAGAGGGAAGAGCGCGCTTTGTGGTGCCGGGCGTTAGGTTTCCTGGCTGCTCGCCCCCGAGGATGCCTCGGACCCACTCCGGGCTCCTTGGCTATTGGCAAATCGAACGAGTCCGGGAGCGAGTTGAACCCCCATGCCGATGACCTGGGCCTTTACCTGTCCGGTCAAGCGCACCAGGCAAGCTCTCCAGGTCAGCGCTCCGTGATTTGTGTCCGAGGGGGGACTTGAACACGCAAACGCGGGAAACTTCCCCGGATCGGGGAAATCATGCGGTCAGAATAGCGGGATGATGCCCGCGCGTGTCAAGCAGGTTCCGCGGGACTGCGATAGGTACTGGCGCATAATTCGCATCGCAGATTGCAGGCTTCTGGAACGGGGTCGCGATTGCCACTCGCGGCAGGCCGCCATATTCCCCGGCGTCGGCAAGCGTGGGCCGGGCCGTATGGCCCGGTGGGTGGTCACGCCGCGTCGGTGCCGGGTTCGGTGAAGGCGAGGCGCTGGTCGCCGAAGTCGGCGATGATTTCCAGGCGGCCGCCGAGGGCTTCGACGTAGGCGGCCAGGGTCCGCAGTTCGGTCGCACCGGGCTTGGCATGCTCAATCGCGGAAACGCGGCCCTGGGTGACGCCCATGCGCGTGGCCACCTCAGCCTGGGTGACGCCGAGCCGGCGGCGCATCTCCGCCAGGCGCCAGGCGCGCTGCTCGGCGCGAAGCTGCTCCATCCCGGCCGCGATGGCGGCCTTGTCCCCGGCGTCGGGGAAGAACTCGCCGAGGAACTCCTCACGGGTGTAGTGGTGGAATTCGCTGCTCATCGGCTGCCCTCGTGTTTCAGGTAGTCCGCGTAGCGTTCTTCGGCCTGCGGGATGGCAATGCGGTACCAGGCGTCCCACTGCCCGGCTTTGTCCCCGGCGACGAGCAGGACCGCGTTGCGCCTGGGGTCGAATATGTACAGGATGCGGATTTCGCTTCGCCCTGCTGAGCCGGGCCGCAGTTCCTTGAGGTTGCTCAGCCGGGAATGGTGGATCCGGTCGGCCAGCGGGCGGCCCAGCTCAGGCCCGGCCTCCAGCAGCATGCCGAGGGCCTGGCCGACGAGGATCGCGCTGGCCCGGTCGCGGTGCCGCAGGTCATGCAGCCACGTGCGTACCTCGGGCGTCATGACCAGGGCGTAGCCCATGCCTGCAGGTAGTCCCCTTGCCGCGCCGGATATTACGTAGGCATGATACCGCAGCCGCTGGACCACTCAGTGGTACTCACAAGATCGAAGTCACGTGGCAGACGCGAACGGATCGCGGAGGTCGCACTGCACAGGTGGCCGATTCTGATGAAGGACTAGCGCACCCGCGTTCGATTAGTCCAATCGGATATGCAGCGGATTGCGCCTTCATCACCGCCCTGCGATAACGGCGTTCCATCCGACGGTGCCGCCGGACTGATCGCCGAACCTGACGCAGTTGTTCGCGTGCCCACCGATGCAGCGTCCCCCGGTCAGCAAGTTGCCCGGCTTCTGACGCCGGGCCCGCTTCCGCAGCCATCACTTCGCCGAGTATCCATTCGCACGCGGACAGGTACTAGGGAAAGCATCCATCAGCGGCGCACAGGCCTAGGCGGGGCCGCGGAGGTTGCCGCAGCACCATGGAAAGCCGACATGGCGCGCCAGGCGCTCCCGCGCTTCGACGTCATCCCCTTCCGTCGGCCAGTATCAGAACTGCCCGCCGCCGTTGATGGCGGCGATGTCCCGTGGTTCCCCATCGTGCTGACAGCCCTCGACACGGCGGCGGCGCGGCGCGATGCCCAGCGGCTGTGGCCCGACCGGCTCATCGACGCCGGAACCGGCGACACCATGCTGGGAATCCACGACCATGAGCACAGCTGCGGGCCATGCCTTATATGCCTGTTCCCTGCTGACCGCTCCGGCCCCTCCGCCGCCGAGCGGCTCGCCGAGGTAACTGGCCTTTCAGTGGAGCGGGCCATGCGGGGCGATGCCCCTCTCACAAAGGAAGATCTCGCCCAGCTAACCGCCGAACAGCAGCAGATGCTGGCACCGCACCTGGGCAAGCCAGTGTGCGGGCTCGCCCAGGCCGTCGGCCTCACCGGCCTCGGCGCTGACGGCTACCAGCCCGCCATCCCAATTCGTGTCCCTGCAGGCCGCCTGCCTGGCCGTAGCCCGCCTCATCGCCAGCCAGCTTAACCTCCGCCCGCCAGGCAACCTGGTGCAATACGACGGGCTCATCGGCCCACAGGCCACCACGACTGAAGAAATGCGCCAGCGCCCAGACTGTCTGCGCTACCCGCGCCACGGCCATCGAACAGGTCAGGAATCAGCGACGGACGGGCGAAGGCCGAGGCTGCGGGCGATGATTTCCTTCCGGATCTTGGTGGTGCCACCGAAGATGACAGAGCGCTGAGCATCCTTGCGTCGCCTCCTGGTCACTGCGGTCGAGGCGGCCGCGGCGGGCAGCGGGATGCTCAAGAGTCCTGGCATCGCTGGCAGTTTGGTCGCGGGCGTCGTTTGCGCGCGGGCCGGTTCATGGCTCGGCCTCCGGGTCGTCCCATCCGGCTTGGGCGGGTTCGTGTCAGGGCTGGTGCTGTCGTCTGCCGGCCGGGTGTGGATCCTCTGTGCCTGGTTCGGGCCTGGCGGCTGCAGGTGGCTGCTCGTGCCCGGGCCTGTGCTGCTGCCGGGTTGCCGGGCTGGGGCCGCATCGGCCAGCTCAGCCTCGAGCCGCTGGCCGGGCCGGCGACCTGCCCCGGCTGGCCTGCGATCTGCTCGATGAGCTGGAGGAGCGGCGGCGGCTGATCCTCACTGCGCGCACCTTCGCGTCGGCCCGGCGCACCTACGACAGCCTGGCCACCGAGCTCGGCGTCGGCCGCGAGCGCGTCCGTCAACTCGAGACCTTAGCGTTGCAGTACCTGGCCCGCGCGGCCGCGTACGACCGGTACCGCCCGCTGCGCTGGCGGTCGGCATCGGCCGCACAACCTGGAAGCGCCCACGCCGACGCGATCCCCGGCGCACCGCCGTGGATGGGCCAGATGCTGTCCTGGCTCGCAGACCAACCCGCCTGACGCCGGGCGGTTTACCCGCTGCCGGCACACCCCGCCAGCTCGGTGTTGATCATGCGCGCCAAGGCGTTCAGGGCCTGGTTGGAGCCCGTGACTCCGCCGCTGCGCAACGCCCGCCGTGATACCGGTCCCCGCCGCAGCCAGCCTTCGGGCGATCACGCGGGCCTGATCCGCCTGTGGCTGCGGCGGGCCGCGAGCCAGGTCCCGTGATCGCATGGCCGTGTCGTGGTCCTGGCCCGGGACCGCCCTGGTCCCGACGCGCGGACCGGTCCCGGTCCGCCACCGGCCGTCTGCGGCCCGGTCCCGCCTGGTCCTCTGCGGACCAGGACAGGGACCGCAGGACCGCTGGTGGCCCGGTCCGGCTGCCCGGCGTATCGGTGGTCTCCGTGTCGGCACGCAGCATGTGCGCCAGCGCGGTCCCCATGCCGAGGACCAGCACCGGCAGGCACGACACGATCGTGGTGATCGGCCACGGCGCCCGCGCCATCCCGGCCTGGGCCAGCAGGTGGTAGGCGACCTGCCCAGCCAGTCCCAGCGCGAACGAGCAGATCGCCGACCACTTGGCGAACCGCCGAGCCCGGGCGCTGATCACCTGGTCGCGGGCCAGCCAGGGCGCAGCGCGTACGCAGCGTAGGCCTCGACGCCGACCGGCAGGGTGATGGCAGTGTCCAGGTGCAGCGAGGGCCAGATGCCCGGTAGCGGGGAGACCAGGCCGAACCCGGTCTTCTGCGCGATGCCGACCCACCCGGACCACACCTCAGCCGCGGCCGGGGCGGCCAGGACCAGCAGCGGCCAGGACCGGATAGTCCGGCCCGGCCGGACCGTCGTCGAGGACCGGTCCGCGGCGGCCGGTCCGGCGGTCCGCGCCGGGCCCGTACCCCGCAGGTTCGGGTCTGTCGCGGGGGATGCGTCTATGGTGATAGCAGCCATGCCGGTCACCACCCTTCCTTCGTGGCAAGCGGGTGGGGCTCGCCGGTCAGCGCGGCCAACGCAGCGGCCACTTCGGCGAGGCTGGCGCGGACATAGGTCGCCGTAGCCCCGGCCTCGCTGCCGCCGTCAGTGTGCCCGGCGTAGGCTCGCGCGACGGCGTACCCGAAGTTCCGCTCGACCCACGTCAAGATGGTGTGCCGGATCCAGTGCGTGCTGATGCCCTGGGTCGCCACCCAGGGTAGGTGCCGGCCGATCCGGGTCCATAGGTGGTCATACCGGCGGTGGAATCGGCCGCCCGTCGGCGTACCGCAGCAGCTGCCCGTCCGGCGGGGCATGCCGCTCCTGGCCGTGCTCGACGAGGCGGCCCATCAAGGTGGGGGAGACCGGCTGCCAGCGGACCGTCTCGCCCTTCTCCCGCCCCAGGACCAGGTACTGGTCCGGGTCCAGGTCCTGCGGCCGCAGGGCCAGCGCGCCGCCGCGTCGGCAGGCGGTCTCGGTGTGCAGCCGCAGGATCAGCGTGTCCAGCTCTGGGTCATCGCCCGTGGTCGCGGCGATCTGGTTGATCTCCGCCAGCCGGGTATCGGGCAGTGCCCGGCGAGTGGTCGGCAGGCGGCGCGGCTTGGCCACCTTCCGCGCCGGGTTGCCGGCCTCGGTGATCAGCCCGTCGTCCATGGCGCGCTGGTACAGGCAGCGCAGCGCGGCTACCAGGTGCTCTTCGGCGCTGCGGCCGCCGCGGGCGTTGCGGCGGGCCACGACGTGGGTCTTGACGTAGCCCATCAGCTGCCGGATTTCCGACGGGGTGGGCTCATCCAGACGGCGGGTACCCCAGTGCTCGATGACCCGGTTCCAGTACGAGCCGTATGCCCGTCGTGTCCCGGCGCTAACCGCCGCCGACACCACCGGGACGTACTCGGCGAAGGTCGGCACCGGCTTTCGGGGCTGCGGGACGACGGCCAGATCCGCCGGGGTCAGGCCCATCCGCTCCAGCACCACCAGCGCCGCCTCCACGACAGCCTGCTGGGACGCGGCCGGCGGCGTGGCAGGGTTCGTGGCAGTCATGTCCGCCCTCCTTCGCCGCGCGGGAACCGGACGTGCGCCTGCATCGCCTGGTCCACCACCGCAAAGGAGTACGCGGCCAGCGTGTCCTCGCCGGGCACCGCCGCCAGGAGCACGTGATCACCCGCCCGCAGCCCGCAGCGGCGGCGCAGCGCAGCAGGGATCACGACGTAGGGCCTGGACGGCACGGTGACCATGCCGCCCGGGTCGCGGCGCGCGATCATCACCCCGGCCTCGGCGGTCAGGGTTAGCCGGTCACCGCCGCGCCAGCCCAGCGCGGCGATGGTCACCCGGTCGGCGACCCGGCCGGAGGCGTCGATCCGGCCGAACCCGTAGACCACATCCGGACGGCCCGGCGGGCTGGCCAATGGCATGGGACGGCCCGCACCAGGCTTGCCCGGCCGGCGGCCGGGGCTGGCGGCGGGGATGACAGGGGGAACGGGCCGGGCAGTCATGGCTGCCTCCCGGGCAGGAGGCGGCTGCGCGGCCGGGAGCCGGGCCGGCTGTGAAGGCCGGCCGCCCGGCGCGTGTTCAAGCAGTGTCTGTTTTGGGGAAATCGCACCAGTTTTGTGTCCGAGGGGGGACTTGAACCCCCATGCCCTTTACGGGCACTAGCACCTCAAGCTAGCGCGTCTGCCTATTCCGCCACCCGGACGTGTGCCGCAGCGCTGTCACCGTCGCCTTGGCCGCATCACGATAGCAAATCTCGCGCCTGTCGGCGAAGGTGAGGGTAAGCCCAACGACTGACCGGATGGGCTTGTGGTGAGATCGTGGCAGTGGAGGAGTCTCACGGCGGCGGCTGACAGTCATGCCGCACCGGCGGCAGGCGACAGTCATGGAGGGATCGTGCCCGCACACCTGGCGGCCGAGGACGAGGTAGCGCAGCTCTGCAGTGATCTGATCAGAATCGATACGACGAATCCGGGCGACCACTCCGGCCCCGGCGAGCGCATAGCCGCCGAGTATGTCACCGCCAGGCTCTCAGAAGTCGGACTGGAGCCGGAGATCTTCGAATCCCACCCAAGGCGCACCAGCGTTGTCGCCAGGATCGAGGGCACGGACCCCACCCAGCCAGCCCTGCTCGTGCACGGTCACCTCGACGTGGTCCCCGCCGATCCGGGTGACTGGCAGGTGCACCCCTTTTCTGGCGAGATTACCGGCGGATGTGTCTGGGGCCGTGGCGCGGTGGACATGAAGGACATGGACGCGATGATCCTGGCGGTGATCCGCCAGCGGCTGCGCGAAAGCCGCCGTCCGCCTCGTGACATCGTGCTCGCGTTCCTTGCGGACGAGGAGGCGGGCGGCTCGTGGGGCGCCCGCTGGCTTGTTGACAATCATCCGGGCCTCTTCGCGGGTTGCACCGAGGCGATCGGTGAGGTCGGCGGCTTCAGTTACACCCTTCACGGCCCGTCTGGACCGCAGCGCGTGTACCTGCTGCAGACTGCGGAGAAGGGGATGGCGTGGCTGCGGCTGACCGCCCGCGGAACCGCGGGCCACGGTTCCATGCTTAACGATGACAACGCGGTCACCGAACTGGCCGATGCAATCGCGCGACTGGGCAGGTATGAGTTCGGCATCCGTCTGACGCCGACGGTACAGGCGTTCCTCGAGCAGGCCGCCGACGTTCTCGGGGTCGAGTTCAGCCCGGACCGATGCCAGGAAATACTTGACAAATTGGGCCCGATCTCCCGAATCGTCGGGGCGACTCTCCGTAATACAACTAATCCGACAATGCTGCGTGCAGGGTACAAAGTCAACGTTATACCGCAAGCGGCCTCCGCGCAGGTGGACGGCCGTTTCCTGCCTGGGTACGAAGAGGAGTTTCTAGCCGAGCTTGATCGCGTGCTCGGCCCTCGAATTCAGCGTGAGTTCGTCCATCGTGACATTGCGATGGAGACCACTCTTGACGGCGAACTAGTTGAGGCGATGAGCCGTGCGCTGCTCGCGGAGGACCCCGCGGCCAGGATAGTCCCGTACTGCCTGTCCGGCGGAACCGACGCGAAGTCGTTTGCCAGGCTCGGTATCCGGTGCTTCGGATTCGCACCTCTCAGGCTTCCATCTGATCTGGACTTTTCCGGAATGTTCCATGGTGTAGATGAGCGGGTGCCTGTTGACGCGCTCCGTTTCGGGGTTCGCGTGCTCGACAAATTCTTTGATCAATGTTAGCCCTCCGCGCGAGGTCAGAGCAGTAGCGCCGATCGTGCGCGAAAATCGCCACGCAACACTTTCTGAATCTCTATGCTGTGTACGTGCCGTGGTGATATCGTTACTCTCTGTACAGACCGGTTGCGCCGACCGCCCCGGGTCGGCGACCGGAGCTTCCCAGGGAGGGTCGCACGTGGGAGTTCAACCGCAGGGACCGTCGCGCGCAAACTCGGGCGCACGCTGACGCGAGCTGCGTCGGCAGGACTTCGAGCAACCCGAACTCCGACAACCGTCAAGGAGCGTTCATGCGACCGTGGGTTCAGCAGACCGCGAAGCCGGTCCTGCTGGGCGTCAGCCTCGGCGCCGCGGGTGCGGCCTCTGGCAAGCAGGTGCGTTCATCGATCAGCATCCCGGCAAGTGCATGCGGCGCCGGGGCGGCCGTTTTCTGTGACTCGATGGTCGGCTACAGAATCGTCCGCCCACGCCCCACGCAAGGCCGGTCACCGGCTCGGACGCTGCGCCGACCACCCGGTGTCCCGGCGTTCCATGTCCTTCCCGCTCTCGCAGCGCTGCCCGGTATGGGGGAATCGCCGAACCTCGCGATACCGCCCGGCCTGACGGTGCCTTGCGCCCCAGCTATGTCGGCGCATTGGCGACGTGGGACGGCTTGCGGGCCGTCGATGCGCGCCGACATCGCCGCCCATGGGCCTGTCCCACAGGGACGGTCCACGCCTTGTCGGCCCTCGCGCCCCGGGCGCGAAGTCTGCCCGGTACGGGAGCCCGCTTCACGTTCTGCCTAGCAAATCGGTTCCCGATTGGCGGGCGCCGCAGCGCTGTTGGCCGCCGGAAGCTGTTCGCGAACGTGCGCTGGTGACTGGGGCCAGACACCATCCGAATCCCTAGATGAATGCAGGTAGCCACATGAGTACATACGCGTGGGCCACACGCATGGCCAAGATCACCCTGTTGGCAACCGTGTTCGCCGCGAGCGGCACGGGTGTCGCGTTCGGGGGCAACATGCACAGCGGTCATGGCGAGGGCCTGAGCGGCAAGCAGATCAAAGTTACAGTCAACGTGCCCGTGCATGTCCGCGGGAACGCGAGCGCCGCGTTTGGTAGGGCAAGTGTGCACCGCCAAGGCGACCACCCGGCTGCCGTACCTGAGCAGGACAGCGATTACGGAAGTTACGGCGATCACGACAGCGCAGCCAAGGGTAGTGACGAGCCGGGCCCGGTCGCCGAGACCGGGGGCGGGAGTGGTCACGGTCACAAGCCCTGCGGCAACAACCACGACAGCCACGGCGGCCCGGTCACCGAGACTGGCAGCGGGAGTGGTCACGGTCACAAGCCCTGCGGCAAGACCCACGGCAGCGAGACCGCCAGCGGGAGTGGCCACGGTCACAAGCCCTGCGGCAACGGCCACGGTAGCGGCGGCAGCCACGGCGGCCCGGCCGCCGGCAGTAGTGGCCAGGTGGGCCCGGTCGCCGAGACCGGCAGCGGGAGTGGCCACGGTCACAAGCCCTGCGGCAACACCCACGGCAGCGAGACCGCCAGCGGGAGTGGCCACGGTCACAAGCCCTGCGGCAACACCCACGGCAGCGGCGGCAGCCACGGCGGCCCGGCCGCCGGCGGTAGTGGCCAGGTGGGCCCGGTCACTGAGACCGGCAGCGGGAGTGGCCACGGTCACAAGCCCTGCGGCAACACCCACGGCAGCGAGACCGCCAGCGGGAGTGGCCACGGTCACAAGCCCTGCGGCAACACCCACGGCAGCGGCGGCAGCCACGGCGGCCCGGCCGCCGGCAGTGGTGGCCAGGTGGGCCCGGTCGCCGAGACCGGCAGCGGTGCTGGCCACGGTCACAAGCCCTGCGGTAACACCCACGGCAGCGAGACCGCCAGCGGGAATGGCCATGGTCACAAGCCCTGCAACAACACCCACGACAGTGGCCAGGCGGCTAACAACGACTACACGCCTGGCGTTACGAAGCACCACGGGCACGCGCCTGGCGTTACGAAGCACCACGGGTACGCGCCTGGTACCACCAAGGGCCACGGACACACGCCTAGCACCACGAATGGCCAGGGGCCCCAGCTTCAGCAGGGGTCGGGGGCGCCGACCCAGTTGTCGTCACGCACGGTCAGCAGCGGACTTCCGACCACCGGCGCCAATCTCGCAGGCCTGCTCGCGATGGCCGGCGTGGCTCTTGCGATGGGCGCAGGCCTGCTTGTCGTGACCGGACGTAGGCTCGGGAGGGTGCTCAGCAAGCTGGACCGGGCGGTTTCGCACCGGTAAGTGCCCGCACGTAAGAGGACGCGCCCGGCGCTTTGGCCGTCCTCATGGTGCTGGAGTCGCGGCTGTGTGGTCGCGCTCGGGCGCCGTGGTGGGTGGCTGGGCGTCCTGGATTGCACCGACGCTTTGCCCGTCCCGGGGACGCGGCCCGGGACGGGCAAAGCCCTGTCTACCGCTTCCTACGACGGTCGGCGGGACGAATAGACGAGGCCCCGATCGCATTCCAGTGGGCGGGCGACCCCGGGCGACGCTCAGAGGGCTGGTCTGGACAAGCGCGACAAGCGCTCGCGGCACCACACGCGTCACGGCGGCCCCGCACCTCTAACAGCGTCGCAACAGTAGCCATGTCTACAGCACCGCGAAGGTCACATGGTCCGGACCGGGCGTATGATCGTGCGGCGCAGCGTGGCTTTCCTGCTGCCGTCTGCGAACAGCAGGAGCCTGGTAAGTTCCCAGTCGCCATACTCGGCGTGATCTGTCAGGATCTTCCGTGCGCTGTCACGGGAAATTCCGCGCGGCAGGTAAACCACGAGGTAGGAGTACTGGGTCATCGAGTCTCATTCTGCGCAGTTGGCGTCGCCGCGCAAACCTTCTGCCGCAATACGGGTAACGTCACCTCGTCTGGACTGTGGGCGGTCGCGGCCGCTGGCGGTGAGCGCGGCTGGAACATACGCTGCAGCGCGGAAGCTTACGGGACCATAACAGGAACGGCAGCGGCAGGGTAGATGACCGGGCCGTGAGGTGACGACACGCTGTGCCGGCGCACTGAGGCGGGCCGAACGCAGCCATCCCAGCTGGATGTGAGGGATTAGCGAGGGTGCCAGATAGCAGACGGGGTGCCGCAGACGGCGCCAAGGGCGGAACACGGCTCGTCATCGTGGAGTCGCCGGCCAAGGCCAGAACCATCGCCGGGTATCTCGGCAGGGGTTACGTGGTCGAGTCGAGCATTGGCCACATCCGTGACCTGCCCGACAAGGCGGCCGACATACCGGCGAAGTTCAAGAAAGAGCCCTGGGCACGGCTCGGTGTCAACGTAGACGCCGGGTTCGAGCCGCTGTACGTCGTTAACCCGGACAAGAAGCAGCAGGTCGGCAAGCTGCGGAAACTGCTCGGCGAGGCGGACGAGCTACTGCTCGCCACGGACGAGGACCGCGAGGGCGAGGCGATCGCCTGGCATCTGCTCGAGGTGCTCAAGCCGAAGGTGCCTGCCCGCAGGATGGTCTTTCACGAGATCACCCCCGAGGCGATCGCCACCGCTGTCGCAAGTCCGCGTGAGCTCAACCAGGGGCTTGTGGACGCCCAGGAGACCCGGCGCATCCTCGACCGGCTCTACGGCTACGAGGTCTCGCCCGTGCTCTGGAAGAAGGTCATGCCCAGGCTGTCCGCCGGCCGCGTCCAGTCGGTCGCTACCCGGCTGGTGGTGGAGCGGGAGCGGGAGCGGATCGCGTTCCGGGCCGCGAGTTACTGGGACCTCGAGGCGGTCTTCCGCAGCCGCCGCAGTGACGCCGATCCACCGGAGTTCGCCGCCACGCTGGTCGCGCTTGACGGCCGGCGCGTCGCGCACGGCCGCGATTTTTCCCCGGCCGCGCAACTCAAGACCGCCGATGCCGTGCACCTGGACGAAGCGGACGCGTCAGGACTTGCGCAGCGGCTTACGCAGGCGGATTTCACGGTCAGGTCGGTGGAAAGGAAACCCTACCGGCGTTCGCCCTATGCCCCCTTCAGGACCACGACGCTGCAGCAGGAGGCGTCACGCAAGCTCGGCTTCTCCGCCAAGTACACGATGTCCGTCGCACAGCGGCTCTACGAAAACGGGCACATCACCTACATGCGGACCGACAGCATCACGTTGTCCGAGACGGCGATCGCCGCTGCCCGCGCCCAGGCCAAGCAGCTTTTCGGCGCCGAATACGTACCGGACGCGCCGCGCGTTTACACGAGCAAGGTCAAGAATGCGCAGGAGGCGCACGAGGCGATCCGCCCGGCTGGCGATGAGTTCGCGACGCCCTCTTCCAGCAGGCTCTCCGGCGACGAGTTCCGGCTGTATGAGCTGGTCTGGAAGCGCACAGTCGCGTCGCAGATGAAGGACGCCGCCGGTGAGTCGGTCTCTGTTCGCGTCGCCGGCCGGTCGAGCGCGGGGGAGGATGCCGAGTTCGGCGCCTCCGGGAAGGTCATTACATTTCACGGGTTCCTGAAGGCCTACGTCGAGGATGCTGACGATCCTGAGGCCGACCGCGAGGACACGCAGCACCGCCTGCCGCCGCTCGCACAGGACGACCCACTGGCCGTTACCAGCCTGGAACCTGCCGGGCACACCACCCGCCCTCCGGCCAGGTACACCGAGGCGACCCTGGTCAAGGAACTCGAGGACAGGGAGATCGGCAGGCCATCCACCTATGCGTCGATCATCGGCACGATCCTGGATCGCGGCTATGTCTTCCGCAAGGGCACGGCGCTCGTGCCCTCGTTCCTCGCGTTCGCCGTGGTCACGCTCCTCGAACGGCATTTCGGGCACCTCGTCGACTATGACTTCACCGCGCGGATGGAGGACGTGCTCGACGAGATCGCCCGCGGTGAGGCGGCGCGGGTGCCGTGGCTCCGCCGCTTCTACTTCGGCGAGAATGGTGGTAACGGCGAGGAAGGACTGAAAGAGCTCGTCAGCGACCTCGGTGACATCGACGCTAGAGATGTGAGCTCGTTCCCGCTCCCAGGAACGGCCGTTGTGGTCCGGGTCGGAAGGTACGGCCCCTACCTCGAACGTGACGGGAAGCGGGTCAACATCCCGGAGGGCACGGCGCCGGACGAACTGACGCCGGAACGAGCCGAGGAGCTTTTCGCGCAGCCGAGCGGTGAGCGCGTGCTCGGCACCGATCCGGACACCGGGCAGACGATCGTGGCCAAAGTGGGTCGTTACGGGCCATACGTGACCGAACTGCTTGCCTCAGAAGCGGACGCTCCGGCGGAGAAGTCGGCGACGGCAGACGCCGCCACGGCAGACGCCGCCGACGCAGCAGAGGCAGTCAAAGCAGGCGCGGGGACCACCACGGCAGCGACCACCAAGGCAGCGACTACCAAAGCGACCACCAGGGCAGCGACGACCAAAGCGACCACCAGGGCAGCGACGACCAAGGCAACGACCAGCAAGGCAAAGGGAGCCAAGACAAAGGCCGCCAAACCACAAGCCGCGAAGCCGCGTGCCGCCTCATTGCTCAAGACCATGACGATCGACACGGTGACGCTGCAGGACGCGCTGCGGCTTCTCACCCTGCCCCGTGTGCTCGGCGAGCTCGACGGCGAGCAGGTCACGGTGCAGAACGGGCGTTACGGGCCCTACGTGAAGAAGGGCTCGGACAGCCGGTCACTGGAAAACGAAGACCAGCTTTTCACGTTGACTCTCGCAGAGGCGAAGGATCTGCTCGCGCAGCCGAAGACCCGTGGCCGCACCCGCGGGGCGGGTGCGCCGCCGCTGCGTGAGCTTGGCGATGATCCGGTGACGCACAAGCCTCTTGTGATCAAGTCAGGCCGCTACGGCCCGTACGTGACGGATGGTGAGACTAATGCTTCGCTGCGGAAGGGCGACCAGGTGGAGTCGATCACCCTGCAGCGCGCCGCTGAGTTGCTGGCCGAGCGGCGGGCGGCCGGACCGGCCGCAGGGCGTGGCAGGTCCCGGGCCTCTTCCGGATCGTGAGCGGTACGCTCTCCCCGGAACCCGCGTACCCGCCTGATCTCCCCGATACGGTGGCGCAATGATCCTCCGCGCTCCAGCCAACCGAGAACGGCGCGGCGTGCTGTCCATCAAGCCGTTCCGCCGGCTGTGGATCGCGCTTGCGCTGTCCAGCCTGGGGGACTGGCTGAGCATTCTGGCGCTCACCTCGCTGGCATTCCAGATCACCCAGGGCAAAGGTGTCGCGACCCAGAGTTATGCGGTTGGTGGAGTCTGGATCGCCACCCTGCTTCCCGCGCTCCTGCTCGGCCCGCTCGCGGGAGCGGCGGCCGATCGGCTGGATCGCCGGATGACCATGATCATCGGCGACGTGATCCGCGGCCTGCTGTTCGTTTCGATCCCCCTTTTCCCCAGCCTGACGTGGATCTTCGTCGCGAAGTTCCTTGCCGGATGCGCCTCAGCTTTCTGGAACCCGGCGAAGGACGCATCCGTACCGAACCTGGTGCCGCCCGACAGGCTCGAACAGGCCAACCAGCTCAGCCTCTTCACCACCTATGGCAGCGCGGTCGTCGCCGGAACGCTGTTCAGCCTGCTCGACCTGGTAAGCAAGGCGCTCGGCTCGATCTCGCCGTACTTCAACACCAACCAGGTCAACCTGGCGCTGTACTTCAACGCGGCGACCTTCGGTGTCTCCGCGCTTACAGTGTTCTTCCTCCAGATCCCGAAACGGCGGCCGCGGAGCCGCATCTCGGCGCCGTCGGTGGCGAGGATGATCTGGGAGGGCTGGCGATTCATCGGTCACACGCCTGTCGTGCGCGGGCTCCTCATCGGCATGATCGGCGCGTTCGCCGCCGCGGGCGCCATCGTCGGGATCGGCAAGACATACATCACGGACACGCTGCACGGTGGCAATGCCGGCTGGGGCGTAGTCTTCGTCGCCATCTTCATCGGGCTAGCTCTCGGAATGTTCCTTGGCTCACGTGTGCTCAAGGGATTCAGCAGGCGGAGGCTCTTCGGGCTGTCGATCACGGCGGCGGGCATCCCGCTCGCGCTGATGGCCCTGATACCAAACCTCGTGATCCTCACCGTGCTTGTCGTCATCCTCGGGGCGCTGGCCGGCGTGGCGTACGCAACCGGGTACACCATCGTCGGCCTGGAGGTCGACGACAGCCTCCGGGGCCGGACGTTCGCCTTTCTGCAGTCCGCGATCCAGATCATCCTGCTCTTCGCGGTGGCGGCCGCTCCGATCCTGTCCGGGGCCATCTCGGGCGCAGCGGGATCGGGCAGGCTGCGGATCGGCAGGATCGAATACAACAACGTCGGCAACAACGTCCTGCTGCTCGCTGCCGCCGTGGTCGCGTTCCTGCTCGGCGTGGTCTCGTACCGACGGATGGACGACCGCCACGGCATACCGCTCATCCCGGACCTGCTCGCGGCGATCCGTGGCGAGCAGTTGGTCCTGGAGGAGCCCAAGCGCCCGCGCGGCCTGCTCCTCGCGTTCGAGGGCGGGGAAGGTGCGGGCAAGACCACCCAGGCGCGGCTGCTCGGGATCTTGCTGAGAGACCAGGGGTACGAGGTGGTTACCACCCACGAGCCTGGTGCCACCAAGGTGGGCATGCGGCTCCGCGCGGTGTTGCTCGACAAATCAAACGCCGGCCTTTCGCCGCGCGCGGAGACCCTCATGTACGCGGCGGACCGTGCCGAGCACGTGGCCTCGGTGATCCAGCCGGCCCTTGGCCGCGGGGCGATCGTCATTACCGACCGCTACGTCGACTCCTCGCTCGCCTACCAGGGCGCGGGGCGTCAGCTACCTCTTGAGGAAGTCGCAGGGCTGAACTGCTGGGCGACCGGCGGAATGATCCCGGACCTCACCATCTTGCTCGACCTTCCCCCGGCCGCGGGCCTGTCACGCCATACGCCGTCAGCCGACAGGCTCGAATCCGAGCCCATCGGTTTCCACGAGCGGGTCCGCCAGGGATTCCGCGCGCTCGCGGCCGCCGAGCCCGGCCGCTACCTGGTCATCGACGCCGGGCTGCCGCCCGAGGAGATCAGCCGCCAGATCCGGGAGCGGATCAGGGATATCCTGCCCGACCCCGGGCCGGCCGTGGCTGAGGCGGTTATCGGCAGCTTCCCCGCCGTGCGGGACTGACCCGCCATGCCCACAGCCCGCCCCCGATTCCATGATCGCGATGAATTCTCCGCGACTATGACTGACAATCCACCGCGATCATGGAAAGCGACCGAGTCATGAGCGTGTTCGACGATCTAGCGGGCCAGGACAAGGTCGTTGCCCAACTGCGCAGTGCCGCGGCCGCTGCGGGCGCCGCGCTCTGCGGCTCAGAAGGTGAAACGAGGGGCGCGCATACCGGTACAGAGACCAGCGCGGCGAGCGGCGCAGCTGCCAGTGCGGCGGAGGGCGCCGACGGCAGTACAGGTGCTGGCGCGGCGAGCGGCGTAGCTGCCAGTGCGGCGGACGGCGCCGACGGCAGCGCAGGTAGCACAGGTACCAGCGCAGGCGCAAGGGCGGAGAGCGCCGCGGGGATGACGCACGCCTGGCTGTTCAGCGGCCCGCCCGGCTCCGGCCGCTCGGTTGCGGCGCGGGCGTTCGCGGCTGCGCTGCTCTGCCCCGATCTCGGCTGCGGGCACTGTGCCTCCTGCCATCAGGTGCTCGCGGGTACGCACGCAGACGTCCTTCTTGTACGCCCCGACGGGCTGTCCTACGGCGTCAGGCAGACCAGGGATCTCGTGCTTCGTGCTGCCACTGCGCCCTTCGCCGGCCGTTGGCGCGCGATCCTGTTCGAAGATGCCGACCGCGCCACAGAACAGGCCGCGAACGCCCTGCTCAAGGCCATCGAGGAGCCGTCACCGCGGACAGTTTGGCTGCTGTGTGCGCCGTCACCCGACGACCTGGTGCCGACGATCCGCTCGCGGTGCCGCCTGGTCACGTTGCGGACCCCGCCGGCAGGCGCGATCGCGGACATGCTGGCGAGGCGGGACGGCATCGACGAGGCCCGCGCGCTGCAGGCCGCGCGTGCCGCCCAGGGCCATATCGGCAGGGCGCGCCGTCTCGCCACCGATCCAGCGGCGGCCAAGCGCCGCGCGGACGTGCTTCGCGTGCCCTTCGGCGTCGACAGCCTCGGCCCTGCGCTCGCCGCCGCCGCACGACTCGTCGAGTCCGCGGACGCGGAGGCGGCGGCGGCCACCGCCGAACTCGACGAGCCTGAGCAGGCGGAGCTGCGCAGGGCATTCGGGGAGGGCTCGTCAGGCAAGGGCGTGGCCAAGGCCGTACGCAGCGGGGCGGGTGCGCTCAAGGAGCTGACCGACAGGCAGAAATCCCGCGCCACCCGGCTGAAGCGTGACTCACTCGACCGCGCGCTGCTCGATCTGGCCGGCTTCTACCGTGACGTGCTTGCGGTGCAGTTCGGTGCGCACGTGGAACTGGCGAACGCCGACATCGAGCAGGACATCAGGCAGCTGGCCGCGGCGACGACACCTGAATCCACGCTGCGCAGGATGCAGGCGATCATGCAGTGCCGCGAGCGCATCGAGGCCAACGCGCACCCGCTGCTCGCGGCCGAGGCCATGACACTTGCCCTGCTCACCGGCTGACGGCTGGCCTGGTAGTGGGCCCGGGCGGGCCATTGCCGGCAAAATTCAGTCAGTTCGGGTATTTCTGTCGCCTCCCCTCGCATCTGTTCCGGTTGATGCGCTCCAGTCGATGTTGGCGGTCCAGGGGGGGTGAGAAGACCTGCGCAACTCTGCGGCCGGCCTCCCTCGAGCCTTATCTGCGGCGCAGTCCGCGCTGGAAACCGCTGCACCTGCCAGCCTCGGCCGACTCGATATCACCGGAGCAAAAATCAATGTGACAAGAACAAGGAGAAGTCGCACAATGAACAAATTGTCGAAGCGGATCAGCGCGGCAGTGGGGGCGGCGTTGTTCGCCGCCGCGGGTGTCGGTGCCACCGCAATGACCAGTACCTCCGCAGGCGCGGCAGTCAATCAGACCTCGTTCCAGATGGTCCGCTCCGCTGCCGCGGTCGGCGCCAATTGCCTCACGAATGCGCACGCCAACGTCACCATACAGTCGCAGGGTCCAGTCGAGGTCATGAAGGTTTCCGCGAGCAAACTGCCACCGAACACGGACTTCGACCTCTTTGTCATTCAGGTGCCCAACAAGCCGTTTGGCATCGGGTGGTACCAGGGGGACCTGGAAAGCGACAGCAGCGGCAACGCCCAGGGCACGTTCATCGGGCGCTTCAGCATCGAGACCTTTGCCGTGGCGCAAGGTGCGGCGCCGGCTCCCCTGGTATTCAAGAATCAGCCTTTCCCGGACGCCACCACGAACCCGGCCTTCAACCCTGTGCAGATGTACCACCTCGGCCTGTGGTTCAACTCGCCGAACGACGCCGTCAAGGCCTGCGGCCTGAACACAGTCACGCCGTTCAACGGTGAGCACAACGCCGGCGTGCAGGCGCTGAGCACGCGGAATTTCGGCGACCAGAATGGTCCGCTGCGCGCGATCCAGCCCTGACGATAGTTGGTATCCGGAGGGGGCAGAGATCTCTGCCCCCTCCGGCCTCGGCCCGCCCACACCGCCGGCGGCAGTCCGTTAGGACGCTGCCAGCCCGGGGGGACGACCCCCGGAACCCCCCGCTGCGCCGCGAGCGGCGCCACTGCGGCAGCCGTTAGGGAGCTGAATCGGTGAACGTGGCAGCGACGATTCCGCCCGCCCGGCGCCGTAGGCTGGACGTATGGGCATGATGATGGCCGTCAGCTTCGAGCGGTATGGTCGGCTGTACTACCTCGATCCGGGGCCGCATTCGCCCAAGGTGGGGGAAAAGGTGCTGGTGCCCACGGACGCGGGGCCGGAGGTCGCCGAGTGTATCTGGGCGCCCCAGTGGGTGTCGGAGGACGTCGGCGGCCTGCCCGTGTGCGCCGGGGTCGCCGGCGCGGACGACCTGACGCGGGACGAGAACTGCCGGGTCCGCCGCGCGGAGGCCCGCCAGTTGAGCAAGCGGCTCGCGCGCAAGCAAGGGCTGCCGATGAAGGTCACCGCGGTCGACTACCTGGACCGCGACAACGTGTTCGTGATCTACTTCTCGGCGCCACACCGGGTGGACTTCCGCGAGCTTGTCCGTGATCTTGCCCGCGGCCTGCGCGCGCGTGTGGAGCTGCGGCAGGTCGGGCCCCGCGACGAGGCCAGGCTGCAGGGCGGCATCGGGCCGTGCGGCCGTGACCTGTGCTGCGCGACGTTCCTGAAGGATTTCGAGCCCGTTTCCGTGCGGATGGCCAAGGACCAGGATCTGCCTGTCAACCCGATGCGAATCGCCGGTGCCTGCGGACGGCTGATGTGCTGCCTCAAGTACGAGCACCCGCTGTACACGGAGTTCCGCGAGCGGGCGCCGCGGCTCGGCGCGCAGGTGGATTCGCCGCAAGGGACCGGGACTGTGGTCGGCTACAACGTGCCGTCCGACCGGGTCCTCGTGAAGCTCAGCGAGGACGGCCGCAGGTGCGCGTGCAGCCGGGCGAGCGTGTGCGGGCCGCGGCAGGCGTACGAGGGCGCGCATGGCGCGAACCGCGCTGATCCGGGGGTTTCGTGACAGCGTTCACCCGGCGCGCCCCCGCTAGTGTCTCCGCCGTGATCACCGCTGTCGCGCTCGTGGTGGTCGGCTGCACGGGTGTCAATGAGGCACGTGGTTCCTCGAGTAGTCCCATCTCCCGTGCATCCGCACCCGCATCGGCCGCGCCGGTCACCATCGCCGGCTACTACCACCAGAAACTCACCTGGCAGCCATGCTCGGGCGGATTCCAGTGCGCGCGCCTCCTTGTGCCTGTCGACTACAGCCATCCAGCGGGCAGCCGGTTCTCGCTGCCCGTCGTGCGGCTACGGGCGGCCGATCCCGCGCACAGGATCGGCTCGATCGTGCTCAACCCGGGCGGGCCTGGCGGCTCCGGGGTCGACTATGCCAGGCAGGCCCGCAGCGTGCTCTCCGCGGCGGTGCTCGCGCGGTTCGACGTGGTTGGCTTCGATCCGCGGGGGGTCGGGGGGAGCCAGCCGGCGATCAGGTGCATGAGCGGGCCACAGCTCGACGGGTATCTCGACACCAATGACAACCCGGCCAGCTCCGCTGAGATGTCCGCCGTGATCGCCGAGAGCAGGTTCTTCGCGCAGGCATGCGCACATCAGGCCGGCCCGTTGCTGCCCTACGTCGGCACTGCCGAGGCCGCCAGGGACATGGACATCCTGCGCGCCGCTCTCGGCGACGGGAAACTCACCTACCTGGGCAAGTCGTACGGGACTTACCTCGGCACGTACTACGCCCAGCTCTTCCCGCACAATGTCCGTGCCCTCGTACTTGACGGTGCCCTGGACCCTGCTGACACGGCGATTGACCAGAACATCGTGCAAGCGGAAGGCTTCCAGGTCGCGTTCAGGTCGTTCGCAACTGATTGCGTACGGCGCCCCGACTGCCCGCTCGGGTCCGCGGCCGGGGCCGGGGCCGGTGACGTGCTCACCGCGGTGAACGCCGCGATCGCCAAGCTCCAGGCCCTGCTGAACCGGGCAGAGCAAACGCCGCTCGCCAACGATCTCGGCGATGGGCGCCCAGCGAACGAGGCGCTGATGACCGCCGGCGTGCTTGCCGCGCTGTACAGCAAGGCGACCTGGCCGTACCTGCGCCAGGGGCTGCAGAACGCATTCGCCGGTGACGGGACGCTGCTGATCCGCCTAGCCGACGCGCTGATGGAGCGAAACAGCAGCGGGACGTACTCGAACCTCGCCGAGTCCAACATGGCGATCAACTGCGTGGACCGCCCATGGCCACGTGCGCTGAGCTCGTGGCGCGCGGCAGCGTCAACCGCGCAGCGTGACGCGCCCCAGTTCGGAGAGGCAATCATGTGGGGAAGCCTGCCGTGCGCGTACTGGCCCGTGCGCGGCGCGCCGGTCCGTGCGATGCGGGCGGCCGGGGCGCCGCCGATCCTGGTTGTGGGAACCACCCGGGATCCCGCCACGCCCTTCAGGTGGGCGCAGGCACTCGCCCGCGACCTGTCCGCAGGCGTGCTGCTCGGCTGGAATGGTGACGGCCACACCGCGTACAAGATGGGCAGCTCGTGCGTGGACTCGATCGTGGACCGCTACCTGATCGACGGCGCGGTGCCCAAAAGCGGGACCGTCTGCCAGTAGGCCGGGTCATGTCCGGGATCGATGGCCCGCACGTACCTTGGTGCGTTGGTAAACTCGGTGCGCGCTGTCCGCGGACGCCTGCGGATGGTCGCGCCGCCTTAGCTCAGTCGGCAGAGCGGTTCACTCGTAATGAACAGGTCGTCGGTTCGATTCCGACAGGCGGCTCCCAGCTCACAGGCCCCTCCCCGGTTCCGGAGAGGGGCCTTCTCAGCGGGTGAGCGTCTATGCGGCGGTAGGGCCTCAGCGAGGTGCCGCGGCTCATGCGGCTGTCCGCGCGCCGCCATGACCTGTATCCGCTGAGCCGGATCCGTGCCTGCGGCGCGGACTGGGCCGCGATGCACCAGCGGCTGGCGCTAGCCGGTGTGCTGCGGCAATGCCATCGGCAGGGACTCAGGACGATGATTTGGACAGTCAACAGCGACACGATGATCGCCCGCTGGCTCGCCGATCCGCGTGTCGACGTGGTGACCGACCGGCCCCGGCACGCGATCGCGCTGCGTGAGCAACTCCTCCGGAACGTAAGATGACTACATGGTCGCCTCAGATCCCATTTGAACCGAGCCGGATACCACCCGCAGCAGGGTAGCGACCACCGGCCCATGGCCCTTGAAGGGGCCACACCCTCCTCAGATCGTCGAGGGTGGCGTTGATGACGTGGGTGATCCGCCAGCGCGGGGGAACAGGCCCGGTGGCCGCCCGGGTCCCGGGGCACCCGCGAACGCCTGCGCGATCCCCATCCACTCCGCCGCCAGCGGCCCGGTGACCCGCAGTGCGGTGTCGGCGATGTTCCGCCGCTGTGTCACCACCAGGCAGAAATCAAGCGCGGTGCCAGCCACCACGTCCGGCGCGTCTGCTGGGCCCCATGCCCAGACGCTGCCGTCTGGGGCGGTGAGCTCCACCCGTACGCGCTGCTGTGGCACGGGCCTTTGGTTGAGTGCGAACGCGAAGCCGAACGTGCTCACCCCGAGGTGGGCGACATGCCGCAGCCGCGCCGCCGGTTGCAGGTGCACACCGAGGGCGTCGGCAACGTCCTGTCCGTGCGCCCATGTCTCCATCAGCCGGGCCGTCACCGAGCTGGCCGCACTCATGTCCGGGCCGTACCACGGCAGCCGGGCCATGGCACCAAGGTTGGTGAACACCGACACGAACCCGGTGCGCGCTCTGCGGAACCACCCGAGCAATTCGGGGGGCGGCATCGCGTGGTAGCGGCGAGCGATCTCGTCAGGAAAACCGGCCCCCCGTGTCATGAGGTCCGCGGCGTCGGCACGGAACCGCGTGGGATCTGTGGCGGCTGACGTGGCGGCCTCGTCGAAGTAGGCGAGGTGGGATACCTGGTCGCGGATCGCCCATCGGGATGCGGGGGTCGGCCGGTCCCAGCCCGCCTCGTCCAGGGGCACGAGCATGGCCTCCAGTACCCGCGTCTCCGCCGTGAGATCGGCGAGCAGCCCGCGCATGTCAACGGCCATCCCTGCCGCCCCTTCACCGTCGGTGTCCTCCCTGTGGACATCATCACAGGCGCCAGGCCATCCCGTCTTCGGTGATCAGGCACCCGGGACGCGAAGCCGGGCTTGATCATCGCCTGGAGCCGCTGATCTCCGCGCCGCATTGGGCAGGCGTGCGCACTGGTCGCCGGGCGAAATCGAGATGCCTGCCGTTCCTTGGCCGGCTTGCTGTCAGCTCTTCAGCCGGTAGGCGCCGGGATCAAGGATGACCGTGAGCTTGCCGCTGGCGCGGAGCTGCCTCTCGATCAGCTTGCCGCCCGCGCGGGGCCACGGTCAACCAGGCGATGCCGCGCCGACCTGCTCCGCATAGTCCGGCGGCCGGCCGGGCGCCCGGCTGCCGCAATGCTGCAGTTTGAAGTGTGGCGAGCCGCGCAGCCGCTCGGCGGAGAACTTGGCAGGGATCTTCAGCCCGTTCGGGGCGCGGTCGTTCACCACCGCGGCCACGGCGGCGGGTGCCGGCGACGGGCCGCCCCGGTCGGCGGGCGGCCGGCCGAGCGGCCGATGCCGAGGTAGAGGCGCCCGGATACAGAGCGTCGATGAGGCCGAACTCCTCGACGACCGACAGGGGGGTGCGGTGGCCAAGCTGCACCGCGCCGGAGCCGATCCTGATCGCCGACGTCGCCGATGCGGTCAGCGCCAGCAGGACCGTGGGTGCCGTGCTTGCCACCCCCGGGTTGAGGTGGTTCGGCGAACCAGTAGCGGGCGTAGCCGAACTGTTCGGCGTGGCGGGCGAGATCGATGCTTGCAGCGCATCGGCGGCGGCCGACCCCGATGAGATCGGAACGAGATCCAGAATGGCGAGTGGCGTGTTAGCCATGATCGGCTTCCTTACCGTTGGGCGGCGGGCCGGGCGACTACGTTTCGTTCCCCGCTATACACCGCACCGGGAGGAGAACCCGGCCGGCGAGCAAGCCGTGGTCGTGATAGCCCGCAGCAGCCAGAGGTGATCGTGGTCAAGCTGGACCGCCCGTGGTCGCCCGTCGCGCCGGGTGCGGCCCCCCGGCGGCTAACGGACCCACCCACATCGGCTGCGCTATTCCTACTTTTAAAGTCGGAATTATTGACATAGTCGCATCCGGCTGAAACGCTGAGGTCATGACGTCCTACGACGGATCGGAGCGCCGCTACGTGGACCTGCTCCTCGTCGCAAGCGCCCTCTGTTCTCTCGCGGTTTGACCGCTCCGGCTCGTCCGCCGCCTCCCATCACCCAGGCCGCCGCTGCGGCTGTGTCCTCAGGCCGGATCAATTCCGCACATGTGGGACTGCCCGCCAGACCATTCGGCGGATATTGACTGCGCTGCGCTGCCCCGCAGGCGCCAGCTCATTCGGTGCGGCATCTTTTCGTGCCATGCGCGGACACCCAGCCCGTCGCCCGTTCCGAGAAAGAGAGCACTTCGCGATGACAGAAACAATTGACACGTCCACCCGTCTCGATGTCAGGCCGCTGGCCGGGGAGATTGGCGCCGAAATAGGCGGCGTCGACGCGGGAGCGGCGCTGTCCGACGACGCCGTGGCCCAGATCCGCAACACGCTGCTCAAACACAAAGTGGTCTTCCTGCGCGATCAGGACTCGACTACGCGACACAGGTGGCATTCGCGCAACGTTTTGGCGGCCTCACGCTCGGCCACCCCACGCTGGCGTCGCCGCCGGAGCAGCCCCTGCTCGAAGAGATCGATTCGGCGCACGGCATCGGGGCCAATCATTGGCACACCGACGTGACATTCGTTGACCGCCCGCCGGCCTTCACATTCCTGCGGGCTGTGGTGATACCGCCGGTGGGCGGCGACACCCTGTGGGCCAACACGGTAACCGCGTATGCGAGCCTGCCAGCCGACTTGCGCGATCTCGTGGACCGGTTGCGCATCGTGCACGCCAACGCCTACGACTACGCCGTCGGCGAGCGTCCCGAGCGCGACGACCCAGCGGTCGCGGACCGGCGGCGGGAGTTCGTCTCAACGGTCTACGAAACCGAGCATCCCGCTGTGCGGGTCCATCCGGAGACCGCGGAGCGCTCCCTCGTCCTTGGCCGCTTCGCGCAAAGCGTGGCCGGGTTCGGCCCACGGACATCACGGGACCTGATCCGGATTCTGCAGGACCACATCACCACCCCCGAGCACACCGTGCGCTGGCGCTGGCGGGTGGGGGACGTCGCCATCTGGGACAACCGGGCGACCCAGCACTACGCCATCTACGACTACGCCCCGGCACACCGTCGCGGCGAGCGGGTCACGGTGGCCGGGCCGGTTCCTGTCGGTGTCGACGGCCGCCCAAGCGTGGCGCTCAAGGGCGACGCCGCTGCCTATTACGCCGGCCAGACATGAGCCTTCTGACCGGCCCAGATGTAGCCCGAGACGTCGCGACCGAGCTGAGGTACCCCCAAAATGAGCACGTCTGCTGATACCACCGACACCACGAAGCGCACCGGCACGCCCATCTACAAGAGGCGACGACGGCGGCGGATCTACGGAGGCATCGCGGTTGTTCTCGTCATCGTGATCGCGCTGATCATCTTTGCGGTTACCAGGACCAGCGGCTCGGGATCGGCCGCCCTGCCCAGCTTCACGATCGCCAACAGCCAGGGCGACGTCGCAAGCTCGGACAGCATCGTGGAAAGCCAGCCGTCGCTGGCCAAGACCATCCCTGCCCACCTGCACTACGTGCCGTTCGACGCAGGCGTCACCGCCATCGCGGAGATGCGCAGCGGCACCGTCCAGGCCATCGACAGCGTCGGCAACCCACCCGTCACGGAGGCCATCGGCACGAATACCGGCATCGTCGTCGTCTTCGCGCAGAGCTTCGATGCCGACGCCCTGATCGTCCCGCCGTCGATCACCTCACCCAGCCAGCTCGCCGGCAAGTCCGTCGGCGTCCTCGTCGGCTCGTCGGAAGACTACGAGCTGCGGGGCTGGCTTGGCATCGAGCACCTGACCGGATCGGTCAAGGTGGTCGGCATGGCCAGCGAGCAGGCGGTTGCCGCCGCCTACCTGGCCGGCGCGGTAAAAGCCGCCTACGTGTACGCGGGGCCAGAAGCCGAGCTGATCGCCAAGGGCGGCCACCCCCTCACCAGTGCCCCGCAGATCGCCAGGCTGGGTATCCCAGGCCTCAACGTGGTGGCGGTCTCGGAGAACACCGCCCGCAGCAACCCCGCGCTCGTCCAGAAGTATGTCTGCGCACAGGCCCAGGCGACGCGGCTGATGACCGGTGCCCAGGCAAGCAAATATCTTGCCCAGAGCGCGGGCGTGCAGGGCGTGCCGGGCCAACCTCATCGTGACAGCCACCAGGAGCTACCCGTTCATCCCGCTCAATGAGCAGCCCTACTGGCTGGGGTCAAGCAAGAACGACACAGCGAGCCCCATCGTGAAGGCGTACGTGCAGACCGGGCAGTTCCTGGTCAGCCAGGGCCGCCTCACCGCGGCGCCCTCCGCCGCGGCGGTGGCCGCGCACATCGATCCCACCTTCATCAAGAAGGCGCTGTCCGGTGCGTGCTCGAGCTGATGCCGCTGGTGGCGCGGAGCCGCCTGTCACCGGCCCACGGCCGGTGACAGGACGGTCGCCGGCGGCATCGGAGCCCGGCGGGCCGGGCGGGGCACACGTGGTGATCGGCTCGGTGGGAAAGACCTTCCGCCGCGGCGGAAGGCGGACCGTCGCCCTCGCGGGGGTTGACCTCCAGGTCCACGCCGGGGAACTCGTGTGCCTGCTCGGCCCGTCTGGCTGCGGGAAATCCACCCTGCTGCGGATCGTCGCGGGCGGGCTCGATCCCGATGAGGGCGCCGTCACGGTGGCCGGGGAGCGTGTCAGCGGTCCGTCACCGGACAGAGGCATGCTCTTCCAGACCCCGATGCTGTTCCCGTGGCTCACGACGAAGAAGAACGTCCTTTTCGGGCCGAGGGCACAGCGGTCGCGCGGGCTCAATGAGCGGGACGACCCGGAGCTGGTCGCGGAGACAGCCGCCATCCTGGATACCGTCGGCCTGGGCCAGTTCGGCGACGCCTTCCCCCATGAGCTTTCCGGCGGCATGCGCCATCGCGCCGCCTTCGCCCGCGCCCTGGTAACCAGGCCGTCGCTGCTGCTGATGGACGAGCCCTTCGGCGCGCTCGACGCCATCACCCGGCTGCGCATGCACGAATTCCTGCTCCGGATATGGGGGCACTACAAGATCACCATCATCTTCGTCACACACGACATCGAGGAGGCCGTCCTGCTCGGTGACCGCGTCGCCGTGATGGGCGGCAGGCCGCCGGGCATCCAGGAGATCATCGACATCCCGCTCGGCCGGCCTCGTCATGCCCTCGACGTCGACACCGAGGCCTTCCTCACAGCCAAGCGGAGGATCCGGGCCTCGCTGGCCCTGTGACCCTGCGCACGAGCCATACCCTCGCTCGCCTACGGCTATCCGGTGCGCCCGACCCGGGCCACGGCTGGCTCGCCGACCCTCACGAGGAGTGTTGACCATGGCAGGCTGGCGCTCGCTGCCGCCCGGCGGCACGATCACCGACGACACCGGCTATGCCGCTGGCACCGGACCACCCGGGCTGGCTGGGCCGCCCACGGGTTCGCCGGGCGATATGGATGAGCGCGCCGATCTCGCGGCGCACCGGCGGGCCAAACGCCGTGCGCGAACCCGCCGCTTTGCCACCGGCGCAGCGGGGCTCGTCGTCCTGGCCGCGGTGTGGCAGCTGGCCGCGACAATCCTGGGCGACGCCGTGTTCCTGCCCTCGGTCACCCAGACCATCCACCAGTTCCTGCACTACCTCAGCCGGCCCTACCCGGCGCAGGGCAAGCCCCTCTGGTACGACCTTGCCATCAGCCTCAAGCGCATCCTGATAGGTTTCATGATCGGCGCCGGCGTCGGCGTGGTCCTGGGTGCTGCCATGTCCGCGGGCCGCGTCATACGGCACCTGATCGATCCGGTCATCGAGGTCCTCCGTCCGCTGCCACCGCTCGCCTTCATCCCGCTGTTCATCGTCTGGTTCGGGATCGGCGAGCTGCCCAAGGAGGTCCTGATCATCATCGCGGTCACCCCCATAATGGCGGTCACCACCGTCGCGGCACTCGACGAGGTGCCCGAGGACCTCATGCTGTGCGCCAGAACGCTCGGGGCCTCACGCGCCCACACCTTGCTGCACGTCCAGATCCGGTCCGCCCTGCCCGGCATCCTGACCGGGATGCGCATCTCCATGGCCGGCGCCTGGAGCAGCATCGTCGCCGCCGAACTGCTCGCGGCGACCAGCGGCCTCGGGTACCTGATCATGCAGGCCGGTGACTACCTCAACACCGCTCTCGTCTTCGCCGGGATCATCGCCATCGCCATCGCCGGCCTGATTCTCGACGCTGGCCTGCGGGGACTGCTCCTGCTCGCCGACCCGAGCCGACGCGGCTAATGCCGTCCCTCAGGCCCGACGCCGGGCGCATCGAGCCGGCATCGGGGGAGGTATGGGAAGCACCGCATGATGCGCCGGGCGCCGTGCTTGCCGTCGTCCCGGTGGACGCGGCGACGACGCTGGCAATAGTCGGTTATCTCCTGCGGGCGCCGCGGCGAGGCGGGTCGGCACCGCCCGTTGCGCCGACGGAAGGGCTCGTCGTGGACCGTGACAACCGGGAGGTTCTGGTCGACAGCAGGAAGGCTGGCCTGACGTTCCAGGAGTTTGAGTTGCTCGACTTCCTTATCTCGAACCCGGGCCGGGTTTTCTCCCGCGGTCAGCTTCTCGGCTTCGTGTGGGGCTACTCGGAGCAAGGCCGCACCCGCACCGTCGACGTTCATATCCACCGGTTGCGGCGGAAACTCGGCCCCGAATACGCCGGGTGCCTGGTCACGGTCCGGCGCGTCGGCTACAGATTCAGCCCGGCCAACCGCTGACACCGGCCCGCGGGAGGGATGCCCCCGGCCCGGCTCAGGTTGTCACGTCACGGTGACGGGGCGGCAACGGCTTCACGATCGGGCCCGGGTCCGCGGACACGTTTGCAGCCGGACGAGCGTCCCGGCCGGCTGCCGCACGCCGTCCACCTGCCACCGCGAGCCCGGGCGCCGCGGCGAGCCCCGGTGCCGCCGCGTCCAGAGCGGCTACCGGCTTGCCGAAGACCGCAAGCGCCGCGGCCTGACCCAGGCCGACCGCGTAATCCTGCCAGAACCGCAGCCGACGCGGCCGTTGTCTACCCCGCCGAGCTGGAATCTGAACGTATTGTCCTGCCAGGAATCGCGGATCACGGGTTCCCGGCTGCTCGCTATGGGGTGCCCGACGCCGGCGCTCACGAGGCGAGCGCGCACAATGGTCCGGTCATGAGACTCTCCAGGCCGGCCTCGCTCTTCCTTCTCGCCTTCGGCGTGTGGACATGGGTTATCTGGCCGACATTCATCCGCAACATCTGGAAGGACCCTCGGTCCTTCCATCACGGCGCCACCGGTTTCCTGGTCGTGCACGTCGCACTCGCGGTTGTCTCCACTATCGCGGGCACGGGCATCGGCTGGCTCGGCTGGCGTGGCCTGCGCGCAAGCAGGGAGGCCACGCCAGCCGAGCCTGCGCGCGATGGCAGGGTCTGAATCCCGAGAGCTGGTGTGCGGGCGCCGCCGCGCCGGGTGGCCGCGGGAATGTCACTCCCCCTCCCTACGATCGGCGCATGTCCAGTGGCACGCGGGAAACGAGGGCACGGACATGGGTGGTGGCGGCACTGCGGGCCGCCGCAGTCCCCGTGGTGTCCTGGGAATGCACGGGGATCGGGGGCTGACGTGTTCTGCAACCAATTGTCCCGAACGGCTGCGCGGTGTGGCGCACCCGCCGCCGCTGCTTTTCGCCAGGGGGGAGCTTGCGGACGACGCCCACGCGGTGACTGTCGTAAGCACCCGCAGGCCGTCGTTACCCGGGCTGCGTCTCGCCTCCGAGGTAGCGTCCGGCCTCGCCGCCGCGGCGCGACCGTGCTGAGCGGGCTCGCCGCGGGACGAGTGGGCTGACTGCTACCGTGGCCGCGATCGCCGAGCCAGCGTCGGTGGGAGGGCCGGTGCGAGCGGCCGTGCGAGCGGCGGTGCGAGCGGCGGTGCGGCGGCCATGAGCAGCCCGGGCTGGTGCAGGCTGCGCGGTGCGGTGGCCGCGCAGGCGTGCTGGCTTCTTCCGCCGTTGCTGCCGTGTCCCGGGGTCTGCGCAGCGTGCAGAGGACCGGCTCGGCCGGACTACCTGCGCTGCTTTCACTGCGGCCTGCACGCGGAGAGCGCACCCGGCCTGCTCGCCGACGCCGTCGTCCCTGTCTCCTATGCGATGAAGGGAGGCAAGCTCGCGCACAACCTGTGGATCTACAAGTCCACGCTGGCCGGCGCAGGGCCGGCGGGGGCGGCACTGCTCGCGCTGCTGATGGTGTTCCTGCGTGATCATTGTGGCTGCGCCTGGCGCCTGGCGGGTGGTGGCGCGCCGACGCACCTGGCGGTCGTGCCGAGCACCCGCGGGCGCCCAGGGCCCCATCCACTCCAGGGGCTGGCGGCGCCATTCCTGGCCCTGCCGTGGGCAAACCTGGCCATGCGGGTGCGGCCGGACCCGCCCAACCTGGACGACCGTGACCTGAGCCTAGACCTCTTCACCGCACCGAGGAAGTTACCGCATGCGCGTGTCCTGCTGCTTGATGACACTTGGACCACCGGGTCGCGTGCCCAGTCCGCGACGGCGGCGCTCAAACTGGCCGGTGCCGCACGCGTGGTGGTCGTGGTGGTGGGCAGGCACCTCGGCCCGCTGGATGGCGGGACGCAGCCGTTCGGCGATCTGCTGCGGGACCGCCGTTACCGCGTGTCGGCGGACGGGCTACGGCCGTGCCCCGCGGGCTGATTCCTCCGCGGCGAGCTGTGCCATCTGCTGCTGGTAGTCGCGCTGAGTGAGAGTTCCGGCCAGCAGCAGCGTCACAAGGACGGACTCAGCGTCCCTGGCGCGCAAGGACCTGGTCATCGATAGCGGGGACGGCGTCAGTGCCTGCCGCGCCATCGGTGACGCCGAGCGTGGACGCGCATGCCTCCGTGCCCTGCGGAAACGGAAGGGAACAAGGGACCGGAACGGTGCGGCCGTGTCGCCGAGGGTCATTATCGCGGCGATGGCGATCGTCAGCAGAACCAGAACGACAATCAGCACCATCGGAGATCACCCCCCGGCCTTTCCGTGTGCCCGATGCGACCAGATTGCGCCGGCGCGGCAGGCTTGTGCAGAGGCCTTCGTCCCGTGTATTGCGTGCGTGTGGGCCCAGACGGGCGCAAGAACGCCGCCGTGGAGCCGTGCGATTCCCGCGCGGGTGCTCGATGTGAAGCCGCGCGATTCCCGATATATTGGGACGTGCTTTGTCCTGGATGCTGCCCGTCCACACGCTCTCAGCCAGTGCGGGACCTTCGACCCTAACGATCGGGTCGTTAGGCGCGCCACTCTTACCCCGGAGCATGTGCGAGGGGCCGGCCCGCGAGGGAGGGAAAGCTATGAGCCGGAGCACGGACGACGAGACGACGGGTCGTGACGACCGAACACAGATTGTGACCGTGGAGGGGGAACTCGATCTCGCGACTGCCGACGGCTTGTACCGGCGGGGACGCGCGGCCATCAGCCGCCATGCCCGGCTGCTGCTGCTCGATCTGGCGAGCGTGTCATTCTGTGATTCATGCGGGCTGAGTGCCTTCGTGAGGATCGCCAACGACGCCGACGCCGCGGGTTGCAGCTACGGCCTCGTGGCACCGCAGCCGATTGTTGCCAAGGTTCTGCGCATTACCGGCCTGGACCAGCGGCTGCCGATTTTCCGGACCATTGAAGAGGCGCGGCTGCGTTTCGTGGCACTGACGGGGGGCGCACTCGGCAACTGAGGGGTGGCGAGTCGTTGACAGCATCGGCGCCGATGCCATCGATGTCGGAGCGCGGCGCCGCACGTGGCGTGCCTGAGCGATCACCCACGTGCCTGTTGCGGTTTCACTCAATCCGCCGGAGCTTCGTCTCGCGACAACCGCAGGCCATCGCGCGTGCCGGGCTCGCGCGGGCATTGGTCCCCGGGGCAGGCCGCGCGGCGGCGGACCACGGGGACCACGGGGACCTTTGCCTCTGTTTCACCCCTGCCACCCGGCAGATCGTGAATGGAGAAGGTAGGAGGTGCCGCTGTGACTACGGAACGCCACTGGAAGGTGGAGATCTTCGTGGATGAGCACGAGGACTACACCCGGGCAGAGGCCCGTCTGGTTGTGCCCGAAGGCCGGGCGTCGAAGCCGGCCGAACGGCTGCGCGGCACCGGGCAGTCGCGCCACCGCGTGGGCGAGATCATGGTCCAGGAGATCGAGGACGAGCTTGCGGTCTCCCGCGCGCTCTGGGACCTCGCGCACGTGCTCTGGACGACCGCGGTGACCGATCTTGAGGCCGTGGTCTCCGGCTCGGTTACGCGGTGATGATTGCCGCGTAATGGCACGGCAGATACGGCAGATACGGCAGATACGGCAGATACGCAGATAGAGCCCGGGCCAACCCGTTCCTGAAGGTCGCCCAGGCGGCCGTGGGCTCCGCGCTGGCGGCGCTGGCTGGCCGCGCGCCTGGAGTGCGGTGGGCTGTCGATGCGCAGGCTCACCGGATCCAGCGCAGCAGAGCCGAGCCGGACCCGGCGCTGCCGAGAGCGCCTGCGTCAGCCCTGGAATTCACCGCCAGCAGCCAAATCGGGTTGAAACAATTCCAGATAAAGCCGGACAATTAGGCGGCGTACGGGTCATCTACCTGCAGGTTCTCGTACACTCAGGAATTAGATGGATGTCGCGGGCTAGTTCGGCCGCGTCGGTAGAGGAATACCTTTGGAAGCCTCTACTTTTTTCGCTATGGATAACCAGCTGCTTGTTGAGGAGCTAAAGGCTGCCACCCCGGGCGCGGTCAAGGCTATCCACGACAGCTACGCGGACGGCCTCTTCGCGTATTGCTGGTTTTTGCTCCGCAATGCCGACGTGGCGCAGGTGGCGGTGCGCGACAGCCTCATCGTGGCGGAGGCGCACGTTGACAGGCTCGCCGAGCCCGAACTGCTGAAGCCGTGGCTGTACGCAATTGCCCGCGTTGAGTGCCTGCGCAGGCGCCCGTCGCCGGCCAGCGATCCCGACAGCCGTACGGCGCGCTCGCAGGGGCGGGACGCTGATGCGGAGCTGACGGCCTGGCACGCGGTAATGGACCTCGGCCCGCTGGAGCGGGAGGCGATCGAGCTGTCGACCAGGCACAGTCTGGGCGATCAGGGCGTTGCGTCAGTGCTCGGCATTCCCGCGCGTGAGGCCGAGTTGCTGCTGATCCGCGCCCGCGAATCCCTGGAAGGGGCCCTAGCGGGCGAGACCCTCGCACGCGCAAGCGCCGACGACTGCCCGGACCGCGCCGCCATGCTGACCGACTGGGACGGGACGCTCACCGCGCCCGTCCGTGAGCAACTGGTCAGGCACGCGCGCCAGTGCAAGGCATGCGGGCAGCACGTGCCGCACAACGTTTCCGTGAAGAAGGTCTACAGCCTGCTGCACGTGCCCAGGGTGCCGGTGGAGATGCAGATGCGAACGCTCGCCTGCTTCAGCGATCCCGAGCTCGCCGGGTACCGCGCCTTCGTCGCGGGCCGCGCTCCGACATTCGGTCACACTGGCTTTCCCGTGACGCCTGCTGCCACGGTGGTAGCGGCCGCGGCGGCAGCGCCACGTCGGCGGTCCAGTGCCCACTTGTGGGTCGGTCTCGCGGCCGCTCTTGTCGCGACAGCGCTCGGTGTCGGTTTGGCGGTCAGCCGTCTCGGCCGCTTCGAGTCGTCGTTCCGTGGCATCCTGCCCGGTTCGGCTGGGTCAGCTCGGCATGCCGCCGTGCCAGCGCCAGCCCCGGGGCCTGGCCCTGCAAGCGGTACCGCGCAGGCCCGAGTGCAGGCCGGCCGGTCGGCCACTCCGATCACGTCACTCGGCATGGTGCCTGCCGCGAGTGCGGCCCCGATCCCTGTGTTGCCGGCATTCCCGTCGCATCCTGCGCGGTCGCTCTTGCGCGGCGCTCAGCCTCCTTCAGCGGGCCGTCTGCAGGTGTCGGCGCGCGTTCTTCGTCTCGGCACGGCATCGTCCGGCAGGCTGATGTTGAGCGCTGCCGGGGGCCAGGTCGCGTGGTCCACGAGCACGTCCTCGCCCGAACTCGCGCTGAGCAGCTACGAGGGCACGCTGCCCGCGGGAGGTGACGTCACGCTGATTGTGACCCCGGCCAGGGATTCCAGCAAGTTCCGCCAGGCTACGATCCTTGTCGGCCCAGGAGATCTGAGCGTCCTCGTCACCTGGATGACCGCGTCGCCGTCCCGATCGGCTGGGCCGGGGGTGCCGCGATCGGCTGGGCCGGGGGTGCCGCGATCGGCTGGGCCGGGGGTGCCGCGATCGGCTGGGCCGGGGGTGCCGCGATCGGCTGGGCCGGGGGTGCCGCGATCGGCTGGGCCGGGGGTGCCGCGATCGGCTGGGCCGGGGGTGCCGCGATCGGCTGGGCCGGGGGTGCCGCGATCGGCTGGGCCGGGGGTGCCGCGATCGGCTGGGCCGGGGGTGCCGCGATCGGCTGGGCCGGGGGTGCCGCTGTCCCCATCGGCTTCCCCACCGGTTCTGTCGCCACCGTCGCCGCCGCGGATACCGTCTCAGGTACCGCCCGTCCGGGCCTCGTCTTCTCCCGCGCGCCCGCATGTCCCATCCAGGCCGCCGCGGCACGTGCCATCCCCAGGATCGTCGGCGGGCCCGGCCGGCGAACAGCCACCGACACCGCCCCCTGAGGGACAATGGGGTCCGCGCGGCCGGGCGGACCCCTGGCAGGGGGACCCGTGGCAGCCAGACGGGTGGCAGCGGTGGCAGCCAGACGGGTGGCAGCGGTGGCAGCCAGATGGATGGCAGCAGCCAGACGGATGGCAATGGTGGCAGCCAGGCCGATGGCAATGGTGGCGGCAAGACGGATGGCAGCAGTGACACTCGGACAGATCGCGGCAGGAGCGGCACTACCTGCCGCCGCCATGGCGGTAACCGGGCGGCCGGCCTTGTAAGCTTGGGCCGTGACCGACCCTTCGGCGTCGCGAACCGCGCTCGTGCGCCGTGCACGCAGGATCAACCGCGAACTGGCGCGGATGTATCCGGACGCGCACTGCGAGCTTGACTTCACCTCGCCACTCGAACTCGTTGTGGCGACGATCCTTTCCGCGCAGTGCACCGACCGGCGGGTCAACGCGGTCACTCCGGTGCTTTTCGCGAGATTCAAGACGGCCGCGGACTATGCGGCCGCCGACCGCGGCGAACTTGAGAAGATCATCCAGTCCACCGGGTTCTTCCGTGCCAAGGCGAACAGCCTCATCGGCCTCGGCCAGGCACTATGCGACCGGTTCAGTGGCGAGGTCCCTGCCACGATGGCCAAGCTCGTGACGTTGCCTGGAGTTGGCAGGAAGACTGCGAACGTCGTGCTCGGCAACGCTTTCTGCAAGCCAGGGCTCACCGTAGACACGCACTTTGCCAGGCTCGCGCGGCGCTTCGGATGGACCGCGCAGATCGATCCTGACAAGATCGAAAAAGATGTCGGCGCGCTGCTGCCGCGGTCGGAATGGACGATGGCGTCGCACCGGCTGATCTGGCACGGTCGCAGGGTGTGCCATGCCCGCAGGCCCGCCTGCGGTGCCTGCGGGATCGCCGGGCTGTGCCCGTCATTCGGCGAGGGGCCGATAGACGAGAAGACGGCGAGCAAGCTGGTCAAGACCGGGCCTTTCTCGTGACAGGAGGCCGGTGCCGCGGTGTCGGCACCCAACGTGCCCAGAGCACCCAGCGGGCCCACGGTGCGGTCGACGCCGCGGTGCGGGCGCCGCCAGGTTGGCTGCGAGAACTGGCGGGTGCGGCGCGGCAGATGCCCGTGTCGGCCCATTTGCGGCCTCCTCGCGCAGGTGGCCGTGCCTCAGCAGTGCTCGTGCTGTTCGCCGACGGTCCTGCAGGCCCGGACGTTCTGCTGATCAGGCGCAGCGCCGGACTGCGCAGGCATGCTGGGCAGACAGCGTTCCCGGGCGGCGCAGTGGACGCCGGGGACGAGGGCCCGGTGGCGGCGGCACTGCGGGAAGCCGCGGAGGAGACCGGCCTCGATCCTGCGGGTGTCGAAGTGGTCGGCGTCCTGCCTGAACTGTTCGTGGCCCGCAGCGGGTTCCGGGTCATCCCTGTGCTTGCCTGGTGGTGGCGGCCATGCCCGGTTGGGCCGGGAGACCCGGTGGAAGTCGCCGCGGTCGCGCGGGTACCGCTTGCCGACCTTGCCGATCCCGCCAACAGGTTCACTGTTCGCCACCCCTCCGGCTTCGCCGGACCGGCGTTCCGGGTGGACGGGGTTCTGGTGTGGGGATTTACGGCCGGCATTCTCGACAGGCTGCTCGCGCTCAGCGGGTGGGAACGTCCATGGGAAGCGAGCAGGGTCGAGGATCTGCCGCCAAGCGCGCTCGGCTAGATCGTTGACCGGAGTCCCGGCCGGGTGATCCGAGCGCACTGCGCGCCGACCGTGAACTGGGTCGTGCGGGCTGGTTCTTGCGACTACCCCCCCGAAAACGTCGTCCCTGCGGGCGGAATGTCCGTTTTCCGTGACGTTTTCGGGGGGGTAGTTGTGTTGCTGGCCTGCAGGCGCCGGGACCTGGATCGTTGAGCGGAAAGCCCGGCGTGGCCGAGGGTGGCAACGCCCAAAGCGGAACCTGCGGTGCACGTCTGGGTTCGGCCACGGGCCCCGCAGATGCCGCCTGCCGCGTTGGGGGGAAGGCGGCGACCCCAGAAAGCCGGACGCGAGCCTGGCAGTGGATGTTCGGCGGTCTTGTGACCCGTGGAAGCGCTATACCGTTGGGCACGTGCCTGGCGACCTGCTTGACTTGATCTTGATCGGGGTTGTCGCCGCCTTCGCCGTATCCGGCTACAGGCAAGGCTTCATCATCGGCGCGCTGAGCCTGGCCGGGTTTCTCGGCGGCGCCGCCTTCGGCCTTGTTATCGCCCCGGCGATCGCGCAGTCGGTCGTTAAGGGGCACGCGCAGCAATCCCTGCTGGCGATCGTCATCGTTTTCGTCACCGCGATGATCGGCCAGTTCGCCGCCTCCACCGTGGGTGCGGCAATGCGCGACCTGGTGACGTGGCGCTCGGCGACCATTATCGACTCCGCCGGCGGCGCGGCCGTGAGCATGCTGTCCGTGCTCGTGATCGCGTGGCTGATCGGCATATCGGTCGCCCATGCCCCGTTCCCTGCGGTCGCCCGCCAGGTGAACAACTCGGCGGTGCTGCGCACGGTGAACCGGCTGATGCCTGAGACCGCCCAGACCTGGTTCGCCAGTTTCAGGCGTGTCGTGGCCAGCGGGCCGTGGCCGCAAGTCTTCGGTGGTCTCGGTGCGGAGGGGATCGTGTCAGTGCCGCCGCCAAACCAGGCCGTGCTCACCAGCAGCGGGCTGCGCCGCGCCAGCGTGAGCGTGGTGAAGGTGCTCGGTACGGCTCCGGACTGTTCCCGCAGCATCGAGGGCTCCGGGTTCGTGTTCGCGCCGGACCACGTCATGACGAATGCGCACGTCGTTGCCGGCGTCCGCGACGGTCCCGACGTGTTCACCAAGTCCGGCAAGCGCCTGCCCGCCCGCGTCGTCCTCTACGACTTCCAGCGCGATGTCGCGGTGCTGTACGTGCCCGGCCTCGACAGGGCATCGCTTCGGTTCAAGGACGAGGCCCAAATGGGCGACAGCGCGATCGTCGCGGGTTACCCGCGCAACCAGCCGTTCACCGCGGTTGCGGCCCGTGTGGGCGGGTCTCAGGAGGCCCGTGGCCCGAACATCTACCTGTCCGATCAGGTGACGAGGGAGATCTACGCGATCCGAGCCGACGTCCAGCCGGGTAACTCCGGCGGCCCATTGCTCGCACCGGACGGACGCGTCTTCGGCGTCGTGTTCGCCGCCGCGGTCGGGCAGTCCGAGACCGGCTACGCGCTGACCGCCACCGAGGTCGCGCCGGACGCGCAAGCGGGCGCGGGCGCGACCAGGGAGGTTTCCACCGAAGGCTGCGACTGAGAGCGTGCCGCCCATCGCAGCGTGCCGCGCCCGCGCCAGGCTCAGACGAGCAGGCGTGGGCGCAGATCCGACGGTGACAGGCCAGCGAGCCCGAGGCGCTCGATCCGCTCGGCCAGCCCTTCCGTTGCCCTGACGGCTCGCGCGACGTCCAATCCGTGGGTGGCGGAGGCACCGGAGTCCGCAGCCGCGCCGTAGGGGCGGATCCTGTCGGCGCCGCGGCGCAGCAGCGTGACCGCTCCCTTGGAGTTGCCGCGCTGCGCGTGGGTGAGGCCTACCGCGATCTGAGCGAGGCCCTGCCACAGGTCGCGTTCGGGCTCTGGGGCGGCCTTCCAGCTCGCTTCGAGTACCTCGTGCGCATGGAACGGCCTGCCGGTGTCGATCAGCCGCTGTGCCTCGGCCAGCGCCGCCGACGGCGGCAGGTCGAGATCGTCTGGAGTCGCGGGCTCACCAGCCGCGGCCCGGCTCAGGGGCCGGCCGAGCGCGTCACGCGGCCGGGAATTTCGTGGCCTGCCGGCGGGGTCTCTGTCCCGGTTCACCGTTCGGGTTCTGGATCGGCGAGCCAGCCGCGCAGTTCCGCGTTGAACCTGTCTGGCAGTTCCTCATGCGGGAAGTGCCCGGCTCCGTCGATCAGGCGCCAGCGGTACGGCCCGTCGACAAACCGCCCGGCCCCGCGCGCGGTGCGGGGCAGCACACACGTGTCGAGCGCGCCGTGCAGCTGCAGCGTAGGTGCCTGGATCGGCGCGCGCATGCGCCGTGCGTACCGTATGCCATCCGGCCGCAGACTGGACCGGACGATCCAACGGTGATATTCGAGCGCCGAGTGGGCCACGCCAGGGATCCGCATCGCCTCGCGATAGCGATGGTCGGTCTCCTCGTCGGGCCAGCCAGGCCCGGACCAGTCCCTGAGCATGCGGCCGACCTTTGCGCCGTCGTTGCGGACAAGCTGGCGTTCTGGACTCGCGGGCAACTGGAACCGTAGCGCGTATCCGCTCCGCTTGCCCTGCCCGAACGGGTCGGTCAGCACGGCGGAGTGCATGCGCAGCGGATGTGGCGCGGACACGATCGCGAGCCTGCGGACCACCTTCGGGTAGTACGCCCCCATGGTCCAGGCCACCAGGCCACCCCAGTCGTGGCCGACCACCACGGCATTCGCCTCACCTAGTGCCCGGACAAGCCCGGCCGCGTCGGATGCGGCGGTCACCAGATCGTAGCCCCTGGGCGGCTTGTCGCTGCCGCCATATCCGCGCAGATCAGCGGCGACGGCGCGGTAGCCACCCCGCGCGAGCGATGCCAGCTGGTCCCGCCATGTCCACCAGAACTCAGGGAACCCGTGCAGCAGCAGTACGAGCGGTCCGTCGCCACTCTCGGCGACGTGGAAGCGCGTCCCGTTCGCGGTCACGGACCGGTGCGACCAGGGCCCGTCGACCTGGACCGCTGATTCCGCGGGGGCGGCCATCAGCCCGCTCCTCCAGCGCTGCCTCCGGCGTTGGCGTCTTGCCGCAGCATGGCAAGGCTGTCCTGTACGGATGCGCGGGTCCGCCGCAGCCCGCTCACCCGCCGAAGCTTCAGCACGCCGTAGAGCACCCCGATTCCCGCGACCAGTACGTAAGCGCCGGACACAATGAGGAAGGCCTCCCAGGGATCGAGCCCGGCCGCGACGAGCCCATAGGCCGCAGCGAACGAGAGCAGGATGAGCACAATACAACCCACAAAGGCAGCGACGACGACCGTGACACCGAAGATGCCGAGCCGCTTGACGTCGTCACGCAGCTCAAGCTTCGCGAGGTCGATCTCCCACCTGAGCAGCTGGGAAGCGTCTTTGACCGCGAGCGACACGAGCTCACCGAGTGATTCACCGCCCACGCCGTTGCCTGCTCGCCGCCCGGAGCTTGGCGTACCGGTCTCGGCCATCGCTTGGTCTCCATTCGTTCGTGCTCTCACTCGCTACATGCCCCAACGAGCCGCTCTAGTCACTGTGGCGGATAGCCACGTATTCGCGTAGCACAAACTACCGATGAGCGCCGGGACAGAGCGCGGGCGCCTCCCCCTGTGGCGAAGGCCCTCATCCGGGGGCCACTCATCTGCGGGCCACTCATCCGAGGGACGCTCATTCCGCGCGCCACTCGTCTTCGGACGGCGCATCCGCGTAGCCGTTAGGGATCTGCTATTCGTCCGTCTTCGCGGTGGGCAGCTTGTTCTTGATCAGGTCCATTACGGTGCTGTCCGTGAGCGTTGTTACGTCGCCGAGATGCCGGTTGTCCGCTATGTCCCTGAGGAGCCTCCGCATGATCTTGCCGGACCTGGTCTTCGGCAGTTCTGGGACTACGAGGATCTGCCTGGGGCGTGCGATGGGACCGAGTACCGAGGACACATGCTGGCGAAGCTCGGCACCGAGATCGCCGGATTCGTCCGGATTGTCGCCGCGCAGGATGACGAACGCGACGATGCCCTGACCGGTGATCGGGTCGGCGGCGCCCACCACTGCTGCCTCCGCGACCTTGGGGTTCGACACAAGAGCCGACTCGACCTCGGTTGTGGAGATGTTGTGCCCGGACACGAGCATGACGTCGTCGACCCGGCCGAGCAGCCAGATGTCGCCCTCCTGATCCCTCTTCGCGCCGTCGCCGGCGAAGTACATGCCGGGGAAACGCGACCAGTAGGTCTGGATGTACCGTTCGTCGTCGCCCCAGATGGTGCGGAGCATGGCCGGCCATGGGTCCTTGATGACCAGGAAACCGCCGCTGCCGTTAGGCACGGATTCGCCCATGTCATCGACGACGTCCGCGGTGACCCCGGGCAGCGCGCGCATCGCGGCGCCCGGCTTGCCCGCGGTAACCCCTGGCAGTGGGCTGACCAGGATCGAGCCTGTTTCCGTCTGCCACCAGGTGTCCACGACCGGGCAGCGCCCACCACCGATGTAGGTCCGGTACCAGATGTAGGCCTCGGGGTTGATGGGCTCGCCAACCGAGCCGATCAGCCGCAGGCTGCTCAGGTCGAACTTGGCCGGATGCTCCTCGCCCCACTTCATGAACGTGCGGATCGCGGTGGGCGCGCAGTACAGGATCGTGACCCCGTACTTCTGGACGATCTCCCACCACCGGCCGCGGTGCGGCGTCTCCGGCGTGCCCTCGTACATGACGGAGGTGGCGCCGTTGGCGAGCGGCCCGTACACGATGTAGGAGTGGCCGGTTACCCAGCCGATGTCGGCCGCGGTCCAGAAGATGTCCTGCTCGGGTTTGATGTCGAAGACGCCCCAATGCGTCCATGCGACCTGAGTGAGGTAACCGCCCGTGGTGTGAAGGATACCCTTCGGCCTGGCTGTCGTTCCCGACGTGTACATCACATAGAGAGGATGTTCGGCGTCGTGCGCTTCCGCCGCGTGCTCGGGGCTTTGCGTCTCGACCACGTCATGCCACCAGACGTCGCGGCCCTCGGTCCACGCGACATCCTGGCCCGTGCGGCGGACGACGAGCACCTTCCGCACGTCCGGGCATTCCTCGAGCGCCTCGTCGACGGCTGGTTTGAGTAGGCTGGCTGCGCCGCGCCGGTACCCGCCGTCAACGGTGATGACGACCTGAGCCTGGCAGTCGAGGATGCGGCCGCGCAGCGCGCTTGAAGAAAAACCGCCGAATACGACGGTGTGCGGCGCGCCAAGCCGTGCGCACGCGAGCATCGCGACCACCGTCTCCGGGATCATCGGCATGTAGATGGCCACACGGTCGCCCTTGCGCACGCCAAGCTCGGTGAGTGCGTTCGCGGCGCGGCAGACCATGTCCTTCAGGTCGGCGTACGTGATGACGCGGGTGTCGCCCGGCTCGCCTTCCCAGTAGTACGCAACCTTGTCACCGAGGCCGGCCGCCACATGACGGTCCACGCAGTTCACCGCTACGTTCAGCGTGCCGCCCTTGAACCATTTCGCGAAAGGCGGGCTCGCCCAGTCGAGGACCTGATCCCAGGGAGCATCCCAGGTCAGCCGGTGCGCCTGCCGCTCCCAGAAGGCAATCAGGTCCGCTTCTGCCTCGGCATAGACGTCCTGCTTGACGTTCGCTGAGGCGGCGAACTCCGGCGGGGGCGGGAACCGCCGCGACTCATGCATGAGATTGGAAAGGGTAGGCTCAGTCATCGCGGAGCTCCGTTCTGTGTCGGCAATGCCGTCGCTGTCCATCGCCATGCCACCAGGGGATCTTGTGTGGGGAGCAAGGTCCGGACTGGTGTAGATCAGCATAGGCCGGTCGCTGGCATCCTGCCCCGATGCTTGGAGACGCCCGCCATCCCCAGTTCAGCGACGTCAGACGCTGTGCGCAAGCCCGTGCCGTGGCGACTGCCGCCATGACGTGAGTCTCGCGCTTCCTCGCGACGCTCCGGTGACGCTCTGTGGACGGGTGACGGGGCGGGGAAGCAGGGGAGCGGCGGGTGTGACGGGTGGGACGTTTGGGACTGGCGGGAGCGCCTCCCAGGGTTCCGAACGCGCCCGGTGACCGGCTTCCGTAGCTGGGTTTCATGATCCCGTAAAGTTTTCTGCGTATGGGTGCTGTCGCCTGACTGCGCTGGGCAAGATCGCGGCCCGCCCGCACGCCAGCCTGACTCGCTGGCTATAGACGGGCACGCACACCATGATCGTGGCGGATTTCACGCGGGATACGACATAGAGCTAGAGCCATCACGATCATGAAATCGGGTCCGGCCGGGGCGAGATCACCCGCCCCCTGCCTCGCCAGAAATAAGGATAAACCGGGCAATCCGGATAGAAGAACCCGCGGTAGCGGTGCCTTTCATATATTTCGCTGAGACCGGCGCCACGCGCTTACACCCCGGGCCAACCCCGGGCCCCGTGGACAGACACCGTGGTCCCCAATTTTGTCAGGGATTTCCTGACGATGTGGCTTCGCGTTGTCAGGGGACCCTGACGGGAGGCAATGTGAAAGGGACCGCGATGGCTTCGGTGATCGAGGCGCCGGCCACGATCGGCATGGGAGCGGTTCTCCGGCGAGGAGCAGACGCTCACGTTGCGAGGACGATCCGCCGGCTGAGCAGGCCGAGCTCCGACGGCCAGCCAGTGACCACAGTGGCGGCCCGGCAAACCCACCGGGATCCGGCCACCGGGATCCGGGCGATCACGAGATGTGAGCCCAATTTGCAGTGGCGGCGGCGCCCCTTCAAGGGGCGCCGCCGCGCAAAGCACGTCATGCCAGGTTACCAAGCGTGCACCTTCATTTTGCCGGCTAGGTTGTCCAAAACTGGACGAGCACACCCATTACTGGGCAGACCCGCCATCTTGACGCCACCTACCTCGGCACGCCTCCCGCGGCTGGTCGCGCGTGGGTACCTCGCTGCCGTGCCCGGACATCCTTCGGTCCGTAACTCCTTTCTACGACGAATTGGCTTGCTTGGAAACCCCTCCGCGTGACCAATTCGTGATCTTGATTGATCGGCCTTTACTCATGCGCCTGCCGGTGCCGCGTGACGTGCCGACATAAGCCCGACACAGGGCGAAGCCGATGACGGGCCAGCCGCGGGCGGCCGCGATCGCTCGCAGCGCCCGGTCTGGATTTACCACGTGCGGGTGACCCACGGCCTCGAGCATCGGCAGGTCCGTGACCGAGTCGCTGTAGGCGAAGCAGTTGCCCATCGAGTGTCCCCTGTCGGCGGCGAAGCGGCGCATGGCCGCCTCCTTCGCCGCCCCGTAGGCGTACAGCTCGAAGTCGCCGGTGTAGCAGCCGTCGGTGATGACCATCCGGGTAGCCATGACATGGTCCGCGCCGAGCAGTTCGCCGATCGGCTGGACAATCTCGTGACCGGAGGTGCTGACGATGACGACATCCCGCCCGGCCGTCTTGTGTGACTCGAGCAGCGCCAGGGCATCCGGGTAGACGTACGGAACGACGAGTCTTTCGAGGTTGGCCGCGACGATCTCGCGCACCTGATCGGCCGGCCAGCCACAGCACAACCCTGAAACATGCGTGCGGATGCGCTCCATCTGACCGTGACCCGCACCGGCGATGCGGAAGATCAACTGTGCGCAAACGCTTCTGAGCACGTCACTTCGGCTGATCAGGCCGCTACGGTAGAAGGGGATACCCAGGGCGAGGGTGCTCGATCTGGCGATGATGGTCTTGTCCAAATCAAAAAAAGCAACCCCGGCTGCTCTCTCCCGCTCGACGGAACTGTCCACGATCAGGCAGCATATGGTGTAACGCGTAGAACTTACGGCGACACCGAAGGCAACGGACCTTTCTTGGAAACGGGCCGGCTCTACCCCCCCGGAGCCGGACCGTAAGGCGACCCCCGCTCTCCCCCCCGGCGGGGGTCGCCACATGTCCGGGGTCATTTAGCGGCCCTGTTGGGTCCTCTTCCTGGGGTTTCCTGTCGGCTGCCCGATAAGTCGCGACCGTCCAGATCGGCCACGGAGAGGGATGCATGGTGCCCCGGGGTGTGCCCACTGTGGCGGTTTGGTCATAATCTCGTTGCTCTCGGGTAAGAGGGCAAAATGCCACCGCGCCCATCCTGCGAGCGGTGCGGCCGTCCGCGGGCCAAATGGCGGTGCGGTCGTGTTCCAGCATCGGTGGCCGAGATCGCCGGGCGCGCCGCGGGCGGTGGCCTTCGCAGCTCCGGCGGGAGAGCTTGGGTATACCGCGACGTACGGGGCGCTCAGGGGAGGAGGATGTCGAGTAGTTGGAGCGCGCCGGACTTGCTCAGTGGCTGGTTGCCGTTGCCGCATTTGGGTGACTGGACGCACGACGGGCAGCCATCGGCGCACTCGCAGCTGGCGATTGCCGACCTCGTCGCGCCCAGCCAGGCAGCTGCGGTGTGGTAAGCCCGCTCGGCAAACCCCGCACCGCCTTCGTGCCCGTCATACACGAATACGGTGAGCTGCCCGGTCGCCGCGTGCAGGTCAGCCGACACGCCGCCGATGTCCCATCGGTCGCAGCCGGCGAACAGCGGCAGCAGGCCGATGGCGGCGTGCTCTGCCGCGTGCGCGGCGCCGCCGAGATCCACGCCCTGGCTGGCGAGCTTGGCACGCTGCGCCGGGGAGATCGTCCACCACACGGCGCGGGTCCGCAGGGTCCGCGGCGGCAGGCTCAGCCGCGCCTCACCGAGCACCTCACCGGTCTCCGCGCGCCGCCGCAGGTACGAGACGGCCTGACGGGTCACGTCCACCTCACCGAGGTGCAGGGCCGCCTCGCCCAATGACACCGTTCAGGCGGCGACACGACGTCGATCTCGGTCAGCTCGCGCGCGGTCGTCGTGTACCCGGGATCGCCCGCCCGCACCAGCGCGACCCCGTCCTCCAGGTCCAGCGCGGTGACAAGGAACGTCTCGCCCTGGTGCAGATAGATGGCACCGGAATGCGCAATGGTGTGCGCCGATGGCTCGTCTATCGTGCCGAGCAGCCGCCCGGTCGTCTCCTCGACCACCTGCACGCCGATCCCGCCAGTGCCCCTGATGTTCGCCGTGGCTGTTGGTTCACGCCGGGTCCAGAACCAGCCAGAATCGCGGCGGCGCAGCAGCTTGCGGTCGGCAAGGCCCGCCACCACGCCAGCCGCCGCAGGACCGAAGAGTTCCAGGTCGGCTTCGGTAAGTGGCAGCTCAGCGGCGGCCGCGCACAGATGCGGGGCCAGCACATAAGGATTGTCTGGATCGATCACGGTTGCCTCGACCGGGTTGCCGAAAACCGCCTCCGGATGATGTACCAGGTAGGTGTCGAGCGGATCGTCACGCGCGACCAGCACGGCCACAGCGGCGCCGCCTGTCCGCCCGGCGCGCCCTGCCCGCTGCCACAGTGATGCACGCGTGCCCGGCCAGCCGGCCAGGATCACTGCGTCGAGCCCGCAGATGTCGACACCAAGCTCGAGCGCGTTGGTGGTGGCAAGGCCGCTGACCGCGCCGGTGCGGAGCGCCTGTTCGACCGCCCGCCTGTCCTCTGGCAGGTACCCGGCCCGGTAGGCGGCCACCTGCCCGCTGAGATCCCCAGCGCCCGCCTCGGCCAGGGCACGCCTGGCCGCAAGCGCGATCGTCTCCGCGGAGCGGCGGGACCCTACGAAGGCGAGTGTGCGGACGCCGTCAGCGACAAGCTCGGCGAGCAGGCCCGCCGCCTCGGCCGCCGCTGTGCGCCGGATGGGTGCGCCCGCCTCGCCGCGTAGCCGGGTCAGCGGTGGCTCGCAAAAGGCGAACGTGAGCGGGCCGCGCGGAGAGCAATCCTCCGTCACCTCCTCGGCATCCAGCCCGGTGAGCGCGCGGGCGTAAAGGCCGGGCTCGCTGACCGTTGCGGAGCAGAGGATGAACACGGGCGCCGCGGACGGTACACCCCTGGGCCGGGCGTGACACGAGCTGATCCGCTGTAGCCGCCGCACGACCTGGGCCATGTGCGAGCCGAACACGCCGCGGTAATGGTGGCATTCATCGATGATCACGTACTGCAGGTGGCGGAAGAACCCGGCCCAGCGGCTGTGCCGAGGCAACACGTTGTGGTGCAGCATGTCGGGATTCGTCAACAGGTAGTTGGCGTGCGACCTGGCCCAGTCACGGTCAGCGGCGGACGTGTCCCCGTCGACCGCCGCCGCGCGGACATCCCCGAGACCGAGCCCGCGAATGACCCGGAGCTGGTCGGCCGCCAGGGCCTTCGACGGCGCGACGTACAGGACCGTGCCGCCAGCGAGCACCGCGGTGAGCGACGGTAGCAGGTAACCGAGCGACTTCCCCGAGGCGGTGCCGGTGGAGATGATCACATGGCGCCCGCCGTGCGCGTGCTCGGCCACGGCGACCTGATGTTCCCATGGCGCCATCACACCCGCGTGCTTGAGCCGCTCTGTGACCAGCCTAGGCACCCAGTGCGGCCAGGCCGCGGCGCGGCCGTTCCTGGCGGAGATGTGCTCGACATGGGTCAGCCGGCCGCCGCGGGCGCGATCCGCCAGCAGCCGGGCCGCCCTGGCGCAGCTAACTTGGGAGTCTGTGAGGGTCTGCACGGCTTGGAGTCTGTGAGGGTCTGCACGGCTCTTCGGGGGTCCAGGGGGTCGTCCCGGGAAGTAGCTCCAGTGTGTCACCCGCCGGCAGACGCGCCGCGTATCGTAATTTCGTGTAGACACAATGTCAGAGCGTGGTTGAATGGCGCGCTGCGGGAACACGCACCGGACGGACCTCGCTCGTGCGCAGGGTCGGCGCGCCCATAGGCGGCAGGAGGACTTGTGGATCTGAAGCTGGACCACCACACGAAGGACGGCAACGAGGTCGTGGATGTCGAGGGGGAAATCGACGTCTATACCGCGCCGCGCTTGCGTGAGCTCCTGATCGAGCTGGTGAACAAGGGGCACTTCCGGCTGATCGTGAACATGGAGAAGGTCGAGTTCCTCGACTCGACAGGCCTCGGTGTCCTCGTCGGGGGACTCAAGCGGGTGCGGGCCCATGATGGGTCGCTGGATCTCGTCTGTACGCAGGAGCGAATCCTGAAGATCTTCCGGATTACCGGGCTGACAAAGGTCTTCGGCATCCATGACACCGTTGACCAGGCCATCGAGGTCAGGAAGGCGGAGAAGTAGCCCCCGCGGTGGCTGGCTTCCCCCGAGATGGCCACGGTCGAGCTGAGTTTCACGCCGCTGCCCGCGCACGTCCGCACCGCACGGCTTGTCGCGACTGCGGTCGCCAGACGCAGCGGCCTCGAGGAGTCGCTGCTAGATGAGGTGCGTCTCGCAGTTGGCGAGGCGTGCTCGCGTGCGGTCGAGGCACATCGGCTGCACTGCCCTGCCGAGCCCGTGCGGATCCAGCTTTCCGACCGAGACGGGCGCTTCGAGGTCGTCGTGACCGACGCCGTGCCGGGCGGTGTGGATGATCCCGCGGCGCACGTCGCGGTGTCCCAGGCATCGTCGGTATCTTCACCACGGCGCCCGGCAGGTGGCCTGGCGGCGCGAGAGGCGGCCGCCGACAGCGCGGGCGACCGACGTCTCCAGCCGCCGCGGCCCCGGGCGGGCAGGGCGCCGGTCATGCGGCCCGGAGGCGGCGCGGCAACACCCGTGACGCCGGGCACGCCGGTGACGACGGGCGGTGTCGTCAACGGCAGCCTTCCAGCCGGGATTGGGCTCGCCGTGATTGCCGGGCTCGCCGACGACGTCCATATCTCCGCCACGGGCGACAGCGTCAGTATCCGGATGAGCTGGCCGCTCCCGGACCTTCATATAGTTGAGATCAGGTCACATAGCAATCCACCAATGATAACGAAATAGTAACGACACTGTTAGGAAAAGCACCAAACTTACGTTCTGCCGCTGGCGTGCATAGACTCCCGCTGCTGCCGTGATGGCATCAGGCAAAAGCTTGTGCAGTCCGTCTCGCTGTCGGGTGTCCGGCCTTGCGCCCGGACGGGTATGTCGGCGTGCGGGAACGTCTGTGCGCCTTGAGGAGGACGGATGACGAGTGTGCCCACCCCTATCGGGGCGAGCGGTAGCGTAGTAACCGTCAGCGGCGGCAACCTCACCCTGGTTGTCGTCGTCGCTGTGATCGCACTGCTCGCGCTTGCCGTAGCCGGCGGGCTGGTACGGAACGTACTGGCGGCTGACCAGGGAACCGAGAAGATGCAGGAGATCTCGCGAGCCGTCCAGGAAGGTGCCGCAGCGTACCTGCGCCGGCAGTTCAAGACCCTGGCCGTTTTCGTCGTGCTGATTCCCTTCCTGCTCCTGTTGCTGCCCGCCGACACGCTCGGCGTCCGCATCGGCCGGTCTTGCTTCTTTGTTGTCGGCGCGCTCTTCTCGGCGTTGACCGGTTTTACCGGAATGTCGCTGGCTGTGCGCGCCAACGTCCGGGTCGCCGCGGCCGCGCGTGAAGCAGGCGGCGAGCGCCGGGCGATGCGGCTCGCCTTCCGCACCGGCGGCGTGGCCGGCATGTTCACCGTGGGCCTCGGCCTGTTCGGCGCGGCGATCGTCGTGCTCATCTTCAAGTCGAACGCGCCGAGCGTCCTTGAGGGCTTCGGTTTCGGCGCCGCCCTGCTCGCCATGTTCATGCGTGTCGGCGGCGGTATCTTCACCAAGGCGGCGGATGTCGGCGCCGATCTCGTCGGCAAGATCGAGAAGCACATTCCCGAGGACGACCCGCGGAACGCGGCCACGATCGCCGACAACGTCGGTGACAACGTGGGTGACTGCGCGGGCATGGCCGCCGACCTGTTCGAGTCGTACGCGGTGATGCTCGTGGCCTCGCTGATCCTGGGTAAGATCGCGTTCGGAAACCAGGGCCTGGTCTTCCCGCTCCTCGTCCCGATGGTCGGCGTCATCACCGCGGTCATCGGGATCTTCATTGTCGCTCCGCGTAAGGGCGACCGCAGCGGCATGACCGCCATCAACCGCGGCTTCTTCGTCTCCGCGGTGATCTCGGCGATCGGGGTCGCCATCGTCGCGTTCCTCTACCTGCCGAGCAAGTTCAGCGGCCTCAAGGGGGTCACCGACCCGGCGATCTTGATTCACAAGGGAAGCCCGCAGTGGCTCGCCATCGGCGCCGTCCTCATCGGCCTGGTGCTTGCGAGCACGATCCAGTTGCTGACCGGTTACTTCACGGAGACCAACAGGCGCCCGGTCAAGGAGATCGGCCAGACTTCGACCACCGGCGCCGCGACGGTGATTCTGGCTGGCATTTCTGTCGGCCTGGAGTCCGCGGTGTACTCGGCGCTGCTCCTCGGTGCCGCGGTTTACGGCGCCTTCCTGCTTGGCACGGGGAACGCCACGCTTGCCCTGTTCGCGGTCGCCCTGGCCGGCACCGGCCTGCTGACCACCGTCGGCGTGATCGTGTCCATGGACACGTTCGGCCCGGTCTCCGACAACGCCCAGGGTATCGCCGAGATGTCCGGCGACGTGACCGGTGAGGGCGCGCAGGTACTCACCCGCCTCGACGCGATCGGCAACACCACCAAGGCCATCACCAAGGGAATCGCGATAGCCACCGCGGTGCTCGCCGCGACCGCGCTCTTCGGCTCCTTCAAAACGGCGGTCGTCGGAGCCCTGGCCAAGGGGGCCCCCGCCTTCAGCCTCTCGGTGGACCATCCCAACATCCTCGTCGGCGTGATGATCGGTGCGTCGGTCGTGTTCCTGTTCGCCGGGCTCCTCATCATGGCCGTCGGCCGTGCCGCCGGCCGGGTGGTCAGGGAGGTCCGTGACCAGTTCCGCAACCATCCGGGGATCATGGACTTCACGGAGAAGCCCGAGTACGGGCGGGTCGTCGACATCTGCACCCGCGACTCGCTGCGCGAGCTCGCCACTCCCGGCCTCCTCGCGGTGCTCACGCCGATCGCGATCGGATTCGCTTTCGGCTACGGGCCGCTCGGCTCGTTCCTGGTCGGTGCCATCGCCGCTGGCGCCCTGATGGCTGTCTTCCTGGCCAATTCCGGTGGCGCCTGGGACAACGCCAAGAAACTGGTCGAGGACGGGAACTATGGCGGCAAGGGCTCGGAGGCGCACGCGGCGACGGTGATCGGTGACACGGTCGGCGACCCGTTCAAGGACACCGCGGGCCCGGCGATCAACCCGCTCATCAAGGTGATGAACCTCGTCTCGCTGCTCATCGCGCCGAGTGTCGTGATATACAGCAACAAGACGTGGCTGCGCGTCCTCGTGAGCCTCGTCGCCCTCGCGATCGTGGTCGGCGCGATCCTGGTCTCCAAGCGGCGGGCGGCCCACATGGCGCCCGGTGCGGCGCCTGGCGAGCTTGAGGCCGTACCGGGCGGCCCCGCTGTCCTGGTGATGGCGGCCCGGTCGGTGCCGTGGAAGCCGGCACGGCCACTGGCGCTGGTCCCGGGGCGGCTGGAGGGCAGGCCGACAAGGCCAGCAAGGCGGCGCGTCAGCGCAAGGGCTGAAGCCGGCGCCCGCCCCGGCTCGCTTGGGCCCGGCCCGCGCTGGCCACGTTCGACGGCGAGGGACTCGGCTGTGTCCGTCGCCTAGCCCGTTGAGGCCTGCGATGATGCGGCAGGGTGCGATGTGTGGCCGTCGGCGCAGGTCGTGGGCGACGTTGGAAGGGGCACAGTGCCTGAAGTGAACCGACTCGCCGTGCTGCGGCACGCGAAGGCGACCCACGAGCCCGGGTTCCGTGACATTGACCGTCCACTCACCCGGCGGGGCCAGCGGGACGCTGCCGCCGTCGGCCGATTCCTGCGGATACAGGGATCGTTCCCGATCTGGCTCTCCTCCAATTCCAGCCGGACCACGCAAACCTGGGAGTACCTGGCCGCAGGTGCGGCGGGCGGCCCTGATGGCGCGCCCGAAGCGTCGGCGGGCGACCCGGGTGCACCGGGCAAGGCACGACCGGCCAGGGCTGGAGATGCCGGAAAGGCAGGAGCAACGGGCAAGGCGAAGGCAGTGGGAGTCGTGGACCCGGCTTCCGTGGCCGGCCGGGTGAGCTACGACCCGAGGATCTACGACGCCGGGACGGAGGATCTTCTTGAGATCATCAGGGAGACTCCGGCGAAGGTCCGCACACTGATGATCGTCGGGCACAACCCAGCCGTGCATGAACTGGTGCTCGTCCTCACCGGCGACCATTACGTCGTGTTCCCGACGTGCGCCCTCGCTGTGATCGATCTGCCAGGCCGCTGGGAGCAAACGTCGGCCGAGGGTGGGCGTCTGGGCCTGTTCTGGACACCGAAGGGCGCCGCTCTTTGAGCCAGCACACGGCGCCAGCTCGGGGCGACAGCTCACCGCGCCAGCTGACCGCGCCGGGCTCACCGCACCAGCTGACAGCGCCGGCTCACGGCGCCAGCTGACAGCGCCGGCTACGGCGCCAGCTGACCGCGCCGGCTCACGGCGCCAGCTGACCGCGCCGGCTCACGGCGCGCGGCGAGGATCAGGCGTCCTCGGCGTCCGCGGCCTCGACCTCATCCCTGGAGATCCCGAGCATATACAAGATCGAATCAAGGTACGGCACGCTGACCGAGGCGTCGGCGGCGTCGCGTACAAGTGGCTTGGCGTTGAAGGCGACGCCGAGCCCCGCCGCCGTGATCATGTCAAGATCGTTGGCACCATCCCCGATCGCGACAGTCTGGCTGAGCGGAACGCCCGCCTGGCCGGCGAACCGCGCGAGCACACGTGCCTTACCCGCCCGGTCGATGATGGGGCCTGCAAGCCTGCCCGTCAGCTTCCCGTCGGCTATCTCCAGCGTGTTCGCCGCCGAATAGTCGATGCCGAGCCGTTCCACCAGGGCGTCGGTGATCTGGGTGAAGCCGCCGCTGACGATCCCGCACCGGTACCCCAGCCGTTTCAGCGTCCTGATCAGGGTCCGGGCGCCCGGTGTCAGCAGCAGTTCCTGGCCGACCTCGTCAAGGACCGAGGCGTCAAGGCCTTCGAGCAGCGCAACGCGCTCACGCAGCGCCGACGCGAAGTCGATCTCGCCGCGCATGGCGGAGTTTGTCACGTCGGCGACCCGCTCTGCGCACCCGGCACGCTTGGCGAGAAGCTCGATGACCTCGCTCTGGATCAGCGTGGAGTCCACGTCCATGACGATCAGCCGCATGGCACGGCGGCGTAGCCCGCTGCGCTGGACCGCCACGTCAACGTGCTGTATCACGGCTTCCGTGGAAAGCTCGGCGCGCAGCGTCCGGGGGTCGGCGCCGGACACGTCGAGCTCGATGCACGTGACTGGGTAAAGTGCGAGGCGGCCGATCCGGTCGATGTTGGCGCCGCCCGCGGCGATCCGGCCCGCGATCGCCGCCACCGCGGACGGGAGCAGCGGGCTGCCGAGCACGGTCACGTGCAGCTGCCCACGCCGCCGGCTACCGCCGCGACCGTCACCGGTGCCAATGGTGATCTCGGCGTCGAGGCCCAGGTCGGCCGCGACCTCCGTGACCACCCGGTGTGCTGCGGTGAGATCGACAGGGCCGTCACAGCTCAGCAGCACTCCGAGCACCAGACGTCCCCGGATCACGACCTGCTCCATGTCAATGACGGTGAGTGGGTGAGCGGCGAGGACGGTGAAGAGCCGTGACGTCACTCCCGGCCGGTCGCGGCCGGTAAGAGTGATCAGCAGCGTGACACGTGGAACATCCATTGCGGACAGAACGCTACCGGCCTGGCCGTTGGGCCGCGACCACCCGGCCGGAGGTCGGCTGGTATCGCGGGCCGCCACCGGGTCAGGGCAGGGATCTCGCCGGGTCAGGGCAGGATGAGGTGCACGTCCCCGAACTCGTGCCAGAGGTAGCCCTCGTCAAGCGCGAACACGGTCTGGTAGGCCTCCGCCGGCCAGTCCCTGGACACGTACGAGTAGCGGATCGGGCTGCCATGGCGCAGCAGGTAGGGGATCACGGCCGTGGACAGCCATGCCCGCCACAACCGTCCGGTCACCCAAGCGTTCAGGGTCAGCCGGGCGCCAGGAAGATCGATCGCCGTCCCGGCCGCTCCGCCCGCGTGGGGGACGGTGGCGGGATCCCGCGCCTCGCGCAACTCGATCGATCCACGCCCCGTCGGGAAGCGGCGTGGAGAGGGCGGCGGCTGGTCGTCGCGTGCGGGGCTGTCTGGAGGTGGGGCTGTCTGGAGGTGGGGCTGTCTGGAGGTGGGGCTGTCTCTGGAGGTGGGGCTGTCTCTCCGGAGGTGGGGCTGTCTCTCTGGAGGTGTGTGGGCCAGGCGGGCGCGGCTGGGCGTCGCCTGGGGCTGTATGGGGGTGCTGGGTGCTCTGGGGGTGGGCCGGGGCGGCGCGGCGGCTTGGCGGCGTCTGGGGGGCTGTCTGGGGGGAGTGCTGGATGTGGGGTGGACCCGCGCCGGCTGGCCGTGTCACCCTGCGCTGGGGCGGTCGTGAGGTGGCGCCGCCGACGGCCGGGGGCCGCCTGGCATTGTCCGCGACATGCTGCGGAGCCGTTCGGGATAAGGGCCGGCGCAGTGCCTACGGCGGCGCGCTGGGTCTGTCGCGCCCGCCATGGCGGCAGGCGCCGCCGGATACCTCTACAAGGACGTCGATCCGGAGGCGCTCGTCCGTGCCATCCGCACCGCCGCAGACGGCAACGTTGTGCTGGCTCCCGGGGCCGCGGGCCCGCTCGCCACGCCCGCGGGGCAGGCGCAAAGCCATGGTGCGCGGGCCGAGGCGGAGCCTCGCTGGATCGTTTGACCGGAAAATGAGACCCACCGGCCCGGCGCCTGCAGGCCAGCAACACAACTTCCCCCCCGAAAACGTCGCGGAAAACGGACATTTCGCCCGCAGTCACGACGTTTTCGGGGGGAAGACGCAGGAACCTGCCCGCACCCACCAGTTCACGGTCAGCGCCAAGCACGCCCGGATCACGGGCCGGGAATCTGGGCAGGTCAGTGATCGTAGGCGATCAAAGATCTTTTGATGGGTGCGCCCGATCTGCCACTTGTGCCAGATCGCGGCGTTGAGCGCTAGCGATGTACGGGTGGAGTCTCGGAGATAGCGATAGCGCGCCCAGGTCGCGGTAGGTTCTTGTTTCGCAGGATCCGCTGGCGTCAGGGGGTTGGATGTCCGACGAGGTGCTTCGTCTTCGTGGGGTCGGCGTCCGGCGCGACGGCAACATGCTGCTCCGAAATCTCGACTGGACAGTACACGACGACGAGCGCTGGGTTGTGATCGGCCCGAATGGGGCGGGAAAGACCACCCTGCTGCAGGTCGCGGCCTCCTTGCTGTTCCCGACCGAGGGTGAGGCGGAGATTCTCGGCGAGCGCCTCGGCCAGGTGGACGTCTTCGAACTCCGGCCACGGATCGGATTCTCGAGCGCCGCGGTCGCGGAGAAGGTGCCGCCGGGCGAGAAGGTGATCGATCTGGTGCTTACCGCGTCCTACGCGGTTCTCGGCCGGTGGCAGGAGGAATACGAGTCATCCGATGTCACACGCGCCGTCGAGATGCTCGACGCCCTTGGCTGTGCGCACCTGATCAGACGCCGGTTCGGGACCCTGTCGGAGGGTGAGCGCAAGCGTGTGCAGATCGCCCGCGCACTGATGCCGGACCCCGAGGTTCTGTTGCTCGACGAGCCGGCCGCGGCCTCGACCTCGGCGGGCGTGAGGACCTGGTACGCCGGCTCGGCATGCTGGCCCGCGATCCGAACGCGCCCACGTCGGTGCTTGTCACGCATCATGTGGAGGAGGTACCTGACGGGTTCACGCACGCGATGCTGCTGCGCAGGGGCAGCGTGGTCTCGGCCGGGCCGCTCACGGAGGTGTTCACCGAGCGTAATCTGTCCAGGTGCTTTGGCGTGCCGCTGATGATCGAGCACCGTCAGTCGCGATGGACAGCGCGCGCCATATACCCGTATTGATTCACATGCCCGTAATCATCGCCCGCGCGCGTGGCGGCGTGCGCCCCTGGCGATCACATTGTCGCGAAACGGCGATGACTGACAGCGATATCTCGACTTACCATCAACACTGTGGGCGCCGTTCACACGTGGGTGTGGTGGATTCGTGGTGGTACTGCCGCATCATCGGCGCTGAGGCAAATGAGCCGTCATGAACGGAGCTGAGGCGCCATGACCATTGTGACCGCCATCGTCGCACTTATCGTGGTGGCACTCGCCGGGTTCATCGTGGTCAAGACGATCCGGGTGGTGCCGCAGGCAATGGCCGGGATCGTGGAGCGGTTCGGCCGCTACCACCGGACCCTGCACGCTGGACTGAACATCGTGGTGCCTATGGTCGACCGCCTGCGGCCGCTCATCGACCTGCGGGAACAGGTGGTCAGCTTTCCGCCGCAACCGGTCATCACCAAGGACAACCTGGTAGTTGCGATCGATACGGTCATCTACTTCCAGGTGACAGATGCGAAGGCCGCAACCTACGAGATCGCGAACTTCATCACGGCCGTGGAGCAGTTGACGGTCACGACGCTGCGCAATGTGGTCGGCGGCATCGATCTGGAAACCACCCTGACCTCACGGGACCATATCAACGACGAACTGCGGCGTGAGCTCGACGAGGCGACGGGTAAGTGGGGTATCAGGGTCGGCCGGGTGGAGCTGAAGGCCATCGAGCCGCCGACGTCGATCCAGGATTCGATGGAGAAGCAGATGCGGGCGGAGCGCGACAAGCGCGCCGCGATCCTCAGCGCGGAGGGTTCGAAGCAGTCCGCAATCCTGACGGCCGAGGGGGAGAAGCAGGCCGCCGTGCTCAAGGCGACGGGCGAGGCGGAGGCGGCCGTCGTCCGTGCGAACGCGGACGCGCAGGCGCAGGCTGCACGCGCGCGCGGGCAGGCGCAGGCGATCACCACGGTCTTCAAGGCGATTCACGACGGCAACCCGGACCGGCAGTTGCTCGCCTACCAGTACCTGCAGACCCTGCCGCAGATCGCCAAGGGCGATGCCAACAAGCTGTGGATCGTGCCGAGTGAGGTGGGCAAGGCACTCGAAGGGCTGGGCGGCTTGTTTGGTTCGCTCACCGGCGCGGACGGCGCCGTGTCCCGCGACGGGTCTGATCCGCAGGCGATGCCCGGAGCGGCCGACGAGGACACCGGGCCAGGAAGTCTGAAGAGGTTCCCGCTGGGCAGCTGACGCCTGTCGCCCGCGCGGCGCTCCAGGCGTTGCCGCGTCAACCTCGCCGGTCCCCGGGCCAGGGCAATCTCGCGCCGCGCGAGACGTCGCCCTGCCTGCTGGAGTTGCCGCAGACCAGGCGCCATCCGGGACCCAGGCGAGACATCCCGGCAGTGTCAGTGCCGGGCCTACCATCGGTGACATGCGAGGACGCAGTTCGCCGCGGTGTGAACCAAGCAGCGCGACCAACGGTTCTCGCTGCCGGAGGCTGTCGTGAAGGGTGACTGGGTCGAGATCGTCATCGACGCGGGTGATGCTGTCCGGAGCTATGAGGTCACCGCCACGCGAGCGGGCCGCAGGGTGGAGGTGGTGACCCGCCGCGGCATGATAGAGGTGACCGAGGTAACGCGTGGGGGGACTGCGGTAAGGACGGCACGATTCATGGCGAACCGCGTGCTTGCGCTTGTCGAGCATCCCGCCCCGCGCAGGCCGGAGGACCGCCCGGCGCGGGGAATGGGTGACTAGCTGCGCTCCTTCCGGCTGTCACACGATGAGATTGTCGAAGTCTCCGTCCTGTGCGCCCTTGATGAGAGCTTCGATCTCGGCACACGTGTAGACCAGTGCCGGGCCCTCTGGGTGCCGTGAGTTCCGCACCGCGATCTGACCGTCCGGCAGCTTGGCCATCTCCACGCAGGTCCCCTGTGAGTTGCTGTGGCTGCTCTTTAGCCAGGCCGCCTCGCGCAGATTCCGGGCGGGCATCCCGTTGTATGCGTCTGTCACGCTGTGTCCTCCATGATCTTGCTGATGATCTCGGCGGTGCGTTCGGGGGGTTCGCTTTCCACGCAGAGCCGCTCCATCACCTCGGTATATGTGTCGATGTCGTCACGTCGGTCGAGGTAGAGGGCGCTCGTGAGCTGCTCTACGTAGATCACATCTGGTAGGTCAGGCTCGGGGAAGCGCAGGAGTGTGAACGGGCCACCCTCTGCCGCGTGCCCGCCGGTGCGGAACGGCATGATCTGGAGGGTGACATTCGGGAGCTTCAGCGCATCGAGGAGATGCCCGAGCTGGGCCCGCATGACGTCCGGGCCGCCGATCAGGCGCCGCAGGGCCGCCTCGTCGATCACGGCCCACAGTCGTGGAGCGCCGCCCGTGCGGGTGAGCAGCTTCTGGCGCTCGGCTCGCAGCCGGACTCTGCGGTCGACCTCGTCTGCCGCCGCGCCCGCCTGGCCGATGCTCATGATCGCCCGGGCGTAATCCTCCGTTTGCAGCAGCCCGGGCACGAACTGGACCTCATAGGTCCGGATCAGCGTGGCCGCGTCCTCCAGCCCGACGTAGACCTGGAACCAGCCGGGGAGCAGATCGTTGTACCTGTGCCACCAGCCGGGAGAGTTGGCCTTTAGGGCAAGATCGAGAAGCGCCTCGCGTTCGTCACGGTCGGTGACACCGTAGAGTGCGAGCAGGTCGGCGACATCGCGCTCCTTGAAACTTACGCGACCGAGTTCCATCCGGCTGATTTTTGAACCGGAGGCCCGGATGGTGTACCCGGCTTCGTCGCGCGTGATGCCCTTGGCCTCTCGCAGGCGGCGTAGCTGGGAGCCGAGCAGGATGCGAAGAACGGTGGGACCGCCCTCAGGCTGGACTTCGATCACCTCTCCCCCATGGCTCCTTCCGTCCCCGCGCCACGTCGGCTCGATCACCGCGCGCCGTACCTCCGACGCACTCACCGCCATTGGGTGCACCACCCGTTTGCACGTGCATTAGGTCATGCATCTGCAAGAGTTACAAGCGATGATAGCGCGCGTGGACCTAGATCGCTGATGTAGCCGAGTTCGCGGCGCACCGGCCTGCCGTCAGGCAGTTCGGCGAGGCGGCAAAGGTCGTACCAGCCGGGTGTAGCGATCAGGATTTCGCGGCTGTCTGCCTGCCTGCCCGCGCGGTCCGTGCCGATCAGCCGCAGACTGCGTGGATAGGCCGAATCTGCCGTGTGTGCACGCTAACCGCGATTCAGGTGAGTTGGGGCGGGTGCGAGAAACCCCTCTTCCACCGAGGCCGTGACGAGTTCCCTCGCGTAACGGCCAAGGGCTGCAGAGCCGTCCTCGATGAGGCGCACCTTGGAGAGCACCTGATCGGCGGTGACGCCGTGGATGCGCCACGTTCCGCCGCCGGTGTGGTAGTTGGCGAGCATCGGCTGCAGCCGGTCAAGCGCCCTGGCGAACCGCGCCTCCGTTGTGCGCCGGTCCTCGAACTCGTCCCAGATCGCGCGCAGCGCTGCGGCCTGGTCGGCGGGAAGCAGCGCGAAGATCCGGTCCGCGGCGGCGCGCTCGGCCCGCTCCGCCTTGGCAAGCGCGGCGTCCGTAGCGTAGAGGAACGTGTCGCCCGCGTCGATCTCGACGATGTCGTGCAGGAGTACCATGGTGATCACACGGTTCAGGTCGGTTCCGTGCGGCGCGTGCTCGCCGAGAGTGACGGCCATTACAGCAAGATGCCAGGAGTGCTCGGCGGAGTTCTCCCGCCTTGACGCGTCGACGAGTGGGCTCTGCCTCAGCACGGTCTTCAGCCGGTCGATCTCCTTGATGAACCGCAGCTGCTGGTTCAGGCGCTCCATGTTGCCATCCGATCACACCGATGGCGCCGCGGCGGGGGGTGCGGTCACAGCCCCTGATACATAACGGCTCCACGGCCCGCAGGTGTGCTGGCGGTGTCGCGCGCCGATGGGCGGACGTCCTCTGACCCAGCGATGGCCCGTTGCTGGGGCCGACTTGGGGCCGCGATCAGCGGCACCCTGCCCCGTGTCCGGATGGAGCGATCTGGTCACCAACATCGTCAACCACGGCAACGCGGGTGTGACGCCCGAGATGCGCCGCGGGTCATTGAATACTGGCGCAGCGTCCACCCGGACCTCGGTGCGCGTGTGGCCAAGACCGTCAATGGCGGCTGATTACTAACAGGCTAAGTATAATTAGACTCTGGCTGGCCGGGCTGGGCAAGGCCCCGCCCGGCCAGCTGTGTTCAGCAGGATGATTCACGAAGACGTGTCAGCAAATGGTGAAACATTGTATAAACAACGCATGACGGCAGACACCAGCCTGTACGAACGCCTCGGTGGCGCACCCGCGATCGAGGCGGCGGCGGAGCTTTTATACCGGAGAGTCCTTTCTGACCCGCTACTCGGACCCTACTTCACCGGCGTCGACATGGACCGCCAGGTCTCGAAGCAGGCCGCCTTCCTCACGCTGGCGCTCGGCGGGCCGAATGAGTACACCGGGCACGACCTCCGGGCCGCGCACGCGAGGCTCGCGGGCCTGGGCGACCAGCATTTCGACAAGGTGCTCGAGTATCTTGCCGCGACACTGAGGGAGCTTGGCGCGGCCGACGGCGACATCGCCGCGGCGGCCGCCGTCGCGGCAAGCGTGCGGGCCGACGTCCTGAACCGCTGACGCCGTTGATTTGGATCAGTCTCGGAGGGCCGCGCCGACGAGCTTGCCGAGGGGAGTCCGTCCTTGACGGCATGACACGGCACGCGGTCGAGATACCCTCCGCATGCCGCTCGGGCGCCTGTCATGCGTGCCTGCTTCGCGCGATCCGCGGCGCTCCTGGCATGCGGGCACAGCGCGGGCTCAGGGAAGCTTTCACTGCATCCGCGGCAGCCCGGCCCGCACGCTGGCCAGTGAGGATCTCTCCGCGCTCTCCCACTCGTGGACGTTGCGCAGCAGCGCTTCGAGGTAGGCACGTAAGTGCGTGCGGTACACGTCGCTGAACGTGCGCAGGTAGGCGAGCTCGGCTTCAAGGTCCTGGCGCTCCGCCGCGGTGAGCGGCCTGCTTGACGCGGCCGCCGCCGTGGCAGCGCCCGTGGCACCCGCGTCCGCCTCCTCGAGCAGCAGCGCGGCGTGCGAGCGGGCCTGCGAAAGGACTTCATCCCGGTGCCTGTGGGCGTCCTCTGCGAGCTGGCGGCTGTATTGCTGGGCGTCCGCGACGTAACGGTCGGCGGTCTGCTGTGCCTTGGACAGGATGCGTACCGCGAGGACATGCGCATCCTCAGGCTTTGCCGTGCCGGCGTCACCGGCCTTCGCCCCTGATTCCCTGAGCCTGCCGCGCAGCCGCTGCACTTCCTCGTAGAGCGCGGCCTTCTCGGTGAGCAGCCGGACCAGTTCGCGGTGCACGTGGACGCAGAAGACGCGGACCTGCTCCTCGTCGAGCCCGCGGCGGCCAAGGCGTGTCTGCTGGAACGCGATCGACTCCACCTGGTCAGGCGTCAGCCGGTCATCGCTGCTGAAGGTAGTGGTCATTGCTGGCTCCAACCGAAGTCCTCGATGTGGATCTGGCCGCGCGGGACGCCGAGCGAGGCGAGGCGGGTGGCGGTCGCCGTGACCATGGACGTCGACCCGCACACGTAGGCGTCGTGGCCCTGCCACGGTCCCCGCCGGGCCACGACGTCGGAAAGCACCCCGTGTTCACCCCCGTAGGCCGGGTCCGCCGCGACCGCGGGTATGACCGTGAGCCTTGGCAGGCGTGCGGCCAGCTTTTCCAGTTCGGGCAGGTCGTAGAGGCCATCGCGGGTACGCGCGCCGCAGAACAGGTGCACGTTGGGCGCCTGCGCCAGCCCGGCGATCTGCTCCGCGATCGCCTTGAGCGGAGCCAGTCCCGTGCTCCCGGCTACGAGCAGCACGTCACGGCCGGATGTGGTGTCCAGCGTGAACTCGCCGACCGGCGCGCCCAGCCTGAGGCGCGAGCCTGTCACAAGGTTCCGTGTCAGTGCGGGGCTCAGTGCGCCTCCGGCGATCATGCGGACATGGAACTCGAGTACCGCATCGCGGCGTGGTGCGTTTGCCATCGAGAACAGGCGCCAGATCCGCGGCCGTTCCGACGACTCGATCGCCACAGACTGACCCGGCTCGTAGGGCAGCGGCTCGGACGTCGATACGCGGAAAACGGCGATGTCGGACGACCGCAGCTCATGATGGATGACCGTGGCGTCCCACCAGGGCGGGTGGCGGCCCTCGTCCTCCCGCGCCGCATCGGTCATGGCCTGTGCGACCATGCCGTACGCGGCCGCCCACGAGGCGGCAAGATCATTTGTCCACTCCGGCCCGCTGAAATGGGCCAGCGTGGCGATCAGGCTCACCCCGACCGCGCCGTAGTGTTCGGCAAGGGTGCCGAACTTGCGGTGGTCACGGCCCAGGGCCTGAACGTAAGGGACGAGCCTGTCGAGGCGGTCGACGTCAGAGACGATCCGGCCAAGTGCGTTAAGGAGCCTGTCCCGCTGCGCGGCCATCGAGACCGGGAAGAGGTCACGCAGCTCCGGGTTGCGGAGAAAAAGGTCTGAATAGAAGAAAAGGACAACTTCGTCACCATGCATAGCGACTCGTGAGAAATTGTCCTTAAGACGCTGAGCGTCCAATACGGTCCTTCCAATGAGATCTGTGCATCTGTGCTATCAACGATCTGCCCGCCCGGATCGGCAGCATAGCCGAGGAAGCGCATGCGTTCGCCGCCCTCACGACTACTTAAGTCAATTCGTACAGCAACAAACGGTCCATAAATGGGTGACAGCGCGTGATCGCGAATGACAGGGGTGCCATGAGGAAAATTACGCGTACAGCAACAATAGCTAGGCAACTGCCCGGCTTTGCTGCCAGCGGAAACAGGCGGTGGCGGCCCGGGCCGGATCGGCCGGCTGGCTGGTCAGGGCCAGGTCAGGGCCGTCCGTACCCGGCGTTCCTGGCCGCACGATGGCCTCATCGACGGCTGTTGCACTGGGTGTTCAATAGCCGTCATGTAGCGTACGGTCACTGTGACGCGAAGTCTGTGATGAGGAGGGCCGGTGCGGCAGGAGCAGGGGTCACCGAGGCACCGGACAGTTGACACGGGTGAGGTGCGGCTCGCCGTTACCGAACGTGGCGACGCCAGCCGTCCGCCCGTCCTTCTCGTCCACGGCTACCCGGACACCAGTTCGGTGTGGGACGAGGTCGCGGGAGACCTCGCAGGGCGCTTTCACGTCATCACCTACGACGTTCGCGGCGCCGGGGCGTCAACGGCGCCCCGCGGCACGCAAGGGTACAGGCTGGCGAGGCTTGTCGCCGATCTCGCTGCGGTAATCGACGAGGTGAGCCCGGGCCGCCCGGTGCATCTGGTCGGCCACGACTGGGGCTCCATCCAGGCGTGGGAAGCGGTCGCCCAGACAAGGCTCGCGGGCAGGATCGCCTCCCTCACGTCCGCGGGTGGGCCGTCGCTCGACCAGGTCGCCGCCTGGCTGCGCCGCCGCGCGGTGAGCGGTCCACGCGGTCTGGCCGATGTCGGGGGCCAGATACGCCGGTGGTGGTACATCGGATTCTTCCAGCTACCCATCGTGCCCGAGATCACCTGGCGTGCCGGGCTCGGCCATTACTGGGGCCGGATCCTCCAGGCGAGCGGTGGGGTTCAGCCCCGGCCGGGCCATCCAGCCCGCACCATCACCCGTGACGCGGTCCACGGCCTCGCGCTCTACCGCGCGAACATCGGCGCGCGGCCCGGCCGCGCCCGGCCCGTGCATGTTGACGTGCCCGTCCAGGTCGTCGTGGCAACCCGCGACCCGTTCATCTCGCGGCGGACTCAGTTGGCGGTCGCAGGTTACGCGCCCAGGCTATGGCGCCGCGAGATCAGCGCGGGGCACTGGGTACCGCGTACGCATCCGATACGGCTCGCACGGTGGATCGCCGAGTTCGCCGATCACGTCGAGGGCGGGCCTGCCACCCGGGCGCTGCGCCGCGCGGATGTAAGCCGCGCCGCGAAGCCGTTCGGTGGCCATCTTGTCGTCGTTACGGGCGCGGGCAGCGGGATCGGGCGGGCCAGCGCGCTCGCCTTCGCCGGGGGCGGGGCGGAGATCGTCGCCGCCGACATCGACGTCGCCGCCGCGCGGCAGACCTGCGAGGCCGTCGCCTCACTCGGTGGCGCCGCGCTGCCGTACCAGGTGGACGTCGCCGCGGCCGGTGAGATGGAGCGGTTCGCCGCCTGGGTGCGCGACGCCTGCGGGGTGCCCGATGTGGTTGTCAACAGCGCCGGCATCGCCGTCGCTGGCTCGTTCCTCGCGCACACCGAGGAGGACCTGCGGCGCATCGTCGATGTGAACCTGCTGGGGGTAATGCGCGGGTGCCGGCTGTTCGGTGCGCAGATGGCGGAGCGTGGCGAGGGCGGCCACATTGTGAACATCGCCTCGGCCGCTGCCTTCGCCCCTTCTGCGATGCTGGCCACCTACTCCGCGACGAAGGCAGCGGTACGGATGCTCAGCGAGTGCGTCCGTGCCGAGCTTTCTGGCGCCGGAATCGGCGTGACCGCGATCTGCCCGGGATTCACCAGCACCGGGATCGGGCGGGCCGCGCACTATGTCGGCGTGGACAAGACCATGGAGGAGCGCCTGAGGTCCGGCGCGGCGCGGGCCATGGCGTTGCGTAACTACCCGCCGGACAAGGTCGCGCTCGCCGTGACGGGTGCGGTGCGCGGCAACCGCCCGCTCGTCCCCGTCAGCGCGGAGGCGAGGCTCGAGTACGCACTGTCCTTGTTCGCGCCGCCTGTGCTGCGGCTGGCCGCGCGCAGGAGCGGTGAGCGCATGTTCGCCCGGCTTGAGCGCCTTGCCGGGCCGGACCGCCGCACCGAGCTCGGCGATTGAGGTCCCGGCCGCTAACCGGCCAGCCGCAGCAGTGCCGCCTGCAGTGTCAGCCCGGGCCCGAAAGCCAGCGTCACCACGTGCGCGCCTGGCGGCAGCGCCGGCCGCAGCCGCTCGAGCAGCAGCAGCGCGGTGGCCGAGGAGCAGTTCCCGTAGTCGCGTAGCACCGCGCGTGAGGTGTCGAGCGCACCCCGGGGCAGGGCGAGCCGGTCCGCGACGACATCCAGGATGCGCGGCCCGCCAGGGTGCACGGCCCAGGCCGCGATGTCGGCGATGCCGAGCCCATGGCGGCCGAGCAGCCCGGTGACGACATGGTGCACGTGCCTGGCGAGCACGCCGGGTACCCGCGGCGACAGCGCCATGCGGAAGCCGTGGTCGGTCACGTCCCACGTCATGTAGCCGCTCGCGGTCGTGTCGGTGACAGCGGTCAGGTCCGCGACCTCCAATCCCGGGCCGTGCGGGGTGACGACGGCGGCCGCGGCGGCATCGCCGAACAGCGCGTGCGCGACCACCTGGGTGAGATCGGCGTGGCCCGGTGAGGCCGGCTGAACGTGCAGGCTGGGCAGTTCGAGACACAGGAGCACGGCGGGCCGTCCGCGCGCGTGCGCGAAGTCGGCCACCGTTCCGATCCCCGGAAGCGCGGCGTAGCAGCCCATGTGCCCGATCAGCAGCCGGTGCACGTCAGGGGCCATGCCGAGGTCACGCGCGACCATGATGTCGAGCCCGGGGGTGATGTAGCCGGTGCACGACGCGACGGCGAACAGGCCCACCTCGTCCGCCCGCAGGCCGCCCCGTCAAGGGCCGCGGCCACCGCTTCCTTGCCGAGCGGCACAGAAGCCTCGCCGTACATGGCCATCCGGTCGCCGGTTCCCCAGCCTGACACGTCGAGGTCCGGCGGGATCGCGACACCGTGCCTGGTCCGCACCCCGCTGCCCTGCCAGATCCGTTCCGCGCGAGGGTCACCGCGGTAGTGCGCACGGAAGAACCCGTCCCATAGATCCTGCTGGCGGCAGGCCGGAGGCACCGAATGGGCGACCGCCGCCAGCGTCACCACCGCGGTGTTTCCGCGTCGGGGTCGAGACCGAGAACGGCGCAGCCGAGCCAGTCGGCGCACACGTCGCTGGTCGCGGGCTGCAGCGCGCCGCACCGTGCGTCGCGGTACAGCCGCTCCAGTGGGTGGCCACGGCGCGTCGCCGACGCGCCGCAGGCCTCGAGCGCGGACGCGGCGACCTCGTGGGCGGTGTCGCCTGCGACGAGCTTGGCGCGCCAGATCCAGCGGCTCGTGGCGCCGGCATCGGGTTCGGCGTCCACCTGGCGTGCCGCCCGCCGCACCACCTCACGCGCGGCGCAGGCCTGCGCGTCGGCGCGGCCGAGGCGGGAGCGCACGGCGCCGGCGCTGCCGAGACCGCGGCCAGCCAGGTCGGCGGCGGCGGTGTCCACCGCGGCACGAGCGAGCCCCGCGTAGACCGCGGCGTAGGAGGCCACCAGCCACTGCGGCATCACCTGGGCGATCAGCAGGGTGATTCCCTCGACCCCGCCGAGCAGGGCATCCCGCCGGACGGTGACGTCGAGGTGCAGATCATGGCTGCCTGTCGCCCGCATACCGAGCGAGTCCCAGGTCTGCTCGACCCTGATACCTTCGCCCGCGGGCACCAGGAAGTAGCTGACGTTGTCATCGCGCCTGGCGGCGACCAGATAGGCCTGCGCGTGTCCCGCGCCTGAGCAGAACGCCTTGCTGCCGCTGATGTGCCAGCCCTCAGGAGCCGGCGCGTACGACGTGCGCACCTGTGACAGCCGCGACCCGATCCCGCGTTCCGACATCGCCACCGCGTAGAGCGCGCCGCCCGCGGCGGCGCGCAGCACGCCGTCGCGGTAGGCGAAGAACTCCTCTCCCGCGCCGAGCGCCCGAGCCGTTTCGTCCGGCATGAGCGCGAGGGCTCCGGTGACCGACGCGTGCATGTTGTAGATGAGGGCGGTGGCGGGGTTTCCTTCCGCGAGCGCCATCGCCACCTCGGCGTAGTCGGCGAAGCCGGCGCCGACGCCGCCCAGCCTGGCCGGCACCATCAGGCCGAGCAGGCCCGCGTCGGCGAGGTCGGCGAAGTCGTCGGCAGGGAACGCGCCCCCGGCGTCGTAGCCTGCGGCACGTGTCGCAAGGCGCGGGGCCAGCTTCCGTGCCGCTTCGATGGCGTCGCGTGGTGTCATGAACCTTCCTTTACCCCGATGCCCTGGAACAGCACCGACGTCGAGCGGGCAGGTACCATCCGGACGTCCGGCCGGAGCCGTGCGAGCCAGCGCGCCGCGTCGCGGACATGCGGCCGCAGCCCGCGCAGGCGGAGCGGTACGCCGTGGCGGGCGCATTCGGCCGTCAGCGCCCGCCTGTCCACAAAGAGCGCGGGGTCGTGCAGGCCTGGCGGCGCGCCGCCAGGAAGCCGTTCGGCGACCGAGATGGCGAGCACCCGGGCGAGCCTGGTGTCGGCGAGCGTGTCGACGATGAGCGTTCCGCCGGGCCGCAGCACCCGGCAGCACTCGCCGACTACCGTGCAAAGATCCGTAACGTGCTCCAGGATCTCGCCCGCCGCGACCACATCGGCTGTTTCATCGGCGAGCGGCAGCGTGTGCGCATCGCCGCGCACGACATACCGCAGTCCATGCCCGCGGGCGATGCCGACCGCGGACGGCGACAGGTCGATGCCCACGTGCGCGTAGCCGGCTCCGTTCAGGCGCGGCGCAAGCAGCCCGCCGCCGCACCCGACGTCGAGCAGCACCGCGCCCGGCCGCGCCGCGGGCGGGACAAGCGCCGCGCGCGCCGCCGCGAGCCAGTGCAGCATGGCGAATGCGCCGCGGGGTTCCCACCACTGGTCGGCGAGATCCTCGTACTGTGCCGGGTCGTTTCGCGGCCTCGCACCGGGCCGCTTTCTGGTGTTCACACCCCGAGCCTGTCTGACGCGAAGCGGCCGGCCAAGTCGGCCACGCTGGTTTCTGTGGCGCAGGTAGTCCGTCCCTGCTCAGCGTGCCAGGCATCTGCAAAGGTCCGGTCCTTCCGGCTGACCAGGGGACCGGTCAGTCCCGGAGCGAGAACTCCAGGCTCTGCCCATGAGTGAGATCGCGCATTTGGCCGCGGCAGCCGACGCGGATGGGCGGGAAGCTCCCTGGACCGCTGCTGACCCGTACCGTGCGCTCCGCGACACTCAGGGCGATCACGTGGTCGCGGTAGAAGATGTGGAATTGGAGCGTGCCGAGGCGCTTCGGCCAGAACGGATTCAGCCACAGGACGTCGTCGCGCAGTTCCACGCCGGCGAAGCACCGCTGCAGCACGTCGACGGTGCCGGTCATCGCCGCGAGGTGGATGCCCTCGGCCGTGGTGCCGCCCTGGACGTCGGCGACATCACTGCGCAGCGCGTCGACGAAAAACTCCACTGCTTGCTCCCGGTGGGCCCGGGCCGCCACCGATGCGTGGACGAGGGTGCTGAGGGTCGAGCCGTTGGACGTGCGGGCCAGGTAGTAGTCGATCGTCGTTGGGATGCTGCCCGGATCCCATGGGTAGCCGAGGTGGTCGAAAAGGCCGGCGAGTTCGTCGGCGGACAGCAGGTAGAACAGCATGAGCACGTCGGCCTGCTTGGAGACCTTGTACCGGTTCGGTGTGTCATTCTCGGCCTCGAGGATGCGGTCGAGTCGGCTGATGTCGCCGTACCTGACGTGGTAGTCCTCCCACTCGAGTTCCTTCAGGTCGTCGTATCCCTCGAACTGGCTGATGATGCCGCCCGCGTGGAACGGGACGAACATGCGGCGGGAGATGTGTTCCCACCGTTCGAGCTCCGTCGCTGTCAGGCCCAGCTTCTCGGTGAGCTCGGTCCGGCGGTGGTCGGGCAGCCGGTCGAGTGCCTCGATGGCGCGAAGCAGCAGCCAGGTCGTCATCACGTTGGTGTAGGCGTTGTTGTCGATCCCCGGGTCGGGGGAGTCTGGGTAGCTGGTGTGGAACTCGTCCGGGCCCACCACCCCCCGGATGAGGTACCGGTCCCTTGCGCGATCGTAAGCGGCGGTGCTTGCGAAGAATCGGGCGATCTCGAGGATCATCTCGGCGCCCTGCAGCGCGAGGTACTCGCGGTCACCGGTGGCCTGGTAATATAGCCAGGCGCTGCGGGCGACCGCGATGCCAACGTGGCGCTGCAGGTAGGTCGTGTCGGGCAGCCAGCGGCCAGACTTCGGGTTGAGATGCAGGAGCGCGCTCTGCTCCCTCCCGTCGCTGCCGGACTGCCATGGGTACATGGCGCCCACGTGACCGGCATCGCGCGCCGCTCGCCTGGCGGCGGGCAGGCGACGGTAGCGGTAGGACTTCAGGGACCGGCTCAGCTCGGGCAGCCGCAGGTTCAGGACCGGGAACACGAACATGTCATCCCAGAAGACATGCCCGCGGTAGGCCTCGCCGTGCAGCCCGCGCGCGGGGACACCGACGTCGCGGTCCATGCTGTTGGGCGAGACCGTCTGCAGCAGATGGAAAATGTGCAGCCGCAGCACCTCCAGCATCCAATCGACCTCGCTGTCGTGCAGTTCGATCGAGAAGCGCGCCCACAGCTGGGCCCACGCGAGAACGTGCCGCCCGAGCATTTCGTCGAACGAGTCCGCCGTCTCCAGCCAGCCGGCCGCCGTCACGGCCACGTCCGAGGTCGCGTGGTCCCGCGACGTGGCGATGGCCACGGTCTTCTCTACCGTGATCTCGTCCTCCGCGGCGACCTCGACCACCATTTCGTGGCCGATCCGCCCTCGCTCACCGATCACGGTCAGGGCCTCGTCAACGCGCCCCCCGTTGCGGAACAGACGGGTGCGGGCCGCCTCGCCAATGCGGATGTGCGACTGGTTGGCCTCCACCACAAGCAACACGGACGCGGCGTCGAGGCTGCGCGCCTCGATGGGCACGAGGTGGCGGCTGGCCAGCTGCTGATAACGGGGGACGCCGGTGTTCTCAACCGTGCCGTCGAGTTCCGACCGGACGCGCAGCCGTCCTGACCAGTTCTCCGGCACGATCGTCATCTCCATCGCGGCGAGGTGCGCGGCCCCCATGTGCACGAAGCGGCGGCACGTGGCGCGCGTGACGCGGCCCTGGCTGTCGCGGATCCGCAGCTTGCGGGTCAGCACGCCGCGGCGCAGGTCAAGCGCCTGCTCGTGCTGAAGCACCTCCGTTTCGCCAAGGTCGAGCCAGGGCCCGTCCTCGGCGGCGAAGGTCATCGGGAGCCAGTTCGGCGCGTTGATCAGGCTCTCGTTCTCCACCGTCCGGCCCGCGATCTCGGTCTGCAGCTCGTTGTAACAGCCCGCGATGTAAGTTCCCGGGTAGTGGGTTCCGTCCGCTCGCGATTCCGCCGCCGCGCCGCGGGTGGCGAAGTAGCCGTTGCCCAGGGTGCAGAGGGCCTCCCGCAGCCCTTCCTGCTCCGGGACGAATCCGTCGTAGCGAAGCGTCCATTCCTGGAAGGACTTCCCAACTACACTCATACCGTTTCCCTGCATATCGTCAGGATTGCCGCGCCAGGTGGCCAGGTGTACGCGGCGCAATAATCCCGCATGTAGCGATTGTGTGTGTCAGTTTCGCACGCCGCCCCCCACGTAACAGCCGGCGTCCGGCCCCCAAGCAGGGACCGAACGTCCCTCCTCCCAGGCGTGGCCAGGGCCCGGCCGTGTACCGGGGTCAGCCGCGCTGGGCGGCGATGAGATCCCGGTACCAGACGTACGAGTCCTTGTCCAAGCGCGCCTGCGTGTCGAAGTCGACATACACGAGCCCGAACCGCTGGCGGTATCCCTCGGCCCACTCGAAATTGTCGATCAGTGACCAGACGAAGTAGCCGCGCACGTCCACGCCTGCGGTCATCGCCTCGTGGACCGCGCGGATGTGCCCTTCGAGGTAGCTGATCCGTTCGGGATCGGCCACGGTGCCGTCGGCGGCCGGGACGTCATCGCGGGAGCAGCCGTTCTCCGTGACGTAGATGGGAGGGAGCGCGCCACCATACCTGGACCGAAGCTCAATCAGGATGCCGCGGAGCCCGTCAGGGATCACCGGCCAGCCGAACGCGGTCACCGGGTAGCCGGGAATCGGCTCCCTCTTGAACGGCAGCGGCGAGCCCGCCAGCGCGGACAGGCGGGTCGGGTTGTAGTAGTTCAGCCCGATCGCGTCCACGGGTGTGGCGATCACGTCGAGATCGCCGTCCTCGACGGGCAGCAGGCCCGCCGCTTCCGGGCCGAAACCGCCCAGATCCGGGTAGCGGCCGAGCAGCACGGGATCGGTGAACAGCCGGTTGTGCAGGACGTCGTAGGCGCACGCCGCGGCCACATCGGCCGGGTCGTCGCTCGCTGGCAGCGCCGGCGAGTAGTTGTTGGTGATCGCGACCTGGCCGGCCCCGGCCGCGCGCAGTGCCCGGTTGGCGAGGCCGTGCCCGAGCAACTGGTAGTGCGCGGCAGGAAGTGCGTGCAGCATGAGCCGTTTGCCCGGCGCGTGGACACCGAGCCAGTAGCCGGACGTCATGACCACGAAGGGCTCGTTCAGCGTGATCCACATCGGTACCCGGTCGGCGAGCCTGGCGGCGACGATCCCCGCGTAGTCGGCGAACCTGTGCGCGGTGTCACGGGACAGCCAGCCGCCGGCCTGCTCGAGCGCGGAAGGAAGGTCCCAGTGAAAGAGCGTCGGGACCGGAGTGATGCCCGCGGCGCAGAGCGCGTCGGTGAGACGGTCGTAGAAATCCAGGCCCGGCTTGTTGACCTCGCCGGAGCCGGACGGCTGCACCCGCGGCCAGGCGATGGAGAACCGGTACGCGGTCAGGCCGAGCCTGGCCATCAGCGCCACGTCGTCCCGCCACCGGTGGTAGTGGTCGGCCGCCACGTCACCGGTGTGCCCATCTCGGATCTTTCCCGGCAGGTGGCAGAAGTCGTCCCAGATCGAAGGGCCACGCCCGTCCTCGGTGACCGCACCCTCTATCTGGTACGACGCCGTGGCGGCCCCCCAGCCGAAACCGGCGGGGAACCGTGGAAACCCGGGCAAGCCCGGCATCGGGCTGGCCTTCGCGCCGGCCTCCGGGTCCCGCACCGCATCGGACACGCGCTCCCCCTTTCGCCACCCGCAGTCGTGGACCGCTGCTTGCTGATCGTACGGCGTCCCGGCTGGCACCCGGCCCGCTCAGCTCTCGGTGCCCTCCGTGCCGCCCGTAATGGCGGCGTCGACCTCGGCGCGGCGCGCGGCGAGTTCGCGGTCGTACTCCTCTGCGATCTCCTCGTCCTGGCGCATCAGCGCGGTCAGGTCGCCCTTGGCCGCGTCGAGGACGCCCATGTCGGCATACGCCCGCTTGACCTTGTCACCCCACAGCCCGATGTCCTTCACGCATGGCACGATCCTGCTGAACAGCAGGGACCGGTAGAGCTTGTACATCGGGGAGTTGTCGACGTAGCGCAGGCACTCATCGAGCGGCAGCCCGAGCCGGGTGAAGACCTCCTGGCTGCGGAAGCGGTCCCGCATGAGGTGGCAGCCCTCGACCACGAACTCCTCACGCTCCGCGCGCTCGGCCTCGGTGAGCCCAGCGTAGTAGTCACGCAGCGCGAGCCGCCCGAACGCCACGTGCCTGGCCTCGTCCTGCATGACGTAGGCCAGCAACTGCTTGACAAGCTGGTTGGTGGACAGGTCGCGGTAGACGCCGAACGCGGCGAGCGCCAGCCCCTCGATCAGCACCTGCATGCCGAGGTAGGGCATGTCCCAGCGGCCGTCGGTGAGGGCGCTCGCGAGCAGCCTGGCCAGATCCTGGTTGACCGGGTAGAACATCCCGATCTTCTCCTTGATGAACCTGTTGTAGAGCTCGACGTGCCGCGCCTCGTCCATGACCTGGGTGGAGGCGTAGAACTTAGCGTCCATGTCGGGCACGGACTCGACGATTCTGGCCGCGACGGTCAGCGCGCCCTGCTCGCCGTGCAGGAACTGGCTGAACAGCCAGGAATTCTGGTGGTGTCCGTACTCCTCTCGCTCAGCCTCGGTCATCTTGTCCCAGACGGGAGTGCCGAACAGCGGGTTGAACTCGTCGGGGACGCCCACCACATTGACGGGGTCGACCGCGGTGTCCCAGTTGATTCGTTTCTGGGCGTCCCACTGCTTGTCCTTGCCCTTCTGGTACAGGGCGAGCAACTGGTCGCGGCCGTCGTCGTACTCCCAGGTGAACCTGGCCGCGCCCGCGGCGGGAACGTCCCAGGTGCCTGGCTCGACGGGGAGGGCGTAGCGGTCGTATGTGGTCACGGGGGCCTCCCAGCGCACACCAGCTTTACATCACTGCCTATCACGTAAGCGCGCGCCGGCGGGACATCCGTGTTTGCCCGGCGCCGCGCAGGCGGTCCCTTCACAGGCAGACGGAAGGTTCGTGATCGGCGTGACCGCCGGGTTCGAGCTGGAACGTGGAGTGCTCCACGTCGAAGTGGCCGCGCAGGCACTCCTGGAGCGTGTCAAGCATCTGTGCGCCGCCGCCGGTGAGCACGGCCGTTTCCACGACCACGTGGGCCGAAAGTACGGGCAGGCCGGACGTGATCGTCCAAGCGTGCAGGTCGTGCACGTCGGCGACGCCGTCGAGTTCCGTCAGGTGACGCCGCACCTCGTCGAGGTCCACGCCCTTGGGCGTCGCCTCGAGCAGCACGTCGATCGCCTCCCTGAGCAGCCGCCAGGTGCGCGGCAGTATGAACGCACCGATCGCGAGCGATGCGACGGCGTCGGCGCGGGTGAAGCCGGTCAGCGCGATGATGACGCCCGCGACGATGACCGCCGCCGCGCCGAGCGCGTCCGAGACGACCTCGATGAAGGCCCCACGTACGTTCAGGCTCTCGGCCTGGCCGCGGCTGAGTAGCAGGGCTGACGTGGCGCTGCCCGCGAGCGCCACGACACCAAAAACGATCATCGGCCCGGGCTGCACAGCCGGCGGGTTGACGAGGCGGCGCACGCCCTGGACGAGGATGAACGCCCCCACGGCGAAAAGCAGCAGCGCGTTGCCTGTGGCGGCGAGGATCTCGGCACGCGCGTAGCCGAACGTGCGCTGTGTGGTGGCCGGCCGGGTGGCGAAGTGGGCGGCGAGCAGTGACAGCCCGAGACCTGCGGCGTCGGTGCCCATGTGCCCCGCGTCGGCGAACAGGGCGAGCGATCCGGTGGCAAGGGCGCCTGCCACCTCGACGGCGAGGACCGTCAGGGTGATTCCAAGCGCAAGCGCCAAGCGGCCACCGTGGCGGCCGGTCGACGTCGTGTGGTGCCCGGACCCCATTCGGCGCGTTACCTCCTGACACCAGCCAGCCTAAGACAGCAGTTCGTACGCCGGGTTGGTCATTATCGCGGCGCCGTAGCTGATCCCGACTGTGCCGCGGAGCCTCATCCTGCTTCCCGGCACCACCCCGGCGATGTGGGTGCGCCCGTAGAACAGCGCGGTTAGCTCGCCGGTCGCGTCGGCGACTACACAGGCGAGCACGCAACTGCGTTCCACCGGCCGGATCTCCACACTGTGCACCCGGCCCTCTACGGTGGCCCGGCCGGAGCCGGTGATCGACGCGATGGGCGTCACACCCGGTGGTGGCTCGGGCCGCTCATGCTCCGCGACGTTGGTGTCCGGCGTGGGGAGCGGAATCCTGGCCTCCCGCCCGGCCTGTCGTTCGTGCAGGATCTCGACGCGGGCCTGAATGTCGAACGGGATGATCGTGGCCGCGGAATGCGGTATCCGGCTCACCACCCGGGCGATCTTGTCCGCGGTACGGTCGTGCAGCAGCCTGCCGAGCAGCGGCGAGTAGCTGCGGCGTGGCAGGACCACCGTCACGAAGGTGCCGTCATGGCTGGCCTCGCGGAGGACAATCTCGGCGGCGGCACGCGTCAGCCGCCTGTCCGCGCAGTCGATGAAATCGAGCGGGATGCCGCGGTCCGCGCGCAGCCAGTCGTCGCGGAGCCTGTCCGCCTGTTTCTGGTCGATCACGAAATGCACCGCCCGCAGCGCGGTGGGCCGCAGTCCCCGCGCGTAGCGGAGCGCGGCGATCGTGGCCAGGTCGTAGTCGTCCACGAACACCAGCACCGTGCGCCGCGGGTAGTTCGGCGGATCGGGGGGCGGTGTGCGCCCGCCGAGGTTCTCAAGCACCCCCGCCTCCATCCGGTACTCCCTGTTGAGCCGGATCAGCGCGAACACCATGACCGGGAACACCACGACGACAAGCCAGGCCCCCTCGGTGAACTTCACCACCGCGAAGATCGCCACAACCACCGCGGTGTAGGCCCCACCCGTGCCGTTGATCAGCAGCTTGCGCCGCCAGCCGTGTTCCTTGTTCCTGAGGTGATACTTGACCATTCCGAAGCCGGCAAATGAGAAGCCGGTGAAGACGCCGATCGCGTAGAACGGGATCAGCGCGTTGACGGTGGCACCGACCGCGAGCAGCAGCGTCAGCGAGACCACGGTGAGCACGATGATGCCGTTGGAGAACACGAGGCGGTGCCCGCGCTTGGTGAGCCAGCGGGGGAGAAACGCGTCTTCGGCGACGAAGCTGGCCAGGTACGGGAACCCGCTGAAGCTGGTGTTCCCGCCGGTGAAGAGGATGGCCGCGGTCCCGGCCTGGACCAGAATGAACAGCACCTGGCCGATCAAGGTGTGCCCGAAGATGACCTTGGCCTCCTGGGCGAGCACTGTCGGGTAGCCGGTGACGTAGGGCGTCGCGTGGGTGACGTACGCGAACCAGGAGATGCCCGCGATCAGGAAGGCGACAATGCTGCCCTGCATCACCAGCACCTGGCGGGCGTTCCGGCCTTCCGGCGGCCGGAGCGCGCTCACCGAGTTGGACACCGCCTCGATCCCGGTCAGCGAGGATCCGCCGTTGGCGAACGCGCGCAGCAGAACGTAGATCGCGCCGACGGTGAGGAGCCCGGAACCGGGAGTGCCTTTGCACCCGAGGCAGTACATCCCCGATTGATGCGTGATGCCTGGCAGCCCGCCCCCGATCGCGTCGCGGTACAGGCCCGTGAGGATCATGAGAACTACCGACCCGGAGAACAGGTAGGTCGGCAGCGCGAAGGTCTTCCCGGCTTCCCGGATGCCGCGAAGGTTGCCGTAACACATGATCAGGACCGCAAGCACCGCGATGAGTGTCAGCGTCTCCTTGGGTCCGAGGAAGTTGCCCAGCGAGGGGAACGCGGACAAGATCGCGGCACTGCCCGCTGCCGTCTGGACCGCGACAGTGACCACGTAGTCAATGAGCAACGCCACCGCGGCGACCTGGGCGATCCTGGGCCCGAAGTTCTCCCTTGCCACCACGTAAGAACCGCCGGCCCTGGTGTAGACCGTCACCACCTCGCGGTAGGAGAGCACCACCAGCGCTATCCCCAGCAGGATCACCAAGGTCATCGGGCGGACGAGCGAGAACGCCGCCAGGCCGAAGATCGGCACCAACTCGATGAGGATCTCCTCGGTGCCGTAAGCCGCCGAGGAAATGCCGTCGCAGGACAGGACGCCGAGGGCAAACGGCTTGGACAGCCGCTCCCCCTCGAGTTCTTCGTTGACCATTGGCGGCCCGAGCAGCCGGCGCTTGGCCGTGTACCAGAAGCTCTCCGGCATGTCGAAGCGGCTGCCCCCGAGAACATCGACTGCTTTGCGCACGGCCACAGATACGCGCCTCCGTCCGCTCGCCGCCTGACGTGGCCTTCATACCACCGCAGCGCAGGTGCTTGCGTACTCGGGTCAGCGCGTACGCTGCGTCGCGATCAGGGGTACTCTCGCTTGTTGCCCCGAACTGGGCTGAGCTAAAATTTTGCTGGCCGCAGCCGCCGCGCATGACGTGCGCCGAGCGAAGGAGGTGGGGTTCTTGTCAGATCGAAGTTGCAGTCACAGTTCGGACGATCCTCACCCGTTCGCCCCCCTCAGTTGATGCAGACCCAGCAGCGCTGACCGCGACTGTCGTGGTGGGTCCGTGGGGGTACGGAGCCACCGGGGGCCGCCGGGGCCGCGGGCCATCCCCGCTTCCCGCTCAGGCGTCGTCTCCCCGGCTGGGCGCTGACCGCCTCGTCCCTCTGTGAACGCGTGCCCGACCGCGCCGTGCGCCCTGGCGCGGCGAGGTCGGCGCGTGCTCGTTTCGGCCGGCGATGCCGGGCCTGTGCCTGATCCCCAGCGACGGGGAGATCGGCAGGTCTGTCATGGCGCGTTTCTTCACTCTCAGCTCAATTTCAAACTCGATCTCACAGCGGCGGGCCGCCTCACAGCGGCGGGCCGCACTGCGCTCGGCTGCGTCCCGCACGGACGCCGCGTCCGCCACGGCCACGGCCGTACAGGACACCGCCCACGTGGGGGACATCCGGGGTGCGTTCGGCACCGTCAGGCTCGACGAGCGTGACAGGCCCGCGGGCTGGAGCCGCCGGCTCCGTTACCTGCTGGCCATCATGGGCCCCGGCCTGATCGTCATGGTCGGTGACAACGACGCAGGCGGTGTCGCCACCTACACCCAGGCCGGCCAGAACTACGGCACGCGGCTGCTGTGGGTGCTGTTGCTCCTCATCCCCGTGCTGATCGTCAACCAGGAAATGGTGGTGCGGCTCGGCGCGGTCACCGGGGTGGGTCACGCGCGGCTCATCCACGAGCGGTTCGGCACATTCTGGGCCGCCTTCTCGGTCGGTGACCTCGTCCTGGTCAACGGGCTGACGATCGTCACCGAGTTCATCGGCGTGGCGCTCGCCGGTGACTACTTCGGCATCCCGCGGTGGGCCAGCGTGCTGGGTGCGGCGGCGCTGCTCGTCGGCTTCACCGTCACTGGCAGCTTCCGTCGCTGGGAGCGCTGGATGTACACGCTCATCGCGGTCAACGTGCTGATGATCCCGCTGGTAGCCGCAGCGCACCCGGCGCCGGGGCGGATGGCGCACGACTTTATCGTCCCGGGCCTGCCTGGCGGGCTGAACGCCGGCGTGCTCCTGCTTGTCATCGCGATCGTGGGCACGACGGTGGCGCCGTGGCAGCTCTTCTTCCAGCAGTCCAACGTGGTGGACAAGCGCATCACGCCGCGCTGGATCTCCTACGAGCGTGCGGACACCGTCATCGGGTCGTTCGTCGTAGTGATCGGCGCCGCCGCGCTGATCGCCGTCACCGCGTTCGCCTTCACGGGCACGGCACTCCACGGCCACTTCACCGACGCCGCAGGGGTCGCGCGCGGGCTCGCGCATGTCCTCGGTCACCACGCGGGCGGCATGTTCGCGCTGCTCCTGCTCGACGCCTCGCTCATCGGTGCGGCCGCGGTGACGCTGGCCACGTCCTACGCGCTCGGGGACATCGCAGGTGCCAGGCACTCCCTGCACAGAAGCGCCAGGGAAGCGCCGCTCTTCTACGGCGTGTATGCCCTGTTCGTGCTCGCCGGAGCCGGCGTCGTGCTGATCCCTGGCGCACCGCTCGGGCTGATTACCGAGGGCGTGCAGGCGCTGGCCGGGGTGCTGCTGCCCTCGGCGAGCGTCTTCCTCGTGCTGCTCTGCAATGAAAGCGACGTGCTCGGGCCCTGGGTGAACCGGCCCTGGCTCAACGTGGTCGCAGGGACCATCATTGGCGTGCTCGTGCTGCTCTCGCTCATTTTGACCGCCGCGACGCTGTTCCCGCACCTGACCAGCGGCGAGCTGAAGATGGTCATGCTCGGCGGCGGATCGTTGGGCGCGGCGGCCGCGGGCGGGTACGGGCTCGCACGGGCGCGCATCCGGCGGCGGCAGCCGACTGACCCGGAGGCCGAACTCGACACCACTGTCGTCATGGCCGCGCAACGGCTGACCTGGCGGATGCCGCCGCTGTCCGAGCTACCCAGGCCTGCGTGGTCGCTCGGGCGCAAGGCTGGCATGATCACTTTGCGTCTCTACCTGGTCGTTGCCGTCGGGCTCGTCGCGGTGAAGATCATTCAGCTCGCCATGGCGGGCTGACCTGCCTAGGCTGACATGCCCGGCCGACATGCCCGGCCGACATGCCCTGAAGGAATTTCAGCCGCAGGTAGGGAACCCAGACGCGCGCTCGAGCGTCGAAGCGAGTGCCGTCCTGGTGCGTGCCGCTTCCCCGCTGGAGCCGCACGCCCAGGGCGGACCAGCCCGCAGGCCTGTACGCTGCCCGGCGGCCACGCCACCGCGTGGAGCCGTCACCGCGTCATGTGGCCGCGTTGTTGGGCGGCACAACGGCGTTGCGTGCCCTGGTTACGCGGAAACGTCAGCCTGCCGCTCCGCGGTCGCGCAGGGCGGCGATCTCCCGAGGGGTAAGGCCGATCTCGGCGAGCACCACGTCGGTGTCCGATCCTGGCGCGACCGGCGGTGCCGGCCGCGCGCACGGCGTGCGGCCGAATCGCGGGGCCGGCGCGGGCTGCACGATGCCGCCGACGTCTGTGAAGGTGCCGCGCGCGAGGTTATGCGGATGGCCGGGAGCCTGGCCCAGCGTGAGCACCGGCGAGACGCACGCGTCCGAGCCCTCGAAGAGGGCCGCCCACTCCGCCTGGGTGCGCTGCTTGAATACCTCGGTCAGCCGCGTACGCAGGACCGGCCAGCCCGTGGTGTCGGATTGCGAGGGCAGATCCCCAACGTCGATCCCGAGACGGCGCAGCAGTTCCGCGTAGAACTGCGGTTCGAGCGCGCCCACGGCGACATACCGCCCATCCGCGGTCTCGTACGTGTCGTAGAACGGGGCCCCGCCGTCCAGCATGTTGGTGCCGCGCTCATCCCGCCACATCCCTGCCGCGCGCAGGCCATGCAGGAAAGTTGTGAGCAGCGCGGAACCGTCGACCATGGCCGCGTCGACGACCTGGCCACGGCCGGATCCCGCCCGCTCCACAAGCGCGGCGAGCACGCCGAGCGCGAGCAGCATGCCGCCGCCGCCGAAATCAGCGACCAGGTTCAGCGGCGGCACCGGCCGCTGCCCCGCCCGGCCGATCGGGTCGAGCGCGCCGGAGATCGCAATGTAGTCGATGTCGTGGCCGGCCGAGTGCGCGAGCGGCCCGTCCTGCCCCCACCCCGTCATCCGCGCGACGATCAGCCGGGGATTGCGCTCGAGGCACACCTTTGGCCCGAACCCGAGTCGCTCCGCCACCCCGGGCCTGAATCCCTCGACCAGAACGTCGGACGACTCCACCAGTCGCAGCAGCGCGACGACCGCCTCAGGATCCTTCAGGTTCAGCCCGAGCGACCGACGTCCGCGGCGGAGCGGACCGGCAGGCGCCAGCGCGGGCGCGCCCCCGACCCGGTCGACCAGGATCACATCGGCGCCGAGGTCGGAGAGGACCATGCACCCGAACGGCGCCGGGGCGAGGCTCGCGATTTCAACGACACGCACGCCCTGAAGTGGTCCCTGGCCCATCTGCCTGCCCTTCGAGTGGATAATTCGACTGGATAATGAGTGACTCGGACGTTACCCGTGACCACGCCGGGCCGGATGGACGGGCCCGACGGACGGGCCCGACGGACGGGCCCTACGGACGGGCCCTACGGACGGGCCCTACGGACGGGCATGGATGGACCGATCCGCTGCCAGGTGCGGCCCGCGGCCCGCGCCTGCCGGTTCGGTCAGCGGCCGGCGTCGTCGGCGTGCTCCATGCGCTCCACGATCAGGGCGAGCGTGGGACAGGACGCCTCGGCCCTACGCGCGAGCTTGAGCAGGCTGGGCGGCACGGGCTGGTCGGAGACGATCGGGTAGCCCCATGGGTCCTTGCCGATCATCTCTGGCAGGAGTTCGGCGCAGACGCCGTGCGCCTCGCACGTGATCGGGTTCACCCTGATTCTGTGGGATCCTGGCCTACGGGGGTCCGGGCGGTTCCCACCGGAGTCGCCACGTCCCGCCTGGCTGCTGCTGCGGTAGGTCACGTCGTCACACCCTCGCCGCCGCGTGCCGCGACCGGCGGCCGGCCTTGTCGGGTCCGTCGCCGGACCTGTGCTCTGCGCCGGGTACGGGAATCACACCCGGCCGCCCGACCCGGTCACAGGGGCCACGGCGCAGGTGTTCGCGCACATCGGAATCGAAGACCCGCAGCGCGCTTGCGACAAACCGGGCAGCCCCATCTGGGAAGTGACACGCGCCCCGCCCCTCGACCAGCCCGAGCAACTGCCTCAGCCACTTGTGCGCGCGGGCGTCCCTGCCGTGCCACGTGATGTATTCCAGCGCGTCAGCGATGGCGGGCAACCCGTTTACGCAGGGCCCGCACTGGCCCGCGCCCTGGCCCGCGAGGTAGCGCGTCACACGCGCGGTCTCGGCGAGCCCGCACGCGGACTCCGGCAGCACCGCAAGGATGCCGGCGCCGAGCGAGGCGCCTGCGGCCCGCAGGTCCGGGCCACTCACCCGGAGGTGCGGCGCACCGCTGACCGGAAGCCAGCCGCCGAAATACCCGCCGGCCAGGATCGCCTGCGGTGCCTCGGCGGGGCCGCCTGCCGCCACGAGCACCTCACGCAGATCCGTGCCGAGCGCGATTTCGTGCACACCCGGCCTGCGTACGGCGCCTGCGACGGTGATGAGCGCGGAACCGGGTGCGGCCTGCGTTCCGACGGCGCGGAACCAGCCAGGGCCGTAGCGCGCGATCAGCGCGATGTGGGCCAGCGTCTCCACGTTGCTGACCAGCGTCGGGCGGCCCCGCACCCCCTTATGGAAGGGACGCGGGGGCACGAACGTGGGCAGCGCGGGGCCGCCGTTCAGCAGGTGGACGAGGGCGCTCTCCTCGCTGGAGACATAGCCGGGCGGCACCGCCGTCATGTGGATCGGGATGGTTTCCGCACCGGCTCGCTGGCGTTCGGCGATCGCGTCACTCAGCCCCTGGCCAAGCCGTTCGTCAGCGCCGTCGACGCACAGGAACGCCTCGCTGCCGCCGACGCTCTCCGCCGCGAGCGAGATTCCGTCGAGAACGAGGTGGGGCGCCACGTTGAGCAGCGAGCGGTCCTTCAGGCTGATCGGTTCAGATTCGGCGCCGTTCGCGACAACGACCGCACCGCCACGGTCGCCAAGCCGTCTGGCTGAGCTCGCGAGCACCGCCCGCATCTTGCGGGCCGCGGGGAAATCCGCGCCGCCACGGCCGGTGAGGCCGGAGCGCTCGACGCTGTCGACGAGCAGGCCCTCGCCCCCACGCCCGCCGCGCCGGGCGATGCCGCCGCCGTGCGGACGGCCGCGAAAGGGTATCGGCCCGTAGCGGTCCACGTGTTCGGCCAGCCCTTGCGCGGGCGCGCCGCACAGCAGCCGGGGAAGCTCTTGCGATGGGATTGACATCGCTATTCACCGCCGTCCTTGGTGGAACGGCTTGCGCCGCCTCCGCCGGTGGCTGCGGCGGTACTCACCTGCAGTGTCCCTGTTACGGAGGTGCCGTTCGGCCGCAGGCCGATAGCGAGCAGGAGGTTGTGCCCAGCGCGGTCGCGCACCCGCGCGTTCATGCTTGTCCCGTTCAGGCTGGCAAGCTTGCCCGTGTACTGGCGAGGCGAGGCAGAGGGGCCGAATGTGACCTGGCTGCCTGACATCGTGACGCCGCCGCTTCCGTCCGCCTGGCCAGTGATGATGATGCCGAGCGAGGCACTGATACCGCCGGCCGTGGGTGACACGGCGCTGTGGATACGGACCACCGCGTCACCGTTGCCTGATGCGCTCGAAGACACCTGCCCGGACAATGACGCGCTGAAAGGCGCGGGAGGGAGCCTGGGGGCGGTGGACCCTGTGGCCGGGCCGCCGGCGGGCCTTGCTGCCGTTACTGAGCCCGCCGACCGGGCAAGAAGACTGGCCGGCGTGCCTGAGCGGCGTGCCCAGCCTGGCTTGAGTGGGCCTCCGGCGAGCCATACGGTGCCCGCGGCCAGCGCCACCACGACAACGCCGACGAGCGCGATCCGTGTGCCTGTACGCTCCTGCCAGCCCAGCGCGAGCCGCCAGGCCACAGCCGCCAGCACGGCGGCGACGCAGCAGGCTGTGATGGCGAGCACCCATCGCTGCGGCGTGTCGGTCCCCGTGCCGAGGCCGTGCATGATCGCCGCAGGCCAGCACAGGTAGGCGAGCCAGTGCACGAAGCGCCAGAGCCTGTGGCCGACGTGCACTCTGAGCAGGCTGGTGATGGTCACCGCGACAAGCAGGTCGAAGGCTACCGCGCCAAGGCCGAGCCAGATCGGACGGTACGAGGAGGCGAACGGGACGACGACGGCGAGCAGATTGATGTGTGCGTAGCTGTCGGTCACCGTGGTGAGGATGTGCAGGCCGGTGAACACGAGCACGAGCAGGGACATGTTGCGGTGCAGGCCGACCGTCACGAACCGAGGCCAGTTGGGCCGGGCGAAGCGGACCGACGTCAGCAGGCCGAGCACGACGCTCGCGGTGATCAGGACGAGCGCGATGAGGCCGGTGGCACGCGTCGTGTACCAGAGTGGGCTTGTGGGGGTCACCACCACCGCGTTGACGTGCGGCGAGCCTGCCGTGGGCGGGAGCGCGATCATGCGGCCCCCGGCGTCATGATCGTCCGTGGACAGCCCAGCCAACCGCGGGGGCGCCGAAGACGGCGGACCGGTCGCCCGCGGTGGGCGCAGAGGTCATGAGCCACCCGACACGACCTGGCCTGGGCCCTGCGCGGGCGCGGGGTTGGCCGCCGGTGCCTGCAACTGGCCGCCGCCAGCCTGGCTTCCGGCCTGCTGGCCGCCTGTGCCCTGATTGCTCTGGCCTGTGCCCTGATTGCTCTGGCCTGTGCCCTGATTGCTCTGGCCTGTGCCCTGATTGCTCTGGCCTGTGCCCTGATTGCTCTGGCCTGTGCCCTGATTGCTCTGGCCTGTGCCCTGATTGCTCTGGCCTGTCCCCTGATTGCCTGCGGGCACCTGGCTACCCCGTGCGGGCTGGTTGATCTTGGGGAGATGGACGTGCCCGCCAAACCCAGCCACGAGGACCATGGCACCAACGGCACCGGCGCCCGCGATGCCCCAAGTCAGCCGCCGGACACGGCGCAAGCCCCACTCACGCGAGATCATCGCGTACCTGACGTCGGGTTGCTTCATGCTCCTACTTCCCATTTTCCCTTATGTCCCGTAACACGTACCGGCGTTCAGCGGACGGGCCCGGCGCTGGCGGGCCTGTTTTAACAGAGTGCGCGACCAGGTGCTAAGGCCCGCTGCAGATTTTCTTCAGATCTGGTTAAGAATCTCCGGTGACTGTGCTATGCCCTGTCTGTCCGCTCCTGGGCGAGCCGGGCGTGGCGCGGCGTGTAACCACCGGTTCTTACAGCCGTCATACGCCGGCCCGGCTTAGTGTGCTCAGAAAGGAAACCAGACGAGGTGATGCGTGGGCGCGCCCAGTGTCGACAGCCCCGCCCAGGCGGCGGAGGCATGTCCTGCCCGCGTGCTCGTGGTGGAGGACGACCCGGGCATCGGTAGCCAGCTCGTCCGTGGTCTGACCCGCGCCGGTTACGAGGCTGGCCTTGTAGGCACGGGCGCGGCCGCGCTGCTGTCGCCGACGCCCGACGTGGTCTTGCTCGACCTGGGCCTGCCCGACATCGACGGCGTCGAGGTCTGCCGCAGGCTCCGTGACGCATCAGACGTTGCGATCATCGTGGTGACGGCCCGTGGCGAGGAGAGCGACCGCGTCCTCGCCCTCGATCAAGGTGCGGACGACTGCCTGGTAAAGCCCTTCGGCATGGCCGAGGTGCTCGCCCGTGTCCGTGCTGTGCTCAGGCGGACCCGGCCCGTGCCAGGTGAGCTTCTGCGGTACGGCCCGCTCAGTGTTGACCTCCGTACCCGCAAGGTCACAGTGGGCGGACAGGAAATGGCGCTGACGCCAAAGGAGTTCGACATCCTCGAGTGCATCGCCACCGACCCTGGCCGTGTGGTGACACGTGCTGAGATCTTCGAGCGTGCGTGGGATGCTCACTGGTACGGCCCGACGAAGGTGCTCGATGTGCATCTGGCCGCATTGCGCAAGAAACTGGGCGATCAGGTGACTATCGAGACGGTGTACGGCAGGGGGTTCCGCCTTGGTGACCTGAAGTGACCAAGAGAATTCTGCTTGCCCTGCTGGCCCTTACCACCTCTGTGCTCGTCGCCGCCGTGATCCCGCTCGGGTTCAAGGCGACGGGGCAGCAGCTCAGCTCGTACATAGACGACGCGAGGGCGGTGGCCCGCTCGGCCGCCGCGGTAGCCGAGGAAGGGCTCGCGGACCACGACCCGAGCCCGGACATGGGCCCGGTGCTCGCGGCAGCCCGGCACGACGGCGACACGCTGGTCATCCTGGATGCGAAGGGCCGCGTCGTGGCGTCGGTCGGAACGCCAGGCAACGTCGCCCCCGGTCTCGTCGACGAGGCAAGAGGCAACAGGCAGCTCGACACCGATGTGGCGCACGGGTATGTCAGCGTTGTCGTGCCTGTGCGGGAAACCACCACGGTGGTGGGCACGGTCAGCCTGGCGCGTCCCCTCGCCCCGCTGAATGACAGGGTCCGCGCGCTCTGGTTGACCCTCGCGCTCATCGCGGTCGCGGCCATCGGGGCATCCGCGGTACTCGCGTTCGCGCTCGCCCGGTGGGTGAGCAGGCCCCTCGCCGAACTGGACGTGTCGGCCCGGCGGCTTGGCGCGGGTGACCTCGCCGTCCGGGCCGCGGCAAGCGCAGGGCCGCCGGAACTTCGCCGTCTCGCCACGACGTTCAACACGATGGCCTCGCGCCTGCAGACCCTGGTGCACGGGCACCGGTCTATGGTCGCCGACGTGTCGCACCAGTTGCGCACACCACTCGCGGCGCTTCGGCTGCGGTTCGATCTGCTCGCACAGGACGCCGATCCCGCGACTGCCGCTGAACTGACCGGGGCACTCGATGAGTTCGCCCGGCTCTCCCGGCTGGTCGACGGGCTGCTGGCCGTGGCTAAAGCGGAACACGCCACGCCCCGGCCGGTGCCTGTCGACGTCCGCGAGGTGGTCGGGGAGCGCGTCGCTTCCTGGCAGCCGGTCGCGGACGACCGCGGGGTATCGCTCGCCGCCGACGTGGCAGGGCCGGTGACCGCTTCCATCGGTGACGGGCAACTCGAGCAGATCCTGGACAACCTGATCGCCAACGCCCTCGACGCGACCAGCGCCGGCGACCAGGTCACCGTATCGGCCGAAATCACCTCAGGAGGGCCTCGGCCGCAAGGATCGGGCGAAGCGCCGCCGGGCCGGGGGGTCTCCGCCCGGGGCGGCCCAGGTAACGGCGTGCGGGTCGTAGTCGCCGACGACGGCCCAGGCATGAACCCAACCGACCGGGCACGTGCGTTCGGCAGGTTCACCACGGCAAGCCCCGGCGGCACCGGTCTCGGCCTCGCGATCGTGTACCGCCTGGTCAGCGCTAATGGCGGAACGGCAACGCTGGAGGAGACGGCGGGGGGCGGCCTCTCGGTCATCCTGGAATTCGGCACCGCGCCGGCCGTCGCGGGCGGGTGACTGCGGCATTGCGCCTGGCCCTCGCGGGCGGGTGGCTGCGACACCGCGCCTGGCCCTCGCGGGCGGGTGGCTGCGACACCGCGCCTGGCCCTCGCGGGCGGGTGACTGCCACACCGCGCCTGGCCCTCGCGGGCGGGTGAATCCGGCGGGGCGCCCGCCCTCGCGGCAAGTCGCGGCCTCTGCGAACGGCCAGTTCATCCCTCGTTCCGGCTCAGACACTGATCGCCGTGCTCAGTGCGCCGGCGTCCTGCCTCAATCCGGCCGTGTCCTGCAGGGTGCCGTCAAGGACAGTGACGGCGTGTCCGGTGAGGTGGACACGGTCGCCGCGAACGGCGGTGCGGACCAGGCCGGTGCGGGCGGACGCCTGCAGTCCTGTCAGCGTGTCCCGGCCGAGGCGGGCCGACCAGTAGGGGGCCAGTGCGGTGTGCGCGCTGCCGGTGACCGGGTCCTCCGCGATGCCCTGAGCGGGTGCGAAGAACCGGGAGACGAAGTCGTAGCCGACGCCAGGCTCGGACGCGAGGGCGGTTGCGATAACGCCGCGAGTGCCGTCGGCGTCCGCCAGTCGCCCCAGGGCGGCGAGGTCTGGGACCAGGGCGCGGACGGCCGCCTCGTCGGGCAGCACAGCGAGCAGGTCGCCGAGAGCGCCGGTGCCGTAGACGGCGCTCGGCTCTGTGCCGAGGGCTTCGGTGAGGCCCTCGGTCGCGGGCACCTCGACGGTCGGCGCGGCAGGGAAATCAAGGGTGATGGTGCCATCGTCGCCCGTGTGAGTGGTCAGGACACCGCTGCGGCTGTCAAAGCGGACGGTCCCCGGTGCGCCGCGGTCGGCATGCATGGCGTGCGCCGTGGCCAGCGTGGCGTGGCCGCACAGGTTGACCTCGACTGCGGGTGTGAACCAGCGCAGTGCCCAGTCGGCGTCGGCGCCGCCAGGCAGTGGGTGGGCGAAGGCGGTCTCCGCCAGGTTCATTTCCGCGGCGACCTGGCGCATCCACGCTTCTTCTGGCCAGGCGTTCACATCGAGCAGGCAGACGGCAGCCGGGTTACCCGCGAACGGCCGGTCGGTGAAGGCGTCGATGATCCTGATACGCATGGTGTGACAATAGGCGGGCCCACCGGCGCCGGTCCAATGCCAATTCCCGACAAGTGGACCAGTGACGCGCCCGGGAAGCGGCCCGATCGCCCGTTGACGCCCGTCAACCAGCCGCCCGACGGCGGGCCAGGGCTGAGCGACACCGGCGAACGCACGGATGATCGCCGCCGCGGTCTCTGCCACTGCCCGCGGCGCCTGACCAGCTACTGACCAGTCAGCTTCCTGGAAAGCCATGCCATCCGGATGGCCTGCGAGGCGCAGCGGCAACCGCGAAAGTGGAGGGTTGCAAAGCAAGGGGTAAATTCCTTCGCCTACCGCTGCGCGCTTCTGCGCTGGATGATGATGTCATCACGACCGGCGTGGGAGGCGAGAGATGAATGCGTGATCGACCCGGCCGGCGCAACATCGACCCGTCCGCCGCTGGGGAAATGGCGCGGCCAGATCGGGAATCGCCCGACAGCATGAGGCGGCGGCTCGGCCGCCTGCCGCCGGAACATCCGTCGTCGCCCCGCTACCCGGTTGCCGCGGCCTCGTCGGGCAAAAGGGACGATGCGGCTTTGCCGCGTAACCGGGATGGGGGGGCGGTGCCGGACCGGCCCCGCTGGCCCTTCTCCGGCCTCGCCCGCGACGCCCAGCGCGGCGATCAGCGGGGAACCCAGCGCGGCGATCAGCGAGAAGCCCAGCGCGGCGATCAGCGTGGCACCAAGCGCGGCGATCAGAGGGGAACCCAGCGCGGCGATCAGCGGGGAACCCAGCGCGGCGATCAGCGAAAAGCCCAGCGCGGCGATCAGCGAGAAGCCCAGCGCGGCGATCAGCGTGGCACCAAGCGCGGCGATGAGCGTGACGACGATCGGGGCGGCGCCCGTCGTGATGCCCGGCGTGCCCGCTGGGACCGTCGGCCTGACCGGGAGGATGGCCGCGACAACGTGGCCAGGGCTGACCGGAGGGTGGCCAGGGAGGACCGGGCGGCCGCCAAGGCGGAGCGGACGGCTGCAAGGGCCGACCGGGCCGCCGCCAGGCGCGGGAGCGAGGGCACCGGGGCACCGGGGCGGCGCCGGGGCGGTCCCAGCGACGGACAGCGAGGAGATGATAGGCAGCGGCGAACGCCCGCCGCGGGTCACCGTGATCAGCGCGGCCGGGGCGATCAGCGCTATCAGGGCGACCAACGCGGCCAGGGTGATCGGCCGCCCTCGGGTGGCGCGTCGCCCTACAAGTCCCCCTACCGTCCATGGTTCGCATCCGGCGGGGACGGCCCGCCGTGGTTCGCCGAGGGCGCAAGTGCCAGTGATGCGGGTAAGCCGTGATGCGCGAGCATGAACGGTGTCCGGACGGTGTCCGCACCCTGAGGTCGCCAGGGCAAGTCGTTCGCGGCCAGCGTGATCAACGCGGTGATCAGCGGTCCCGCCTGGGTGCGGACGCTGCTGATCGGGACCTTCGGCGAGCATGGCGGGCATTACGACCACGTCCGGCGGCCCCGCGCCTTGCCGCGCGACAGCATCCCGCCCGAGGTCACCTCGGATCAGGTGTGCGAGGGCTTCGGGCGGTACGGGTTCCGCTTGCCCACTGCGATCGTCTCCCCATGGCTCGCCCCCCGACACGTCTCGCACCGCGTGTTCGACCACTCAAGCATCTGCAAGCTGGTCGAGGCCAAGTGGAACCTGCCCGCGATGACCTTCAGGGACGCCAACCCGAACAGCATGCTTGACATGATCGACCGCGCCGTCCAAGCCGTCCGCGCCCCCTGCGCCGTCCGCGCCCCCTGCGCCGTCCGCGCCCGCTGCGCCGTCCGCGCCCGCTGCGCCGCCCTGCGTTCCTGAACCCGCCCACGCTCGCCCTGCCCCTACTCGCCACCTGGGTGCGACCGTATGTGACGCGACCGGGTCAGGGACGATCCCGCCACCAGGGTCGATCACCGGCCCCACATGGAAATACCCCTACGGGGTAGAGTCTCCTTCATGCGCGGGTACACGTACGAAAAGGATTCCTACCTCAAGCGGCTTCGGCGCATCGAAGGCCAGGTGCGTGGGCTTCAGCGCATGGTGGCGGACGATGCTTACTGCATTGACGTGCTCACCCAGGTGTCCGCGGTCACCCGCGCGCTTCAGGCGGTCGCACTTGGCCTGCTCGAGGATCATCTTGGCCATTGCGTGACACAGGCCATTGAGCAGGGCGGACCTGAGGCCGAGGCGAAAGTGCGCGAGGCGGCGGAGGCCGTGGCGCGACTAGTCCGCTCCTAGCAACCAAGGGTCGATCGTTGACCAAAAAAACTGAGCAGCCCACCGGCCCCAGGCGCCTGCAGGCCAGCAAACACAACTTCCCCCCCGAAAACGTCGCGGAAAACGGACATTCCGCCCGCAGGGACGACGTTTTCGGGGGGGAAGACGCAGGAACCTGCCCGCACGCCACCAATTCACGGTCAGCGCCAAGCACGCCCGGATCACCGGCCGGGTTTCCGGTCAACGATCGAGGGCGGTGTCACCGGATCCTCCGGACACCACCGGATCCTCTGGACACCACGGGTAGGCGTCGGGTGAGCGGCGTCACTTTTGGTCAGAGGGCGGTAGCGTGCGGGCATGCAGGTCCCACGCATCGCGGTCACCGTTGACCTCGTCATTCTCACCGTCAGGGACCAGCATCTGTGTGCGCTGGTGTGGCGACGCGAGGCCGAGCCGTATTCGGGGCGTTGGGCGCTCGCGGGTGGGTTCATCCGGCTCGAAGAGGACCTGTCAGCCGCAGCCGCCCGCGTCCTCGCCCAGCGGGCCGGGCTCGAGGGGGCACCCGTGCACCTGGAGCAACTGCAAACTTACGGGTATCCGGATCGTGACCCTCGTCAGCGGGTGGTTTCTGTCGCCTACCTCGGCATCGCGCCGGACCTTCCCGCGCCCACCCAGGCGCAGATGAGCTGGCAGCCGGTATCGTCGCTCGCGGCCTCGCCCGCGATGGCGTTCGATCATGCGCGCATCCTCAGCAATGGGGTGGAACGGGCGCGTGCCAAGCTTGAATACACGACGCTCGGCGCCGCATTCTGCCCGGACGAGTTCACGGTGGCTGAGCTTCGGCGGGTATATGAGATTGTCTGGGGCACTCCGCTCGACCCGCGCAACTTCCATCGGAAGGTGACGGGCGCCGAGGACTTTTTGCTGCCCACCGGGGCGTCTACCACCCGTGACGGTGGCAGGCCCGCGCGGCTATATCAGCGCGGGCCCGCCGAACCGCTCCACCCGCCGATGCTCAGGCCGAGCTGATGCCGCGAGCCACCCCCCTTCCGCACGGTTGCAGCCGCATACCCTGAACCGTGAATCGGCCGGTTCCCATCTGGCCGGCACTAGCCGGCATCTAGCCGTGATCGGCCCACGACGGGTGTGCGGGGGGGATCCAAGGGGGCGTCCCCCCGCAGCAATCACAAGGGGCCCCGCCCCGCAGCAATACAGTCATAAACGGCTGCCGCGGCGCGTACCACGAGCGGGCTGCGGGGGGATCCCCGGGGGTGTCCTCCCGGGCTGGCACTGTCCGAACGGCTTGGCTGGCCTGGCGGGATTATCGTGTGATGGCAGGCCCATCCGGGAGGACGACGATGCAGGAGAACTCGCCCCGCTTCCGCCCTGTGGTCGGTCAGTCTGCCGCCTATAAGCCGGGCACGATGGTGGCCGCACCGGACGGCAGGTCGTTCAAGCTGTTCGCGCAAGCAGCGGCGGTGGCGTCGCTCGCGGCCGAGCGCGAGCTGTTCCGGCGGGTGAAGGAGGTCGTCGAGGAGCGGATCCGGGTATGTGAGGCGCTGGTCGCGCAGGGCTGGCCGGTGCCGCCCACGCAGGGTAACTTCGTCTGGCTCGGGCCTGGGGACGCCGCCATGGCTATCGCGGGCGCGTATGAGCGCGCGGGAGTCAGTGTCCGGCCGTTCGCGGGCGACGGTGTCCGCGTCTCTGTCGCCGATTACGAGGCCAACGATGCCTTCCTCGCCATCGCCGTCGGCTATCCGCGCAAGGACGGCAGGGCCCGATGAAACTGAAGCTCGATCTGCACGACATCTACAACCGCGGCGGCGACATCGACCGGGCGCTGCGGCAGATCATCGACGAGGCCGTCGCGAAGAAGGCGCCGCTCGTCGAGATCATCCCGGGTAAGGGCTCCGGCCAGCTGAAAAAGCACGTCCTCAGGTTCCTCGACCAGAAGGAGATCAAAGCGCTCTATCACCGGGTGGAGAAGGACTCGAGGAACTTCGGCCGGGTGTTCGTCCATTTCCGCTGGAAGTGACGGCGGGTCTTCTGTTAGTGCCGCGCTTCATCGACACGGTTTGATCCCACTCATCGCTCTGTTCGTCCGGGCAGTTGTGTCCGACCTGAAGCGGCGTCGTCGCCACGCCCCCTGGGCACGAAATCGGGTCGGCCGCACGACGGGCCCGCTGGACGCGGATGCCCGGGCGGACCTGGCGGCCTCCAACTTCCGCGCGGCGTCCATCCCAGCCCCGCGGCGGGGGAGTGGCCGACAGAGCGCCCATGCTTGTGCGGCACTAATCCGCACGCTTGGGGAGTATGGCGGCGGGCGGGTCGGTGGATGGCGCGGCCAGCGAAGGGCTCCTGGTAATTGCAGGACCTGCGGTCCGGCCATCCGCCGCCGGCCTCTTATGCCCCCGCGTACGCCTTCTGGAGTGCGGCGATGTCGAACTTGGTCATCGCTAGCATCGCCTCGGTGGCCCGCTTCGCCTTCTCCGGGTCCGGGTCGCTGATCATGTCGATGAGCACGGTGGGGATGACTTGCCAGGACAGCCCGTACTTGTCCTTCAGCCAGCCACAAGCGACTTCCTGTCCGCCCTCGGAGAGCTTGCTCCAGTAGTAGTCCACCTCGTCCTGGTCCGCGCACGGGATCTGGAACGAGATGGCCTCGTTGAACGTGAACTGTGGCCCGCCGTTCAGGGCGACGAACATCTGGCCGTTGAGCTGGAACTCGACGGCCATGACCGTGCCGGCGGGACCCGGCCCGGCCTCGCTGTAGCGGCCGACCCTTCCGAGCTTGGAGTCTTTGAAGATGCTGGTGTAGTAGTTCGCCGCCGCTTCGCCTTCGGTGTCGAACCACAGGCACGTGGTGAACGCCTTGTCGGTCATCGGTCCTCCTTGCACGTCAGCGTATTTTTCCCGTACTGACCGATCTTGTGCCGCAAACTCATCGGTGGCCACACGACCCGTCCCGCATCATCTGACACCAGAAACGGGTTGGCCGCATCGTCAACACCGGCCGTCTCATCCCGTGGTCCGCTGCACGATCGATCTCGCACGCTCTTGGCAGTCACATGGCCGGTCCAGTCGGCCGGCACCGCGAAGTTCACGAAGCCCAGACGCTCGTCGCCACGGATGACCATCATTGTTCCCGCCGTCTCGCGGAGCAACCCGTTCTCCTCCACACCGCGCCGCCGCAGCCTTTCCGCCCTTGCGGAGCCAGCCATGGGAGCCAACGTCTACTGGCTTCGTCAGATTGCCACGGTGCGCCATCTCAGGCCGGTTCCCAGCGCCAACCATCGTTGTCCTCACAGATGATCGACTCGCCGTCCGCGGTTCGCCCGGTCACCCCATGATCTGACGTGCGGCAGAATTCACCTGCCCGGTAGCAGGTCCCTTCATCGCTGACAGGGTAACAACTGGCTGATGTGGCCACAGGTGGTGGTGGCGGCGGTGGTGATGGCGGCGGCGGTGGCGGCGGTGGTGGCGGCGGTGGTGATGATGATGATGATGGGACCGGTGCGATCGTGGACGGCGCGGGCGGTGCAGTCGTTGTGGCGGCAGGTGGTGATGGCGCCGCCGTGATTGTGGACGACGGCGTCGGTGCTGTCGGAGTGGTACTCCTCGTGGGTGTCGCGTTCGTTGGCGTTAATGACGCCGTGGAGGCGCAGGCGGCTAACCCTATCGATAACCCCATGGTTATGATGGCCAGCATCCACCGCCGCGTCACAGACATTACTGTTTCCCCTCGTTCCCTTAATTCCGGACGGATTCTAAGCATGCTTGTGGATCCTATGAAGAACCCGGCGCCAGCATTTCTACGGAATTACGCTGCGCTTCGCCAGGGACGTAACTTCCGCCTTGTATCTCGTAACGCGCGGCCCCGGCTCGGGCTCGTGAACAAAAGCTAGACGCTTGGCCGCGGAAGGCGGATGGCGTGGGACCGACTTCCGCTCGAAGTCGGGCGGCCTCCGCTCGAAGTGACCGCCGCGTCCACCTGTTGGGTGATGCGCTCCCACAGTTGCTTGACAATCGCGGGGTCGGTCTCACGGGTCCATGGGAACCGGTATTCGGATCGGGGACGCCGGTCCTGCCAGAACCGCCCGGTGCCCAATCGCTTGGGATCGGCCGTGGCGAGCCAGACGATCGTGTCGGCGCCCTGCTGTGGCGAGCGCAGGATCGGTCTGGCGACCCTGTAGAAGCCGGGCAGGGCATTGACGATCCCCGGTGTGACCGCCCAGCCGGGGTGCATGGCGTTGAAGGCGATGCCTTTCCGGGCGAGACGCCTGGCCCATTCCCGGCTCAGCGCCACCTGGGCTCGCTTCGCACGCGCGTAGGCGGTGACGCCGTTGTATCCGGACGCGGGCATCTCCAGCGTCGCGGGGTCGAGTCTTTGCGTGTACATGCCTCCGGAGGAGACCGTGATGACCCGCGAGGGTGCGGCGGCCAGGAGCGGCGGCAGCATGAGGTGGGTCAGCAGGAACGGCGCGATGACCTGGCCGGCGACCGTGAGTTCGATTCCCGCGTTGTTGGTGCGGTAGTCGCGGTGGATCGCGCCCGCATTGTTGATGAGCACGTCGAGGCGGTCATGCGTGTCGAGGAACTTATGAGCAAAGGTGCGAACGGAGTCGAGATCGTCCAGGTCACCGAGCCCGTAGGTGACCTTGTCGCTGTTGGCCGCGGCGCTGATCTGGCGCTGAGCCTTGTCCGCACGGGAAGGGTCACGGGCCAGGAAATGCACGGTTCCGCCGAGACGTGCCAGCTCGATGGCCGCCGCTCGGCCGATCCCGGAGGTGGCGCCGGTCACGATGGCGACTCGTCCGGCGAACGCGGGCCGGTCGTCCCTGGTGAACTCGGGCAGCAGCCGGGAGCGAACGGCCAGGCCGATCCGCGAGAAACCCCCGATGACGCTTGCGTCGAGAAGTGTGTCCACCGCCCCGGCGACGGAGGTCACGAGCTCGACGTACTGTGCGGGGCCTGCGCCGCTGACAGCGTGTGGGTAAGTCCGGCGGTTGCCCGTTCGCAGACGGTGCGAAATCCTCGGCGCATGAGGGGGTCGAGCAGGCGCAGCGGCCCTCGCAGCTGGACATCCGCGTCGTAGCTGACCTTGGTGCCGTCGCCGTCGCCGTCGCCGTCGCCGTCGCCGTCGCGGTCGGCCGTCACGACGATGCGGTCGGTGGACCGCAGCAGGCGGCTCGCGGCGGCCAGGGTCACCTCGCGGTGCGGCGCGTACCCGGTGACCTCGTAGGTCAACGGCATGCGGCGTCCAAGGAAAGAAACGACGAGACGGAAGCGCGTTCCTGCCTGGACCGGACCGGGATCCAGTTGCTCACCGGCGAGCACTCCAGGATCCCATTCGGCGGCGTTGCTGAACGTGGCCATGTAGGCGAACGTGTCAGGCGCAGAGCGCCGCGAGCCCACGGTGGAATGGTAATGTGCCATCGGCGTTTTCTCCTCTTCAGGCGTACAGGGCCGACGTACAGGGCCGCCTGCTGAGTACCGGGACCTCCCGCGCATTGCGCGCACTACCGGCGAGGCTCAAGCCTGACCAGCAATGAGCGACTAACTCGCGAGGGGAAGGTGCCTGCCCATCCATCTCGTCTGGAACCGCAGGATGGTCTGCGCGGTTCCCAGCCTGAGCCCAGGCGTCAACAGCGATGCCGCCGGAACGCTAAGATCTTGTCTCCAATCCCGCCGCGCTTGTGCACGGCCCCTCTCCTACCTTCGGCAGGAACGGGAGGATGGATGCAGTGGCAGGGTGGCGTTCTGCGAGGGAACACGCTGGCGCACGCATTGCGGATCCGGACGTGCGGATTTCCTGGGCAGCGAGCGCGCGCTCATCACCGCTGTCCCGCCCGTGCTCATCGTGCGAACCGCAGGAAGCGGGCGCGGGCTGGCGCTCGGTGGTCATGGCGCGACATGGCGCAATGATGCCAAAATGATGTCCGCAAGGAACGAGCCGCGCCGGCGCGTTCAGCCTCGCCGTGGTGGGCGCTGCTCGAGTTTTTCTATGATCAACCGGTACAGCTGTCGCGGCCGCCCGGGCTGCGGCGACCGGTTCGGCGGCAGCGGCCAGGCGAGACCCTCCTCCACCAGGACGCGGAGCAGGCGCCGCGCGGTGCGCGGTGTCACCCCAAGCAGCTTGCCTGCCGCCTCAGCATCGACGGTAAGCGAGCTTTCCTCCGCGGACAGCTTGTCGGCCAGCCTGGCAAGAGTCTCGATGCCTTTCGGCTGGCCGGGCGTTGGCAACCGCGTCGACGGGCGGGGCGGCGGCACAAGCGCACGTCCTTCGCGGTCGAGGGCGAAACCGTGCGGACCGCGGCCGGATTGCGCACGGGTCAGCGCCGCGCGGGCATGGGTCTCCGCTTCCTGCGCGCTGCGGCCCATGCCGACGCCCACCTCGAGCTCGACGCCAAGCTCTGCCTGTGCTCGCTCCACGAATGGTGGAACCCGGAATCCCTCGGTCACCGCGGCAAGCGAGCCGCGGGTAGCGGCGACAAGAAAGCAGTGCTCGCCCACCGGCATGACCGCCCCGCCGATCCGCTGGGCGTCCTGCAGGAGCAGACGGTGCACGGTGAGCCGCAGTTCCTCACGCCAGTACCTGGGAGCGGTCCTGCGCGCGGTCTCCCTCAGTGTCGGCACGTCCACGACCACTACGGCGAGGGCGGCCTCTTCGAGCCGGTGATGGGCGCCGAGCAGGGCCGCCGTGTGCAGCGCGGATCTGATCGCGCTTCCAGTCGACCGCACCGTGATGGCGGGGACACCCGACGTGCCCAGCCGCTGTGCGACCGCGTGCACGCAGGTGAGCGCGACCGTCGTATCACCACGCCGCCAGAGCCGCTCGTGGAAGGCGGCGAGGGTGGCGGCACTGGCCAGTTCCTCCCGCGCGTGCACGTGCTCTGCCGACATCCCGAGCTCGGCGTACATCTCGTCGATATCGGACCGGGCGAGCACGTCCAGGCTGATCCTGGTCAGATCGAAGCGACCGTCCAGGCTCGCGCGCAGCAGCGCCGTGCGCAGCGCGGCGCCATTCAGTGGCACAAAGGTTGCGGGTCCCGTGATCGCACCCGCTCTCCGCGCGTACTCATATGGGACCGGGCTGGCGAACAAGCAGACGTCGACGCTGGAGCCAAGCCTGCTCGCCTTCTCCGCCGCTTCGTGTTCATCGCGGTAGGCCGCCGCAACCAGCCGCGCGGCGAGACCGAAGCCGGTCCAGGAGGCGCCGGCCACGGTGGCGCCTGCCGCTGGAGCGGCCTGGCCCGCCAGCAGGCTGCCGATCTGGCCGGCCGCGCCCTCCGTGCCGCTCAGCGGGACCGACGGCGGGTAGACGCCGCTCCCGGTGCCCGCACCGGACAGCATGACCCGTTCAACCACGTCGTGCGGTCCGACGATCCCGATGGTGAGCTCGCCCGTACCCGGCCGGCTGCCCATCTCAGGCCCCCTGACGACGATCGCCGGAGCCCTGCGCGGGCTCGCCGACGGGTGAACCGCCATCCATGCCCACGTCCGCTAAGCCCCCGCTGCCCGCTGCTGACATCGTCCCCTGAGCTCCCAACGTCCAAGTACCTACGCGGTGTGACCACCCGATCGTACATTTAGTAACCCATCAAGAAGATCGTGGGAAAGGTGGCAGACGTGACGCATGCATGCAGATTGTCCTCAAATGCGCCCAGGCCGCGGCGATGACCAGGTGAAACGTGACGTCGGGGTGTTGATCCGGTCCAGATGCCGATCTAATTGTTTATTTCACGCGTGATGTCCGCGCCGAGCGCGGTGAGCCGTTCCGCGACGGAGGCGTGGCCCCGATCGATCAGGTACCCGGGTGCCACGACGGTCTCGCCCTCCGCCACCAGTCCCGCCAGGACAAGCGCCATTCCGGTGCGGAGGTCGTGCGCGACGACCTCCGTGCCGCGCAACTGAACCGGGCCGTGAACGATGGCCACGTTCCCGTCGACCTCAATCTTGGCGCCCATCTTGTTGAGCTCGCCGACCAGGGTGTAACGGCCGTCGTAGATGGTCTCCCTGATGTAGCTCATCCCTTCGGCGAGGCAGCTCAGGGCCATGATCGGCGACTGCAGGTCGGTCGCGAACCCAGGATACGGGCTCGTGATCACGTTGATGGGCCGCAGTGGCCGTTCCTGGCGTACCTGCAGGATGGCCCCGTGTATGGCGAACTCCACGCCCATCTGCTCGAGCTTCCACCTGACGACGCCGAAATGCTCAAGGGATGCGCCGACCAGGCTCAGCTCACCGCCGGTGATCGCCGCGGCCATTGCGAAGACACCCGCGTCGATGCGATCGGGCATCACCGTGTGCTCGACGGCTGTCAGATGATTCACGCCGTGCACGGTGACGAATCCGGTTCCCCCGCCGGTGATATGTGCGCCCATCTTGCTCAGGAACGCGATGACATCAAGCACCTCTGGCTCGAGCGCGGTGTTGTCGATCACCGTGGTGCCTGGGGCCATCGCGGCCGCCATGATCAGGTTCTCGGTGCCCGTGTGTGACGGCGTGTCGAGATACAGATGCGCGCCACGCAGGTGCCCGGCCTTGATGTGGATGACGCCGTCGCCCTCTTCGACCGTCGCGCCGAGCCGCGCGAATCCGCGGTAGTGGAAGTCGAGGTTGCGGCTCCCCAGATGGCAGCCGCCAATACCCTCGATGACCGCCTCACCGAGCCTGTGCAGCAGTGCGGGCACGAAAAGCACCGCGCCGCGGAATCTGCGTGCGATCTCGGCCGGCAGCACCGGGCTCGTCAGCTGCGACGCGTCTACCACCAGTGTGCGCTCGGGTTCGTGAAACTCGACCCGGGCACCGACAGCTTGTGCAAGCTCGACCGCGCGGCGCACATCCTCGATTGGCGGCACATTGCGCAGCACCGTACGTCCCTCGTCCGCGAGCAGCGACGCTGCGATCATCTTCAGGGCGGCATTCTTGGCGCCCTGCACGAAGACGGTGCCATGCAGCGGGGTGCCCCCCCGCACTCGGTAGCGCAACTCGGGGCCGTTGGTCATGTGGATACAACTCCTGTTCGAGAGGTGACGCACAGGGCCTGCGGCGGACGTTGCCAAGTATTGCATCGGCTACGTCATGCGCTGGCCGAGGCCGGGGTTCCGGGCCTGCGGTGCTGAGCCTGCGGTGTCGGGGGTGGTCCCCGCGGGCGGAGCGCCTCAGGGAAGCTTGTTATTCCCCCGGGATCTCGTTCGGCGCCCGTCCTTTCAGGATTCTGGCTAATTTTGGTGAACTATTCACCAAAAATTACCGGGAGCATGACGCATGAACCGTTACTCAGCTGAGTAGTCTGAGGCGTTCGAATACCGGGCCCAGCCTGGCCAGATACGGTTCCGGCCGGAAGATCTCATCCAGCCGCCCCTCATCAAGCGGCAGGCCGCCCGCCGCCGCCATCTTCCGCAGCGTCTCACGAAGTGGCGTACGAGTCTGCCACGTGTCCATCGCCGCGGCCTGCACGAGCGTGTAGCTGTCCTCGCGCGACATCCCCGCCCTGACCAGCTCGAGCAGCACCGCGGAGGTGTAGATCAGGCCGCCGGTGGCGTCCAGGTTGGCGCGCATCCGTGCCGTGTCCACCACCAGATCCCTGATCAGCCCGGTGGTCAGGTGCAGCAGATAATCGGTGATGATCGCCGCGTCGGGCAGGGCAACCCGCTCTGCGCTCGAATGTGAGATATCTCGCTCATGCCAGAGCGGTATCCCTTCAAGAACGGGGGTGGTCAGGCCGCGGACAATCCTCGCCAGACCGCAGACGCGTTCTGAGCGGATCGGGTTTCTCTTGTGCGGCATCGCAGAAGAGCCTTTCTGGCCCCGGCCGAACGGCTCCGCGAGTTCGCGGACCTCGGTGCGCTGCCCGTGCCTGATCTCGAGTGCCACGGCATCGCACACGGTGGCGGTCAGGGCTAGCGTGCAGGCCCACTCGCCGATGCCATCGCGCATTACGACTTGTGTGGCCACATCGGCCGGCCGGAGGCCGAGTTCCGCCATGACCTCCGCCTCTATCGCGGGATCGATGTTGGAGTACGTGCCCACCGGCCCGGACAGCTTGCCGACGGCGACCGATTCCCTGGCGTGGCGCAGCCGGTCACGGCAGCGCGCCATCGAGAAGGCGAAGTCAGCCACCCGGTGCCCCCACGTATCAGGCTCCGCGTGAATACCATGTGTCCGGCCCGGCCGCACGCTTGCCTCGTGGGCAAGGGCGTGGTCGCGCAGCGCCGCGACAAGCGCGCCCGCCTTGGCAAGCAGAAGGTCGGTGGACTGCGTGAGCTGCACCGCGAGCGCGGTGTCGAGCAGGTCGGATGAGGTCATGCCGAAATGGACATAGGCCGCGGCGCTTCGCGGGCTCGTGTTGTCCGCCCAGGCCGTGAGGAAGGCGATCACGTCGTGCTCGGTGACCGCTTCGATCGCGGCGACCGCTTCGGGTGTTGGCGGCGGCGCCGCGCGCACGGGCTCGACGCTGTCCGTGGGCACCGTCCCCGCGCTGGCGTGCGCGGCGAGGACCAGCGTCTCCACCTGGCACCACAGCTCGTACTTGTGCGCCTCGCTCCAGATGCGGCCCATCTCGGGCAGCGTGTACCGCTCGATCACAGGCTCTATCCTCGCGCATCAGCGGGATGGGCCTGCCAGCGGGCGTTCCGCCACGACCCTCTAGAGCGTATCCTGCGGCACGGCACCAGGCGGCACGGCGTCCAGGGCCGCGGCGCGCTCCGCGATGTCCGACCTGTACCAGCCGCCGCGCAGCCTGATGCCGCGCGCGGCCCGATATGCGGCAGACCGCGCGGCGGCGAGATCGGGTCCGGTGCCGACGATGTTGAGCACCCGGCCGCCAGCCGACACAACGTGGCCCGCCGAGTCGCGTGAGGTCCCCGCGTGCAGCACGTACGCCTGCGGCAGCCGTTCGGTATCCGCGAGCGCCTCTATGACGTCCCCCGTCACGGGCCTGCCCGGATAGCCCTCGGCTGCGACCACGACGGCGACGGCGGCGCCTTCTGCCCACTGAGGTGGCGGTGCGCCGGCCAGCCCCCCGGTGGCGGCGGCGTGCAGCAGGCCAGCCAGCGGTGTGGCCAGCCGGTCGAGCACGACCTGCGTCTCCGGGTCCCCGAACCGCGCGTTGAACTCGATCACCCGTATCCCCTGGCGGGTGAGTGACAGCCCGGCGTAGAGCACGCCCTGATACGGGATACCGCGGCGGCGCAGTTCGTCGACGGTCGGCCGGATCACGGCAGCGGTCACCTCGTCGGCAAGCCGTGGCGGCGCCCAGTGGAGTGGTGCGTACGCGCCCATTCCCCCGGTGTTGGGCCCCTGGTCGCCGTCGTGCGCGCGCTTGAAGTCCTGCGCGGGCAGCAGGGGCAGGACCGTGGTGCCGTCGCAGAGCGCGAACAGCGACACCTCAGGCCCGTCGAGGTACTCCTCGATGACGACCCGGCCGCACGCGGCGGCGTGGGCCTGCGCTGCGGCACGATCAGTGGTCACAAGGACGCCCTTGCCCGCGGCGAGGGCGTCATCCTTCACCACATACGGCGGGCCGAAATGATCGAGCGCCTCCGCGACCTCACCAAGTGTCGCGCACACGAGTGCCGGGGCGGTGGGCACCCCGGCCGCGCCCATGACGTCCTTGGCGAATGCCTTCGATCCCTCGATTCGCGCCGCCGCCGCGTCCGGGCCAAAGGTCGCGATCCCGTTTGCCCGGAGCGCGTCAGCGACGCCCGCGACAAGCGGCGCCTCGGGGCCGATGACAGCAAGCCCGGGCGCGAGCCTCCCGGCGAGAGCGGTCACGGCCGCGGGATCTGCCGGGTCGGCGGCGTGATTCTCGGCGATCCGCGCGGTGCCCGCGTTGCCGGGCGCGACGTGCAGCCCGGTCACGGCGGGGTCGCGGTTCAGTGCGCGGGCAAGGGCATGCTCGCGTCCACCTGAGCCAAGGATGAGAACTCGCACCCGGTGAGCGTACCGGCCATCAGATGAGCGGGTGGACCTGAATCGTCTGGTCACGGCCCGGCCCGACGCCAACCGCGGCGACGGGCGCTGCGATCATCTCCTCGAGCGCCCGCACGTAGGCCTGTGCGTTACCTGGCAGTTCGTTGAACGAGCGAGCACAGGAGATATCCTCCCACCAGCCATCGAAGTACTCATAGACGGGTCTGGTGTGATGCAGGCCCGTCTGTGTCATCGGCATCTCGCAGTGGCGGATCCCATCGATCTCGTAGGCCACGCACACCGGCACCTTGTCGAGCCCGGTGAGCACGTCGAGCTTGGTCAGGAAGTAGTCGGTGATCCCGTTGACGCGCGTCGAGTACCTGCCGACCACCGCGTCGAACCAGCCTGTCCTGCGGCTCCTGCCCGTGGTGACCCCGTACTCCCCGCCGACCTTGCGGAGGTACTCGCCCTGTGCGTCGTGCAGTTCCGTGGGGAACGGGCCCGCGCCGACCCGCGTCGTGTACGCCTTCAGGACACCGATGACCTTGGTGATGCGGGTGGGGCCGATGCCGGATCCCGCGCAGGCTCCGCCCGCGGTCGGAGAGGAAGAGGTGACAAAGGGGTATGTGCCGTGATCGACATCGAGCATGGTCGCCTGCGCGCCTTCGAGCAGCACAACCTTGGCCTCATCCAGCGCCTGGTTCAGCACCAGGCCGGTGTCGGCGACATGCGGGCGCAGTTGCTCGCCGTAGCCGACGTACTCGGCCGCGACCGTGTCCACGTCGATGCCACGCCGGTTGTAGACCTTGGTCAGCAACTGGTTCTTCTCGCGCAGCGCGAGCTCGAGCTTCTGCCGCAGGATCCCCGGGTCGAACATGTCCTGGACCCGTATCCCCATCCGCGCGATCTTGTCGCCGTAGGCGGGGCCGATGCCACGGCCCGTGGTGCCGATCCTGGCGGCGCCGAGGTACCGCTCGGTGACCTTGTCGAGCGCCCTGTGGTGCGGCATGATCAAGTGCGCGTTGGCCGAGATGAGCAGGCGATCGCAGGACACGTCGCGCTTGCGCAGGTCATCGATCTCGCGCAGCAGCACGGCTGGGTCAACGACCACGCCGTTGCCGATAACAGGGATCACGCGCGGCGACAGGACGCCTGAAGGGAGCAGGTGCAGCGCGTAGGTCTCGTCCCCGATCACGACCGTGTGGCCGGCGTTGTTGCCGCCCTGGTAACGCACCACGTAGTCGACGCTCTCGCCGAGCAGATCGGTCGCCTTGCCCTTGCCCTCGTCTCCCCACTGGGCGCCAGCGAGCACGATGGCAGGCAACTGCGCCAGCCCCTTCCTTTCAGGCGCTCGCGAGCGCGGTGGCGGCTTCCAAGCTGGCGTCACGCAGGAACTGCTCGCACCGCAGTGCCTCGTCATCCTCACCGATGGCGGAAGCCGCCTGGCCAAGGAGGTAAAGCGAACGCAGGAAACCGCGGTTCGGCTCGTGCTGCCATGGAATCGGCCCCTGGCCGCGCCAGCCCGATTTGCGCAGCAGGTCGAGGCCGCGGTGATAGCCGGTGCGCGCGTACGCGTAGGCCGTGACCACCTCGCCCTGGCCCAGCGCCCGCTCCGCGAGGGCCGCCCAGGCTGCCGGGAACCCGGGGAACTCCGCGGCGACGGCGGCGGGATCCGTGCCCGACGTCAGTGCCCGCTGTGCCTGCGGATTGTCGGGGAGCAGGGCGGGTGGCGGGCCAGGAAGCAGGTTGTCCCGGCTCATCTCAGGTGAGCCGCTTACCTGACGACAGCAGGTCCTCGCATGCCGCCGTGACCCGCGCGGTCATGCCGGCCTCGCCCGCCTTGCCCCAGGCGCGCGGGTCGTACTCCTTCTTCTTCCCGACATCGCTGTCGATCTTGAGCACGCCATCGTAGTGTGTGAACATGAATCCGGCGACCGGCCGGGTGAACGCGTACTGCGTGTCGGTATCCACGTTCATCTTGACGACACCGTAGGAGATCGCCTCCCTGATCTCCTCGAGTGCGGAGCCAGATCCTCCATGGAAAACGAGGTCGAACGGCTTGGCCACACCGTATTTGGCGCCAACCGCATCCTGGATATCCTTCAGGATCGTCGGCCGCAGCTTGACCTTCCCCGGCTTGTAGACGCCGTGCACGTTGCCGAACGTGGCGGCCAGGATGTACCGGCCGCGCTCCCCGAGGCCGAGGGCTTCCGCGGTGGCGAGCGCGTCCTCGGGCGTGGTGTAGAGCTTCTCGTTGAACTCACCGACGACGCCGTCCTCCTCGCCGCCGACGACGCCGATCTCGAGCTCCATGATGATCTTCGCTTTGGCGCAATCGGCGAGGAGTCCGCCCGCTGTCTTGAGGTTCTCCGGGATGGGTATGGCGGAGCCGTCCCACATGTGGGACTGGAACAGCGGGTCCTCGCCACGCGCGACCCGCTCCAGCGACAGCGCGACCAGTGGGCGCATGTAACCGTCGAGCTTGTTGGCCGGGCAGTGGTCGGTGTGCAGCGCGATGTGCATCGGGTACTTTTCGGCGACGACGCGGGCGTAGGCGGCCAGCGCGGCGGCACCCGTCACCATGTCCTTGATGCTGGTACCTGACAGATAGTCGGCGCCGCCGGTCGATACCTGAACAATCCCGTCACTTTCCGCTTCTGCGAAACCGCGCAGCGCGGCGTTGAGAGTCTGGCTCGACGTGACGTTGATCGCTGGGTACGCGAAACCCTGTTCCTTGGCCCTGTCGAGCATCTGTGCGTAGACCTCTGGTGTCGCAATTGGCATATCGGGTCAACTCCTCCGCGGCTGCGTCCGCCATCTGGCGTTACCCCCAGTATCGCTGAGTCTTAGGTGCGCGGGGAAACGCGGGCCGTACCTTGGCGATCCGGTGGGCGGGTACGCTCGGCTCGTGCACCTCGCCGTTAACATCCTCAACGCAAAGTCGCTGATCCAGGCGTCGGGTACGGCCGGGCTGCTGGCAATGATCTTCGCAGAGACCGGTCTGCTCATCGGGTTTTTCCTGCCGGGGGACTCGCTCCTGTTCACCGCGGGACTGCTCACTGTGACAAGCGTCTACAGTCTGTCACTTCCGGTGCTGCTCGTGGCCGTACCTGTGGCGGCCATCGCCGGTGCCCAGCTTGGTTACTACATCGGCGTGAAGGCAGGCAGGCCACTGTTTGCACGCCCGAATTCGCGTTTCTTCCGTCAGGAGTACCTCGAGCGGGCCGAACACTACTTCACCCGGTTCGGCGCCGCCAAGGCCGTGGTGCTCGCCAGGTTCATCCCGATCGTGCGCACGTTCCTGAATCCGGTGGCCGGCGTGCTCGACATCGGGGCCGGCCGGTTTTTCTTCTGGAATGTGGTCGGTGGCCTGCTGTGGACCGAGGTGATCCTGCTGGCGGGGCACTTTCTCGGTGTGCAGCTCGGCGCCGCGTTCCCCATCGACAAGTACCTGCTGCCCGGGATCGCAATAATCGTGGCGATCTCCCTGGTACCCGTCGTCAGGGAAGTTATCAAGGTGCGGCGCGAAAGCGGCGCTCACGTCGATTGACGCACCATCAGGGGCTACTCTCCCCCTGTGGGCCGTCACCGATCAGATCCACGGGGCATGGGCCGCTACCTGCTACTTGGAGCGGTCGGGGTAGCCGCGCTCGCCCTCGTGGTGGTGGGCGTGCTCGCCTTGCGCGGCGCCCTGTCCAGCAAGAAACCGCCGCACACGTCAACACCGACAACAACATCGACACCGGCGGCGGCTCAGCGAAGCTCACCCGCGCCCGTGCTGCTCATCAGGATCATTCGTGAGCCTTGTACGGTATTCGTCAAGGACGCGGCGAACAGCGACATCCTGCAGTCAGAGGACACGGTCGAGCCCCTGGGCGCGAAACTCGTATTCGATCAGGTGCCACTGCAGGTCCAGATCAGCGATCCGTACTGCGCGGATGTCTATGTGCGCGGGCGCAAGCAGCCACCGGGCGCCAAGCCGTGGATCTTCGCCGTGCCGGCCTGATCCCCGGCCCGCGCGGACCGGGTGCGGCGGCGACGCGCGGCTGGAACAACGGAAGATCCAGATCATGATCCCGAACGGCTGCGCAGGCGGCCCGCCGGCCGGTCAGGCGCGTCAGTCCAGGGCGAGATCCGCGAGTTCGTAGACCGCACGGTAACGCAGGCCACACGCGGCGACCCGCTGACGTGCGCCGCGTTCGACCAGGACCGCCACGCCGATGACGTCCGCGCCGGCCTCCCGCAGCGCGTCGACGGCGGTAAGTACGGAGTTGCCCGTCGTGGACGTGTCCTCCACCGCGAGAACGCGGCGGCCCGCCACGTCAGGCCCCTCGATCCGGCGCCCGAGGCCGTGCGCCTTCTCCGATTTGCGGACGACGAAGGCATCGAGTGTCCGGCCGCGGCATGCCGCGGCATGCATCATCGCGAGCGCGACGGGATCCGCGCCGAGCGTGAGACCGCCGGCTGCCTGATAGTCGAGGTCGTCCGTCGCGTCGAGCAGTACGCGGCCGGCCAGTGGTGCGATCCGCCCGTCGAGCAGGATCCGCCGCAGGTCGATATACGAGGTGGCCCGCTGGCCGGACGACAGCGTGAAATCGCCGTGTATTACCGCATTCGTCCTGATTTCCTGCAGCAGATCATCACGGTCGCTCATGGGGATGAGCCTACGCCAGCAGGCCGCCGTAACCGCGGACAGGCGCACAACCACGATCATGGATCCTTCGGCCAGGCTCGCCGGCTACGCACCGGTCAGGCGGAGGCCAGGATCTTTCGTTCCTTGGCGGCGTCGAGGCCGATGCCGCCGGCGCCGCCCGTTGCGGTTCCGTTCGTCGGCCCTTCGTGACGCAGCCAGGCCCAGGTGTCGCGGACGGTGTCGGTGAGCGGCCGGTAGTGGATGCCAGTCATCCGTGCCCGTTCGCCGGATACCTGCCACGTGCCTGCCCACTCCGGTGTCGCGGGGGCCCAGAACGGCAGCTCCCACCAGGGCTGCACACCGGCGTCGAGCAGCGTCTCGTGTGCCGTCCAGACGAGCTGCGGATCCGGTCCGGCGCGGCGGGAGCTCGTGACGTTCACGCAGGCGGTGAGCAGGTCGCCGAAGGTGGTCCGGTCGGAGCCAGGGATATCCACGGCACCGGGGATCTGCCTGCGCGTATTGTCGATGATCCAGGTCGCGAGATCGCGGACGTCAACGAGGCGGACCGGGTCACCGGGACGGCCTGGTGCGACGACCTGGCCACCGGCGGCCATTCGCCCCAGCCACCAGGGCAGCCGCGGCGGGCTCTCGTGCGGTCCCGCGATGACACCCGCCCGGACCAGCAGGCACCGGCCGGGGAACGCCCGGACGACCGCGCGTTCCGACCCGGCCTTCAGGACGGCGTACTGCAGGTCACCGGTCGCGTCTGGCGCGCATTCGTGGGTGGGTGAGTCCTCGTCCACGCCCGAACGCGGCCAGTCGCGGTACACCCGCAGGGTCGAGACATACGTGTAATGGCCTGCATGGTCCGCAAGGACGCCTGCCGAGGCAGCAACGTGGGCGGGTGCGAGCACCGATGTGTCGATGACCGCGTCCCAGTCTCGTTTTGCGAGTTCGGCGAGGTCGCTGGCGCTGGTACGGTCCCCGCGCAGGGCTTCGGCACCATGCCGCGGTTCGCTGCTCATCACCCCCCGCGTGAAGGTCGTGACGTCGTAACCGCGCCACACCGCCTCGTCGACGATGGCACGCCCCACAAATCGGGTGCCCCCAAGAACAAGAAGCCGCATGTGAGGCATTCTGCCGAGACATGTTCAATAGACGGAAACCCTTATGCCGAGAGCGGACTTCATTACTCTGTGGAGCGCCCATCACTGGTCGCGGCCTGGTCGCGGCCCCTCACGGTGACGGCTCTGGGCGCTGGTAATGTCTCGCGTCGAGGGAAGGACGGTGTCGCGTGGACCGGTGCGCGCTGTTCGTGGACGCGGGCTACGTGCTGGCGGACGGTGCAATGGCTGTTCACGGGACCCGCCAACGAGAGTCCGTCGCCTGGGATCACGCCGGGCTCCTGCAGCTCCTCGGTAAGCTCGCCCGTGAGCGCTGCGGGCTTCCGCTGCTGCGGTGCTACTGGTATGAGGCCGCGGTCGAGGGCCGCCGGACCCCTGACCACGACGCGCTTGCCGACCTGCCGGGCGTCAAGCTGCGGCTCGGGCGGATACGCCCGGGCCGCCGCGGGAGCGTCGACACCGAGATCCATCGTGACCTGTCGACCCTGGCCCGCAACCATGCCATCAGCGACGCGGTCATCGTGAGCGCAGAAGAGGACCTCGCCCACGTTGTCGGGGACGTGCAGGATCTTGGCGTGCGGGTCACGCTGGTGCACATCACGGTCGACGGCAAATGGACGATCTCCCGGCTGCTCCGCCAGGAATGCGATGCGCTCATCGAGGTATGCGGCGCGCAGCTCGGGCCCTACGTGAGCTTGACTGCCGATGCCAGCCAGTACCACGAGCAGCACCAGGCCGGGCGGTGCGCGTGCGCGCCGCTCGTCAACGGGCAGGTGGCGGCCGGCGCGTACAGCGCGCACGCGGGATCCGGCCGGCCAGATCCACGCGACCGCCCTCCCGCGATCTACACCTCGCCCGCGATCGCTCCCGAGCACGTGCACAGCCCTGAGCGGCCAGCCCAGCCGGATGTGCACAGCCCTCAGCCGGAGCTCGAGCCTGTCGGCGGGCAGGCCGGCCAGCAGTCGCCGGCCGGCCAGCATCGCCGGCCGGCCAGGCGGCTCTGGCCGGCGGCCAGCGCCCACAGGCGAGCCCGCGGGCCCGGCGCGAGCTCATGACCCCGCCGTCCGATGCCGCCGCGCCGCAGCAGGTGCGGCCCCCGTTGGAGGCCACGCCGACGTCGGTGCTCGCGGCGCAGGTGCCCGCGGCCGCGCAGGCGGCGCCGGAAGCGCGCCGCGCGATCTCCGCATCCGGCCCCGTCCCTCCGGCGTCCTCCATGCCGCCGTCCGCGGAGTCCGCGGCGTCCGCGCCCGCTGTGCCGCCCGCGCCGTCCGCGCCCGCCGTGCCGCCCGCGCCGTCCGCGCCCGCTGTGCCGTCCGCGCCGTCCGCGCCCGCTGTGCCGTCCGCGCCGTCCGCGCCCGCTGTGCCGTCCGCGCCGTCCGCGCCCGCTGTGCCGTCCGCGCCGTCCGCGCCCGCTGTGCCGTCCGCGCCGTCCGCGCCCGCTGTGCCGTCCGCGGCGTCCGCGCCCGCTGTGCCGTCCGCGGCGTCCGCGCCCGCTGTGCCGTCCGCGCCCGCTGTGCCGTCCGCGCCCGCTGTGCCGTCCGCGCCGGCCGCTGTGCCGTCCCCGCCCGCCGTGCCGCCCGCGCCGACCGTGGCGCCCGCGCGGCCCGCTCCTGGCATGGCCCCGAGCCGTCATGACACGCAGACCGCCGTGTACGTGCCGCCGGAGCACAGACCCTACGGCGGACCGCAGCCGACCGTGGCCGGCGCGGCTGCGCCCGTGCCACCGCCCACCGCTACGCTCGCCGATGCCATGGTGGCCGCGCACGCGGAAGGCCTTGAGTTCGGCGATTCCGTGGCCCGCGACGCGCCCGCGCTCTGGCTGGAGGCAGTGCTCGCGCGGAACCCGAGGATGCCCTCCGACCTGGAGGCGCGGCTGCTGCAAGGTTCCGCGCTGCCGATTGATTTTCTGTTGCACGACGAGGTGCGGCACGCACTGCGCCGCGGGTTCTGGGACGCGCTCGAACGGTCACGCCGCTAGTAGATCGTTGACTGGAAACCCGGCCCGTGATCCGGGCATGCGTGGCGCTGACCGTGAACTGGTGGCGTGCAGGCAGGTTCCGCGTCTTCCCCCCGAAAACGTCGTAGCTGCGGGCGGAATGTCCGTTTTCCGTGACGTTTTCGGGGGGAAGTTGTGTTGCTGGCCTGCAGGCGCCGGGCCGGTGGGCTGCTCAGATTCTCCGGTCAACGATCCAGCGAGGCTCCGCCTCGGACCGCCGAGTCTGTCGCCCGCTGACCTGGTCTTCCGCTCACCTAGGCGAATCTGGGCAAGCTTACGCAGGGACCTGCGGTCGTGACCGGCCGACCGCCACCACCCGCTGCGCCGAAGTCCCGCGCCGCGTGTCAAGGCTTTTGCCCCGGATGCGCCGGTCCGGCGTTGAAAACCGGTCATGGCTGGGTAGCGTCAACCTTGTGGCACAGTTGACCGACGATCTCTTCGACGCGATCGAGTTCGACGCGGCACGCCGCGGCGACCATCTGACCGCGGCGCTGCGGATGTCCCGGCTCGCAGGGACCGGTGATCCAAATGGAGGAATGTCCCGCGCCGAGGCATATCTGAGGGCCGGCGAACAATGGCTGCTCGCCGATGATCCATTGCAGGCGGCCGGCGCGTTCAGGCTTTCGATCGACGATGGGGGGGCCACGTTCGTCGATCCACGGGTGCCGCTGGCCCGCGCGCTCTACCTGCTCGGCGAGCCGGAACAGGCGGCGACCCTCGTCGGTCAGCTCAAGGCAGAAGTCCCGCGCGATCCGCGGTTGTGTGACCTGGTGGCCGAACTGCTGCTTGAACAGTCCGACCTGCAGGGCGCGCTTGCGTGGGTGACCGCAGGCGTGGAGCTGTGCCTGCCAGAAGGCGCGACGAACGTGCCGCAGTCGGCGCTGGCCGGTGAAGATGGCGCCGAGCTGCGCATGCTGCTCAACCTGCGATACCGGATCCGCAACGACCTCGGCCTGCCCGAGGATGGCTACGACCAGCTGATCGACTAGCTGGAGGCGGCCATGGGACGCCGCGTGTCCGGGCTCGGGTCGTGGTCCGCGCGAGCCCTTCCTGGGCCACCCCGGCGGCCGGGGGTGGCCGCTGCGGTGGAGGCCAAGGTGCTGGCGGGCAGGATCAGCCGACGCGGGCCGCGGCCGGGCTCACGGTGAGCGCGTCCGCCGCCTCGTCCCTGTCCACGAGGACCTCGTCGCCTTCCCTGATCTGCCCTGCCAGCAGTGACCTGGCGAGCTGATCGCCGATCGCGGACTGCACGAGCCGCCGTAGCGGCCGGGCGCCGTAGACGGGGTCGAACCCGGTCAGCGCGAGCCATTCGCGTGCCGCCGGGGTCACGTTCAGCGTCAGCCGCCGGTCCGCGAGGCGCTTGGCCAGCCGGTCCACCTGCAGATCCACGATCTTGGTGAGCTCCTCCGTGGACAGCGCGCTGAAGAGGATCACGTCGTCGAGCCGGTTGAGAAACTCAGGCTTGAAGGTGGTGCGTACGACGTTCAGCACTGCGTCCCGCCTGGCGTTCGCGTCAAGCGCCGGATCGGCGAGGAACTGGGATCCGAGGTTCGACGTGAGGATCAGGATCGTGTTACGGAAGTCGACCGTGCGTCCCTGGCCGTCCGTGAGCCGCCCGTCGTCCAGCACCTGCAGCAGGACGTCGAAGACCTCCGGATGCGCCTTCTCCACCTCGTCGAGCAGCACGACGCAGTAAGGCCTGCGCCGGACAGTCTCGGTGAGCTGGCCGCCTTCCTCGTATCCGATATAACCCGGCGGCGCTCCGACGAGCCGGGCGACCGAATGCTTCTCCCCGTACTCGCTCATATCGATGCGGACCATGGCGCGCTCGTCGTCGAAGAGGAATTCGGCCAGCGCCCTCGCCAGCTCCGTCTTTCCCACACCTGTCGGGCCCAGGAAGAGGAACGAACCGGTCGGCCGGTCAGGGTCCGCTACTCCCGCCCTGGCCCTGCGGACCGCGTCAGACACCGCGCCGACCGCCCTGGCCTGCCCGACCAGGCGCTTGCCAAGCTCGTCCTCCATCCGCAGCAGCTTGCCTGTCTCGCCTTCGAGGAGCCGGCCGGCCGGGATACCGGTCCACGACGACACGACCTCGGCGACGTCGTCCGGGCCGACCTCTTCCTTGACCATCGGAGGCCCGCTGTCGAGGTCGGTGGCCGCATCGCCTGCTGCGGCGCCGCCGGCAGCCGCACCGTTCGCGGCCTCACCATGCGCGGTCGCACCGTTCTGCGGGGCGCCGGCACCGCTCGCCTCGGCCAGTTGGCGTTCGAGGGTGGGGATCTCCCCGTACATGAGCCGGGACGCGGTCTCGAAGTCACCCTCCCGCTGCGCACGTTCGGCTTCGACCTTCGCCTCATCGAGCCGCTTCTTGAGCTCGCCGACCTTGTTCAGGCTCGCCTTCTCCCGCTCCCACCTGGCGCTGAGCGCGGTGAGCTGCTCCTGCCTGTCGGCCAGATCGAGGCGGAGCCGCTCAAGCCGTGCCTTGCTCGCCGGATCGGCCTCCCTGGCGAGCGCCATTTCCTCCATCTTCATCCTGTCGACGATGCGCTGCAGTTCGTCGATCTCTACCGGCCGTGAGTCGATCTCCATCCGCAACCGCGACGCGGCTTCGTCAACGAGGTCGATGGCCTTGTCCGGGAGGAACCTGCCCGTGATGTACCTGTCAGACAGGGCCGCGGCCGCGATCAGCGCTGCATCAGAGATCTGCACCTGGTGGTGCGCCTCGTAGCGGCCCTTCAGCCCACGCAGAATCGCGATCGTGTCCTCGACCGAGGGTTCGCCTACGTACACCTGCTGGAAGCGGCGCTCGAGCGCAGCGTCCTTCTCGATCCGCTCGCGGTACTCGTCCAGGGTGGTGGCGCCCACCATGCGCAGTTCGCCACGGGCGAGCATGGGCTTGAGCATGTTGCCCGCATCCATCGCGCCCTCGGCGGCGCCTGCTCCAACCACCGTGTGCAGCTCGTCGATGAACGTGATGACCTCGCCATCGCTGTCCTTGATGTCGCCGAGGACGGCCTTCAGCCGTTCCTCGAACTCGCCGCGGTACTTGGCGCCGGCCACCATCGCGCCGAGATCCAGCGCGACCAGCCGCTTGCCGCGCAGCGACTCCGGCACATCACCGGCGACGATCCGCTGGGCCAGGCCTTCAACGACCGCGGTCTTGCCGACCCCGGGCTCGCCGATGAGCACCGGGTTGTTCTTGGTCCGGCGGGAGAGCACCTGGATGACCCGGCGGATCTCGGCGTCCCTGCCGATGACCGGATCGAGTTTCCCGTCGCGGGCGCGCTCGGTCAGGTCGACCCCGTACTTCTCGAGCGCCTTGTAGGTGCCTTCTGGATCTTCCGAGGTGACCCGGGCACTCCCGCGCACCTTCTCGAACGCGCCGAGCAGTTCGTCCGGGCCGGCGCCCGCGCGGCGCAGCAGGGCTGCGGCGTCCCCGCCATCCGCGGCGAGCCCGACGAGGAGATGCTCGGTTGACACGTATTCGTCGTGCAGTGCGCGAGCACGCTGCCCGGCCGTATTGAGTACGGCGGCAAGCTGCCGCGACAGGCCGGGCACGCTGACCGTCTGCCCCGCGGCGCGGGGGAGCCTTGCGAGCATCTCCTCGGCCTCGCGCCGCACGTCGGCGGGATCGGCGCCGATGCTGCGAAGCAGCGGTGCCGCGGTGCCGCCCGGCTGCTCGATGAGCGTCACGAGCAGGTGCGCCGCGTCGACATGCGGGTTGCCGTCGGCGGTTGCGCGCCGGGCCGCGGCCGAGAGCGCCTCCTGGCTCTTGCGCGTCAGTTTCTCATCCATCACGTATTTCCTGATTCACTTGTTGGCTGCCACCCCATGGGGCGGGCCGCACCTGTCCGGTGGACGGGAACGAGCTCAGCCCCTTCGCTCGCGGTCCGTCGCAGCCCGGCGAGGCGGGCGGCGACGGCGCGGGTGGATTCAAGCTCTGCCCTCAGCTGTGCGATCTCCGACTGCAGTTCCGCGGCGAGCAGCCGGATCTTCCTGAGCTCATGCTCGAGTTCGAGGATCCGTTTGATACCTGACAGGTTCACGCCCTCTTCCTGTGAGAGCCGCTGAACCTCGTGCAGCAGCAGGATGTCGCGCATCGAATAGCGGCGGCCCCGGCCGGCCGTGCGGCCTGGTGACACCAGCCCCATTCGGTCGTAGGTCCGGAGGGTCTGGGGGTGCAGCCCGGACAGTTGCGCGGCCACCGAGATGACGTACACGGGGGTGTCATCGGAAAGGCCGAAAGGGTCGCTCAAGGTCATCTCAGCTCCCACGTGCGCGCGCAAGCAGGTCGTCCCTGGGGTTGCCGCCACCCAGGGCCTGCTTGAACTGCTCAAGGGCCTCAGCGGCCTTGCCGTTCACGTTCTGCGGCACGGCCACCTCGACGGTGACAAGCAGGTCACCGTTCGTCCCATCGCTGCGGCGCGTGCCCCTGCCGCGAACCCGCAGGGTGCGTCCGTTCGGCGTGCCGGGCGGAATTCGCACCGTGACAGGAACGCCATGGTGCGTCGGCACCTTGATCTCGGCACCGAGAACCGCCTCGGGAAAGGTGACTGGGACGGTGATGGTCAGGTTGTCACCGGTGCGGCCGAAGATCGGATGAGGCATCACATGGACGTGAACGTACAGGTCGCCTGCGGGCCCGCCGTGCTCGCCCGGCGCGCCCTTCCCCTTGAGCCTGATCCGCTGGCCGTCCTTGACGCCCGCGGGGATGCGCGCCTGGATGGTGCGGGTGCTCATCGCCCGGCCACTGCCGGAACACGACGGGCACGGGTCATCCACGATGAGCCCGCGGCCACGGCACTCCTTGCATGGCTCGGAAATGCCGAAGCTGCCGAGGTTCTTGCTTGCCTGGCCCGTTCCCTCACAGGACGGGCAGACCCTGGGGACCGTGCCCGACTTCGCGCCAGTGCCGTGGCAGGTGGGGCACGGTCCCTCTCCGGTGAGCCGCAGCGGAACGGTGACGCCGTCGACGGCGTCACCGAACGACAGCGTGGCCTCGGTTTCCACATCGGCGCCACGGCGCGGGCGCTGCTGCTGTGTGCCCCGTCCGCCAAACATGCCGCCGAGCAGGTCGCCAAGGCGGCCACCGGTGCCCGAAGAGCCGAACAGGTCTCCGAGATCAAAGCCGAATCCGCCGCCACCTGGACCACCGCCTGGCGTACCAACGCGGAAGCGGTCCGCGCCGAACAGCGTCCTGGCCTCGTCGTACTCCTTGCGCCGCTTCTCGTCGGACAGGACGTTGTACGCCTCGGAGATCTCCTTGAAGCGTTCCTCCGACTTGCTGTCGCCCTTGTTAGCGTCCGGGTGGTACTTGCGGGCCAGCTTTCTGTACGACTGCTTGATCTCGGCGGCGCTTGCGGTCTTCGCAACGCCCAGAACCTTGTAGTAGTCCTTCTCGAGAAAATCCTTCGTGCTCACGGCCTGCTCTCATCCGTTTCCCGTGGCATCAGCTGCCGCGATCCTGCGGCGTCTCCGGTTCCTGCTGTTCAGGTCCGCGGTGCTCGCCCGCGGGGCCTTCGGGCGGCGGGCCGGCAGGCCCGGCGCTGTACTCGCCGCCAGGTTCGGCGACCGCCACCCGAGCGGGGCGCAGGATCCGACCGCCCACCTTGTATCCGGGCTGAAGGATCTGCACGCAGGTCGGCTCGTCCACCTGGCTTGAGAACGAGTGCATCAGCGCCTCGTGCACGTTCGGGTCGAACGGCTCGCCGTTTTCGCCGTACCGCAGAAGCCCGAGCTTGCTCGCGGCCGCCTCGACGGACTCGGCCACGGACTTGAAGCCACCCGAGAGCTCACCGTGCTCCCTGGCACGGCCGATGTCGTCCAGGATTGGCAGGAACTCGGTGAGCACGTTGGCCAGGGCCTGCTCGCGGACGGCGACCCTGTCCCGCTCCACCCGCTTGCGGTAGTTCGCGTACTCCGCCTGCACGCGCTGCAGGTCAGCGGTGCGCTCGGCGAGTTGTGCGGTGCGTTCTGCGACTTGTGCCGCGGCGGCCGTGTCGTCTCCGCCGGCCGCGTGCCTTGGGACATGCCGCCCCTTCTCGTGGGCCTCTGCCGTTTCATCCGGGCGATCCTGCTGCGCGGGTTCGCGCACCTCCCCGGTCACTGGATCGATGCGCCGCCGGTCACGGATGACCGGCCGCGCATCGGTGTCGTCACGCGACGTCATCAGGCAGCCCCTGAGTCTCGCTTGTCCTTGGCCTCGTCCACAATCTCGGCGTCGACGACCTCGTCGTCACCTGCGCCCGGCGTTTCCTGGCCACCGTCACCGCCGGGGGCTCCGCCTTCCTGCGCGCTCTGCGCGCTCTGCGACTGGGCGTAGATTGCCGTGCCCATCTTCTGGCTGACCTGGGCGGTCTTCTCGGAAGCCGCCTTGATCGCCTCGACGTCCGTGCCCTTGAGGGCTTCCTTGAGTTCCCTGACCGCGTCCTCGACCTCCGACTTGATGTCACCGGGGATCTTCTCCGCGTTCTCGGCGAGGAACTTCTCTGTCGTGTAAGCGAGCGTGTCCCCTTGGTTGCGGGTCTCCGCCTCCTCGCGCCGCTGGCGGTCCTCCTCGGCGAACTTCTCCGCCTCCGCCATCATCCGCTGGATGTCGTCCTTGGGCAGTGCCGAGCCGCCGGAGATGGTCACCGACTGCTCCTTACCGGTGCCAAGGTCCTTCGCGGTTACGTTCACGATGCCGTTGGCGTCGATGTCGAACGCGACCTCGATCTGCGGGACGCCGCGCGGTGCCGGGGCGATGCCGGTCAGCTCGAACATGCCAAGCTTCTTGTTGTACTGGGCGATCTCACGCTCGCCCTGGAAGACCTGGATCTGCACCGACGGCTGATTGTCATCGGCGGTGGTGAAGATCTCCGAGCGCTTGGTCGGGATGGTCGTGTTCCGCTCGATTAGCTTGGTGAAGATGCCGCCCTTGGTCTCGATTCCGAGCGACAGGGGGGTCACATCGAGCAGCAGGACGTCCTTGACCTCGCCCTTGAGCACACCGGCCTGCAGGCATGCGCCGACCGCGACGACCTCGTCCGGGTTGACGCCCTTGTTCGGCTCCTTGCCGTCGGTCAGTTCCTTGACCAGCTCCACGACCGCGGGCATCCGGGTGGAGCCGCCGACGAGCACCACATGGTGAATTTCGCTCAGCTTGACTCCGGCGTCCTTGATGACCTGGCCGAACGGGCCTTTGCACCGGTCGAGCAGGTCGGACGTCATGCGCTGGAACTCGGCGCGGGTCAGCTTGGCGTCCAGGTGCAGCGGGCCCTCGGCGGAGGCGGTGATGTAGGGCAGGTTGATCTGCGACTCGGTCGAGCTCGACAGCTCGATCTTCGCCTTCTCCGCGACCTCACGCAGCCGCTGAAGCGCCATCTTGTCCTTGGACAGGTCGATCCCGTGGCCGTTCCTGAAGTCGCTGACCAGCCAGTCCACCACGCGCTGGTCCCAGTCGTCGCCGCCGAGGTGGTTGTCGCCGCTTGTGGCCTTCACCTCGACAACGCCCTCGCCGACCTCAAGCAGTGAGACGTCGAAGGTGCCGCCACCCAGGTCGAATACGAGGATGGTGGCCTCGCTCTCCTTCTCGAGGTGATAGGCGAGCGCCGCCGATGTCGGCTCGTTGATGATCCGCAGCACGTTGAAGCCCGCGATCTGCCCGGCCTCCTTCGTGGCCTGGCGCTGCGCGTCGTTGAAGTACGCGGGGACCGTGATGACCGCGTCGGTGATCTTCTCACCGAGGTAGGCCTCCGCGTCCCTCTTGAGCTTTTGCAGGATGAATGCGCTCATCTGCTGCGCGCTGAAAGTCTTGTCGTCGATCTTGACGGACCAGTTGGTGCCCATGTGGCGCTTGACCGATCTGATGGTCCGGTCCACATTGGTGACGGCCTGCCGCTTGGCGACCTCGCCGACGAGCACTTCCTGGTTCTTGGCGAAGGCAACCACGGACGGTGTGGTCCGTGACCCCTCCGCGTTAGCGATGACTGTGGGCTCCCCGCCTTCGAGGACCGCGACGACGGAGTTGGTCGTCCCCAGGTCAATCCCTACCGCACGTGCCATGAGCAGTCCTTAGCTTGATCGTTTGGTTAGTTTGAGTGGCTCGGGCCCAAGGTTGCCGCGCCACTGCCTGCGTGTCAAATCAGTTGAGTCCATGGGGCTCAACCTTGCGGCGCGGTTTTAAATTCCTGTCGCGGCCGGTCAGGCAGGCCCTGGCAGCTCTTGCAGCCGCTCAGGCCGACCTGGACGCCGGCGTGCGGGACGGATGGCCAGTGCCTCGGTCCAGCTTCCACCGCGGCGCAGCAGTTCACGCATGCGGATACCAAGGCGACGCGGCAGGGTCGCGGCGGGTCTGAGATCGCGGTGGAATCCCAGCACTATATTTGCTTGGAATCGCCCACCACGAGCACATGCCTGCGGCCGCCTGACCGGCGGGTCGGCACCCTTCTGCCGTTCCTGTGGGTGATGTGAGCCGAAGGACGACGCCGGGGCCCGGCTGCCGCTGGTGATCGCGTGGGTTGTCCCTGATCGAGCGTCGCACAGGGGAGATGCGGGTGACCAGGTCGGCACGGCGGGTGAGCGACGTGCTCATACAGGAGGGCGCGACCGGGCCTGTGTCAGGGGCGGCCGCATTCGAACCGGCGGGTGTCAGGTGGCGTGCCTGGGTGTGGGTGCTGCCGGGGCTTGCGACCTTCGCGGTGACGATGTGGGGGATTGGCTCGGCGTCGTTCTGGCGCGACGAGGCGGCCACCGTGTCGGCGACGCGGCGGCCGCTACCGGCGCTCCTGCGCATGCTGGGTCACGTGGACGCGGTGCATGGCGCCTATTACCTGCTGATGTGGCCGCTCGCGCACGTGGTGGGGACGAGTGAAGTGGTGATGCGGCTGCCGTCAGCGGCGGCGATGGCGGGTGCGGCGTGCGGGGTGGCGGCGAACGGGCGGCGGCTTGGCTGCTGGCAGGCGGGTCTTGGGCCGGCCTCGTGTTCGCGGTGCTGCCGATGACCAGCAGATACGGCCAGGAGGCGCGGTCGCAGGGGCTGGTGACGGCCGCGGCGGTGCTTGCGAGCTATCTGCTGGTCCGGGCGATGGGCACGCCGGACAGGCGCTGGCTGGCGGGGTACGGGCTGTCGCTGGCGGCCCTGGGCATGCTGAACATTTTCGGCTTGCTGATCGTCCCCGCGCACGCTGTCACGCTGGCGGCCGCCCGGCGCCGCCGGTCCGCGCGTCCAAGCGGCCAGCAGAGGCCGGACGGCGCGCCCAGTTCTGATGCCGCGGGCAGTTCTGACGGCGCGGGCAGTTCTGATGCCGTTGGCAGTTCTGGCGGCGCGGGCAGTTCTGGCGGCGCGGGCAGTTCTGGCGGCGCGGGCAGTTCTGGCGGCGCGGGCAGTTCTGGCGGCGCGGGCAGTTCTGGCGGCGCGGGCGGCTCTGAGCGCATGCGCAGCCGTTATGGCCTCGGCTCCGGTGACCTCGGCGTCGGCGTGATGCGCTGCTGGCTGATCGCGGTCGCGGCGGCGGTGGTGGCGGTCGCTCCCGTCGGGATGTTCGCCTGGCGGGAGCGCTCACAGTTCGCCTGGCTGGTGAGGCACAAGCCCGGCTGGCGTGAACTCGACGCCCTCGTCACCGGATTGACCGGCTCGAAGGCGTCGTTCGCGCTGATCGCAGCCCTCGGCGTGCTCGGCGCAGTACGCGGTGGCGCTGGCGACCGCGGGCAGCCGGCCCGACGGCGCATCATCTGGCTGAGCGCGCCTTGGCTGATCATCCCCCCTGCGCTGCTGTTCGCCGTGTCGGAGGCCGTTCCTTCCTACCAGCTCCGTTACCTCGTGTTCTGCCTGCCCGCGGTCGCGATGCTCGCCGGTGCCGGCCTTGCCGTGCTCACCCGGTACTGGCGGATCGCCGCTCTGGCCCTGCTCGCCCTGCTCGCCCTTCTCGCGCTGCCGCAGCAGCAGGCCATCCGCCATTCCGCGGGTCACGGCGATAACGTCAGGGCCGCAGCCAAGGTCCTGCAGGCACAGGCACGGCGCGCAGACGCCGTGATCTACGACGATCCGGGCACACGGACGGACTCTCTCGCTTACCCGTACGGGTTCACGAGGCTGCGCGACATCTCGGTGCTCGACAGCCCGGCCGTGGCAGGGAACCTGGGCGGCACACAGGCGTCCCCCGGCACGGTGGAGTCGCGGCTGATGAGTACCGGACGAGTCTGGATCATCGAAGTGGGTCCCAACCCCAGAATTCCCGCGATCATCGCGACGATGCGCCTGCGGCTCGTGCGGGCGTGGCGAATCGAAGAGATGACACTCTGGCTCTACGCGAGGGACGTTCCGCGCCACGCTAGGCCCGGTCCCGCCCCGCGTGACCATCTGCACGGGCATGGGCGTGCCACACAGCGGCAGCCGTTCGGGATAGGGCTTGTAGCACGAATGCGCTCGCGTCAGAAAGCACCCGAAAGGCTCGATTCTCCCTAATAGGGCACTTGTGTCCGTGTTCGCGGCAACGGCAGGTGTGCGGCCGGGGTGGCCGGCCGAGCGGCCCCGGAGCTCCTGCTCTGTGACATTCGGCTCTGGTGCGCCTGCCGCACTGGCAGGAAGATCGGAGCGTGCGTCTGCGCGGCGCACGATGGCACCCTATGCTGAACTGGAGGGTCTTGTGACTCTGCGAATCGTCATCGGTTTGGCCATGACAGCGATCGCGCTGGCATTCGCGGGCTATCGGGTGTGGTGGCTGTACCGTGTCGCGTCGAGCGGCCAGCCCGCGCCCGAGCGCATCGCCGCCGTCAGGCGGCACCCGACGCGCGACGCCGAAGTCGAGGCCAGCGAGGTGCTCGGTCAGCGCAAGCTGCTGAAATGGACGGTCCCTGGTCTCGCCCACTTCTTCGTGTTCTGGGGCTTCCTGGTCTTGCTCACGGTGTACATCGAGGCGTACGGCGCGCTTTTCAGCAAGAACTTCGCCATAACGGCCATCGGCCACTGGGCGGTGCTCGGCTTCCTGCAGGACTTCTTCGCCCTCGCCGTGCTCGCTGGGATCATCGTCTTCGCGATCATCCGGATCGTTGACTCACCCAAGCGGCTTGGCCGCAACTCACGGTTCGCCGGCTCGCATCTCGGTGCCGCCTGGCTCACCCTTTTCCTAATCTTCCTCGTGATCTTGACGATGTTCCTCTTCCGCGGCGCAGCGGTTAACTCGGGCGACTTCTCGTTCGGTAACGCGGCGTTCATGTCGCATCTCGCTGGGACTTGGCTGCATCCGCTCGGCCTGGGCGTGAACGAGGGACTGGAGACGACGGCGCTGCTGCTGCACATCGCGGTCATGCTGGTCTTCCTCGTCTTCGTGCTGCGCTCCAAGCACTTGCACATCTTCGTCGCGCCGCTGAACGTGCTGTTTTCGCGGCGGCCGGATGGGCTCGGCGCGCTGCAGCCGATGCGCAGCAACGGCAAGGTGCTCGACTTCGAGGAGGCGGACCCGGACACCGACGTGTTCGGCCGGGGCAAGATCGAGGACTTCACCTGGAAGGGTTTCCTCGACATGGGCACGTGCACCGAGTGTGGCCGGTGCCAGTCGCAGTGCCCGGCCTGGAATACGGGCAAGCCGCTCTCGCCGAAGATGGTCATCGTCGACCTGCGCCAGCATGCCCTTGCGAAGGCGCCGTACCTGCTCGCGGGCTCCGAGGAGGAGCGCGAGAAGCTGCCCGATGCTGTCAAGGCCGAGGCGGCCAGGCCGCTGGTGGGCAACGAGGCGGCGCATGGCGTTATCGATCCGGACGTGCTCTGGTCGTGCACCACCTGTGGCGCCTGCGTGGAGGAATGCCCGGTCGACATCGAGCACATCGACCACATCGTTGACATGCGCCGCAATCAGGTGCTGATCGAGTCGAGTTTCCCCCCCGAGGCGGGGACGCTGCTGAAGAACCTGGAGAACAACGGCAACCCGTGGGGCATGGGCGAGATGGCGCGGACAGAGTGGATGGAGGGTCTCGGGTTCGAGGTCCCGGTCGTGGACGGGAAGATCGGTGACGACGTCGAGTACCTTTTCTGGGTCGGCTGCGCCGGCGCGCTCGAGGACCGGGCGAAAAAGACCACGAGGGCAGTCGCCGAGTTGCTTCATATCGCGGGGGTGAAGTTCGCCGTACTCGGCCCGATGGAGGCGTGCACAGGTGACCCGGCCCGCCGGATGGGGAACGAGTTCCTGTTCTCGATGCTTGCGCAGCAGAACATCGAGACGCTGAACGAGGCGGGAGTGCGGAAGATCGTGGCGAGCTGCCCGCACTGTTTCAACTCGCTCGCCAAGGAGTACCCGCAGCTTGGCGGGACGTACGAGGTGATCCACCACACCCAGTTGCTGGCTCGCCTGGTGTCCGAGGGACGGCTCGTCATGGCCACCCCGGTGGAGGAGAGGATCACCTACCACGATCCGTGCTACCTCGGCCGCCACAACAAGGTGTACACGCCGCCGCGGGAGATCATGGCGAAGGTCCCCGGAGTCCAGTCGCAGGAGATGCACAGGTGCCGCGAGCGGGGGTTCTGCTGCGGGGCTGGGGGCGCCCGGATGTGGATGGAAGAGAGTATCGGCAAGCGCATCAATACGGAACGGATCGACGAGGCGCTCACCACCGATCCGGATACGGTGTCGACGGCGTGCCCGTTCTGCCTGGTCATGCTGGGTGATGCGATCAACGAGAAGAAGACCGAGGGTGTGGCGAAGGAATCACTCGAAGTGGTGGACGTGGCTCAGTTGCTGATGCGCTCGGTGAAGCAGCCCGCCGCGCACGACGGCGACAGGGCATAGGAGTTCCGCTGGCCTCCCTTCCTGCGTGACGTCGACGTCGCGCTCGCCAGGCAGGCAGTCCTCAGCCCTCAGACCCTGGAACGGTAGAAGCTCAGGTAGGAACGCGATGGCGTCGGGCCGCGCTGGTCCTGGTAACGGGAGCCGTAAACGGGGGAGCCGTACGGATGCTCCGCGGGTGAGCTGCACCGGAACAGGCAGAGCTGGCCGATCTTCATGCCCGGCCACAGCTTGATCGGCAGCGTCGCCACATCCGACAGCTCAAGCGTGACGTGGCCGGAGAAGCCGGGGTCGATCCAGCCTGCCGTCGAATGCGTCAGCAGTCCCAGCCTGCCGAGACTCGACTTGCCCTCAAGTCGGCCCGCGAGATCATCAGGTAGCGACACCACCTCGTAGGTGGACGCGAGCACGAACTCCCCCGGGTGCAGCACAAAGGGTTCCTCGTCGGCGGTTTCCACCAGCCGGGTCAGATCAGGCTGCTCCACCGCAGGGTCGATGTGCGGGTACCTGTGGTTCTCGAAGACACGGAAGTAGCGGTCAAGCCGGACGTCAACGCTGGACGGCTGGATGAGCTCGGGTGCGTAGGGATCGAGCTTGACCCGTCCGGACTCGATCTCGGCCCGGATGTCACGGTCGGAGAGGAGCACGCTGGCAACTTACCGGTTCCGGTAAGATGTCGGGGCGACGGCAGTGCGGGAGGACCGCGTCTCAGCGGAGACGAGGTGGCCTGCCCGGCGCGCGGGTGTAGTTCAATGGCAGAACATCAGCTTCCCAAGCTGACAGTGGGAGTTCGATTCTCCTCACCCGCTCCAGCTTCAAGTCCCAGGTCAGGACCCGCTTCCTCGGTGTAGTTGCCGATCTTCGTATGAGCGTTTTTGATCTTCCGGGCCACTAGCGGCTCCTGTACTCCCTTCCCGTGAAGCGATCCATGCAGGTCAGTGACGGATCATCCGAGATGGCAATGGCGGCCTCCGGAGCCGTGAGCGCAGCCGGGCCTCTGCTCGAAGGAATCGGATCAGCGGCTCGGATGGAGCGACGCTTGCCGAATTTGAGCCGTTCTACGTCATGGCGGCGCCGATGCGCACCGTCCGGCGCTCCCCGCGCCGGGCTCTGCCTTGCGAAGCCCGCCCGTCGCGTCCGCGCCTGGCTCCGCGTACTGGGTGCTGTGCTAGGCGGCCAGGTCCTGGCGGCTGCCGTAGGCGCACAGCCCGTACAGCGCGACCACATCCACGGCGATGATCGTCAGGGACCACAGCGGGTAGGCGGGGATGAAGAACATCTGGTCGATAGCGTTGAGCCCGATCACGGCCACCGCGAACCAGCGTGCCAGCTGATTGCCCACCAGCACCCCGGGCGCCGCGAGGAGCTGCAGAACGCCGAGGATGAACGTAATCCAGCCCCAGGTGCGCAGGCCGCCGAACACAAAGTGCGCGTTGGCGATGAATACGTGCGAGTTGGCAACCGCGGCGAGGCCGTAGATCAGGTTGAAGCAGCCAAGCACTACCAGCAGGACAGTCGCGAATACGACCAAGCCATGGCGTTCCACATGGTGCCCGCCCGCACCCCTGGCCGGTCTGGTTGTTGCCGACGTCAATGTGGCCTCCATGCCAGAATCGCCGGAACCTTCGCCGGGACCCCTTCAGCCGCTCTTGCTTGACCCCTTTCGGCGTCGGCCCACCCGGGCAGGGCGACCACACGGAAAGAGGTCCGCGGGCCCGCGGCGTGACTCCAACACTCACCTGGCGGCAGGGTGTGTATTAAGGGCCGGAGGTCCTGACTTCTGGGACCAATCTGGCGGCCCTCCGCCAGCTGTCAAGGGACATCGGGACTTCCCTGTGGGCGCGGTCAGCTGATTGCCTCCTGAGCGTGAGCGGACAGGCTATGTCCCTGCAGACGGTCAGCCGATCTCCTTGTGGGCTAGCCACGCTTGGTTGCCTGTCATTTGCCCACGCTTGGTTGCTCGGACTTTGACACTTGCCCTGAGTTTTGCAGGGACGTAGCGTCGTGAAGACCCGCTCCACAACCCTGCAGGCAATGTCCTGACCAGCCACTTTGGAGTGGCACGACCGGTTGCATGGTGGACCGGGCTTCGGCGTAGCGGGTGGTGGCGGTCGGCCGGTCATGACCGCGAGTCTCTGGGTGAGCTTGCCCAGATTCGCCTAAGGTGGGCGGAAAGACCAGGTCAGCGGGCGACAGACTCGGCGGTGGTCCGGGGCGGAGCCTCGCTGGATCGTTGACCCGAAAATAAGACATTCGCCGGGCACACCAAACACCCGGCGGGGCGCGCCACCGCCGGAGGCCTCAGTGTCCCACAAGCCCAGCCGCCCCGCAGCGGGCAACGGCGGCCGACTGCCCAGCTTTTCACGCCGGTACGGCGCCGCGCGCAGCGATACCAGGCCTGACCGGAAATCTGAGCGGCCCAGCGGCCCGGCGCCTGCAGGCCAGGAACACAACTTCCCCCCCGAAAACGTCGCGGAAAACGGACATTCCGCCCGCAGGGACGACGTTTTCGGGGGGGAAGACGCTGGAACCTGCTCGCACGCCACCAGTTCACGGTCAGCGCCACGCACGCCCGGATCACGGGCCGGGTTTCCGGTCAACGATCTAGCCCGAGTTTCCGACGATCTTGAGTTCGACGGGGCGTTCTTGCTGGTCAGGCAAGGCGTGGTGGCCTGCCTGGGCGTATGACCTAACGCCGGGGGGCCCAGCTGCCCAGTCCGAAGATCTGATATAGCTTCTGCTGGTCGCCGGTGAGGTTGGTGGTCATGCGCCGAGCCTTGGGGCGTCCTCCGGTGGGAGGGGTAGATCAGGACGGTTCCTTCGATGGCGGCCAGCTGGCTGAGCAGTTCGCGGACGGACACATGCAGCCCGGCCTGGGCGGCCGTGCGGCGCACATCAGGTGGGCGATCTGCAGGGCGAGCACGCAGGTGAAGATGTGGACGCGGATGTTGTGCTCGGTCCAGTGGTGCATGGGCGAGAACGACACCACGTGCGGGTCTTTGAGCTGGCGGAAGGAGAACTCGGCTTCTCCCCCAAACCCGGTCTTCGCCCAACGCTGGCGCGAGTGTCTGGCGCAGCGCGGTGTTGGCGTGGCGCTCACCCGAAACCGCACTCACCGGGTGCACGCGAAGGCGACACGGTAACTTGTGAGAACTTCTCCACGGCTTCAAGGGCACGCCTTCGGCGCGCCAGGCCGTCCGGCCCTGGGGGCACGCCGTTTCCCCGTGTCATTTGCCAGGACGGTCCCCGCCGTCGCCCTGTAAAGCTCGCGACCCAGCAACTCGATGTGCACCGCGGCATGTACCAGATACCGGATAACACATGGCGCGGCATCGGCCCCCTTGCGGTTGTCGAGGATGTTGGGCTGGGCGGCGTTTTGGTCGTTACGCCATTGAGCCCTGCAGTTAGCGCTCCAGCCGTAATCACGATCTACGGCACGCGAGCCTCATGCGGCAAGGGCGCCGACGCCCGGAGCGCTAGCTAGGCCCACGCGAGCTCAACCGTGACGTCGAGTACGCCCTGCTCAGGCATGCCCAACGACATGCGCCCGGCCCCGGCGAGCAGCGCCAGCGACGCGCGGTTGTCGGCCTCAACGACCGTGCACAGCCGCGTGACCGCCGCCGGGCGTCGCTCCATCAGCGCCGAGAGGAGTGCGGTGCCAACGCCGCGTCCTTGCCAGCCGTCGACGACTGTGTCGGCGATGTCGCCGGTGGTCGGATCGTTGGGATCCTGCCAGAGATGGGCGGCCCCGACTGGCCTCTGCTCGCCCTCTGGCGGCAGCACGACAAGCACGAGCGCAATGTGATGCACCCCGTCAACGCTGTCGACAAGCCGCCGGATCATCGAGTCATCGAGTTCACGGAGCCCCTTCAGGAACCGGTGCTGGCGCGAATCCCCCGACAGGCGGCAGAACATGTCACGCAGCGTCTCGGCGTCCACCCGCTGCCCTCGGCGTAGCGCGCCCCGCCGCTCTGCCCCCTCGACCACCGCCAGGGCCATCCGGTCCTTATAACTGCCGGTTGGGTTACCGCCCTCCAGCGCGCTGCGTGACCTGCGCGCCCGGCTGCTGGCCCAGCGGCTCGGGGAGGAGATCCGGCTGAAGCGCCTGGGGCTGGACCAGACCGCGACCATGACCAGCGCGGTGCTCGGGCGGTCGGCTCCGGCCCAGGTGGTAGCGGCGATCCACGAGCGCAGCGACGGCATCCCGCTGCACATCGAGGAACTTCTCGCCGCCATCGACGAGGACGCCCTGACGCCGCAGTCCGGTGAGGCTGTACAGACAGCCGCGGTGCCGGACACGCTAGCCGACGCCGTGCTGGGCCGCGCGCACCACCTGACCACCTGTACGCGCGATGTGGCCTCAGCGGCGGCCGTCATCGGGCGCTCCTTCGACTTCGACCTGCTGACTGCGGTCACCGAAACCAGCCCGTCCGAGGTCGCCGGCGCCCTGCGCGAGCTGCAGGAGGCATATCTCGTCCTCCCCGGCATCGACGCGGTCACCTTCGACTTCCGCCACGCCCTGATCCGCGACACCCTGTACGCGGACACCGACCTGCCGATCCGACGCCGCCTGCACGAGAGCGTGGCCCGAACCGCCGTGGAACGCGGCTACCGCGACGCTTTCATCTCGGCACATTTCGAGCAGGCACATTGCCCCGATCACGCCTACCGTCACGCGATCACCGCCGCCGGCGAGGCCGCTCGATATCAGCCCACCGCGAGGCGCTCGAGCTGTACCGCCGGGCGGTGCGGAACCTGCCTGCCCAGCTTCCAGCGCTGGATCGGGCCGGACTGTTCGCCGCGCTCGGCGACCAAGCCGCGGCCACCGACGACAACACGGCCGCTGCCGAGGCATACCAGACAGCCCATGACCTGGCCACCACGGCCGGTGACGTGCGCGCGACGGCCGGGCTGGTGCCGCGCATGATCGCGGTCGCTCACCTGCTCGGTGCTGGTCTCGATGTCCGCCTGGGCACGCTGCAGACGGCGCTGGACAGCCTGGAAGGGGTGGACGGCACCGGTCGCGAGCGGGCGCGGCTGCGCTCCGCGATGGCTGCCGCCTACATGCTGGACCGCCGCCTCGACGAGGCCATCACCCATGGGGAGCGCAGCCGCGCAGAAAGCCAGCGAATCCGTGACGACGAGGCCACTCTCAACACCGCAGTAACGCTCGGATCGGTGCTGGTCTTCGCTACTGGCTCGTCGACGGCGTCCGCTACGCGGAAAAGGTCGAACTCTGGAATCACCGGCACTACATGGCATCGCACCTCGCGCACGTCCAGTGGGCCACCGGCCAATGGGACATGGCCACGCAGACCGCACAGCGCGCCCTCGCCGACGGACGCGGCGGCATCACCACCCGGATCACGGCGCAGTATGTCCTGGGCTACCACGCGATGGGACACGCCGACTGGAATGCCGCCAACGACCTGTTGCGGGAAGTGCTGGCCGAGGGTGAGCAGATGGCCGAACTGCAGCGGCTGTCGCCACCGCTGTGGGGACTGGCCGAAACCGCTCGGTACCAGGGCGACCACGACAGCGCGCTCATGCTCTGCGAGCGTGGCTACAACGCCTCGGCCGACGTCACGGACGCGGCCTATCTGTTCCCGTACCTGTTCACTGGCGTACGGGCGTTCCTTGCACGTGGCGAGGTCGATGACGCCGAGGCCTGGTCGAACCGGGTCGGCGCGGTGCTCACGGCCCGCGCCATCCCCGGCACGCTCGCCACGATCGACCACGGACGGGGACTCGTTCTCCTTGCGCGCGGGGATGTATCCGCAGCACAGCAGGCGCTGGAGTCGGCGAGCAGGTCGTGGCGGGCCCGGCGCCGGTTCTGGGAGGGCGCGTGGGCCCGGCTGGACCTCGCGGTGGTGGCCGCCAGGGCACGGCGCCGCGGCGAGGCGGCCCGGCTCCTCGACGAGGTCCGCACCGTCGCGGCCACGGTCGGCGCCACCACTCTCGTCGATGCCGCCGACCGACTCGCCGGTTCGTTCGACCATGGGCGGCCGGTGGAGCCGTGGCATCCGCTGAGCGCCCGCGAATTCGAGATCGCCCAGCTTGTCGCGGCCGGCCTCACCAATCGGCAGATCGCGGCACAGTTGGTGCTAGCACCCAAGACGATCTCCGCGCACGTCTCGCACATCCTGACGAAGCTGGGCGCCGCACGCCGTGCGGAGATCGCGGCGTGGTGGGCGACCGTCCAACGGGACGCCTCACCGTGAGGTGGCTCACCGACCGTGCGTACCACGGAGTCAATCAACCAGTTGGGCGAGGCATTCGCTGCCTGCGTTTCGGCCGGAGCCGCGGACACGGTTACCTGATCACGCCGTATAAGCCCCACTGCAAGTTGGCGCCATGCGCACGTCATCGCCGAAGCCCTTTGACTTTGTGCCTCGCTCCGGCTGCGAGATCACGGACCCGACGGCAAAGCTCAATGCGGATGTCATCCCCGACGACGTGACTTGGCGAGCGCATGGAGAAAGCGCGGGAGAGGGCACGCATTTAGGCGGAGCCGGCGCACAACGTGTATGGGCATCTAGCGCCAATCGGCCACTTGCCGCGCCGCGAGCGTGCTTGACGCAGAGTATGCTGACAGGTGCGGCGGGTAAGCGAAGGAAGGAAGGAACAGATCATGGGCACGGAAGGGTGATGCGATGACCGTGCGCGTACGGATGGCGGAAAGCTGGGACCGTGCGTGGTTACCTTGGCGGCAGTGCCGGCAGCCATTGGGCAGGGTCAAGTGCCGACGTCCGCGCGGGCATCGTGGGCGCCACTGGTCACGGCGATTACATGCGAACGGGGAGTTAGAGCAGGTTGCGTGGCCAAGGGAGACCACCTAACGAGCGCACGTAGCGAAGGGTCCTTGCCCGATTACCTGATTGGGGGTGGGGATCCTGTTTGTTGTGCGCTCTCAGCCGCGCGGGGCAGCTCTGCTGCCCCGCTGACGGGCGGCGCGGAGGGCCACGTCTTGAAGCATTCTGCACCCAGTTTCGCGTGTCCGGTGTGCTGGCTAAATATCGACTGACGGGAGGGTAAGAACTCCCTAACCAATGGCTTGCAACTTACCTGCGCGCAGGTTACTTTCCGGTTAATTTCCTCCTCAGGACGACCGGGAGGCCCACGTGCGCCGTTCCCCGTTCAGCCAGCAGAGGACCGGATCCGCTTCCGAGAAGCTCAGGCTCCCCACCCGATTAGCGGCCGCGCTGGGCCTCGCCGGCGCTGTTGTGCTGGCGACAGCCGCGATCGCCACCGCCGCTCCAGCGAAACCCGCGAAGTCCGCCGGCACCGCCAACGCAGCCAACACCGCCAACGCCGCCGACACCGCCGACACCGCCGACACCGCCGACGCAGCAGACGCAGCAGACGCAGCCGACACCGCCGACACCGCCAACGCCGCCAGCACCGTGGCGCAGGCCAAGGCCAGCAGCATCCCCGTGATCTACAGTTTCGCCGCTGGCATCAGGGCCGAGCTTGCCAGCCCTGGATCCGCCCCGCCGGGCTCCAACAACTTCTCCTGCAAGCCCACCGCCGAGCATCCCTACCCGGTCGTGCTCGTGCACGGCACGTTCGGGGACATGACCGATAGCTGGCAGGCGTTGTCCCCACTGCTCAAGAACGCGGGCTATTGCGTGTTCGCACTCAACTACGGCGGCTCGGCGGGCAACCTGTTCCAGGGGTATGAAGAGATCGCGAATTCGGCCGCGCAACTCGCGGCCTTTGTCGGCCAGGTCCTTTCGGCCACCGGCGCGAGCAAGGTGGACATCGTCGGCCACTCACAGGGCGGGATGATGCCACGCTACTACCTCAAGTTCCTCGGCGGCGCCAGCAAGGTTAGCGCGATGGTCGCGCTCGCGCCTTCCAGTCACGGCACGAACGTTGACGGGCTGCTCGGGCTACTCCGCGCGTTCCCTGGCGGATCGTCCATCGTGACCTCGATCTGCACCGCGTGCACCGAGCAATTCGCCGGGTCATCATTTCTCGCCAACCTGAACGCCGCTGCGGACACCGTCTCCCGCGTCGCCTACACGGTCATTCAGACCCGCTACGACGAGGTCGTGACGCCGTACACCTCGGCGTTCCTGAGCGGCCCGGATGTCACCAACATCACCCTACAGAGCCAGTGCATTCTCGACCTCATCGACCACCTGGGCATCATTTACGATCCCGTGGCGCTGCATGATGTGCTGAACGCACTTGATCCCGCGCATGCGACACGGCCGACCTGCGTGCCTGTCTTTCCCGTGCTCGGCGGCTGATGCGGGGTCGCCGTGGGGTCGCCGTCGCGCCATTGCCGCAGCACCAGGCGCCTGGTGCGCAGCACGGGCCATCCGGGCACCTGGCAACGGTACCGGCCACCTTCGCAGCTCCTATGCCGCGTTGATGATGCTCCGGCGATTGTCACGTCGTGACGGCGAGGACGAATGGGAGCACCGCTGGCGCTCCCGCCTCCCGCAACAGCTTCGCGGCCACCGTCATTGTCCAGCCGGTCTCGATCCGGTCGTCCACCGCGAGTACGGGCCCACCGAGCTTTACGACCGACGCGCGCAGCGGGTCCGGGACCGTCATGGTGTGCCACAGGGCATTCAGCCGCTGCGCGCTGTTGTGCTGGCGCCCCGGCGGGCCGTCGCCCGCATAGCCGAGCCCGCCCAGGTAGGGGAGCCGCCCGAGCTGCGCGATCTGCTCGCCCAGCCCCGCGATGAGCCTGGGACGGGTACGCGAGGGCAGCGTCACCACCCCGGCAGGGCGCCGCGGCCAGTCCCACGCGGCGAGCACCTTCACGACGGCGCCGAGCACCTCGGCGGGCACCGGGTCGTCGGGGGCCCCCTCGGCGAGCATCCGCCGCAGCCGGCTGCCCCAGCCGACGTCCGTCAGGCGGCCGACGGCCCTGCCGGGCTCGGCGGCGACCTCCGCGGGAATCCGCCCCGATACCGCGACACCGAGCCGTTTCATTCCGCTCGGCCACATGCGGCGCGGCGCGACATCGACGCCCGCGCGCTGCAGCCGTGTGCGGGCCGCCGTGGCCGCCGCGGCGCTGATGTCAGTCGGCGGGGCGTACCCGGTGCAGTTGTCACACCGGCCGCACCGCGCCGCCTGCGGATCGTCGAGTTCGCGGCGCAGATACTCCATCCGGCAGCCCTCGGTGGCCGCGTATGTGAGCATCGCCTCCTGCTCGCGTGCACGTTCCGCGGCGACCCGGGCGTAACGCTCGGCGTCGTAGGCCCACGGTCGCCCGGTCGACTCCCAGCCCCCCCGCACCCGCCGTACGGCGCCGTCCACGTCGAGCACTTTCAACATCGTTTCCAAACGGCTCCGCGTGAGATCCACGGTTGTCTCAAGCGCGGCAAGCGATTGCGGTGCATCCACGCCTGCCAGCGCCGCGAGCGTGGCGCGCACCACATGTTCCGGCGGGAACGCCAGGCTCGCGAAATACGCCCAGATATCATGGTCCTCGGCGCCAGGAAGCAGAACCACGTCGGCGCGCGCCACGGCACGCCCGGCCCGGCCGATCTGCTGATAATAGGCGACAGGTGACTGCGGGGCGCCGAGGTGGACGATGAAACCCAGGTCGGGCTTGTCGAATCCCATGCCGAGCGCGCTTGTCGCCACGACCGCCTTGAGCCTGCCGCCGAGGAGGTCGTCCTCCACCCGTAGCCGTTCCGCGGCTTCGGTCTGGCCGGTGTAAGGGGCGGCGGCGTGCCCCTGGGCCTGCAGGAAGCCGGCGACGTCGCTGGCAGCTGCCACGGTGAGCGTGTAGACGATGCCCGACCCGGGCATCCGGCCGAGGTGGTCGGCGAGCCAGGCCATTCGCTGCGCGGGGACTGGAAGGCGTACCACCGCCAGATGCAGGCTGTCGCGATCGAGCGGTCCGCGCAGCACAAGCGTGGCCGGTGGCTCCCCCGGCCCGTGCCGGCCCGGGCTGAGCTGCTCCGCGATGTCGCGCGTGACGCGGGCGTTGGCCGTGGCGGTTGTGGCAAGTACAGGCACGCCGGGCGGCAGGTCGGCCACGACCGTGCGCAGGCGGCGGTAGTCGGGCCGGAAGTCGTGGCCCCAATCGGAGATGCAGTGTGCCTCGTCGATCACGATCATCCCGGCGGAGGTTGTCAGCTTGGGCAGCACCAGGTCGCCGAAGTCCGGGTTGCCCAGCCGTTCGGGGCTCACGAGCAGGACATCTGTCGCTCCCGACCCGATTTCCGCGTAAATCTGCTCCCACTCCTCGGTGTTGGCCGAATTGATCGTGCGGGCGTGGATACCGGCCCGCTGCGCGGCGGCGATCTGATTGCGCATCAGCGCGAGAAGCGGGGAGACGATGACCGTTGGCCCGGCGCCGCGCGCCCTCAGCAGCGCGGTCGAGACGAAATACACGGCGGACTTTCCCCATCCGGTGCGCTGCACGACGAGCGCGCGGCGGCGCTCGGCGACAAGGGCCCGGATCGCGGTCCACTGGTCGCCGCGCAGCCGCGCCTGCGTGCCGGCGAGCGCACGAAGGTACCGCTCCGCCTCATCCCTGATGGTGCCCTCGTCAGCCGGGCCGGCTGTACCCGCTGTCATGGCGTCATTCGTATCACCCTGTGCGATGGCTTCGTGCCGGCGGGTTGTCGCCGCCGCCCAGGTCGGTTTTGATTGGCTTTGATTACCTGGAACCTGTGAAAGGTCACGCGATGGGACGCTCGGCGGAGGTACCGGACCCTGCGGCGATTTCGCTGGCCGATTTCGCTGTCGCCATGCAAGAGCTGCGCCAGGCTGCGGGCAGTCCCTCATTCGAGGAGCTTGGGCGCCGGTCGGACCAGCCGGCGGCCGAGTTGGCCGCGGCGGCGAGCGGGCGGATCGTGCCGTCGTTCGTGATCACCCTGGCCTTCGTGCGCGGGTGCTCGGGGGACGAGGACGAGTGGGCGCGGCGATGGCATGTCCTCCAGGAGCGGCTCGGCGAGGATACGGAACGCGCCGCGGAACGACACGCCAGGACGGAGCATGCCGGGGCGCAGGATGCCTGGGCGGAGGATGCCGGGGCGCAGGATGCCTGGGCGGAGCATGCCGGGGCGCAGGATGCCGGGCGTGGTGCCGTGTCCGATGCCGGGCCTGCGGCACGGTCATGGCCGGCGCACCCGGAGCCAGGGGCCGCGGCAGTGCCGCCGGTGCTGTGGTGGGGTGGTCCTCCGACCGGTGCGGGCGCGGAAGGCGCAGGGCAGTGGATTGAGGATGGTGCCGGCCCGGATACCTGGCAGCCAGGCGGCGCCCGCAGCGGCGGGGAGGCTGCGGAGCCTGGTGCCGGGCCCGAATTCGCACCTGACGCCTGGCAACATCTCGCATGGGATGCGAGGCCCGATGTCCCACCGGACGCTGGGTGGGTGGGCGCCCGCGAGCGCAGCGCTTACCCGTCGCCACCACCGGGCAGCCGAACCACGGACTCCGGGCGGCCGGCCGAGCGGACGCGGCGCCTGGACATCGGTGGCTCGGCGCAGCCGCAGGCATCAGGAACCGAGCGCGCAGGGCCCGGCAGGCACAGTGCACACGGCGGCCGGACATGGCCAGGAGGGCACTCGGCGCGCGGCGAGCGCACAGCACCAGGCGAGCGCACAGGACCGCGCCACCCCGGTCCCGGCCGAGGCAGCCGTGGCCCCCGCCGGGCGCCGCCGCTCCTCGCGGGCGCGCTAGCCGTTTTTGCAGTGGCCGTGCTCGGCCTCGGTTACTTCGTGTTCTTCCGTCCAGGGCATGTCGGGCAGGCCGTGCGGTCATCGCACGCCGCGTCCACGGGTTCAGCGCCCGCCACGCCCTCACCGGTCCGGACATCCGCCGCAGCCACGCCTGGAGTGGCACAGTTCCCGGCCGTCGCCGGGGTGGGCTGTGACCCGCGTGCAGGAAGCGGGGCAGTCACGGGCACCCGCAACCCGGGTGGAGATGGCTGGGTAAGGGTCCACGGCGGCCTGCCCGCGTGCGGCGGGCAGGCCCTGGCCACACGCAAGAGCGGGATGACGGGCCTGGTACAGGACACCTTCACGTGGGCCTTCCACACCGGTCACCCGTCCACCTGCACCGCGCAGATCTTCATCGCGAGAACCAACCCGTCGTCGGGGTTCGCCCGCTATGACGTCTACGGCGACTCGCTCGCGGCCGGCGCGAGCATCGGCCAATTCGAGATCGACCAGGGCGCCACGAAGGGCCAGTGGGTCCGGGAAGGCACGTGGAAGGTGCGGGACGCACTTCACATACAGCTCACAGACGCGCCGGACTTTCCGGGTGACATCTATCACGTGACCGCCTCGGCGGCGCGGGTGAGCTGCTCGTAACCGGCGTCCGCGGTGTCAGCGGCACGCGTTCTGAGCGGCCGTCTTTGCCTTGATCTGGCTGGAACCTGATGGGCTTGCGGGCGACGGCGCGGTGACCCCGTAGCCGTTCACACCGAGGACAACCGTGATCGCCTGCGATCCTGCCCGCTGCATGACCGACGCGGCGGGCATGACCGTGCGGACCTGGCGCGCCGCCGCCTGCTGACCGGGCGGGTAGTAGATGACCGTCTGGCCAACGTCCTGCCGCGGCCACGTCAGACCGGACTGCACGTGGAAGCCGAGTTGTGTGAGCTGTGTACCTGTAGACGCGGACAGGCCGCCGATCAGGGTGCCGTTGTAGACATCCACCAGCACCGGGCTGTGTTTGTTCTTCGGCGGCGTGACAAGGGGCTTGTCGCTGTGGATCGCGGCGAAGAGCTGGTCCGCCGCCGCGGTATCCCACTGGACGGCGGACTGGCCATCTGGCGTCGTGAAGTTCGTGTCCGCGATTGGTACGGTCGTGAACGCCACGTCACCGGCGGAGATGCCGCGCATCTGGTCAGCGAGTGCGGCAACGTTGAGCCCGCTGTCCACCTTGACCGCGGCGAGTGTGGCGTTCAGGAATCTGGACAGCCGCAACGGGTTGGCCAGCGTGCCGCCGCTGATCGCCTCGCTGAGCAGTGAGGCGAGGAGATGCTGCTGGTTGTCGATCCGGGCCAGATCCTCGCTGGCGAATGAATGCCTGTCGCGCGCGTACTTAAGTGCCGTGATTCCGTCCACGCGGTGCGTGCCCGCGGAGAGGTTCAGGCCGCTGTAGGAGTCGCTGAGCGCCTGCGGCAGGCAGATATCGACCCCGCCGAGGGCGTCGATCACCTGCACGAAGCCGAGGAAGTTAACCTCGATGTAGTCGTTGATCGTCAGGCCGGTGGCCTGTGCGACCGTCTGCACCATCAGCCGGGGCCCGCCGAGGCCGTAGGCAGCGTTGATCTTGTCCATTCCATGGCCGGGGATGTTGACCCAGGAATCCCGCGGAAAGCTCACCACGGTCACCTTCGTGTGGTCCCCCGACAGGTGGATCAGCATCATGGTGTCGGAGTTGAAGCTGACGTCATGTCCGACGTGCAGTTCTGCCTCCTGCGCCGGGGTCAGCCCGGAACGCTGGTCCACACCGGCGAGCAGGATGTTCAGCGGTCCGCTTGGTGGCGTGCCCGCGGTGCCGGCGTCGACCCTGCCGACGTTGCCATTGACATAACCGGTGAGCGCCCATGCGCCGCCGGATACGACAAGCACGAGCGCGGAGATCAGGCCGGAGGCGACGAGCACCGCCCGCTGCCTGCGGGCCCTCCTCCCGGACGCGACGCGGGACACCAGCCGCCGCTGTGCGGGTGACGGCACGGAGGGGCGGCTTGGCGGGCGCGGCGGCTTCGCGGGCGGCGGATAGTGTCCTGGCCGGGGCGCCGGCATGTCCTCCCGGCTGGAGGCTGGTGTGCGCGCGTGGGACAATCGTTCGCGGTGGTCACCGTCTGCCATCGACACCCCCTATCTGCGGTCAGGTTACCTGTCGGGTAACCGTCAAGCGGTGAGGCACCGCCCGTGACTATCTCGCGTTGCACTGAAACGTTTGCCTGGCTACGTAGAATTTTCTGATCAGCCAGATCAGGTCGACGTACGCGGGAGCGCCCGCGGGCGCCTCTGCGCCTATCGTCAGTGCCCTGGCAAGCGGCCTCCGCGGCCTTCCATCGCTGAAGAAAGTCGCGGCAACGGCGAATCGGGCGGACGCGTGCGCGGGCGGCCGGGCACGGACGCGCGGCTGCTGGTGGGGGCACACAGGACCGAACGAGGCGGGCTGGTGAACGACATGCCCAGAGCGCGTGCGCATGGGCGCGTGGCCGGCCCGCTCACGGCGCCGGTGATCGAACTTGTGGGCGCTGCGGCCCGGGCCGGTAACAGGACCTTGTGGTCCGGGGTCGACCTGACCGTCCGGCCCGCGGAGTTCTTCGCGGTGCTCGGACCGAATGGCGCTGGGAAATCGACGCTGGTCAAGATCCTGCTCGGCTTGACGCCGGCCTCGGCAGGGACAGTCCGCGTGCTCGGCGGTCCCCCTGGACACGCGAACAACCGGATCGGGTACCTGCCGCAGCGGCGCAGTTTCGATTCTGGCGTGCGGATCCGCGGCATCGACATCGTCCGCCTCGGGCTCGACGGCCACCGCTGGGGTGTGCCCCTTCCGGGGTTCGGTGGGCGGCGGGGCGCCGCTGAACGCGTCGCGGAGGTGATCGATGTGGTCGGCGCGTCAGCCTACGCGAACCGGCCGATCGGCGAGCTCTCCGGCGGCGAGCAGCAGCGCCTGCTGATCGCCCAGGCGCTTGTCGAGCGGCCCGCGCTCCTGCTGCTCGACGAGCCTCTGGACAGTCTCGACCTGCCGAACCAGGTAGCCGTCGCGGCGCTGGTCTCGCGGATCTGCAAAGGCGAGAAGGTGGCCGTCGTCATGGTGGCGCATGACGTGAACCCGATCCTTCCCTATCTGGACCGCGTGCTCTACGTCGCGCTTGGCGGGGCAGCGGCGTGCGGCAGCCCGGCGGAGGTGATCACAACGCGGACCTTGACCCGGTTGTTCGGCACTCCGGTCGAGGTACTGACCGCGTCGGATGGGCGGCTGGTCGTCGTGGGTGAGCCGGAACCCCCGGCATTCCATTCGGACAGGCACGAACAGACCGTGACTGGCGGCGGCTCTCCATGACGCCATCCGCGAGCCCTACGTGCCGGGCTCGGGATCGCGGGGCAGCCCGAGCAGCCGCTCGGCGATGATGTTGAGCTGGATGTCGGTGGTACCGCCGCCGATCGTCAGCGCCCGGGTGAACAGGACCTGGCGGGACCAGTAGGCGCCGGCGGCGGGCCCGCTGATGTCGGGCGTGCCGTCGGGCCGCCACACGGCGCAGGGCTGGCCGGCCCGAGCGCGCCCTCCGGCCCGAGGGCCGCCAGGCAGAAATCAGCGATTCCCTGCGCGTGCTGCATGCCGAGCAGCTTGCGCACGCTGGACGTGGCGCCAGGTTCCGTGCCGCACAGCTGCTTGAGCGTGACCCGCAGGCCAAGCAGATCCAGGGCGTGGCTCTCGCAGACGAAGCGGCCGAGCTGCCGCAGGTCGCCCGACCAGGCCGGAGCACCGGCCCCGCCATGGGCATCAGCCGGGCCGGCCCCACCATGAGCATCCGCCGCACCGGCCCCGCCCCGCGCGACCGCGAGGTTGAGCAGTTCCGTGACGCCCGATCCGTATCCCCAGCTCGAGGAGAGCGCCACTCGCTCGTTGGCAAGCGTCGTCCTGGCGACCCGCCAGCCCCCGTTCACCGCCCCGACCACACAGTCGGCTGGCACGAACACATCGTCGAGGAAGACCTCGTTGAAGATCGCATCGCCGGTCATCTCGCGCAGCGGGCGAACCTCGACGCCGGGTGACGTCATGTCCACGAGGAAATAACTGATGCCGTCATGCCTGGGCGCGGCGGGATCGGTACGTGCGATACAGATCGCCCAGTCCGCCTGCCTTGCCAGCGACGTCCAGATCTTCTGGCCGGTGATCCGCCAGCCACCCTCGGCGGGTTCGGCGCGGGTCGAAAGCCCCGCCAGGTCAGAGCCCGCACCCGGTTCGCTGAACAGCTGGCACCAGACGAGCCCGCCGCACAGTGTCTGCGGCAGGAAACGCTCCTGCTGCTGGGGCGTGCCGTACCGGACAAGGGCGGGCACCACCCAGGCGCCAATGGCGAGCAGCGGAGGGCGAAGCCCTGCGGCCTTCATCTCCTGGGCGACGACCACCTGCTCGAGGGGCCCGGCCGCGCGGCCCCACGGATGGGGCAGGTGCGGCATGACCCAGCCACCGGACGCAAGCAGCCGTGCGTGCCTCGCGCGATCGAGCGCGGCAATGCCACGCAGTTCCGCGCGGATCTGGCCGCGCACGTCAAGCGCGTCGTCCGGCAGGTCCACATCCATGGTCCGCCTGGTGCCGCCAAGCGCGAGTTCCGCGGCCCGCTCCGCCCACGCTTCCGGGGGCCCGAGCAGCGCTCGCAGGGAAAGCGCGCGCCTGTAGTAGAGATGCGCATCGTGGTCCCAGGTGTAGCCGATCCCGCCGAGTACCTGGATGGTGTCGTGCGCGCACGACACCGCGGCATCGAGCGCGATGACCGCCGCGACGGTCGCCGCAAGCTCGCGCTGCGCGGCCGTGGCGCCCGCATCACCGTGCGCACGCGCGGCATCCCAAACGGCTGCCGCGGCCTGCTCCGCCGCGGTGAGCATCCTCGCGCACCGGTGCTTGACTCCCTGGAACTGGCCGATCGGCCGGCCGAACTGCCTGCGTTCTTTGGCGTAGCCGGCGGCGGCGTGCACGGACCAGCCCGCGATTCCGCACGCCTCGGCGCCGAACAGCGTCGCCGCGAGACTGGTGATGGCGGCGCGGTCGATGCCGGTGAGTACCCGGTCAGCGGGCAGGCTGAGGCCCGAGGCGGTGACCCTGGCCACCGGCCTGGTGAGATCCAGGCTGTCAAGCTCGCTGATGTCGAACGTCGTCGTGTCGGCCGCGGCCCAGAGCTCGCCCTCATCGGTCTGTACCGGAAGGATCAGCAGGTCGGCCGTTGATGCGCCGAGTACCGGCCAGGTCGAGCCGTCGATGATCAGGCCGCCGCGCCCATCCCGGCGGCCTCTCAGCCCGGCGGCGAGGGCGACCGCGCCCGTCCGTGAGCCGTCGGCGAGGCCGGCCAGCAGCTTGCCGGGCGCATCCGCCGTGGTGAGCGCCGCGCTGGCAAATACGGTCGGCAGGAAGGCGCCGGGGACCAGGGCGCGGCCCAGCTCCTCCAGCGCGATGGCGAGTTCGGGCAGGCCGAAGCCCTGGCCCCCGTGATCTTCTGGAACGTGCAGGCCGAGCACCCCTTGGCCCGCCAGTCCTGGCCCGAGTGACGCCCTGTACTGCGCGCAGCCGCTGTCGGCGCCATCCGCCGCCGCCCTGATGACCTCGGGCGGGCAGTGCCGCTCGGCCAAGCTGCGCACGGCTACGGCCAGCGCCTGATGTTCCTCCGTCAGGCCGAGCGCCATGATCCACCTCGATCGCGCTTGAGATTTCCCGGCCCCGCTGGCAAACACTCTAGGGCGAGACTGTCGTGCCTGAAGGCCGGCGATCCGATCCCGGACAACGGCGGACATCGCTGTTTCTTCCAGGGGTGCGACAGGTCTTCCCGGCGCGGGTGGCCCCGGGGGGCTCGCTCGAGATTCAAGCTTTACGGTCCGATAGGGTCCGCCGCGCCGAGCCGCGATGGCCGGGCGGTGACAATGGGGGGGTGATGGACGCAGGCCCCCCGAGCGGGGCAGGCCCCCCGGGCGCGGCCGACCCGCCTGGGCGTGACCACCTGGCCGGCGTGCCCGGTGCCCGCGGACCAGGTGAGCCGGCGGGCACGGGCCACCTGTCCGGTTCCGAGCACCAGGCCCGGCCACCCGAGCCGGCTGGCCTGGATGCCTATCCGTCCGGCACGCCGAACGCGGGTGGGGCCGGAATTCCCGGGGCACCCGGGTCCGTCCCCAGGGCGGCGAGGGCGTGGGCAGAAGTGCTGCACAGGGCCGAGCAGGCGGCCGTACACCGCGCGGAGAGCGTCCGCGTGCCTGCCTGGCTACGCCACACGCCTGGTGAGCCACGGTGGCCGGTGACGCTGACGATCATCGCGGCGATGGGGCTGCAGCTTGTGCTGCCAGAGCGCTTGGCGCTGCATCCCATCCCCGGGTGGTTAATGCCTGCCCTCGAGGCGGCGCTGCTGGCCGGCCTGATTGTCGCCAACCCGGTGCGGATCGAGCGGGGATCGCGGTTTGTGGCGGGGGCCAGCATCGTGCTGATGCTGCTGATCACGATCGCGAACGCGGCCTCCGGCGTGCTGCTCATCAGGGAGATCCTGGAGGGGATCGCCAAGCAGGCGGTGCCTTTGCTCGCCTCGGGAGCGGCGATCTGGCTGACCAACATCATCGCGTTCGCGCTCTGGTACTGGGAGTTCGACCGCGGCGGCCCTGTGCGGCGTGCGCAGGGTCTCGCGCGCTATCCCGACCTGATGTTCCCCCAGATGGCCTCGCCTGAGCTTGCGCCGCCCGACTGGGAGCCGCGGTTCGTTGACTACCTCTACATGTCGTTCACGAACGCCACCGCGTTCAGCCCGACGGATGTGATGCCCATGGCCCGATGGGCCAAGATGACCATGCTCGTGCAGTCGGCCGTTTCCCTCGCCCTGGTGGTCCTGGTCGTCGCCCGCGCCGTCAACATCCTGGCATGAGCCTGCGGGGCCCTGCCCGCCGGCGAACGCCTGGTCTCCTGTCACACCACCAGCCGGGAACCCTGTCACACCACCAGCCGGGAACAAGGTAAGATTCCAACTTGTTACTGACTAGTAGGTAACTTACGACATCGGAGAGCCGCGCGCGCCATGGGCCACTACAAGAGCAACGTCCGCGACATCGAGTTCAACCTGTTCGAGGTGCTCCGTCTCCAGGACATGATGGGCACGGACCCATTTCCCGAGTTTGACGAGGAAACCGCGAGGCACATCCTCGACGAGGTGAACAGGCTCGCGACGGGACCGCTCGCCGAGTCCTTCGCGGCAGGCGACCGCAACCCGCCCGTCTTCGATCCGGAAACCGGGTACGTCACGATCCCTGAGGGGATCAAGCGGTCGTACCGCACGTTCATGGACGCCGAGTGGTACCGGCTGGACCTGCCGGCCGAACTGGGCGGCAGCGGTGCGCCGCGCTCGCTCGGCTGGGCCGTCGCAGAGCTTGTGATGGGTGCGAACCCGGCGGTCTGGATGTACTCGGGTGGCCCGCTGTTCGCGTCGCTGCTGTGGCAGCTCGGCACGCAGGAGCAGAAGCGCTTCGCGGAACTGGCCATCGAGCGCAGGTGGGGCGCGACCATGGTGCTGACCGAGCCGGACGCGGGCTCGGACGTGGGCGCGGGCCGCACCAGGGCCGTCGCGCAGCCGGACGGGACCTGGCACATCGAGGGTGTCAAGCGCTTCATCACAAGCGCCGAGCACGACATGACAGAGAATATCTTCCATATGGTGCTCGCCCGCCCCGAGGGTGCCGGCCCGGGCACCAAGGGCCTGTCGATGTTCCTTGTCCCCAAGTTCCTTGTCAACCCGGACGGCTCGCTCGGCAGCCGTAACGGCGTCTACGCGACGAACGTCGAGCGCAAGATGGGGCTGAAGGCCTCGACGACGTGTGAGCTCACGTTCGGCGCGAGCCATCCCGCGGTCGGCACGCTTGTCGGCGGGGTGCACGACGGTATCAAGCAGATGTTCAAGGTCATCGAGTACGCCCGCATGATGGTCGGGACCAAGGCGATCGCCACGCTCTCCACCGGTTACCTGAACGCGCTCGAGTACGCACGCAACCGCGTGCAGGGCGCCGACCTTGCCCATCTGACGGACAAGAACGCGCCGCGGGTGACGATCACCCATCATCCGGACGTGCGGCGCATGCTCATGCTGCAGAAGGCGTACGCCGAGGGTCTGCGGGCTCTGGTCCTTTACACCGCGACCTTCCAGGATGCGGCACAGGTCGCCGCTGCGCACACCGACGACCCCGCAGGTGAGCTCGCCGCACAGGTGAACGACCTGCTGCTGCCGATCGTCAAGGGTGTCGGCTCGGAGCGGTCATCCGAGCTTCTGGGCGTCGCGCTGCAGACGCTCGGTGGTTCCGGCTTCCTGCAGGATTACCCGATCGAGCAGTACGTAAGGGATGCGAGGATCGACAGCCTGTACGAGGGCACCACGGCGATCCAGGCCATGGACCTGTTCTTCAGAAAGATCGTCCGTGACGACGGCGACGCGTTCCGCTACCTGATCGGCCAGATCAGGGAGTTCGCAGCCGGTGAGGCCGGCAACGGGCGGCTGAAGACTGAGCGTGCCGCCCTGGCGCGCGCCGCGGACGACGTCGAGGCGATGGTGAGCGTGATGGGCGGTTTCCTCGTCGCCTCGATCGAGCAGCCGGCCGAGATCTACCGGGTGGGCCTCAATACCACCCGCCTCCTTCTCGCGTTCGGTGACCTGATCATCGGATGGCTGCTCGCCCGGCAGGCGGAGGTCGCCCTGGCCCGCCTCGACGGGTTCGGTGCCGATCCCGCATCTGGCGGCTCAGCAGGCGCGGCGAGGGCGCAGGACAGCGCGTTCTACGCGGGGAAGATCGCCGCGGCCCGGTTCTTCGCCGCGACCGTGCTGCCCCGGCTTGCCGCGGAACGGCAGATCACCGAGGAGACCAGCCTCGACCTCATGGAGCTTCCAGAAGGGGCGTTCTGACGGTGCCCGAACGGCGCGCGGCCGGTCGTACCCCCTGCGGCGCGCAACTAACTAACCGGTGCCTGTCTCGTATTGGACCGCGGCGCGTGTGGCGACAATCGGCGTGATGTACCTGTCGATGACGGCGCGGTGCGCGGGATGATCACGGTAGCCGAGGTAGCCGTCCCGGTCGTCGAAGTCGGCCACGACCGCGAAGTCGAAGTTCCCCCGGTTGATCCCGGCGTCGGGGCCCACCTCGTACCCGCGGAGTCCGGCGATCACGCCGGGTAGCTTGCGCAACTCGGCCGCGACCACCTGCCGCTGCTCCTGGGTGGCCTCCGGCGTCCAGGTGAACAGCACCACGTGACGGAGCATGGACCTCTCCTGTTCTGCTCAGGCCCCGGCGTCTGCCCGGGCCCGCGGCATCCACGGCTTCCTACAGGCCGAGTTCGCCCAGTTCCTTGTGCAACTCCGCCCGCGGGTTGTCCGCGGCGACAGGCAGTGGCCGGGTCTGGCCGCCGGTGCCGGTGCCCTTTCCGGCGCCTGTGCCTGCTTCCCGCTTCGGCTTGCCCTTGCCCTTGCCCTTGCCCCTGCGGGTGCGGAATATCCAGCCTGCCGCCACGCCGCCGATGAGCCCGCCCAGATGGGCAAGCCAGCTGACATTCGGCGTACCAGGAATCGCCACCGTCAGTAGGTAGGCGAACGACAGCCCCATGATGATGGCGGTGAGGGCCTGGATGAGGTTCCTGTCGATCAGGCCGCGGGCGAGGATGTAGCCGAAGTAGCCGAAGACAAGGCCGCTCGCGCCCACCGTGACGCCGCTGCCGCCCTGGAAGAACCACACAGCGAGGCCGCTGGTGATCGCGACGAGCACGGTCACCCCGACGAACTTCCATACGCCGCGGTAGGCGGCGAGGAAGCCGAAAATGAACAGCGGACCCGAGTTGCCCTCGATGTGGGTCCAGGACGCGTGCAGGAACGGGGCGAGGAAGATATCTGGCAGCCGGAGCACATCGCGCGGGATGATCCCGTAGCTGGCGTCGATAGCGTAGTGGTCGGCCCAGTTCGCTATCTGCACAGCCCAGATGATCGCGATAAAGGCGACCATGACGAAGAACGCCTTCCGCGCCTCCGCAACGTCCACCTCGAAACGGTCAGGCGGAGCGGATCCGCCGGAGGCCCCGGCTCCAAGCTGATTGGCCACGGTCAGCTCCCTGCAGACGCCGGTATCGGTCCCTGTGCTCCGCACGATACCCGCGCCGCGGACACTGCTGGATGCCCGCCGTGGTGGTTGGTGTGCGCGATGCCCGCGTCCTCCTGTGCGGCGTTATCCCTGGCTGCCCGCCGGGGGGGAAATCTGGGGCAGCGACCCGCGCTCCAGGGCGAACACGACCGACCGGATGAGCTTGACGGTCTGGTCCAAGTCGGCGATCGCCTCGTCCACGCGCCGCGCCGCCTCGTTCCGTTCGATCATCGCCAGCGCACCGCTGAGCTTCAGGCTCACCGCGAACAGGCGGCGGATGACAACGTCGTGGAGCTCACGGCCGATCCTCGCCCGTTCCTCTGCGAGCAGCTTCTCAGGATCGAGCAGGGTACCGCCGTGAGGCTGGGCACAGTGTGGCGCGGCGGCGGGCGGCCCTCGTTCCTCCACCAAGCCGCGGTCCGGAGCGGACTCCTGCTCTGGACGCGGCATGCCGTCTCCCCTCTGTCCGGTTCGGGGACCTTTGCCCCTTTTCGGCAGGGTCGTTGGTCCCATGGTGTCCGTGCCCACCCGCCAGCGCGCCAATCATGCCCATACGCGCAAGGCTCGGCTGCGGTTCCGCACGCGGGTCCGCACGCGGGTCCGCACGGCGTGCCACGAACGGCCGATCCCGGCCGCCAGTTTCGTGACCGCGGCGGAATTTTAGTCCGATGGGCTGAAACCGGGCAATCCGGGTGGAGAACGCGCAAGGCGATGTGTGCCCGGCGGGTCTGCGGCGCGATGCGAACCCTTGCCGGCCTGGCCTGTGACGTCGGGCTCAGGCCCAGGCAAGCATCCGGACCGGGTCTTCCAGCATCGCGCCGACATCGCGAAGGACGGCCGAGCCGAGATCGCCATCCACGATCCGGTGATCGAAGGAGAGCGCGAGCGTGCATATCCTGCGCACGGCGAGCTCGCCTTTGTGTACCCAAGGCATGTCCCTGACCTGGCCGAATGCCAGGATTGCCGCTTCGCCTGGGGTGAGGATCGGTGTGCCGGAATCAACCCCGAATACCCCGACATTGGTGATCGTGATCGTGCCGCCCCGCAGATCGGCCGGAGTCGTCTGGCCGGCCCGTGCGGTCTCGGCGAGCCCGCCGATGGCACGCGCGAGCGCGGGCAGTGGCAACGCGTGCGCGTCCTTGACGTTCGGGACGATGAGGCCGCGATCGGTGGCCGCCGCGATGCCGAGGTTCACGTAGCGCTTGACCACGATCTCCTGTGCCGCGTCGTCCCATGAAGAATTGATCATAGGATTGCGCGCGACGGCGAGCAGCAGGGCCTTCGCCACGAACAGCAGCGGGGACACCCGCAGTCCTGCGAGCTCGGGCAGTTCGCGGACCTGCCGCACTGCGTCGGTGGTCGCGGTCATGTCGACTTGCAGGAACCCGGTGACATGCGGGGCGGTAAACGCGCTCGCCACCACCGCAGCGGCCGTGTGCCTGCGCACGCCGCGGACCGCGATCCGCTCCTCGCGTGGCCCGGTATCGGCGCTCACGATCACAGGCCCGAACGTAGGCGCGACGGTGCCGGCCGTGCCCGCCGCGGCCGGGCCGGGCCCGTGCGCAGCGCCATGCACGGCCGCCGCGTCAGCGGCGTCCTGCACGTCCGCGCGGGTAATGGAACCGCCTGGGCCTGTTCCGGCGACCGCGGTCAGATCAACCCCGAGTTCCCTCGCCAGCTTCCGCACCGGGGGCTTCGCGAGAACCGCGATCCGGCCTGGCAGTGGGCCGCGTGTGGCCGCCGGCCCCGCCACGGCCAGAGGGGCTGAAGAGGCAGCAGGGACTGAAAAAGCTGGATTGACTGATGGGGCCGACGGGGCCGACGGGGCCGAGGGAGCCGATGGGACGTCAGGTGCTGCTGACGAGCCTGGCACGGCCGATCGGGCCGATGGATCCGAGGGGGCCGATGGGACGACAGGTGCTGCTGACGAGCCTGGCACGGCCGATCGGGCTGCGGGAGCTGGCGCCGCAGGGCCTGAGGGAGCTGAAGTTGCCGTGGCCTTGCGCGGCCTGCGCGTCCCGGTGCCGAGCTTGACCCCGTACCCGACAAGCACCGGTTGCCGCGCCTGCCCGGGCGCGGGGCCGCGGCGGCGGTGTTCGGCCGCACCCTCGGCCGGAGGGGACGGCACCAGGTCGTTGACGGACACGAGCGGCGGGCCGCCGGGCTCTCGCACCGTGCCGACCTGCGTGGGCACAGCGCCGCCCGGTGCCACCCCGCTGACGTCCGGCACGCCAGGCCCGGGCTGCCCCAGGCTCCCAGAATCCGGCGCGGCTGGCGCGGCTTGCGGCAGCCGTTCTGTATCGGTGCTGGCGCCGCCCATCTGGCCCGCGCCGGCGGAAACGTCGACCGAGATGATCGGCGTTCCCACGTCCACGGTCTCGCCCTCTCTGACGAGCAGGCCTGTCACCACCCCCTCGAACGGGCACGGCAGTTCAACCACGGCCTTCGCGGTCTCGATCTCGACGATGGTCTGGTTCACTGTGACCTTGTCGCCCGGCTGGACATGCCACCTCACGATGTCCGCTTCCTTCAGGCCCTCACCGACGTCAGGCAGCTTGAACTGCTTCAGCTCAGTCATCAGGCGCAGCCCCCTCAGTAGCCGAACGTGCGGTCGACCGCGTCAAGGATCCGGTCCAGGTCGGGCAGGTAATGATCCTCGAGCCTGGACGGCGGATACGGCGTGGAGAAGCCGCCTACGCGCAGTACGGGCGCCTCCAGGTGGTAGAAGCACTGCTCGGTGACCCGTGCCGCTATCTCCGCGCCGAGCCCGGCGAAGACGGGGGCCTCGTGCACGACCACGCACCGGCCGGTCCGCTTGACAGACTCGCAGACCGTGTCCACGTCGAACGGCGAGAGAGATCGCAGGTCGATCACCTCGACGCTGTGGCCGTCGTCGCCCGCGGCTGCCGCCGCGCTGACGCTCGTCTTGACCGTCGGGCCATAGGCGAGCACGGTCACGTCGGTGCCGGTAGCGACGATCTTCGCGCGGCCCAACGGGTGCGCCTCCGCCAGGTCCCGCGAGACGTCGACCTCGCCGCGATCCCAGTAACGCTGTTTGGGCTCAAAGAAGATCACCGGGTCCGCGCAGGTGACCGCCTGCTGGATCATCGTGTACGCGTCGAGAGCCTCGGCGCACGCGACCACGCGCAGCCCGGCGCTGTGGGCCACGTAGGCCTCTGGCGACTCGCTGTGGTGCTCGACGGCGCCGATGCCGCCGCCGAAGGGGATCCGGATGACGACGGGCAGGCTGAGGTGGCCTAGCGAGCGGAGGCGCATCCTGGCCAGCTGGCTCACGATCTGGTTGAAGGCGGGGAAGACGAATCCGTCGAACTGGATCTCGCAGACCGGGCGGTAGCCGCGCAGCGCGAGGCCGATCGCGGTGCCGACGATGCCCGACTCCGCGAGCGGCGTGTCGATGACCCGGCTCTCACCGAAGTCCTTCTGCAGCCCGTCGGTCACGCGGAACACGCCGCCGAGCTTGCCGACGTCCTCACCCATGATGAGGACCTTCTGATCGCGTTCGAGTGCCTTGCGCAGGCCCTCGTTAAGCGCCTTGGCGAGCGTCAGCGTGGTCATCGCGCGCCCTCCTCGTCGGCGAACGAGCTCAGGTAGGTCATGAACTGCTCGCGCTCGGCATCCACAAGCGTGTGCGGTTCCGCGTAGACGTTCTCGAATATCTGCGCAGGCCGGGGGTCGGGCATCGACAGACAGGCCTTCCTGAGCTGTACGCCGAGCCCGGCGGATTCCTGCTCGATTCCATCGAAGAAAGAGGCGCCTGCCAGGTCACGGCGGACCAGGTATGCCTTGACCCGCTCGATCGGGTCCCTCAGCTTCCATGACTCGAGTTCGGCCGCCAGCCGGTACCGGGTGGGGTCATCGGAGGTCGTGTGCGCCCCCATCCGGTAGGTGTAGGCCTCGATCAGCGTCGGCCCCTGGCCCTCCCGTGCCGCCTGAAGCGCGGCGCGCGTCACCGCCAGGCAGGCGAGCACATCGTTGCCGTCCACCCGGATCCCGGGGAAGCCGAAACCGCGGGCCCGCTGGTAGAGCGGGATGCGGCTCTGCTTCTCCAGGGGCTCGGAGATGGCCCACTGGTTGTTCTGGCAGAAGAACACGACGGGGGCGTTGAACACCGATGCCCAGATGAACGACTCGTTGACATCGCCCTGGCTGGTGGCGCCGTCGCCGAAGTAGACGATCGTCGCCGCGCCGTCCTCGCCCGTTTCGCCGTCGCGCTGAATGCCCATGGCGTAACCGGTCGCGTGCAGGGTCTGGCTGCCGATCACGATCGAATAGAGCTGGAAGTTGTGCTCGGCCGGGTCCCAGCCGCCGTGGCTGACACCACGGAAGAGCTCAAGCAGCTTCATCGGGTCCAGGCCACGGCACCAGGCGACGCCGTGCTCGCGGTATGTCGGGAAGGCCATGTCACGCGGGCCGAGCGCACGGCCCGAGCCGATCTGCGCGGCTTCCTGGCCGAGCAGGGAGGCCCAGATGCCGAGCTCGCCCTGGCGCTGCAGCGCGACGGCCTCGGAATCGATCCTGCGCACAAGGACCAGGTCACGGTAGAGCCCGCGAATGTCGTCCACGGCGAGTTCGAGTGGGTATCTCGGATGCTCGACCCGTTCGCCCTCCGGCGTCAGGAGCTGCACGGGCTCCTGCTGAGCGCCCGCCAGCGCGCCGAAGGCGGCAGGGTCTGGTGCGGCGGCGGCCGCACCGTCCACATCGACGGTCACGTGCCACTCCTCAGTTTTATCGGGGCCGGGCCGCGGGATCACCGCGACTGGCCGGTGTGGCCGTTCCGCGCTCCGTTGTGACGGTTCGCGGACGCAGTGGTGCGCTGCGGCCCGGTTGGGCCACAGACGCCATCGTGACAGATATCCCCGTATCCGGCGCAAGCACTCAGGACGGGCCGAGGGCTTCCGTGGGGGCGTTTCCCCTGGCCCGTGCACAGTCTCCCGTATGGGGGAGGTGGCAACCCCACGGGGTTCGTGGGGCCAGGGCCCAGCAGTGGCGTGATCGCAGTACGCTGCGTGCCGTGGCGCTGCCCTGGTGACGCCGGGTGACCGCTGCGGCTGACGGTGACGCCGCGGCCCGGCGGCTTGGGGCGGCGGCCGGATCGACAAGGCCGCCAAGGCAGACAGGGAGGACGCGTGGCACGCGTGATCGTCGACGTGATGCTCAAGCCGGAAATCCACGATCCGCAGGGTGAGGCCATCGCCAGCGCATCAAGGCGGCTCGGATTCGGCCAGGTCGCCGCCGTGCGGCAGGGCAAGCGATTCGAGCTTGAGATTAGCGGCCCAGCGGATAAGGAGGCGCTGGCCGAGATCGGCAAACTGGCCGGTGAACTGCTCGCCAACCCCGTGATCGAGGAGTTCTCACTTCACGCAGAGTGACCACTTGCACAGCGCGTGACGCGGTTTCTGTCCGGAGAGCACTAAAAGTTCACGATTATCTGCGGCGTGTCTTGGGAAGCCTTTCACAATGTGACGAGGTTGACTAGTGACAGCGGGGGATGCTGCGGCGGGGGTGTCCACCGGTGACACCGACTGAGGAGCCGACTGTGAACGTGAAGTTCTGCCTCGTGTTCCCGCGTGAGGCAGTCAGCGTGCCTGTGGTGCGGCGCGTTCTGGGGGACACGTTGCGTAACCTCGGAGTCGTCGACGAATGCGTCGGTGACATCCTCGTCGCCGTCACAGAGGCCTGCACGAACGTGCTCAGGCACGGTGGTAACGCGCGGCGATATGAGGTCATGGCGAGTATCGGCCCGAGCGGCTGCCTGGTTCAAGTGGTGGATTCCGGCCAGGGATTCGGATCTCGCGCCGGCGTGGCGGCGGCGCACGCCGATGACCGCCGCGACGGGCACGCGGCGCCGTCGCGCCGCGCCCCTCGCACACAGGATCCGGTCGTCGCGAGAGACCCGCTGCGGGCGAAGGATCCGGTGCGCGAGAAGGATCCCGCGGGTGGCAGGGGTGGCAGGGGTGGCAGGGGTGGCAGGGGTGGCGGCGAGCGCGCGACACAGCGCGGCGGCGCGGTGGCAACGGCAGGCCGCCCGTGCGGTCGCGCGCCGCGACGGGTGGACGACCAGGTGATCGCCAGGCTGCCCGAGTCGGGCCGTGGCCTCCAGATCATGCGCGCGATGGTGGATGACGTCACGCTGCAGAGCGGTCCTGGCCGGGGCACTGTGGTGTCGATGCGCAAGAGGGTCTCGTGGCGCAACGACGCGCCGCTGGCCAGACTGTCGGACCGCAAGCTTCGCGACGCCGGTTGAGCGCCGCCGCAGGTATGGCAGGCTCCACGGCCGGCTGAGCCTGTAGCCTTCGGCTGTGCGGGTCAGGGAGAAGACAGCGTCAAGCGCCCGGGTGGGCATTGTCACCTTTCCTGGTTCACTGGACGATGACGACGCCGCGAGGGCGGTGGCCCGCGCGGGCGGCACCGCCGTCAGGCTGTGGCACGCCGAGCGTGCCCTGCACGGAGTGGATGCCGTGATCCTGCCCGGAGGATTCTCCTACGGGGACTACCTGCGCTGCGGCGCGATCGCGCGCTTCGCACCGGTTATGTCCGAACTGGTGCCAGCGGCCGGCGCGGGCCTGCCGGTGCTCGGCATCTGCAATGGTTTCCAGATCCTCTGCGAGGCGCATCTGCTGCCCGGTGCGCTGACCCGCAATGCGGGCCTCCATTTCACCAACCGCGATCAGCGGCTGCGGATCGAGAGCACCGGCACCCCCTGGACACGCCAGTACACGCAGGGGCAAGAGATCGTCGTCCCGCTGAAGAGTGGTGAGGGCGGTTATGTTGCCGACGCCGCCACGCTGCGGGACCTGACGGACAGCGGCCGCGTGATCGCCCGTTACCTCGGCATCAACCCGAACGGCTCAGCGGGCGGCATCGCGGGCGTGGCAAGCGCGGAGGGAAATGTGGTGGGCCTGATGCCGCACCCTGAGCACGCCATCGACCCGCTCACGGGCCCGGGCACCGACGGCCTCGGCTTCTTCGCCTCCGTGATCTCCTCGGCCACCGCCGGCCTGGTGAACGCGTGACCGGTCAGGACACGGTCAAGAATGCGGCAGCCACGCCTCATGTCGCGCAGCCGTTCGCGGAGCTTGGCCTCGACGCGGGCGAGTACGAGCGGATACGCACCATCCTCGGACGCCGGCCCACCGACGCGGAACTGGCTATCTACTCGGTGATGTGGAGCGAGCACTGCTCCTACAAGTCGTCCAAGGTGGCCCTGCGGCGCCTCGCGGAAAGGATGCCGCGCAGCGACGCGCTGCTGGCCGGCATGGGCCAGAACGCAGGCGTCGTCGACGTCGGCCATGGGTACGCCGTCACGTTCAAGATCGAGTCACACAACCATCCGTCGTATGTGGAGCCGCACCAGGGAGCCGCGACCGGGGTGGGCGGGATCGTCAGGGACATCCTGGCGATGGGCGCGCGGCCGGTCGCCGTGATGGACTCGCTGCGGTTCGGGCCAGCCGATGCGCCAGACACCCGCCGTGTGCTGCCAGGCGTGGTCAGCGGCATCTCCTTCTACGGCAACTGTCTCGGCCTGCCCAACATCGGTGGCGAGCTCGCTTTTGACGCCTGCTACGCGGGGAACCCGCTGGTGAACGCGCTCTGCGTGGGTGTGATGCGGCACGAGGACCTGCAGTTCGCCGCCGCGTCGGGGCCGGGTAACCAGGTGATCCTGTTCGGTGCGCGGACCGGCCCGGATGGCATCGGGGGCGCCTCGGTCCTTGCCAGCGCCACGTTCAGCGATGGCAGCGGCGCGAAACGGCCCAGCGTCCAGGTCGGCGACCCGTTCATGGAGAAGCTGCTCGTCGAATGCAGCCTGGAGCTCTTCAGAGCCGGAATCATCAAGGGAATCCAGGATCTCGGTGCCGCCGGTGTGTCGTGCGCCACGACCGAGCTAGCGGCGGCTGGGACCGGCGGCATGCGGGTCGAACTGGACGCGGTGCCGTTGCGGGACCGGTCGCTCGGCCCGGCCGAGATCTTGATGAGCGAGTCGCAGGAACGAATGATGGCCGTCACCGAGCCTGGCTCGGTCGCGGAGTTCATGCGGATCTGCGCCAGATGGGACGTGCCCGCGACCGTGATCGGCGAGGTGACAGGCACAGGGCGGCTCGTGATGACCTGGCACGGCGACGTGGTGGTGGACATCCCGCCCGGCAGCGCGGCCGATGAGGGGCCTGTCTACGATCGGTCGGCGCAGCGGCCCGCTAGCCAGGACGCGCTCCGCGCGGACGACCCGGCGGGGCTGCCACGGCCCACTGGCGGCGCCGGGCTCCGTGACACCCTGCTGAGCCTGCTCGGCAGCCCGGATCTGGCCGCCAAGACCTGGGTAACCGAGCAGTACGACCGCTACGTGCGCGGCAACACGGTCCTCGCGGCGCCGGACGACGCGGGGGTGCTGCGGATCGACGAGGAAAGCGGGCTCGGGGTGGCGCTCGCCACCGACGGCAACGGGCGCTACTCCAGGCTGGATCCGTACGCCGGGGCACAGCTCGCGCTCGCCGAGGCATGCAGGAACGTTGCCGCCACTGGTGCGCGGCCGCTCGCCGTCACCAACTGCCTCAATTTCGGCTCGCCCGAGGAGCCCGCGGTCATGTGGCAGTTCACAGAGGCCGTACGCGGCCTCGGCGACGCGTGCGCGACGCTCGGCGTGCCGGTGACCGGCGGCAACGTGAGCTTTTACAACCAGACCGAGCAAACGGCCATCCACCCGACGCCGGTGGTGGGCGTGCTCGGTGTCCACGACGACGTCCGCGACCGGGTCGCGATCGGATTCGCGGCCCCAGGGGCCAGCATCGTGCTACTCGGGGAGACACGGCCAGAATTCGGCGGCTCGGCCTGGGCCCATGTGATGCACAGGCACCTGGGCGGCCGCCCGCCACAGGTGAACCTCGTAGCTGAACGTCAGCTTGCCCTGACCCTGATGGCCGCGGCAGCCGGCGCGCTGCTTGATGCCGCGCACGATCTTTCCGACGGCGGGCTGGCGATGGCGCTCGCCGAGTCGTGTCTGCGCGCCGGAATCGGCTGCCGGGTGCGCCTGCCTGGCGACCCGTTCGTGTGGCTCTTCAGCGAGTCGGCCGCGCGCGCCGTGGTGGCGGTCATGCCCGGCGCGGAGGCGGCGTTCGCGCGGCTGTGCGAGGACCACGGCGTACCTGCGACGGTGCTGGGCACGGTCGGCGGGGAGAGCCTGGATGTCGAGGAATGCTTCGCCGTACCGCTGGCCGAGCTTGCCGCCGTGCACGAGCACACCCTGCCCGCCCTCTTCGGCTGACGCCGGGTGCCGCCGCCCGGCGGCCTAGTAGGCGGACCAGAACTCGATGAGCTGCTGCCAGCTGAAGGAGGTTCCGCACGGCTGCAGCTGGGCAGGTGTCCCATCTCGCCAATCGGCTCCGCTCACCGTGACGCACTGGCCCGCGGCTTCGCTGCGCAGCTGCCAGTAGTCACGCCCGGCGGGATCCTTGCCCTTGTAGGGATGGCTCCAGCGCTGGCTGAGGCGCAGGTCACAGGTCGTCAGCGCGAGCTGGCCGGCCCGGTGGGAGGCTGCTGTCGCCGAACTGGCAGCGGTCGCGTTCAGGCATTTGCCGTCGGGGACGTGTACGAGCACGTAGCTGCCGTCGGTCATCTCGTCGGCCTGCCACTGCTGGCTGGAAAGGACGCTTCCGCCGCCGCCGCCCGCAAAGAAGGAAAGGCCCGTGCCCGCAGGGGCGAGCAGCCGCTGCGCCGAGCCGGCCGCCGGGCCGGGGTCCGCGAGCCCGGCGAGTTGCCGGCTGTCCAGGGTCGTGGAGAGCGCCCGGTGATGTTTCGGCGCGCTGCCGCCGCTCAGGAAGACGAACCCGGCCGTTGTCACCGCGGCGAGCACGGCAATCGCCGCGAGGGCAGTGAGTACCGCGGAACCGCGCGCACCACGTGTCCAGTGCGCTGGCATCTGACCCCGGATCGCTCGCCGCTGTCCCGCCATACCGAACGCCTACAGACGAAAGGCGTTCGCTGACAACCACTACTGGATAAGTTACCAATCCGCTGACGTGCCGGGCGGCCAGTTGAACACGGAGAGGCCGGCCAGTTGCCGGGGCTGTCGCCGGCTCCATGATCCGTAACCGTGTTAGCTTCCTGCTGATAGCGCCGGACAGCTCGGCCGGCGGCGCCTGGCGTGGCCGCCGCGGATCCTGAGGTAGCTTCCGTTGCGTGCCGTCACGACGCCCGTCGGCCGAGCGTGTGCTTGCCGCGCTTACCGGCCAGCTCGCGGAGCTGGACAGCCCTCCGCCCGCCGCTGCAGACAGCAGCCCGCGAGATCTGCCGGGCCTGCAGGCCGCCTGCCTGGATGCCGTGCTCGCGGCGCTCGGCGCGGGCCTGCGCCCGTACCCGGACGCGGCCCGGGTCGCGGTCAGGTACCTGCTCGACCTCCTGGCGGCGGCGGCTCCCGGCCGCGCGGTTGAGGTGCGGGTCCCGCCGTACGGTGCGGTGCAGTGCGTAGCCGGCCCCACGCACACCAGGGGCACGCCGCCAAACGTGGTCGAGACCGATCCGGTGACCTGGCTCCGGCTTGCGACCGGGCGCCTAACCTGGCGGGACGGAGTGCAGCGTGGCGCCATCCGGGCGAGCGGCCCGCGGGCCGACTTGTCGCCGCATCTGCCGATCAGCAGGTGAAGGACAAGTAAACTGGCAGCGTGGCCGAACCTTGTGGCGGTCTGACCAGCGGCGTCGTCGGCTCCGCCAACCGCGTTCCCTGGGATGATCCGCCGAGGGACGCGTGCGGAGTGTTCGGGGTGTGGTCACCTGCCGAAGAGGTGAGCAAGCTCACCTACTACGGGCTCTACGCGCTTCAGCATCGCGGCCAGGAGTCGGCGGGAATCGCGGTCAGCGACGGCACCAGGATCGTCGTTTACAAGGATATGGGCCTGGTCGCCCAGGTGTTTGACGAGTCAATCCTGAACACGCTCCGCGGTTGTGTCGCGATCGGCCACTGCAGGTATTCCACGACCGGGTCGTCAGTGTGGGCAAACGCCCAGCCGGCCTTCCGGTTCACGGGGAACTCCGGGCTGGCCCTCGGCCACAACGGCAACCTGATCAACACGCTCGAGCTCGCGGACATGCTGGAGGACTCACCAGGGGCAGCCGACGGTCTGACGGGCACGTCGGACACTGATGTGCTGACGGCGCTGTTCGCCAGCCGGCCCGGCAGCATTGCCGATGCCGCGGCGTCGGTGCTGCCGCTCGTGCGAGGGGCGTACTCGCTCGTCTTCATGGACGAGCAGACCCTGTACGCGGCCCGCGATCCGCAGGGTTTCCGGCCGCTTGTGCTTGGCCGGCTTGCCCGTGGCTGGGTTGTCGCCAGCGAGACGGCGGCGCTGGACATCGTGGGCGCGGTCTTCGTGCGCGAGATCGAGCCCGGCGAACTGCTCGCGATCGATGAGGCCGGGGTCAGGTCACGCCGTTTCGCTCCCGCCGACCCGAAGGGATGCCTGTTCGAGTACGTCTACCTGGCACGGCCGGACACCGCGATCGCCGGGCGTGGTGTGCACGCGACCCGGCTGGCCATCGGGCGCCGGCTGGCCGGCGAGCATCCAGCGGACGCCGACCTGGTGATCCCTGTGCCTGAATCGGGTACCCCCGCCGCGATCGGTTACGCGGAGGCGATCGGCATACCCTATGGCCAGGGCCTGGTCAAGAATTCCTACGTCGGGCGGACCTTCATCGAGCCCAGCCAGACGATCCGCCAGCTCGGGATCAGGCTGAAGCTGAATCCGCTGCGGGACGCGATCGCCGGCAAGCGGCTCGTCGTCGTTGACGACTCAATCGTGCGGGGCAACACGCAGCGGGCAATCGTCGCGATGCTCCGCGAGGCCGGAGCCACTGCGGTGCACGTGCGCATCTCCAGCCCGCCGGTGTCGTGGCCCTGCTTCTACGGGATCGATTTCGCCAGCCGCGCCGAACTGGTCGCAGGGACCCTGGATGTTGAGGGGATCCGTGCGTCGATCGGCGCCGACTCGCTCGGCTTCGTGTCGCTCGACGGCCTCATCGCGGCCACGACGCTGCAGTCAGGCGGCCTCTGCCACGCCTGCTTCGACGGCGTGTACCCGCTCCCGGTGGCCGAAGCCGAACGTGGCAAGCACGTGCTCGAGGAGGTCACGTGACGGGCGGTGACCCGAGCTATGCCGCCGCCGGAGTGGACATCGCCGCCGCCGGCCGTGCGATCGATCTGATGCGCGCGGCTGTCGCGCGGACCGCGCGGCCGGAGGTGGTGGGCGGCATCGGCGGGTTCGCTGGTCTGTTCGACGCGAGCAAACTGGCGGGTTACCGACGGCCGTTGCTTGCCACGTCCACCGACGGTGTGGGCACGAAGGTGATTATCGCGCAGCGCCTCGGCAGGTACGACACGATCGGCATAGACCTCGTCGCGATGGTGGCGGATGACCTGGTCGTCTGCGGTGCGGAACCGCTGTTCATGACGGACTACCTCGTGTTCGGCAAGGTGGTCCCCGAGCGGGTGGCTGAGATCGTGGCCGGGATCGCCGCCGGATGCGTGCAGGCGGGCTGCGCGCTCGTCGGTGGTGAGATAGCGGAGCACCCGGGGCATCTCGGGCCGGCGGACTTCGATATCGCGGGCGCGGCGACCGGAGTCGTGGAGGCTGACGAGCTACTCGGCGCGGATCGCGTGCGCACCGGCGACGCCGTGATCGCCATGGCATCCTCAGGCCTGCACGCCAACGGGTTCTCACTCGTGCGTGACATCCTCGCGAGGACCGGCATGGAACTGGATGACGAGCCGACAGAACTTGGCGGGACGCTCGGCACCGAGCTGTCCACCCCGTCGCGTATATACGCGACGGGGTGCCTCGCACTCTGCCGTGCGTCCATGGTCCACGCGTTCGCGCACATCACAGGCGGCGGGATTGCCGCGAACATGGCCAGGGTACTCCCGGCTGACGCGGACGCGGTCATCGACAGGCGAACGTGGTGCCCGCCGCCGGTCTTCCGGCTACTGGCGGACCGCGGGGGCATGCCGGGCGGCGTGGCGGGCGAGCCGATGGAACAGGTGTTCAACCTCGGCGTCGGCATGACCGCCGTGGTGTCACGGGACGAAACGGCCGGCGCCCTGGCGCTACTCGCCCAGCACGGGGTCCGGGCATGGGTAGCCGGCGAGATCGTGCCGGGCTCGGGCGGGGCACGACTCACCGGGCCGTATGCCGACTGACCGGCTCAGCCGGTGCCGTCCCTGCGCTCCGTCTCGTCGTCGTCGTCGTCTTCATCATCGTCGCCGTTGTCCGCGTAACGGTCGGCGAGATCATCGTACGACCGGTCAGGCTCATCATCGTGCCGGTCAGAGCCGACAATTTCTGCCCGCAGCCGATCCAGGTCCGTGCCGCCGCTGTTGTACTTCAGCTGGCGGGCGACCTTGACCTGCTTGGCCTTGGCTCGGCCGCGCCCCATATTGGCTCGACCCCCTTGAACGTCCGGGCCTAGGTCAGGCCCCCTCTGTGCATTCTTGCCGGTAGATGCTTGCGGGCGTACCGCGCGACGGGCCGACCCGCCAGCCTCCCTCGCCGGAAGGTGGCGCGTGTCGGCTTCCGTACTGCTACAACCGTACCTGCTTTGCGCCGCGCTCGCCTACGCAGCATGCCGTCTGGGCGCAGCGTTGGCTTACGACGGCCGTCCGCCGTCAGGTCGTAGCCAAATGCCGCGCAGACGGCCAACCTCCGACATCCTCCGCTCGGCGAGCCTGTCCGCCGCCACCGAGGGCGGTACACCCTCGTCATCGGCGATCGCGAAGATCTTTTTCGTCGTGCCGAAGATCTGGCTGGCTTTGGACCTTGCCCGGTCGAGGTTGAAGCCTTCGAGCTCGTCGGCAACCTGGATGACGCCCCCGGCGTTTACCAGGTAGTCCGGTGCGTACAGGATGCCGCGGTTGGCGAGCTGCTTCTCGATGCCCACGTGGGCCAGCTGGTTGTTCGCACCGCCGCACACGATCCGCGCGCGCAGGGCCGTGACGGTGTCATCGTCAAGCGGGCCGCCGAGGGCGCACGGCGCGTAGATGTCGACCTGCTCGCGGATCAGCTCGGACCGGTCTGCCGCCACAGTAACGCCCGGGTGCCTGGCGCGGACCCGCTCGACGGCCTGCTCGCTGACATCGCAGATCACGACATCGGCCTCAGCCTCGATCAGTTGCTCCACGAGCCGGTGGCCGACCTTGCCCACGCCCTCGACCCCTACGCGGCGGCCACGCAGCGCGGTGGTTCCCCACGCGTGCTCGGCCGCCGCGCGCATGCCCTGGAACACGCCGAAGGCGGTGAGCAGCGAGGAGTCCCCTGCCCCGCCGCGGCGGACGGTGCGGCCCGTGACGTGGGGGCACTCGCGGGCGATGAGGTCCATGTCCTCGCTGCAGGTCCCGACGTCGCATGCGGTGATGTAGCGCCCGCCCAGAGACGTGACGTACCGGCCGTATGCGCGAAGCAGCGCCTCGGACTTGTCCCTGTCCGGATCGCCGATGATGACGGCCTTGCCGCCGCCAAGGTCGAGGCCGGCCAGGGCGTTCTTGTAGGTCATCGCCCGCGCCAGGTTGAGCGCGTCGGCGAGCGCGTCGTCCTCGGTCTCGTAGGGGTAGAACCTGGTGCCGCCGAGCGCCGGGCCCAGCGCCGTCGAGTAGATGGCGATGATCGCGTGCAGCCCGCTCTGCATGTCCTCGCAGAAGGTGACCTGCTCGTGTCCCGCGCTGACTGCGCCGGCGGTGCCCTTGTGGGGAGTGCCGGTGCCCTTGTGGGGAGTTGCGAACACGTTTGTCACGGGGGTGACTCTCCTGTTCCGTTCCGCGCCGTCGTTGGCGCGGTGTCCGGGTCAAGACTATTCCGCGGACGCGCGCGCCCATCGCGATGCGCTGGCCGCCGCGGCAGGGGGCCGGGCGGCATCCGGCTGAGCGCCGCGGCCGGGCCCGGCCCGGCACTTGGTGATGATCTCGTTATCCACCGTGCGGCATCCAGAGACCAAGACGTGCCACGATTCAGCTCGTGCTGCCCTACGCCGCCTACCTTCGCGTCTATGAGCCGCTGAGCGCCTTCCCCGAGCCCGACCGGTCACACTGGTCGGGTTACGCCGCTTCTGCGGAACGCCCGCGGCGGATCAGCACGCTCGAGGCCGAGCACGACGAGGCGATGCGACGGCTCATCGCGGTGCCGCCGATCGTGGCACCTGTGCGTGAGAGCGAGGACGCTTACCTGCGGCGGGTGGACGGGGTGGTTTACGTCTGTCCCTGGCAGACCCGGATGCGGTCGTGGCTGGCGCTTGGCCGATTGCGGGCCACGCTGCCGCCGTCGCTGACTGACACGTTCGTGCCCAGGCGGATCGCCGACGGGGCCGCCGCCGATTTCGCCCGCTGGCATGCGCACGCCCCATCGATACGCACTCATATCCTGACGTCCACCTGGCATGTGCCGCTCGCATGGTTCGTGCCGTTCGGCCCGTCGGAGCGGTGGCTTGTCCTCGGCGCCGGCGGCGACGGGGGCCCGGCCACGGCCACGCGGACGCTCGTCTACGCGACGACGATGGCGCAGGCTCGCAGGCGGGTGGCGCGCGCGCTCGGCGCCGTACAGCGCGGCCTGCCGGGCCTGCCTGGGCTGCCTACGGACTCGCATCCGTACGGTGACCAGAGGCGGCCGGCGGCGGGCCCTGGCCGGCGGCGACCAGAGGCGGCCCGGCGGCGGCGGGCCTCTGGCCGGCGGCGACCAGGGCGGCGACACCGGCGAAGATCATGGCCGTGGCACAGGAGCGGCTCCCGCCGGCGGTGCGGGTCTGCCCGGCGGCACCGCTCCTCCCGGCGCGATCCCGCGGCGTGGCGGCCGGCACGCTCGCGGATCCCGGCGTCGTGACACCCCGCGCCAGGGCGACTCCCCACGCCACGCCGGCGGTTCCAGGCACGCGGATGCCGGCCGGCCGGCGGCGCCTCCCGCGGGTACGCCTCCGGCCGCGGCGACCGGGGAGATCGAGGAGGTCGGACGCTGGCTGGAGGAGTTCCACCCGCGCGCCCTCGTCGAACTCGACTATGGCGGCCTGGTGCACCTGCTTGATGACCGGGCACTGCGGGCCGACCAGTCGGTGGCCGAGGTGGCCGCTGCGATCACCGGGCTTGAAACTGGTGAGCTCGAACTCGCGGTCGCCATGTACCAGCGGCTGCGCAACCGCTGGCGGCCCTTGCGGGCTGCTGAGACGGCGAGCTGAGCCGCCAGGCCGGCCTACAGGGGACGCCGCAGATCGGCCCACCGGGGACGGCGGAAGTCGCGGTGTGATCCGCGGGGCCTTTGGTGCCCGACTCGCGGGCTGGCATTTTTCCGAATCTGCCTTGTTGCGACTGAACGTGTCGCTAGAATTACGCACGGTGACAGAGATCAGCGGAGCAACGGGGCAACTTCACACAGAAACTTTGCTCTAGGTGGTCGACTAGTTACGTCTGGTGATGGCAATATGGTCTCCGTGGGCCATATCAGGGCATCCACGACAAGCTCCAGAAGGGGCGCAAGTACAGCCATAGCCGCAGGATCGAAGTACCGGTCCAGGAGGAGAGGCCGCACACATGTCTGCACGCACACCCGAGGCCGAGCCGCTGCTCACGCCAGCCGAGGTCGCGACGATGTTCCGAGTCGACCCTAAGACCGTCACGCGGTGGGCGAAGGCTGGCAAGCTGACCTCCATCCGCACGCTCGGGGGTCACCGCCGGTACCGGGAGACCGAGGTCCGTGCGCTGCTCGCGGGTATCCCGCAGCAGCGGTCGGAATGACGTTTCTGATCCCGACATCCCGACGGGGCGTCGACCTGGGCCGTGCGCGCTCACGCGCCCGGCGCGGGCGATGAGGACAGACAGAGGGGGGTTCGGCCCCGGCGGCCTGAGTGCCGCATTTGGGGGGTACCGTCTCGTGGAACCGGGGGAGGGTAAGGTTCCCACTGGACGCTGCCGGGGTCGATCCGGCCGTAGCAGGCGGCTGGCCACCAATCATGCGCCTCCTGCGCGGTCATCGAGCAGCCGTTCGAGCAGGACGGTGAGTTTACGGTCGCGCGTCGCCGCGACCCGCAGGAGCGCGACCATCTGGGCGGTGAGCATGGTCTCGAGCGTGGCACGCGGCAGGTCGCGGTTAGCCAGCCAGTCCAGGCCAGCGGTCTCCACGCACGCGAGCCAGCACCGCAGCGTGACGCGGAGGGCAGGACTGGGCGCCACGACGCCGAGGGCTTCGAGGATGCGGCCGAGCATCACCTGCCGGACACCATCGACGATCTTTCCGACCTGGCCGACCTGGCCGACCTGGTCGGCGGACAAGGAGACGCCGGTGTGACCGCGCATGAGCGCGATGTACCCGGCGGCGTGAGCCTCGACGTAGTCGAAGTACCTGGAGAGGGCGGCGGTCAGCTCGTCGGCGGGAGCGCCGTCGCGTCCCGGGTCGAGCAGTGCGGTCAGCTCGTCGGCCGCGCGGTGCAGTGCTGCCACGTACAACTCCTGCTTGCTGCCGAAATAGTGGTACACAAGCGCTCGCGAGGCACCGGCCGACGCGGCGACGTCATCCACGGACACCTCCGTGGCCGGACGGGAGCTGAGCAGTTCGAGCGCCGCGCTGATGAGTTCGTCCCTGCGCTCGCCGACGGAAAGGCGCCGGCGAGCCGCCGCGCCGGTGAGCTGAGCACCCTCACCGGCGGTGCGGGGCCCCCGGCCCTGCCGCCCCTGTGTCCGCGCCCTCCCGTCCGCCCCGCTGTTCGTCACGGCCCGAGCGTAGCGTCGCTGTGGGCGCCGGAAGATCTGGACACGCACTGCGCGCGTGTGACTTTCCGTAATCGCACGTATACCAGAGCCGCGGTGTCCACGGTCTGTCATACTGATCGGGCACACGTCGTCGGGGGTGGCGGGGGAGGCCGCGGTGCCGGAACCGCTGAGACGTTCGTGCGCCTGGAATCCGCGCAACAGGCCACACGGAGCAGGCCAGGGGAGTCGGCCGGACCGCTGCGTGCGGGCCCGCCGGTTTCTGGCTGTGGCGAAGCGCGTCACCGCGGTCGGGGGAGGATCAGCAATGAGCGATCCGGAGCTTGTTGCGCGTGCGCAGCGTGCCGCCGCGCGGCTTGAGCGCTCATGGGAGCGCTGGCGCACACGGCGCGGTCTTGGCGGCCCGTTTGCCCAGCCAGTGGCGAGCTATGTGGGCTACTCGCCGGAGGAGCCGCGTCGCAGGCCACGCGTGGTTTTCGGCGTGGACGCCGTCGAGGCGGAAGAGCTAGCGGTGCTGCTCGACGGCGCCACACACCCCGGTGCGGCCACAGATCAGGGAGTGGGCCTGCCCGGTCGGCATGATGAAATTCAGGGAGCTGATCCGGGCCCGGGGGGTTGCCAGGCACATGACGCCGCCTCATCGATAGCCGCGGAACTCGCCGGATGGGCGGCCAGCGAACTGCCGGGACACGCCTCCGCGGGACTGGCCGCCTGGACAGCCGCCGGGCAGGAGTCGCGCATGGCAGCGTGCGATCCCCCCAGGGCAGCGTGCGATCCCCCCAGGCAGCGCGACCCGGCTGACATGGAGCGCGATGACCGGGCCGGCTCGCTGCCCTGACCGGCCTGACGGCCCGCGACGACTGCTGCCGTGGGCCGCGATGCCGGTGTACGGTGCCGATGCGGCGCCATTCAGTGTGCCGGCCGCGAATCAGTGTGCCCGCCGGCGAACGCCGGTGACCGGCCCGCCTGATCCTCCGCGCCCGGGGAATGGCCGCGCGCGGGTAACATTTCGAGCCGATGCAGAAGAAACTGGCCGACCCCGACCCGGCCCACCCCGCGGATGCCGCTTGCGCAGCGGAAGCCGCTTGTGCAGCGGAAGCCGCTTGCGCAGCGGAAGCTGCCCGCGCAGCGGAAGCTGCTCGCCGGGCTGCACGCCGTCGCGGCCGGGTCTGCGCGCAATGACCACGGCCGGGGCGGCGGTTGCCATGACGGTTGCGCATACCCGGCCGGTTCTGCGCGCAATCACGGCGGCGGCGCTGGCCTGCGCGCTGGTCGGGGCCGCAGGCTGCGCGGGCGTGCAGGACGGGGCCGCCGGCCAGGCGCCAACACGGCCAGCCCGGGTAACCGCGGCCCCAACCGGACCCGCTACGCCCGCCGCACCCACCACGACCGCCGCACCCACCACGCCCGCCGCGATCTCGCCGAGCCCATCCCCGCGGGCACACGGCCTGCCGCTCGCAGGTGACGTGATCGTGCTCGATCCCGGTCACAACGGTGGCAACGCGACGCATCCAGAGGTCGTCAACCAGCTCGTGAACGTCATCACCGAGCAGAAGCCCTGCGACACCACAGGCGCGGAGACTGACGCCGGCTATCCGGAGCATGCCTTCAATTTCGATGTCGCCATCAGGCTCGCGGGGCTGCTGCGCAAGGACGGCGCGAAGGTGGTGCTGACGCGGGACACCGACACCGGGGTAGGCCCATGCGTCACCGAGCGGGCGGCCATCGGCAACCGCGCACACGCCGACGCCGCGATCTCGATCCATGCCGACGGCGGGCCCGCAACCGGATCGGGGTTCGAAGTGATCGAACCGGGTCTGGTGCCCGGTTACAACAACAAGATCATCGGCCCTTCCCGCGGGCTCGGCCTCGACATCAGGAACGAGTACCATGCCATCACCGGCGAGCCGTATTCGGACTACATAGGGGCGGCTGGCGTGGATGTCCGCACCGATCTCGGCGGGCTGAACCTGTCCAAGGTGCCAAAGGTGTTCATCGAGTGCGCGAACATGCGCAACAGCGCCGACGCCGCGAGGCTGACCAGCGCGGCGTTCCGCCAGCGGGTGGCGGTAGCCCTTACCGCCGGGTTCGCCGCATTCCTGCACAAGGGCTGAAAGACACCTCGCACTGCGCGGCAGTCACGCCCCGCGAAGCCGTTCGGCATCATTATCCTTAACGGCTACCGTGCGAGCGCCACAACGGGGTCTGCGGGGACTCTGCGGGCCCCGGGGCCCCCGGAACCCCCCGGTGGGCCACTACTGCCGAACGACTGCCGCGGCGAGCGCCACAGCGCTGGCAACAGGACGGAATCGGATTCATGCGGATCGCTGTTGCCTGTGACGGCCCCGGCGCCGGGTTCATCTGCAGGCTCGGTGCGGACGGAACCCGCGGCCAGGCCGCAACGGGTGGCCAGCCTGGCCGCGGTCGTGGCCGCGCTTGAGCGGGACGAGAGCCCGCGCTGGGTATGGGCCTCGGCGGGCCGGATCTACCCGGCGATGGTGGATGCAGGCGTGCGGGTGGCGTCCTGTCATGACGTTGAGCTCATCGAGGCGCTGCTGCTCGGCCACGAGGGCCGGTTCGGTGAGCGGGCGTCTCTCGAAGCCTCCTGGGCACGGCTGCGCGGGGTCGCCGCCGCGCCTGACCGTGCCTCGCAGCCCGCCGGGGGTGCGCAATCCGAATTGTTCCCGATGGCCGGGCACGGTTTCTGCGACACGCGGGAGGAACTCGACGCGGTCGTCGCGGTCCACGCGCATCAGCTTTCCCGGATCGCCGCCGCTGAACACCAACGCCGGCTGTCCCTGCTCGCCGCCGCGGAGTCGGCGGCTGGCCTGGCCGCGGCGGAGATGAGTGCGGACGGGCTGCCCTGGCGCGGCGACATCCACGACGAGGTGCTCACCGAGCTGCTCGGACCGCGGCCCGCACGTGGAATGCGGCCGCGCAGGCTCGCCGAACTAGCCGACGCGATCCGCGCCGCTTTGCGCGGGCGGGCGCTCAACCCCGATTCGCCGACGCAGCTCGTCAAGGCGTTCGCCGCCGAGGGGATAAGCCTGACGTCGACCCGGGCACATCTGCTGCGGGCGGTGGACCATCCTGCGGTGCCCGTCCTGCTCGAGTACAAGGAGCTGGCCAGGCTGCATGCCGCGGATGGCTGGGGATGGCTTGACACGTGGGTGTCCGGTGGGCGGTTCCGCCCGGAATACGTGGTTGGCGGGGTCGTATCAGGGCGCTGGGCTTCACGCGGCGGGGGTGCGCTGCAGATCCCGAGGGTCTTGCGCCGTGCGGTCGTCGCCGATCCCGGCTGGGTGTTCGTGGTGGCCGACGCCGCGCAACTCGAACCACGGGTTCTCGCCGCCCTCGCAGGGGATCGGGCGTTTGCGCAGGCCGCTGCCGAGGGTGACGTGTACGCGGCGCTTGCCGGTGCGCTCGGCGGTGATCGGGACAAGGCGAAGGTGGCTCTGCTATCGGCCATGTACGGCGGAGCCGGGGGAGAAGCGGGCCAGCTGCTCGCCGTTCTGCGCCGGCGATTCCCCGCGGCCGCGCGTTTCGTGGACGACGCCGCACGCGCGGGGGAGGAAGGGCGCCTGGTCAGGTCCCGTCTGGGCCGTACCTGCCCGCCACCTTCGGCCCAGTGGCGTGAGCTGACCGGCGACGGCACTGATCCGCGCGCCGGCCATGTGCTGCGCAGCAGAGGCCGGTTCACCCGCAACTTCGTCGTTCAGGCGAGCGCGGCGGACTGGGCGGCCGTGCTGCTAGCGTCCCTGCGGCGCAGGCTCGCCGCGGGCGAGCGGCCCAGCCAGCCGGGCGGCCGCCCCCATCTTGTGTTCTTCCAGCACGACGAGGTCATCGTGCACAGCCCGGCTAACGCCGCCAATGAGGTCGTCCGTGCGGTGAGCGCGGCCGCTGGAGGCAGGGCAGCTCGTCTTCGGCCCAGGGCCGGTGCGCTTTCCGCTGACCGTCTCGGTGGTGACGTGCTACGCGGACGCCAAATAATGGCGCAGGAAATGGCGGCGCGGCAGGCCGGCGATCAGGGATTCCCCATCGTGGCGGCGTGGGTCACGAGCAGCGAGTAGGGCGGTGCGAGGTCGACGCCGTCCGGGTTGTTCAGGTAACCCGGAGCCCGGCCGTGGACGCCGTAGTGGCCGTACTGCCAGACGATCCGGTGCGTCTTCGGGCTGATGACAATCACGCGGTCGTTGTGGTCGTCGTTGACCAGGATGTTCCCGTTGGGCAGCGGCAGCGCCAGGGAAGGATGGTTCAGCGCCCTGGCGCCGGTGGGCCTGAAACGCCAGAGGGCATGGCCCGCGCGGTCGAAGATGACGATCTGGCCCGGAGAGGAATAGTCGGCAGTCACGTAACGCCCCCGGCTGGCCTCGTTCGTGTCGGACGGGTAAGCGACACCCGGTGGATGGGTGGACCAGTAGACGTCGCCGCGCAGGCTCAGCTCGTCAACCCAGTCACCGTTGATCTCGGTGACGAGGAAGTGCCCGTCTTTCAGGGGGAAGGCGCCATTCGGGCTGCCGAACGCCGTCGGCGGGTCGTGCACGCACCCAGCGGTGCCGCCAAATTCGCGGACCACATGCCATCGGCCCGGGGCGAGCACCAGGATCCGGCAGTTGATGATGTCGGGCACCAGCAGGTCACCGCCGGGCAGCAGCATCGCGTCGTCGGGATGGCTGAAGTAGTCAGCGGCGGACCCCGGCACGCCTGGGTGACCATACCGGCGGGTGACCTGGCCCGTGGCGATGTTGATCACCGAGACCGTGTCGTACATTTCCTGTGTGGCGATGACCGCGCTGCCGTCTGGTGAGACGAAGGCGTCGTCGGGCAGGCGGAACACCTGCCCGCGCGGCAGATCTCCTGGGCGGGGGAACTGCCAGCGGATCCGCCCATAGGGATCCACGAGCAGCAGCCGGTTGTTGTTCTCGTCGGCGATCAGCACATCGCCTGGCAGCGCGCGCGGATCCGATCCCGGCGCGAGGTAACCGCGTCCCCCGGCGGGCAGCAGGTGGAACGCGCCCGTGGACGGCGGCGGCGAGGGCCGCGTCGCGTGCGTGGGCGCCGGCGTCTGGACCATCTGCGTGTCCCGCCTGGCCGGGCCTTCCGCACGATCTGGGGCAGACGTGCATGCCGCCACGGCCGTCGCGAGCACCGTCGCGAGCACTGTCGCAAGCGCTGCTGCGGCGATGACCGCGCCGTGCCGACGTGGGGCCGTCACTCCCACGATGCTAGTCCCGGACGCGGGCACTTCGGCGAGGATGCCCCGGTTCGGACGCGCACCGGCTGGGGCGGCATTGTTTGCCCTGGACCGCGCCAAGGAATACTCATACACGGGATTAGCCGGGGGGGCGCGGGTGTGGTGTGGTTTACGTGCGGGGGACAAAGCGGGCGAACCGGCGCAAGTTTATGGGACCGGCAATCGGTCCGGCCGTATGCATCGCGGTACTCGGATTGGCGCTGACTGTCAGCCTGACCACCTGGCCCGCCGTGCAGGCGCGCGCTTCGGCTGCTGTCCCCGCTGCTCGCAGGCTTGCCGATCGGGACAAACTCGCTGACTCTGCGAGGACGGCGGGACCTCCAGGACTGTCTGTATCTGGCGGGCGGCTGGTCGATGTGGATGGCGAGACCGTCCGTCTCCTTGGCGTTGACCGCCCAGGGACGCAATACAAGTGCGTCCAGACGGCCGGCCAGATCTTCGACGGCCCCTCCGACGACGCGTCCATCGACGCTATCCAGGACTGGGGCGCCACCGCGGTGCGCGTGCCGCTCAACGAGGACTGCTGGCTCGGTATCAATGGCGTCGGTTCGGCGGTCGGCGGCAAGGCCTACCGCGACGCCATTGCCGCCTACGTCGCCAGGCTCAACGAGAACGGGCTCTATGTGATTCTGGATCTGCAGTGGAGCGACGGTTTCTACGCGCTCGGGTCCTGCGCGGGGCGCAAATGGCGAACGCGCGCGGTCTGCATGAAGCCTGTGCCGGACGCGGGTCACGCTCCCACGTTCTGGTCATCGGTCGCGAGCAAGTTCAAAAAAGATCACGCTGTCGTGTTCGACTTGTTCGGCGAGCCCTTTCCGGACCGGGTGATGCCCAAGAACCCGGCCGTCTGGGACTGCTGGCTGCACGGCGGAGGTGACTGCACCGGGTTTGGCTATCCAGTGGCGGGCATGCAGACGCTCGTTGACGCGGTCCGCAGCAGTGGGGCGAGCAACGTCGTCATTGTCGGGGGGATCGACTTCGCCAACGATGACTCCGGGTGGCTTACTCACCGGCCGGTCGATCCGGACGGAAACCTCGCCGCCTCGTGGCATGCCTACAACTTCGACCGCTGCAATCAGCAGACCTGCTGGGGCCGGCAGATCGCGCCAGTAGCCAGGGTGGTCCCCGTTGTTGCGGGCGAGATCGGCGAAGACGATTGCGGGACCTCCTTCATAGGCAAGCTCATGCCGTGGCTGGACAGCCACGGCGGTTCCTACCTCGGCTGGGCCTGGCGGGCCGAATCCCCGGACAACCCCTGTGGTGATCACAACGGCGGGCTACATGGGCCAGCCCTTATCACGTCCTACGACGGAACGGCGACTCCCTACGGCATCGGCCTGGAGAACCACCTCACGGCGCTCAGTGCCCAGATCGCGGCGCGTTCTGATTCACGATCTGGAGCCCGCCCCCGCCGCCACCACAACCCCCGCCGCCACCACCCTCGCCACCGCCCGCACCGCCCCCGCCACCACCACCGCCCCCGCCACCCCCGCCCTCGCCGCCACCGCCCCCGCCACCCCCGCCACCACCACCCCCGCCCTCGGCCCCGCCACACGGCCCGGCGAGGGGTGCGAACGTGCCGGCTGGGCTGCGCATCCTGAACCGGGTACGGTTACGCGGGGTGGCGTTACGGCACCTGAGGCAGGGCCGGAATGCGCTCGTCTGGTGTCTGCGAGGATGGGGAGAGCCTGGTGGGGGAGATGGCCGCGGCCAGACCCGCGTTGAGATCACGGTGGATCACCTCGGCGACGTTCTCGATGGTGCGCACCCCGTATGCCATCGTGGGGTTGTCCTGCGTCAGCACGGCAATCATGTAGTAGCGGCCGTGACCAGAGAAACTGCCGATGCTGTGAATACGCCAGCCGTGCGTCGGGCGTGGCAGCCAGCCGTTCTTCACGTGGACCGTGACACCGGCGGGTGTGCCCGCGGGAACTCCCCACCGCTGCGATGCTATGACGCGGGCCATCAGGTTGCGGGCGTAGGCGCGTGAGGCCGCGTTGAGGACCGCGTTACTGCTCGTCAGCAGCCTCAGCAAGGTCATCTCGTCATGCGCGGTGATCTGCGTCAGGCCCCAGTAGCCGTCGGGCCCGAGGACCGTCTCGGTCATCTTGGCCAGATTGAGGAAGTGCTGCAGGTTGCCCCGGCCGAGCCTGGCCCACAGCGCCGAGGCGGCGTTGTTATCCGACCGCGTGATCATGGCGGTCGTCAGGCTGACCTCCGTGGAGGTCAGTGACCTGTGCTGCTCCATCGCCCGGCGCAGCAGCGCGCCGAGGATCGTCACCTTCACGACGCTTGCCGAGTCGAAGTGCCTGCCCTGCCTGAGCGCGCAGACGACACCCTTCTCGCGGTCGTTCACGGTAAGCGCCACGGTCGAAGAGCGGCTCCTGAGCGCGGCAAGGATGTCGCGCGACAGGCGCGACGCCAGCGCCCGGTGCGAGGACGAGGTGCAGATGCTTGCGGCCGAGGCCATCGGGGTGTCCGCCGCGCCGGAGTATCTGGCGACGGTGTATCCCGTGCTCGAACCGGTACTGCCTGCGTACGCCTTGCTGGCGAATGCGGCGCTGTTGTATGCGGCGCTGGTGTGTGCCGCGCCGTTGTGTGCGGGGCTGTGGGACCCCGCGGTCGTGCCGGACAGGGCTGGCACGGCAAACAGGCCCACGGCCACGCCCAAGCTGGCAGCGGCATAAAGCACCTTGCCTGGGCGTCCCCGGCGATGGTTCACGGCGGCACCCCTCCTGTCCGTCCGGCCCGATGGCACCGGGCGCCGGGTGCTGGGTCCGTTGTGTGCCGGGTCCGGTGTGTGCCGGGTCCGGTGGTGCGCACCGGGTGTTGTGCGCACAGGGGCGTGGTGCGCATCGGATGTGGTGCGCACTGAGTCTAGATCGTTGACCGGCTAGTGGAGCCTAGTGGCGCTTACGGCGGTGTGATCCAGCCGGCCTGCCGCCTGCCTGGCGCATGATCTCCTGCTCGGCGCGCAGTCGGGCCTCGGCGAAGTAGCGGTCAGGGTCACGGAGCATGCGCTCCGGCCGATCGTCGTTGTCCTCAACGGTGATCTGCGCCGGCATCTGCGTTCCCTTCCTCACGCCAACAGTGTCGGCTGGCACCTGCTAACGGTCAACGGCCGTTGGTCACTTCAGGTGCCGCCGTAAGCCATTATCCGACGGCCCATGAGCGAGCGCGTCGGCCAGCAGACCGGCAAGCAGCCGCATTAGCGGCACCTCCGCTTCTGTGACCCCCGCCGCGTCCACGGTATCAACCGTTAGCATGCCGAAGGCGGCATTCCCGGCGACCACGGGCACCGCGATGAAGGCCTTGTAGCCATGATGTGCGGACCCGCGCCACCCCGGCGGCGGTTCGGTATCGACGTCGGTGCAGGTCAGGTGCCGATTGTGCCGGATCATGGCGAAGGCGGAGTCTCCTTCGGGTGTGCCCTCCTTGAATGTCGTTGTCGGCTCGTCGGCACGCCCGGCGTACTGCTCGGGGACCAGCAGAGGTGGCTTGCTCTCGATGAACCTGAACCAGTTCGCCCGCACTCTTTCCGCGTCGATGAGATGCGCGGCCGAGTCGAGGATCATCGGGATGATGGCGCCCTGCAGCCCTTCACGGTCATGTCGGCTCGCGGTCGCGATGCGGCCAAGCTGGCGCACGATCGGATCGAGGGCGTCGTTCATCGTGACGCGCATCGCCACCGCGGCCCCGATCGCGGCCCGCTCCGCCACCGCCCGCAGCCGCTCCTTGCGAATCTGCTCGTAGGCCGGGATTCCCGCGGCGGTGACGCTCGCGACTACGGCGCTGAGTGTCCACCATGTCATTGCCGACCGCGCAGCGCCGGGCCTCCATTCCCGACCATGTTGCCAGCGCGACCGCGGCGAGGCTGACGCCTGTGGTGAGGTATAACCTCTCCGCGGGCGGAATTCGCATGCGCCGCAGAGTAGATGATACTTCGCCGCGCTTCCGGCACTCTGCGTAATTCCCCCATCGGGGCCGGCTGGCGGGTCACGGCGTGGCCTGGACCGTGGGCTCGGCAGTGAGAGGGGTCACGGCGTGGCCTGGACCGTGGGCTCCGCAGTGAGACGGGTCACGGCGTGGCCTGGACCGTGGGCTCCGCAGTGAGACGGGTCACGGCGTGGCCTGGACCGTGGGCTCCGCAGTGAGATGAGCGTGGAACAGCAGGGACGCGACCTGCGTGAGCGTGTCTGCACCATCGCTGAAAGTGCCGTTGCCCTGGAGGTCGTCCATCATCGCCAGGGTGTAGCGCTCGTCGGGCCCCGCGAATCCCACAGAGTCGACGATCCAGATTCCGTCGTCGTCCTCCCAGCCATCCTTGTTCCCCGGCTGCTTGGACGGCCCGGCTCCCCACACGCCAAACTGCTGGTCGGGAGCGACCCGCCGGAGGTTACTCACGATGTAGCGGCGCATACCAGCGGCCATGTTGCCGAGCACGTAATTGATCAGCCCGTCGAGGTCGTCCGGCGTGCAGTATATATAGCCCCAGTAGGGCGGATCCTCGGAAAACTCCGCGTTGGGCATGCCGTAGCCATTGATGCGGCCGAGGAACGAATCGTCCTCGTACTCGCTCCAGAGGGTGTCCGCGGCGCCATCGTCACTGTAGTTCAGCATGTCGTACATCAGGTCCCAGTCCGGGCCGCTGAGCTGGATCTGGCCCGACTGGTTGCGAACCAGCAGGTCGACCACCATCGCGAGCTTGATCGTCGATGCCGTAGGGAACTCCGTCGCCGCGTCGGCGTTCCGCCATACGGCGCCGTCGGACCGGTCGCGCAGGACGATTCCTACCTCGCCGGGTGCGTTCGCCAGATACTTCTCGGCGTCGGCCATCCGGCGCTGCATGACGCACGAGAACCCGGCGGCGACCATCACCGGGCAGGAAGGGGCCGGCGTCGGGCTGACGGCCGACGACGCCTGGGAGTGCTGGCTCCTCCGCGGCAGCGCGCGAACGTGGGCGGAGGCGTTACCACATGCCGCCAGGGCGAGCATGGCCAGGACGTACGCCATGCCGACGGTAACGTGGCGGGCAGCAGGTTTCCCCATGATACGACAGTGTGCATGTCTCACTGAAGGGTTACCCGTCGGCCAGGTGAGCAATGGCTGAGAATCTCATTCGAGTTCACCGAACGGGCCTGATAGCCATTTAAAGATTGCGGGTCAGGCGCCGCGATTTATCGCCACAGGTAGCTGACGTGCACAATCGATCCTCGGGCGAGGACACACGCGGGGCTATGGCATCACAAGCTCAAGCCGCCCACCTCAGTCCGCCAGCTATTGGGCTTGCGCGAGCGCACGACCGCATGGCGGTAATTTCCCACTCAGGGATGCGACTAGGCCTCCGGGTCAGCTTTCTTCCACACCGCCTTGATCCCCGGGCGTTGGTCATCCGGGTCTTCGTCCAACACGGTCGCCCAGATCTTCGCGGCCCGCCCGACGACCGTGATCACCTCCCCTGCCACGAACTCCGTCGTCGGGACGGCGATCACCGTCAGGAAGGAGCCGCCGTCGGGACCGGCGGGGGGCAGGTCCTGGATGTCATAGAAGGTAGCCATGGCCCCACCGGTCTGGGTTGCAGTGCCGGACAACTCGACACGTGTGCCAGCCTCGAACCCGTAGACCCCAATGGTGAGGCTGATACTCTCGTCGTCCCTGAGTTCGATCTCAAGGACCTGCGAGTGGACCGCTGGCATGGATGGATCCTTTCAAACGGGTGCATACTGGGCAAGGTATCTGAGCGACTCCCGGACTCCCGGGAGGTTGCCTTTGCGTTGGTAGAGATCAAGAGCCTGGGTGGCTGCGGCGCGTGCTTCGGGGACACGGTCGGCCGCGGCGAGCACGTGAGCGAGATCGAGCAGGGTGTCGGCGCGCTCGCTCAGCAGGTCCGTCTGCGCGGCGAGCGCCACCGCCGAGCGTGCGAGTTCCTCTGCTTCGGCGTGGTGGCCGCGGTCGGCGAGGATCCTGGCCGACAATCCCTGGCCGATGATCTGGGCGGACAGGTCCTCACCGGCAACGGCTTCCCGGCTTATCGTGATCAAGCGGGTGGCTTCGTCGTACCGGCTCTGACCCTGCGCCGCGATGGCTCGGGCCAGTAGCGACCGCCGTGGTGGGTATTAAGTCGCCTCTCGCCCATCCGGTCGAGGGACTCGTATTCGAGGCGAAGGTGCGTCTCGGCGGTCGCGGGATCGCCTGCGAGCATGGCGATGAGGGCGGCGGGCTGGGTGATCGCCGCGGTCATCGTCGGGCCCAGGGCGTCCAAGAGGCTTTTCGCGCGGTTGAGCGTTGCGTGTGCCGCCGCGACGTTATCCTGCATCGCCTGCAGGCCCGCCAGGTGGCGGAGGATCACGGCCTGTCCGCTGGGGTGGTTCCCGATCTCATCGAGGTAGTCCTCACATCGCCGTATCCCTTCCGGTGCCGGCGTTGGACCCCAGAGCGCCGCCGAGGCGAGCCAGCCGAGTATCTCGGTCAGTTGCCTCCGGTCGTTCACCCGCCGTGCGTATTCGGCGGCGCGCCGCCAGGCGTCTTCCGCGGCGGCGGATCTCGAGTGGTTCCAGTGCAGGGCGGCCTGTAGCTGCAGGGTCCGGCACAGTCCCAGTTCGTCCCGGCAGCGGCCAAACTCGCGGCGCAAGCCGGGAAGCGCGCGAGTGATCTCCATCGCTGCCCCGTTCGGGTCCACCTTGAGACCCAGTAGGAGGGCCTCGACCCGGGCGTGGGCGCGGCGGCCCTCATCGCCGCCCGCGGCGGCGATGCGCTGAGCGTCGTCGAGCGTGGCTCGTGCCCTCTCAAGCTGCCCGGCCTCCGTTAATGCCGTGCCAAGACTTGTGTAAAGCCGCGCGAGAGCCGGGTCCTCGCGCGGTAGCAGCGCAGCCGCGCGGTCCAGTAGATTCACCGCCGCGAGCGCGTCGCCGCCGTCCTGCGCCGCGCGACCGGCCGTCTCAAGGTGAGCGGCCGCCCGGCGCGACAGCCGACTCGACTGGGCGTCGGCGGGCCGCAATTCGTTGCGATAGCGGACAGACTGTTCGAGGTGATAGCCGAGAATCTCCGCGCGCTGGGTGGCCGGTTCCCAGAAAACGTACTCGAGCCAGTCGGCGTAGCGGTGATGTAGCTCGGCGCGAAACGACTTGGGGATCGCCCGGTAAGCCGCCTGCTGGATGAGGATGTGGTGGAAGCTGAATTCCTCCCCGGGGCTCGTCCTAGCGGGCGGCCCGTGTCGCACAAGCCCCTTCGCGACCAGGGTCTGGAGGTTGCGGCTGAGCGGGCCGCGCGCCTCGGGCGGGAGAAGTTCCCGCACTGCCTGCACCCCGAAGTCGTGACCGACGATGGCCGCTCGGGCGAGGACGCTGCTTGCTCCCGGCCCGAGACGCTGCAGGCGCGCCGCAAGCAGAGCCTGGATCGTCGGTGGCAGCACCGGCCGGATCTCGCTCCCGGTCTGCTCGCTGAGCGAGACCGCCAGTTGCTCAAGGTAGAGCGGATTGCCCGCGGCGGTCTCAAGAAGCCGTGCCCGGGTGGCCGGTGGGATGAATTGATTTTCCGCCAGTGCGTCCAGGAGAGCGGCGGCTGGGCCTTCCGCGAGTGGCGTGAGATCGATGGAAACTGCCCTTGCTGCCCCGGCCGCCCAGGCAGGGCGCTGTTCCAGCAGTTCCGGGCGGGCGATGCAGACCAGCACAAGCGGCGATCGCCCCGGCGCAGCGGCGAGGGATTCCACGAGGTCGAGGAAGGTCGGTTCGGCCCAGTGCAGGTCCTCGAAGACGACAAGCAACGGCCGGGACCGCGCAAGCGTTTCAAGAAACCGACGTGCCGCCCAGAAAATCTCCGCGGCGTCCGACCTGCCCTGGTTTCCCGGGCCGAGAGCGCGGCTCAGCCGTTCGGCGACGCACGCCGCATCCGCCTCGCCATGGAGAAGGGCCTTGATCCTGTCCGCGGAGTCGTGGCCGGCGCACGCTTGGCGAACCACTTCACGCAGCGGCCAGAACGTGATCCCCTCCCCATAGGGAAGGCATCGGCCGGTGAGAACGTTCACGTCACGGCCGATACGCCCGGCAATCTCGTGGACAAGCCGTGTCTTCCCAAGTCCTGCCTCGCCGATCACGGTCACGAGCACCGTCACCCGCTCGCGAGCGGCCCGCGCGCACGCGGCTTCGAGCCGATGCATCTCCTCGTCGCGGCCCACCAAGGGTGCATCGAAACGGAGCGCCAGCGGACGCACGCCCGCGCGCGCGGATCGCAGGAGGAATCGATCGGGACCGGCGCTTTCGGCTTCGACGGCTGCCGCGGCGAGCCCGTGCGTCTGCCGGCTGATGAGGATCTGGCCAGGCTCGGCGGCCTCGGCAAGCATCACCGCCTGGGCGCCCGCATCCCCCGCGAACCCGAGCGGCCCCGACCCTCCCACCAGCGCCTCGCCCGTCGCAAGGCCGAAGCGACATGCCAGGCTCACACCATGCCGTCGCAGCAGAGTGCCCGCTTCGGCAGCGAGCGCTCTTCGCGCTTCCAGACTCGCCCGCGCCGCCCGCAGGGCATCATCCTCGTGCACGGAAGCGACCCCGAAGACGCCCACCAGGCGCTCGCCCGCGCTGCTCGCCAGCTTTCCTCCGTACCGCTCGAGGACCGCCGTCAGGTCGGAAACTGAGCGCTCGTAAACGACCTCGTGCGCCTCCGGGTCCAGCGCCGTACCCGAGCTGGACGCAACCTGCAATACAACGCAGAGCACGGTCACGGGCCGACGCGTCGGCGGCGCGCCGGTCGAAGTTGACGCTGGTGAAAGCACCGGGTCATGGCGCAGGATCGCCGCCTCGAGCTCACGGAGGAACGGCGACGTCTCCAGCCCCAGCTCTTCCCGCAGCACGCTCCGGAACTCGTGGTAGACCTCCAGCGCTTCGGTCTGCCTGCCGCCGCGGTAGAGGGCGAGCATGAGCTGACCGCGAAGACGCTCGCGCACGGGATGCTCGCTGACCAGGCGCCGCAACTCGGCTGTGAGTTCACCCGCCGAGCCGAGAGCCAAGTCCGCCTCGATCCGCTCCTCAAGGCAGGTCAGGTGCAGCTCCTCCAGCCGCGCGATCTCGGTTTGTGCGAACGGTTCGTAGCGGAAATCGGCCAGCGGTGGACCCTGCCACAACGACAGCGCCTGGCCTAACGTCCGGGCAGCCTCCGCCGCGGCCCTCGCCGCGAGAGCGTCGCGGCCCTCGGAGATCAGTTGCTCGAACTGCTTGACGTCCAGCTCTTCCGGGAAGATCCGCAGCGCGTAACCCGGCGCTGTGGTGATGAGGCGACCCGGCGGAAGCACCCTTCGCAATCGTGAGATCGCCGCCTGAAGAGCGTTCGCTGCGCTGGGCGGGGAGTCCTCGCCCCACAGATCCACCAGAAGCTGCTCGCTCGGCACGACCTCGTTCGCGTGCAGCAACAGATCGGCAAGGACAGTGCGCTGCCGGACGCCGCCAATCGTGATCCGCCTGCCGCCCTCCTCGAGCTGGAACGGGCCGAGGATGCGTACCTGCATCGTCCCCCTCCCGGCCCACCTGTCAGCGGACTGTCAGCGCCCAAGGTCCATTGTCGGACTATGCAGCAGGAAAAACAAGCCTCGGACCCGGAGCGAGAAAGAGCGCAGTGCCTTCGACTCAGGTAACCAGGTCGCACTCCTACGGCGCCATATCCACGCTCTTCACACCTCTATCCGGTCGCATTCGGTACTGCCCGATGAACGCGGCACCGCCTCATACAAACCGTCCCAGGCGCCGTGTGCAAACAGGGAACGATCTTCACTATCCAGCAGAATGAAATCGGGGAACACCATGAAATCGGGGACAGTAAGCACACCCAGGTCGGCCGACAACTCGGCCGGGCTTGTTGGCCGGATCCGAAAAGGAGATGCCTCGGCCTGGCGCGACCTGGTTGATCAATACGAGCCGCTGCTACGGTGGCTCGCCCGCCAGCACGGGCTATCGGCCGAAGACGCCGCTGACGCCGTCCAGCTCACGTGGCTGCGCTGTCTGGAACATATCGACCAGCTATCCGATGCCGACAGGCTGCGCGCGTGGCTGACAGTCATCTGCCGCCGCGAGAGCGTGCGCCTGGCAGCCAAGGGACGGCGAGAGATGCCGCTCAACGAGTCGGTGGTGGCACGGTTGGTCGACGACAATACGTGGGAGGATGATCCATGCGCCGAGGCTACGCGCCGTGACGAGCATGAACGTCTGCACCGCGCCGTCGCGGCTCTGCCTGAGCGGCAGCGGATCGTCCTGGCCGAACTCCTGAGACGGGAGGAACAGAGTTATCTCGACCTCTCCCATCGCCTTGGCCTCCCAGTGGGCAGTGTCGGACCTACCCGGCAGCGTGCCCTCGCCCGCTTAAGAAACGATCCCACGCTATCTTGAGGAGTTGCAGTTCGGGCGGCGGCGTCCGGCGTCAGGTACCCGGACGCGGCACCCGAGGATGGGCCTGGTCAAGGACGCCGCCCGCAGAGTTGTGGAACGTGCCCGGATTCTAGGGCGTCCTGTTCGCGTCAATTTGATCGAAATCGCCGTAGCCGTTGTACGTCCCGCCGCCCCCGGACCACTGCCACATCACAGCCTGAGGGCTGGCGCTGCTGACGCCGCCGAAGAACTGCGCACAGGTCGTGGTTCCGGTCAGGCACCAGCCGGCCGGGGGGTGCGCGAGGCTGCTTGTGTCGGCCGTGTAGGTCCACTCGTGGGTGTGGCGGATGGAGGAGGCGCTGCCCGTGCCGAAGATGTCGGCCCATACCGCCGGAGAGGAGTAGACCCCTGGAGTGTAGCTGGAGTGGCTGGTGAGGTAGTCGAAGAACCCGTTGAAGTCGGCCCTGTCGATGCCCGGCGCGATGTTGGCCGTCTTTACCCGGCCGCTGCACGGCGAGGTGTAGACCGCGTTCCAGCCATTGTCCGGCGCGGGACTGATGCCCGGTGCGGAACCGGGCAGCTCGACATCCATGAAGACCACGGGGTACGTCACATGCACACGGGTGATGTCGGATAGCGTTCGCGCCGCTTGCTGTTGGCCCCACGCATAGGCTTCGCCCGCCGTTCCGTTGTAATGCGGATCAACGCCAGGACCGCCCATGAACCAGTAGACGCCGGTACCGATGCCCATGTGGTATGAGGTGAAGTTGGTGTTCGCCTGCTGGCTGTTCGCCGCCGACCAGGCGATCTTGTCACCACAGCCGATCCACGTCGCCCAGTTGCCTGTCATCCCGATGTAGCCGCCATAGCTACCGCCGATGCGAGGCTCCTTATACGGCGCCGATCCGCTGACCTGCACCGTAAAGCTATCGGTTCCGTACCAGAACCCCGCAGGTTTGTCACCTCGGATGATCCCTGGCACGGCGGCCGCGGCAGGGGCCCACGCAGCCGTGCCCCGGCCGCCGCGGCCCGCTCCCTGGGGCGCGTTCCCCGCCGCCACCAGGCCAAGCACCACCGCAGCGGCGCCAAAGGTAACCAGTAACCTGCCCAGTAGACCGTGACCCGGCCAATACCGCCCCGCCATGCCGCCACCTGCCCTATCCGCCGTGCCGTAGAGACGCTCATCGCCCTCGGCCCGCCGGAACCGTCCGGCGGTGGGCGCCATCTTCGGTAGGCACCCTTCGTTCCTACGACTGTCCGTGACATGCGGGCCAGAGGCGAAGATACCAATCAGAGGCTATACCGGAGTTAAAGTCCGTTTCGCCGTCAATGTCGCGCGCCGTTCTGACGTCGGCAAGCCAGGGCTTCCCGGCTCCAGAGCAGAGGCGCGGGAGCCGGCAGCGGGGACAGCCTGAGCCCGGGTGCCTGCACCACCGGCGGTGCGGGCGCGGTTGGCTGTGACGGGAGGGCGCGGTCGAACATTCGGCAGACGGCGGCGACTTCCACCCGCGTAAAGGCCGCGCCGATCGCGGCGTCCGGCTGCGTGGGCAGCAGCAGCACGGCGCTGCGCCCGCCCGGGCGGTCGGCCACCGCCAGGCTGACGTAGCCGGGGATGCTTCCGTCATGCCCCCAGACTGTGCCGCACTGGGTGGCGAGCCGGAAGATTCCCAGGCCGTAGTCGAGGCCGAGCGCCGCGGGGACGGTAGTGGTCATCTGGTGCAGCAGCGGCCGTGGCAGCAGCCGGCCGGACAACAGCGCTGAGTAAAAGCGCGCCAGATCCGGGGCCGACGACACGACCGCGCCCGCCGCCCAGGCGACCGTCGGGCTCCAGTCGGTGACGTCGAGGTAGCCCGGAGTCCCCGTCAGGGATGGGGGGATGTAGCCGTCGGCGTGCGACCCTGCAATCCGCGCGTCAAGGGCCAGAAAGGTCTGATCAAGATGCAGCGGCCGCACGATCCGCTCACGCACGAGCGTGGCGACATCCCGGCCGGTCACCGCCTGCAGCACGAGCCCCAGCACGATGTAGTTGGTGTTGCTATAGGACCAGCTGGTGCCCGGCGGGAACAGCCGCGGATGAGCCGCCGCGACGGCCAGTAGCTCCTGCGGCGTCCACGCTCGCGTCGGGTTCGCCAGGTACGCGTTCAGGAACTGCTCGTCGTCGGTGTAGTTGAACAGCCCGCTGGTGTGGTTCAGCAACTCCCGGATCGTGATGGCCGCACCGCCGGGCACGGCGCCGGGCAGCCAGCGCGCCACCGTGTCGTCCAGGCGCAGCCGCCCCTCCCCGACCAGTTGCAGGGCCACAGTCGACACGAAGGTCTTCGTGATGCTGCCGACCCGGGCACTGTCGCTGACCCGCAGCGCACGCTGCGGCTGCAGCCGGGCCGACCCGCTCGTCAGCGCCGTGACGTGGTGCCCGTCATCGACGCGGGCGACAATCCCGGTGGCACCCGCCGCGACCACGGCATCGAGCAGCGACTGTAACCCCTGGTCGGAAGCCACGGCCCCGGTCGCGGCTGTCCTGTGCGCGGAGGCCTGTACCGGGCCACCGGCGACCAGTGCACCGACCAGGGCCAGGGTGAGCGTGAGGGTGAGGGTGAGGGGTAAGCGTTTCATAACTGTCCTCCAGGTCAGGCTTGTAGGTAGGCCGGCAGTTCACGCCGGCCCCGCTTCCTCGGTGATCTCGAAGAAGCCGCAGGCCATCTTAGGATCGTCGCCGAGCGCCGACACGCGCTGGGAAGCATCTCTGCAGTACGATTGAATACCCAGGATGTAACGCATGGTGAGTCGCAAATAACGCTGAGAATAGTGACTGCGTCGCGTATCGTGAGCGGCCAAATGGTTAGCGCGTGCAATCGAGCCGTGGCAGGAAACCGTGACAGGCCTGGAGTTGCGCGGCCTGGCCTGGGAAGCAGGTCTGCTGTACCGGCTCAATGCCGATTCGCTGCAGATTCCTCCAGGTAGCGTCAGCGTCGTTGGTGCCGAACCCACTGCGGGGGATGCGCTGGCCGACGTGCTGCTCGGCCTGGCTTCCCCGGTGCGGGGAAGCGTTCTGGCCCGCGGTCGGACCGTGACCAGCGAGCCGCCTGGACGCCGGGCGTTTTCGGGGGGGAAGACGCAGGAACCTGCCCGCACGCCACCAGTTCACGGTCAGCGCCAAGCACGCCCGGATCACCGGCCGGGTTCCGGTCAACGATCTAGGAGGGAGACGCACGTGCCCATATCCGGACGCCTCCACCTGCCGCTGAGGTCGCCAACCACGGTGACCATCACAGGCCTTATTGCCGGTGCGGCCTCCCTGGGCCCAGCTAGGCCGAAGGGTTGGGGCCATGGGTCGCAGAACCAGACTGGCGCATCCCAGGAGAAGTCATCGGCGCCGTCGGTCGCCGTGAGGCTGACGCGGGCTAGCGTGCCGGCAGTGTTCAGCCCGCGCCGGTGACGGCCTGCTCGGAGTCCGGGACGCGGAACATTGACTGCGCGCGCTGGCGGTGCTGGGCCAGCCAGGCCACGACCTCCTTGGCCGAGGGCGCGGCGACGAGTACCTCATCGCCGCGCACAGCCACCCACAGGCCGATGAAAGGGCGCAGTGCCTCCACCAAGGGCTGCAGCCGCCCGGCGGTGTCAGCAACCGATGGCCCTGGTGGCGCGGCACTTGACGACATCACCGGGTGACGCTCCCTGGGACGTGCCGCTCTTGCGGCGGTGAAACCGAGACGGGTCAGGGCGCGACGCGCCTGATGAGTAGTGAAATCGGCCCGGTCGAGCCCGGTTACCAGGGCTAGGACCTGTTTGGGCGGCCAGCGCCGCCCGTTGATCACGACGAAGTGCTCATGGATCGGTTCCGGCAGCGCGCCCTGGAGTGCTGCTTCCACGCTCCGGGAGTCCAGGTCGTACTGGTGACCCGAGACCGTCATGGTCGCCATAGAAGTCTCCGATCATTACTCCCTGGAATATCTTCTCTGACTCGTCTCTACGGTAGGAGACTTGCCTGGTTCACGCAACCACAAGCCCGAAGGTGCTGATGAACAGCGACAGCAGAAACAAACCGCCCATGCCGCAGGGCTGGACCGCGCGCCCGCTTGCCGGTCCGGCATGCCAGATCCCTGCGAGAGCAGGCACTACCACCTGCGAGATCATTTCGCGAGGCGGTCGGTCGCAAGAAGGGCAGGAAGAAGCCGGGCAATAAGGTGCCCTCGCTCGGCTCGCGCGGAGGTCGCCGTATCAACCGTGCGGAAGATCGGAACCGCAGGTAGTCGAAACCCCAGCTACTTCATGGTCCCGGCCCTCATGCCAGTTCAGCGCGAGCCGGGCGGACTCGCCAAGCTTGCGGCACAGGTGAGCACTCATGGACGGCCCAAGAAGGCGACGGCTTCGCGACGCGCGACTGTGATCGCAGCGTGGCCCAGCGATCGATCTGGATACGGGGCGTCCGAGAGCTTGATCATGCCGAATGCGTGCCCGTGTTCGCGGCTCAAGCGGCGTTCCCGCCGGTCAGGATAGTCATCCCACGGGTTTGAAAGCCGCCGACGGGCCGAGTTGGTGCATATGTGGCTGCGTCCGACCAGCCCGATCAGGATGCGCTGCGCCGGTCAACACGGTCGCCGTAGGCCGCCCCCTGGGTGGACATGCAGGCCCGGTGGCACCGGCAGTGGCGGTCACCTCCCTTGGAGATCGCTCTATCTGATCTGCTCGCGCTCTAAGGTGCCGCGATTCCCTATACGCCATCCTCCGGAAAAGACATTCTTTGTCGCAGTCAGAACGTTGATTCCCCAGTCGATTCTCCGATTAGCGATAATTGATTGCCAGTCGTTGTTGCGGTCATCAAGGCAGGTGCCGGGGTGCAAATTTGCGGAAGCAGCGAGCAAGGCTACGCGATCTGTCGCATTAGGATCCCAGCCGAGTTCGGCGAGGCTGCAGAGCATTCCATTAGACGCCTGACCTCGGTATTTCCTTCGACGGATCCTTGTGCCGTTGAGGCGTGCTCCTGGAGGTGCGACAGGCACCAGACTCTTCGGTCGGACGACTCGCCTACCCCCCCAGACGATCTGGACCGGATGCCCATCGCCAAGATCGACATCCGCAAGCCAGATGCGGTCGCCCTTCGGATGCGCTCGTACCTTGACGACCCGCCCCACGACTACACCGCGTGTCCCCACAGCCCCGGCACTGTACTCCAGTTACCGCGATCCGCATGCTAGGTCCCACGAACTCGTCGGCTTGATCTACAGAGGCTGGCCAGAGGCCCAAAGAGCCTCGAAGGCCCTCTTGGCGCGGCGTATATGTGTTGAGTCCATCAGCATGTCGCTGTTGGAGTCGCTGTTGGGCCGGATGACACACCCGAGCCAGTCATCCTCATCCATGTGAGGACTGAACTGTGCCTGCAGAGCCGGCTCTGCCGCCTCCAGGACATCCACATTGAGCTGATACAGGGCAATACCCATCATCAAGGGCGTCTTTGTGCAGCGGAAGGCACAGTTCTCGTGAACCTGGTCGCCGCCTGCCTGTTCAGCGAGCAAGGAACGGAAGGCAGTTACGCTTTCCGGCACCTGCTCCTCGCTTGGCACCAGGAATCTGTACCGTGACCCCAACAGGAGGTTGTTCGCGACCACGTGCAGGAAGCGACCCGCAGCGATGCCGCCTCCAACCTGGATGACGTCGAACTCGAGGTCCAGGCTCAGAATGTCTGCGCGGAGGCAATGGCTCTCGAGACGGAGCATTTCGTCGTCTTGAACCAAACCCTCTCGCGCCGCCGTTGGCGCAGACGCCAGCTCAGAGGCAACGTCGTCGATCCGGTCGGCAAGAACGCGGCCAATGCGGGCGACGATCGCCGAGTGCCGACTGCACTGCCGCGCGCCTGGACGTCCGCCAGAGCGTGATCGACATACAGGACGACGGGCTCATACTGCGTCTCACTTCGCGCCGGCTGTCCGTACACAAGGTAGTCGAGAGAGCACGTCGAAGAAGTCTGCAAGCGCTAAGAGCTTGTGGAAGCTGGGCCGCGTCTGTTCGCGCACGTACTGGGACAGAGCCGCTGCGCTGATCTCAAGTGACCGCAAGATCTTTTTTCGGTTCCGGCTGTACCCGCGGCGCTCGATCAGGGTGTCCAACATCTGCCCGAACTTGACTTCGCGGTACTGCACTTGACTCGCTCCACGACGTATACGTCAGCAAACTGCGACAGCACCTCCTACTGTAAAGCTGGACTTCGTGATCTTCAAGGCACGCTACCCAAACAGATTGACTGTTGAGGCCCAGGCCGCACTCTGGAAGTGAAACTGGATGAAACTGCCGCTGCACTTCCTGACGGTAGGGAAGCCAGTCGGCCGCCGAGTCTGCCCGACTAGCAGAACAAGGGGGCTTGCTCCGAGAAGGATCACACGAGCGAAAGGAGGCGCAGAACCACACAGCAGCCTCGGCATCCGGTGGCGCCGAGGGCTCAAGAGCAGGCAAGCAGACACAAAGCACGGCCGATGGTAGAGCATCGACCGTGCCAGTCACCGGACCGTCAACGGAGCGAAGGGCCAGTGATCAGGATCAGCTTACATGCCTGGCCAGCGAGTGCCATTGCCGCGCCGGGCTGGTTTGGCGAGTTGTTCCCGCCTGGCCCACCTGGCTGCCAGCAGCCGGTGAGGAGGGAGCATGTTCGCCGCTCACGGACTAACGCAAGATCCCGATTCCATAAGACTGATCTTCCTGCTGATCGCCACTGGGGTGGTGATCTTCTGGCGGACCGTGCTCAAGCTCGTGGCCATCGCGGTCGTACTGCTAGGAGCTTGGATTTCTCCGATCGACAAAAAGGAGCTTGGATTTCTCCGATCGACAAAAAGTTGTCGTTGGGGGTGTCGATGGCGTCGGGGCCGTGCAGACTAGAGGAAGTGTCAGGTAGCGGGCGCAGAGCCTGGTCCGTTGCGGACTATATAGGGTGCCCAGGCCTGGCGTTGCAGTGAACACGGATACGGCGAGCGGGTCAAGACGGTGGCCGACGCAGATCCTCGTCCCAGCTGGGACCAAAGGGCGTGGCCAGCGGAGATGCCCACCGCTCGGGTAAACGGCGGTCGCCTATGGCAGATCGCGATGTTGTGCTGCCCCGGAGGGGCCACTCCTTCCGGGCGAAGTCCCGGACGGAGCGTAGCCGTCTTGGGTACTCTCGCGCTCCTGCAGGGCCTGCATTATTAATGTCCGGCGCTGCAGAGGCTCACTCAAGCGGGGCGGGATCTACCTGGCGACCGACCATTGGCAGAACCTGATACCGACCTTGTGGACCGCGCGGATCGGAGACAAGAAGGTGGTGTTCCCGATACCCGGCGGCACCGTGACAAGGCCATTCTCCTGTGGGCTGTGACGGGCAGATGACGATCAGTCGGGCCATTCGCCGGGCAGCAGGTGACATAGGGCCCTGCCCGGCCAGCGTCTGAAGGGCCATTCGCCGGGCAGCGGGGTGACATACGGCTCTGCCCGGCCACGGTCAGGGGATCGAACCTGCAGGTAAGGAGCGAGGTGGGCCATCAAGAGAACCTGATGACTCCCAACCCGAAGGAGGGGGTCGAGATGCTTCATGACATCTCCCATGACACGCCCGGGGACAGCGACTCGAATGCTCCTGGCGCCAGCGAACAGCTCGCTCGCCAGCAGGCGATCAAGCAGATCGAGCGCAGACGCCGCTTCTGGATCAGTACCGTCGTGGGAGCCGTCGGCATGATTATTCTCGTGGCCATCTGGGCCACCTCCGAGTACCACAACGCGGGCGGTTGGCCGACCAACGGATTCAGCCAGAGTTCTGGAATCCCGAACGTGTGGAACTACTGGATCATCTACCCGCTCGTCGCGTGGGTGTTGCTTACGGCTGCGGGCGGCTTGTCCATGTACATGCGCAAGCCGATTTCGGAAAGCGAGATCAAGCGCGAGATCGAGCGCCAGGCCGGCCCGCGCTGACCCCCTGGCGGAGGACTCGTTCCGTGGCGCGTTTACCGGGACCCGTTGGGCCACCCGTTCTGTCTGGTGACCCGCTGATCTGAGCGCGGTCGCCGCACCGCAGCGAGCAGCCGCTGGCATACAGAACCAGCCGGCCGAGTATGACCTGCCGTTTTCCACCTGGAGCCTGTCGAAGCTGGCGGAGTTCCTGGTGGCCGAGGGGGTGGTCGACGACATCAGCCACCAGGGCCAGTGCACCCTGTTCCGCGAGGAGGGCGTCACCTCAGCGCCTGAAACCTGGAAGGCCTCCCACAGACCCGCACTACGCGGCGAAGAAGGCCCGGATCGAGAACCTATATATGCGATCGCCGACCGCGAGGTGGCCCCGGGAGCCGATGACCCTGAAGTCGTGTTCTGCCTCGATGACGAGTTCGGCCCGCTGAACCTGAGCCACAACCAGGACGGCAGTGGGCCGCGGTCAGCGGCGAGGGCGCCAGCCACGAAGAGTTCACACCACAACGGGGCAAACGTTGCCTGACGCGGCACTAGACTTGAATCATTCGTTGTCTTGGACCGTTCGTGTTTATGAAGGTAGGTTTGGCGCCATGACCGCATCCCAGACTCCGACCACCGCCGAGGAGCTGCGCGGTGCCGGCCTGCGGGTGACGGCCGCCCGCGTCGCACTGCTCGAGACCGTCCGGGACGGTGACCACCTCGGCGTCGAGGCGATCGCCTCCGGGGTGCGCGATCGCGTAGGCCATGTCTCCCTTCAAGCCGTGTATGACGCCCTCCACGCGCTCACCGCGGCGGGACTCGTACGCCGCATCGAGCCGGCCGGCAGCCCGGCCCGGTTCGAGGGACGCGTCGGGGACAACCACCACCACGTCGTGTGCCGGTCGTGCGGTGTCGTCGCTGACGTCGACTGCGCGGTCGGCGAGGCGCCCTGCCTGACCGCGTCCGACGACCACGGCTTCTCGATCGACGAGGCCGAGGTCATCTACTGGGGCCTGTGCCCCGACTGTTCCACCGCCCGCAGTTCCTGAGCACCGTGATCCGCCTAGTCCGGAAGGATTCCCATGTCTGAGAACCATGATCCAGTAGTCGTCGAAGACGCGACCCCGGAGAGCGGGGGATGTCCGGTCGTGCACGGCCTCACGCACCCCACCAAGGGTGACGCTAACCGTGACTGGTGGCCGAACCGGCTCAACCTGAAGATCCTCGCCAAGAACCCCGCCGTGGCCAACCCCATGGGCGAGGAGTTCAACTACGCCGAGGCGTTCAAGACCCTCGACCTCGCCGCCGTGAAGCGCGACATCGCGGAGGTGCTGACGACCTCGCAGGACTGGTGGCCGGCCGACTTCGGCCACTACGGCCCGCTCATGATCCGGATGGCGTGGCACAGCGCGGGCACCTACCGGATCAGCGACGGCCGCGGCGGCGCCGGGGCCGGCCAGCAGCGTTTCGCGCCGCTCAACAGCTGGCCGGACAACGTCAGCCTCGACAAGGCCCGCCGGCTGCTGTGGCCGGTCAAGAAGAAGTACGGCCAGAAGATCTCGTGGGCCGACCTCATGATCCTCACCGGCAACGTCGCCCTGGAGTCGATGGGCTTCAAGACCTTCGGCTTCGGCGGCGGCCGCGAGGACGTCTGGGAGCCCGACGAGGACGTCTACTGGGGTCCCGAGACCACCTGGCTCGGCGACGAGCGCTACACCGGCGACCGGGAGCTCGAGAACCCCCTCGGCGCGGTCCAGATGGGCCTCATCTACGTCAACCCGGAGGGCCCGAACGGCAACCCGGACCCGCTCGCCGCGGCCCGCGACATCCGTGAGACGTTCCGCCGGATGGCGATGAACGACGAGGAGACGGTCGCCCTGATCGCGGGCGGCCACACCTTCGGCAAGACGCACGGCGCGGGCCCCGCGGATGCGGTCGGCCCCGATCCCGAGGCTGCCCCGCTCGAGCAGCAGGGCCTGGGCTGGAAGAGCACCTACGGCACCGGCAAGGGCGGCGACGCGATCACCAGCGGTCTCGAAGTCACGTGGACCGACACGCCGACCACCTGGGACAACAGCTTCTTCCGGATCCTCTTCGGTTATGAGTGGGAGCTGACCCAGAGCCCGGCCGGCGCGCACCAGTGGCAGCCGAAGGACGGCGCCGGGGCGGGTACCGTCCCCGACGCCCACGACCCGTCGAAGCGCCGCGTCCCGACGATGCTGACGACCGACCTCTCGCTCCGGTTCGACCCGATTTACGAGCCGATCTCGCGGCGTTTCATGGCGGACCAGGATGCGTTCGCGGACGCCTTCGCCCGCGCGTGGTTCAAGCTGACCCATCGCGACATGGGCCCGGTCGTGCGCTACCTCGGCCCGGAGGTCCCGTCCGAGACGCTGATCTGGCAGGACCCCGTTCCGGCGGTGACACACGAGCTCATCGACGCCGAGGACATCGCCGCCCTCAAGGGCCAGATCCTCGCCTCGGGCCTGTCGGTGCCCCAGCTCGTGTCCACCGCGTGGGCGTCGGCCTCGTCCTTCCGCGGCAGCGACAAGCGCGGCGGCGCCAACGGTGCGCGCATCCGCCTCGAGCCGCAGAGCGGGTGGGAGGTCAACGACCCCGACCAGCTGGCGACGGTGCTGCGCACCCTGGAGGGGATCCAGGAGGCCTTCAACGCCGCCCAGACCGGCGGCAAGCAGGTCTCGCTCGCCGACCTGATCGTGCTCGCTGGTGGTGCGGCCGTCGAGCAGGCCGCCAAGGACGCCGGCTTCGACGTCGAGGTCCCCTTCACGCCGGGCCGCGCGGACGCGTCGCAGGAGCAGACCGACGCGGAGTCGTTCGCCGCGCTCGAGCCGACCGCCGACGGGTTCCGCAACTACCTCGGGAAGGGCAACCGGCTGCCGGCTGAGTACCTGCTGATCGACAAGGCGAACCTGCTCACCCTGAGCGCTCCCGAGATGACGGTCCTCGTCGGCGGCCTCCGCGTCCTGGGCGCGAACTACCAGCAGTCGCCGCTCGGCGTCTTCACCACGACCCCCGGGTCGCTGACCAACGACTTCTTCGTCAACCTGCTCGACATGGGCACGACGTGGAAGGCGACGTCCGAGGACGCGAACACGTTCGAGGGCCGCGACGCCGCCACGGGCGAGGTCAAGTGGACCGGCAGCCGTGCCGACCTCGTCTTCGGGTCGAACTCCGAGCTGCGCGCGCTCGCGGAGGTCTACGCGAGCGATGACGCGAAGGAGAAGTTCGTGAACGACTTCGTCGCGGCGTGGGACAAGGTGATGAACCTCGACCGGTTCGACCTCGTCTGATCATGACGTCCAGGTCGGCCCGCGCCGGCCGACCTGGACGTCCTCAGTCCGAAGGATCTCGACATCGTCGCCTCCAGCGCGAGCAGCTCCGGCGCCGTCGGCGAGAGGGTATAGCGGGCAAATCTGCATGTCCGGCGGGGACGGCGCGTGCTAGCCGGCGGCAAGTGCCTGTATCGCGGTCTGCCGGACAGCTTCGGCGGTGTCGGTGGTGGCGTGGTCGCGCAGCAGTGGGGCGGTGGCGGGGTCGTCGTGCCAGCCGTCGGCAAGTGCCTGTATCGCGGTCTGCCGGACAGCTTCGGCGGTGTCGGTGGTGGCGTGGTCGCGCAGCAGTGGGGCGGTGGCGGGGTCGTCGTGCCAGCTGTCGGCAAGTGCCTGTATCGCGGTCTGCCGGACAGCTTCGGCGGTGTCGGTGGTGGCGCGGTCGCGCAGCAGTGGGGCGGTGGCGGGGTCGTCGTGCCAGCTGTCGGCAAGTGCCTGTATCGCGGTCTGCCGGACAGTCTCGGCGGTGTCGGTGGTGGCGCGGTCGCGCAGCAGTGGGGCGGTGGCGGGGTCGTCGTGCCAGCCGTCGGCAAGTGCCTGTATCGCGGTCTGCCGGACAGGCTCGGCGGTGTCGGTGGTGGCGCGGTCGCGCAGCAGTGGGGCGGTGGCGGGGTCGTCGTGCCAGCCGTCGGCAAGTGCCTGTATCGCGGTCTGCCGGACAGGCTCGGCGGTGTCGGTGGTGGCGCGGTCGCGCAGCAGTGGGGCGGTGCCGGGGTCGTCGTGCCAGCCGTCGGCAAGCGCGCCAGCAGGCCAGGACCATCCGGTCGTCACGGGCGGGGGGACCACGTTCAGGTGGCCACGAGCGCGCGGCCCTGCCGCTCTGATCGCGGGCAGGTTCAGTGCCGGATCGCGTGCCAATATCTGCTGCTGGAGTTGCTGGAGTGCGGGGCCGGGATCGATCCCGCACTCTTCGATGAGAACGGTCCGTGCCTGTCTATACGCGTGCAGCGCTTCCGCCTGCCGACCAGAGCGGTAGAGGCCGGTCATCAGCTGCGCCCACCTGCGCTCGCGCATCGGATCGGCGGCCGCCAACGCGCGGAGTTCCGGGATCAGATCGTCGTGCTGGCCGAGGGCCAGCCGCGCCTCCACCAGAGCCTCCTGAGCGATGTTTCGCTGCTCGAGGAGCGCCGCCGCTTCTGCATTAACAGCCACGGTGGTGGGGAAATCGACCAAATAAGGCTCGCTCCACTGGTCGAGCGCCTGCCGCAGCAGGTGGGCCGCCGCCGCATGGTCGTTGAGACTCAGCGCCCGGCGGCCGCGGAGCGTCAGGTCGCGAAAGAGCCGCAGGTCCAGTAGATCATCACGGCGGAGCTGGAAAACGTACCCGACGGAATGTGTACGCAGACGATTATCAGGACCCAGCACCTTTCGAAGGCTGTAAGCGCAGCTCTTCAGCGCCCCGCGTGGATCGCCGGGTGGGTCGTCGCCCCAAAGGGCGTTGCTCAGCGTTTCAGCGGTAAGAGGATGGTTCGCCCACAATAACAGCACGCATAGGGCCGCACGCTGGCGTGGCCGCGAGACAGCAACCTGCTCACTGTTATCCGCCCGGACATCCAGCGGGCCGAGGATTCGAAACTCCATTCAGTTCACCCCGCTTCACTTGTCAACCCCTCAAACGTTACGCCCTATCTTGTCCGCTTATATCCCTCGCTGGCGGTTTGCCATTGTGACGACGCACACACGGCGAGACCCGAGCGCGAGCATCATCGCCTAAGGCGCTCCAAACCGTCCGTGATCATGTCCGTCACCTGCACAGACGCGGCGCCTTCTACGTGTTCGCCTGGCGGGGGGAACACCCTGCTCTCTTCAGCCAGATCGACGCCCTGCTCGGGGAACAGGTCCCGGCCCCTCGCACCCTGGCGAGCCGGTCCCGCAGCTCACCCGGCACGTGTGCGGGCACCGGGGCATCGACAACAGGCCAGGCTTGGCGCGTCTCCGCAACGCTCAGAGATGACAGGCACACGCTCCGCGCCCGGACCGTGCCACGCATCCTGGCGCCCCTGCAGCCTGGCGTACGCGATCACCGGTCTTTCACCTCCTGGTCACCGCTGGCTCCTAACCTTCGGGAAGAAGCAGCCGAGCGAGAAGGAGGAGCGAAGAGTTCGGCGCCCAAACCCATCTCACGTCGAAGAAAGTATTCGGAGCCCGCGATGAAGTGCTCTAAGCACCCCGCGTCTTTCGTGGATTTGGTGCGTGAACAGGCGGAGAAGACGCCCAATCGCGAAGCATTCACATTTCTCACGGGCATGGTCGGCGGGGACACGACGTGGACGACGCGCCATCTCGACACACGGGCACGCGCCATCGCCGCCGCCCTGCAGCAACAGCACAATCCCGGTGAGCGTGTGCTGGTACTCGAGCGTCCTGGGCTGGAGTACGTCGCCAGTTTCCTCGGTTGCCTCTACGCCGGCCTCGTGGCGGTCCCCGCCTATCCACCGGGGATCGGAGGCTTCGCACGTCATCTGCCGCGATTGCGAACCCTCGCACGGGACGCGGCCGCGACGGCGGCGCTAACCTCGTCGGCCACCCTCGGTGCCGACCAGGAACGGATTGACCGGAGCGGCCTGCCGAAGCTTCGTCTGGTCTACACCGACGAGGTACCCGATGCGTGCTCAGAGGAGTGGCGAGCTGTCCGGCCGGCAGCTGACAGGATCGCTTTCCTGCAGTACACCTCCGGGTCCACGCGAACGCCGCGGGGCGTCCGGGTGACCCACGCGAATCTGCTCGCGAACAGCGAATGCATCTTCCGGGCAATGGGACTCGAGTCGTTTGACCGGCTTGTGAGCTGGCTGCCTCCTTACCACGACATGGGGCTGATCGGAGGCATCCTGCAGCCGCTCTACGCGGGCATGCCCGCCGCGCTGATGTCGCCGCTCACGTTCATCCAGTCGCCTTACTGCTGGCTCGAGGAGATCAGCAGGGGCGGCCGCGTCGTGTCGGGCTGCCCCAATCTCGGCTATCAGCTCACCGTCCGGCGCATACCGCTCGACCAGCGGGAGGGATTGGATCTCCGCGGCTGGCAGGTCGCATTCTGCGGCGCTGAGCCGATCCGGGCCGGCGTGCTGCGCGCGTTCACCGAGGCATTCGCTCCCTGCGGCTTCTCCGGCCGCAGCCTTTTTCCTTGCTTCGGCCTCGCGGAGGCCACGCTCATGCTGACCGGCGGCCACCTGACCAGTGGTTCGTCGTATCTGCGGGTGAGCAAAGCGGAGCTTGCCCGTGGTGTGGCGGTCGAGCGGGCGGGCGACGAGGGCACGAAAGGGCTGGTGAGCAGCGGCCGTGCGGTCGACGGTCACGACGTGCGCGTCGTGGATCCGTCGACCCGCCGGACCTGTCCCGAAGGGATCATCGGCGAGGTGTGGGCGAGCGGTCCGTCCATTGCAGACGGGTACTGGGGGGACAGCGCCGCGACGGCGGCGACATTCGCGGCGTCACTTGACGAAGCGCCGGAATCTCGCTACCTGCGGACCGGTGACCTCGGGTTCGTCCTGCGCGGCGAGTTCTGCGTCACCGGGCGCATCGACGACGTCATCCAGCGAGACGGCCGCAACTTGTATCCGGACGACCTCGAGCGCACGGTCGAGGCCTGCCACGACGGGCTGCGGATCGCGAGCGGCGCGGCGTTCAGCGTCGAGGCGGACGACGGCGACGTTGTCGTCATCGTCCAGGAAATCTCGCAGGCGGCCTACCCGGCAGTCGGCGATTCGCTGTTCGAAGCTGTACGCGAAGCTCTCGCTCGCGAGCACGGCATCACACCGGATGCGATCGTGTTCATCGCGCCGCGCAGCCTGCCGAAGACATCCAGCGGCAAGGTGCGACGCCGGGCGTGCCGCCGCGATTACCTTGCGGACCGGCTGCAGGTCGTCGCCAGATGGCCGGCCGTCAGGCCGTCCATGCAGACCGGCGCGGCAGGTGGAGACCCTCATTGGAACCGCCTGGACGAACTGGTGTCCTACCTCACGCGGCAAGTCCGTACGGTCCTCGATGCCGCGGACGGTGCCGTGCCGCCGGCCAGCGGCTTCGTGGACCTCGGCGTCAACTCGGCGTGCGCGGTCGAGATTCGCAACCGAGTGCAGGCCGACCTTGGTGTACCGCTTCCTGTCACGGCCATCTTTGAATACCCGACGATCAACGCGCTTGCCGCCCATCTCGCCACCGCGCTGAACGGCGCCACCGCCGATCACGCGCTGGAGACGAACCGGTTACGCGACGCGCCGGCCATGTCGGCGACGTCGCTCCCAAACTGTTGAGGAAATCCTATGGATGCATTCCCGGCCGGAGGTGCGGCGCTGCCGGCCACCCGTCATGGCCCCGGCTGGCACGAGTCCGGTAGCCGCGTCAGGCACGCGCCGGTCGCGGTTATCGGGCTGGGATGCCGTTTCCCCAGTGGCGCCGGCCGTGGTGTCGGCCCCGACAAGTTCTGGCAGATGTTGCGTGACGGGCGGGAAGCGGTGCGGGCCTTCCCCGCGGACCGGCTCGGCAGCCTCTTCTACGATCCGCAACCAGGCAAGCGTGGGCGCACACACGCGGTGTCGGGTCATTTCATCGACGGTCTCGAGGACTTCGATCCCGATTTCTTCGGGATCGCTCCGCGGGAGGCCCAGTTCATCGATCCGGCTCACCGGATCCTGCTGGAGACGACGTGGGAGGCGCTCGAGGACGCAGGCACGCCGGCGGATGGCTTGGCGGGAACCCGCACGGGTGTCTTCGTCGGAATCTGCGGGACGGACTTTCAGAACCTCCAGCTTTGGTCGGGACAGATCGAGGACCTCGAGCCCTACAGCGGCCCGGGGAATCTGCACAGCATGGCTTGCGGGCGGCTGTCACATGCGCTGGACCTGCAAGGCCCAGCGATGAGCATCGACACCGCGTGCTCGTCTTCGCTCGTTGCCCTTCACCTGGCGGCCGAGAGCCTGCGCCGCGAGGAGTGCGACCTTGCCATCGTCGGGGGCGTGAATGTGCTGCTGTCGCCCGACGTCTGGGTGAATCTGTCGCTTGCTCAGATGATCTCAGGCGACGGCCGGTGCAAGACCTTCGACAGCCGTGCGGACGGCTACGGCCGTGGCGAGGGCTGCGGCGTGCTCGTGCTGAAGCGAGCCGACGACGCGACGGCGGATGGGGACCGCGTGCTCGCCCTGGTTCGCGGTTCGGCCGTAAAGCACGACGGGCGAAGCGCATCGATTACCGCTCCCAACGGGCTGTCACAGCGCGCCGTGATTCGAGAGGCGCTCGATATCGCCGGTATCACGCCTGAGGACGTCGACTACCTCGAGGCCCATGGCACCGGCACCCCGCTCGGGGACGCCATCGAGATCGCGGCGCTAACGGATGTCTTCAAGGGCCGGTCGAGGCGCCCGCTTCTGGTCGGATCGGTCAAGACGAACATTGGGCACCTCGAAGCCGCGGCAGGGGTGGCCGGACTCATCAAGGCGATGCTGTGCCTGCAGCACGGCGAGATCACTCCGCACCTGAACCTCCGGGAGCTCAACCCGCACATCGACCTCGGCACTTCGCTACGGATCCCGACCGCGGTGGAGCCGTGGCCCGCCGACGGCCCGCGGCTGGCCGGCGTCAACGCGTTCGGCCTGTCTGGCACGAATGCGCACGTGTTGCTCCAGGCGCCACCGGTGCTCAGTCCCGAGGCGGCCGAACCCGCTCGCGAGCGCCCGGTCGTACTCACCGTGTCGGCGCGGACGCCCACCGCCCTGGGCACTCTGGCGCGGCGTTACGCCGCGACACTGGCCGAGGGGCAGGTTTCGCTGGCGGACGCGGCTCGGACGGCCAACACGGGCCGCGCTCGGCTGGCCTGCAAGGCCGCGATCGTGGCCAGCGACGCCGGCGAAGCGCGCGCCGCGCTCAGCCGCATCGCCGACGACGGCGGCAGGCAAGGGGACCCTATGGTCGCGGTCGGCAGCGGCGGCCGGTGCAGGCTCGCGTTCCTTTATGCCGGTCAGGGAACCCTGCGGGCCGGCGCCGGTCGCGGCCTGTTCGAGGAGGAGCCCGTCTTCGGCGCGGCGATTGAGGAGTGCGCGGCGCTCCTGCGACCGCACCTCGACGTCCCTCTGACCGATACCCTGTTCTGGGGTGACGAGGCCGGGCAGCCGCTCCAGGACACCCGGTATGCACAGCCGGCGCTGTTCGCCTTCGAGTATGCGCTGACAGCGCTGTGGCGCGAGCTTGGTGTGGAGCCCGACGCGGTCCTCGGGCACAGCGTCGGCGCTTACGCTGCGGCCTGCGCAGCTGGCGTGTTCGACCTCGCCACGGCGGCCGGACTCGTCGCGCAGCGGGGCCGGCTGATGCAGGAGCGGACGGCACCCGGCGCGATGAGCCTCGTCCTTGCTGAGGAGCTAGCGGTAGCCGATGCCCTGGACAGCGACCGCGACCTGGTCACCCTCGCCGCGGTCAACGCTCCGCAAGTGGTGACGATCTCCGGGGAACCGGCCGCCGTCAAGCGCGTCACCGACAGGCTCGCGGCGTCAGGCGTCGTCACGCGCCCCCTTCGGGTCACCCGCGCTTTTCACTCGCCGCTCATGGACCCGGTGCTCGGCGCGTTCGAGCAGGTGCTGGAGACGGCCACGCCGTCGCCGCCCCGGCTGGCCTTCGTTTCCGACCGCACCGGGCAGTTCGCCGACTCCGCCGAGCTGGGTGACCCGTCCTATTGGAGCCGTCATATCCGGGAGCCGGTCCGCTTCGCCGACGGCGTGCGGACACTGCTCAACGCCGGCTGCACCGTGTTTGCCGAGATCGGTCCCGGTGCGACGCTGACCGGCTTCACGCGCCGCGGCGGGGATCTGCGACTGGGGGCAGCGGTGCCGTCGCTGAGCGGCCGTGGGACTGCGCCGTACCAGGTGCAGCAAGCACTGGCCGATCTCTATGCCGCAGGCGTCGCCATCGACCTGCAGCGCTATCACCGCGGTCGCCCTGGCCGGCTGATCCGGCTGCCGGGCTACCCCTTCGAGCGAACGCCACAGCCCAATGCGATCGTGGAGCGCGGGCGGGATCGCCTGCGTCAGCAGTCGTGTCAGCCCGGCGCAGCCGCGAATCCAGTCCGGATCCCTGGGCGCGCGAACGGGCCGCACCAGCTGCCCGATGGGGGCCTGCTGGCGGAGCAGTACCTCAGCGCGCGGGAACCGGGAGGGGCAGGCGACCATAAGCTCTTCGGTGCGGTCGTCGTGCCCGGCGCTGCATGGCTGGCCGCTGCGGCTCATGCCTCCTGGACCGGCGGGGAGTCCCGGGCGGCGATCGAGATCAGCGATGTCGTGTTCACGCGGCCGCTGGTGCTGTCCGGCTCGGCGGAGCATCTCGCCCAGTGTTTCATCGCGCCGAACCAGGGCCTGCAGATCCGCAGCGCCGAGATCACCGATGGCCGACCACGGTTTTGGACGACACACGCCACTGCGACCGTGCGCCCGGTCGACGAAGACGCTCTGGCCGTGTCGAGGCAGGTGACGTCTGCCGCGACCGTCCTGCGCCCTGAGCCTGAGCACGCCGACGCGGCGAGCTTCTACGAGCGTGCTGCGGACCAGGGCCTGACATTGGGGCCGTCGTTCCAATGGATCCACGGGCTCGACTACCGCGATGGCCACTGCCGAGCCACTCTCGTCCGGCCCGAGACCGTCGACGACGACAGCACGGCGACAACCGGTTTCCTCGACGCGTGTCTGCAGGCGATCGCTTCCGCGCTTCCTGGCAGCATGCTCGACGAGCTTGCTGCCCGCGGTCTCCTGCTCGTGCCGTTCACGATCGACCGCGTTCTTCTCGCGCGCCTGCCGGTCCGCTCCGCACTCGCCATGGTGGAACTGCTGGAAGTCGACGACTCAGGGCCGGGCGTGATCGCCGATATCGCCGTGCACGACGACAGCGGGCAGCTGGTGGCCCTGCTGCGGCATGTGCGGCTCGCGGCTGTCGGCTCACCGGCCATCACGGGAGCTGCGACTCCCGCACCTGGCAGGTTCGCCCTGGAGCTTCAACCGGTCACCGTGGCTGGTGCGGCTGCAACACTCGAACATGGGAGCTGGCTTGTCGCGGGCACCTCCGACGGATTCACCTCGGCGGTGGCGGACGAGCTGACCGGGCGCCGCGCTCATTGCGTGCGCCTGCTCCTCGGGCCCGGCGGCGGCGTTCTGCACCAGCCGGACGGTTCGACCTCACCGTTTCCCATGGGCAGCTCCGACGCGTGGCAACGGCTCGCGGGCGTGGTTGCCCGCGAGAGTGAGCCGTTGAGGGGTGTTGTGTACTGCGCGAATGACGCGTCGCCCGGCAGCGGGAAGGAGTCGCCCGGCAGCGGGAAGGAAGCGAATCCGCCGTTCCTTCCGGAATTGCTCGCATTGTTGCGCGGCTGGGGTGACGTCGGTGCGGCCCCGGTGTGGCTGATCACTCGCGGGGCGCATCCCGGCGGACGCGGTGGGTGCGACCCCGGCCAAGCAGCGGCCGCCGGCCTGCTGCGGACCCTCGCGGCGGAATCGCCGGCCGCGTTCGGCGGCGTCATCGACCTAGATACGGCTCCACCTATTCCCAGCGGCGAGCCTGCCGGTCCGGACGACGAGCCTGCCATGGTCGTCGATATCTTGGCCGGCGGCACCAAGGCACCACAGCTCGTCCGTCGCTTGGGCGGCTGGCTTGCGCCTCGCCTGCATGCCGTGACCGGGCCGGGCGGCACAGCATCGCCCATTCGCGGGGATGCCGGCTATCTGATCACCGGCGGCCTCGGTGGCGTCGGCAGGTGCGTCGCGCGGTGGCTGCTCGAACAGGGCGCTGGCGCCGTCGTTCTCAACGGCCGATCCCAGCGCGAAGACACCCGGATCCGCGGCGTCCTCAACGGCCTCGACCCCGGCGGCCGCCGGGTCCGGTATGTCGGCGGCGATGTTGCGGACCCCGTTCTGGCGCGCCGGGTGGTCGACGAGGCAAGCGCCGGAGGCCACTGTCTCAAAGGCGTCGTGCACGCGGCCGGGGTGCTTGACGACGCCGTGTTGAGCCGGCAGGACTGGCCGAGGTTCTGCCGTGTCTTCGCGCCGAAGGCCCGCGGCGGCTGGAATCTCCACCTCGCCACCGCTGACCTGGATCTGGACCTCTTCGTGCTCTGCTCGTCGGTCGCCGGCCTGCTCGGAACACCCGGGCAGGCCAACTATGCCGCCGCGAACGCGTTCCTCGACGCTTTGGCAGCGTTTCGCCGGCACCTCGGCCTGCCCGCTGTCAGCATCGCCTGGGGACCATGGTCTGGGACGGGGATGGTCGACCGTGCGGGCTCCGCCGAACTACTGCGATCTGCGGGTTTGCGGCCGATGAGCCAGGTGGCTGTTCTCGCCGACCTGCCGTTCACGCTCACCGCAGCCGAGCCCGCGGTGGCGATCGTCGATGCCGACTGGGAGAGCTGGTGCCGGGCCGTCCCCAGCCGCGCGGCGGCGGAATTGCTCGCCGACCTCACCCAGCTGGCCGCACGGGCCGACCAGGGTGGCGACGCAGAGCTGCTACTCACCGTCCCCGTCGCGGAACGGCGGCAGTGGCTGGTCGAAGATCTGCGTGGGCGGCTTGCAGAAACGATGGGGACCGTTCCGCCGCGGGTGGCGGTCGACGTATCGCTGACCCGCCTCGGCTTGGACTCACTCATGGGCCTCGACCTCAAGAACAGGGTCGAGGCGGCGTTCGGGGTGGCCACGTCGGCCGCGTTCATGCTCCGGGGGCCGACCCTTGAGGAACTAGCGGATCACATCCTCGACTCCCTTGCTGTCACGTCGGAGCCCGCGCAACCCGGGCCGGAGCTCAGCATGGACCCGGGGACCCTGCTAGAGAGGCTCGACGACCTCGGCGACGCCGAGCTCGACGCCCTGTTGTCGGCCTACGCCACTGGCCACGACGACGGTACCGGGGGGAGTAGCTGATGAAATCTCCCGCGTCCACCACCATGACTGCCGAGCAGAAGCGACGGCTGCTCAGCCAGCTGCTGCGTGAGCAGCTGAGCGAGCAGTCGGCCAGTCAGCCAGGTACACGGGTCCGATTGTCGCTGGGCCAGCAGGCGATGTGGTTCATGCATCAGCTCACACCTGACACGGCGGCGTACAATCTCGGGGACGCCGTCCGGCTACACGGTCCCGTTCACCTCCCCGCGGCCCGCCGAGCGGTCACCCGGCTTGCTGAGCGCCACCCGATCCTGTGCACCCGGATCGTCAGCGACGGCGATGGGCTCTGGCAGGATCAGTTGTCTACAGACCTCCTGCGGCTCACCGAAGTCGATGCGGTCGGGTGGAGTGACTCGGAGCTCACCGCTCACCTCGCCCGCGAGCTCGATCGGCCGTTCGACCTCACGGCCGGGCCGCTGGTCCGAATCGCGCTGTACCGGCGATCCGACGAGGAGCACGTCGCGCTCCTGACGTTGCACCACATCGTGGGCGAGTTCTGGACATATGTCATTCTCATCAGCGATCTGCTCGCGCTCTATGTCAGCGAGGTCACCGGCGCGGCGGCCGGGCTACCGGTGCTCGCCACAACCTACGCCGATTTCACCGAGTGGCAACGGAAGATGCTCGACGGCCCCGACGGCGAGCGCCTCATCTCGCACTGGAAGCACACCCTCGGGGGCACGCTGCCCACCCTGGAACTGCCCGCCGACCGGCCGCGACCCCCGGTCCAGACATTCAACGGAGCGCTGCTGGGCTTCGACATCGACACAGCGACATCGCGCCGGGTGCGCGCTGTCGCGAGGGACAACGCCGTCACCGTCTACCAGACGCTGCTTGCGGCGTTCGCGGTATTTCTCCAACGGCACAGCGGGCAGCGTGAGGTGCTCATCGGCTCCCCGATGACCGGGCGCATCGACCCGCGCTGGGCGCAGGTTGTCGGGTATTTCGACAATCCGCTGCCGATCCGGGTACCGCTGATTCCCGGCACGACGTTCAGGCAGCTCATCAGGCAGGTACGCGGCAGCACGATCGAGGCGTTCGAACACCAGTCGCTGCCGCTGCCGCTTCTCGTCCAGCGGCTCGGGGTACGTCCCGATCCGGGTAGTTCTCCCCTGTTCAACGTGATGTTCGTGCTGCGCAGGACCCTCCAGCCGCAGATGAGCGGACTCGCCACGATGGCGATGGGCGGCGCCAGCACCGTCATGGCGCTGGGGCCGGACCTCAGCGCGGAATCGCTCGAGCTACCCCGGCGGTTCTCACAGTTCGACCTCACCCTATCGATGGCCGAGACGGACTCGGTGCTGCGCGCCGGTTTCGAGTACAGCACCGATCTGTTCGAGCGTGAAACGATTGGCCGGTTCGCGGACCGGTTCGCCACCTTGCTCCGTGCTCTTGTGGAGGATCCCGACGCCCCGGTCAGTCGCGCTTCGATCCTGTCGGCGCGGGACCGGACGCAGGTCCTGCAGGCCTGGAACGCCACCGATGGCCCCCTACCTACGGATCCGCGCCTGCACGCGGGGTTCGAGGCTGCCGCGGTTCGCACCCCGGATGCGGAGGCGGTCGTCGACGCAGATCGCCGGCTCACCTATAGGCAGCTCGACGACTGGTCGGACACCCTCGCGGCGGAGTTGCAGCGCAGTGGGCCGGTGCCAGGGCGGCTCGTCGCCGTCTGCATGCGGAAGGGGGCGGAGCAGGTGGTCGCCGCGCTCGCCGTCTGCAAGTCGGGCGCCGCCTACCTGCCCGTCGATCCAGATCTCCCGCCGGAGCGCGCGGCCGAGCTAATCCGGATCGGCGAGGCACGTCACATCCTCGTGCAGCCAGGCACCGTACCGAACGTTCCCGCCAAGTTCACCGGAGAGATCCTCTCCGTCCGCGCGGACGTCACGTCACGGGTCGAGCGTCCTCACCGGCTGCCCACGGACCCACGGCGCATCGCCTACGTGATCTTCACATCGGGTTCGACCGGTACTCCCAAGGGAGTGGTGATCGACCACCTTGGCGCCCTGAACACCATCGAGGACATAAACCGGAGGTTCGGCGTGGGGCCCGCCGACCGGGTGCTCGCGCTTTCCTCGTTCAGCTTCGATTTGTCCGTCTACGACATCTTCGGCACTCTCGCCGCAGGCGGGACCATCATCATCCCGCCCGCCGCCGCGGCCAAGGATCCCGCGCGCTGCCTTGAGCTGGTTCGCAAGGAGCAGGTGACCGTATGGAACTCGGTTCCTGCGCTTGCCCAACTGGCTGTGGAGGAGGCCGAACGCGACGGGGGCGGGCTCGCAGGCGTCCGGCTGGCGCTGCTCAGCGGTGACTGGATTCCGCTGGGACTGCCCGGCAAGCTGCACGCGGCCAGCCCTGAAATGCGCGTCGTGAGCCTCGGCGGTGCGACAGAAGCGTCGATCTGGTCGATCTGGCACGAGGTCGGCGACCTTGACCCGTCGTGGACGTCGATACCGTACGGTCGGCCGCTGGCCAATCAGCGGTTCTACGTGCTCGACGGCACTCTCGAGCCCTGCCCGCCCAGCGTTGCGGGTGAGTTGTGGATCGGCGGTGCGGGACTCGCCCACGGCTATTGGCGCGACCAGCAGCGCACGCGGCAGAGTTTTGTCGACCATCCGCAGCTCGGCCTGCTCTACCGCACCGGCGACCTTGGACGGTTCCGCCGCGACGGCACGATCGAGTTCCTCGGCCGCGAGGACCACCAGGTCAAGGTGCGTGGGTTCCGGGTCGAGCTCGGTGAGGTCGAGACCGTGCTCACGGCACACTCCCAGGTTCGCGACGGCGTCGTTGTGGCCGTCGGTGACCGTGGGGCGCGGCGGCTTGTAGCCTTCGTCGTGCCCGCCAATGCGTTCCTGCTTCAGGCGGGCCGAGGCCGGCCGCTCGCCGCCGACGTCCGACGCTACTGCCAGCGGCGGTTGCCCGACTACATGGTCCCCCCTGTGGTGTTTCCCCTCGCGGAGCTGCCGCTGACCGGCAACGGAAAGGTGGACCGAGCGCGTCTGGCCGGTCTGGCGGCGACCGCGGCGAGCGACCCGGAGCCGCCTGCGGCCGGCGAACCGGCCGATGAGCGCCAGCGGCTCGTCTGCTCGTTGATCGGCGATATCCTCGGGACAGCGGTCGGCCCGGGCGATGATTTCCTGGACCTCGGAGGCGACTCCGTGGCTGCGATCCGCCTGTGTGCCGCGGCGCGCCGCCGGGGGCTTTCCCTCCAGCCGGCTCAGGTGCTGGCCGAGCGGACCGCCACCGCCATCGCCGCCGTGGCCGCGGTGGCGGATGCGCCCCCCTCAGCTCACGTGAACGGTTCCGCGCCGGCGCGCCGGCGGCTGTCCCCGATGCAGCAGACCATGCTGCTGCACGCCACGGTCGCCGGGATACCTGAGCTCTACTGCGAGCAGGTCCGGGTCGCGATGTCGGGCCCCCTCGATGTGCTGGTTCTGGCCCGTGCGTGGGAGGAGGTGCTGGACCGGCACGAGGCGCTTCGAGCACGCTTTGACTTCGACGCTGGCGGACAGCCCTTCCAGTGGTTCGAGCGCCGGACGGCGCCTGCCCCGCTGCGTGTCGTGGACCTGCGCCCGCTCACTGCCGGTGAGCGCGAGCAAGCGCTCAGCCGGATACGCAGCGACGACACGCGCATCGGGCTCCCTGACCCGCGCCTGCCGCTGTCTCGGTGGACCGTCGTCCATCTCGCGGATGACCGTCACGAACTGCTGTGGACTCATCACCACATCCTTCTCGACGGCTGGAGCATCACGCTGGTATTGCGCGACCTCATTAGCTGCTACGACTCGCTCGTCGCCGGCAACCGCCCGATGCTGCCGCCTGCCGTGCCCTACAGCAGATTCCTTGACTGGCTGGACGCTGCCGATGCGGCCAGGCGCGCGGAGGACGAACAGTTCTGGCGTCGTGAACTGGCGGGAATGACGGGTGGTTGCGTGCTGCCCGAGGTGCGCCTGGCCCGGCGCGGCGCCGTTCCGGCACGGCGAGGTCGAGGTGCGGCTCGACGCCGAGAGTGAGACGCTCCGAGCCGGAGCACGTCACCTCGGAGTGACCCTGAACACCCTCGTGCAGACGGCGTGGGCGCTGCTCCTTTCGAGGTGGACGGGCGAGGACGATGTCACCTTCGGCGTCACCACGTCGGGCCGGCCTTCCGGAGTTGGACGGCAGCGCTGAGGAGATCGTCGGGCTATTCATCAACACGATGCCGCTCCGCGTTCCGGTGGCGCCGGACAGCACCGTGCGGAGTGCACTGTTGGATGTGCAGCTACGCCAGCAGCGCCTGCTTGCTCATGAGACGGTAGTGCTCGCCGATGTGGAGCGCTGGAGCGGCTGCCCGCGACGGGCCGGGCGGACCGCACTCTTCGACACGATCGTGGTGTTCGAGAACTATCTGGCCCCGGAGTTCATGACGGCGACCAAGGCGGGCCTGGCAGTCGACGACATGTCGTTCAGCGAGGTCACAGGGGTACGCCTGATGCTTTACGTGCTGCCTGAGCCGCACATCGTGCTGCGGCTGTGCTACGACGCGTCCCGCCACGACCGCCGCGAAGCCAGCCGGATCGTCGACGACCTGCGAGCGGTGCTGCTACGGCTTACCGAGGACCCGGAACGTCCCCTGCGCGCCGTCCCAACCTTGCCCGCGGTCAGGATCGATGAGGCCGTACTTGACGGCGGCCCGCTGTCCGCTGCGGTGCCGTCGACCGTCAACCGCATCCTCGAGCACGTCAAGCGCCACCCCGGCGCGATCGCGGTGGAGGACGGCCGGCGGCAGTTGCGGCGGGATCAGCTGGCGATGCTGGCAGCCGAATTGGCCGGGCGGATGTGTGCCGCCGGTGTGGCAGCGGGTGACCTTGTCGCCATCCTCATCCCGCGCAGTGCCGACGCGGTCGTGGCGATCCTCGCCACACTGTTCGCCGGCGCGGGCTACGTGCCGCTGGATCCGGACGGCCCCGCCGAGCGGACCCGCGACGTGCTCGCCGACGTCCGGCCACGGCTCCTGCTTACGACTGCGGCGCAGGTCGAGGGCTGGGATGTGGGCGAGTTGCCCCCGATCGTCCGGCTCGACGATCCGGCGGGCAACCCGGCGCGCGTGCGCCGGGTACAGTGGCAGCGCCGCCGCCCGGCGGCGTGGCCTACGTGATCCACACGTCCGGGTCGACTGGTCGGCCCAACGGCGTCGCGGTTCCTCATACCGCGCTCGACCACTTCGTCGCGGTCGCGGCGGCACGCTACGGGATCACCGGGCAAGACCGTGTTCTCCAGTTCGCGCCGCTGCATTTCGACACCAGCGTCGAGGAAATATTCGTAACGCTCGCCACCGGCGCCACGCTCGTCATACGCACCGATGGGATGGCCGGTTCGGTGCCGCGGTTCTTGGCTGAATGCCAGAGCCTGCGGATCAGCGTTCTTGACCTGCCGACCGCGTACTGGCACGAGATCGCATACGCCCTCGGAGGGTCGACAGCGCTGCCCCGCGCCGTGCGCATGGTGATCGTCGGAGGCGAAGCCGTGCTGCCCGAGCGGCTGGCGCGCTGGCACGCCGCTGTCGACCCGGCTGTGCGGCTGCTCAACACCTACGGACCGACCGAGGCCACGGTGGCCGCGACCGTCGCGGAACTTGACGCCGCTGACTGCGGCGTCAGCCCCGAAGATCACGTTTCCATCGGAACCCCCCTGCCCGGGGTCGTCGGCGTGGTCCTCGACCGGCACGGCCAGCTTGCTGCGGCGGGGACAGTAGGTGAACTCCACCTTGCCGGACCGACCCTGGCCTGTGGCTACCTCGGCCGACCGGAGCTCGACGCCGACCGGTTCTTGCGCGTCGACGTGCTTCCAGGCGGGCTCAGGGCCTACCGGACCGGGGATCTAGTCCGTCGCCGCGCCGATGGGCAGCTCGTCTTCGTGGGCCGGCGAGACGACGAGTTCAAGATCAGTGGCCTACGGGTCGACCCGGCTGAGGTCGAGGCTGTGCTCGCGACACACCCTAGTGTCGCGGGCTGCGGCGTGGTGGGCAGCATCCTGAGCGACGGCACCAGACGACTGTCGGCGTACGTCGTCGGCGCGTCGCCGACGCCGGCCGTTGCTGAGCTGCGTGCGCACCTCGCCGCGCGACTGCCGCCCGCTGCGGTGCCCGGCCGTCATCTCGTTCGTCGACTCGCTGCCCCAGATCTCCTCGGGAAAAATCGACCGCGCGGCGCTGCGTCGCTATCAGCCGGCCGATGATCTCGAGTCGGCCGCCCGGCCGCCCGCTACCGCGGCCGAGCACCTTGTCCTCACGGTGTGGGAGCAGGTTCTCGGCCATCCGTGCGGTTCGGTTCTGGATGAGTTCTTCGAACTGGGCGGCCAGTCGCTGCAGACGATTCAGGTGGCGAACCGGCTTGGAGTGGAGCTCGGCGAAGACGTGCCGATCACGTTGCTGCTGCGCTACCCAGTCGCCGCGGACTTCGCGGCCGCTCTCGACCGCGAGTTCGGCCGTGCTGTGGCCCTCAAGTGCGCTGACCCGCCGCTCTCGCGGACACCTGGCGGATGAGAGGACCCGGTATGGCCACCGTCGTGTTCAATGCCGCGATCGCCTGGGGTGACGTCTTCCCGCTCGTTCCCGTCGCGCGGAGATTGGTACAGGCCGGTCACGCCGTCCGGTTTGTCGTGCCGAGCGGGTTCCATGAGGCGCTGGAGGATCTCGGCTTCGATGTTCGACCGGCCGGCTACGAACTGTCACCGCGCGAGCTTGCTGCTGACCCGGAGCTGGACTCGGACCGGTGGGCCGGAATGCACTGGGGGCGGCGCATCACGCGCCACTACCTTCTGCCGCACGCCCGCGCCGCCTTCGCAGCGCTCGACGAGGCCGCCGCCGACGCCGACCTTCTTGTGACGCAGCAGACGCTGCCCTTTGTACGGACCGTCGCAGAGTATCGCCGGCTGCCGTGGGCGACGTTCGTCGTCATTCCGATGGCGATCCCCACCGGACGCAGCATGCGAGCCGCTCACAAGGACCCAGTCTCCGCGGCCGGCCGTCGGCTGGCCTACCGGGCCGGTGACCTCGTGTGGCGGGGCTGGCTCGGTGGCAAGCAAGTGCACCGGCTGCGCCGCGAGCTCGGACTCCGCCCGATCCGCGAGAGCATCCCGACAGCGGGGATCTCCCCGCGCCTCGTCATCGTCGCGCACTCGCCCTTGTTCGTGAACCGCCCGTCCGACTGGCCTGCCCATGTCCGGCTGACCGGGCAGTCCCCCTGGGACTGGCCAGCAGAGCGGACTCCGGCCGGTCTGCGTGATTTCCTGCACTCCGGGGCACCGCCGGTGACCGTGACGCTCGGTTCCGCGCCGATGGCGGGGACCGAGCAGCTGCTCACCGGCCTGGCCGCGGACCTGCGTGCGGCGGGGCGGCGCGGTCTGTTCCTGGTCCGCGGCTGGACTGGGCCCTCGATGTTCGGGCCGGGAATCGGCGTGTACCCGGGAGCGCCGCTCCACGATGTGCTCGCCTCGAGCGCGGCGGTGGTGCACAAAGGAGGCTACGGGACGACGACGGCCGCCCTCGAGGTGGGCTGCCCCATGGTTATCATCGGGCGTCAGTTTGAGCACCGGTGGTACGGCGCAAGGGTGCGCGAACTCGGCGTCGGACTTCCCGCTCCGTGGCGGCCCTCGACAGCCGTGCGGCGCGTTACCGGGCCGCTGGCCACCGTGCTGGGCGACCCGGCCTTCCGGGACCGCGCCGCGGCCCTCGCACGGCGGCTGGCCACTGAGGATGGACCCGGAAATGCGGCGACGGATCTGCTGGAGCTCGCGACCGTGGGCGCCGGCGCGGCGGCGCCGCACGCGGCGAGGCGACCATGACCACCATGACGCCGCTGGGCTCGGCCCGAGGATCGCGGTCCGCAGCGCCTGCGAGCCCCTGGCTGGTGCGCTTCGGGCACACGGCAGGGACGCGTCGGCTGGTCTGCTTCCCCTATGCGGGCGGGAACGCCTCCGCATACGCGCGGTGGCACCGCCTGCTGCCTACTGACTACGAGGTCTGGGCGGTCGAACTGCCAGGTCGCAGCCGTCGGCTCCACGAACCACCGCTGAGGCACGCCGCTCCTGCTGTCAGCGCTGTCTGCGAGGCGATCAGCCAGCTGGACGACAAGGCGTTCGCGCTGTTCGGGCACAGTATGGGAGCATTGCTCGCTTTCGAGACCGCCGCTGCCCTTGTCGCCGGCGGCATGCCCGGACCATCCGCCGTCGTCGTCTCCGGCCTGCCCGCGCTCGACCGGGTCGTCACCGACCCAGAGCGCGACTCACCCCTCGCGTCCGCCGACCTGGTCGACCGTCTGCGGCAATGGGGCGGAACGCCTCCTGAAGTTCTCGCGTCACCCGAGCTGCTCGACCTGGTACTGCCCGCCCTCCAGGCGGATCTGCGGATGTGCTCGAACTATCAGCCGAGTGGGCGCGCGCCGCTGCCGGTCCCGCTGGCGGCGTTCGGCGGCCGGTCGGATGTGATGGCCCCTGTTCCCGATCTGATGCCATGGTCTCAGCTGACAACGGACTGGCGAGGTTTGTGGCTGTTTGACGGGGGGCACTTCTTCATCCGGTCCGAGGAGCGAGCCGTACTGGCCGCGCTCGTAGCGGTACTCGGCCGATGAGCAGGGCGCAGTCACCCAGCCGGCCCGCGATGTCGCCCGCTCTGCTCGACATCCGGAGGCTCACGGTTCGCTATGGTGCACGCGTCGCCCTGAACCGGGTCGACCTGAGCATCGAGCGTGGGCAGGTGGTCGCCCTGCTCGGGCCGAACGGGGCCGGCAAGACCACGCTTCTGGAAAGCGTGGTCGGCGGCGTGATTGCGTCCGAGGGGCAGGTACTCCTCGATGGGCTGTCTGTCGCCGAGCGGCCACGCCAGGGCCGGCGGCAGGTCGGCTACGCTCCGCAAGAACTCGCGATCTACCCGACGGCGACCGTGGCGGAGAACGTGACCCTCTGGGCGGCGCTCCGCGGCCTGTCGGGGCGGTCGCGACGGGAAGCGGTGGAGGACGCTCTTGAGGGGATGTGCCTGTTGCCGATGCGGGACCGCGTGGTGCGCGGCCTGTCCGGCGGCGAGCGGCGCCGCGTGCACTGTGCGATGGCAGTAACCGGCCTGCTGCTGCTGCTCCTACTCGATGAGCCAACTGTTGGTGTGGACCCGCAAACGCGCCGGGCGGTGCTGACCTATGTGCTGCAGCTGGCCGCCCGGGGCAGCGGTGTCTGCTATTGCACCCACTACCTTCCCGAGGTCGAGAAACTCGGCGCAGACGTTGTCCTGCTGGACCGTGGAATCGTCGTCGCGAGCGGTCCGGTCGGTGAGTTGGTCAGCCTCGGCGGGCCCCCGGTCATCGAGTTGCGGCTGGGCAGCCCGGACTCCGGCGGCGAACGCCTCGTGCGGGTCAGCGGGTCGGACGACGTGCCGGCCCAGGTCATCAGGCTCCTCGCGGAAGCTACGGCGCAGGGGCATGTCGTGCAAGGACTTGAGATCCATGAGCCTTCACTCGAAGACGTTTTCCAGCAGATCGTCGACAGGCACAGCATCGGCTCCCCGGCACCGACATGAGGCCGTTGCGGTGGCGGCACTCGTACGTTTCGAGTGGCGCGTGCAGCGCCATGACCTCTCGCCGGTCATCGTGCTGACCGCGATGCCGCTGATCCTTATGTTCTTCCTGCGTCCCATGTACGAGCAGGCGCTTGGCGGCGGGCCGGATACCGCAGACAGATCCGCCGCGTTCGCCGTAACGGGCTTCTCGGTGATGTTCTCGATGTTCCTGATCGGCACCGTCGGGCTCGTCTTCTTCCGCGATCACGGCTGGAACACGTGGCGGCGGCTCCTGTGTGCCCCGCTTAGCCCCATGACGATCGTGCTCGCCAAGACGGCGATACCCTACCTGGTGGTGCTCATCCAGCTCGGCGCTGTGCTCGGTGCGGGCTGCGTGATTTGTGGGGTGCCCGTTCACGGGTCGGTGGGCGCCCTGGCGGTGACCCTCGTGGCTTTCGCGGCCTGCGTCGTCTCACTGGGTCTCGCCGCCGTGGCCGCATGCTCGACCGTAATGCAGCTCAACATGGCGTCGAACGTGGCCGGGATCCTGCTCTCTGGACTCGGTGGCGCGATCGTGCCTGTGCGCCTGATGCCGACCTGGCTGTCCGCGGCGGCGCCCGCCGTGCCTTCCTATTGGGCGCTGCGGGCCTTGCGTGCGCTCGTGGTAACTCGCGGCGGCCTGGTCGAGGTGATGCCTGACGTGGCGGTGCTGCTGGGCTTCACGGTGGCCTTCGCGTTATTCGGCGCCTTGTGCCTGCGTCCCGAGCGGGCAAAGGAGCACTGGTCGTGACCGAGGACGCCTCCGGCCCGCGAACCTGCGCGATCCTCGCGCTGGTAGCCGCGGTGACCGGAATCCCGGTGCTCCTGATTGGGTTCGCGGGTGGCTACGGCTACGACTACAGGCACGTGTACGCGGCGTCGGTCGCTCTCGCGGGCGGCCGCGACCCTTACACCGACAGCCAGTTCGTCTATCCGCCGAGCCTGCTGCTGTTCGACTGGCCGCTTGGCCGCCTTCCGTTCTCCGTCGCAAGCAGCATCATGCTTGGCGTGCAATGGGCCGCACTCGTGGTGCTTGCGACGGCCTCGGCACGCCTCGTGGCAGGTGCGGGATGGCGGCCGATGGCCGTCCGTCTCGCGGCGGCGCTCGCTTTGTCGTACCCGGTGCTCGGTGCGGTCGGCCTGCTCAACCTGAGTACCATCGTCGCTGCGATGCTCGCCGCCGCGCTGCACGCGGCGACAACCGGGCGCCGCGACTGGGCAGCCATCCTGCTGGGCCTGTCGTTGGCAGTGAAGCCGATGCTGGCCCCGCTGCTGGCCGTGCTGCTTGTCGCGCGCCGCTGGCGGAAGGCGGCGCTTGCCCTGGGCATAGCGGCGATGCTCGTTGTGACCGCGCTGCCACTGCTTGCGGACCCCTGGTCGGTTGTCACGAAGGCGCTGCCTTACCTTCTGCGCGGTGAGTACGGCAACCTCGGTCGTTTCAATACCTCTTTCCTCGGACTCGCGCACGTATACGGCATCCCGCCGCTCGCCGTGGACATCGTCCGGGCCACGACCGCAGCTGCGGCGGTGGCACTCGCGTTCCGTGTGTGGCGCCGCCCGGTCGAGGACCGGGCACTGGCCGGCGTCGAGGTCACCGGTGTGATACTCGCAGCTGCCTTCCTCGTTGCGCCCCTAAGTGAATACCACTACGCGCTGGCACTTGTCCCCTTCTATGCTTCGGCTGTGCGTCCCGCCGCCCTGGCCCGCCAGCCCTTGGCCCTGGCCGGGTGTGCCGCGTGTGCCGTGTGCGGTTACCCGGACCTCGTTTTCGGCGGCAGCTTCTGGGTCCAGATCCTGACTGTCGGCGGATTCGTCCTGACGCTGCTCGGCGTCGCCGTCGGGCTGCGCCGCGGAGCCGCGGCCGTACGGCCGGCGATGTCCGGGATGGGCCGGCGCCAGTGAGGTTAGAGCCAGCGAGCCTGTGCCGGTGCCCGTCGTGGGCGAGCCCGGCGATGGTCGGCGCTTGCCGCTGTCGCCATCGTGGCGGTGCCCCCGCTCCTCCTCGTTTTGCCACGAGGCCCAGAGATCGGGCTCTCCTGCGCGGCGCTGCTCGCCGGCATGGCAGCCCCGCGCGTCCGCGCGGCCGCCACGGTGGCCGGGATTACCGGCATGCTGCTGCTCGTACCAGGCTTGCTGTGGCCGGTCCCGCTCGCATTGGCCTGCACGGCGGTGTGCCTGCCTGGTGGGCGGGTGGATCGGGGGTTCGAGCTAGGCACGCGTACCGATAAGTGGCGCGGAATACTGTGGCTGGCCGCGCTGACAGTCGTCGTCGCCGCCGCAGCCCTCGTCGGCTGGCAGCACCTGACCGGCGGAGGCGTTCCCGCCACTTACACCTCAATCGTGGCCCGAACGCCCATGCCCGTGCTCGTTCCGCTCGGTATCGCATTTGTCATAGTGAACGCGGCGGCGGAGGAGGTGGCGTTCCGGGGCATCTTCCTCAACACGCTGCAGGCCAGTGGAATGAGCCCCGCCGCCGCGATAGCGGTGCAGGCACTGTCGTTCGGCGCGCTGCACCTGCACGGCTTTCCGAGCGGCGCCATCGGTGCGACACTGGCGGGTTTCTACGGCGTCACACTAGGTGTGATCCGGCTGCGCTCGCGAGGCCTGCTGCTGCCGTGGATTACTCACGTCGCGGCGGATGCCACCATTGTCGTGCTCGTCCTCACGAGGTGAGCGCGGGCCAGCCACGCCGGGTTCGGAGAGCGGTCTGGGAAAACGCGGGGGCCTCCTCGCCAGAATTTCACCACGTCACCACGACTGCGGCAGCTCGCGGCGCAGCCGCGATCCTCGGCGGTATAAGATTCGCTGCCTACGTCTAGGAAATCGGGACAGCGTCGCGCTCACGTTCGGCCGCCGCTGCTGTCAGGTACTCCGCATGAAGATTTCCGCGACCGGTCAACTGGCCGCTGAACCAGGCGATCGTCGCTGCCAGCCCTTCCTGCCACGAAACCTCCGGCCGCCATCCCAAGGAGCTCCACGCCAGCCTGGTATCGGGACGGCGGACCTTGGGATCGTCGACCGGCCTGTCGACAAACCGGATCGGCGCATCGCTGGCGGTCGTCGTCTTAATCGACCGGGCCAAATCGAGTACCTTCATCTCGTCTGGGTTGCCGATGTTTACCGGGCCCGGTTGATCACTTGCGGCAAGCGCGAGAATACCTTGAACCGTATCGTCGACGTAGCAGACGGAACGGGTCTGGTTGCCGTCGCCGGTAACCGTGATCGGCTCCCCGGTCAGGGCCTGTTGTATGAACGTAGGAATTGCCCGGCCGTCTTCCGGGCGCATACGAGGGCCGTATGTGTTGAATATCCTCGCGATTGCGGTGTCGGCTCCGGCTGCCGTCCGGTACGCGGTGGTCAGTGCCTCGGCGAACCGCTTGGCCTCATCGTAGACGCCACGCGGGCCCACTGGATTGACGTTGCCCCAATATGTCTCCGACTGCGGGTGCTCCAGTGGGTCGCCGTAAGTCTCCGAGGTCGAGGCCAGGACAAACCTCGCCTTCTTGTCGTGGGCGAGTCCCAGCGCGTGCAGTGTGCCCAGGCTGCCCACCTTCAGCGTGTGGATGGGTAGCCGCAGGTAGTCAGCGGGTGATGCCGGGGACGCGAAGTGCAGGACGAGGTCGACCTCACCCGGGACATGGACGAAGTCGGTCACGTCACACCTGACGAGCCGAAAACGTTGGTTTGGTATCAGATGTGCGACGTTGTCCGGCGTGCCAGTCAAGAAGTTGTCGAGACAGACGACGGTCGTCCCGTTGGCGAGGAGCCGCTCGCACAGATGTGAGCCCAGAAAGCCCGCCCCGCCGGTGACGACAGCGTGCAGGAACCGCCGGGAAGATTTCGTTGCCATGATGTCCTCATCTCTCCCTGAACCATTACCGACTGCGGACCGGGGTTGTGAGCCGCCAGGCCGGCCATAACTAGACCGCGAGCTTCACGCGGCGCCGCCTCGCCGCGGGACGCGGCTGCCGTTTGCACGCACCGCTGCGCCCTTGCCCTGGTTGCGGGCCTGGCGGATGACCCGGAGCCGCGGGTCGGTCACAGCGTCGAGGGCCGTGACGCATCCATCTGTACTGCCGTCGTCGACGAGGACTGGCTCGACGTCACACGGATAGCGCACGTCCAGCGCTCTCTTCACCACGGCCGATAGAGTCGTTGCCTCGTTGTAGACCGGCATCAGAATTGAGTTTCACCGCACCCCCTCAAGAGGTCGCCCCTCATTAAGCTAGGACGCTACGGTGACCGAGGGGTGACAGGCCGGTGAGCGGGAACGTGCTGCGGCGCCGCGTCTCGCCACTGGACCTGCCGCGGTCCCTGCACTTGCGCGCTATGTGCCCGGAACGGAAATCGCCAGCCCCTGGCTCCCCGGAAGATGAGGTAATTGCCCCATGCGCCGGGACCGGCCGTCTCGTTACGTTCATTGCCCTGACCAATCTCAAAGCGACGAACGGTCATGACCACCGCAACCACGAGGCGCCGTCACTGACGGGTCCGCGCAGGCCAACGCCACCGAGCCGACTGGTGACCGGGCCGGCACATGGCGAAGTTAGCTTCCCGGCTTGCCGCTGGGGTGCGATCCGTTGGAGTGAGACATGGTCTTGGATGGCCTACGGATGGCCTACGGAGGACCTTCAGACGGGCCATCGGGAGGCGGTATGCTCCAAGATTCCAGTTGTCCGCGAGATCGCTTGCGAGATGTGGGTGCCTGAGGCGCCCACGATGGCGGCTTACGCGGGCCCGTGAGTAAGGGGGCGTCATGTTTCCTGGCAGTTATCACCCGTGACCGGGGCAACAAGTCCGGCAGCCGAGGTCGCGTCGCTGGACGGGATGGGTCAGGCGGAGCTGGTGCGGCGCCGTGAGGTGACAGCGGCCGAGCTGGTCGAGTGGGCGATCGAGCGGATCGAGAGGCTGAACCCGGCGCTGAACGCCGTCGTTACCCCGATGTTCGACGATGCGATCTCGCGGGTGGACCGCGGCGTGAGCGGCCCGTTCGCGGGGGTGCCTTACCTGCTCAAGGACCTGATCGCCGAGAGCAGCGGGGCCCGGTTCACCGAAGGGTCAGTGTTCCTGCGCGACAATACCTCCTCGTTTGATTCTGAGATCGTGGTGCGGCTGCGCCGGGCCGGTCTGGTGGTCGTCGGCAAGACGAACACTCCGGAATTCGGGATGGCGCCGACCTGCGAACCCGTGTTGTTTGGAGCGACCCGCAACCCCTGGGATGTAACCCGGTCGACGAGCGGTTCGAGCGGCGGGTCGGCCGCGGCCGTCGCTTCGGGCATGGTGGCGATGGCACACGGCAACGACCTCGGTGGCTCGCTGCGCTACCCGGCGTCGGCCTGCGGCCTGTTTGCCCTCAAGCCGACCCGGGCGCGGAACCCGCTCGGGCCGGAGTACGGCGACGCCGTCAGCGGCGGCGCTGTCGAGCACGCGCTGACGCGGTCGGTACGCGACAGCGCCGCGCTGCTGGACGCGACGGCCGGGCCGGCGCTCGGCTACCCCTACTGGGCGCCGCCGGCGGCAGGCCGGTTCAGCGACGAGGTCCGCGCCGATCCCGGCCGGCTGCGCATCGCCTGTACCGCGCGCACCGCCGACGGCTCGCCCGGCCACCCCGACTGCGTCGCCGCGCTCGACGACGCGGTCGCCCTGTGTCAATCGCTTGACCACTACATCGTCGACGCGCAGCTGCCGGAAATAACACCGGAGGTCGGCGCGGCGATCGGGACCGGGTTCAACGCCGCAACGGCGTGGATACTGGCGTACTGGATCCGCCGGCTGGGCCGCGAGCCCCGGCCCGGCGAGATCGAGCCCCTCACCCGCGCGTTCTGGGACGCCGGGCGCCAGGTCAGCGCCGCCAGCTACCTCCTCGCGGTCGAAGACACCCAGGCCTACGCGCGACGGGTGGCCGACTTCTTCACAGGAGTCGATGTGTGGCTGACGCCGACGCTGTCGGAACCGCCAGCTCCGCTCGGCGAAATCGTGTCGACCGAGACCGAGCCGCTGCGCGCACTCGAGCGCGGCGGCCGGACAGTGGCCTACTCCGGTGTGATCGCCAACATCACCGGGCAGCCGGCGATGTCGGTGCCACTGTGGTGGAACGCCGACGGCGTCCCCGTCGGCGTGCACTTCCTCGGCCGGTTCGGCGACGAGGCAACTCTCTTCCGTCTCGCGGCACAGCTCGAGCAAGCCCGCCCATGGACGAGGCGCCCGCCGCAGGTGTTCGCCTGACCGGCCTCGCCGCGGGCCAGTGCTGGAGTCGGACACCGGAATACCGGCGAGACGGGCCGCAGCATCCGGATATGACAGTCGGCTGGCGTGGATCTGGGAATGCAGTCCTAGCGGTGTGTTGTGCTCCGGCCACTTACTAGGCCGCTCCCACGCGACCGGCACCATCACGAGCGCGAGCCCGCCAGGCTTCCGGCTCGTCACCACCCCCACCCGTCGCACCGCGGCCACGCTTTTGCTTGAGCAGGGAGTTGCTTCATGAGTTGCTAGCGGATTCCCTCCCAGCACGCGCGCTCGTCGCCCGCCGGGTCGTCGGTGGCGTTAATGACGTCGGTGAGCAGGCCGGTGGTCCGGCTGGTGGTGTCGTAGGCCGCCCAGCCCGGGTCTCCGGTGGTGATGAAGTCTGACCCATACGCCAGTGGGCCTGGTCGGCGACGGCCTGGGAGGGCGTGTGGCCGATGCAGGGGATGGACGTCGTCGCGGCTGATGGTGCCGAACACGAACGGGATCTCGGCCGCGTGGCACGCCCCGAGCCGCTGGTTGTCCTCGGGCGCGGGGTGGTCGAAACGGTAGACCCAGGTGCCGCCGGCCCCCGATGCGGCCCGGGCTTCGGCGACCCGGAGGAGCGGGATGGCGAAGAACCAGTCGGTGATCACGGCGGCCAGGACGTCGCCGGGGCTGGCGCCCGGCCGGTTGCGCCGGTAGACGGCGAGATCGTCCGGCCGACAGGCCGTACGCGCCCGCGGCGGCGGCGAGCGTGGCCTCGTCGATGAGATCGATGCTGGCCGGCGCGACCAGGAACAGCCGGGCTTCCTCACGGTTCGATCCGGCCAGCAGGCGGACCCCGCGTCCCTGCCCGGCGGCGATGGCGGGGATCGGCGCCTGCGGAAGGACCGAGCCGTCGACGGCGGGCGCGAACGGCAGCAGGCTCAGCGCCAGCTGTCCCCACCTGGCCGGGTCGGGGGTGGTCTGCACCTCCACCACCAGGTCCGAGGCGGCCCGCACGAACTTCTCCAGCGGAACCGCCTTGATCGAGTCCCGGTCAGCCGGGACACCGAGCGCGTCGGCGAGGTAGCCGCCCACCATGCGGGCCGCGTCCGGGGTGAGCGTGTGGGCCGCCGCGCCGCTTTGCGTGATGGCCTGGGCGAACAGGCCCTCGGCGAGCGGCATCGACAGCAGCGTGGTGACGCTCATGGCCCCGGCTGACTCACCGGCGACGGTGACGCGGGCCGGGTCGCCCCCGAACGCGGAGATGTTGTCCTGCACCCACCGCAGGGCCGCGAGCTGATCGAGCAGGCCGAGATTGGCGATGCCGTCGTCGAGGAACAGGAAGCCCTCCGCGGACAGCCGGTAGTTGATGGTCACGCACACGATGCCGTCGCGGGCGAACGCCGCGCCGTTGTACGCGCCCACCGAGCCGGACCCGTTCATGAACGAGCCGCCATGGATCCACACCAGCACCGGCAGCCCGCGTGGCGGCCGGGTCGGGTGTCCACACGTTGAGGTTCAGGCACTCCTCACCCGGGATCACCACCTCGGGGAACAGCGTGGCGTACTGCGGCGGGTAGTCGCCCTTGGGCACGGTCGGCCCGAACCCCGTCGCGTCGCGTTCGCCGTCCCAGCGCCTGGACGGGCTGCGGCGGCCGCATCCGGTTCGGCGCCGAACGGAGCGGCCGCGTAGGGGAGCCCGAGAAACGCTGAGACCCCGGATTCCGCCGTGCCGCGTACGGTCCCGTCCTTGAGGCGAACCACCGGATGCGGCGTCATCTCGCTCATGCGTCTCTCCATTGCGACGTTTGCACGATCTGTTGCAAACTGTCCCTCAGGGCCCTGGTCATGTCAAGGTCGCCGGGCCGCCGCAGGAACACCCGCCAGTCGCCGCAGAACGGAGCCAGCCCGGATGACCGCCCGCCGTCCGCGCCACCCGGGCACGCCGCTGCAGCGGCAGCTCGCGGGGACCACGACGCGCCCGACCGCGCTCGACGCCTTCCGCCAGGCCCGCCGGACCTTTCTCGCCGGTGACCGCGTCGACATGCAGGCCCTGGCCCGGGAACTCGGCGTTGACCGGGCCACCCTCTACCGCTGGGTCGGCTCCCGCGAGCAACTGCTCACCGAGATCCTCTGGTCGCTGATCGACCCCACCGTCGAACAGGCTGCGCACGTCGCACAGCAACATCAGCCAGTCCCTGGCCTGCCGGCCAGTCACCGGCCGCGGCCGTCATCACCGGGACGGTCCGCGGCGTCATGGCCAACCCGGGCATGCAGCGCTTTCTCGACCGCGAAGGCGACCTGGCGCTGCGCCTGCTGACCACCAGGGCCTCCGACTTCGAGACCCGGCTCATCGCGCTGGTCGGCGACCTCGTCGACGGCGAGGTGGCCGCCGGGCGCCTCGAGGCCGTCGTGCCCCGGGACGACCTGCCCTACGTGCTGGTCCGCATCATGGAGTCCTACATCTACCTCGGGCTCATTACCGGCGAGCACCCCGATCCCGACCGCGCGGCCCGGGTCATCAACGCGCTCCTCCCGACCGGCACCTAGCCACACCGCCGCTCCTCATCCGGCTCATGGCCTGCAGCACCAACAGCTGCCCTCGGGCAAAGGTCTATTTTGGCGGCAATGCTTTCTTATGATTCAGCGGGCACGGGGCCGGCGCTGGTCCTCTTGCATTCCACGGTTTGCGACCGCCGGATGTGGGATCCGCAGTGGCCGGTCTTCGTGGACGCCGGGTACCGCGCGGTGCGCTGCGATTTCCGCGGCTTCGGCCAGACGCCTGTGCCGCAGGGGGTGTACAACGATGCCGATGATGTCGTGGGCCTGCTCGAGCCGGCCCGGGAGCAGGTGCGGCTGATGCAGCGTCACGCCTTCGACGTGCAGCTGGCAGCGCCCGAGGAGGACGAGCCCATCGAGGTCGCCGTCGAGCTGTCCGCGATCACCGCCCCGAGCCTCGTCGTCTCCGGGGCGAAGGACCTGCCGGACTTCCGGCAGATCGCCGCCCGGCTGGCCGCCGTGCTGCCCTTTGGCCGCGCAGCGTTCTGCGACGTTGTTCTGACCGCCACTGCACGTTCCGCCGGCCAGGGCGTCCACATCACGTGACGGGAAAGCAGCCGTCCGGCGCCGTTTCGCCGACGATGGCGCGACGGTGCTTCGCTCCGCCAGCCGGTGCAGGCTTCGCATCCTCCTCCATACCAAGCATGTGCGGGCGTTTGCTGAGGGTGTCTGCACGTCTGTTGCCCCTGGTCAGGATCCCGGCGGGCCATAGATCCAGGACGCGAACACCACTTCCCGCCCGTCTGGGTCCTGGTAGGTAACGCCGCCGTTGGCCTGCCAGCAATCGATCTGCGCAACCGGGTGGACACCCGCGGCGGCCAGCCGGGCCGTGATGCGCTCTTGGGCGGCAGCGCCCGGCAGCTAGAAGACAAGCTGATCAAGTCCATGCGCCGGGTGCGGCGCCTGTGCCAAACGGACGATCTCCACGTGGACCGGGCCGCCGGGCAGGCCCAGGATCGCCACATCCAGGCCGTAGCCGTCGTGGAAGGGTTCCAGCACAGGCAGCCCAATGGTGTCCCGGCAAAACGACCGTCTCGTCGTAACGCGCGCTCCACCGCACGACACGCACCGCACCCACGGGAAGATGCTCTGGCCAGCGCGCGCGCTGCGGCTCTGGGGTGCCCATGGCGACAGTCTTCATCAGCGGGGGGGGCCGGGCCAGCCCTTGGGCCCGTTACGGTGGCCATCACTGACAGCCTCGGGGCCGGAGATGGCTCTGCAGCTGACCAGAGGAGGGTCCTGCATTCCCACTCGGGGCAATTGAGGGGGCGCTTTCGTGCGCGTCAGGGACCGCTATCTGGGTGCTGGATGGTTGGCCGCCCGGATCAGTGATCGGCTGAGTTCGCGTTCTGGCACCTGCGATCCTGCTCGCGGGTGAACTCGTCCGGCAGGATGGCGGGACTGGAGGTAGGCCATGGGTTTCGAAGTTGAAGTCAGGAATGTCGACGGCGCCGTCACGGCTTTGGGCGCTGCGGGCCCGCACACGCTGGTGGTCGACAGCCCGCAGGAGGCGGGTGGCGGCGGCCGCGGGTTCAACGGCGGCGAGTTGCTGCATCTCGCTGTCGCTGGCTGCGTGTCCAACGACCTGTTCAGGGAGGCGTCGAGGCGGGGCATTGAACTTACCCGGGTCGTGATCACGGCCGACGGGGAATATAGCGGCCAGCCCGCGGTATCGACCGGCATTACGTACTCGGTGGAGATCGAGGGCGGTGCCCCGGAAGAGGATCTGCAGTCAGTGGTCCGCCATGTTGATGAGATCGCGGAGATTCCCAACTCCCTTCGCAAAGGCACGCAGGTACGCCTCGCACACGCGGTCGTGGGCCCGCGGGAGACGACGTGACCGAGATCGGATTGCCGCACCCTGGATTGCGAGTGAGAACCGATCGGGCGGCATGAGCGGTCGACCTCTGCGGTCCGCGTTCCTGCCTGCCAGTGGTCAGCGTACCTGGGATGCCACGAGGTGAAACTCCACCCGGTAGAGCAGTGTGTCGTCGGCGATCGGGCCGGCGTGGGCAGCCCGCTGGCGCAGGGATTCCCGATCCCTTTCCCCGGATCGGCGAATGTCGGCGACCGTGATGGAGGCAAAGGGCACCAGTTCCACGGAGTCCACTTCGATCTTCACCGGACCGACGGGATGCTGGCCGCCCTCCCTCACCTTGGGCCGGCGCCACAGCCGGAAGGATACAGTGATTTCACCCGACATCACGTCTTCGCGCAGCTCCCGGCTAAATTCCATTAGCCGAATGCTACGTTGCCGCCGGGTCTGAGGCAGCGGTCGGCCAGGCATCCAGAGGTGCTGGCGCGCCTAGCAGAGTGGCCACGGCTCCTCGCTATTGCTATCCGTCCAGCGTCGACGCAGGGTGGCTGCCAAGCCGTCCGGCCAGTACGTCTTGGCGCCAGGGGCTCTGGTGGATTGCCCGGTCGGCGGCAGAAGCGAACATGTCCATACACCGCGGCGACGAATTTTATGCAAGCTGGTCGGCCCGATCATCGGATCAAGCTGGAACCGCAGGACCGCCGACAGGTCAGGGCAGCCTGGCTCCGCGCGAATAGCCGCCGAGGGGCGGCCACGCCCGCACCCTCGCGGATGAGGCCCAGCAGGATGTGCGCAGTCCCGACGTAGTTGTGACCCAGTTGCGCCGCCTCAAGCAGCGACAGCTTGGCACGCGGAGTGAACGGGATGTGCCCCAAAGGGGCGTTCTGGCCCTGCCCGATAATCTCCTCAACCTGCTGCCGCACCGCCCGTATAGCCCCGGACGTGCACCGCACGATTGGCTGGAAGGCCGGTCGCGGCTGTTCAGACCTCAATCAGTGACAACCTTCCACGCCTCAGCGGTCGCCCGTGAGGTGTTTGGGGACGACCTCAGAGCCGCCAATGGCCATTTGTGCTTCGCCGAAGATGAGCATTCTCTTTACGCGTGCCTGACGCATCCACGGCGAGAGTTGGCCCCGGACGGTGTCCTGATCGTCCGAGACGTATTACGCTCTGCCCGCCGCCCCGTCGTTCTCGGCGCCGCGAACCCGGAGACCGCGCCGCTTGATCGCGGTCAGGTGTGCGCCGCGGCCGGGCAGCACTACTTCGACGCCGGCGCGGGCGAGCTGTCCGCCGAAGTAGCTGCCGATCCCGCCGGCGCCGGTGATCGCGAGCCGCATTGCGCTAGCAGCGGGAGTCCGTGAGCGCCTGGTCGAGGATCTGCAGGCCGAGGTCGATCTCGTCGGGGCTGACGGTGAGGGGCGGCGCGATGCGCAGCACGCTGCCGAGCCCGGCGAACTTGACGATGTTGAGGCTGAGGCCGAGCTCGAGGCAACGGCCGGTAACCGCGCTGCCGTATCGCTCGTCGGGCTCGCGGGTGTCGCGGTCGCGCACGAGGTCCAGGCCGAGCATGAGGCCGGCGCCCCGGACGTCTCCGATTGCCTCGTGCCGGCCTTGGAGTTCCTCCAGTCCGCCTCGCAGGCGGGCGCCGATGTTGATCGCGCGGAGCGCGAGATCTTCTGCGATCACCGCGCTGAGGACGGCACGGCCGACGGCCGCTGGCAGCGGGTCCGAGACGTGCGAGGTGAAGTGGAGGAAGCCTTTGGCGACGGCGTCGCTCTCGATCTCATCGGTGGTAATGGTGGCCGACAGGGGCAGGCCGCCGCCAAGCGTCTTGGACAGCGTGATCAGGTCGGGGACGACATCGTGCTGCTCGAAGGCGAACATGCGGCCGACGCGGCCGAGCGCGGTCTGTGCTTCGTCGATGATGAGCAACATCCCGCGCTGCTCGCAGTGTCGCTTCAGCCGGGCAAGGTAGCCGTCGGGCAGCGGCACGATACCGCCCGCGCTGAGAATCGGCTCGATGATCGCGGCGGCAGGCGCACCGACCGACTGGGCGTCGGTGAGCGCGATGCCAGCCTCCAGGCAGGTAAGGTCGCAGCGGTCCCGGCAGTGGGCAATCGGGCAGCGGTAAGGGTTGGGCGTTGGCAGTGCCATCGTGCCGGGCAGCGCGGGGCCGTAGCCGCGGCGGCCGGCGCTGTAGGTGCTCGACGCGGCCCCGGCGGTCATTCCGTGCCAAGAGCCGGCGAAGGCCAGCACCTCATGCCCGCCGGTGTGCAGCTTGGCCAGCCGCAGCGCGGCCTCGTTGGCCTCGCCGCCGGTTGACAGGAACATCGCACGCGTGAGCGGCTCGGGGAGCATGGCCGTCAGCTCGCGCGCCAGCTCGATCACGTCGCGTGCGAGGAAACCGCTGAAGAGGTGCACGACCTGGCCGCTGGCGCGCTGAATGGCCTCGACAATGGCCGGGTGGCCGTGCCCCAGCGTCGCGCACATTTGGCCGGAGGTGAAGTCGAGGATCCGCCGCCCGTCTTCGGTTTCCAGCCAGCTTCCGGCAGCCCGTTCTATGACGAGTTGCGCGAACGCGCCGCCGTAGCGGATCAGGTTCGCGTGCTCCGGGTCTGCAGCCCGGGCGGCGCGGACGGCGCGGACGCTCCCTCCGGGCCAGGCCGCTTGCTGGGCAGTCCGGTCTGCCATGCTGACATGTCAGCATGGCAGCATTGCCCTGTCAATGGCCCGGTAAACTCACCGGCATGCAAGCGTCCTCAGGTGCGGCCGCCTACGAGCGCCTCCGCCGCGCCATCGTCCGCGTCGAACTCGCGCCGGGTACGCCGGTCTCCGAAGCCCAGCTCGTCGAGCGCTTCGGCTTCTCCAAGGCCGCAATCCGGGCTGCATTGGCCCGCCTGCGTGTGGAGGGGCTCGTGCTCGCACAGCCACGCAGCGCTCACATGATCACCCCGCTGACGCTGCGCGACGTGCGCGAGATCTACGATCTGCGCCTGGTACTTGAACCACCCGCAGCAGCAGCCGCGGCCGGGCACCTCGAGCGCGGCGAGCTCGCCCGCCTGCGGGCCCTTCTCGACCCGGAGCCCGACCTCGATGACGACACATCGACAGAGCGCTTCATGCAGGCCAACCGTGCGGTCCATGTCAGCGTGGCACGAAGCGCCGGCAACCGCCGCGCCGCCCAGATCGTGGCGCGACTACTCGACGACAGCGAGCGCGCGCGCCTGATCGCCCTGCGCGCTGGTGCCGCGGAGCGCGGCCTGCGAGCGCACACCGAGCACCACACTCTGCTCGCCGCGCTCGAGGCCGGTGATGGCCCGCGCTCCGCCCGCGTGATGGCCGCCGCGATCCAGTCCTTCCGTGACGAACTCGTCGATGCGCTCCATGCCATGATGCTCGACGCGCCCCTGGCTGCGCCGGCACTCGGCCAGGCGCATGTGATCACTGCCGTGCAATAGCCCCAGGGCCTGGCTCGAGCGCATCCAGTACCGGCCCGACCTCATCGTCGGCTTCCTCGGCCAAACCCGGCTCACCCTCGAAACCCGGACCGCCACGCGGCGCGTGGCTTCCCAGCCCAGGGTCGTCTCACGGCCGTGTCAGCGGCCATGGCGGGCCTGATCAGCCGACCGGTGTGGACAGTAGCGTTCGCACGGCGACCGCGAACCGCTGGGCGATCCTGGTGGAGTGCCGTAGGTACAAAGCCGGCTCCACCAGTTCGAGTTCGAGCACCAGCAGGCCGTGCTCACGGGAGTTGAGGAGGTCGATGCGTGCATACAGCGGGACGGGGCTGATCCACTCGTAGGCCGCCGTAGCTAGATCCAGTTCCATGGCGTTTGGTTCGAGCGGCTCGCCCATATGCGCGACCTCGAGCGAGGTGTGCATGCCGGATGGGCGTCGGACACCGTGTGTCCGCTCGCCGCCCAGCCAGATCACCGAGGTCTCCCCGGTCGTTTCGAAGTCGTAGAGGTAGGGCTGGATCAGCGCATCGCCCTGATGTGCCAAACCGTCCAGGTGCGCCTGGGCCTCGTCCAGGTTGTCCTCGGCGACCTTCAGGGTGCCGTGGGCCGATGCCGACACCGCGGGCTTGACCACGGCTTCCGACCAGGACCGCGCCGCCAGCACCGCACGCAAGTCGACCGAAGTACCTTGATCCACCCATTCGGTTGGGATAGCGGGGAAGCCATCCCCGATCATGCGCATCAGATAGGACTTATGCGAGTTCCACCGGATGATCTGCGGTGGATTCTGTAACGACGTGAGCGGCTCGACCTGGTCCACCCAGGAGATGAACTCGTCGCGGCGCAAGTGGTAGTCGAACACCGAACGGACCACGGTCAGCGGCGCGTGGGCCCAGTTCACCGCCGGGTCGTCCCACACCGCTATCTCCGCCTCGACACCCTCTTGGCGCAACGCGTGCAACAACTCCTGGTCATCGGGTGCGAGATCGGGCAGGTGTGCGGCCGTGACGAGGCGAACGGACGGGCTCATATTTGGATTCCTTCGCTGTTCATGGATTTCAGGTAGGTGAGCATGTGGTCGAACTGTCGCTTGCCCGCGCTGGACGCCAGGTGTGCGCCGTGCACGACGTCCCGAACCTGGGACGGGGTGAGCAGCGGCCGTTGCAGGCGCAGCCCGTCGGACAGTTCCCTGCTGTGTCGGGGGTCGATCTTGACGTGCGCCATGAAGTAGATACGCACCTCGTCGTCGACCACCCCAACGCGAGTCAGCCCGTCCAGGATGCGGACGAAATGCGGCTCCACCCAGCTCTCGAATATCAGGAAGCAGCCGTAGGCCATCAGCTTGCGGGACGGGCGGGTGAGCAGTGCGGCGTTCATGTTCGAGGTGAACTTGGCGAACCAGGGGTGGTTCTCGCGGAACTCGTGGAGCGCGTCCCACCCATTGGTCGCCTGCAAGAGGCGGCGTAGCCAGTAGGTGTGGAAGTTTTCCAACTTGCCGCGCCCGCACTCGTCCCACAGGTTCGCCGCGGCAACCGCCTTCTGCATGCCCTGCAAGCCAACCACGAGCATTGCGACCTCGTCGTCGACCACCTCGTTGCGGATCAGCTCGCACTGCAGGAAACGGTCCAGTTGTTCGCGCGGCGCCTCGTCGCGCAGGTATTCGAACAATGAGTGCCCGACGCCGGGATTGGCGGCGGCCAGTTCGTCGAGGTAGTCGGCAGCCTCGAACTGGCTGGTGAACGTCGGTTCCGGGTCCGTGGTGGCCCAGTGGTCGAAGAGTTCACGCTCCAGCCTGATCTTCGTGGCGAAGAGGGTCTCTTCTGCTTGGTCGTCAGTGCGGCGGGTGAAAGCCCCGTCGCGGTAGCCGAACCAGTGTGCGTAGATCTCGGCAAGGTGCCGGTGCAGAAAACGACCGTGTTCGCTGGGGCTGCGCCGGAGGCCGGCCAGCAGTGCTTCCTGTTCCGCCGCCGGGGCGGCCATGAATTCGCTGAGTTCGACGTCGAATCCCCCGAACTCGGCTACTGGTGGCCAATACCTGTCGTATAACCGAGCCGTATCATCGGCCACCGGCCGAAGACCGCCGGGTACGAGCGAGGATGGCTCCTGCTGCTTAATCGCACTGTCCGAGGCCGTTCTCGTCGCGGTGCTCATGGATTAATCAATCCCCCGATTTCCGAACTGATTTGTATGGACTAGTTCAACTGAACTTCGGTCAGCGGGGGTTTCCCCGCCAACACGGAAAGGATGTTGTCGACGGCGAGGTTGCCCATGGCCTGGCGAGTGCGCACCGTGGCACTGCCCAGGTGTGGGCTGAGCACGGCCCGCTCCTGCCGGAGCAGTTCAGGGGCGACCATGGGCTCGTTGGCGTGGTTGTCGATCGCGGCGGCGAACAGCACTCCGCGGTCAAGGGCGTCGGCGATCGCCACCTCGTCGACCACCCCGGCAGTGATGCTGACCAGCACGGCGCCCTCGGGCAGCAGTGCGAGCCGGGATGCGTCGAGCAGGCCCCGCGTCCGGTCGGTCAGCGGGCAACTCACCACGAGGATCTGAGCGGAGGACAGCAACTCCTCCAACGGGAGCCACTGCGCGTCGGCCTGATCGTGGCGCGGGCGCCGGTTGTGATAGCAAACCCGCATGTCGAACCCGAGGGCGCGGCGGGCGATCGCCTGACCGATCTGGCCCATGCCGAGAATGCCCAGCGGCGTGCCGGACAATTCGACACCGAGCAGGAAGTTCGGCGCCCAGGCCCACGGCCAGGCCGGACCGGAGCCATCGTTCGCCCTCGCCGAGACGTCGCGCGGCCGCGAGCAAAAGCGCCATGGCCATGTCTGCCGTGGCCGCAGTGAGCACGCCGGGCGTGTTCGTGGCGAGGACGCCGCGCGCGGCGCACGCGGCGAGGTCGATGTTGTGCGTGCCAACGGCGTGGTTAGCCACGATCCGCAGTGCGGGTCCGGCGGCGTCCAGGAACTCCGCGTCCACGGTGTCGTCCAGCGTGGTCAGCACGGCGGTGCGACCGCGAGCCGCTGCCAGCAGGTCGCCCCGTGGCATGGGCAGGTCATCGTGGTGCGCGATCACCTCGCAGGAGGCGGTGAGCCGATCCAGCACACCTGGGGCAAGCCGGCGGGTGACCAGCACCGAGTGCGCCATCACGCGTGCTCCTCGGCCCGGGCGGGAACGGCGAGCGCTGACCGGGCGTCGACCCGTGCATTGCGGCCCACCGCGACGGCACCGAGCACGACCGCGGCCGCGATGCCGGTGATGACGTCGACGCGTTCCCCGAGCAACAGCACCGACCAACCGAGTGTCAGGACCGGCTGAGCCAGTTGCAGGCGACCGACCCTGGCCACCCCGCCCCTGGCAAGCCCCTCATACCAGGCGAAGAACGCGAGGCACATGCTGATGACGCTGAGATAGCTGAAGGCCGGCCAGCGATTGGACGGTGATGCCCCGCGGCGGCCGGAGCAGCACGGAGATTACCGTGACCGGCACGACGGCGGGCAACGCGAGGACCAGCGCCCAGCAGATGATCCGCCAGCCGCCATACTTCCTGGCCAACACCCCGCCTTGCGCGTAGCCGAGACCAGCCACCACCACCGCGGCAACGAGCAGTAGGTCGCCGAGTTGGAGCCGTCCGTGGCCCTGGATCACCGGCAGGCTCAGTACTCCGGTCAGCCCGACGGCGAGCGCCAGCCAATAGCTACGGCGCGGCCGTTCCCCGGCGAGCAGCACGGCGAATCCGGCCGTGGCCGCCGGGATCAGCCCGGTCAGCACCGCGCCGTGGGCGCTGTCCACGGTCTCCAACGCGAGCGAGGTAAACAGCGGGAAGCCAACCACCACGCCGACCACCACTAACAGCATCGGCCGCAGCTCGGCCCTTGGTGGGCGCAGCGGTTGCCGTTTGGCCACCAACACGACGATGGCGATGATCGCGGCGATGACGGCTCGGCCGAAGGCGACCGTCCAGCCGCCAAGCGCGGGGTCGGCCATTCGAGTGGCCGGCAGGGTGAGGCTGAAGCCGAGAACCCCCAGCGCGCCAAGGGGCAGGGCCCATCTCTTGTTGTTGCTCATGCTGTTCGTCGCTGCAGCAGGGCGAGAGCTGGTCACGAGCTCCACCGTTCTGTTTCACCGAAGAATCCCTCGATCGGCACAGCGCGCCGCTGGCCGAGCGCCCGCTCGTGCACAAACATACCGACCGCCAGATCCAGCACGCCGAGCCCGAACGGGGAAAAGATCTTCGGACGGTCCGAGTCGAGTGCAATCTCACCCAGGATGAGTTGGGCGAGCGTTCCGTTGATGAAGTCGCGATTTCCGGTCGACTGCTCGGCCAGGTGCGGTGAGGTGTTCGCGGTGAGACAATGATCAACATCATCGAGGATGTTGTGCGCGGCAATGATGACGCCGGGGTCGATATCGCGTAGCGAGATGTTGAGCACGACCTGCCCCGCAGCGAACGCGTTCGGATCGGTAATGTGCGGCGCCGCCGCGGTCGTCGCGAGCACCACCACGTCCGCATCCTTGATCGCCGCTTCCAGGCTGGCCGCCGTGCGTGCCGGAATCCCGACGTTCCGCCGGCTATGCTCGCCGAGCAGGTCCGCGTATTCGGCGATCCCGTCGAACACCGCGAACTCGTCGATCTGCCACTGCTGGGCGGCGAAGAACTCCACAATGTTGCGGGCGATCACCCCGGCGCCGACCACCGAGATCTTTTGCGCGGTTCGGGTGCCGAGGAGTTCCGCCGCGCCGAGGACCGCAGAGGCCGCCGTGCGCGCGGCGCTGATCTGGGAGGCTTCCAGACAGGCGAATGGGTAGCCCGTCTCGTAGTCGTTGAGCAGCAGCACCGCGGACGCGCGGGGAACGTTTCTGCCGACATTCTCCGGGAAGCTACCGATCCATTTTATCCCGGCCACGTCGTAGTCCCCACCAAGATAGGCGGGCAGCGCGATGATACGCGAACTCGGCTTCTCCGGAAACCTCAGGAAATAGCTGTTCGGATTGACCGATCTTCCCGAGTGGTGCGTTAGATACGCCTGCTTCACGACATCGACGACATCCGGGCGGGACGCCGTTATGATCTCGCGCACGGCGGTGCCACCGATGACGTTGAAAGGCAACACGTGAATCAACCCCTCGTCGTGAACCGTGTGCTCACCAGTTCACGTTCGGTCAGCGCGTCTGGCCCGAATCGGGCGATCACCCATTCGTCGTTGTATACCGTGTCCAGATAGCGGTCGCCGAGATCGGGGGCGATGGCCACCACTCGGGAATCCGGTGGAATCTCCGACCGGTAGTTGCGCACGGCAGCCACCACCGAACCCGTCGAGCCACCGACAAGCACCCCATATTTCGTGGCGATCCTGCGACAGGCGCGCACAGCGTCCGCCTCGTCGACGAGCACCACGTCGTCCACAACGCCGTCGGTGCTGCAGAGCTCCGGCGTTCGGCTGGAACCGAGTCCTGGAATGTGACGCGGCCCCGGCGGATAGCCGAACGTAACCGAGCCGCGGGCGTCGACCGCGACGATCCGAGTCCTGGGTGAGAACTGACGGAAGTACGCGGCGCAGCCCATCAGGGTGCCGGTGGTGCCCGCGCCGATGAACAGGTAATCGACCGATCTGATCGCCCTGAGGATCGATGCGGCCGTACGTTCCCAGTGCACCCTGGGGTTTGCGGCATTGGCGTACTGGTTCGGCCACATCAGACTGGGATCACGTGCCAGCATGCTTTTGAGGCGGGCGATTCGGCTGCCCAGGTATCCGCCGTTCGCATCCCGTTCGGTGACTATCACGACCCGCGCGCCCAATGCGCGCATCGTCGCGACGCTGCGGGCGGACGCGTTGGGATCGGTAATGCACGTAAAAGAATAGCCCTTTACGGAGCAGACCATGCTCAGTGCGATGCCGAGATTTCCGGACGACGATTCGACGACACCGCTGCCGGAAGCAAGAACACCCCTCTGTTCCGCGTCCTCGATCAGTGCGATGGCGGTCTTCAGCTTGACCGATCCGGCCGGGTTGAGTCCCTCGATCTTCAGATAAATCTCCGGTTCTCCGATCAATTCGGGTAAACGCAGGTAGATGTCGTCGGTAACGATATCGTACACACGATCGGTGATCACTGCTCCCCCAGCGACGCCGACATCTGCCGCAAGTGTTTCATGCAATGGCATGAAGTCCCCGCTTGCTGACATCTCGGCTATGTTTCGAACATTACAGTCTTGTTCTATGAGAGTCGAACTGTGCAGACATAGGTTCCCTTATCTTCCCTTTGGACGCTCAGCCTGCAACTTCCGGAAATTGCAATCGGAGAAACAATGAATAAGGATTGAGTTATTGATCAAGTAACAGTCCAGGGCGGCGCGGTAGCAGATGGCGATTTCCGGGGGTCTGAGTCTCCAATGATTCTTGTCCAACTCCCTGAATGTAAGAGGGGCGGCGAGGCGATCTGATACACAGGGTGGTGGAAGTTCTCGCCGGCGGGACGTGACGCAGCCGCGGCAGCCGTTCAGGACCCGGTTCCGAACGGCTGCCGCATCGTGCACCCACCTTGCAACGTCCCCTGGCCGCGCGGGTGGCCGCAACCTTGAGCGGCGGGCCGGCGTCTGAGGCCCTGGTCCCTACCGCACCGGGCCGATGGGCGATGTGCTCGATATGCGGACCGAAGGACCGGAAGAAGGTGAAGATCGATGAGCGCACTGAGCCGCAGGGAGACGAGGGGCCACCGCCAGCCGGTGCACCCCTCCAGCGCGAACTGCGCGTCCTGGCCGCCGGGAACCGCCGCGCCAGCCACGCGGCCAGGTGCGCCCGGTCCGCCGGGGCGATCTGCCCGCGCTGCATCTCCCCCGTGGCAGTGTCCAAATAGTCGAAGGTGATCTGCTTCCGGTGAACATCCAGGCCCGCCTGCGATGGACCTTCTCGAGCTCCCGAGGGCGCGCAAGGCGCCCGCACGCGAATGCTCACGCACCAATCGTCACGCGTCTGAGTTGAGGAGGTCTCCCAACTCAGCGGGGTAGCTTCGGCTCCCAGCTCAGCCGTTACGGCAGCAGATGCAGGTCATCTTTGTATGAGGGCGAGGTTCCTGCACCTCAGGGCGGAAGTTTGTGACGCAAAGTGAACTGCCGGTCTTCCCCCGTTTCGTGGGTCTTTCGGCCCTGTATTTGACGGGCCGCAAGATGATGATCTTGTGGTGAGAGCAGGGAGGAATCATGAGAGCAAATGCCGGCGATGAGCTGTTGGTCAGGGGACATCACGTAGGTGATGAGGACCGCGAGGCTGTGATCATCGAGGTGCACGGGGAGGACGGCGCGCCACCGTATCTTGTCCGCTGGCGCGATGGCCACGAGAGTGTGTTCTTTCCTTCCTCCGACACGGTGGTTGAGCATCGTCCCAGTGGCAGCAAGAACGGCAGCCGCACCTGATAGGGGCCGTTTGCGCGGCACTGGCCTGCGGAGGCGTCCGCCTTCGGGTTCGGTGCCCACCCTGGCCGCCGCCGCGACCTGAACGGCTGCAGGTCATGGCCCCGCGCGCTGCCTCTGGGCCGCGGGGCCTGCCTGACCGCCACAACAGCAGAAAGGCGGAGAGGAAAATGAATCGCCGTGATGCCCTTTTGGATGGGATGCTGCGTTACCTGGGCGCTGCGTACTACGAGTCGCTGCACGGCCGTGCGTCGGCGTCTGATGTGGCGCGGGCGCTGTATTCGGTCGAGGAGCACGTCGGGCAGCAGGCGGGGCTGGGGTCAGCGTCGGCCGGAACCAGCGTCGGGTCTGCCCGGGACGGCGGCGGCCAGGGTCATGGGGAACTACACCGTGGGCGGTGGCATAGCAGGGTCCGTGATGTCATGACCACGTCGGTGGTGACCGTGGACCGGCCCACCCCGTACAAGCAGATCGCCAGCCTCTTGGCGGAGCACAAGGTCAGCGCTGTGCCGGTGCTGATGATGGGCCGCCGCGTGGCCGGGGTGGTGTCAGAGGCGGATCTGCTCCGCGTCGAGGACAAGCGTGAGCGCAGCGCGCGGGCCAGGCGTGGGGGCCTCCTGCGCTCGCGGCCCCGCCGGCAGCACTGGGGCCTGACCGCGGGCGAGCTGATGACCTCACCGGCGATCACGGTCCACCCGGACGCGACAATTTCCGCCGCTGCCAGGGTGATGAACTCCCGCCACATCAAGCGGCTGCCGGTGGTCGACCCGGCCGGAGCCCTGATCGGGATCGTCAGCCGCCGCGACCTGCTCAGCGTCTTCCTGCGCCCCGACGAGCAGATCGCCCGGGATGTGCGCGGGGTGTTCACTGAGATCCTGTTCACCGATCCGGCGAGCGTGAATGTGGTCGTCAAGGGCGGCATCGTGACGCTGACCGGGCAGCCCGCGCAGCTGGAACAGCCCGACCTGCTCCCGGTCGCGGTCCGGCTGACCTGGGACATTGATGGTGTGGTGGACGTGGTGAACAAGCTCACCGCTCCGCAGAGCGGCTGAGCACTTGCTGAAGCCACGGCCACGCCCAGCCTGCCCGCACGGTGTCATGCTGCCGTTCACGCGCCAGCGCTGTAAGCAAGACCCCTGCGGTCTTCGGCGATTTCTTCTGGCGGGTAGCCCGGTCACGGCATACGGACGACGCCTCGACCTGCCGGATGGCGTCGATCAGGTGCGGGGCGATGGTACGGCGTGCCCTGCAGCTCTGGGCTCCAGCAGCTCAGCAGGCGCGCCCAGCAAGAGCAAGCAGCAGCAGGCGCGCCCAGCAAGAGCAAGCGGACTTGCCCAGTCACCGGGGTCTCATCATGCAGCCCGTCCAGGCGCTTGTCGATGAACCGCTTACGCCACTTCCCGACGGTTGTGTGATTACACCGGAGCCGGGCTGCGGTTTCTTTATTGTTGTAGCCTTCCGCGCAGGCCACGATGATATTGGCTCGTAGCGCCATGGCTTGTGATGATTTCGCCCGGCGCGCCCACCTTCCGAGAGTGGCTCGCTCGTTATCGGAAAACGTCAATTCGGCCTTAGGCCGCCCCGTCTTCGCCATGCCAGTCAGCATCCCGTGATCAGCCTGGATATCTGGCAATGCCGTGCCGTAGATGCGTAGATGGACATCTCTTGACCTAACTATGTACTGAATTAAGGCGCGGGACACTAGCGTGCGCTGCTGTGTTTGCGATTTCGGCGGCAAAGGGGTGATCGCCAATGAATCGCAGCGTGAAAGATGTGATGACCAATGACGTCGCGGCTGTCCGGGGACGGCTGCGTACAAGGACATGGTCAGGATCGCGGCGGTGCCGCATGCGCGCCTTCCCCGTGCTGGATTCAGTCGGCCGCATGGCCGGAATCGTGAGCCGGGTGGACGTGCTCGGCGTCCTCGGCAGGCCCACGACCGGATCCGCGGCGAGGTGGTCAAGGAGATTATCGCCGGGAGTTTGCGCTCAACCCGGACGCTTTCGAGGTGAGCGTGACGTCGGGCATCGTGACGTCGGGCATCGTGACGTCGGGCATTGCGACGTCGGGCATCGTGACGTCGGGCATCGTGACGGTCACCGGCCATCGGAGCGGCGCCGCTGCTATTTACCTGATTGGTGCGGTCCGGCACGTGGAGGGCGTCGCCGGGGTGCGCGACAGGGCCAGTTAGCCGCCGGAAGAGCCTCCGCAGATCGCTGCCGTTCTCTGCGATCTGCCATGCACCGGCCGTGAGCAGCCCACACGGTCTCATGGCCGCCCGACAGCCTGGAACCTGGGCCGTCGGCAAGCAACGCGTGGCGGAGGGACTGGACGGGAGACCAAAGGACCCCTACCGGCTACGGCTGCGTCGGCCATGACGGGACTCAGCCTAACGCCGTCGGGCGTGAGCACGAGCTCCCCGATGGCCACGCCAGTCGCGCCTATGGCCGGTCGGCGCGGCAGCGCGATCGTGCCGCGTGATACCAACACTGCGCCAAACTGCGGACCGGCGGCTACCGGCTCCGCTTGAACCCGTTGTTCGATCTGCCTGCTGCGCGCCCGATGCCGGGCTCAGTTCATCACGCGCCTGGGGCTTGCGTGCGCGCGAGGCGGGGGCACAGCCTTAGGCCAGGGCGGGACGGGCATTTGTGTAGGCGGGAGGCGATCACGTGACCGCAGTGGCGGTGCCCGGGGCGCTCGTACGCTTTGCTTGCCGACGGCACGACAATCGAGATCCGGTCAGCCGCCGCCGGCGACCTCGAAGCGGTGCAGCGCTTCCATGAGGGCCATGTCGCCGGAGAATCTGTACCTGCGTTTCTTCGGCGTGAACGATCGGGAAGCGGAGCAGGAGGCCCGCCGCGTGTGCCGCCCGGCGGGTCCCGGCCATGTCGGGCTGGTGGCCCTGCTTGGCGGGCGGGTGGTGGGCGTGGCCAGCTTTGAGCCGGGCTCCCGGCCGGCGGTGGGGGAGGTTGCTTTCGCGGTCGCCGACGACATGCACGGGCGGGGGATCGCCACCTTGCTGCTTGAGCATCTGGTCTCGATCGGCCGGGCCCGCCAGCTAACGGCCTTCGCGGCGCAGACGCTGCCGGAGAACACCGCCATGCTGCGTGTGTTCACCGACGCCGGTCTCAACGTGCAGCGCAGGATGGCGGGCAACGTGATCGAGCTGACCATGCCGATCCCCCGTGGCGCGGCCCTGGGGGAGGCGAGCCGGTACCTGGACGCGTTGGCTCACCGCGAGAGCCTCTCGGACGTGGCGAGCCTGCGGCCGCTGCTCCAGCCCGAGTGCGTGGCCGTGGTGGGGGCGAGCCGCAAGCCGGGCACGGTGGGCCGCTCGATCTTGCGGAACATCGTCACCGGCGGTTTCGCCGGCCGCGTCTATGCGGTGAACCCGCACGCGCGCGAACTGGACGGGGTCCGGTGCCTGCCCTCGGTTTCCGGCCTGCCGGAGCCCCCTGACCTGGCGGTTGTCGCGGTGCCGCCCGCCGCGGTGCCCGCCGTCGCAGAGGAATGCGGGCAGCGCGGGGTCAGGGGCATCGTTGTGATCACCTCCGCGCTGGACTCCGAGCAGGGCGCGGCGCTGCTCACCGCCTGCCGCCGGCATAGCATGCGGCTGGTCGGCCCGAACTGCTTCGGCATCGCCGTTCCCGGGATCGGCCTTAACGCGACGTTCGCGGCCGCCCACCCGGTGGCTGGCATGGCCGGGCTGGTCATGCAGTCAGGCGGGCTGGGTTTCGCCATGCTCAACCACTTGTCCAGGATCGGCGTGGGAGTCTCCTCGTTCGCCTCCGTCGGCAATACCTACGACGTGTCTGGCGACGATCTGCTGACCTGGTGGGAGCAGGACGGGCTGACCCGGCTGGCTGTGCTCTACCTGGAATCGTTCGGCAATCCGCGCAAGTTCGCGCGCACCGCGCGCCGGGTCGGGCGGTCATGCCCGTGCTCACGGTGTATGCAGGCCGCACGGAAGCGGGTCAGCGCGCGGCTGCATCGCACACGGCGGCGGTGGCGACCCCGCTGATCAGCCGCGAGGCCCTGTTCCAGCAGGCTGGCATCATCGCCACCGAGAGCTTCGGGGAGTTGCTCGACGCCGCCGCATTGCTCGCCAGCCAGCCGGTCCGGCTGGGCCGCACGTGGCAGTAGTCTCCAACGTCGGCGGGGCGGGGGTGCTGGCGGCCGACGCCTGCGTGGAGTGCGGGCTCACCGTTCACCAGCCGTCGGCCGAGGTTCAGCGGCTTCTCGGGAAGATCATTCCGCCCGGCGGCGCGGTCACCGGGCCAGTGGACACGAGCGCGGCGATCGCGCCCGACGACTTCCGCCGCTGCCTGGAGCTGGTCGCGGCGGACGAGGGCGTCCACGCGATACTCGCGCTTATCCTCCCGACCGCGGCGAACGACCTCCTGCCAGCGGTCTGCGCCGCCGGCATCCGTGTGCCCTTCGCCGCCGTTGTGCTCGACCAGGCTGAGGGCGTCCGGCTCGTCCCCGGGACGCTCACCTCCAGCACAGCAGCCACGCCAGCGGCGGGAGAGGGGCGGGAGACGCCGTGGGCCGCTCAGGCGCAGTGCGGGGGATGGTGCCCGCGTATTCCTACCCAGAGACCGCGGCCCGCGCCGTCGGGCATGCGGTCAGGTACGGGGCGTGGCGCGCCCGGCCGCCGGGGACTATGGAGGTGTTCCCCGGCCTGCGGCGCGCCGACGCGCGTGCGCTTGTGATGCGGTTCCTCGGGCGTTTGCCCGGCGGCGGCTGGCTGCCGCCAGGCGAGACTAGCCAGTTGCTTGGCTGTTATGGTGTGCCGCTGGTGCCCACGCGGCTTGCCGCGGACGCCGAGGAGGCGGTCGCCGTGGCGGCCGAGCTCGGCGGCATGTGGTTCTCAAGGCCAATGTGACTGGGCTGCTGCACAAGACCGATGCTGGGGCCGTGGCGCTGGATCTGCGCAACCCCGCTGACGTGCGCGGCGCGTTTCGCCGGTTCGAGCAGGCGTTCGCCGGGCGCCTGTCGGGCGCGCTTGTCCAGCCAATGGTGACCGGGGGCACCGAGGTGATCATCGGCGTGGTCCAGGATCCGGTGTTCGGGCCGCTGGTGGTGTTCGGCCTCGGCGGCGTCGCCACGGAGGTACTTGGTGACCACACGGCCCGGCTCGCTCCGCTCACCAGTGCCGACGCGGACGACCTGATCCACTCGGTGCGTGCTGCGCCGCTGCTGCTCGGCCACCGCGGGCACCCGCCGTCGATGTCCAGGCGCTCGCGGATGCGCTGCTGAGGGTATCCCAGCTCGCCGATGACCTGCCGCAGGTCGCGGAGCTGGATCTGAATCCGGTGATCGCCCGGCCCGACGGCGTATTCGCTGTGGACGCGCGGGTCCGGGTCACCAGCCGGGAAACGGCCGACCCGTTCCTGCGTCGGCTACACCAGCTCAGCCCGCCGGATCGCTGACAGTGAGGGCCACGCGACAGCCCGCCCGCCGTTATGGCGCGCTCGTCCGATGCCTCTTGTGACTGTGGGCGCGGTGCCGAATGGATGTTCTGGGCAGTGCTTAGCGTCAGAGGTTCCGGGCCGCGCTGCGCGGCGTCGGCCGCCAGCATCGCCGACCGGCCGCCTGCAGAGCCTTCACTCGCGCCCATTCGGCGCCGCGATGGAGGGCATCGAGTGGCGGCACCCTTGGGCAAATCCCTAAGTCAGGCGCGTATTGCGGCGCCGGGCTGCCCGGCACGTCCGGCGGTGTTTGATCGCGGCCGCGTGCTGCGGGTGGCGCGAGCGCTCGGAACGCGAGGGCAGTGACCGCGGGTTCGAGGCTGGCCGCATGGCCCCGCGCGCAGCCGACGGGCGGACAGCACGGACAGCAGCAGCCAGGCGGCAGCCTCGGGTCGGCGTCGGGGCGGACACCGCCGTCGGCCTGGGCGCGCTGGATCAGCTCGGCCAGGTAAGTCGCGATCGCGCGGAGGGCTTTCCGGGCCGGCTCGGTCAGCTCGGGCTCGGCGGTCAGCGCGGTCGCGTCGGCGAAGAGCACGCTGTATGCGGCGCCGGCGTGCTCAGTGCCTCCGGGCCGGGTACCGGGATCCGTCGTGGCCTGGCCTGATCGCCCGTGTGACGAACGGAGTGAGCACGTGGGCCAGCAGCCCGGACGCTGAGCCGAAGCCTGCGGCCAGGTCGTCAAGCGATACCCGGACCTCAGCGGCGGCCCGCTCCAGAACGGCGGCGAACAGCGCGGCCTTGGAGCCGAAGTTCTGGAAGATCACTGGCTCAGTGACGCCGACCCGGGCAGCCACGTCGGAGACCTTCCCGGCGCAATAACCGGCCTGGGCGAACACCTCGGCCGCGGCGCGCAGGATCGTTTTGCCGCAGAGCCGACCGGCACGGGCGGAGGGCTGGACATGTGGACCGCCCATCGGCACCGCAACCCGCTCAAGCCCATCGAGGAAGCCGACGCCCTGTTCGCCGCGCGTGAGGCCGGGGCCAGCAAGGTGAGGATCCGTCAATCGACGGCCTGAAGAGCCCACAGGTGGACGCTGCCCTGACCGCCGCCCGGTTGTCTGGTGACACGCGAGCCACCGTCGAGGCTCTGCCGCACGAGATGACGCTTGAGGATCTTGCCATCTTCGCCGAGTTTGACGGCGATCCTGTGGCCATCGCCCGGCTCACCGACACGGCCCGCTGGGGTGGCACGCTGGACCATCAGGCCGAACTTCTTCGCGAGCGCGCGGATAAGGCCGAAAACCAACGGCTGCGCGCGACGGCGTACGCCGCCGAGCGGCCGGCGCGGCCGGGGGCTGGTGCTGCTGATGTGACGGTGATGCTCATGGGTGTCCTCCCTTGTCGATGTCACCGCTGCCAATTCATCCGAATCTATATCGGATGAAAATAGCTTAAGGTCGGGGAGGCCGGGCGTCAAACGCGGTCTCGCTGGCTGAGGGCCGACCGGCCCACCGCACCTCAGCGCGCCAGCGTCCGGCGCGCACGGGAGACGGGGACGCGAGAGCCAGGACGCTGTCCTAGAGTCTTGCGCCCGACGCTGGGGGGCGGATTACCGCTGCCGGGCGCGGTCCCGGCCGGCCGCGAGGAACAGGCGGCACCACGTGTCGGCGAGCCAGCGGGCAAACCGCTCGGGCGGCCAGCCGCGGTCCAGCACGAGCAGGGCGTAGTACTCGGGCGCGTTCATGCTCCACACGACGTCGGCGACTTCTTCGACGTCCAGGCCCGGCCTGAGCTCGCCGGTGACGGCCAGGTCCCGGGCAAACAGGCGCATGTTGCGGGCCCGCCTGGTCACGATCTCCGCCCACATCTGCCCCAGCTCGGGAGCCTGGGCGGCGGCCGCGCCGCGCAGGACCAGGTAGACGGGCGCGAGCCGGGAGTTCACCTCGCTCACGGCGGCGGCATAGATGCCGATCTTGTCCTCGGCCGTGCTGGCGGCCCTGATCCGCTGCACGTAGTCGCGCTGCTCGGCAGGGACCGCCTGATCCGACCCCGAGATCGCGGTCTCCACCAGCAGCCGCATGAGCACGGGCTTGGCCCCGGCCGAGGCGTACACGGTGTCCACCGCCACGCCGGCCTCCTTCGCGATCTGCGCGATGGTGGTGGCCGCGTAACCTCGCTCGGTGAACAGCCGCCGGGCCGCGTCCACGATGGCCAGCCGCGTCCGGCGCGCCTGGTCTTCCCTGACCGTTGACCGGTACGAACGGGGAGTGCGCGGGAACTGTCCTTGACGGCTCGCTCACCCGACCTAGGGTACTCGGTATTGAGCAATACGATCGTCGAATACAGGGAAAAAAGA
>CAVQKF010000013.1:0-403642 GCA_963712955.1 uncultured Actinomycetota bacterium | reverse complement strand
CACCCGATGGGCGACGCCAACCAGGGAATCGTGCACGTCATCGGCCCGCAGCTCGGGCTGACCCAGCCCGGCATGACCATCGTCTGCGGCGACTCGCACACAAGCACGCTTGGCGCGTTCGGCGCCCTGGCGTTCGGCATCGGCACCAGCGAGGTCGAGCACGTCCTCGCCACTCAGACGCTGCCGCAGAATCGGGTCAAAACGATGGCCGTCACCTGCAGCGGGCGCCTGCCCTATGGCGTCACGGCCAAGGACCTCATCCTCGCCATCATCGCGAAGATAGGTACCGCGGGCGGCCAGGGCCATGTCATCGAATACAGAGGGACAGCGCTCGCTGAACTGTCAATGGAAGGCCGCATGACGGTGTGCAACATGTCCATCGAAGCGGGCGCGCGAGCCGGAATGGTCGCGCCAGATGACACGACGTTCGGCTATCTGGAGGGCAGGCCGCACGCGCCTCGCGGTGCACGCCTGGGAAACCGCGCTCGATTACTGGCGGACCCTCCGCACCGACGATGACGCCATCTTCGACCGCGAAGTCGAACTCGACGCGGATGAACTGACCCCGTACGTCACCTGGGGCACCAACCCGGGCCAGGGCGGCCCACTTGACGGGACCGTGCCACACCCGGAGTCGTTCGAGGGATCCTGCTCTGCGCTCGGCGGCCGAGAGAGCACTGACCTATATGGACCTTGCGGCCAGGTACGCCGCTGCGCGACATCACGGTCGACACCGTCTTCGTCGGCTCCTGCACCAACGGGCGGCCTCGAGGATCTGCGCGCTGCCGCGGACGTGCTGCGCGGGCGCCGGGTCCCACGGCGGCGTCCGCATGCTGGTCGTGCCCGGATCCATGGAGGTCAAGGAGGCGGCGGAACGCGAGGGCCTCGACGGCGTTTTCACCGCCGCCGGAGCGCCAGTGGCGGACCGCGGGTTGCTCAATGTGCCTCGGCATGAACCCGGACAAGCTCACGCCTGGGCAGCGCTGCGCCTCCACTTCCAACCGCAATTTCGAAGGCAGGCAGGGGAAGGGCGGCCGAACCCACCTGGTGTCGCCGCAGGTCGCCGCCGCGACCGCGGTCACTGGCAGGCTCACCATCCCAGCCGACCTGTAAGGAGTGCCCGATGGAACCATTCACGACACATACCGGCCGGGCTCTGCCGCTGCGCCGCAGCAATGTCGACACCGACCAGATCATCCCGGCGGAGTACCTCAAGCGGGTCACCCGGACGGGGTTTGGCGAAGGGCTGTTCGCCGCGTGGCGAGAGGATCCGGCCTTCGTGCTCAACGACCCCGCGTACGCCGGGGCAACGATTGTCCTTGCCGGCAGCGACTTCGGCATCGGGTCCTCGCGTGAACACGCGGTGTGGGCGCTGCAGGACTACGGCTTCCGTGTCGTGGTGGCGCCGCGGTTCGGCGACATCTTCGCGGGCAACGCCACCAAGGCAGGCGTGCTTCCCGTGCGGTTGCCCGAGGAGACCGTGCAGGCGCTGCACGACGCTGTCGAGGCGGATCCGGCCACCGAGATCACCATCGATCTGAACGCCCGCGAGGTGCGCGCCGACGGGATCCGCGCCTGCTTCGAGATCGACGACTACACAAGGTGGCGGCTCATGGAAGGTTTCGACGACATCGGCCTCACGCTGCGCCACGCCGACGACATCACGGAGTTCGAGCAGCACCGCCCCGCGTGGTTGCCCCTTACCGCCTAGATCGATCGTTTTCCGGTCAACGACTAGGGCACGGCCTGGGCCAACGCGGGGCCACGCGGAGCCGTCCCGCACCAGCGGGCGATTCCGGGACCGAATTGTGCGCACCATCAGTTCCACAGGTACCATCCGTCTCGCATTCAGCGGTGGATGCGCCGACACGCCGGGATTCGGCCCGCCGGTAATTGTGTGTCGGGGCCAAGTAGCCTAATTTCAAGCACGTCAGAGGTCGCGAGCACGGCTGCGTAGCGTGCGTGACCTCGGGGGTAACCGGAGGAGTGACTCATGAACAAGCGTGACCTGATCGACGCGATCTCCGGCCGCTTGGGGGACAAGAAGACCGCAACCGAGGCCGTGAACGCCGTGCTTGACGCCATTCAGGCGACAGTGGCCAACGGGGACAAGGTGGCGATCACAGGGTTCGGCGTCTTCGAGAAGGCTGTTCGTCCCGCACGGACTGCCCGTAACCCAGCCACTGGGGCGGCCATCAAGGTGCCGAAGTCGTCTGTGCCCAAGTTTCGGCCTGGTGCGGATTTCAAGGCCATGGTGAACGGCGAGAAGAAGGCACCGGCAAGGACCGCGAAGAAGAGGTAGTCGCGGCGTTCGATCGTTTGGCCGGGCGGCGCCCGGATGTCTGCCTCCAAGCGCCGCCCGGCCACATGTGAGCTCACTCAGTTCACCCCGGCCGTGCTCGCGGCCGGTGTTTGTGTTTGCACCGCCAAAGGTTGCACCGCCCGCACGCTCTGCACCGCCCGCACGCTCTGCACCGCCCGCACGCTCTGCACCGCCCGCACGCTCTGCACCGCCCGCTGGCGTGCCTCAGTGCAGGTCGGCCGGCCTGCGCAGGGTCGTCTGCAGGATGCGGTCGATGAGTTCCCTGAGCGGCACGCCGGTCGCCGCCCACATGAGCGGGAAGCCCGAGCCCGGCGTGATACCCGGCATCGTGTTGATCTCGTTGACGAGAACCCGGCCGTCGGGGGTGTAGAAGAAATCCACCCGCGCGAGCCCTTCGCATGACAGCGCGTCGAACGCGGCCGCAGCGAGTCGCCGTATCTCGCGGATGTGCTCCTGCGGGACCGGGGCCGGGATCACCATGCTGGTGGCATCGTCGAGGTACTTGGCCTCGAAGTCGTAGAACTCCGCGTCACCGGCCACCTTGACCTGGCCGGGCACACTCGTGTCCGGCGGGCCGCCTTCGGTGCCCTCGAGCACCCCGCATTCGATTTCGAGCCCTGCGATGGCGGCTTCCACGAGCACCTTCTTGTCATGCTCGCGGGCAGCTTCGATCGCCTCATGCAGCTCCGCGACGTCGCAGGCCTTCGAGATACCGATGCTCGATCCGCCCCGCGCGGGTTTGACGAACACGGGCCAGCCCAGCTCGGATATCTCATCGAGAACCCGTTTCCGCCTGACGGCGACGGGCATTCCTGTGCCGGCGTCGGCTGCGTGCCCCCAGTCTCTGTCGCGGACCACGACGTAGGGCCCGATCGGCAGCCCACGGGCTCTGAAGATCAGTTTCATGTACTCCTTGTCCATGCCGGCCGCGCTGGCAAAGACACCGGCGCCGGCATAGCGGATGCCGGCCAGTTCGAGTAGCCCCTGGATGGTGCCGTCCTCGCCGTAGGCGCCGTGCAGCAGCGGCAGCACCACGTCGGCGTCGGCCAGGGCCCGCGGAACCTGCCCGGGCCCGGTAAGCACGAGGCCGGATCCACTGTCTTGCTGCCCTTCCATCGGCGCCGCGCTCAGCTCGGGCGCTGCGCTCGGTTCCAGCGCGCTGGGGGAGGCGGCCGCAGGCGTGCCCGCTGCGTCCGCCGGGTCCGCTGTCGGCAGCGGCAGCGACTCCACCGAGGGAAGCCGGCCTTCAGTGATGGCCAGGTCCGCTGGATCACCGGTGGCGAGCACCCACTGGCCCGCACGCGTGATCCCGATCGGGATCACTTCGTACTTGGCTGTGTCGATCGCGGCGAGCACGTTCCCCGCGCTGACGCAGGACACAGCGTGCTCGGCGCTCCGGCCCCCGAATACCACGGCGACCCTGATCTTCCGCTGCTGGCTCACGCCGCCTCCTCGAATCTCATCGCAGCGCCCGACCTTACTCGCTCGATACGCTGCCATGGCGGCGCGCCGCATGTGGCGCGCATTGAGCCCGGGCCCTGGGCCTGGCGCCTCAGGCGGGCAGCGTGTCAATGTCCCGGTCACGTCGTGCGACCACATGCGCACCGGTCCGCGTCAGCGCCAAGCGAGCCGCTGCTGGGCCGGCACGGGTGGCGGAGGCAGATGGACCGGTGTGTTCTCGCCAAATCGTATGTGCATCGGCTGTTAGACCCCGTAGCGCTCGGGTTTGGCGGAGCGGCTGGCAAGCAGTAGCGCCGCCTTCTCCACGGACAGGCCCTCCCGCATGACCGCGTCCACGACCCCGGTGATGGGCATCTCCACACCGTGCCTGCGGGCAAGCTCGAGGACCGAACCCGACGACTTGACCCCTTCCGCGGTCTGTCTCGTGGTCGCGATGACTTCGGGCAACGTCATGCCGCGCCCGAGGTTCTCGCCGAATGTCCGATTGCGTGACAGTGGTGAGCTGCAGGTGACAACGAGATCGCCCAGCCCTGCGAGCCCGGCGAAGGTGTGCTGGTCGGCGCCGAGCGCCGCGCCGAGGCGGGCGATCTCGGCGAGGCCGCGTGTGATCAGTAGTGCCCTGGTGTTGTCGCCGAGTCCCATGCCGATCGCGATCCCGACGGCGATCGCGATCACGTTCTTCACCGCGCCGCCGAGTTCACATCCGATGACGTCGGGGTTGGTGTAGGGCCGGAAGTAGCTCGTGTGGCAGGCGCGCTGCAGTCGCTGCGCGGCCGTCTCGTCTGTGCAGGCGACGACGGTGGCGGCGTGCTGGCGCTGCGCGATCTCCCTGGCAAGGTTGGGCCCGCTGATCACCGCCGTGTGCCTGGCGGGTGTTCCGAGCACATCGCGGATGACCTCGCTCATTCGCTTACAGCTGCCTGTCTCGATCCCCTTGATCAGGCTGACCAGGTCTGCGGCCGGCGGAATGTGCGGCGCCCAGCCGGTCAGGTTCTGCCGAAGCGACTGCGCGGGAATGGCGAGGACCACGATGTCGGCGCCATCAAGCGCGACCACGGGATCGGTGGTCGCGCACAGCTCCGGGTCAAGCGGCATCCCGGGCAGGTAGCTCGGATTCTCGTGGCGCTCCGTGATCGCCTTGACGAGCTCCGGCCTGCGGCCAAGGATCACCGCCTCGGTGCCCGCGTCATGGAGCACCTGGGCGAATGTGGTGCCCCATGAGCCCGCGCCGAGCACCGCCGCCTTCACCCCTGGCCCACCCTTCCGCTGCCTGTGCCCGCCGGACCGGTCAGTGGCTGCGACGCACCCGCGTCAGTCCCCGTCCCTGCCTCCACCTCGGTCCCCGCCTCCACCTCGGTCCCCGCCTCCACCTCGGTCCCCGTCGCAGTCTCCTTGCGCTGTCCCCTTCGGCCCGCGCGGGGGTTGTAAGGGACCGCGGGCGCCCGCTCGCCGCGCAATCCGGCAAGCAACTCGGTGACGTCATGCATCACGGCCGCAGTGGCGGCGCGCAGTGTTGGTGCATTGAGCGGCTTGTCGCGGAATTCGGACAGATCGACCGCTGGGCCCGCCGTCATGCGAATGACCCGGCGTGGGAACAGGTGGGGCCACTTGCTCCCGTAGGGCAGCACGTTCTGTGCGCCCCAGTGTGCCACGGGAATCACCGGCGCACCCGTGCTGAGCGCGAGCCGCGCGATGCCTGTCTTCGCGGTCATCGGCCACAGGTCAGGATCGCGTGTGCAGGTCGCTTCGGCGTAGACGACGACGCACGCGCCCTGCGCGATGCCCCGCTCGGCGTCCTTGAGTACGAGCGCGGCGTCAGCCTGGCCGCGGTAGACGGGGAGCTGGCCGAGCTTGCGCACGATCGTGCCGAGCACCTTGATCTTGAAGACGCTGTCCTTGGCCAGGAATACAGGGTAACGGCCGGATTCGTAGCTGAAGAGCGCCATGGCGAACACGTCAGCGTACGAGATGTGGTTGGGTGCCAGGATCATCCCGCCGGACCGTGGGATGTTCTGCTGACCCGACCAGTCGCGCTTCAGGAGTAGGCGGAGCAGTGGCCGGAGAATGATGACCGACACTCGGCGCCAGGCGCGCGAGTATGTGTACAGGGGATCTGCCTGCCTTCCCGTCACGCCGGCCTCCTGACCTGAGTCTCCCCGCACGTAACCTAGTCTCGCGGTTCAGCGCGGACAGTGTCGAGGCAGGATCATCATGAGGGCTGAGGGCCCGTTTACGTGGTCGCTCGTGGTCCCGGTCAAATTGCTGGCCAGGGCCAAGTCCCGCCTGGCTGCGCTGGCCGGCCCGGCCGAGGCCTGGCGCTCGCGCTCGCGGTCGCGGTCGACACGGTGCGGGCCGCGCTTGAGTGCCCGCGTGTGCGGCACATCATCGTGGTGACTGACGACGAGCTTGCGGCGGACGAACTCGGCAGGCTCGGGGCCGTTGTGGTCGGTGACGAGCCGAATGCGGGGCTGAACCCGGCGCTTGAATACGGTGCGGGTGAGGCCGTGGCGCGTGATCCACGGTCCGGCGTCGGAGCCCTGTCCGCAGATCTGCCCGCGCTCAGGGCGGCCGAGCTGGACCGGGCACTGCGACATGCGGCCCGCTGGCCACAGGCTATTGTGCCTGACGCGTCCGGCTTGGGCACCACGCTGTACACGGCCAGGCCGGGCGTCCCATTCCGGCCGAGATTCGGTCAAGGGTCGCGGCGCCGCCACATCGATGCCGGCGCCCGCGAGATCAGCCGTGACGACCTGCCGGGGCTGCGCCGTGACGTGGACACAGCCGCCGACCTGGGCGAGGCTGCCGCCCTCGGGCTCGGGCCCGCGACCGCGCCGCTGGCAGCGCGACTCCTGCGGAGCAGCAGCGCTGCAGGCGGCTAGACCGGCAGGCCCTGCTGGCCCTGCTGGCCCTGCCAGGTCCTCAGATCCGGCCGTCTGGCTTGGCGGGAACCGCCGCGCTGATCGCGTCGCCGATGGCAACCAGGATCGGGCCAGCAGGAAAGTACCGCCCAGGGACGGTGAGCTCGACGTAGGCGTCGCGTCCGACCTCGGTGAAGCGCGATGGGGTGGCGGAGCCGACAGGCTGCGGGAACCAGGACACGCCGTTCACCACGGTGAGCTCCGTGGTGGGGGTCAGAGCCTGTGGCAACGGCACACCGCAGCGCAGCGCGATCGGCGGATTCCCCCATGCGGCGGTAAGCGGTGAGCTGGGGTTCACCGCGCGCCGCGCATGGCCGTCGAGACTCGAAGGGAGCCTGGGGGCCAAGGCGGCGCATCGCCGTCCGGCGCCCGGCGGCGGGTGAGGCGGGACGAGCCGAACTGCCGCGCTGGCCGAACCCCCAGCACCGAAGCCGCCACCCGAACCCGAAGCACCACCCGAACCCGAAGCACCACCCGAACCCGAACCGCCACCCGAACCCGAACCACCACCCGAGCCGCCCGCACCCGGGCCATCGGAACCGCAACCGGTGAGCAGCACGCATGCCGCGCACGCGGCGGTGACCGCAGCGCCCATCACCAGTCGCATGAGCCGGCTACATGAGGGCATGGCCGCGACGCGTGTGCCTTGCAGCGGTGACCAGCCTCAGATGTGCACGATGGGGCAGGTCAGCGTCCGTGTAATGCCGTCGACGGCCTGGATCTGCGCGACCACGAGCTTGCCGAGATCGTCGACATTGGCCGCCTCAGCGCGAACGATGACGTCGTATGGCCCCGTCACATCCTCGGCCTGGTTGACGCCTTGGATCTTCGCGATCCGCACGGCGACGTCGGCTGCCTTGCCGACTTCTGTCTGGATGAGGATGTAGGCCTGGACCATGACGTCCTCCCCGAGGGCGGAGTAGACCAGAATGACCACTATCCGGAAACGCCACGCTACCGTAGAGACAAGTTTGGCGGGGCACCTGGGGCCGTGCCACGATCTCACCGGGGACCGGGGACCGGGACCGGGACCGGGGACCGGTCCGGCGGATGGCCGCATGGCTGGCGGGATTGGTTAACCCGCGGGTCGCCGCTTTGTGGAGGTTCACATCACGATCGGGGAACTCGGCGAGTTCGGGCTGATCGCCCGGATGGCGGCTGGGCTGCCTCCGAGCGGTCACGTCATTCTCGGCATCGGGGACGACGCCGCGGTGCTGCGCGCACCGGACGGCAGGGTGGTCGCGACGACCGATCTGCTCGTGGAGGGACGGCACTTCCGTCGCGACTGGTCGAGTCCGCGTGACGTCGGCCACAAGGCGGCGGCGCGCAGCCTCGCCGACGTCGCCGCCATGGGTGCCGTGCCCACCGCACTGCTTGTGGCGTTCGCCGCACCGCCAGAACTCCCGGTGAGCTGGGCCGAAGAGTTCACCGCCGGCCTGGCCGCCGAGTGTGCGCGCGGCGGCGCGGCAGTGGTCGGCGGTGACGTCGCACGGGCCGACTCGATCACTGTCGCCGCGACCGCGCTTGGCGACCTGCAGGGCCGCTCGCCCCTCACCCGCGCGGGCGCGCGCCCTGGCGACGTTGTCGCGGTCGCGGGGACGCTCGGTCATTCGGCCGCTGGCCTGGCGCTGCTGGTCCGCGGCCTGACCGGCCCCGCCGAGCTGCTCGCGGCCCACCGCGGCCCGCGGCCCCCGTATGAGGCGGGACCGGATGCGGCGCAGCGCGGCGCCACCGCGATGATCGATGTCAGCGACGGGCTGCTCGCCGACCTCGGTCATGTGGCCGATGCGAGTGGCGTGCTCATCGAGCTGGCCTCCCGCCTGCTGCCTGCAAGCCGCCTGCTGACCGTGGCGGCCGAATTGTTCATAACGGCTGCCGCTGGCTCGCCCGGGGCGCCGGAGGTGGCGCGCCCCGAAGGGCAAAGCCCGGCTCCTGCAGGCGGCTGGCCGCTCGACTGGATGCTGACGGGTGGAGAGGATCACGCACTCGCCGCCACGTTCCCGCCCGGCGCGGGACTGCCGGACCGGTGGTCGGTCATCGGGCAGGTCCGTGCATTGGGCACCGGCGCGCGCACAGGGGTTCTGGTGGACGGCAAACGCAAATCGGGGCGGGCCTGTGGGAACATTTCCGCTGATCGTGACATTGTTACTAATTGTAACTGAATACACACAATTGGGTTTACTAGCCGTGAACGGCTGTTGCTTGGTATAAATCGCCCGATGCATCGAAGTCGCGGGCGCAGGGCCGAAGCAACACCTGCCCACCGCCAAACGGCCCTGCAACGGGACGAGGCGGTTGGTCAGCGTGCGCCGAGCGGCGGTTCACTACGCCAGTTGATTGTGACGCCAACATTCGTATTCAGCGTCTCGATCTTGACTATGGCCGTGTTGGCCTTCGGCACAACCCAGACATATCTCCGCTTCAGGGGCGGGCCGAGCACGGGCTGCGCGGCCGACGCGTGCGGGCGCCCGGGTGAGAGCCATACCGCCAGCGGGACGTCAGGCGGCCCGGTGGCAGAGGGGAAAGCTCGGGGCCCGGCGCATCCGTCGCCTTCACCTGACCGGAACATTTCCGCGCCCTTTCCACGGCAGCCCCATGGACGGACAGAGGTCCGCATCAGGTACCGCACGGTGCACACCGTTCCTGGCGGTTTCGTCGCCGAGGTCTCCATCACCGGTCGTGGCAGGTCCACCGGCGGCGACTGGCGGCTTTCCGTCACGTACCCGGGTGTTCAGATCACATGGATGGCGGGCGCGACCTGGCACGCGGATGGCAGCGGCACCCTGATCATTGAGCCCGTGCAGGAGACGCCCCAGCTTCGCACGGGCACGACGCTGCCTGTCGTGTTCACCGCCACCGGCCAGCCAGGTGCCCCTTCAGGCTGCCTGTTCAATGGCGCAAGCTGCCACATCGGCGGCTGACAAGCAAGGACGCGCAGCAGCCGCGTCAGCGTCGGGGCGGCTGCCCGCCCTGCTGAACCCAGGCGTGCGCGGGATCGAGATACGGGATCATGTCGCGGCCCACACCGGCCATCGCCCACAGGTAGTAGAGCCGGTAACCGGCGGCGGCGGCGACTGGGTGGTATCCGGAACGGATCGCGACCGCGTCGCCGTCGCGGACGCTGAAGGAGGACTCCCCGTCCGGGCCGTAGCGAAGCTGCACGCCGAAACCGCCACGAGGGTCGACCTTGAACAGGTAGACCTCCTCGAGCTTGACCTCGCGCGGCGGGTCATGCGTGTCATGTTTGTGAGGCGGGTAGGAGGACCAGTTGCCCGGTGGGTTGATGGTCTCGCCCAGAAGCAGCCGCGCGGCCTGATGCTCGGGGCCGAGGATGGTGCGCACGGTTCGCTGCCAGTTGTCCTTGCCGACGTCGGCGATTCGCTGGGCGGCGGGGGTGATGATCCTCGCTTCTGCCGGCGCTGCGGCGTCATCGGTCGGTGCGCTCACGATCGCAAGTGACGCGGACCCGCCGGTCGCGGTCAGGCCGAGAGTTACCCCGGGCGGAGCATAAATCGCGTCGCCCGGCCCCTCGAAGACGTCGCGCCGGCCGCCAGCCTGGCCGAGTGGCTGGGATCCCGCGGTCACCTCGACCGCGCCGGCGAGAACCACGACAGCCGTCTCGTCGGTGCTGCCAAGCTCGAGCGTCTCGCCGGCCACCGGATCTGCCACCGACAGCGAGATCAGGCCGGTCTGCATGGCCGGTCCGCCTGGCATCGCCGGCGCGACGAGCGTGCGTGGCTTCGTCAACCGCTCCTCCTCGATCCGTGTACCCGCCGGGTCCCTGGCGGACGGGCGGCGCGATTGCGGCATGTCGCCACCGCAGGACGTGACGGCCACCGTCACCGCGGGGCCAACCGTGTCCCGCGGACCGGAAGGCCAACGGCAGCATGTCATACTCTGCTCAAACATCGGATCTGGGGACGGGGGTCCGCGGGTGGCGGTCACGGACGAGGCAATCGAGCAGATCAAATCGATGATCGTCTCAGGAGCCCTTCGGCCGGGTGACCGGTTGCCGAAGGAAGCGGACCTGGCCGCGGAGCTCGGACTTTCCCGCAGTTCGCTGCGGGAAGCGGTGCGGGCGCTGTCGCTTGTCAACATCCTCGACGTACGGCGCGGTGACGGAACATACGTGACCAGCCTGAAGCCTCCGCTGCTACTCGAGGCGCTCACGTTCATCGTGGATTTCCACCGTGACGACACCGTGCTTGAGTTGCTGCAGGTGCGGCGGATCCTGGAGCCCGCGGCCGTGGCGCTGGCGGCCGAGCGCATCAGCGAGGAGGAAGGTGAGGCACTGCGCACGCTGCTCGACGGCCTCGGGCCGCATCCAGAAGTGCACGAGCTTGTCGCCAATGACCTGGAGTTCCACCGGCGGATCGCGGCGGCCTCAGGCAACTCCGTGCTCTGCTCGCTGCTCGAGACGCTGTCCGGGCCGACGACCAGGGCCCGGGTGTGGCGCGGGCTGACCCAGGAGGGTGCGGTAGAGGGGACGCTCGCGGAGCACCGCGCGATCGTCGACGCGCTCATCGGCCACGACCCTGAGGCGGCACGTTCGTGGGCGACCGTGCACATCGCCGGAGTGGAGCAGTGGCTGGCATCGGTCTGAGCGGCCCGGGTCAGGGCGCCGCGACCGAGATTGGTAAAGGCGCCGGCCTAGCACGCGCGGGCCATTTCGCGCCTGCGTGACCGCGAGCGGCGCTGGATCGTTGACCGGAATCCCGGCCGGTGATCCGAAGCGCACCGCGCGCCGGCCGTGAACTGGGGCGTGCAGGCTGGCTCCTGCGACTTCCCCCCGAAAACGTCGTCCCGGCAGGCGGAATGTCCGCTTCCCGTGACGTTTTCGGGGGGGAAGTTGTGCTGCTGGCCCGCAGGCGCCGGGAAGTGGATCGTTGACCGAGGCCGATACCGGACGCGCCGCCGGTGAACGGGCAGGATCGAGAACGCAGCGGGGCCAACGGGCAGCACCGAGAATGGGGCCATGACGATAAGCCGCGCGATCTGGCGTGAGCAGCTCGCCGCGGGCGAGCGGGCCGCGCTTGGCCGCGGTGCCGGCATCATCCCCGAGCCGAGGCCGGATGTGCTCGTCGTGGGCGGTGGCATCGTCGGTGCCGCCACGGCGGTCGCGTGTCACGAGGCAGGGCTCGGCTCGGTCTTGCTGATCGAGTCCGGGCAACTGGGCTCCGGTGCCACCGGTGGCGCGGCGGGCCTGCTGACGCCTGAGATCCGGGAGTGGAGCGATCCAGGGCCGTTCGTGGATCTCGCGCGCGCCAGCCTCGAGTACTGGAAGGATCTCGAACTTACGCGCCCAGGCGGCGTCGGCCTGATCCACCTTGACTGGATCGGCCTGGTGCCCGATCCGGAGAACTTCGCCCCTCACCAGCCGCCAGCCGTCGAGTGGCTCATGCCCGGTCAGGTACACGACGTCGTCCCCGGCCTTGCCCTCCCGATGGCAGGTGCCATGATCCGCCATCAGGCCCGCGTCAATCCGCTCAGGGCCATCGCGCGGCTGACCGCGGCACTGCCTGACGTGTCGACCGGCGTCGCTGCCATTTCCGTAACTGCCCGCGGCGGCCGGGTGGTCTCGGTCGGCACGTCGGTTGGCGACATCTATCCTGGCGTGGTCGTGTTCGCCACCGGCCGGCCGCCTCTGCTCGACGGCCTTCCGCTCGATGTCCCGTCCGACCGGGTCAAGGGACATCTCCTGGTAACCGAGCCGGTTTCTGTGCGGCTGCCTGGCACTGTGGCGCCCGTCGCGACGCAATTGGAGGATGGGCGGCTGCTTGTCGGGGGGACCTTCGACACCGGCGACGAGAGCCCGTCGGTGCGGCCTGAGGTGATCGAGGCCATCCTGGAGGGCCTTTATGCCGCCCTGCCCGCACTGCATGGAGTCGGCGCGTCGCATCAATGGTGCTGCTTCAGGCCTCGCCACCCGGACGGGCACCCGATCATCGACAAGGTCCCAGGCGTCGACAACGCGTGGCTCACTTCGGGGCACTTCAGGAGCGGCGTCCTCATGGCACCAGCGACCGCGCGGGCCCTCGTCCGGTGGATCTCCGCCGGCGAGCCGCCGGCCGAGGCGCCGGCCTGGAGCAGCGCGAGGTTCGCCAACCGGGCACATCGCGGACCCCGTCGAGGCTGACCCCACCTGGGAGAGCGCCGCATGCTGCTGCGCGGCAGGCCCCGTCCGGCGCAGTAGGGTCCAGCCCGGCGCAGTAGGGTCCAGCCCGGCGCGGCCGGCCCCGCCCGGCTGACGGGTTCGTGCGGGGCGGGGCGGGTGAGTGCCAGCAGCGCAGCCGTTCGGGATGATCTTTGTTTTGCCGGGCAGGCCGCGGGGCCGGGCCTGTCGTGGCCGGGCTCGTCAGCCGCCGCGCCGCGGTTCCCAGCTGAAGTACCGCATCGCCGCCAGCAGCCCCGCCAGTCCCCAGATGGCGACGAAGAGCACGTCGGACCAGTGGAAGGCCGTGCCGAGGAATCCGGCCTGCATCCCGTCGGCGAAATGCTTGACGGGGAAGATCCTGCCGATCCACAGGATCCAGGCCGGCGTGTTGGTGCCGAACGGGATAAAGATCCCGGACAGGAAGAGCAGCGGCAGGATGGTCGCGTTGACGATCGCGGGCGCCGCGTCGGAGTTGGGAATGACCGCCGTCATCGCGAGCCCGAGGGCGCAGAAGCTCGCCGCGCCGACGACCAGCATGACAAGGAACCGCAGCAGTGTCACGCCGGTCGGGATGTCGGCGCTGTAGAACGCGCGGCCGAACGCGGCCGTGATCGCGACAAGCAGGATGGAAACGAGCAGCGCATGCAGGATTCGCGCGCCGAGGTATACGGCGCTGGGCAGCGGAGTGCCGTTGGTCCGCTTCAGGATTCCCGCATCCCGCTGGAAGGTCATCGCGATCGCGATGTTGGTGAAGCAAGCGCTGATCACCGCGAATGACGCCATCGCCGCGACGTAGTAGGTGGACAGCTGCACCGACCCGCCCGCCGTATGCACCGTGCCGTGCCCGAGCAGAGCCGTAAAGATCACCAGGAACATGAGGGGGAACGCGAACGTGAAGAACGCCGACGCCGGGTTGCGCCAGAACGCCTTGTTGACATAGCGGACCTGCGAGAGCGTCAGCACCGGGGCATTCATCGTGGTCTCCGTCCGCGCCTGCCGGCCGTGGGTGACTGGTCGTCCGCTGCGACCGGTGGCGGGCCGGTGAGCTGCAGATAGACGTCCTCGAGTGACGGCCGGATGATCTGCAGGCCGTCGAGAGTGACACCCTGCTCGATGGCCCAGCCGGTCAGGCGGTGCAGCGCCAGGACGAGGTCGTCGGGGACGATCTCGGTGAATCCGTCCGGCGCTGCCGAGCTGGCCGGACCGCCGGGTGGGGCGGTGCGTGGTGCAGCGCCGTCAGGCAGGCGGTAGCGGATGCGAGCCTTGGCGAGGTCGCGTCCCGCGAGGGTGGCGGGTGTGCCCTCCGCGACGATCCGCCCGGCGGCGATGACCGCGACCCTGTCCGCCAGGAACTGCGCCTCTTCCATGTAGTGCGTGGTGAGCACGACGGTCTTGCCGAGCGACGCGAGGTTCTTGACGACTTCCCATGCCTCGCGGCGGGCTGACGGATCGAAGCCGGTCGTCGGCTCGTCGAGGAACAGCAGTTCAGGGTCGCCCGCGAGAGCGATCGCGACGTCGAGCCTGCGCTGCTGGCCGCCTGAAAGTTTCACCACCCGGGCGTTGCTCTTGGCCTCAAGGCCGACGAGCGCGATCACTTCGTCGACAGGGCGCGGATGAGGGTAGTAGCTGGAGTACATTGCGATCGTCTCGGCCACGGTGAGGTAGGGGTCGACGCCCGTGGCTTGCAGCACAATCCCGATCCGGCTCTTGAGCGGCTGCCGCTGCCGGCCCGGATCGTAACCAAGCACGGTGACGTCACCTCCGTCGCGCGCCCGATATCCCTCGAGGATCTCGACGGTTGTGGTCTTTCCCGCGCCATTGGGGCCGAGCAGCGCGAAAATCTCGCCGCGCCGGATCTCCAGGTCGATGCCGTCGACAGCGCGCAGGTCCGCATAGGACTTCCGCAGGCCGCGGACGTGTACGGCGGGGCCTGTTTCGTGGACCGCCCCGATCGCCTCAGGAAATGTGGTCACGCGGGCCTCCCCATGGCTCGGTGCTTGCCTCCGTGTGGACGATGTCAATTCCCCGCCGCAAGGTCAAGGTCGGCTGGGCCCCAGCAGGGTCACGTTAGGCTGGAGTCGTGATCCTGACGCCGACGCGGGTGCTGAGCGTCGCGGGCTCGGATTCCGGCGGCGGGGCGGGAATCCAGGCGGACCTGAAGACCATGCTCGCACTCGGCGTGCACGGCATGAGCGTCGTCTGCGCGGTCACCGCGCAGAACTCTGTTGGTGTCCAGGGCTCATGGGAGCTTCCGCCCTCGGCCGTGCGGGCACAGCTTGATTCGGTGCTCTGCGACATCGGCGTCCAGGCGGTCAAGACAGGAATGCTGGGCTCGGCCGGGATCGTCGCGGCAGTGGCTGACGGCCTAGCCGATGTGGCTGCTCCCCTCGTGGTGGATCCGGTCGCGGTGTCCAAACACGGAGACCGGCTGCTCGCGCCGGATGCCGTCGCAAACGTTAGGGAGCGGCTTCTCCCGCTAGCCACTCTGGTCACGCCCAACCTGCCGGAGGCCTGGCTGCTGACAGGGCTGCGAGCCGATGACGAGGCGAGCATGGCGGCTGCCGCTGCGGCGATCCACGCCCTGGGCCCACGGTGGGTGCTCGTGAAGGGCGGTCACCTGCCGGGCGAGCCGGTGGACCTGCTCTTCGATGGGGAGTCGGTGCGGCGTTTCACCGCACCGCGCGTGCCCGCAGGGCATACTCACGGAACCGGCTGCACGCTTGCCTCGGCGATCGCCTGCTACCTCGCGCGCGGTGCGGACGTGCCTGGCGCGGTGGCGCAGGCCAAGGAGTACGTGACGGGTGCGATTCGGGCAGGCTTTCCGCTCGGCCGCGGGATCGGCCCCGTGGATCACGCCTGGCGATGCCGCCAGAAGCTCAGCGGCTGACCTTGCCCGCCTTGATGCATGAGGTGCAGACGTTCAGGCGCTTCGGCGTGCGGCCGACAACGGCGCGAACGGTCTGGATGTTGGGGTTAAAGCGGCGGCGGCTGCGGCGGTGCGAGTGCGAGATCTTGTTGCCGAAGCCCGGCCCCTTGCCACACACGTCGCAGACGGAAGCCACGGGTATCGCTCCAATGGGGTGCATGCACGGATCGGTCAGCGCCCCGGGCCCGGTGGTGTGGTCAGGGCAGCCGTCAGAGGATATCCGAAGCGGCGCCCGCCGCGCGAATCATGCCTATCCTGCGATCATGACGGTACTGGAGTTCCTTGACAGCGCAGCGGTCCGGCGCTGGTGCGGCGTTGCTGCCGAGGCGCTCGGCGCCGTGCGCGACCAGCTCAACGCGCTGAACGTCTTCCCCGTCGCCGACTCAGACACCGGCACAAATCTCCATCTGACGATGCTCTCCGCGGTCCGTGCGCTTGATGAGCTGCCGGAGGCAGCGGGCCCTCATGAGGTCTGGCAGGCGCTTGCGCACGGCGTGCTGCTCGGCGCCCAGGGCAACTCGGGTGTCATCGTGAGCCAGTTCCTGCGCGGCCTCGCGGACGTCTGCGCGCCGGCCTCGCCGTGTGACGGTACCGCGATACAGCAGGCACTCGCTCACGCCGCACGCCTTTCTCGCGCGGCGGTCGGCGAGCCGGTCGAGGGCACCGTGCTGACGGTGGCGTTTGCCGGAGCTGCATCGGCGGCCGCAGCAGGCAAGAGTCTCGCCGCGGTGGCCAGGGCCGCAGCGAGAGGTGCGCGCATGGAGCTCGCACGGACCACGGCCAAGCTCGACGTGCTCGCACGCGCCGGTGTGGTCGACGCGGGCGGGGCCGGTCTGTGCGTCCTTCTCGACGCGCTCGCCGTGGTGGTGACGGGAACGCAACCAGAGACCTATGTGATCCCGGCACCCGCCGCGTCCCGGGCACTCGCCGGTCACACTCACGCGTCCGGTTCCTCGTCCGCATCCCCGCCAGGCGGATCAGCTGGCTACGAGGTCATGTACCTGCTCGAAGCGGCGGACGAACCGGTCGCCATGCTGCGGGACCGGCTCGGCCAGCTGGGCAACTCCCTGGTCGTGGTTGGCGGGGAGGGCCTCTGGAACGTGCACGTGCACGTGGCGGACGCCGGTGCGGCGATCGAAGCTGGCATGGCCGCCGGTCGGCCCTACCGGATCCGCGTGACCCACCTCACCGTATCCGGCCACGCAGACGAGGAGACGGGCGCCGTCCAGGCGGGTGTCCGTCCCGGCGGCGCGGCCACCCCGTCCGGCGCCTCCGTTGGCCCGTCCGGCGCCTCCTTTGCCCCGCAGGGAGCCCCTCGTGGCTCATCCGGCGGTGCCGTGGTCGCGATCGTTTCTGGCGCAGGGGCCGCGGCTCTGTTCGAGGCGGAAGGTGCGGTCGTGGTCCGCCACGATGGCGAGCGGGCTCTGCAAACGCGGGACCTGCTCGGCACCGTTCGGGCCGCGGGAGCGTCAACCGGTCAGGTGGCCATCCTCCCCGACGATCCCGAGGTTGCCCGGGTCGCGGAGTCGGCGGCGGTGCGAGCGCGCCGCGTTGGGCTTACCGTCGTCGTGGCACCGGCCCGGACAGCGGTGCAGTGCCTGGCGGCGCTCGCGGTCCACGATCCTGCCCGCGCGTTCGGCGACGACGCGGCGGCGATGGCCGATGCGGCTGCGGCCACCCGGTGGGGCCGGCTGACATTGCCACAGGCTGGAGGCCCGATCGGCGCCCAGGCGGGGCGGTCCGCGCAGGCGGTGGGGTCACTCGGGGATGACGTCGTCGCAACGGGTGCCGATCCCGCGGCGGTCGCGATGGCCATGGTTGGCGGCCTGCTGGCCGATGAGAGTGAGCTCGTCACCCTCATCACAGGGTCGCCGCCGGGCGTGGGCGCGTCCACCGGCAGTGGCGTCGCGGCCGCCGTCGCCGCGCATCTCGAAGCCACCCGGCCCGGCGTCGAGGTCGTTACCTACGACGGCGGCGACACCGGATACGTGCTGCTGGTCGGTGCCGAATGATCGCGCCAGGGCGCGCCATCGGGCGCGCCACGCATTGGCTGATTTACCGTGCACGAGTAGCACCGCACACGAAAGAGCGCTTCAGCCAGAGCGAGCCGCGCGCACGTTAACCTTCGGCCGCGTTTCCCTGAGCAGCCGTGGGGCGGGTACCCGTCCCGGCGGCTGTCCCGGATCGGAGCGAATCGGCACCTCCGGGACCTGCCGCACCAACGGTTGCGCCACGGAGACGGTCATCGGCTCGCCGTAGTGGAGGATCTCGAGGGGTTCGCCCTCGGCGAGCACATAGCTTGCCGAGGAGTCGGTCACCTCCACCCGGAGCCGCCTGTGTCGCACGGTGACGCAGAAAGCGAGCCTGGAGATGCCCTCGGGCAGCCGCGGCGCGAACCCGATGGTCGAGTTGTGGCGGTGCATCCCGCCGAAACCGGTCACCAGGGCGTTCCACGCCCCAGTGAGCGAGGCGATGTGCAGCCCATCCTTGGTGTTGTGCTCGAGATCCTCCAGGTCCATCAGCGCGGCCTCCGCGAGGTAGTCGTAGGCCAGCCGCAGATGGCCCACCTGCGCGGCGACGGCCGACTGGGTGCACGCGGAAAGTGACGAATCCCGGACGGTCAGCCGGTCGTAGTAGTCGAAGTTGCGCGCCTTCTGCTCGTCGTTGAAGAAGTCTGGGCAGATCTGCATGGCCAGCACCAGGTCGGCCTGCTTGACCACCTGCTTGCGGTACAGATCGAAATACGGATAGTGCAGCAGGAGCGGGTACTTGTCCGGTGGCGTTTCGGCGAAATTCCAGACCTCGTGGCTGGTGAACAACTCGTTCTGCGGATGCACGCCGAGCGCCTCGTCGTAGGGAATGAACATGGCCTCGGCCGCGTCGCGCCAGCCGGCCATCTCCTCTTCGTCGACGCCGAGTTCGTGTGCGCGCTCGGGATGGCGTTTAGCCGCGTCCGCCGCGGCCCGCATGTTCCGCTGGGCCATGAGGTTCGTGTACACGTTGTTGTCGGCCAGCGCGCTGTACTCGTCCGGGCCGGTGACACCGTCGATGCGGAAGTTACCCGCGGCGTCGTGATGGCCGAGTGAGCGGAATAGCCGCGCGGTGCCTGTGAGCAGTTCGAGGCCGATGGTGCGCTCGAACTCGTCGTCCCCGGTGGCATGCACATACCGGACGACCGCATCGGCGATATCGGCGCCGATGTGGAACGCGGCCGTCCCCGCGGGCCAGTAGCCCGAGCACTCCTCGCCGTGGATCGTGCGCCAGGGAAAGGCCGCTCCCTTGAGGTTGAGCTGCCTCGCCCGTTCGTAGGCGTGGCCGAGTGTGCTGTGCCGCCAGCGCAGCACGGCGGCCGCCGCGTCGGGAACCGTGTAGGTGAGCGCGGGCAGGACGAACGTTTCCGTGTCCCAGAACGTGTGCCCATCGTAGCCGGGGCCGGTGAGGCCTTTCGCAGGGATCGCCCGGGCTTCCGCGCGGGCGCCCGCCTGCAGCAGATGGAAGAGCCCGAACCGCACAGCCTGCTGGATCTCGGTGTCGCCATCAAGCTGGACGTCGGCGCGGTCCCAGAAGTCGTCGAGGAAGGAACGCTGCTCGGTGAGCAGGCCGTCCCAGCCCGTCCGCCGTGCGGCGCTGAGCGCCGCTTCGATCTGGTCACGTACCGCAGGCAGCGAGCGCATCCCTGACCAGCCATACGCCACGAACTTAATGATCCGCAGCCGCTGCCCGGGCCGCAGGAACGCGTTGACCGTCACCCGGCCCACGTCGGGGAAGCTTTCCGCGTCGGTCCCGCAGTCCTCCGGGCACTCAACGACATGGCTCATAGCCGCGCCGACCCGCAGCCCGCTCTTTTTGGTGCTGTGCAGGAGCAGCGCACCCGCGCCGCGTGCGAAGTGGAGTTCCGACCGCAGCGGGGCCTTGAGCGCGGCGGCGACCCGGGGATCACCGCCAAGATCGGGAAGCTGCTCGTTGGTGACCAGCTCGGATTGCACGACAAGCCGCGCCGGGCCGTCAACGGGCTCGACCTCGTAGCTGATGGCGCAGATGGCGCGCTGGGTGAGCGACACGATGCGCTCCGACGTGGTCCGGATCAGGCGCCCGGTGGGGGAGACCCACTCCGCGCTGCGGCTCAGCACGCCGCTGCGGAAGTCGAGGAACCGCTCGTGTGAGCGCAGGTCACCGTAACGGATGTCGAGCGGTTCGTCGTCCACGAGCAGCCGGATCACCTTGCCATTGGTCACGTTGACGACCGTCTGGCCCGACTCGGGGAAGCCGTAACCGCGCTCCGCGTACGGCAGCGGCCGCACCTCGTACACGCCGTTGAGGTAGGAGCCTGGCAGGCCGTGGGGCTCGCCTTCGTCCAGGTTGGCGCGCCAGCCAATGTGGCCGTTCGACAGGGAGAACACCGACTCCGCCTGGGCGAGCAGATCGAGCTTGAGCTCAGTCTCCCGCAGGCCCCACGGCTCGACAGGGAAGGAAGGATACCCGATCACGGCTTGTCCAGAAGACCAGCCAGATCGCTCACCACGATGCCGGCCTGCGGCCTGCCGTCCGCATCTGTCTCGTGGTCGGTGACGGGGTCGAAGGCGAAGAAAGGCTCGCAGGTGCGTTGCGCTCGTTCGCGCGGGTAGCTGTCGGACATCGCCTTCCAGACCGCCCCGTGCACGTTCGCGGCCATGGTGAGCACGCCGTCCAGGTCGAACAGGCTGGCTTGGATCTCGCCAGGGATACTTAGCACGATTAGTTCCAATCGAGAACTACCCATGTATGCTGCGCCGTCAGGCACCGGCGCCCATTCGCCGCAAGCCCGCGGCCCGTACGTCACAGCATTCCATGTGGTAGTACACGGGGCGCCGCCAGCCGCGTGAGAATGAACGAGCGCGAGGATGCGGAGGGACGGCAACGGGATCGGGCGATGAAAGCAAGCACAGCCAGCAAAGCAAGCACCGCAAGCACCGCCAGCACCGCACGCACCGCCAGCACAGCAAGCACCGCAAGCACTGTGCTCGATGAGGCCCTGCCGAGGGTGGTAGGCGGCCCGGCGGCGAAAAAACTCGCCGCGGGCCTGGACCTGCATACCGTCGGCGATCTGCTTGGTCACTACCCGCGCAGGTACGCGCAGCGTGGTGAGCTGACGGATCTGGCGTCGCTGCGCGAAGGCGAGGATGTGACGGTTCTCGCCCGGGTGGCTACGGTTACCAGCCGCAAAATGACAGGCGGGCGGGGCCGCCTCACCCAGGTGACCGTGACAGACGGACGCGGCCGGCTGGTCCTCACCTTCTTCAACCGGAACGCCTACTGGGAGTCAACGCTGAAGCCCGGCACGTACGGCTTGTTCGCCGGGAAGGTGTCCGCATTCAAGGGCAAGCGCCAGCTCGCGCATCCCGACTTCGAGCCCGTCGCCGACCTCGACCCGAGCAAGGCGGAACAGTTCGCCACCGAACTGATCCCCGTCTACCCGGCGACGAAGGACCTGCCGTCGTGGAAGATCGCGAACGCCGTCCGGATCGTGCTCGACACGCTCGGCAGCGTCGACGACCCGCTCACGCCGGAGGTGCGCGAACGCTACGGGCTTTGTGGCCTGCGCGATGCGTTCATGGGCATCCACCGGCCGGCCACGTCCGCCGAGGCCGCGCGGGCGCGAAAGCGGCTGAAGTGGGACGAGGCGTTCCTGCTTCAGGTGGCACTCGCGCAGCGCCGGGTTGCGGCGGAGGCGGTTCCCGCCGAGCCACGCCGCGGCCGTGACGGCGGCCTGCTTGCCGAATTCGATCGCGCCCTGCCCTTCACCCTGACCGGCGGCCAGCAAGCCGCGGGCGAGACGATCGCCGCTGACCTGGCCCGCGGCCATCCGATGCACCGGTTGCTGCAGGGCGAGGTCGGCGCGGGCAAGACCGTCATCGCGGTCCGCTCGATGCTGCAGGTGGTAGACGCGGGTGGGCAGGCCGCGCTGCTCGCGCCGACGGAGGTGCTCGCGCAGCAGCATTACCGCTCGATCGGCGAGCTGCTTGGCCCGCTCGCCAGGGCGGGCCAGTTGGACGCGGCGGAGCGAGCCACTCGCGTTGCGCTGCTCACGGGCTCACAGGGGGCGGCCGCGCGGCGCGAGGCGCTGCTTGAGGCGGCGTCGGGCGCGGCAGGAATCGTCGTCGGGACGCACGCCCTGCTCCAGGAGCATGTGCAGTTTGCGGACCTCGGCCTCGTCGTGATCGACGAGCAGCACCGGTTCGGCGTGGAGCAGCGGGACATGCTGCGTGAGCGTGCGGCATCGCGCACGTCCGGCCGCCCGCACGTGCTCGTCATGACCGCGACGCCGATCCCGCGCACCGTCGCGATGACGGTATTCGGCGACCTGGACGTGTCGACCCTCACCGAACTGCCCAAGGGCCGCTCGCCCATCGCCACCCATGTGGTGCCGGTGGCGGAGAAGCCCCGGTACCTCGAGCGTGCGTGGGAGCGCCTGCGCGAGGAGGTGGCCAAGGGCCGCCAGGCGTACGTGGTCTGCCCCCGCATTGGCGAGGCAGGATCCCCAACGGATGACTCGGATGCGGGCAACGCCCTCGCTGCGGACGGCTACGGGGACGAACCGGTGTCCAGGCCGCCGCTCGCGGTGCTCGACATCGCGCCCAAGCTCGCCAGCGGCCCGCTGGCCGGGCTGCGCCTCGCCGTACTGCACGGCGGCCTGCACCCGGACGAGAAGGACCGGGTGATGCGCGCCTTCGCCGCCGGTGACCTTGATGTGCTCGTCGCGACTACGGTGGTCGAGGTCGGGGTGGACGTCCGCCATGCCTCGGTCATGGTGGTCATGGACGCCGACCGGTTCGGCGTGTCGCAGTTGCACCAGCTGCGCGGCCGGGTTGGCCGTGGCAGCGAGCCCGGGTTGTGCCTGCTCGTCACGGAGGCGCCCGCCGGAGGAAAGGCGCGGGCGCGGCTCGATGCGGTGGCCGCCACGGTCGACGGATTCGAGCTTTCCCGCCTGGACCTTGAGCAGCGCCGTGAGGGTGACGTGCTCGGCGCCGCGCAGTCCGGACGTAGGTCGCACCTCAAGTTGCTCACCCTGCTGCGCGATGAGGATCTGATCGGCCAGGCCCGAGCGGAGGCGACCGCGCTGGTCAGTGCCGATCCTGGGCTCGGCCACCATCCCGCGCTTGCTGCGGCGCTGGCCGGGCTTGTCGATCCGGAGCGGGCCGGTTACCTGGAGAAAGCATGATGCCGCGCGCCGCCTGCACGGCCAGGTGCGCCACCCATCGCGCGGCACGCCAGGCACGGCCTGCGGCGCCGCCCGCCCGGCACCGCCCGTCACGCCGCACGCGACGACTGGGGCACAACCACCGCGGCTCACGCACCATGATCGCCTCACGAACCATGAGCCCGCCATGACCCGGGTTATCGCGGGAGCCGCAGGGGGCCGGAGGCTGGTGGTGCCGCCGGGCCTGGCCACCAGGCCGACGAGCGACCGCACGCGTGAAGGCCTGTTCGGGACCGTGCAGGCGGTGCTTGGCTCGCTCAGCGGCGCCCGCGTGCTGGATCTGTACGCGGGTTCTGGAGCGGTCGGCCTTGAAGCGCTGTCCCGTGGCGCCGTACACGCGCTGCTCGTGGAGTCCGCGCCCGCGGCGATCCGGGTGATCAGGGCGAACATCGCGGCGCTTGACCTGCCTGGTGCGTGCCTGGCCCCCGGCCGCGTCGAGCGCGTGCTCGCCCGCGGTCCCGCCGGCCGCCGCGGCCAGGAGCGCCCGCGCCTGGCTTCCCGCCCCGGTCCGCCCCGCGCTCTTCGCCCAACTCCCTACCCGGCCCCACCGGCGGCGCCGGAGAGGGCTATGATCTCGTATTCGCCGATCCGCCATACGCGGTCGGCGACGAGGAGGTCGCCGCGATGCTCCGGGCGCTGCGCGCGGGAGGCTGGCTGGTGGAGGGTGCGCTTGTCGCGGTGGAGCGCAGGACAGGCGGCGCTCCGCTCGCCTGGCCGCCCGGGTACGTCGCGGACCGGGCACGCTGCTACGGTGACGCGGCGCTCTGGTACGGTCTCGCGGCAGGCGCTTGAGTGGCCAAATGGAGGGTGGATCGGCGTGCGTCGTATCGTCAGCCCAGGCTCTTTCGACCCGGTAACGAACGGGCATCTCGACATCATCGGACGGGCGGCGCGCATCTATGACGAGGTCGTCGTCGCGGTCCTGATCAATATCTCCAAGCAGAGCATGTTCACCGACGATGAGCGCGTCCACATGCTGCATGAGGCGACCGCGGGGTTCTCCAACGTCCGGGTGGCGAAGTTTCACGGACTTATTGTCGATTTCTGCAAGGTTAACCAGATCTCAGCCATCATTAAGGGCCTGCGCGCGGTCAGCGACTTCGAGTACGAGATGCAGATGGCGCAGATGAACTACAGCCTCGCCGGCGTCGAGACGCTGTTCATGACCACCAATCCGCTCTATTCCTTCCTGAGGTCGAGCCTGGTCAAGGAGATCGCACAGTACGGGGGCGATGTAAGCGGCCTGGTGCCCGCGAACGTCGTGCAGCGGCTTCGAGACCGCATCAACGAGTCGTGAGCACCAGACGGCGAACTGTGCACGCGCGGCATGTCCCCGGGAGCGTCCCGCAGTGCAACCATCGCCTGATGCGGCGGAGCCTGGCTGTGGCGCCCGCCTGTCGCGGGGGCGGCGTACCGTACCGCAGCCCTCGCCTGCGGGCTGCGCGGCCACGTTGCCGTGCCGGGCTGTCGCGGTGGGCCGTAGCGGCCCGAGTTGGTTACCTGATGGTCGTCGGGTAGGCTGCCCCCGTCGTGCCCAACACCGTTATCAGCTATGCCACACGGAAGCAGTAATCACACGGCATCTCGCGATGCCCACGGTCCGTTCGTGTTCAACGCACGCTCGCTCGGACGCCAGCCGGGCTATTCGTGTGCTGAGCACCGCACCGTGGTGGCACCCGCTGGCTTCGGTGTTGAGCTGGTCGGCGTCCCTGCGGGCGCCGATGTCGAGCTGGAAATCCGGCTCGAGGCGGTGATGGAAGGCGTGCTGGTTTCCGGCACAGTACGGGCGCCGCTCACCGGTGAGTGCGCTCGCTGTCTGGATCCCATAACCTCGTCGACCGAGGTCGGGTTCCAGGAGCTCTTCTGTTACCCGGCTGTCCGTAACACTGGGGACAGCGAGGCAACAGAAGAGGATCACTACCTCGACGGTGACCTGCTCGACCTTGAGCCGGTTTGCCGCGACGCGGTGCTGCTTGCGCTGCCGCTCTCGCCGCTGTGTTCGGGTGACTGTCCCGGCCTCTGCGCCGAGTGTGGTGCGCGGCTTGCGGACCTCGGCTCGGAGCACGGCCATGGCGAAGGCGCCGACCCACGGTGGGCGGCGCTGCGGCTGCTGGACACAGCCGACACTGCGGCCCGGATCGGCCGGGATCACGCAGACGATCGACAGGAGGGCTGACGTGGCCGTCCCGAAGCGGAAGATGTCGCGGAGCAACACCCGGGCGCGCCGGGCACGGTGGAGGACCACCGCGCCTGCGCTTATGGAGTGCCCGCAGTGCCATGAACAAAAGCTTCAGCACACCGCGTGCCCGACCTGTGGCACGTATAACCGCCGTCAGGTCACGCCCGCATAGGGCTCCGCACTCCACGAGATCCCTATCCGTGCGGCACAGTGCACCGGCTGGCGGAATCGGCATGCGGAAATATGCCGCCATGCCCGTATCGGTGTGCCCGTCATCAGCCGGAAGCGCCACCGTTCGCGTGTCCTGCCGCCACAGTCCGCCGTATGGCGGGCACGATGAGCTATACGCGCAGGCGAGGGCGGGGACTGGAGAGGAACACGGTGAGCGTGATGAGCGGTGAGCCACCGGCCAACGGTGGCCCCGCTGAGCCTGACCCTGCCGAACTGCTTGCCGCCATCGGCGTCCCGCTCGGTCCCGAACTGCTCGACCGGGCGCTGACTCACCGATCGTACGCGTACGAGAACGGGGGATTGCCCACGAACGAGCGCCTGGAATTCCTGGGCGACTCGGTGCTCGGCCTGGTGGTGACGGACACCTTGTTCCGTGAGCACCCGGATCTTCCCGAGGGCCAGCTTGCCAAGCTGCGGGCGGCCGTGGTTAACATGCGGGCGCTCGCGGGCGTAGCGCGCGGTCTTGACCTCGGCCGCCACATCAGGCTCGGCCGCGGCGAAGAGGGTACCGGCGGACGCGACAAGTCCTCCATCCTCGCGGACACGCTCGAGGCCATCATCGGCGCGGTCTACCTGGACTGTGGGCTCCGCGATGCGTCCACGCTTGTGCACTGCCTGTTCGATCCGGTGATCGCCCGCTCGGCGCGCCTCGGCGCCGGGCTTGACTGGAAGACCTCCCTACAGGAGCTGACTGCCGCCGAGATGCTTGGCGTGCCCGAGTATCAGGTGACAGAGAGCGGGCCCGACCACCAGAAGTCCTTCCGTGCGGTCGTCCGCGTCGGCGGCAAGGTCTACGGTTCGGGCGCGGGCCGGTCGAAGAAGGAGGCCGAGCAGGAGGCCGCCGAGGTTGCCTGGAGGGCGATCGGCGCGGACTCGGCGCGCAAGACCGGGCGCTCCCCGGGCGCGGCCGATTCCGTAAGCGGGAACGGCGCGGCTCACGAGAAGCAATCCGTGGATCCCGACGACACCGGGGCAGGCGGCTCCGACGGCTCGCCCCGGGCGGTGTGAAAGCCTGGAATGGTGACCCGTGCCTGAACTGCCCGAAGTGGAGGTCGTGCGCGCCGGGCTCGAGCGGCACGCGGTCGGCCGCACGATCGAGACGGCCACCGTGCTGCACCCGCGGGCCGTGCGAAGGCATGCGGCAGGCCCCGATGACTTCGCGGCACGCCTGTCGGGCCGCCTGATCACCGCTGCCCGCCGCCGTGGCAAATACCTGTGGCTGCCCATGAGTGGCGCTGCTGGTACTGCTGGTACTGCTGGTACTGATGCCGCTGCTGGCGCTGCTGGCGCTGCTGGCGCTGCTGGCGCTGCTGGCGCTGCTGGTACTGCTGGTACTGCTGGCGCTGATGCCGCTGCTGGTACTGATGCCGCTGCTGGTACTGATGCCGCTGCTGGCGCTGCAGCAGGAGGCGGGGACGCGCTGCTCGCACATCTCGGGATGAGCGGGCAACTGGTGATCGGCGAGCCGGAGCGCCCGCTCTCCAGCCACGTGCGCGCCCGGTTCACCTTCACAGACTCCGGGCCCGACCTTCGGTTCGTGGATCAGCGCACATTCGGCCACCTGTGCCTGGTGCCGGGCGGAGCCGACCTGCCTGCACCGATCGCGCACATCGCGCCAGACCCGCTCGAGACCACATTCGATCCAGCGGTTTTCGCCGCGGCGCTTCGCCGCAGACGCACCGGTGTCAAGCGGGCGCTGCTTGACCAGTCACTGATCAGCGGCGTCGGCAACATCTATGCTGACGAGGCGCTCTGGCGGGCGCGGCTGCACTGGGCTCGCCCCACCGATAAACTTCGCCGCCCTGAGGTGGAGCGCCTGCTCACGGCCACCCACGCGGTGCTCTGCGACGCGCTGCACGCGGGGGGGACCTCGTTCGACGCGCTATACGTCAACGTGAACGGCGAAAGCGGGTACTTCGGACGGTCGCTCGCGGTGTACGGACGGGCCGGGCAACCCTGCCCCCGATGCGGCGAGCCCGTCCGCCGCGACGCCTTCATGAGCAGGTCGGCCTACAGTTGCCCGCGATGCCAGCCCCGGCCCCGCCGCGCCAGATGGTGACGGCGAATGCCGGGCTCATGTGATTCAGGCCGGGCGCCGGGTTCAGGCCGGGCACCGCGTGGCGCGGTGCCGCGGGTGCGGCTGACGGCGTGGGTGGACGGCTGGGTTCAGGGAGTCGGGTTCCGCTGGTGGGTCCGGGCGCGCGCGCTCGAACTCGGTCTCGCGGGGTCGGCGACGAATCTTCCCGATGGCCGGGTTGAGGTCGTCGCGGAAGGTCCGCGGTCCGCGTGCGTGCGGCTCCTCGCCCTGCTGGACGGCCCCACCGCGCCTGGCCGGGTCGCCGGTATCATCGCACGCTGGGGTGAACCGGATGAAGACGGGCTTTCCAGCTTCGTGTCGCGGTGAGCGCCAGCGTGGCGCATCACGGCTCAACTTGACTGGTCAACGGCTGGGTGGCACCCTAGTACTACCACCGCCGCGCACCCTTCCGCATGTTTTTCGGGCGTGTTTTGTGCGTGTGCCCACTCTGGTCACTCAGTGTGGAGGACCTTTTACCATGGCGAAGGCTATACTCGGCCACGTCGGCGGTCCAGATCCGCGTATGGTCGCCGAGATGCGCCGCCTCCAGCAGCGCGTACGCGACCTGGAGGCAGAGCTCGTCAGGCTCCAGCGAGAGAATGATGCGCTTGAAGCGGAGATTGGCCACGACTTGCTGGTTCCTTCTCGCGAGCCTGTGCTCGCAAGGGAGCCTGCGCTCACCTGACGAGGGCCACCAACGACGGAATAGGGGCGCCGGTCCGGCGCCCCTATTCGTTTCTGGTCGTACGCCAGGGCGGGATTTTGGCCGTATGCTGCCCATTTGCCTGGCACCGCATGCCACGCTTGCAATGAGGCGTCGGCGCGGCTAGGAGGAACCGGGCAACGGGGGAGCCGGGCAACGGGGGAGCCGCCCCGCAAGTCGGCCTGCGGCTCGCCGCTGACATACCCGAGCCGGCCAGACCGTCGCGGTAGGGTGCGGAACTGCAGCGACCCGGCAGCAACCGAGTGAGGAGGAGTGCTCGCGGGTGTACCTCAAGAGCCTCACGTTGCGCGGGTTCAAATCCTTCGCCTCGGCGACCACGCTTCGCTTCGAGCCAGGGATCACGTGCGCCGTGGGCCCAAACGGGTCGGGCAAGTCCAACATCGTGGACGCGCTCTGCTGGGTCATGGGCGAGCAGGGCGCCAAGTCGCTGCGCGGCGGCAAGATGGAGGACGTCGTCTTCGCCGGCACATCGTCCCGGCCGCCGCTCGGCCGCGCCGAGGTGACCCTTACCATCGACAACAGCGACGGTGCCCTGCCGATCGACTACGCCGAGGTGACGCTGAGCAGGCTCCTCTTCCGGTCCGGGCAGAGTGAATACGCCATCAACGGCGCTCACTGCCGCCTCCTCGATGTCCAGGAGTTGCTGTCCGATTCTGGCATGGGCCGCGAGATGCACGTGGTCGTCGGCCAGGGTCAGCTTGACGAGGTCCTGCACGCGGGACCTGAGGCGCGGCGTGCCCTGATCGAGGAGGCTGCCGGCGTACTCAAGCACCGCAGGCGCAAGGAGAAGGCGCTGCGGAAGCTCGAGGCGATGCAGGCGAACCTCACCCGCCTGGTGGATCTGACCGCGGAACTTGGGCGCAGGCTCAAGCCGCTCGGCCGGCAGGCGGAGATCGCACGCAGGGCCGTTGTCATCCAGGCCGAGTTGCGCGATGCCAGGTTGCGGCTGCTCGCAGACGATTACGTGACGCTCCAGGCGGCACTCGGTCGCGAGGAGGCCGGTGAGGCGCTCGTCGCGGAGCGGCGCGCTGCCACGGCCGCCGAGCTCGAGCGGGCCAAGCAGCTCGAGGCCGCCCTCGAGGCCGCGGCGGCGCAGGACGCGCCGAGGCTCGCCGGCGCGCGGGACACGTGGTTCGCGCTCTCCGCCCTGGCCGAACGGCTGCGCGGGGTCGCTGCGCTCGCCGCAGAGCGGCACCACCATCTGAGTGCCGAAGAAGAACCGGCCAGGACCAGCCGCGACCCAGCCGAGCTTGCCGCGGAAGCCGAGCAGACTCGTGAACAGGAGACGCAGTTGTCCGCGCGGCTGGATGCCGACCGTGCCTGCCTCGCGGCGTCGGTACGTGAACGTGCCGCCGCGGATGCGGCGCTCGCCGAGGCCGAGGAGCGGCTGTCGGCGGCGTCCAGGGTGGCGGCCGAACGGGCCGAGCGGGCCGCAAGGCTCCGCCAGCAAGCCGAAGCCCTGCGCAGTCACGCCGACGCGGCCACCGAGGAGGTAGGACGGCTGTCCGCGGCCGCTGCGCAGGCACAAGCCAGATCAGCGCGTGCGCAGGCGGAGCACACAGAGCTTGAGCAGCGCGTAACCGCCCGGACTGGCGACCATGCCGACCTTGACGCGGCGCACGAGGACACGAAGGCCGTGGCGGCGCAGGCCGCGCAGCAGGTGAAGGAGTTGCGCGCCGACGAGCATCAGGCAAGCAGAGAGCGTGCGGCACTGCACGCACGCGCGGAGGCGCTCCAGCTGAGCCTGCGTGCAGGGACGGACGCGGCAGGGACTGTGCTCGCGGATCCCGGCAGGTTCCGCGGCGTGCTTGGGCCCGTTGCCGCCCTGCTCGGCGTCGATGACGGCGCCCAGGCCGCGGTCGCGGCGGCGCTCGGCGCCGCTGCCGACGCCATCGCCGTCGCGGACCTTGATGCCGCGGCCGCCGTGATCACCGAGCTCAGGACGCAGGGCGCGGGCAAGGTCGGCGCGGTCATCGCGTCCTCGGCAGCGGTGGCCTCGCCTCAGCCTGTGCGGAACGGGTCACGGAGCACGGCCGGGGTTCCCACGGTGCCCGCGACATCCTCGGCTGACTCCGCGCTGGACGCGTCAGCCTGCGAGGCCGGGGTGCCCACGGTTTCCGCGGTGTCTTCCCCGGCAGGTGACGGCACGTCAGGCAGCCGCGCCGCGCCCCCAGCCCTGATCCGCCTCACGCCGCACGCGCATGGCGATCGTGTCGCCCTGCCTCCGGCCGTTACGTATGCGGTTGATCTTGTGCGTGCACCGGCAGAGCTCGCTGAAGCAGTCGCCGAACTGCTGTCCGCCGTCGTCGTTGCCGCTGACCTTCCGTCCGCGCGTGAGGTCGTGCGGGAGCACCCGCGGCTGCGAGTGGTCACGAGGGACGGCGACCTGCTTGGCGCGCAGTGGGCGTACGGCGGGTCGGCGCACGGGCCGAGCCAGATAGAGGTGCGGGCGGCGGCAGACGAGACCGTGGCCAAGCTCGCAGAGGCGGACGGGCGGTGCGCGGCGACCGCCCGCCTGCTCGCGACCGCGGTCGCGGAGGAGGAACGGGCGCAGCGCGCGGTGGCCGAATCCGCGGGTGTTGTGCGTGAGGCGGCGGCCGCCGCTGCGGAGGTATCCGGCAGGCTCGGCAGGCTTGGCGGTGCGGCGCGGGCGGCGGCCGACGAAGCGGAGCGACTTGCCAGGGCGATCGAGGCCGCCGAGCGGTCGCGGGACGCTGACCTGGACAAGCTCGCCGGGCTTGAGCGGCGGCTTGACGAGGTCGAAGCCGATACGCAGCTCGCCGAGTCAGGCGAGGATGCGGAGAGCGGCAGCCAGCGGGAGATCCTGGCGCACCGGCGTGAGGTCACGCGGAACGCGGAGATGGAGGCCCGGCTCGCCGTCCGCACCGTCGAGGAGCGGGTGCGGGCGATCGCAGGCCGCGCGGACGCGCTCGCGGCGGCGGCGGCGAAGGAACGCGCGGCCATCGAGCAGGCCAAGCGGCGTCGTGAGATGCGCGCGAAGCAGGCCGTGACCGCGGGCGCCGTCGCCAGGGGCGCCGCTTACGCCACGTCGCGCATCGAGGGGCATGTCGCGGCGGCAGATGCCGGGCGTGAGGCCGCCGAGGCGGCGGGAAATGCGCGGGCCGCGGAGCTGAAGGCCGTGCGCGGGCGACTGCGGGAACTCGCAGCCGAGCACGACACGCTGGTCGACGCGGCCCACACGGCGGAGATCGCCGGGGCCGAGCAGCGGCTGCGGCTGGAGCAGATCGAGGGCCGCGCCGTGGAGGAGTTCGGGGTGCACGCCGAGGCGCTCGCGGCCGAGTACGGGCCTGAAGCGGCCGTCCCGCCGCCGGCCGACGCACCCGAGGGCGTGCCGCCCGGCGTCTACGACCGGGAGGCGCAGGAGCGCCGCGCTGGCGTCGCCGAGCGTCAGCTTGCCAGGCTCGGCAAGGTAAACCCGCTCGCGCTTGAAGAGTTCGCGGCCTTGGAGGAGCGGCACGCGTTCCTGTCATCGCAGGTGGAGGACCTCAAGAAGACGCGGCGTGACCTGCTGACGGTGATCAGGGAGGTGGACGACCGGGTCCAGCAGGTGTTCGCCGCCGCGTATGAGGACACCGCGAGGGAATTCGAGCACATCTTCGCGCGGCTGTTCCCCGGCGGCGAGGGCAGGCTGCTCCTCACCGAGCCCGACGACATCCTGACCAGCGGGGTGGAGGTCGAGGCCCGCCCGCCGGGCAAGAAGGTGAAACGGCTGTCGCTGCTGTCCGGTGGTGAGCGGTCGCTGACAGCCATCGCCTATCTGGTGGCGATCTTCAAGGCCCGCCCGTCGCCGTTCTACGTGCTCGACGAGGTCGAGGCCGCGCTCGACGACGTGAACCTGCAGCGCCTGCTGGGCATCTTCGAGGAACTGCGGGAGAGTTCGCAGCTCATCATCATCACCCACCAGAAGCGCACGATGGAGGTCGCCGACGCGCTCTACGGCATCACCATGCGCGGCGACGGTGTGTCCGCGGTGGTGAGCCAGCGCCTGCGGGAGTCCGCGTCCGCTTGACGTCGTCCGCCGCCTGTCTGGCTCATCCGTGGGTGCGGCCATCCGGCGATCTCCTCCTCATGCCATGCCGATTCCCGCTGCAGCCCCACTGGATCGTTGACCGGGCACGTGGAGGCTCGCAAGCGCCGCGCGGCCATCTCCATCGCACAGTCCAAGCCGGACATGGCCCCCGCGGAACGAAGTCGGCGCGCGAGGGCCTGCTGGCGTTCCCCACGATCATCCCGAACGGCTGCGCGCGCTGGCACGGGTCGGCCCGGGCGAACCTGGGCCGCGGTGAGCTAGGTTCACACCAGGCGCCGGTCGCACTGGGCGGCTGTTCGTCTGCGAGACTGGACCGTCATGGCTTATCTGATCCTGGTTATCGCCATCTGTGTCGTGCTCGTCGTCGGCGGTGGACTGTTCTTCCTTCGTCCCGGCAGAAGGCGCGGCGCCCCGCTCGAGAGACCACCCGCGCCACCCGCAGAGGGCCAGCGGGCGGGCCCAGAAGTGACCGGCGGATCCGGTGCGACAGGCACGATCGCCCCGGAGCCACCGCTCATAGTGGAACTGCCGACCGTACCCGAGATCGAGAGGCCGCCCCCGTCTGCCGGGCGGATGGTCCGGCTGCGCGCGAGGCTCGCGAGGTCGCAGGGAGCGTTCGGGTCGGTGCTGCTCGGCCTGCTGTCCAGGGATGCGCTCGACGAGGCGGCATGGGAGCAGATCGAAGACACCCTTATCACCGCGGACGTGGGCGTAGCGCCGAGCCGGCAGATCGTGGATGATCTGCGGACCAAAGTGAAGGTGCTCGGTACCCGCAGCCCGGATGATGTGCGGGCGATGCTGAAGGCCGAACTGCTCGCGCAGATCGGCTCAGGCAGCGAGCGGGCCTTGCGCGTCGAGCCGCGTGGCGGCAGGCCGGCAGTGGTGCTCATGGTCGGGGTGAACGGGACAGGCAAGACCTCGACCTGCGGGAAGCTGGCACGGGTGCTGGTCGGCGACGGGCGGACCGTGCTGCTCGGCGCAGCGGACACGTTCCGCGCCGCGGCGGTGGACCAGCTGCAAACCTGGGGGCAGCGGGTAGGTGCCCGCGTCGTCCGGTCCGATCGGGAGGGCGCCGACCCCGCCAGCGTGGCGTACGAGGCGGTGAGCGAGGGCATCGCCGCGGCCGTCGACGTGGTCATTGTGGACACCGCAGGTCGGCTCCACACCAAGACCGGCCTGATGGACGAACTCGGCAAGGTGAAGCGGGTCATCGAGAAGCAGTTGCCCGTGGACGAGGTCCTGCTCGTCCTTGACGCGACCACCGGCCAGAACGGCCTGCGGCAGGCACGGGTCTTCGCCGAGGTCGTGGACGTCACCGGGATCGTGCTCACCAAGCTCGACGGCACCGCCAAGGGCGGGATCGTCATCGCGGTCCAGCGTGAACTGGGCGTTCCCGTCAAAATGGTCGGGCTCGGTGAGGGGCCTGACGACCTCGCGCCCTTCGATCCCGGGGCATACATCGACGCCATCCTCGGCGGCTGAGAAGCTTCCCTGGCTGACCGGCCGCGGCCGTCGTCACCGCCGCGGCGAGTTCCCGCACTTCACGTATGGATAGCGGACCTTGATGTTTCCCAGCCGGGCGTAGGCGATGACATGCAGTGTCGGGGCGCCGGGATCGGGCCGGCCGGTGGCCTTGTTGACGACATCGCCCCAGCTGGCGTCCGTCTGCTCGATGCGTACCGACCAGCCGCGCGGGACGATCATGGTGACATTCCCTGACTTGCAGGTCGCCTCGACCATGACGTCGCGGTGCGGGCAGTGGGCCTGGGTGAAATCGATTTTCACGTTACCCATCCCGCAGTGCGCGGTGATGTGCCTGGGCACGATCCAGTAGCCCTTCCGAGTGATGTTTCCTGCACCGGTCCGCAGCACAAGCCGATCCGGGTCCGGAACCGGGCCCTGCTGGGTCGGCAGGTCCTCGACGAGGGTCTCCAGCTCCGCAAACGTCCTGGCCGAGTACGCTCGCTCGACGCGCTCATCGAGTTCCGCGAGACTGATCCGACCCTCGCCGGCCGCGACCCGCAGCCGGTCGGCGACCGCCTCGCGGTCCGCGTCCCCCGCACGAAGCCGGGCCGCGCGGGATGTGGTGGACGACCGGGGAGTCTGTGGCTCGGGAAGCGCTCCCATGCCGCCACTTTAGACGGCCCTCGGCAGGTTGCCCACGATGGCGCCTGACGGTTCCATGAAGCCGGCGAGACGTTCCGCGCGGTACGGTCCTCGTCGATGCCAAACGCGACGATGCGGCGCGGCGTGATGCGGATCAGTTCGGGCCCGAAGCCCGGGCCAAGTTCCGGCCCGCCCGACGTCCCGTGCGCGGTGGGCCGCGTCCGACCCAGGGATTCGCTAGCCGTGGCGGCCCACCGCTCCACCAGGGAGCTTTACCCGCGTTCGCTGGCCGCCGGTAGGGTCGAAGGGCCTAGTTTCGCCGTTCAATGCCGCCGTTAAGATTACTGCGGAGTTGCGAAACATCACTGAAACATACGGCCGCTGGTTTCACACCGCCGAAACACACCATCACATGAGCCGAAACGCCGCTGGCAGAAGGTCATGGCAGGTCGCAGGGCGCGGCACCCAGCAAGAGCGTGGACCACCCCAGAGGTGCGCATGAAACGCACGCGCCACGGGCGTGCGGGACAGCCTGCCGGGGGACGGCGCCGCCGCGTCCGTGTTCAGGCAGGTGAGAAGGCAGCAGGTGAGAGGGCAGAGGAGCTGGTGCAGGGATGAGGCTCATCACGGCCGTCATCAAGCCGTTCAAGCTCGAAGAGGTGAAGACCGCGCTGCAGGCGTTCGGCGTACGTGGCATGACGGTCACAGAGGCCAGCGGATACGGCAGGCAGCGTGGCCATACCGAGGTGTACAGGGGTGCCGAGTACCAGGTGGACCTGGTGCCGAAGGTACGCCTTGAGGTGCTCACCGACGACGAGGACGCCGACGATCTCATCGATGTCATCGTCAAGGCGGCACAGACCGGCCGGATCGGCGACGGAAAGGTCTGGTCAGTTCCTGTCGAGTCCGTTATCCGGGTCAGGACAGGGGAGCGCGGCCCGGACGCTATCTAGGGAAAGGGAAGCGGCCCGGACGCTATCTAAGGACCGGACGCTATCTAAGGAAAGGGAAAGGGATCCCCGTGGGGGAACCGCCTAGCAGTCTGCTTCAAGGCCTCGTGGGGGCAGGGGCAGGCGCCAAGGGCCAGGCGGGGGGGACGACATGACAAGCAGGGGAGGCACAAGGATTTCGTTCGCTGCGCAGCGTGCGCAGCGAACGGTCGAAGCCGACCGCTGGCTCGCCAGTCTGCTCGGTGCGGAGCCAGCGGTGGCGCTCGTCGCCGTGGGCGGTTACGGCCGCCGTGAGCTGGCTCCGGGCAGTGACCTGGACGTCATCCTGCTTCACGCCGGGCGCCCGGACGTCGGCTCGCTCGCGGACCGGATCTGGTACCCGGTCTGGGACTCAGGGACGCGACTCGACCACGCCGTCCGGACTGTGCCGCAGGCGAGAAGGGTCGCGCAGGCTGACCTGAAGGCCGCGCTCGGCCTGCTGCACGCACGGCACATCGCGGGCGAGGCGAGCCTTACCGCACAGTTGCGTGAGACGGTGCTCGGCGACTGGCGGGCCGCGGCACGTGTCCGCCTGGCCGAACTCGCGGCGATGGGGTCTGAGCGCGCGGAGCGGTTCGGCGAGCTTGCCTTCCTGCTCGAACCCGACTTGAAGGAAGCACGCGGCGGGCTCAGGGACGTGCACGCCATTCAGGCGGTCGCCGCGGCGTGGGTGGCGCCAGCGCCCGGCCCGAGGGTACGCGCGGCCTACGAATTGATCATGGATGTCCGGCACGCCCTGCATGAGGTGAGCGGTCGCGGGACCGACCGGCTTGTGCTTCAGGAGCAGGACGAAGTGGCGCGCGCGCTTGGCCTGCTCGACGCAGACGCGGTATTGCGTACGATTGCCGAGGCCGGACGGACCGTCGCGTACGCCGTCGATCACACCTGGTGGCAGGTGGACCGCAGCCTGGCCAAGCGGCCTCGAGGCAAGCGCCGCGGCAGCGGCATTCGAGGGCAGGCAGAGCGCCGGCCCATCGCGGACGGTGTGGTCGAGCAGGACGGCGAGGTGGTGCTTGCCCGTGCCGCTGATCCGGCGGGTGATCCCACGTTGGTGCTTCGCGCCGCCGCGGCGGCGGCGCGAAGCGGGCTGCCGCTTGCCCCTGGCACGCTTGCCAGGCTCCGTGACTGCCCGCTGCTCCCGGTGCCGTGGCCGGACGAGGCGCGGGACTCGCTCATCGGGCTGCTCGGCGCGGGGCCCGCCGCGATCACCGTGTGGGAGGCCCTTGACCAGGAAGAACTCATCACGGCGCTGCTTCCGGACTGGGAACGGGTGCGCAACAGGCCGCAGCGCAATCCACTGCACACCTTCACTGTCGACAGGCACCTGGTGGAGTGCACCGCGGCCGCCGCGCCACTCGTCCGCGACGTGGCACGTCCCGACCTGCTTCTGCTCAGCGCGCTGCTGCACGATATCGGCAAGGGCTGGCCGGGCGACCACAGCGTCTCGGGCTCGGAGGTGGCCAGGGACGTCGGGCACCGGCTTGGGCTCGCGACCGGCGATGTGGAGACGCTCGCGGCAGCCGTTAGGCATCATCTTCTGCTTCCGCAGACAGCGACGCGGCGCGACCTGGCTGATCCGCTGACCGCACAGCGGGTCGCGAAACTGGTCGGCAGCAGGCAGTTGCTCGAACTGCTGCACGCGCTCGCCATCGCGGACGGGCAAGCCACCGGGCCGGCCGCATGGAACGATTGGAAGGCCGGGCTCGTCGCCGAGCTGGTCCAGCGCACCGCCGCCGTGCTCGCGGGCGACGAGCTCCCGCAGCCCGCGGCGCTCTCGCCTGGGCAACTGGAGCTGGTGGCGCGCGGCGGCCCGGCCGTCGTCGTGCATGACTCCGAGGTGACGCTGGTCGCGCCCGACCGGCCGGGTCTGCTCTGGCGGGCCGCGGGATTGCTCGCGTCTCATCGCCTCGTGGTCCGGTCGGCGACTGCGACTTCGAGAGGCGCCACGGCGGTGGCCGTGTTCACCGTGGCGCGCGAGTTCGGCTCGCCAGCGGACGCGGACCTGATCGAAAAGGACATGCGCCGGATGCTGGACGGTCGGCTGGACGTTGCGGAACGGCTGGCCAGGCGACAGCGGGCGTACCGACCACGACCAGGCGTGCCCGTCGCGCCACCCAAGGTCACAATGGTGGACGACGCGTCTCACGCCGCCGCCGTGGTCGAAGTGCGTGCACACGACGAGCCCGGTCTGCTGTGGCGGATCGGCCGTGCGCTCGGCGAATGCGGCCTGGACGTTCGGGCGGCCCGCGTGGAGACGCTCGGCGCCGAGGCCGTGGACGCGTTCTACGTCGTGGATGGCTCGGGCAAGCCGCCTGCAGGAGAGAAGGTTCGCGCACTGATCCGGGAGCGTGTGCTGGCCGCGCTGTCCGGTGCCATCAACTCGCCGGCGGACGGCCGGGGCGCACGCGAGGCGGGGGACCGTGGCGGTGCCCGCGATGCGGCGGACGGCCGGGGCGCACGCGAGGCGGGGGACCGTGGCGGTGCCCGCGATGCGGCGGACGGCCAGAGCGCACGCAAGGGGGCGGACCGTGGCGGTGCCCGCGCGGCGGCGGACGGCCGGGGCGCACGCGAGTGGGCGGACCGTGGCGGTGCCCGCGATGCGGCGGACGGCCAGAGCGCACGTGAGGCGGCGGACCGTGGCGGTGCCCGCGATGCGGCGGACCGTGGCGGTGCCCGCGCGGCGGACGCCTAGGGCGCCTCCGCGGCTTCGACCGGATAACCTGGGGAGCCAATCCGCAATACCCGGCCCGAGGACGGCAAAGACACGTGTTCGAGACGCTATCCGACCGGCTGACCCAGGTCTTCTCCTCGCTGCGAGGCAAGGGGCGCCTGTCCGAGGCCGACATCGACGCGACCTGCCGCGAGATCCGCATCGCGCTGCTCGAGGCGGACGTGGCACTTGCTGTGGTCAGAGAGTTCGTCGCGCGCGTCAAGGAGCGGTCGCGCGGTGAGGCGGTTTCTACCGCCCTCAACCCGGCGCAGCAGGTCATCAAGATCGTCCATGAGGAGCTCATCGAGATCCTTGGCGGGCAGACCCGCAGGCTCGAGTTCGCCAAGACACCGCCGACGGTCATCATGCTCGCCGGACTGCAGGGCTCAGGTAAGACCACGCTCGCCGCCAAGCTAGCGCTCTGGCTGCGCGCACAGGGCCACACGCCGTTGCTGGTCGCGGCGGACCTGCAGCGGCCCAACGCGGTCGGTCAGTTGCAGATTCTGGGCGAGCAGGCCCGAATTCCTGTCTTCGCGCCTGAGCCAGGCAATGGCGTAGGCGATCCTGTGTGGGTCGCCCGCCAGTCCGTCCAGGAAGCAAAGCTTCACCTGCACGACATGGTCCTGATCGACACTGCGGGCCGGCTCGGGATCGACGAGGAGATGATGCGCCAGGCCGTCGCGATCAGGGACGCCGTACAGCCTGACGAGATCCTCTTCGTTGTCGACGCGATGATCGGCCAGGACGCCGTGGTCACCGCGCATGCGTTCCTCGACGGGGTTGGGTACGACGGCGTGGTCCTCACCAAGCTGGACGGCGACGCACGCGGCGGCGCGGCGCTTTCAATCGCGGAACTCACCGGCCGGCCCATCATGTTCGCCTCGTCCGGCGAGAAACTCGAAGACTTCGACCTGTTCCACCCGGACCGGATGGCGTCGCGGATCCTCGACATGGGCGACATGCTGACCCTGATCGAGCAGGCGGAGCGCGCTTTCGATCAGGACCAGGCCGCCGAGATGGCGGGCAAGCTCGTCTCTGGCGAGGGTTTCACCCTTGAGGATTTCGTGGACCAGTTGCTGATGGTCCGCAAGCTCGGCCCGATCGGCAACCTGCTCGGCATGCTCCCGGGCGCCGCCCAGAACAGGGAGATGCTCAATCAGATAGACGACAGCCAACTCGACCGTGTGCTCGCGATCGTCCGCTCGATGACCCCCGAGGAGCGGCGCAACCCGAAGATCATTAACGGCTCCAGAAGGGCGCGGATCGCGGGCGGATCCGGCGTGAGCATTGGCGAGGTCGGAGACCTTGTCCTCCGGTTCTTCGAGGCGCAGAAGATGATGCGCCAGATGCTTGGCGGTGGCATGCCCGGGATGGCCGGAATTCCCGGCATGCGGCGCAAGGCGGTCAAGTCCGCCAGGGGCAAGAAGGGCAAGAAGAAGCCGAAGGGCGGCCGCCCGGGCGGCGCACCCGACCGGGCCACCTCCCCCGACGGGGACGGGCTGGTGCGTGGAACCGGCCAAGGATTGCCGCGCGGGCTGCCCGGGATCGGCGGCGGTGGCGCGGGTGCTGGTTCCGGTCTTCCAGGCGGTCTCGGCGACCTGGCCTCCGGCCTGCCCGGCCTGGGCAAGAGGGAGCCGAGCCCCACGGACACGAACCTGCCCGGTCTTCAAGATCTTCCTGCGGCGTTCAAGTTGCGTGGCGCTGCCAAGGGCAAGGACCCGAAGCGCAAGTAAGCCGCAGGTCCGCGACACGAGACAGGCCGCCGGGTGCCATCATTTGTCCCTAACGGCGCGCGCTCTGTCGCACCTGCGGCCCCGCGAGCCGCATACAGGTGGCAGAACACACGCGATACCACGAAAGCAGCCAGCCAAGCAGATGCTTGACCGCATGGCATGGGAGCTCGTGCGCCACATCCTGACCGCTGGCAGTGGAGGTACTCGGTTCCCGGTCACACGTCCGGCAGGTGTGGTTGCCAGACGGTTAGGGACCACTTCCCCCCGAAAACGTCGTATCAAACGGGCATTCCGGGCGCTAGAACGACGTTTTCGGGGGGGAAGTTGAGCGGGAGGCGCCGACAGTCAGCGGCCGTTGAGCAGCTGACGGGGAGATAGCGGCTATGGCGCCGACCCGGCGATCGGCGGCGATTACGCGCCATCGTCGGGTGTCTGGCACAATGTGACCGCGACCACCCGGGCTGCGGGGCCCTCTCTGACCCGTAGGCCGGGCACCGCCTGAGCGGTTCCACCGGTCCCCACCCGGGCAGGAGCCGTTCGTACCGACATCTCTGGGAGACGACCACACCCGTGGCTGTAAAGATCAAACTCAAGCGCATGGGAAAGATCCATGCGCCGTACTACCGCGTTGTCGTCGCTGACGCCCGCTCCAAGCGGGATGGGCGCGCCATCGAGGAAATCGGCAAGTATCACCCCAAGCTGGAGCCCTCACTCATTGAGATCAATTCCGAGCGTGCACAGTACTGGCTGTCGGTCGGAGCACAGCCAACCGACCCGGTAAGGAACCTCCTCAAGATCACCGGGGATTGGCAGCGCTTCCATGGCGAAGATGGCGCGGAGGGCACACTCAAGACGGGTGCGCCAGGAGCGGATAAGAAGGAGGCCTTCGCCGCGGCGCTGAAGGAGACGCACGGCGAGTCTGAGGGTGCGGCGACCACGCAGAAGACCCGCGGCAGAAGGTCTGAGGCGAAGGTGGACAGGCCTGAAGCGCGCTCTGCGAAGGCGGCCAAGACGGCCGGCGCTGATGCGGGCGCCGAGAAGGCTGAGGCGGCTAAGGCCAAGGCCGGTAGGGCTGAGGCGGGCAACGCTGAGGCGGGCAACGCTGAGGCCAAGGCTAAGGCCGGTAGGGCTGAGGCCGGCGACGCTGAGGTCGGCAACGCTGAGGCCGGCAACGCTGAGGCCGGCAACGCTGAGGCCGGCAACGCTGAGGCCGGCGACGCTGAGGCGGGAAGGGCCGCCGCCGAGGGGGCCGGCACCAAGCCGGCGAAGGCCGCCGCCGAGGCCGGCAAGCCCGAGAATGCTTCGGATGAGGCGGCCCACGCCGACGCCACCGCTGGCGCCGGTGCAACAGCCGACGAGGCCGGCAGCGGAGCCTGAGGTGCTTGAGGAAAGCCTTGAGCACCTTGTGAGGGGCATCGTCGAGCATCCAGAGGATGTCCGGGTCGCAACTCGCGGACTGCGCCGTGGCAAGGTTCTGGAGGTGCGGGTCCATCCGGATGATCTAGGTAAGGTCATCGGCCGTGGTGGCCGCACCGCCAGGGCCCTCCGCACGGTTATGGGCTCGCTCGCCGGGGGCCGTTATGTCCGGGTCGACCTGCTCGATCTGGATGAGGTCCGCTGACGAGTATGCTCCTCGTCGTTGGCCGCGTCGGCCGCCCGCACGGAATCCGCGGCGATGTCGCGGTCGACGTCCGGACCGACGATCCAGGTCAGAGGTTTGCTTCGGGCTGTGTGCTCGCCACACAGCCCGAAGCACTCGGCCCGCTGACGGTCATCAACGCCAGGTCTCATGCTGGCGGCCTGATCGTCAGTTTTTCTGGAGTGACCGACCGCGACGGGGCGGAGCAGTTGCGTGGCACGTGGCTGGTCATCGACTCAGCCGATGTGCCTGCCCCTGACGATCCCGACGAGTTCCACGACTATCAGCTAATCGGGCTCGATGTCGTCACCGCTGCTGGCACTCATGTCGGGACCGTCGCCGACGTCCGTCATCATGGCCAGGACCTGCTCGTGATCCGTCCCGGCGGTGGCGGACGCACAGACAGCGCCGGGCCGGCGCAGGGTTCGGCCGCGGGCGCCGGCGCGGCGGGTTCGGTCCGGGGCGCTGACGTGACGGCGGGTTCGGTCCTTGGCGCCAGCGCCGCACCTGGTTCGCGGCCGGTCACGGGTGGGGCACGGGGCTTCGCCCCGGTCGGCGGGTCGGGCGCGGCGGGGATAGCGGCGGAGATACTTGTGCCATTCGTCGCCGCCATCGTGCCGGAAGTTGACCTGCAGGCGGGCCGCGTGATCATCGACCCTCCGCCGGGGCTTCTCGACCAGAATGAACCGGCCTGACGGTCATGCGGATCGACATCATCACGATCTTCCCCGGTTACTTCGGGCCCTTGCGCATGTCGCTCATCGGCAAGGCGGCAGCCCGTGGTGACATCCGCGTAAACGTGCATGATCTCAGGAACTGGTCACACGACGCGCACCACAGCGTTGACGACACGCCATATGGGGGCGGCCCGGGGATGGTGATGAAGGCCGAGCCCTGGGGGGAGGCGCTGGATGCGGTCGCACCGGCTGATCCCGGGCCCTTGCCGCGGCTGATCGTGCCAGCTCCAAGCGGTGCCCTGTTCACCCAGCGGGTCGCCGCCCGATATGCGCGCGAACCGCGTCTCCTGTTCGCTTGCGGGCGCTACGAGGGGATCGACGCGCGCGTCATCGATGAGGCGAGGACCCGGATGCCGGTCGACGAGGTAAGCATCGGCGACTATGTCCTCGCTGGCGGCGAGGCCGCCGTGCTCGTCATGGTCGAGGCGATCTGCCGCCTGTTGCCTGGTGTGCTCGGCAACGCGGAATCGGTCGCGGACGACTCCTTCGGTGGCTGCGGCGCTTCAGTCCCTGCCACGCACGCAGATGGAAGCGATGCGGCGGCTCTGCCGGATGGCGCGGCTCCGCCGCCGGGCGGCACCCCTCCGCCGGATGGCACGGCTCCGCCGCCTGGCGGCGCCCCTCCGCGTGGTGGGATGGCGCCGCGCGGTGTGATGGCGGGCCTGCTCGAAGGCCCCGTCTACACCAAACCGCGAGTCTGGCGCGCGCGCGAAGTTCCGGCCGTGCTGCTGTCGGGGAACCATGCGGCCATCGCGCGGTGGCGGCGGGATGCCGCGCTGCGGCGGACCGCCGAGATGCGCCCGGAACTGGTTGGATTGCTCGATCCTTCGGCCCTCGACGACCGGGACCGTGAGGTCCTGTCCGAGGCTGGCTTGCCTGTGCGCTCCGAGGATGTGGCACACTGAAAGCCGCCGTCCGGCCGGGTAGCCTCAGGCTGGGCGGGATTCGGGAAACCCTAAGCCATGCCCGGGGCGGTACGCACGCCCGCGAACGCCTGATTAATTAGAGGAACGCCGTCATGCACACCGCGATCGCGGAGCTTGAGAAGGCCCAGCTCCGCTCGGACATCCCCAGCTTCCGTCCGGGTGACACGTTGAAGGTGCACGTGCGTGTCAAGGAAGGCACCCGATCACGGATCCAGGTCTTCCAGGGCGTCGTGATCCGTCGGCAGGGCGGTGGGGGCCGTGAGACGTTCACGGTCCGCAAGATCAGTTACGGCGTGGGTGTCGAGCGCACCTTCCCGGTGCACAGCCCGTCGATCGACAAGATCGAGGTAGTGACCCGCGGCCGTGTCCGCCGGGCGAAGCTCTACTACTTGCGGTCGCTGCGTGGCAAGGCCGCGCGAATCAGGGAACGGCGCGATCACACCGGCCGCTGAAACAATCCCAATCGCCACCGATGGCCGAACCCGCCGAAGCGCCTGCGACGAAGCGACGGTCGTTCTGGCGTGAGCTCCCGCTACTCATAGCGGTCGCGCTCATCCTGGCCCTGCTGATCAAGGCGTTCTTGGTCCAGGCGTTCCGCATCCCGTCTGGATCGATGGAGGACACCCTCCTGGTCGGCGACCGGGTGCTCGTCAACAAGGTCGTTTACGATTTCCGCGGGATTAACCGCGGCGACATCGTGGTGTTCAGCGGGCAGGGCTCGTGGGATCCGGCGGTCGCATCGGCAGGCTCCGATAGCCTGATCCCCCGTGCCTACCACGACGTCCTGCGCTGGGTTGGCCTCGAGGCCAACGGCACGGATTACGTCAAGCGGGTCATCGGCCTGCCCGGCGACCACGTTATGTGCTGTGATGCCAGTGGCCGGATCACGGTCAATGGGATTCCGCTGACCGAGACCGCCTATCTCTACCCGGGCAGCAACCCGTCGCTGCAGCGGTTCAAGGTCATAGTTCCACCCGGCCGGATCTGGGTGATGGGCGATCACCGTGCGGACTCGGCGGACTCCAGGTACCACATGCAGGGACCCGGCGACGGCACCATCCCTGTCGATGAGGTGGTGGGCAGGGCCTTCGTCGTCATCTGGCCGCCGTCACAACTCCGGACGCTGCCTATCCCTGGGACCTTCAAGCAGGCGGCGCTGGACGCCGCTGGCACCGCAGCGCCGGCTGCGCCCTTGGCCGGTGGGTTTGCCGCTACGGTACCGGCGATCTGGCTCCTGCGGCGAGCCCGTAGACGCCGCTGATCCGCCTGTCCTCGGGTTTCGCATCGTGAACCGTCGGATCCTGCGGCGAGTCCGTAGACGTTGCCGATCCGCTGCACGCGTGCCTGTCCCCAGAATTCGCACCGTGGACCCGCGGTACTAGCTCACCTGAGTCCCACGGGCCAGCAACGTGACCCCCGGTCCCCCAGGTCCCTGATCCTCTTTGGGATAGCTTGAGCCGGATTTGTGATCAGGGTTAACGGTCCATTGCATGGACGGTAGCTGTAGCGAGCGCGTTGGTGCCGCTGCGATGCGCGCCCAGCGATAAGCTCAATTCGATGGACGACGAGCAGGGGCAGCACCAGCCCGCCATGACGCAGCCACATGGGCCAGAGGGCAAAGGGCCGGATGATAACGTGGGCGACCGCCATCCGGAGGACCCCGAGATGAGGGATGCGCAGATGAAGAGTGCCGCCACGGAGGACGAGGCGGCGGGGTCTGGTCCGGGCGACGACGGCGCCAAGGGCGAGCCCGCGCAGAAGCGGCACCGTTCATTCTGGCGTGAACTGCCCATCCTCGTCGTGATAGCGCTCGCACTCACCGTGATTATCAAGGTATTCGCGATACAAGCCTTCTACATTCCGTCGTCGTCGATGGAGAACACACTTAACATCGGCGACCGGGTATTGGTGAACAAGATCGTTTATGATGTGCGCGGCATCCACCGTGGCGACATCGTCGTTTTCAACGGCCTGGATTCGTGGGACCCGACGGTCCCGCAGACCGAGCCGTCCAACCCGATCAGGCGTTTTGCGGACTGGATCGGCTCCGCTTTCGGCGTCACGGCGGGTGAGAAGGACTACGTCAAGCGCGTCATCGGGTTGCCGGGCGATCACGTAGCGTGTTGTGATGCACAGGGCCGGGTCACGGTCAACGGTGTGTCGCTCAACGAGAAGTCGTATCTCTACCCGGGGAACGCGCCATCGCTGCTTCGGTTCGACATCACCGTTCCGCCTCGCGAGCTGTGGGTCATGGGTGATCACAGGGCCGTGTCCTACGACTCCCGTGAGCATCGCGGTGACCCAGGCGGTGGCTCCATCCCCGAGTCAAAGGTGATCGGGCGCGCATTTGTCGTCGTGTGGCCGCTCAACCGGCTCGGGATCTTGTCCATTCCGGTCACCTTCCAGCAGAAGGCGCTCGCCGCTACGGCGCCCGCGGCGCCGGCTGGCGCTCGGTATCGCCGGCGCCCTCCCGCTGACACTGATCCAGCGCCGCTCCGGACGCGCCGCCGGTCACCGGGTCGCGCGGTGCGGTGACGCGCTCACCCGACCGCCCGAGAAGCACACGCTCGCAGCGGAAGCACACGCTCGCAGCGGAAGTGCTTGCCGCAGCGGATGCCCCCCTTTGCAGCTTGGCGAATCCTTGTGGATGACCGTGATCGGCGCTGACCTGACTCGCTGGGATTGTGAGAGGGAGCGGCAGGTGTGACACGTGATAGCGAGCCACACGCGGCGTGATGGCGTCATCAGATGTCACCGCGATCCGCAACAAGCTCGGTCCTTCAGGGCCGAGTTCATGACAGCTGCCGTTGGATGTCCAAAGCGCCTCCGATTCTGCGGCATCCCCATTGACGGAACCGCCACCGTGATGATGAAGAACGTCGGTAAGGATCCCCCTGGGGCGAGGCGTGGGCGGCAGCTGGCACATGCGCGTCCGCGTACGGCAGAGGGCCGTCGATCAGGCGACCTGGGCACACCCGCCCCTGTGGTGCCGCGCGCCACAAACGAATGTCGCCGATGTGAAGGCAACTGTGTCCTGATGTGCCGATGCTGGCGAGCGCCCGGACGATCGGAAGTACGCTGCCAAGTGTCATGACGAGCCTGGATCGCGGGCCGTCCGCGCATGAGGTGGCGGACGGCAAGGACGCGGCCTTCGCCGCAGGCGTTGCGGCTGGTATGGTCGCGGACTTCTCCGGTGAAGATGATGCTGGCTGGCGTGAGGTCTGCGCGGCAGCCGTTTGGGCTGACAGTCTTGGGTCCCATGTCGGCGATGTGCCGTCCAAACCTTTGGCCCGCTCCGTGTTGCGACCGCCGGGTTACACACCGCGCCGGGGGGCCGGTCTTTCCGGGTACGAGCGTGTGCTGATTCGCGCCGGTCTCGCGCCCGTAGCCGGTGTCGACGAGGCCGGCCGGGGCGCGTGCGCGGGTCCCCTGGTTGTCGCTGCCGTGGTGTTCCCCACGGCCGATCCGCCTGTGGCGCGGCTCGCGGATTCGAAGGCGCTGACCCCGGCCGTGCGGGAGCAGGTCTACGGTGAAATTGTGGCTCACGCGTTGTCCTGGCATGCGGTCGTGATCCCGTCCGCTGAGATCGACCGCCTGGGGCTGCACGTGTGCAACATCGCGGGCATGCGCCGGGCCCTGGCCGGCATCTCCTGCAGGCCCGGGTACGTGCTCACCGACGGCTTCCCTGTCAGCGGTCTGACAGTCCCCGCGCTCGCGATGTGGAAGGGGGACCAGGTCGCCGCCTGCGTCGCCGCGGCTTCTGTCGTGGCCAAGGTCACAAGGGACCGCATCATGACGGGCCTGCACGACCGCTACCCGGTGTATGACTTTGCTGAGCACAAGGGTTACGCGACAAGACGCCACTCGCGTGCGCTCTCCGAGCACGGCCCCTGCCCGGAGCACCGGTTGAGCTTCGTGAACGTGATGACCGTGATTCAAAGGCGCGGCGCAGAGGCCCGGCCCATGCCGGACAATGGAGGGATGGCGGACGCCGTCCGGACCGTGGATGGCGCCGGGACCGCCGCAGCCGCGGATTGCGCGTGGAGCGCCATAGCAACCGCAGATGGCGGTGCGGCTCCCGGGGCTGGCTACGCAGCCGGGGCGGATTGGGCCGAGGAGACTTCCGGTGCCTCCTAGTCTGGCCGCCTGATCGGAGGGGACACCATGAGCGCAGAGGATCTCGAGAAGTACGAGACCGAGATGGAATTGCAGCTCTACCGCGAGTATCGCGACGTGGTCGGGCTGTTCAGCCATGTCGTCGAGACCGAGCGCCGCTTCTATCTCACCAACCAGGTCGAGCTCAACGTGCGGACGGCCGACAACGGTGAGGTTTTCTTCGAGGTCACGATGCAGGACGCCTGGGTGTGGGACATGTACCGCCCAGCGCGATTCGTCAAGAACGTGCGGGTTGTCACCTTCAAGGATGTGAACGTCGAGGAACTGGCGCAAAGCGATCTGGAGCTTCCCGACGAAAAGCCGGGTTTTCCTACCTAGCGGTGACGTCGGCAGCGGGTCCGGCCGGGCCGCCGCCCGGAGGTCCCGCCGGCAGCGGGCTTCCGGCCCACGTGGCGCGGCAGCCGCCAACGATCGAGGTGGCCATCTCGCCGGGCACAAGTGCCGCGTTCTGCGGCCTGATCAGGCCGTATCCGTGGTGGGAGCACGGGGGTCTGCCATGCCGCCCTGACCCTGGTGCATCCGGGGAGGGAGCACGGGGGGCTGCCATGCCGGCCTGACCCGGGTGCATCCGCGGTGAGATCGGGGGGGTCTGACATTTCGGCCGGCGTGCCCACAGGAGTGCGCCCACCGCGGCCGCCATCCACAGCGGCCGTTTTGGGTCTGTCGGTGCCGGCCGTCTCGCGCCACCGTCGAAGGCGGAGGTGGTGGCAATGCATCCCAAGGACCTCCTTGGCAGGCAGGGCGAGCAGGCGGCCGCGAGCTTTCTGGAGGCAGCAGGCCTCCGGATCTTGAGCCGCAACTGGCGGTGTCCGGACGGCGAACTGGACATCGTCGCAGCCGAGCGCCGCACGCTCGTCGTCTGTGAGGTCAAGACACGCTCAGGACCCCGGTACGGCACCCCGCTGGAAGCAATCACCAGGCAGAAGCGAGCCCGGCTCAGGCGCCTTGCTGTCCGATGGATTTCAGCGCACGACGTCCTGTTCGACGGGATACGGATCGACGCCGTCGGGCTTACTCGTGACCATGGCGGCAGTTACACGATCGAGCACGTGCGGGGGGTGGGCTAGATGCCGCTTGCCCGCACATACGCGATCGCGTTGGTCGGTGTGGAGGGGCACACCGTCGAGGTAGAAGCCGACATCGCCAACGGCCTGGTCGGGCTGCTGCTTGTGGGGCTCCCAGATACGGCCCTGCGCGAAGCGCGCGACCGGATTCGGTCGGCGATCGTCAACAGTGGCCAGGAGTGGCCGCAACGCAAGATCACGGTCGGGTTGTCCCCGGCAAGCTTGCCGAAGCGGGGCAGCGCGTTCGATCTCGCCATTGCCGTCGCCATACTCGCGGCGGCTGGAGCGTTGCCCAGTGCGGCGCTGGCCGGCCTCGTCCTCCTTGGCGAGCTCGGCCTTGACGGCCGCCTGCGGCCCGTGCGCGGGGTCCTGCCAGCCACCGCGAGCGCCTCGGGGGCTGGCTTCGGCACCATCGCGGTGCCGCGGGTGAACGCACCCGAAGCCGCGCTGATGCCCGGCGTGCGGGTGCTGGCCGTTCCCACGCTCGTGGGCCTGCTCACCTACCTGCGGGGAGACCGCTGCCCAGCGGGCACCGAGCCGGTGGAGGTCATCGAGGGCGGGACCTTCTCCGCAGCGGCAGACGGGCCTGCACGCCAACGTGACGCGGGTCAGGCAGCAGCCGGTCCGGCCGTGGCCGGCCAAGCGGAATTCCTTCCTGCGGTGGCCCGCGGAACCGGGGCCGGCCGCGCAGACGGGACTCCACCGGGATCACGAGCCGGCGCGATACCACGTTTCGGCGCCGGGCTGCTCGGGTCAAGGGGTCAGACCGCTGTCGACCTGGCCGACGTGCTCGGCCAGCCGGTTGCGCGGCGGGCAGTTGAGATCTGCGCGGCCGGCGGTCATCACCTATCCATGCTCGGGCCGCCAGGGGCGGGCAAGACCATGCTCGCCGAACGGCTCCCGACAGTCCTTCCGCGACTGGACCTGGCCGCCTCGCTCGAGGTGACGTCCGTGTACTCGGTGGCCGGTGCCCTGCCACCTGGCTGCCCGCTTGTCACGGAGCCGCCCTTCTGCGGGCCCCATCACACCGCCACGAAGGCAGCGATCGTGGGTGGAGGCAGCGGGATCATCCGGCCGGGCGCGGTGTCACTTGCCCACTTGGGAGTGCTTTTCCTTGATGAGGCGCCGGAATTCAGCCGCGACGTGCTCGACGCATTGCGCCAGCCATTGGAGTCGGGCGAGGTCGTCGTCGCGCGGTCCGGGCTGACCGCGCGCTTCCCCGCACGTTTCACGCTGGTGCTCGCCGCCAACCCGTGCCCGTGCGCCCGCGCCGCTGGCCTGCGGGCGGCGTGCACGTGCACGCCCATGGCCAGGCGCAGGTACCTGGGCCGGTTGTCTGGTCCGCTACTCGACCGGGTCGACGTCAAGGTCGAGCTCCTTCCTGTCGGCAGGGCGGAGCTGCTGAGCGACCGGCGATTCGCAGAAACCAGCGCGGTCGTGGCCAAACGCGTCGAGCTGGCACGTGAGCGCGTGGCGTTCCGCCTGGCGGGCACCCCCTGGCGGCTCAACGCTCAGATCCCTGGAAGCGAGCTTCGCCGCAGGTTCCCGCCCGCACCCGGTGCTCTCACCCGCCTTGAGCGCGCGATCGAGCTTGGCCAGATCAGTGCCAGGGGAGTCGACCGGGTCATGCGGGTTTCCTGGACGCTGGCTGATCTGGCCGGCAGGGCGCGGCCCACCGCGGAAGAGACGGGATATGCGCTGGGTCTGTGGCTCGGGGTGACACAGTGAACCGCGCACCTGACGGGCAGCGACTCGCCTGTGCCGCGCTGACCTATCTCGCGGAGCCTGGTGACAGGGCCGCCGGCGCATTGCTGCGAACATGGGGCCCCGAGGCCCTTGTCGCCGCGATCAAGGCCGGCAGTGTTCCGCGGCAAGCCACCATCGCAGACGATGCGGACCCGGCATTGGCAGCGGGGATTGGCCGGTCGATGCGTAACTGGCGCGTCCGGCTGCCCGAGATACCCGGCGAACGTGACCTCGGTGCCGCCGAACTCGCCGGAATCCGGCTGGTCTGCCCTGGAGAGCCGGAATGGCCGACACAGCTCGATGTTCTGGGCGATGCCCGGCCGTACGCTTTGTGGCTACGCGGAAGCGCCGATCTACGTTACAGCTGCCTACGGTCGGTGTCGGTCGTCGGTGCCCGCGCCGCCACCGCTTACGGCTCCCATGTGTCGGCAGAACTGGCGGCAGGCCTTGCCTGCCGGGGCTGGGCGGTCGTATCAGGCGGGGCGTACGGGATCGACGGGTGTGCACATCGCGGGGCTGTCGCCGCGGACGGGATCACGATCGCCATCCTGGCGTGCGGTGTCGACAATCCATATCCACATGGCAACCACGAACTGTTCGAGTGCATCGCCGCGCAGGGCCTGCTGGTCAGCGAATGGCCGCCGGGGCGCAATCCAACCAGGGCAAGGTTTCTGGCAAGAAACCGGGTGATAGCGGCGTTGAGCCGCGGCACCGTTGTCGTCGAGGCACGCCGTCGCAGCGGCGCCCTGAGCACCGCCAGGCATGCCAGGGATATGTACCGGCCGCTTATGGCCGTCCCTGGGCCCGTCACCTCCGATTCCTCGGCCGGCTGTCACTTGATCATGCGTGAGTGGGGTGCCACATGCGTGACAAGTTCCGATGATGTGCTCGAACAGGTGGCGGCGGTGGGTGAGTACCTCGCGTCGCCAGGCCCCGTTCTCGCGGTGGCTGAGCTTGATCCGGAGACGGCCCGGGTCCTCGAGGCAGTTCCCGTCCGGGGTGGTGCGGGTCCCGCGACGGTCGCGGTATCCGCCGGGATGGCCCTCGATACGACGCTGAGCTGCCTCGGCCTGCTCGCGGCGGGCGGATTTGTGGCGCGGGGGCCGCGCGGGTGGCGGCTCGCACGCAAGGGTGGTGCTTGACTCGGCGGCCGCGGGGGCGCACGGTGGCGCCTGTGAGCGTTGTGCGGCGGGTCACAGAATCGGGCACGGGTCCCGCGGCGACGGCTGGGCCGCTCCCGGCGGGCTTCGAGCAGTGCCTGGCCGCCTTCGAGATGTTCCTGGCCGCAGAGCGCGGGTTTTCCAGCCACACGGTCCGCGCCTACCTGGGTGACGCCAGGTCCCTGCTCGAGCATGCGTGGCGCACGGGCGCTGACGGGCCGCAGGACGTCGGCATTGGAGTCATCCGTGGCTGGCTGGCTAAGCAGCACGCCAGCGGGCGGGCACGGTCGACGCTGGCGCGGCGCGCCGCGGCGGCGCGGACCTTCACTGCGTTCGCGCACCGGCGCGGCTGGCTCGCCGCCGACCCAGGCCAGTTGCTCGGCACACTGAAATCCCGGCGCGCGCTTCCGCAGGTTGGTGCCGCGCAGGACGTGGCGGCTGTCCTCGGGCACGTGGCCGTGCACGCCGGGGAGTCTGCGACCGGCCTGCGGGACGCGGCGGTACTTGAGCTTTTGTACGCCACAGGAATTCGGGTGGGTGAACTGTGTGGGCTCGATGTGCGTGATGTGGATCCGCAGCGCGGGACCGTCCGGGTGCTCGGCAAGCGAGGCAAGCAACGCACCGTGCCGGTCGGGATTCCCGCCCTGCGCGCGGTCGATCGCTGGTGCCGGGCGGGACGGCCGCTCCTGGTCAGCGGGCGCAGCGGGCCCGCGCTGCTGCTCGGGGCCCGCGGTGGCCGCCTGGACCCCCGTGTGGCGCGCCGCATGGTGCACGCAGCACTCGCAGCGGTGCCGGACGCTCCAGATACGGGACCCCATGGGCTGCGCCATGCGGCCGCGACCCACCTGCTCGAGGGGGGCGCCGACCTGCGGAGTGTCCAGGAGATCCTGGGCCACGCATCGCTTGCCACGACGCAGATCTACACGCATGTCTCCCCCGAGCGGCTGATCGGAAGCTACCGGCAGGCACACCCCCGCGCGTAGGCGTTGCCCCTGGGAATTGCCAGGCGCACGGACCAGGCAACATCGCCGGACAAGACCCGGTAGACTGTCCCCCGGCTCATAGTGGCCTAATTCGCGCGCCCGCCCGCCATCCGCTCCCTGGACCGGTGCCGGCGGGACGCACCTCTCGGTCCGTCAGTTCTGGAAAGGCAGATTCTGACGGCAGGTGCGTACGGGCGCCAGGAGGAACCGGGAAGCGGCCGCACCTGACTGGGGCGCCGCACGAGAGAAAGGGACTGCGGGCATGGCACCCGTCGTCACCATGAGGCAGCTGCTGGAGAGCGGCGTTCATTTCGGTCATCAGACTCGTCGCTGGAACCCGAAGATGAAGCGCTTCATCTTCGCCGAGCGCAACGGCATCTACATCATCGACCTCCAGCAGTCGCTCGAATACATCGACACCGGCTACGAATTCGTGAAGGAGACCGTCGCGCACGGCGGCTCGGTGCTGTTCGTCGGCACGAAGAAGCAGGCACAGGAGGCGATCGCCGAGCAGGCGCGTCGCGTCGGGATGCCATTCGTCAACCAGCGCTGGCTTGGCGGCATGCTCACGAACTTCTCCACGGTGTTCAAGCGGCTGCAGCGGCTCAAGGAGCTTGAGGAGATCGACTTCGACGACGTAGCGGGCTCGGGCATGACCAAGAAGGAACTGCTCCACCTCAAGCGTGAACGCGACAAACTCGACCGCACACTCGGGGGTATCCGCGACATGTCGCGTGTGCCGAGCGCCGTCTGGGTGGTCGACACCAAGAAGGAACACATCGCCGTCAGCGAGGCCCGCAAGCTCGGCATCCCCGTCGTGGCGATCCTGGACACCAATTGTGATCCGGACGAAGTCACCTATCCGATCCCGGGGAATGACGATGCGATCCGCAGCGTCGCGCTGCTGACGCGGGTCGTCGCGGACGCGGTTGCCGATGGCCTGATCGCGCGCGCAGGTGCGGCGGCGGGCGAGGAAAAGCCGGCAGTCGATGTGGTTGGTGCGGACATCGGCGTCCAGGAACCACTGGCTGAATGGGAACGTGAACTGCTCGAGGGCGGCCAGCCCGAGGCGGGGTCTTCAGCAGCGGTCGAGGGGGCGGACGCGGAGACCGCGGCCGGCGCAACGGTCACTGCGGCCGGCACTGCGGACACCTCGGCCGGCGCTGCGGTCACCTCGGCCGGCACTGCGGACACCTCGGCCGGCGCTGCGGTCACCTCGGCCGGCACTGCGGACACCTCGGCCGGCGCTGCGGTCACCTCGGCCGGCACTGCGGACACCTCGGCCGGCGCTGCGGTCACCTCGGCCGGCACTGCGGACACCTCGGCCGGCGCTGCGGTGACACCGGCCGGCGCTGCGATGACGGCGAGCGGTGACGCTGAAATGGGAGAAGGCGCCCAGGATTCGGCGGATGGCGGTGCGGGGGAAGCCGATGACCGAACCGAGACTGGCGAGCCAGCTCTTACAGGAGACGCGGCGCAGACGGGCAGCGGGCCCGACGCCTGATTCGCAAGGGGCCGGGCTTGCGCGACCTGCGGGCGCACGGGCTGGCGGCCATACGCGGCACGTGGGCTGGGGGCGTGAGGCTCGCAGTCTTGCTCGTGCGCAGCTGCGGGAGCACCGCTGGCCGGTCGGCTCGGGTGCCACACGGCGCAGGCAGGCCAGGCGCGACGGCCGAAGACACGCCCCGTGCACGCCGGAAGCGTGCGTGGCAGACCGACCCGATCGGGTAAGGCACACGTCTGGGAACACGTTCCCTGACGAGATCAAGACGAGATAGTGAGAGGCCGAAAATGGTGAACGTCACGGCCGCGGATGTCAAGCGGCTCCGCGAGCTGACAGGCGCCGGAATGATGGACTGCAAGAAGTCTCTTGAGGAATCCGCCGGTGATGTCGACAAGGCAGTTGAGCTACTGCGTCTCAAGGGCGCGAAGGATGTGACCAAGCGGGCACAGCGGGTCGCAGCGAACGGCCTGGTGGCAGCCGAGGTCGAGGGAACAAGCACGGGCGTGCTGCTCGAGCTGAACTGCGAGACGGACTTCGTCGCGAAGAACGAGGGTTTCCAGCGGGCCGCAGCGGAGATCCTCGCCGCGGCCGTCCGTACCGGTGCGCCGGACCGGCTCGCCCTGCTGGGTGCGGAAGTCAAGCCGGGTACCAGCGTGCAGCAGCGCATTGAGGAAACAAGCGTCGCGATCAAGGAGAAGGTCGAACTCGGCCGGTTCGCGCGGCTTGAAGGCGGATATGTCGCGAGCTACCTCCACAAGTCGGATCCGTCGCTGCCCCCGGCGGTTGGCGTGCTCGTGCAGCTGGAGGCCGAGAACGCTCAGCTTGCGAAGGATCTCGCCCAGCAGGTGGCCGCGATGCGGCCGGCCTACGTGAGCGAAGAGAGCGTTCCCCCGGAGGTGCTTGAGAAGGAGCGCCGGATCGCGGAGCAGATCACGCGGGACGAGGGTAAGCCCGAGAAGGCGATCCCGAAGATCGTCGAAGGCCGGCTGAAGGCGTTCCTCAAGGATGTGGTCCTTGTCGAGCAGGCGTACGTCAAGGACCCGAAGAAGACGGTCAAGCAGCTGCTCGCCGAGGCCGGCGGGTCTGTCCGGAGTTTCGTCCGCTTTAAGATTGGCGAGGCCTGATACCGAACGCTCATGGTATGAACGGCGAGGCGCAAGCGACAGGCGCGACGGAGAGGGAAGCCATGGCCGTACAGGAGAGTGACGTAACGATCCCCGGCCGGGTCCGTTCGCCCGGACACGCGCCCACCGTGGGCACTGTGCGGGATCGCTCTGGGTCGGCCCAGCCTGGCCCGGCCAGCGCGGGAACGGGCAGCCCAGGAACGGGCAGCGCAGGAACGGGCAGCCCCCCAGGAACGGGCAGCCCCCCAGGAACGGGCAGCGCAGGAACGGGCAGCCCAGGAACGGCCCCAGGGTCGGCCGGGCATCCAGACTGCCCGCGCTCCGCACGCGCCGGCGCCTGGCACGCACCGGAACTGGCGGCGGGTAGTGCTGAAGCTCTCAGGTGAAGCGTTCGCCGGTGGCCAGCGCATTGGCATCGACCCCGATGTCGTCATCCACATCGCGGAGGAGATCGCCGCGGCGGTACGCGAGGGCGTGCAGGTCGCGGCCGTGGTCGGCGGCGGGAACATGTTCCGCGGCGAGGTTCTGTCCGAGCGGGGCATCGACCGTGCCCGTGCGGACTACATGGGCATGCTTGGCACGGTCATCAACTGCCTCGCCCTGCAGGACGTACTTGAAAAGCTCGGCATCGACACCCGCGTGCAGACCGCGATCACGATGGGCCAGGTGGCCGAGCCTTATATCCCGCGCCGCGCGATCCGCCACCTGGAAAAGGGCCGCGTGGTGATCTTCGGGGCGGGTCTCGGGGCCCCGTTCTTCTCCACCGATACCTGCGCGGCCCAGCGCGCGCTCGAGATACGGGCTGGCGCGGTGCTCAAGGGGACCCAGGTCGACGGTATCTACGACTCCGATCCGCGGAAGAATCCGGATGCGGTCCGGTTCGAGCGGCTCGATTATGGCGATGTGCTCACCAGAAGCCTGAAAGTGATCGACGCCACGGCGGTGAGTCTGTGCCGCGATAACGGGCTGCCGATTGTCGTTTTCTCCCTGATGGGAAAGGGGAACATCGTCCGTGCGATTCGGGGCGAGAAGATTGGCACGCTGGTCGGCCCGGCCGAAACCTAGCCGGGCCCGCGGCCAGCGCCGCAGTCGCCGCGGCGGCCGCGCCAGCCGCGGCGCAAGTCACCCTGGTACCGCGGGCTGCTGACGGGGGACGATGGGTGCGAGCCATGGGAGGCGGCCGGCGGGCTTCGGCATGCTCGGTTATCCAGTAGCCTCCTGGGCAGCGGGATCACGATGCACAGGAGCCGCAGTGATTGACGATACACTCCTCGAAGCCGAGGAGAAGATGGAAAAGGCGGTCGCGGTCGCCAAGGAGGACTTCGCGGGAATCCGGACGGGACGCGCGCATCCGGCCATGTTCAGCAAGATCACGGTCGAGTACTACGGGACGCAGACCCCGGTCAACCAGCTTGCCTCCTTCCACCTGCCCGAACCGCGCATGGTCGTTGTGCAGCCTTTCGACAAGTCGTCGCTGGCGGCGATCGAGAAGGCGATCCGTAACAGCGATCTTGGCGTGAACCCGTCGAACGACGGCACGTTGATCCGCGTCGTCTTCCCTGAGCTGTCCGAGGAGCGCCGCAGGGACTACATCAAGGTGGCGCGGCACAAGGCCGAGGACAGCAGGGTCTCGATCCGCAATATTCGCCGCCACGCCAAGGACGCGCTCGACAAGCTCGTCAAGAACGGCGAGGCGGGCGAGGATCAGGGCCGCAGGGCGGAGCGTGAGCTGGGCGAACTCACCCACACCTATGTCGCACAAGTGGATGAACTGCTCAAACACAAGGAATCCGAGCTTCTCGAGGTCTAGTTGGATCTCGACGACCGGCCAGAAAATGCCGATGCGGGAGGCCGGGAGCGCAGGCGGGTCCGGGCCTGCCGCAATCTGCCTGTTGCGATAGGGGTTGGCCTTGTCCTTGGCGCGGGCGTGCTGGCAACCCTGTACACGGTCAAGGCAACGTTTCTGGTGTACATGGCCATTGCCATCGGCGTGGCGGGCTGGGAACTGAACCGTGCCCTCCTGGTCCGTGATATCCGGATCGCGCCTGCTCCCCTTGCCTGTGGGTGTGCGGCCATGTGGATCTGCGCGTACTGGTTCGGTACGCGAGCCACGCTCGCCGCTGTCGCGCTGACAGCGGTGACCTTGATCATCTGGCGGCTGCCGGGCGGATCAACAGGCTACCTGCGGGACATGACCGCCAGCATGTTCGTGCTTGCCTACCTGCCGCTCATGGCCGTCTTCGCCGTGCTGATGCTGGCCTCGCGTGACGGCCCCGACCGGATGATCGTGTTCATCGCGGTCACGGTCGGCAGCGACGTCGGGGGGTACTTCGCCGGGATCGTCTTCGGACGCCACCCACTCGTGCCCACGATCAGCCCGAAGAAGACCTGGGAGGGGCTCGCCGGTTCCCTGGTTGCCTGCGTGACCGTCGGCGCCGTGCTCGTGGCTGTCCTGCTCCACGGGCGGTTCTGGCAGGGCATGATCGTTGGCGTCGCCGCCGTCGCGGCTGCGACCCTCGGCGACCTTGCCGAGTCTATGATCAAGCGGGATCTGGAGATCAAGGACATGGGCACCCTCCTGCCGGGTCATGGCGGGCTGCTCGACCGGCTGGACTCGCTGCTGATCAACGCGCCTGTGGTGTGGTTGCTGCTCGCGATCTTCGTGCCCGCCGGGGCGCGCTGAGATTTTCCCTAACGGCTCCGCGGGGGCGGCCCCAGGCCGCCCGCCGCCTGACCGCGCTACTGCCGGGGGGGTTTCCTGGGGTCGCCTGGCGCCAGCCACGGACAAGCGCAGCTCCTCAAGGTCCGATGACGAAGCTGCGGCGCTGCGCGGCGAGCTGCGTGATCAGGCTCGCCGAGCCACGGTCCTTCGCAAGCAGGCGTTCCCGCTCGCTGATCGGGATGATCCAGAGCCAGCGGACCACGTCGCCGCCGAATGAGAACCCGGAAAGGTCAGGCGGGTCGGGCCCGAGCAGCGCACCTGGTTCGTCGAGCAGCAGCACTGCCTCGTTGCCGCCGCCAAGCGGAAATGTCGCAGGTTCGTGGTACCAGCGCACACTGTGGCCTGGGCCGAACCAGGTGACGGACCGCCACGGGTACTGCGCGAGCCACAGGAACACCCGTGCGGCCTGCGGGCTTGGCAGCGTGCTCGCCAGGCACATCTCGATCCGCGCGTAACTGTCCGTATCCTCGACGAACTGCTCGACCACGGGCATCCGCTGGCAGCTCATGCCGACCGTGGAAAGTACCGTGTACGGCCGTGACGGTGTGGGCGGCCGTTCGGTCACACCGACGGGCGGCTGCTTCCCATTGCCCGCGTCCCAGTAATGCGCACCCGGCCCGAGACGGGCGAGCAAATGGCCGAGCACCCCCTGCTGGAAATTGCCCCAAGAGGTCTGCTCTGCGCGCCATTGCCAGAACGCGCGGGCTTGGTCGACGCGTGGCACGAGCCCTTCCATGGCGTCGTCGAGCGACCACCCGAACGGCGTCTGCCCGATGACATCCCTGCTGTAGCCGGGCATTCCGCGGGCCATGTCGGCCCAGCCGGGAATCACGGCAAGCAACTGCCCCGCCTCGAGGATGGCAACGCCGTCGCCTTCCTCGAACCAAAGGGCCTGCAATGTTCGCGGGTCGAATGGCGGCCGTCCCTGTGGGTGCTTGGTGTGGGAGGCCGGCATGATCGGAGCTTTCCCCGCGTTCAGCCGGCCCAGGTCCGTGGTCGGCGCCGCAGGCTGGTGGTTGGCAATCCAGGTCGCGGCAATGGCTGAGGTTTCGCCATGCAGGTAGGCTGCGGTCGTCACCCCGTCGTACTCAATGGTCAGCCGACGGCTTTCGTAAGGGCTCGCACTCTCCAGGATGACCTGCGGTGCCTGAGTTGGAGCGGCCCCCCTGCGCAGCGTCGGCATAGCTGAAATCTACTGACTTGTCGCAGGTCATCGCACAGTTAGGGCAACATCGTTAAGCGTTTGCAACTGCCTGTCCTGCGGGATGGGCGGCCTTCATGGGAACGGAGCCAGCGTGGCGAGCCGTGATCGTCAATCCGCCGGGAGCCCACGCCAGATCGACCTCGGCTCGCCGGCGATCCCTGCGAGGCCGCTTCCCCCAGCAAGGCCGCTTCCCCCAGCAAGGCCGCTTCCCCCAGCAAGGCCGCTTCCCCCAGCAAGGCCGCTTCCCCCAGCAAGGAAGGGCTCGGGGGAGGCGCCTGGCCCCCCGGGCCTGACCAGGCCGGCCCCACGCCGCGGGCGGCCACCGCGTCACCTCGCCGACCTGGATCCCGCGGAGCGGCGGGACGCCATGGCTGGGCTTGGTGAGCCTGCATTCCGCGCCGGCCAGTTGTCGCGGCACTACTTCGCCCGGCTGACCAGCGATCCGGCCGACATGACGGACCTTCCCGCCCGGTCACGCGAGAGGCTGTCCGCCGCGTTGCTCCCCGGGCTCCTCACCGCTGAGCGAGAGCTTTCCTGCGACGGCGGGACCACGCGTAAGTCGCTGTGGCGGGCCTTCGACGGCGCTTACCTCGAGTCGGTGCTCATGCGGTACCCGGATCGGGTGACCGTGTGCGTCTCCTCGCAGGCGGGCTGCGGGATGGCGTGCCCGTTCTGCGGCACCGGCCAGGCCGGGCTCACCCGCAACCTGTCCGCGGCGGAGATCGTCGAGCAGGTCGTCGCCGCTGGCCGGGCGCTGGCGGCGGGCGCCGTGCCTGGCGGCGCCGGGCGGGTCTCCAATGTCGTTTTCATGGGCATGGGCGAGCCGCTCGCCAACTACCGCGGCGTCATCTCCGCGGTGCGAAGGATCACCGATCCAGTACCTGACGGGCTCGGCATTTCACGGCGGTCAGTCACCGTTTCCACCGTCGGGCTTGTACCGGCGATCAGGCGGCTCGCTGCGGAGAATCTGGCCGTCACGCTCGCCGTGTCGCTGCACGCGCCCGATGACGGGCTTCGGGACGAGCTTGTCCCCGTCAATACGCGCTGGAAGGTGGCGGAGGTGCTGGCAGCGGCGTGGGGGTATGCGGCAAGGACAGGCCGCCGGGTGTCGATCGAGTATGCGCTGATCCGCGACATCAACGATCAGGCGTGGCGGGCCGACATGCTGGGCACGCTTCTGACCGGCCGGCTTGCTCACGTCAACCTGATCCCGCTGAACCCGACATCTGGATCGAGGTGGACGGCGTCCGAGCCGCAGGTGGCCGCGCGATTCCTGCGGCGGCTCGAGGCACATGGCCTGCCCGTCACCATGCGCGATACGCGCGGGCGCGAGATCGATGGAGCCTGCGGGCAGCTCGCCGCATCCAGCCACGCACCGATGCGGTAGCCGGCCATGTCGTGGCGTGAGACGCTGGCGCCGCGCCGTGCCAGCCGGTCACCGCGTGCGTTGCTGCGCAGCGCCCTCGCCGGGTTCGTGCACCGGGGCTGGCAGGCCGTTCAGTCGGCCGCCCTGATCACCGCGGAGACCGCGGCGGGGCGGCAGTTCGCCCGGTTCGGCCGCGGTGCCAGCATGGCCTTCCCGACTGGCGCGGTGTTCGGTGAGCGGTGGATCGAGGTCGGCGAGGACACCATGATCGGCATGCACGTCACCTTGTGCGCGGGCATGGTCCCAGGTCAGGATCTTGGTGGCCTGCCGGTGCTGAGGGTTGGCGACCGCTGCGTGATCGGCCGGGGCAGCCACATCATCGCGCACCGGTCGGTGGAGATCGGCGACGACGTGTTCACAGGTCCGTACGTCTACATAACGGATCAGAACCACGGCTACGCGGACCCCGACGTCCCGATCGGCAGGCAATTGCCGAGCAATGACACGGTCTTCATCGGCGCGGGCGCGTGGCTTGGGGCCGGGGCGATTGTCCTGCCTGGCGCCAGGATCGGCAGGAACGTCGTTGTCGCCGCGGGTTCCGTCGTCCGCGGTGAGGTGCCGGATCGCTGTGTCGTGGCCGGTGTGCCCGCCAGGGTCGTGCGCGAGTACGTTCCGGGCAGCGGCTGGAAACCGCCGCTGCGCCCCGGGGGCCTGCCATCAGGACCGTGATCCAATTGGCGGCCGAGGGTTCCGTGGAGCTACGCTCCGTTGTGCCTTCATACGTGGTTTATACGTTTGGGGTCGTGGAGCGTGATTCATGACTGCTGTGGTACCTAGCGGCCTCGTCTACGATGACGGCCTGCTCAGGATCACCCCGCTGCCTCATGCCCCCGGCTTCCGGGTAGACGGCACGGTCGACTTCACCAGCCGCAGCGGCCTCGCCGCCGCGTTCGCCGCTGTCCAGCAGGGGCACGCCGACATCCACGTCGACCTGTCTGGCGTCGAGTTCATCGATATGGAGGGCCTGCGGCTGATCGTCCGCGCCGCCCGTGATCTGGCGAAGGGCCGTTTGCTCGTGCTGGGCGGGGTACCTTCCTACGTGCGTGTCCTGCTTCGCGCGGTGAACTGGGACGACACGCCCGGGCTACGTTGTGATGGGGCGGAGGGCTGATGGCGGCAGGTGAGGCTCACGTGGCGAGCCCACCGGGTTTTGTGCACGACGCCTGCGTGTACGGCTCCGATGACGAGTTCCTCGCGGCTGCGGTCCCGTTTATCGAGGATGGGCTGGCGCTGGGCGAACCGGTGCTTGCGGCGACCACGTCCGCCAACCTGGATCTGCTCGACACCGCACTGGGCGAGCGGGCCCGCGGCCTCGACTACGCGGAGACGGCCTATTTCGGCAGGCGCTCCGCGCAGCGTGTCGCGGCCTTCGACCGTTACTTGAAGAGGCACCTCGGCTCTCCCGGGCAGGTCCGGATCCTGGCCGAGCCGGTCTGGACAGGCCGGTCGGATCGGGAGATACGCGCGTGGAAGCAGATGGAGGCCAGCCTCAATCTGATCTTCGCGGATACCAGGATCTGGATGGTCTGCCCCTATGACAGCCGCATCCTGCGGCCGGATATCCTCGCCGACGCGCGCCGCACTCATCCCTCCTGCATGGCCGGCAGGGACTCGGTGCCGAGCGCGGCCTTCGCAGACCCGGCCGCGTTCGCCAGTGGCCTGGACACTGAGCCGTTGCCGCGGCCGCCCGCTGACGCCGCGGAGATGACCTTCTCCGGCGACCTGGCCGCGCTGCGCCGTTTCGTCGCCGAGACGGCTGGGGCGCACGGGCTCTCGGGTGACGACGCGGCACTGTTTGTCATCGCGGTGGCGGAATCGGCGGGCCATGTGCGTCACGGCGGGCCGCTGCTGTGACGCTGTGGGAGCGGCCAGGGGTGGTCGCGTGTGACATCACCTGGGCCGCGGGCCGGCTCGCCGAGCCGTTGCCCGGACTGCGCCCGCCCGAGCTCGACCGGCCGCAGCCGGGCGACGGAGTCTGGCTCGCCAGGCAGATCTGCGAACAGGTCGACACCCGCTCTGTCGGCGGCGGCTGCACAATACGGCTGCGGATGCCAACGGCCCGCGTCCTCGCCTAGCCTTCCCCTAGCCTGCGCCCAGCCTGGCGGCGATTCAGGCGGCCGGTCCCGCGAGGACGATCCCCCGAGGGGTGATCTCGAACTCCCTGACCCGGCTGTCATGGAGGGCTGCGCGGGTCTTGAGGACGGTAAGGGTGCGGGTCACATTCGACTCAACGCGCCGGTACTGCAGCAGGATCACGTTGTCCGACAGGTGCGACGCGCCGTCCTCGGTCAACCGGGTGAGACCGAACAGTTCAGCGACCTCGTGGGTCAGCATGATGCTCACGCCCCGGCGGGAGCAGCGTTGCAGTAGCGAGTAGGTGTACTCGCGGAATCGGGTGAGGTCGGGCGAGGCGGCCCGCAGGTCGCCGAGGCTGTCGACGAGGACCCGTTTGGCTCCGGTCGACTCTACGGTGTCGAGCAGGTCGTGGACCCACTCGTCGAGGTAAAGGTCGACCGGGCTGCGATACATCAGTGCGACCTCGTCCCCCGTGAGGGACCAGCCGAAGCCCTGTGCGATCCGTTCGAGCTGCGTGGGGTTCTCCTGCAGAGTGGCGACGAGTCCTCGCTCACCGTGGCGCGCGCCGTTGAACACGAAGTGCAGGCCCATCAGCGTCTTGCCGATGCCGGTGGGCCCGGCGACGAGGGTGGTCGCGCCGGGCCAGTAGCCGTCTCCCACCATGTCGTCGATTGCCTGGACGCCCGACGAGACGCGTTGCCTGCCGAGGGTGTAGTCCCCAGCTCTGCCTGGGTCTGCGAGGCGGGGGAATGTCGCGATTCCGTCCGCCGAGATCCGGTAGGAGTGCTTGCCTGACAGGAATCCGCCGCCGCGGAGCTTCAGGACCTGGAGCGTCCGAGTCGCCCGTACCGTGGCCTGGCTGGTGCCCATCGCGACAATGGCATCGGCCACCGCGAATTCCGGTGCCACGGCGATCTCCCGGTCCTCGTACTCACCGACCCAAAGGCAGGTGACAGGAAAGGCGCTGAGCATTCCGGCCAGGTCGTGCAGGAACCGGCGGAAGTCGCCGGGATCAGGGGCGTAAGGGTGCAGTGCCTTGAAGCCGTCGATGACGATGATCGCCGGCTGGCGCTCACGAATGAGGTCACGCACCCGTTCGAGCACACCAGGCAGGCCCTTGTCGCTCAGCACCGCGCCAAGGTCGTCGTACCAGACGCTGGTCCCGACTGCCGCCGGGTCGAAGAACGACAGGGCCTGGCCGTAGCGGAGGATCTTCTCGAGCGGCTCGGAAACCGTGGACAGGTAAAGCGCCGGATGCTCGGGTCCGGCGTTGCTGAACACGCACTGCTGGGCAAGGATGGTCTTGCCGGACCCCGGAACCCCGATAACCAGCGAGATCGCGTTCTGGGGGAGACCGCCGCCGAGCACGAGGTCCAGCCGGTCGGTCCCGGTGGTGAGCCCGCCGATCACGTAGCGGCCGCGCCGCCGCGGGCGAACGCGCTACGGCCAAGCAGGTCCCCGACGGCCGAGACGAGCCGCGGGGGATGGATCGGCTTGGGCAGGAACGCCGACGCTCCCGCTTCGAGGGCAGCGTTACCCATATCAAGCGGGCTGGTGGCAAGGATCGGCGCGTCAGCGTTCGCGCGCAACTGCCTGCAAAGCTCGAGCCCGCGGCCGCCGGAGATGAGCAGGTCCACAGTGGCCAGGGCAACAGGCAGCTCGGCTGCCCTGGCGAGGGCGCCATCGGCATCCAGTTCGAGTGCGACCTCGTAGCCCTCGGACCGCAGGAAGTATTCGGCGAAGTCAGCAGCGTAGCGATCACGCTCGGCCAGCAGAATCACCGGCCTTTCGCTGCCGGGGCGGGCGGTGCCAAGGCCGGCGCCGCCAGCCAGCCGCTCATCCAGCAGCCGGTGGGCATCCGCGGGTGCAGCGCCGGCGGCGACCTGCTCGGCCAGGAAGCGAAGCTGCTCGAGCTGGTCCCGCGAGTACAGCCGCTGGCCACCGGTGCTGCGCTCCGGCTGCACCACGCCATAACGGTCCTGCCAGGTGCGAAGGGTCGCCGCAGGGACACCGAGCACCTTCGATGCCGCGCCGATGCTGTACAAGGGTCGATGGGAACCAGACATCGCCAACTTATCCTACTGCGTTCGGCGACTGTAAGCCAGAATATCGGCAGTTGCTACTCAGATGTGGCGTTGACACGCTCATGACAAGGCGTAGGCTACTCACAAGTTAAACACTCGACTTCTCGGTGAGGGCGGGAGCGACGGTAGCGGTCAGCCATCACCGACCCCGGCCCGCCAGCGGGCTCGATCGATGCAGCCAGCCCTCCGCGCAGAGTCGTGCGGCTGGATCATGTGAGGTGGCCAGGTGAGTGGCTTGATGCGGGCACGCCACCGCGGGCGGGAGCGTAGCCAGCCCGCTGCGGGCGTGGCCGACGCCGGCGAGCCGTACTCGCCGCGGGTGTAGCTCTGCCATGGCGCGCACGCGAGGGAGCCGGGTGCACAGCCCCGGCCCGGCCGTCGGCCCCGGCCCGGCCGTCGGCCCCGGCCCGGCCGTCGGCCCCGGCCCGGCCGTCGGCCCCGGCCCGGCCGTCGGCCCCGGCCCGGCCGTCGGCCCCGGCCCGGCCGTCGGCCCCGGCCCGGCCGTCGGCACCGGCCCGGCCGTCGGCACCGACGGCACCGACGGCACCATGAGCGGAGCTCACGATCCGGCGCCACCGGCAGACCAGGACGCCGAGATCGCCGAGTTGCGTAAGCGGGTCCAGTCGCTGAATCGCGCGGCTGAGAATCCCGGCGCCGAGCTTCGTTCCACCCTGGATGCGGTGCTCCGCGAGCTGGAGCTCACGGTCGCGTTGCTCGGCAAGATCCGGTCAGGCCACAGGGCAGGCGAGATGGAGAGCGCGGGCGCGGCAGACGCGGAGCGCAGGCTGCTGCGCGCGGTGTTCCAGGACGTGCCGGCGCCGATCTTCCTGCTCGGACGCGACTTTACCCTCCGAAGGGTCAACCGGCAGGCGTCGGCCCTTCTTGGTACGGACGCCGGATCCACGACAGGAAGGCCGTTCACCGCGCTCGTTGACCCCACGGCGAGCGGAGCCGTGCGAGCGCAGCTGACCGCAGTGCTCCGCACAGGCAGGCAACGTCGTATTCGCTGCCAGTTGCGTGGCGTCACGGGGAAGGTGGACACCACCCTCACCATCGACCTGGTGCGGCGCCCTGGTGAGTCCGGGCCGCTCATCATGGCGGTCGCGGGACCCGCGAACATGCCGCAGCCGCCGGCCGCCGCAGATGACACCTTCATGACCGGCCGCAGCGGCACCGCCGATCGTGTTATCGCCGAGACCACGCAGCGGCTCGATTTGATCAGCGCGGCCACCCGGCTGCTGTTCGAGAACGCCACCTCCGGCGAGTCCCTGATGCTGCGGCGGTGCGCCAGCCTGTTCGCAGTGGGGCTCACTGCCTGGGTGATTGTCGACGTGGCGAACGAAGGGGAGATGCGGCGCCTGTTCGTGGCAGGTCCCGCGGGCGACCGTTTCGCAGACCTGACCCGTGCGATCGAGGATCAGGGTCCGCTGCCAGGCTCCCTGCCCTGGGAGGTGCACACGTCGGGCCGCTCGCGGCTGATCGCCGACGCACCGGACGCGACCGTGCTTGGCAGCGTCTCCTCCGGCATACCGGCCCTCACGCTGCTCGGCGCCACCTCTGTGCTGTGCACACCGCTCACCGACGGCGAGCGCAGCTATGGCACCCTGACCCTTGCCCGGCGGCCGGAGGCGGGGCCTTTCGCGGCCGCCGACCTCGAACTGGTCGGCGAGATCGGCCAGCAGCTTGCGGCCGCCATCAAGGTCGGCAGGATGTTGCTGCGCCGGTCCGCTATCTCCGATGCCCTGCAGGCGAGCCTGCTGCCGCGTGGCCTGCCGCCTGTTCCCGGGGTCGAGATCGCTACCGCCTATGCGGCATCGACACAAGATCTCGGCGTTGGCGGCGATTTCTACGACGTCTACCCACGCCCGGGCGGGTGGGGCCTGATGATCGGCGACGTGTGCGGCAGGGGTGAGCAGGCCGGGGCCGTGACAGCGCTGGCTCGCCACGCGATCAGGGTCCTCGCCCACTGGAATCCTGAGCCCGCCGACGTGCTGCGGCTTGCTAACGAGGTCATGAGTACCCAGCCGGGGACGGACCAGTTCGTGACCGCGATCGCCGCCAGATTCGGCTGGCAGGACGAGGCTCTGCGTGTCGTGCTGGCGAGCGCTGGGCATCCAGGGCCGCTGCTGGTGCGGCCGGATGGCCGTGTCCGCGTGTTGTCGGGCGGCGGCCTGCCGCTCGGATTCTTCGACGACGCGCGGCCGGCCACCGAGCAACTCGAGCTCGAACCTGGCGACATGCTGTTCTTCTACTCCGACGGCCTGACGGAGGCACGGGCCGCTGAGGGCGGACACTTCGAAGGCAGGCTCGCCGACCAGCTCGCCGCGCTGGCCCGGCGGCCCCCGAGCGAGGTCGTCGCATCCGTCAGGGGTGCCGTGCTCGAATTCAGCCGGGGCGACCTGCGCGATGACGTGACGATGGTTGCGTTGCGCGCTCTCGATCCACCCGGCGAGAATGCATGGCATGGCTGACTATTGAGCCTGCGTATGGAACTGACCAGCTATAAGCTCTGCTATCCGCATACGCGATATGCCATCACCGAGCCCGTGGAGCATTCCATGACCACTGACGAACTCGCGCGCGAGGCGGCTGAGCTGTTCGCCGTGGCCGACCCGTCAGGTACAAAGTCACTTCGTCAGCTCGCCGAGCTCGTGGCACGGCGGGTCAAGGCGTGCTCAGGGGCGACCGCCACCTTGTGGCGGGACGGCGAGGCCGTGACGACGGCGGCGAGCCATCCCGACCTTGCCGCGCTCACCGCCTTGCAGCTGGAGACGCGCAGCGGCCCGACGGTTGAGGCGGTCCGCAATGGTGAGCCAAGCGGCTGCGCAGACACGCTCGCCGCCGACCGGTGGCCGCAGTTCGCCGCCGCCGCGCTGAGCAAAGGTGTCCGTTGCTGTGCCAGCCTGGTACACGAGTTCAGCGGCATGGCGGTGACACTCACGCTCTACAGCGTCCGGCCCCGTTCTTTTGATCCTCAGCAGCTCCCGCTCGCCTCACTGCTTGCCGCGTTCGGCGCGGCAAGCGTCGCCAACGCCTCCAGGTACGGCGACGCGCAGCGGACGGCGGCGCAGCTCCAGGAGGCTGTTGAGGCCCGCGCCGTCGTGGACCAGGCCAAGGGAATCCTCATGCACGCACTCTGCTGCGACGCCGATGAGGCATTTGGCCGGATGCGGCGCGTCTCTCAGACGCGGCACATCAAGCTTACCGAGGTGGCGCGCCGTGTCATCGAGACCGGCGGCCTGGAGGCGGAGACGGGTGGCGCGGGCGCGGTGGGGGGCGATCAGAAGCGGGCTAACTAGGGCCAGGCCCCGCTGGGGACGGCTGCGCGCGGACCTGTCGGCCGCGGACATCGTGATGTCTTTTACCTTGACGTGGCCCGGGACGCCGTCGGGCCTTCCTGACCGGCCAGGCGTCTGTCATGATCATGGATGAGCGCTCCCAGAGCGGGTGGCGCGCGCTGGTGAAAGAAACGCTCCCGCCGCGGTACGCGCCGGAGGGCAAACGGCGTGGCGCATGTGCCAGGGAGGATCGTTGCCAGTGACCCGAGTGCGGCATGTACGGCTCGCCACTCCAGGCTCCGAGCCGAGTCTGCGGCGGCGCATTCACCCGAGCGGCCCGTGGGTGGCGCGCCGCGGCAGGGACTGGCTGAGGTTCGAGTGTGAGAATCGTGTGCACTGGGTCGAGCAGCGTCTGGTCGGGCAGGTGGCGTTCACCGGGTGGACAGCCTGCGGCCAGCTGCGGCATCCGCGGTTCCGGGGCCTGCGCCGCGACAAGGACCCGTCCGAGGTCGTGAGGGAGCGGCCAGGCCCATGACCGAGGAACTCAGGTTCGGCCGTCTGACCGTCGCGCTGTCCAATACGGACAAGGTCTTCTTTCCTGACGAGGGCATCACCAAGGGCGAGGTCATTGGCTATTACTGCGAGATCGCCGAGCGGATGCTGCCCTACCTGCGCGGACGCCCGATTGCGATGGCAAGGTACCCGGACGGCATCGGCGGTGAGCGCATCTTCCAGAAGAACGTGCCCGGCTACTTCCCCGGCTGGGTGACGACCGCCGAGGTGAAGAAAGAAGGCGGCACCGTGCGGCACGTCGTCTGCGACAACGCCGCGGCCCTGTCGTACCTGGCCAATCAGGGATGCATCGAGCTGCACGTTTTCCTTAGCCGGGCGGACCGCATCGACCGGCCCGACCAGGTGGTGTTCGACCTGGACCCACCCGGGGTGCCGGAGTTCCCCGTGGCCTGCCGGACGGCGCTGCGACTGCGTGAGCTCCTCGAGGGCAGGCTCGGCCTCACCGCCTATGTGCGGACGACGGGCGGCAAGGGTCTGCACGTCCACGTACCGCTGAACCGCCGGGCGGCCTTCGGTGATGTTCGCGGCTTCGCGCGCGCCGTAGCCCAGCGGCTTGAACGCACGTACCCGGAAAAGCTGACGACCGAGCAGCGAAAGGATGCGAGGTCGGGGCGCCTGTTCATCGACATCATGCGGAACGCCTACGCACAGACCGTCGTGGCTCCCTACGCGGTGCGGGCCCGTCCGGGCGCACCGGTTGCGACGCCGCTGCACTGGGACGAGCTCACCGACGCCGGGCTCGAGCCTCGCCGTTTCACCATCCGGACGATCAGCAAGCGGCTGGATGTTTCGGCGGATCCATGGGAGGGGTTCTGGGGCAACCGTCAGGACGTGCGCCGTGCGCACAGGCTTCTCGATGCGCTCACTGATGGCTGAGCCAAGCCAATGCAAAATCTCGATGGAATTGTGGGATCGAAGCCGACGATCTAGAATTTCGCGGCAAGGTGGAAAGAGGCATATACCACCCGGCAGACAATCGGAGGCCCATATGAGCCTGCCCGCCCGTCAGCGGCGGCGCCTGAGCGGGATCCAGGGCGCGCTTGACCGCTCCGACCCGCGGCTGGCATCGCTGTTCGCGACCTTCACCCAGCTCACGTGTGAGGAGGAGATGCCGCATATCGAGCGCCTCAGGGTCAGGGCAGACCGGTTCACGGCACGCGGGAGACACGCGAGGATGGCAGTGCTTAGTCGGCTGCGCATCATCCTGATCACGCCGGTGGCGCTCGCCGCCACCGCAGGTGCGCTCTTGATCGGTGGATGGTCGAGCATCCCAGGAGCATGTAAGGCAGCGCCGGCCACGGCGCATTCGTCCCATGGCCGGACGCCAGCCCGCTCGCGGCTCGCCCTGTGCCAGTCCACGTCCTGGCGTCCTGCGATGATGGCGGGCCGTTAGCGTTAGCGGCTGCCGCCGCATTCGTTTTCGTTACAACGCTTCAGGCGCGGTGGTGCCCGTCGTGGTCGTTCTGGGCCCGCTGGCACGCCCACGGCCCACCCGCTGATATACCGCGAGCGTCTCCTGGCCGATCCTTTCCCATGAGAAGCGGGCCACTGCCCGATCCGCCGCCGCGATCCCGAGCCCTTGACACAGCATCGGGCTGGCGAGCAGATCCCTGATCCGCCGTGCCAGCACAGCTGGCTGCCTCGGCGGCACGAGCACGCCTGTGGTGCCGTCGACCACAGCATCGGGGTGCCCACCCACAGCGGAGGCCACGACCGGCGTACCGCACGCCATAGCCTCCAGCGGCACCAGGCCCGAAGGGCCGTGCCAGGGCACGCTGACGACCAGGTCGGCGGAACGGAGCATGCCCGGCATGTCCTGATGACTCACCCGGCCGCAGAATTTCACCCTGCCAGCCACGCCGAGCTGACCCGCCAGCTTGGCCAATCGCCGGTATTCACGGTCCTGCCGCAGTTTTGCCTTGGTCGGCCCGCCGGCGACGAGCAGTTCGCAGTCGGGCACGCCGGCAAGGGCACGCATGATCTCCTCGAGCCCCGTCTGCTGTGCGAGGCGGCCGACGGTGATCAGCCGCGGCTGATCACCGCGCCGGGCGGAAGGGCCCTCGGGGGTGAACTGGCCGGTGTCCACCCCGGATGGCACGACCCGGACCAGGTGCCGTGGCACACCGAGCCTGGCAAGTGCGAAGGCCTCCTCGGACGAGGTTGTCACGATCGCATCGACACCGCGGGCGATGGCCGCCTCGAGCCTGACGCGTACGGCGGGCCCTGCGCCTGCGGCCGGCGCCAGGCGCCTTGATGGCATGCCCAGCCCGTGGAACGTCTGCACCATAGGCAGCCGCAGCTCACGTGCTCCGGCGAGCGCGGCAAGGCCGCTCATCCAGTAATGCGCGTGCACCATGTCGGGCGGCTCCCGCAGCCATCGGTCGGCAAGGTAGGCGCCGAACTCCGCCATGCAGGAAAGCTGTTTGTCATGCGGGAGCTCGCTGGCCGGACCGGCAGGAACGTGCTCAACCGTGACCCCGGGCCCGATACGCACCCGGGCCGGCACCGTCGCTGAGTCACGCCGCGTGTAGATCGTCACTTGGTGACCGCGCCTGCCGAGTTCACGTGCGAGAGAAGCGACGTGTACGTGCTGGCTGCCGAATCCTGGCTCACCGAACCCAGCAAGCGGGTTGACCTGCGCAGAAACGAAATCAATCTTCAAGGCACACCTCCGGTACGTGAAATCACGCGGAACAAGGTGTGCCTGCGTCATAGGCACTGACATATCAATACTTACCAGACATGGGCCAGCCAAACCAGTTTTCTGTGCGACCACACGGAAGGGCCGCGTCCTGCCCGGGCCCTGATGACCTGTCTCCCGTGCCGGTGCCCAGCGGAAACAGGTGGATGGGAGGTCCGTTTGTGGCTGGAAGCCGGTGGCGGCGTGGCGCCAGGGCGCGGCAGCCGTTCGGGATCTGGGGTGGCGCGCTCCGGGTTGGTGGCGGCGGAACAGGCGGGTGGGCGGTCCCCAGGCCGGCGCGGCCGTGCTCATGTTTGGCCGCTACGCCACGCGGAAGAGCAAGAAGGAGACACCGGGCAACAGCCTCGACGCGGCAACGGGCCCAGGACACAACGGCACCCGGGCACATGGGCACCCGGGCACATGGGCACACGGGTACCAGGGCGCACGGGTACCAGGGCACCCGGGCACCAGGCGCAAGGGCCCGGCGCACGGCCCCGGCGCGTACGGCCCGGGGCAGCGGAGGCGACATGACAGCGATGTGGCGGCGCAGGCGGCGGACGGTGGGCGACGATGCCGCGCGTCGTCGTCGTCGGCGCCGGCTTCGGCGGTCTTGCCACGATGAGCAGGCTGGCCCGCGCGAGCACACGAACCACGCTGGTCGATCACAATGTCTACAGCACCTTCCAGCCGCTGCTGTACCAGGTGGCGACCGCCGGGCTGACCGGCAGCGACGTCCCCTACCCGGCCCGCAGCGTCACGCGCAAATACCATGCCAGGTTCCGTTGCGGCGACCTGACCGGCATCGACTCCACAGCCAGGCAAATCACGCTTGCCGATGGCGCGAAGCTCGGCTACGACTACCTCATCCTCGCCACCGGCGTTATCGGCGGCCTATCACGGCATCGCCGGTGCGGCCGAGCACAGCCTCGGCCTGTATACCCGCCGTGACGCCATTGTGCTGCGTGACCACATCATGGCGAGCCTCGAGCGCCTGGCCATCACAGGTCCAAGCCGGGACGTCGCCGTAACCGTCATCGGTGGTGGCGCGACCGGCGTGGAACTGGCAGGCACCCACGCCGGGTGCCGCTCCGCGGTCGTCCAGCTTCCCCGTCACCTGCGCGTCCGCGGCACGCTCGCCTGGCTCGCCCTGCACCTGGTCACCCTGCTCGGCGGCCGCAACCGCGTCTCCGCGCTTGTCAACCTGTCCTGGCGCTACCTCACCTGGAGGCGCGGCGGCGGGCTCATCGTCGGCGACGACCCACCCGCCGAGACCGGTCTCTGACTGACGTTTTGATCAATCGACAGATGCGTGGCACCCGGACCAGCAGACGAAGGGCTACGCCGGGGCAGGTTCCGGTAGCGGCGGCTCCGGCTCGGGCGCCGGCACAGGAAGCGGACCCGGCGGTGCGGGGTCAGGCACAGGCCCCGGCGGCGAGGGGGGGACGGGGTCAGGCATCGGCCCGGGTGGCGGCATCGGCGGCACCGGGGCCGGCGACGGCTGAGGGGGATGAACAAGCCTGGCTGGGTGCATAGCCGCCTACATCACCGCTGGCACGGTTCGCAAACACGCGGACACGCCGGCGCGCGCGAGGCGCAAACACGCAAAGACGCAACACGCAAAGACGCAACACGCAAACACGCAAACACGCTGGGCGTTTCGACAGCCCGTGAATCAGAGACGACACAGTGATCCGGGAGTAAACCGACGTGACAAGCGCGACCATTCGGGAGCGACTCCAATGCGCTACCCCCGGCACCCGCGATCACCGGGCGCGCCTGGGCCGCCCGGCACGCCTTGGGCCGCCGGGCACGCCCGTGCCGTTGGAATGCCCGACCCGGCCATGCCCGGGCCGCCGGGCACGTTCCTGACCAAACGTGTTTAGGTTTCACGCTGCCTGGTACGCCATGGGGGCCCGCTAGGATTGCAAGGAGCGCCCATGCCTGACCACGCATCGCGCGACGTCGCGCCCGAGGTGGCTGTCGCGCCCGAGGTGGCTGAGGCGCCGGACATGGACGAGCCGAGCGGTCCGCTCGATGATGCCTTCGGCGAAGCCAGCCTCGCCGCCATGGTCGAGGCAGGCGATGTCCGCGTCGCGCATTTCCGTGGCGCGGGGAGGCGGTGCAACCAGCGTGACGTGCGAGATCTAAGTGACCAGCTGCTGATGAGGCTCTGCCGCCTCGGCCCAGGCACCGCAGAACACAGTGAACTGCGCCGGTGCCTCGTGCAGCTCAACATGCCGCTGGTCAGAAACGCCGCTCGCAGGTACCGTTCCCGCAGCGAGCCGATGGAGGACATCCTCCAGGTCGGCACGATTGGCCTCATCAAGGCGATTGACCGGTTCGATCCAGAACGCGGCAGCTTTCTCGCATTCGCCATGCCCACCATCGCCGGGGAGATCAAGCGCTTCTTCCGTGACACCTCATGGTGGGTGCGAGTGCCGCGGCGGCTCCGCGACAGGAGGCTGGAACTAGTCAGGACCACTGACGAGATGACCCAGCGGCTCGGCCGGGCGCCCACCCCCGCCGAACTCGCCGCTCACCTGCGGCTCGACGAGGAAGAGGTCATCGAGGGCCTCGATGCCTGCGCCGCCTACAGCACCTCGTCTCTGGACGCCGTGCAGTTTGGCGACGAGGAGATGGCGACCATCGGTGACCTGCTCGGCGCCGAGGACTCCGATCTGGACCTGGTCGAATACCGGCATGACCTGGAGCCCGCGCTCAGCGAGCTGTCCGCCCGCGAGCGCGAGATCGTGCTGTTGCGCTTCTACGGCAATATGACCCAGGCACAGATTGGTGAGCTGGTCGGGATCTCTCAGATGCACGTCTCCCGCTTGCTCAGCCGATCGCTGGAGCAGCTCAGGGTCCGGCTGGAAGCCGCACCCTGAGGCGTCCTCTACCGGGCAAGGCCCCGTTCGTGTGCATAGTCCTGTAGCAGCGTGCGCAGCTGAGTACGGCCACAGTGCAGGCGGGACATCACCGTCCCGATGGGGGTTCCCATGATCCCCGCGATCTCCTTGTATGAGAAGCCTTCGACGTCCGCGAGGTAGACGGCGACGCGGAATTCGTCGGGAAGTTCCTGCATCGCCGCCTTCACGGCCGAATCCGGCAGGCGGTCCAGAGTCAATTCCTCTGCCGACCGCACCCCGCTGCCTGTCTGCGGCTGCGCGTGCACTAGCTGCCAGCCCTCGATCGCTTCTGTGCCTGCCTGGCGAGGCGCGCGCTGCCGGGCACGGTAGCCGCTGATGAAGATGTTGGTCAGGATCCGGTACAGCGACGCGCGCAAGTTCGTTCCCCGCTTGAATCGGTGGAAAGCGGCGTAAGCCTCCTGCACCAGGTCTTCAGCATCCGCCGGGTCGCGCGTCATGCACAGCGCCGTCGAATAGAACTGATCCATGAGAGGCAGAGCTTCACTGTGAAGCGCTCATCGGGACGCGCGTCTGTCGCCGCACCGCTGCTCACTCCACCTCCGTTTCGCCTCCAACGACTAAGACGCTGCTCGTCGCCGTATGGTTCGGGTTGCGGCACTGGATCCGCCCAGGACTCTCGTCCTGCTCCTTCCTCGCACTGGTACGCCCTGCCAGGCAACGGATGCCCTACCAGCGGTACCAGCGCGCTCCCTCACCCATCCGGACCAGGAAGCCGACCAGCCACACCACAAGGACGATCAGGGCTATCCACCACAGCGCGTGGATGGCGAAACCGAGACCGCCGAGAAGCAGTGCCAGGATGAGAATCAGCAGGATGAGAAACATCGTCAGCCTCCTTTTGTAGGCCAGCACGGACCAGCTGTAGGCCAGCACAGACCAGCTGTAGGCGAGCATGGATCAGCGAGGGCCAGCACGGACTGGCGCTTCCGGTCCTTCGGTTCTGCCGCGGCGTCCGCAGCCCGAGCCGGTCACGAGCGTGGGCGCGTGCCCACCTGACTACCCGCGGTGCGGCTGCCAAACATCTCCTGCGGAATCTGGCCTGATCACCGATCGCGACATCGTTGTGCGTGCGGTTGCAGAGTCAGGTGACCCGGCCACGGTACCGCTGGCGACGTCTGCAGCCTGGGCATGGTGGTGGTCGCTCCGAACGACGACCTGAACGACGCTGTCAAGATCATGCGCAGGCGTGCGGTGCGGCGGCTGCCGGTCGTCGAAGGCAGCTGGGCTGTCGGTATCGTCTCGCTTGGCGATATCGCGCTCGAGCAGGAGTGGGCGCGGGAGCCCAGGTCGGCGCTGGCGGAAATCAGCCCGGCACCGCCGAATGTGTGACGGCCGAGGTCGCAGACGGCGATCCGGCGAATTGTCGATGCTGTGCCCGCAGGAACAGGGCGGGTGAACCGGTCGCAAGGCACCATAAAATCTCCAGGTGAGCGCGGGCGTCCCGCCGCCATGACGAGATATCCGGTCACCCGGCCGGAGAGGGCGGGCCTGCAAGAACCTCCAGCACGTACGCGAAGGTCGCGCAGATAGGACCCTCATGTTTCAGCCATCCGATCCCGACGAGCTGGAGGCCGAGCTCGCAGAGCTCGAGACGCGAATCAGTGAATTGCACCAGGCCGCCGAGATCCCTGGCGCCACGCTGCGGCCGACCCTCGAGGCCGCGCTCGTCGAACTTGAGCTAGCCGTCGACATGCTCACCAAACTGCGGGAACGGATCGCCACAGAAACCGCGGACGAGGTGAGGCGGCCTGGATCGGCCGATGTCGAGCGCCGCCTGCTCAGGGCGGTGTTCCAGGATGCGCCGGCGCCGATCTTCTTGCTCGAAACTGACGGCACTGTTCGCAGGGCCAACAGGCAGGCGGGTGGGCTGCTCGGCGTGCCCCCGGGATACACGACGGGCAAACCGTTTACGGCGTTCGTCGATCTGCCGGGCAGGGCAGCGATGAAGACCCAGCTCAACGCGCTGGTCCGGACGCGTAGGCCGCGCAGGACCCGCTGCCAGCTGCAGAGCACAAGCGGCAAGGTGGAGACCATCTTGACCGTTGACCTCGTGGAGCTTGCGGGTGAGCCTGAGCCGCTCATCGTTGCGGTCGCCGGACCTGCGGCCGCCGCGCCTGCGCCCAAGTGGGTCGGGTCAGGCGACAGGCGGGCCGGCCGCGGCGATGCCGACGACCGCGCGGTCGCCGACGCGACGCAGCGGCTCGATCTGATGACAGCGACGACGCGGCTGTTGCTGGAGAACGCCACGTTCAACGAGTCAGTCACGCTGCAGCGCTGCTCGCGGCTGCTGGCGGCTGAGCTCAGATCCTGGGTCATCGTTGACGTCGTCCATGACCAGCAGTTGCGCCGTCAGTTCGTCATAGGCCCACCCGGCGAGCCCGCCGCCGACCTGAGCCACGCCATCGGCGCGCTGGACCCGCAACCCGGCTCGCTTCCCTGTGAAGTCCAGGAATCGGAGCGGTCACGGTTGCTTGCCAACGCGGAGGACGTCTACGTGCTTGGCGTCACCGACTCCGGTACGCCGGTGCTGACGCTGCTTGGCGCCACATCGGTGCTCTGCGTGCCGCTGTCGGACGGTGAGCGCAGCTATGGCGCACTGACCTTGGTCCGGCGGTCAGACGAGAGACCGCTGGAGGTCGCCGATCTCGGGCTGGTCGAGGAACTCGGCGAGCAGGTCGCGCTCGCGATCAAGGTGGACCGGATGTTCGTGCGCAGGTCCGAAGTCGTCGAGGCCCTGCAGGCGAGCCTTCTCCCAAGGGATGTGCCGCCGGTCCCTGATGTTGATATCGCGGCTGCGTACATTGCGGCTACAGAGGGCCTGGATGTGGGCGGCGACTTCTACGACGTCTACGACAGTCCTGGCGGCTGGGGCCTGGCGATCGGTGACGTCCAGGGAAAGGGCGAGGAGGCGGCGACGGTCACCGCGATGGCGCGCCATGCCGTGCGGGTCCTCGCGCACTGGAACGCCGACCCCGCCGCTGTGCTCAGGATGGCGAACGAAGTGATGCTGGCGCAGCAGGGCACCGATCGGTTCGTCACCGCGATCACCGCCCACATTCGCTGGGACGGCCGGATCCTGCGGATGGCGTTGGGATCTGCCGGCCACCCCGGGCCCGTGCTTGTGCGGCCGGACGGGCGTGTGCGGCTGCTGCCAGGCGGCGGCCTCCCGCTTGGTCTTTTCCCTGAATGCGAACCAGCCTCCGAGGAGCTTGAGCTTGAACCGGGCGACATGCTGTTCTTCTTCACCGACGGCGTCACCGAGGCGCGCAACCCGGAGAACGCATATTTCGAGAGTCGGCTGACCGACGAGCTTGCCACGCTGGCCGGGCGGCCAGCCCACGAAGTGACCTCGGCGATGCAAGCGCTCGTGCTGGAATTCAGCCTGAACGACCTGCGTGACGACATGACGATGCTCGTGCTCCGGGTGCTCGAGCCCGTCGGCTAAGCGCCGCGCGGGACCCGGTTACCCGCTGATCGAGGCGCTGGGCTCCGTCCGGTCAGCGGGGCGCACGCAGTGCGTCGACCGCGTCTCGCAGACGCCCGATCCTCTGCTCCAGGCGGGAGACCACATCCGCCAAGGCGTTGTCGCTTGCGAGAGACGCCTGGCCAGCGAGCACCATAACTTGGTCCTCCACTGCGGCGAGCCGTCCAGATAGTTCCGCCATCACTGAGTCGGCGCCGCCGAGCGGGTCATCCAGCTGGGCGCGCAGCAGTTCAGCCTGCGCGCGCAACTGCCGGTTCTTGGCGTAGAGCTCCACGAAGACCGAGACCTTCGCGCGCAGCACCCACGGATCGAACGGCTTGGCGATGTAATCAACGGCCCCGGCCGCGTAGCCCCGGAACGCGTAGTCTGGGTCGGCGTTCACCGCGGTGAGGAAGATGATCGGAATGTCGCGCGTCTTTGCGCGCCGCTTGATGTGGGTCGCGGTCTCGAACCCGTCCATGCCCGGCATGACCACATCGAGCAGGATAACCGCGAACTCATCGGTGAGCAGCGCCTTGAGCGCCGCCTCGCCCGAACGGGCCGACACCAGGGCGTGATCCAGTGAGCTGAGGATGGCCTCAAGCGCGACGAGGTTTTCCTCACGGTCGTCGACCAGCAGGATCTTCGCTTTGTCTGGCACCTGATGGCCTCCCCTCCCTGGCTCCGCGCCATTCGTCAGTGATGAACCGGGCCGCGCTCGATGCTATCGGCTTCGCCACGATATGTGCATCGCCGAAAGCAATTTGCTACCGGCGTGTGCCCTGGTGGCCAGTGTCCGCAGGTGGGCAGTGCTAGCAGGCACTGATCCGTTCCAGCCACTGGCGCATCACCCGGAGGAGGTGCTCGACGTCGACCGGTTTGGGAATGTAGTCGGAGGCGCCCGCGCTGATGCTCTTCTCCCTGTCGCCCTTCATGGCTTTCGCGGTGAGGGCGATGATGGGGAGAGCGGCGAACTGCGGCATCTGGCGGATTGCCTCGGTCGTGGCGTATCCATCAAGTTCGGGCATCATCACGTCCATGAGCACCAGTGCCACGTCCTCGGTGTGTTCGAGCACGTCGATGCCCTCGCGGCCGTTCTCCGCATAGAGCACGTGGGCGCCGCAACGTTCGAACACGCTGGTGAGGGCGAAGACATTACGCACGTCATCATCGATGATGAGGATCTTCGCGCCATTCAGCGCGTCACCCTGATCAGGCTCGGCGCTCGCCGGGGGCTGCGTGGCCCGATCGGGCCGGGCCCTCATCCGGTCACCCGTGGCAGGTACCTGATCCTCGGCCGCCGCTGCCCGCGCGTCCCGAGCCGTCGGCTTCCTCGTAGACCGCGTGGTCGTGTCGTCGGGCTCGGTGAAGTCGCCGGGCACCGGCTTGCCCACGTCGTCGGCTCCACGCGGCCGGTCCGCGAGTCCGGCCTGCCCGCTGCCTTCGGCCTGCCGGTGGCGGGCGCCATTGCCTGGCCGACGTCCCATGTACCTGACGGGCAGGAACAGGGTGAATGTGCTGCCGTGGCCGATTCTGCTGCGGGCACGGATCTCGCCGCCGAGCAGTTGGGCGATGTCGCGGCTTATGGACAGGCCGAGGCCGGTGCCACCGTAACGGCGGCTGGTCGTTCCGTCAGCCTGCTGGAAGGCGTCGAAGATGACGTGCAGCTTGTCCTGGGCGACTCCCACGCCGGTGTCGGATACGGCGAACGCGACGACCTCAGGCTCCACCGCGAGCGGACCGGTGAACTCCACGTTCGCCCCGCGCGATATGTGCAGCCGTACGTCACCCGCCGCGGTGAACTTCACCGCGTTCGACAGGAGGTTTCGCAGTACCTGCTGCAGCCGTTGCTCGTCGGTGAACAGCTGCTCTGGGACGTCCGGGGAGACCTCGACACGGAACGTGAGCCCTTTGTCGACAGCCACCGGCCGGAATGCGGCTTCGACGTACTCCACGAGCGTCGCCATCGCCAGAACCTGCGGGTGCACGTCCATCTTGCCGGCCTTGACCTTGGACAGGTCCAGGATGTCGTTGATCAGCTGGAGCAGGTCGCTGCCTGATTCGTGGATGGTTCTCGCGAACTCCACTTGCTTTGCGGTCAGGTTGCCGTCAGGGTTTTCCGACAGCAGCTTGGCGAGCACGAGGAGACTGTTCAGCGGCGTGCGCAGCTCGTGCGACATGTTGGCGAGGAACTCCGACTTGTACCTCGAGGAGAGCGCGAGCTGCTGCGCCCGTTCCTCGAGCGCCCGCCGTGCCTGCTCGATCTGGAAGTTCTGTACTTCGATCGCCCGGTTCTGCTTCGCGAGCAGGGCGGCCTTCTCTTCGAGTTCGGCGTTCGACCTCCGCAGTTCGCCCTGCTGGCGCTGCAGTTCGTCGGAGCGTTCCTGCAGTTCCTGCGTGAGCCGCTGTGATTGGGTCAGGAGCGCCTCGGTGCGCGAATTCGCCATGATCGCGTTAATGGTCACGCCGATGGTGCCGACAAACTGATCAAAAAAGGCCAGGTGGGTGTCGCTGAACTGATCCAACGAGGCGAGTTCGAGCACGCCGAGCACCTGGTCTTCGAACAGAATGGGCATCACCGCGATGCTGGCAGGCGACGCTTCACCGAGGCCGGATCCGACCGTGATGTAGCCGGTGGGCACACGTGTGACAAGGATTGGCTTGCCTTCCACGGCAGCCTGGCCGACGAGCCCTTCGCCGAACGAGAATTCCACGGCGCCCTTCTTGCGGTACCCGTAGCCGGCGATCCGCTTCAGGACCGGCTCCTCCATCCGGCCGTCCGCGCCCGCCGGGTATTCGGCGAGGAAGAACGCGCCGAACTGGGCAGAGGTCAGCGGAGTCAGCTCGCTCATGATCAGTTGTGCCAGGTCCAGCAGGTCGCGGTGACCCTGCATGAGGCCGGCGATCCTGGCCAGATTGGTCTTCAGCCAGTCCTGCTCCTGGTTCGCACTCGTCGTCTCGCGCAGGTTGGCGACCATCAAGTTGATGTTGTCCTTGAGCTCGGCGACCTCGCCACGGGCGTCAACCTGGATGGACTGGGTCAGGTCGCCCTCGGCGACGGCGCTCGCCACCGCGGCGATCGCGCGTACCTGGGTGGTGAGGTTGCCTGCGAGCTCGTTCACGCTCTCGGTCAGGCCCTTCCAGGTGCCCGAGACACCGCGGACCCGTGCCTGGCCGCCGAGGCGGCCCTCGCTGCCGACCTCGTGGGCCACCCTGGTGACCTCATCGGCGAATGCGGATAGCTGGTCGACCATCGTGTTGATCGTGGTCTTCAGCTCGAGGATCTCGCCGCGCGCGTCGACGGTGATCTTCTTGCCCAGGTCACCGTTGGCGACCGCCGTGGCCACCTGGGCGATGCCGCGCACCTGGCTGGTCAGGTTGTCCGCCATGAAGTTGACGTTGTCTGTGAGGCCCTTCCAGGTGCCCGAGACGCCGCGGACCTGTGCCTGGCCGCCGAGGCGGCCCTCGGTGCCGACCTCGCGGGCCATCCTTGTGACCTCGTCCGCGAATGCGGATAGCTGGTCGACCATGGTGTTGATGGTGTCCTTGAGCTGGAGGATCTCGCCCTGCGCGTCGACGGTGATCTTCTTGCTCAGGTCGCCGTTGGCGACCGCGGTGGTGACCTGGGCGATGTTGCGGACCTGGCTGGTCAGGTTGTTCGCCATGAAGTTGACGTTGTCTGTGAGGCCCTTCCAGGTGCCCGAGACGCCGCGGACCTGTGCCTGGCCGCCGAGGCGGCCCTCGGTGCCGACCTCGCGGGCCATCCTTGTGACCTCGTCCGCGAATGCGGATAGCTGGTCGACCATGGTGTTGATGGTGTCCTTGAGCTGGAGGATCTCGCCCTGCGCGTCGACGGTGATCTTCTTGCTCAGGTCGCCGTTAGCGACCGCGGTGGTGACCTGGGCGATTCCGCGTACCTGGACCGTGAGGTTGGAGGCCATCCCGTTCACCGAGTCGGTGAGGTCCTTCCACACCCCGGATGCGCCGCGGACATGGGCCTGGCCCCCGAGGTTGCCCTCGGTGCCGACCTCGCGGGCGACCCTTGTGACCTCGTCCGCGAATGCGGATAGCTGGTCGACCATGGTGTTGATGGTGTCCTTGAGCTGGAGGATCTCGCCCTGCGCGTCGACGGTGATCTTCTGCGACAGGTCTCCTTTGGCGACCGCCGTGGCCACCTGGGCGATTCCGCGTACCTGGACCGTGAGGTTGGAGGCCATCCCATTCACCGAGTCGGTGAGGTCCTTCCACACCCCGGATGCGCCGCGGACATGGGCCTGGCCGCCGAGGTTGCCCTCGGTGCCGACCTCGCGGGCGACCCTTGTGACCTCGTCTGCGAACGCGGAAAGCTGGTCGACCATCGTGTTCATGGTCTGCTTCAGCTGCAGCATCTCGCCCTGCGCGTCGACGGTGATCTTCTGCGAGAGGTCTCCCTTGGCGACCGCCGTGGCGACCTGGGCGATATCTCGCACCTGCGCGGCCATCTGGGTGACCTCCGAGGCATGCAAGGCAAGCTGGCCACCCACCTCATCGACGAGCGCGGTGATCTCTGCGAGCATGCCGCTGGCGCCGTTCGGGCTTGCGGGCGGCAACCTGCGCGGCCGGAAGTCGCCGTCCCTCAGCGCCTCCAGCGCGCTGCGCACAGGCTCGAGGTCGGCGTCGCTGTAACGACCGGCCCGAGCCCTTGTCCCCGTATCTCGATCGCCGCCCTTACCTGCGGTTTTGCCGCTGCGGTTCCCGCGGTTTCCGGTCGGCCTGTTCGCAGCGCGATCCGATGACATTGGGGCCGTCGAAGCCTGTGATGGCGCTGACGGCACCGACGGCGCTGTGCTCCGTGTGCTGCTCATGCTCCGCGCATTTCGTTGCTGTTTGGCCAGGATTCTTTGGCCTTGCGGTGCCGGCCTTTCAGCTGGCGGACGAAACGAGGGTCGATTCCCTAGGATGTATCACTGTTACGAGTCTGCCACGATGACAGGGTCGGACATTATGGAACGAGACCAAGAGGGCTTGTGAAGGGGCGCCGCGATCTCGCCGCTAGTGCGGCCTATGAACCCGAGCCGGCCGCCGCAGCCGCCGCACGCCGTTTCGTGCGGGAGACTCTGTGTTCATGGCGGCTGGCGGATCGGTCGCAGCCGGCGCGTGGACGACGCCGTGCTGCTCACCAGCGAACTCGTGACCAACGCCATCGTGCATGCGGGGACAGAGCTGCAGGTGAGCTGCCCGCTCGACGGCAGGGAGTTTGAGGTCGCAGTGCGGGACCAGCATCCCGCGCGCACGCTCAAGGAAATGAACAGCGCCGCAGATGACGCCGCAGATGACGCCGAGCGGACGAACGGCCGGGGCCTCATGCTGCCCGCTGCTCTCGCGTCGTCCTGGGGCGTGAGCTACGCGCGGAACGCGAAGGCGGTCTGGTTCCGTATGGCGGTGACCGACCGGTCGGTCGCCAGGGAGGATCCCGGCTTCGGATGGACGGGCGAGACGCTCGGGCACACCGCGCTGCAGGCGGGTCTAGCCTGCGATGGCGTGCCGCCCGCTCCCGCCGAGGACGATCCGCTGGCCGCCATCGGCCGGCTCAGCTATGACGAACTGCTGCGCCACACGGTGGAGACCGCGCGCGACACGGCAGGCGCCGACGCCGCGTATGCCCTCGTCGCCGACGCGGACGGCGAGCTGAGGATACGGGCAGGCGCCGCCTGGGGAGCCCCGAGATGCTGGCCAGCCTCGCCTGTGCCGCAGCCGGGGTCGCGCAGGCGCCCCACGGCGACGGTGCCGGCCGGTTGCCTGCGGTCTACGACGACCTGGCCGGGTTCACCGCCGACGTGCCCGCTGCGATGGACGATGCGGCCCGGTCCCTGGTGACCGTTCCGTTCCTTGCCGAGGGCCGGGTCACCGGCTTGCTCGCTGCCGCGGCCGCCGAGCCGGACCGGTTCACCCATGCCGACGCGGACCGCCTGCAGCATGTCGCTGACCGCGTCGCGCTCTCTCTCGAACGGGCGCGGCTCGCCGAGCTCGAACGCGTGCGGCGGGGGCGGATCAGCTTCCTCGCCGAGGCGAGCGATCTGCTCGCTGGCACGCTTGACGAGGACAAGACCATCGCGCTCGCTGCCCAGCTCGTCGTGCCAAGGCTGGCCACATGGTGCGCCGTCTACCTCGTGAGAGCAGAGGAGACAGAGGAGACAGAGGAGACAGAGGAGACAGAGGAGACAGAGGAGACAGAGGAGACAGAGCCGCCGGGGCCGCCGGGGCCGATGGCGAGGACGGCGTACCGCGCCCGGCATATGTATGGCATTCCGACGAGGCGCTCGCGGACTCGCTCGGCGCACTGCTCGCCCGGGTGCCGCCTCCACAGCTGCCGTCGCGCGTCCTAGCGCGCCCCTGGTCACCATCCGGGCTGACCACGTCAGCGCTACCCGCAGGTGCGGCCGACTTCACCTCGGACGCCGTGTGGTGCTGCCCGCTCGTCGCGCGCGGGCGAGTGCTCGGCGCGTTTGTCATCGGCAGGCCCCGCGGTGACACGTTCCCGCGCGAGGCCGTCGAGATGGTCGAAGATCTCGGCCGCCGTGCGGCGCTCGCGCTCGACAACGCGAGGCTGTACTCACAGCAGCTGCAGACCAGCCGTGCCTTGCAGCGCAGCCTGTTGCCGCCCGAAGTGCCGCAGGTCCCCTGGCTTGGACCTCGCGGTGGCGTACGCGGCGGCCGGGGAGGGAAACGAGGTCGGCGGCGACTTTTATGACGTGTTCGCTGTGGCCGACGACCGCTGGCGGTTCGCGATCGGCGACGTGTGCGGCACCGGGCCAGAAGCCGCGGCGGTCACGGGCCTCGCCAGGTACACCATGCGCATTCTTGCCAGGGAAGGACACGGGGTCGCCGCGGCGCTCGACCGGCTGAACTGGCTGATCCTGGACGAAGGCCCGCGCGGTCGGTTCATCACGCTGGTGCACGGCGAGATCGTCACAGCGCGGGCCGGCGCCCGTTCCCGGCAGGGACCGGGCGGTTCCCGGCAGGGACCTGGTGCCGCTGGCCTGGCCGGCGCCGTCTCCGCTCCCGCGAACGGGTCACGGCCGCGCCGGCCGCCCTCGACCCAGGTGTCGCTGGTGTGCGCCGGCCATCCGCTGCCGCTGCTGCTGCGCGCAGAAGGCAAACCCGAGCCAGCGGCGAGCCCGCAGCCGCTGCTCGGGGTGCTCGACGACGTCGCCTTCCACAGCACGTCCATGGATCTCGAGCCGGGTGATGTGCTTCTGTGTGTCACCGACGGCGTGACCGAGCGGCGGCGTGCCGGTCAGTTGCTCGACGACAGCGACGGCCTGAGCAAAGTGTTCGCCGAATGCGCCGGCCTGAACGCGGGCGCAGTAGCTGCCAGGATCATGCGCGTCGTCCGTGATTTCGCCCCGCAGCCGCCCGCGGACGACACGGCACTGATCGTGATGCGGGCGCTCTAAGCTCATTTCCCGCCGCATGGCCTTGCGCAGGAGATGATCGGACCTGATGGATCGGTCTGGGATCTGCGGGCCGTGCGGTCCCACTGTGGTGGTATAGTTTTGGTTCATGCCACGCGGTAACCCATCGCCTAAGCTTGCCATCACTGTCGATCCTGACGTCCATGCCCAGGTAGTAGCCGCGGCTGCGGCCGAGGGCGTCAGCGTGTCGGCCTGGATGACAACAGCCGCGCGGCGCGCGCTGAGGCTGCGGGAGGGGCTGGCGGCGGTCGCCGAATGGGAGGCCGAGCATGGTGCCTTCACCGCCGAGGAGCTTGAGGCGGCCCGCGGTCGCGTTGCGGTTGCCGGTGCGCAGCGGCGGCCGGCATGACGCCACTGGTCTACGATGCGGGGGTCCTCGTCGCGGCAGATCGCGGCACGCGGGCGGTGTGGGCAGATCACCGGGTTCGCCTTGAATCAGGGATCGTCCCGGTGGTGCCCGCGCCCGTTGTCGCCCAAGTCAGCCGTTCACCTGCACAGGTTCAGCTTCGGCGGCTGCTGCGCGGCTGTGAGGTTGCAAGCCTGACCGAGGCGAAGGCGCATGTGGCCGGGCAGTTGCTCGGACGTGCGGGTTCCCGCGACGTAGTGGATGCCGTGGTCGCCCAGACGGCAGCTGAACTGCGGGCTGACGTGGTCACGGGTGATCGGGCCGACATGCGCCGCCTCCTTGACGCTGCCGGGGCGTCCGGCCAGATCATCGACATGTAGTTCACCTGGGCTTTGCCCTCGATGATCGTTACCTTGTCCGGGCCGCAGCCGTAGCCGCGCGGCCGGTGCGGCGGGTGTGCCCTGTGCGGCTTTCTGGCGAGCGGCGCGGCGCTGCCGTTCCCTTTGTGCTCGGACGTGCCGCGCGCCCGCGCCCTGCGCGGGTTATGCAGTCGATGCCGGGATGGTGTCACCTGGCGTTGGTGGTGCGGGCAGGGATCGTGTCACCTGGCGTGGGCTTGGGGGGAAGGTTCGTGTCACCTGGCGTGGGCGGCGCAGGCCGCGCAGCCGTTCGGGAAAGGGGGTTCGAATAGACTGTGCAGGCCGCGAGATCCAGCGGCACATCCCGCGAACCCCCGATGGAGTTTAGGCGTCCGCCATGCCCGCACCGCGAGTCACCGCCCAAGCCGCAGGCACCGCCACCCGCGACGATCTGCGCAATGTCGCGATCGTCGCGCACGTGGATCATGGCAAGACCACGCTGGTGGACGCGATGCTGTGGCAGTCAGGGGCCTTCCGCGCTAACGCGCAGATCGCCGACCGGGTGCTCGACTCTGGCGACCTCGAGCGCGAGAAGGGCATCACGATTCTCGCGAAGAACACCGCGGTCCACCGCGACGGCATGACCATCAACATCATCGACACGCCCGGGCACGCCGACTTCGGCGGCGAGGTGGAACGCGGGCTTTCCATGGCCGACGGCGTGCTGCTGCTCGTGGACGCGAGCGAGGGCCCGCTGCCGCAGACAAGGTTCGTGCTGCGCAAGACGCTGCAGGCGGGGCTGCCGGTAATCCTGGTGATCAACAAGGTCGACCGGGCGGATGCGCGGATCGCCGAGGTTGTGGACGCCTGCTACGAACTGTTCCTCGATCTCGACGCCACCGAGGAGCAGATCGAGTTCCCGATCGTCTACGCCTCGGCTCGCGCGGGGCGTGCGTCGCTGACCCGGCCGGCCGATGGCACGCAGCCGGACTCGCCGGACCTTGTGCCGCTCTTCGCGGTCCTGGAGGAGACGATCCCGCCGCCCCGCTACGACCCGGCAGCGCCGCTGTGCGCGCAGGTGACCAACCTGGACGCCTCGTCGTATCTGGGCAGGATCGCGCTGTGCCGGGTGATGTCGGGGACGATATCGCGCGGCCAGCAGGCCGCCTGGTGCCGCCGTGACGGCAGCATAGAACGGGTAAAGATCACTGAACTCTACCTAACGGCTGCGCTGGACCGCGTCCCGGCAGAATCTGCGGGGCCCGGGGACATCATCGCGGTCGCGGGCATTCCCGAGATCATGATCGGCGAGACGCTTGCCGACCCGGATGACCCCCGCCCACTTCCGTTGCTGACCGTGGACGAGCCCGCCATCTCGATGACGATCGGGGTGAACACCTCGCCGTTGGTGGGCAGAGTTGGCCGCGACAGTGCTGACCCGGGGGGTCCACCCCCCGGCGCCCGCCGGCAGGGCACGAAGATCACCGCGCGGCTCGTTTCCGCCAGGCTCGACCGCGAACTGGTCGGCAACGTGTCAATGCGGGTGCTGCCCACGCAGCGCCCGGACACCTGGGAGGTGCAGGGCCGCGGTGAGCTTGCGCTCGCGGTGCTCGTGGAGACCATGCGCAGGGAGGGCTACGAGCTCACGGTGGGGCGGCCGCAGGTGGTCACCCGCGAGGACGGCGGCAAGGTGCACGAACCCGTCGAGCGGCTGACAGTGGATGTCCCCGAGGATTTCTTCGGCGCGGTCAGTCAGTTGCTTGCGGTCCGCAAGGGCCGACTGGAGCAAATGACGAACCATGGCAGCGGGTGGGTCCGGCTGGAGTACGTGGTCCCGGCCCGCGGGCTGATCGGTTTCCGCACCGAGTTCCTTACCGCCACCCGGGGCACGGGTGTGGCGCACCATGTGTTCGACAGCTATCAGCCCTGGTTCGGCGATCTGCGCACGCGGCCCTCCGGTTCGCTGGTGGCCGACCGGGCCGGGTCGGCGACTCCGTACGCCATGTTCGGGCTGCAGGAGCGGGGATCGCTGTTCGTGCCGCCGGGCACAGAAGTCTACGAGGGCATGATCGTCGGCGAGAACTCGCGCCCTGGTGACATGGACGTGAACATCTGCCGCGAGCGCAAAATGACGAATGTGCGCCAGTCGACCGGTGACGAACTGGAGCGGCTGGTGCCACCTCGGCTGCTCAGCCTGGAGCAGGCGCTTGAGTTCTGCGCCAACGACGAGTGCGTGGAGGTTACGCCGTCCGCGGTCCGGCTGCGCAAGGCCGTGCTTGACGCGAGGGAACGTGAGCGGACGCGCGCTCGCCGCGCCCGCGATCGCCAGTAGAGGAGGCCGGGCCCCGCGCCCGGCAGGGCGGCTGGCCATGACAGGGGCGGCCTCGGGGTCCCGGCCGCCCCTTTTCATGTGACTGCGGAAGGCCGCGGATTCACACGAATACGAACGAGGCGCGTAGAAGCCCAGGTCAAGGCCGGCGGCCGGGTTCTGGAACCCCACAGGCCGCAGGCGGCCTGGCCGCGCTGCGGCCAGGCTCAGGCCGCTACGCCACGTGATGCACTCGGGCGGTGAAGCAAGATTCCTTACCTCCGTGCCGCACCGCGGCGCCGCGTCACGCGGCGCGATCCCCCGGGCGGCGACGCGTTATGTCGCGGTGAGGTAGACGAAGCTGCCGAGGCCCGCGACCAGGCAGTAGATCGCGAACGGCATGAGGGTGCGGGTCTGGAAGTACTTGGTGAGGAAGCGGACCGACAGGTACGCGCCGACGCCCGACAGCAGGCTGCCGAACAGGATCTGGCCGTGGATCCCGTTGCCAAGCGAACCTGTCAGATCTGGAATTTTCAGCGCTCCCGCCGCCAAGATCACCGGCGTCGCGAGCAGGAACGCGAACCGCGCCGCGTCTTCGTGCGACAGGCCGCGTAGCAGGCCAGCCACCATGGTGACGCCCGACCGGCTGATACCTGCGAGCAGCGCAAGAATCTGCGCGGAACCGATGATCGTCCCCTGGACGTAGCCCATATCAGCGAGCCGCCGGTCCGATGCGAGGTCAATTGCGGTCTCATGCTGCCGCAACGCGCGATTGCCTGCGGCGTGCCTGCCGGGGGTGCCGGCCTCCTCGACCTCGGCGGCCACTTCCTCATCGGCGCGGCGCGACGCTTTCCTGCGCAGCCGTTCGCCCGCGAACAGGATGAGCCCGTTCACGGTAAGGAACAGCGACGCCGGGATCGGCTTGCCGAGCAGGACACGAAACGCTTTCTCGAGCACAAGCCCGGAGACGCCGACCGGGATGGTGGCGAAAATGATCATCCAGGCGAGCCGCTGGTCAGCGGTCTCGATCTGGCGGTCGCGGATCGAGGAGAAGAACCCGCCGATGATACGGACCCACTCACGCCAGAAGTAGATCATCAGCGCCAGCGCCGTCGCGACGTGGAGCCCGACGACAAACGCCAGGTACGGCGATTCCTTCGAGGAGACGTTCAGGTCGCGTGCCCACTGCCCGCCGATGATCGCCGGGAGCAACACGCTGTGACCGAGGCTGGATACGGGGAAGAGTTCGGTCACACCTTGCAGCAGGCCGATGACGCCTGCTTCCGGGTAGGTCAGGTGCGTCATGAGTGCCTTTCAGTACGGCAGGATGCGGCCCTGCCCGCTCAGTACGGCAGGACGCGGCCCTGCCCGCGTCAGTCCGGTAATCATGCCAAACGGCCGCCGCACCGTGACGCCGCCTGCGGGCTTTGCCTGATCGGGGACACCTGATGTAGACGCGGGACGCGCGCTCCCGGGTGACGCCAGCGGGCGCGCCGGTGCGGGCGGAGGGCGCGCCGATGCGGGCGAGCCGACGCGGCGAAGAGTCCGCCTGTACTCGCGGCGCGCGCAGCCGTTCCTTATCCGGATCTTCGCACGTTCGCTGAGTGTGTCCCGGCTGGGTTATCGCTTGTCCGGGACCTTCGGCGTGTCGGCCGCACGGCGCCGGGTGATCTTCGAGCCGAGCCAGACCAGCGGGTCGTACTTGCGCCCCACCACACGCTCCTTCAGCGGGATAAGCGCGTTGTCGGTGATCTTGATGTGTTCCGGGCACACGTCGGTGCAGCACTTGGTGATGTTGCAGTATCCGAGCCCGAAGTCCTCCTGCGCGATCTCCCTCCGGTCCGCGACGTCCAGCGGATGCATCTCGAGTTCAGCGATGCGCATGAGGAACCGCGGCCCCGCAAACGCGCCCTCATTGTCCTCGTGGTCCCTGATGACGTGGCACACGTTCTGGCACAGGAAGCACTCAATACACTTGCGGAACTCCTGCGAGCGCTCCACGTCGACCTGTGCCATCCGGAACTCGCCCGGCTTCAGCGACGGATCGGGCGTGAACGACGGGATCTGCCGTGCCTTCCCGTAGTTGAAGGACACGTCAGTGACCAGGTCACGGATCACGGGGAACGTGCGAATCGGGGTCAACGTGATGGTCTCGTCCTCGGTGAATGTGTTCATCCTGGTCATGCAGGCGAGCCGCGGCTTGCCGTTGATCTCCATCGAGCACGAGCCGCACTTGCCGGCCTTGCAGTTCCACCGGATCGCGAGGTCGGACGCCTGCGTCGCCTGCAGCCGGTGCAAGATGTCGAGCACGACCTCGCCCTCGTTGACCTCCACCTGATAGTCGGTGAGTTCACCCTGACCGGCGTCGCCGCGCCACACCTGCAACTGTGCCTTGTAGCTCATTGGCCCTTCTCCTGCGCGGTGGCTGTGTTTCCTTGCGAGGGCGCCGCTGCGACGGCGGCGAGTTCCCCGGTGGTCATGTACTTGTTCAGCTCGTCGCGGTCGAAGATCCTGATCAGGTCGTCGCGCATCGGCTCGAGCGGCTGGTGTTTCAGTTTCACAGTGTCACCGTCCAGCGAGCAGATCAGGTTGACCCTGCGCCATTCCGGCGACATCTGCGGGAAGTCGTCCCGGGTGTGGCCGCCGCGGCTCTCCTCGCGTTCCAGCGCCGCGCGCGCGATGCATTCGGACACGAGCAGCATGTTCCGCAGGTCGAGGGCCAGGTGCCAGCCGGGGTTGTAGGCCCGTCCGCCGGACGCGCTGACCGCGTCGGCCCGCTCTCGGAACTTCTCGAGCTGGCCGAGCGCGCTTTCTATCTCATCCGCGCGCCTGATGATCCCGACGAGATCGTTCATAGTCTGCTGAAGCTCGGCATGCAGCGTGTACGGGTTTTCCCCCGGGCCCGCCTTGTCTCGTTCGAGCGGCGCGAGCGCTTCCGCCTCGGCCGCGGCGACGTCCACGCCTCCCGCGGCAGGCCGCGAGGTCAGCGTGTCCACATACTCCGCGGCGTACAGGCCCGCGCGCCGCCCGAATACCAGCAGGTCGGAAAGCGAGTTGCCGCCGAGGCGGTTGGAGCCGTGCATGCCGCCCGACACCTCGCCGACCGCGAAAAGCCCCGGCGGGAGTGCCGCCTCGCTGTCCGGGTCCACCTCGATGCCGCCCATCACGTAGTGACAGGTCGGCCCGACCTCCATCGATTCCTTGGTGATGTCGACGTCGGCGAGTTCCTTGAACTGGTGGTACATGGACGGCAGCTTGCGCAGGATCTCTTCGGCGGGCAGCCGGGTCGACACGTCAAGGTACACGCCGCCGTGCTCGGTGCCGTGGCCGGCTTTGACCTCGGAGTTGATGGCCCTGGCAACCTCGTCGCGCGGCAGCAGTTCTGGCGGGCGCCTGTTGTGCTCGGGATCGGCGTACCAGCGGTCGCCCTCCTCCTCGGTGTCCGCGTACTGGGCACGGAAGACGTCAGGTACGTAGTCGAACATGAACCGCTTGCCTTCAGCGTTGCGCAGCACGCCGCCGTCGCCGCGCACCGACTCCGTGACGAGCAGGCCCTTCACCGACAGCGGCCAGACCATCCCTGTCGGATGGAACTGGACGAATTCCATATTCACCAACGCCGCCCCCGCGAGCAGCGCGAGCGCGTGCCCGTCCCCGGTGTACTCCCACGAGTTGGAGGTGACCTTGAACGACTTGCCGATGCCGCCGGTCGCAAGCACCACGGCAGGTGCGTCGAAGATCAGGAACCTTCCGGTGTCCCTGGCGTAGCCGAAGGCGCCCGCGATCGCGTCGCCGTCCTTGAGCAGGCGGGTGATGGTGGTTTCGGCGAAGATCTTGATCCGCGCCTCGGGGTCGCCGTGCGCCACGGCGTCCTCCTGCTGCAGCGCGACCACCTTCTGCTGCAAGGTGCGGATCAGCTCCAGCCCGGTCCGGTCCCCGACGTGGGCGAGCCGCGGGTACTCGTGCCCGCCGAAGTTGCGCTGGCTGATCTTTCCGTCCTTGGTCCGGTCGAACAGCGCGCCCCAGGCCTCGAGCTCCCAGATGCGGTCGGGGGCCTCTTTGGCATGCAACTCCGCCATCCGCCAGCTGTTCATGAACTTGCCGCCGCGCATCGTGTCGCGGAAGTGCACCTGCCAGTTGTCGCGGGCGTTCACGTTGCCCATCGCCGCCGCGGCGCCGCCCTCGGCCATCACCGTGTGCGCCTTGCCGAACAGCGACTTGGAGATGATCGCTGTCTTCTTGCCCTGCAGGCGCGCCTCGATGGCGGCGCGCAGGCCGGAACCGCCCGCTCCGACCACGACCACGTCGTACGAAAGGCGTTCGATCTCAGTCATCGCCTCAGGTCACCTCAATTGAAGAACCGCAGGTCGGAGATTGCACCGCTGGCCACGAGCATGATGTAGAGATCGGTCAGCATCAGCGTGCCCAGCGTGGTCCACGCGAGCAGTTTGTGCCGGGCGTTGAGCTTGCTGACCTGCGTCCATATCCAGTATCGGGCCGGGTGCTTGGAGAAGTTCTTCAGCCGGCCGCCGGTGATGTGCCTGCACGAGTGGCACCCCAGCGTGTAAGCCCACAACAGCACAACGTTGATCAGCATGATGAGCGTGCCCAGGCCGAATCCGACGCCGCCCGTCTTGCCGTGGAAGGCGTCAACCAGGTCGTAGGTGTTGAGCACGGACACGATCACCACGAAAAAGAAGAGGTACCTGTGCAGGTTCTGCAGGATGAGCGGAAACCTGGTCTCCCCGGTGTAGCGGGCGTGTGGCTCGCGCACGGCGCACGCGGTCGGCGATTGCCAGAACGCCCTGTAGTAGGCCCGTCGGTAGTAGTAGCAGCTCAGCCGGAAACCGAGGATGAATGGCAGCGACACGATCGCGTACGGGACGATCGGCGGTACCTTCGGGAACCAGGTGCCGAGGCTGCTCGACCCGGGGGTGCACGCGCCGCTGACGCACGGCGAGTAGAACGGCGTCAGGTAGTGGTACTGCGGCACCCAGTACCACCTCCCCATGAAGACGCGTACAACCGCGTAGGCCACCCAGATGGTGAGCGCCACGGCGGTGACGGCCGGTTCACGCCACCAGGGGTCCTTCCTCAGCGTCCGGCCCTCGATCTTTGCCCGGGTCCGCTCCGGCGCCGTCGTCGTCGCTTGCGTCATCTGGCCGACGCCTCCGTTACTCGCGTGGATCATCTTGCCCTATACGGGCCGCCCGTGCCCGGTCATGCGCCGCGGGCGAACCTTATTCCAGGTCTATCTCAGCATGCGGCACAGGGTGACGTTTAGGGTCCTGTGGCCCTCGCTACAAATATGACCCTCACCACATACTTAAAGGCTGCCGCGAGTGGGCATGCCACGAATCGTGCCGCGGGGCCCGTGGCAGGCGAAGCCGGCGCGCCGCGCGGCTGTCACGTTCCTGTCCCCGGCCCACCCGGTTCCTCCGTCGCACCCGGTCGGGCGGCCCCTGGCTCCAGCGCGCGGCGCAGGAAGTCGACCTGGAGCAGCAGCAGGTTCTCCTGCACCTCTTCCTGCGCGGCCATGTGCGTGCTTCCTGACAGCGGCAGTACGTTGTGCGGCCGCCCGGCCGCCAGGAGCGCCGACGACATCCGGAGCGTGTGCGCGACCACCACGTTGTCGTCCGCGAGGCCGTGGATGAGCAGCAATGGGCGCGAAAGCCGCGGCGCTTCGGACAGCAGCGAGCAGCGGTCGTACGCTTCCTTGTCCTCGTCCGGGTGCCCCAGGTAACGCTCGGTGTAGTGGGTGTCGTACAGCCGAAAATCGGTCGGCGGGGCGCCGGCCACGGCGGCGTGAAAGACGTCGGGGCGCCGCAGTACGGCGAGCGCCGCGAGGTAACCGCCGAAGGACCAGCCGCGGATTCCCACCCGGCGCAGGTCAAGGTCGCCGAACCGCGCCGCCGCGGCATGCAGCGCATCGATCTGGTCCTCGAGCACCGGGCCCGCAAGGTCGCCGTGCACTTCCCGATCCCACCGCGGCCCACGCCCAGGCGTACCACGGCCGTCCGCTATCACGACGGCGAAGCCCTGGTCGGCGAACCACTGCGACACCAGGTAGACGCCGCGGGCGGCGAGCACCTCCTGGTGCCCCGGCCCGCCGTAAGGCGCGAGCAGGACGGGCAGCTTCGCCGAGCCGGGCTGATGCCAGGACGGCAGCACGACCGCGGTCCTGATCGCACGCGGGCCCGCGGCGAGCAGCATGGGCATGGGTGCGGCGATATTCGGGCGGGCCGCGAGTGAGGTGATCTCGGTGACGGCTGCGCCCTCGTGCGCGTCGCGTCCCTCGCGCACGACCCGGATCCGTTGGCTGACGTCGGCCAGTGTCCGCTGCGCGATGATGGTCGTGCCGCCCGAGCGACTCCCGGAATACACGCCGGGTTCGCTGGTTACCCGGCCGAGCCCGCCGGGCCCGTACGTCCACAGGTGGATCTCGGTCGGGTCCTGCGAGCCGGCGAACAGCACGGTTTCGCCGTCCACGGCGAGCACCCAGCGCACCTGGAGGTCGGCCGGGGTGGCCGGCGCGGCGCTGGCCAGCGCCGCGGGTGGCGCGACGAACAGCCTGTGTGCTCCGTCTGCGTCCGCCGTCCACACCAGGTCGCCCGCGGCGGTCCAGGCCGGCACGCCGGGCACGATATCCAGCCATGCGGCGTCGCTTGCGGCGTGAACAAGCTCGCACCTGCCCGTCGCAGGGTCGGCCCGCAGGATGCGCATCTGGCGCTGTGTGCGGTCCTGTACAACGAAGAGGGGTCCGTTTTCCCCGGCCTCCTCCCAGCACACGGTCACCAGGTACGGGTACGCGACCTGATCCCACTCCACTGGTGTGTGGGTGCCGTCCAGGCTCGCCAGTATGAGCGTGACCTCCGCGTTCGCGGAACCGGCCGCCGGGTAGGCTACCTCGGTAGCGGGCCGGGCGGGGTTCGCCGGGTCGGCGATGTACCACCGCTGCACCGGGCTCTCGTCGACCCGCGCGGTAAGCACGGCGGACCCGTCCGGCGCCCACCAGTAGCCGCGCAGCCTGCCCATCTCTTCCCCCGCGATGAACTCGGGGAGCCCGTAGGTGACCTTGGGGGCCTCAGGCTCCGCGAGCACGCGGTCCTGGCCGGCCACGGCAACTCCATCGGCCCCCGCGGCGCCATCGGCCCCCGCGGCGCCATCGGTTCCTACGGCGCCATCGGTTCCTACGGCGCCATCGGTTCCCGCGGTGCGGTCGGTTCCCGCGGTGCGGTCGGTTCCCGCGGTGCGGTCGGTTCCCGCGGTGCGGTCGGTTCCCGCGGTGCGGTCGGTTCCCGCGGTGCGGTCGGTTCCCGCGGTGCGGTCGGTTCCCGCGGTGCCGTCGGTTCCCACTGCGCCATAGGTTCCCGCGGCTCCGCCGGTTCCCGCAGCTCCGCCGGTTCCCGCGGCGCCATCGGCTCCCGTGGCTCCGCGGGTTCCCGCGGGCAGGTCGGCAACCCGCAGTGCGCCGCCGCTGACGTACGCCACCCGCCGGCCGCCGGGGTCGGGGCGTGGATCAAGTGCGGGGTTATGTACCGCCACCTCGCGGACGCTGGGCTCGCCCTTGCTCGCCAGGTCAGCCACGTACACGCGTCCCGACAGGGCGAACACGGCGATGGTCAGGTGACGGTCGCACGCGTAGCTCACGATCCCGCCCGCCTGCTCCCGGGTGCGTTCCCTGCGTGCTTTCTCCTCCGGTGGCAGGGCGTCATCGGTGCCGCCGAGTGCGAGCGGGTCCGCAGCCAGGCGCTCGGTGCCGCTGTCCAGATCGAGCACCCAAAGGCAGTTCACGGGATTGGTGCCGCTCCTGCTGCGCAGGAATGCTACCCGGCAGCCGTCAGGGGAAATGTTGAACGCGCGCGGTATGCCCAGCGAGAAGCGGCGGGTTGCGGCGTATTGGCGTGGGAAGCTCTCCGTCATGCCTGCCGATCATTCCAGGTTCATGCCGGGCCGGGCAGCCGGTCCGGCGGGTAGCCGCAGAGGGTGGGCTGGGTTACATCATTTGATGCATGACGAGGACGAGTGCGGAGATGCTCGCGAGGGTGGGGACGGCGGTGCGCATCCGGCCATTGTCGAGGTACCTGCGAATAGGACCGGACAGCGCGAAGCCGGCCGCGACGAAGGGGAGACGAAGGGGATGAGCCCGGCGCGATCGTGATGCGAGGTGGCCACTCGATCGTGATGCGAGGTGATCACTTCTTTCCTGGATCATGCCGGATGCTACGCTGCCCGGCATGTTGCGTCCTGCAAGCTCGCCCAGGCCTGCGGGTGGAAGTCCCGTCCGGGTGGACACCGGAGTGCCCGGTAGCAGGCCCCGTTTCGTCGCCCGGAGGCGGCGGGCTGAGCGGGGCGTCGTTGTTTGGACGGAGCGAGCACGCGGGCCGTAGCCTGAAGCGGAGAAGCGGATCGTCCGCTACTACCTGCACCGCTGGCCCTCACGGCAGGCGATGAAGCGGCTCCGGGACAAGCTCCGGGACAAGCTCCGGGCCAGGACCGGCCGCAACCGCGTGGGGGTGAAGGACATCCGCGATGTCATCGCGGATTTGAATCCGCTGCTGCGCAGCTCGGGTAACTACTCCCGCACCGGAAACGCCGCCGACAAGTTCCGCCAGGCCAACGGCTGCGTGGTGTTCCGCCTCCGCCGGATAATGATTAAGAAGCGGGGCCGGAACCTGCGAGCCGGGCAGACCCAGCAGTGGACAGAAGAATGGTTCAACGGGCGCGGCCTGCGCCGGCTTCGTGGCACCGTCCGCTACCCGAAGGCAGCGTAACTATGCCAAGAAGATCATCGGTAAGCCGTATGCGGGAAAACCGCATGTAGCACTTGAAAGGGGGATGGGGAAACGGGCCCACACGGGCACCGCGCCCCTGACGGCCAATGAGTCGGCTTCGGAACCGGCGGCGCTTGCTGCTGGTGCATGCCCATCCCGACGACGAGTCGATCGCGACGGGAGGGATCATGGCGAAATACGCCGCAGAAGGCGCCCAGGTGACCCTTGTCACCTGCACTCTCGGCGAGATGGGCGAGGTCATCCCGGCCGGACTTGATCACTTGCGGGCGGGACGGGAGGACAGGCTCGGCGAGTACCGGATCGGTGAACTTGCCGCCGCCTGCGCCGCGCTTGGCGTCACCGATCACAAATTCCTTGGCGGCCCGGGCAGATGGCGCGACTCAGGGATGATGGGGACCCCGGCGAACGATCACCCAGGCTGTTTCTGGCGGGCCGATCTCGAGGAGGCGGCGGCCGAACTGAGCGGCATCATCCGCGCGGTACGGCCGCAGGTGATCGTCACCTACGACGAGAATGGCTTCTACGGTCATCCCGATCACATCCAGGCGCACCGGGTGGCGTGGCGAGCGTTCGAGCGGTCGGCAGGCCAGCCGTGGCAGGTGGCGAAGTTCTACGCGAACGCGGTCCCGAAGGGGGTCCTGGCCGGCGCGCTTGAGACGATTCGCGCCGCTGATACCAGCTTCGGGCCCGCGGGTTCCGTGGACGATCTGCCGTTCGGGGTGCCCGACGAGCAGGTGACAACCGAGATCGACGTGACAGCCTACGTTGAGGCCAAGCTGGCCGCGATGCGCGTGCACGCCACCCAGGTCTCGGTCGACAGCCCGTTCTACGCCCTCTCGGACAACGTCGGCCAGTTGGCGCTCGGCCACGAGTACTTCACGCTGCTTGCCGGCACGCGCGGGAAGGGCACCGGGCCGGCCGACCGCGAGGACGACCTGTTCGCCGCGCTCTCCTAAGCCTGTGGCCGTCGACCCTGACCCTGTGGGCCGTCGACCCTAACCCTGTGGGCGGTCGGCCTGTGGGCCGTCAGCCCTAGCTGCGTGCGCCGGGTGTAGTCAGAATATGCGGCATGTCGCAGCGGCATTCTGTGGGATGTAGCCATATGATCTGGCTATGGTAGCGAAGACCGGGAAGGTTCATGTAGTCAGAGTCAGCAAGATAGGCTATGTGGACAAGCAGGGACGCCGCCGTGCCTACTCCTCGGCCTACCTGCGGCGCACCTACCGGGCCGGGGGCACGGTCAAGAACGAGACGGTGGCCAACTTGTCGGCACTGCCGGATCACGTGATCGACTGGATCGACGCGGGCCTGAAAGGCCAGCACCTGGTGCCCGCCGGGGAGGCGGTCACGATCACGCGGTCGCTGCCGCACGGTCACGTTGCCGCGGTGGCCGCGATGGCGCACAAGCTGGGGCTGCCCGCGGTGCTGGGCCCGCCGTGCCGGGAGCGGGACCTGACTATGGCGCTGGTCATCTCGCGGGTAGTGCGGCCGGGCTCGAAGCTGTCCACCCTGGCCTGGTGGCCCGACACCACCCTGGGCGCCGACCTGGGTGTAAGCGACGCCTCCACCGATGAGATCTACGTGGCGATGGACTGGCTTTCCGGCCGGCAGGAGACGATCGAGGCCACGCTGGCCGGGCGGCATCTGGCGCCCGGCGTGAACCCGTCGCGGATGGCGCTGTTCGATCTCACCTCAGCGTGGATGGAAGGCCGGTGCTGCCCGCTGGCCGCGCGCGGCTACTCCCGCGACGGCAAGCGGGGTAAGCCGCAGATCGAGTACAGGCTGCTCACCGACCCCGCGGGCGCCGGTGGCGGTGCGGGTGTTTGCTGGTAACACCGGCGACCCGGCCGCTTTCGTCCAGGCCGCGGAGGTGGTACGGGACAGGTTCGGGTTGACGCGGATCGTCATGGTGGGGGACGGCGACATGATCACCACCGGCCGCATCGACGCCCTGAAAGAACTGGACGACGGCATGGGCTGGGTGACGGCGCTGCGCGCCCCCGCGATCAAGAAGCTGGCCGCCGAGGACGGGCCGCTGCAGATGAGCCTGTTCGATCAGCAGGACCTGGCCGAGATCACTTCCCCGGACTACCCCGCCGAGCGGCTGATCGTCGGCCGCAACCCGCCGCTGGCCGCCGAGCGCGCCCGCAAACGGGGCGAACTGCTGGACGCCACCCACGCGCTGCTCGATGAGATCGCCGCACGGGCCGAACGCGGCACCCTGGCCGGTGTCGGCGACATCGGGGTAGCGGTCGGCAAGGTGATCAACAGATACAGGGTAGGCAAGCACTTCGAGGTCACCATCACCCCCGCCAGCCTGACCGTGCAGCGCAAGCAGGACCAGATCGGCGCCGAGGCCGCCCTCGACGGGATCTACGTGCTGCGCACCTCGGTCCCCGCCAGCCAGCTGGACGCACCCGGAGTGGTGTCCGCCTACAAAAACCTCGCCCACGTCGAACGCGACTTCCGCATCGTCGAGGCCGACGATCTGGACCTGCGCCCGATCTACCACCAGCCCGAAGACCGCGTCAAAGCGGACGTGCTCATCTGCGTGCTCGCCTGCTACCTCGTCTGGCACCTTCGCCGCGCCTGGGCGCCGCTGGCCTTCGCCGACGAACACCCACCCCAGCGCGGCGACCCCGTCACCGCAGCACAACGCTCACCCGAAGCCCAGGCCAAGGCCTCCCACCAGCGCGACGAGTGCGGCCGCCTCTACCGCAGCTTCGGCGGCCTCCTCGAGCACCTGGCCACCCTCACCCGCAACCAAGTCCGCTTCGCCGGCACCAACACCGAGATCCCCATGCTCGCCGAGACCACCCCACACCAGCGGCACGCCTTCGACCTGATCGGTGCCAGCATCCCCCTGACTCTCAAGTAGCAACAACGACCACCACCGGAACCGTGAACCTCCATGATCCGTAACCGTGTCAACTTCCTGCACCCCCCCGGCGGGCGGGCGGGCCCACGCCCGCACTCGGCTAGCCTTCTCCCGTGGAGAACGTGACTGCGCAGCCTGGCCGCCCGCGGGAGGCGCCGCGCGGGCGTGGGTGGGAAGCCGCGGCCGCTTACGGCCTGCTGTTCCTGTTCGGCATGCTGCAAGGGGTGGTGGGTTCCTTTCAGTACAGCCGCGGCATCGGGCATGTGCCTGTCGCGGCGGTCGGCTTTGCCCTGGCGATCGGCATCACCTGCGCCGCGTGCGGCAGGGGGATGCGTTCTACGGGCGGCGCCTTGGCCCCGGCGATCGGATGGCTGCTCGCGGCGTTTCTCCTCGGGATGCCGAGACCGAGCGGGAGTGTCGTGATCACCAACACGCTCGCCGGGCAGGTGTATCTGTACGCCGGGGCGCTGAGCGCGGCGATCGGAGTGGGCATCGGTTTTTCTGCCTGGACGCACAGGCGGCCGGAAAGACCGCTGCCGCCGCATAGCCAGGCGCCGCTGAATCGCCGGAGGGGCACGTAAGCCCGTATGGCCCGAGCCCGTGTGGCCCGAGCCCGTGTGGCCCGAGCCCGTGTGGCCCGAGCCCGTGTGGCCCGAGCCCGTGTGGCCCGAGCCCGTATGGCCCGAGCCCGTGTAGCCCGAGCCCGCATGGCCCGAACGGGCCTGGGTCACCAGCGCTCCCGCGGCTCAGTTAGCGGCTTCCTCGATCCGGTCGAGCGCCCAGTGCAGGTCGCTGTCGCTGATCACAAGTGGCGGGGCGAGCCTGATGGTGCTGCCATGAGCGTCTTTGGCCAGGACGCCAAGCTCGAGGAGCCGCTCGCACACGGCGCGCCCAGACAGCCGGGTGAACTCGACGCCTGCCCACAGGCCGCGACCGCGTACCGCGGCGACCGCGGAAGCGGGCAGGTCGGCGAGCCGGTCGTGCATCTGGGCGCCAAGGATGGCAGAACGCCGCTGGAATTCGCCCGTCCGCAGCATCGCGATCACCTCACGAGCGATCGCGCAGGCCAGCGGATTCCCGCCGAAAGTCGACCCGTGCTGACCCGGCCGGAACACGCCGAGCACCGAGCGGCTTGACACGACGGCGGATACCGGAATGATCCCGCCCCCGAGCGCCTTGCCGAGCAGGTATATGTCGGGTCTTACGTTCTCGTACTCGCACGCGAACGTGGTGCCTGTACGCCCGAGCCCGGACTGGATCTCGTCGGCGATCATCAGCGCGCCGCGATCGGTGCAGAGCTGCCGCACCCCGGCCAGGAAGCCGGGCGGCGGGACGACCACGCCGGCCTCCCCCTGGATCGGCTCGACGAGAACGGCGGCGCAGGCGCCCCCCGCGTCCTTCATGGCTGCGGCAAGCGCGTCCAGGTCACCGTAAGGCACGAGCCTGAACCCGGGCGTGTACGGGCCGTAAGACGCACGCGCGTCTTCGTCGCTCGAGAAGCTGACGATCGTCGTTGTCCTGCCGTGGAAGTTCCCCTCGAAGGCGATGATCACCGCTTGATCGGAAGGCACGCCCTTGACCTCGTAGGCCCACTTGCGAGCGGTCTTGATGCCGGTTTCCACCGCCTCGGAGCCGGTGTTCATCGGCAGCACCATCTCCATGCCGGCCAGGTCGGCGAGCTCGGCGCACAGCGGCCCGAACTGATCGTGATCGAACGCACGGCTCACCAGGGTGACCCGGTCGAGTTGCCTGCGCGCGGCCGCGACGAGGCGCGGATGGCGATGACCGAAGTTGAGCGCCGAGTAGGCCGCGAGCATGTCCACGTACCTGCGGCCGTTGACGTCGGTGACCCACGCACCTTCGGCCTCGGCGATCACAACCGGCATAGGATGGTAGTTGTGCGCGCTGTAGGTCTCGCTAAGCGCCGTCAGGTCGTCGGCAATGCTGGCGGTGCCGACAGCACTGCCCACGTCATCGCGCAGGCTCACGTCGCCCTCCCCCCCTGTGCGACCTATGCCCGCAATTCCAGTGTGCAGCACTTGGGTCCACCTCCTGCCTTGCGGAACTCAGACATCTCGACGGGCACCGGCTCGAAGCCCCGCGCGGCGAGCTGCGCCGCAAGGGCCGGCGCCTCGGCCGCGAGCACCACGCGATGCCCGTCGCTGACCGCGTTGAGGCCGACCGTGAAATGGGTGGGTGGGCACATCAGATAGTCGCGGGAGCGGCGCACGGCTACGGCCGGGATCGGCCCCGGATGCGGCATCCGGGCCGGCGCGGTCTCGATCATCGCTGTCACCTCATCCCTCATCTGGTGGCCCTGTTGTGATCAGGTTAGGGGCAACCCAGATGTACCTGGCAGCACGCGGACATGCGTCTGCCCGGCGATTCATTGCGCAAATCTGGCAAATACATACAGTTTCTTGCGCTGGGCGGGGGGTCCGGGGGCCGCCCCCGGGCAGGCACAGCCCGAACGGCTGCGCAGGGTGTCACGTGAGCAGAAGGTGGCGCACCCACTGGGCGGGCTCCCGGAGGGCCGCCCCGGGCAAGGCACAGCCCGAACGGCTGCCCGGCGGAACAATCGGGATGGCTGTTCAGGTCACCCGGACCGTCCACGCCTGGCCGTCTGGCGTGTCTGAGACCGTGACGCCGAGGACCGCGAGCCGGTCGCGGAGCTGATCGGATGCCGCCCAGTCCGCGTGACGCCGCGCCGCCGCGCGGGCTTCGAGCAGCGCAGCCGCATCGTCGGGCAGCGGCGCCGCGTCAGGGGTGCTCCCCACTGCGGCGTCCACGATCCTGCCGACATCACGGGCCAGATCCAGCCCGAAAAGCCGGTCCACGTGCGCGAACGTCTCGAATTTCGCGCCAGGAGCGACATCGGGGTCCTTCTCGAGCCCGCGAAGCTCGCGCATGGCGGCAGGGGCGTCGAGGTCACTTTCGAAGGCGGCCACGACCGCGTCGGCGTGCCGGCGCGACATCGCGGCGCTTGGCTCGCATGCCCACGCGGCTACCTGCTCGCGCCAGCGCCTGAGTGTCTTGTCGGCGCCTTCCAGGGTGTCCCACGTGAGGTTCATCTGCTGCCGGTAGCGGTGCTCGAGGAAGGCGAAGCGCAGGGCGAGCGGATCGAACCCACGCTCGGCGAGGTCGGTGAGCAGGACGACGTTTCCCGTGGACTTGGCCATCTTGCGGCCCTCGAACAGCAGGTGCTCGCCGTGCACCCAGCGCTGTACCACTTCGTGGCCCGCCAGCGTGTTGGACTGCGCACGTTCGTCTTCGTGGTGCGGGAACCGCAGGTCGATGCCGCCCGTGTGGACGTCGATGAGGTCGCCGAGGTGATGCAGGGACATCGCGGAGCACTCGGTGTGCCAGCCGGGAAACCCGGTGCCCCACGGCGTCCGCCAGGTCAGCTCGCGCTCAGGCTCGGTGCCCTTCCACAGCGCCCAGTCCGCGTGGAAGCGCTTGTTCTCACCGACACCGGCCGGCAGCCTGTGCCCTGGCCGCAGGTCGTCGAGCCTGTTACCTGACAGCTCGCCATAGCCGGGGAATGACCGGGCGTCGAAGAACACCGAGCCCTCACCCGCAGGGTAGGCGTGACCCGATTCGATCAGCCGGCCGATCATTTCGATCATGAGCGGGATCGATTCCGACGCGCGCGGCGAGTGGTCGGCGGGGCGGATGTTCAGCGCTGCGAGATCGGCGCGGAACGCGTCCTCGTAGAAACGCGCGATCTCGAGCGCGGTCTTGCCCTCGGCACGTGCCTGGGCGAGCACCTTGTCTTCGCCCTCCGGGTCGATCTCCGCGTCGTCGGCGAGGTGCCCAACGTCGGTGATGTTCTGGCACACCATGACCTGCAGGCCGCGCAGTTCCGCGGCGCGGCGGATCAGGTCGGAGAGCAGGTAGCTGCGCAGGTTGCCGACGTGGGCGTAGCGGTAGACGGTGGGGCCGCAGGTGTACATGCGCAGTTCACCGCGGTGAGCCTGGCCGACGGGTTCGGCCTGCCTGGTCCTCGTGTCATATAGCCGGAGCACATCCTCACCCTACGAGGACCCCGCCGTGCGTCGCCCAGTCACTCACGCAAGCGGGTGACCGACGCTCTGTGCGGCCTGATGCACGGCGGCGCGGTGGGCCACTGCGCTCGCCGCGTCTGCGGCGTGGCCGACCAGCATACATAACGGTCGTTTTGCTGGCCGCGACGCTGCGCCGCTACCGGAGCCGGCCCTGCCCGGATCACCGTCCGCGGCTGGGTTCAGCCCGCGGAGCCGTTTGGATGCGGTAGCGATCCGCTCGTCGGTCGCGGTGAGCGAGACGCGGACGTGCCGTTCGCCCAGCGGCCCGTAGAACTTCCCAGGCGCCACGAGGATTCCAGCGTCGGCCAGTACCCAGACCGATTCCAGGCAGTCGCGGTCGGGATGTGACGCCCACAGGTAAAGGCCGGCCTCGGAATGCTCGACCCTCCAGCCTGCGGCCTCAAGCGCAGGCATGAGCACCCGGCGCCTCGCGGCGTACCTGGCCCGCTGCTGCTCGGCGTGGTCATCGTCGTCGAGTGCGGTCGCCATCGCGGCCTGGACAGGCGCGGGCACGATCATCCCCGCGTGCCTGCGCACTTCGAGCAGCTCGCGGACGAGTGCGGGGTCGCCGGTGACGAAGCCGGCGCGGTAGCCGGCCATGTTGGACCGTTTGGACAGCGAGTGCACGGCGAGCAGGCCATCGGGTGAGCCCTGGCACACGCTGGGGTGCAGGATCGAGACCGGCTGCGCGTCCCAGCCGAACCCGAGGTAGCACTCATCCGAGGCGACCACCGCGCCGCGTTCACGCGCCCAGGCGACCACCTTGCGCAGGTGCTCGGCGGGCAGTACCTGCCCGGTTGGGTTGGACGGCGAGTTCACCCAGAGCAGGCGGACCGGTGCGGGGCCGAGTGCGGTGAGCGAGTCAGCGGCGGCTGGCTGGGCGCCCGCAAGCCGCGCACCCATCTCGTAGGTGGGGTACGCAAGCGCGGGATGGGCAACCACATCGCCGCTGCCGAGGCCGAGGAGGGTCGGCAGCCAGGCGACGAACTCCTTGGTCCCGATCACGGGCAGCACAGCATCGCCCGCCGCCGTCACCCCGTGCCTGCGGGCGAGCCAGCGGGCCGCCGCCCCGCGAAGCGGCTCCGTACCCGCGGTAGCCGGGTAGCCCGGGGTGTCGGACGCGGCGGCGAGCGCATCGCGCACCACGTCCGGCACCGGGTCCACGGGCGTGCCGACTGAGAGGTCCACGATCCCGCCGGGGTGCGTTCGTGCCTTGTCCCGGTACGGCGCGAGGAGATCCCACGGGTACTGCGGCAGCCGCTCTGCGAGGGTCAGTGTTCGTCTCCTTGCGGAGGCAGCGCGGCCACGATCGGGTGGTCCTTGTCGATCTTGCCTACCTTGGACGCACCGCCGGGCGAGCCGAGTTCCTCGAAGAACTCCACGTTGGCCTTGTAGTAGTCCTTCCACTGATCAGGGACGTCGTCCTCGTAGAAGATCGCCTCGACGGGGCAGACCGGCTCGCAGGCGCCGCAGTCCACGCATTCGTCCGGATGTATGTAGAGCATGCGTTCGCCCTCGTAGATGCAGTCCACGGGGCACTCTTCTATGCACGCCCGGTCAAGCACATCGACGCAGGGCTGCGCGATGATGTAGGTCACGTCCAACTCCTCTTTCGTCCGGGCCTCGCCACGGCATCTGGTCCGGGGCACGCCACGACCGACGCGGGTGTGTACCTAGTATCGCCACGTGCCGCGACCATTGCGTGCGGAGGTGCTCACCTAATTCGGAGTTGCGCGGCAAGATTCTATGCGTCGGAGGCGGGATGACCAGCTTCCTGTTCATATTCTGGGACAGAAATTTCTGCTCATTGAGACGACATCGGTGCACTTTCGCCATGATGGGATGCCCGTGAACGAGCTTGCCGCGCCCCAACTGCGCCGGCCCGACAACTGCGCCTGCCCGACGGCTGGTATGCGGACGACGTCAGGTTGTTCTTCTTCGCAGAGCGCCGCCGGCCCGTCGGCGAGTCCATACGGTCAGCCGAGTTTGACGCCGGTGGCGGGCGCACCTGAGTCGTGTCCCCAGCCGCGCGCACCGTTCGACGCGCGCCACTCGTATCCCGCATAACGGACCTGCCTGATCCCATAGGTCTTGGCATGCGCCACCGACCAGGCCGCGATGGCCCAGCCTGTCTGCGCGTGGGAGACACGAACCGTCAGCCCGCGGGCCGCGGTCTCCGTGGTGACAGGCACCCTCGCGGGATCCACCGTGCTGCCGCTGCCGGTCAGCCGGCCGAACGTGCGTCTCAGCTGGCTCATCGCCGCGGCGAACTGCGCCGGGCGCTTGCCGTAGGGCGTGTACCAGCACCAGACCCCGCGGGGCGCGTTCCCGGTGAAGGCGGCAGAAAGCATCCCGGCGACCTGCTCGTACTGGCCGTACGCGGCGCCGTCGGCGCTGTGCTGTACCGCCTGGGCGGCCCGGTAGACGGGCATGTTCTGGTAGCCGGGCACCTTGGCGAGCGCGGAGAAGAACCTGGTGGACGCGTAGACCGGGTCCATGAGCTGGCTCGGCGTTCCCCACCCCTCCGAGGGGCGTTGCTGGAAGATGCCGACGGAGTCGCGATCGCCATAGCGGACGTTGTGCATGTGCGACTCCTGCAGGGCGGTCGCGTAGGCCACCGTCACCGCGGCCCTTGGCAGGCCGCGGCGGTAGCCGACCCCGGCGATGGTCGCCGCGATCGCGGCCTGCTCGGAGTCGAGCTGCATGACCTGGCCCGCGACGGTTGCCTGGCAGCCGTCGCCGATCAGGAATGGCTTGGCATGCTGGAAGGCGACGCACCCGCCGATTCCCAGGATCAGAGCCGTGGCCATGGTGATCACGAGCCCCCGCCACCGCCGGGCACGTCTCTTCGGCACAGCATCCGACGCTACCCGGCCAGGCGCGGTCGGTAGGCCGAGTGCGCGAAGACGCGGCCTGCTCACGGTCGGCGATTCCGGTGGCAGGCAGCGCGTCCGGCCACGGCTGGTCCGTCGGCTCGCTAGGCTCGCTCGCTATGAGCCAAGCACCAGGGGTGACAGGGTATTCGGGCCCGCCGCCTGCGGCGCCTGCGAGCCCGTTGCCCGGACAGATCGATGAGTTGTGGGAACGGCGTGCCGAACTGGGCCCGGGCGACACCGCAGCCAGGTCCGTCGTGACCGCGGGGGTCGACGCGCTCGACGCCGGTGCCGCCCGGGTGGCGGCCGTGGACCCGTCGACGGGTCAGGTGGTCGTGGATGAGCGCGCCAAGCGCGCGATCCTGCTGAGCTTCCTGCTGCTGCCGATGGTGCGCTCGCACGTGGGTGATTTCCACCATCACGACAGGATCCCGCTGAAGTCCCGGTTTGATGGGGTCCGCGTGGTGCCGGGCGCCATCGCCCGCTGGGGTGCGTACATCGCGCCAGGCGTTGTGCTGATGCCGTCGTTCACCAACATCGGCGCGTATGTGGACAGCGGGACCATGGTGGACACGTGGGCGACGGTCGGCTCGTGCGCACAGATCGGCAAGAACGTCCACCTGTCGGGTGGCGTCGGCATCGGCGGCGTGCTTGAGCCGCCGAACGCGGTCCCTGTTGTCGTCGAGGACGACGCATTCGTCGGCTCCCGCTGCATGGTGGTGGATGGGGCTCGCGTCCGGCAGGGCGCCAAGCTCGGCTCAGGCACGATCCTGACGTCGACGACGCACGTCATCGACGTGGAGACGGGCGAGGAACTGTCCCGCGGAGAGGCGCCGGCCTGGTCGGTCTGCGTGGGTGGCACACGCGCAAAGCGATTCCCCGGTGGCGAGTTCGGCATGCCGTGCGTGCTGGTCCTCAAGCGGCTTCCGGAAGGTAGCAAGCACGACAAGCTGATGCTCAACGAGATCCTCCGTGAGCATGGTGTAAACGCCTAGCTGGGGGTTCCGGGAGGTCGTCGTCGCGTGTGGGCACAGTCTGAACGGCTGCCGCAGGGCGCGCCGATTCGTCGGGCTGCAGGGAGGCTGCAGGGTGCAGCGGGGGGTCGATCCCCACGAGCAGGCACAGCCTGAACGGCTGCCGCCGCGCGCCGCGGCCCCGCGAAGGCGCCGCGGCCCGCGAAGGCGCCGCGGCCCCGCGAAGGCGCCGCGGCCCCGCGAAGGCGCCGCGGCCCCGCGAAGGCGCCGCGCCCTTTGGCGCGCGCTGGCCGCGCTGATCTGGATCGTCATCGGGGTCGTCAACATCGTTCACGCTGCCGCCGCTGACGCGCCCGCGGTGCTTCCCACGGCCGTGGCCGGGGGAGTCCGGCTGCCTCGTTACCGTGTGGGAATGGGAGCGAATTCAGACGCGCGGCGCCGGGCGCGCCGGCAGGGACCTGCGACACTGCGTGGCAAGGCGATCCCGCAGACAACCACCGACCAGCGGCTGCTCGACAGACGTGGTCCCAGTGACTGGGTACACACAGATCCATGGCGGGTCCTGCGGATCCAGGCCGAGTTCGTCGAGGGATTCGGGCTGCTCGCCGAACTCGGCAAGGCGGTGAGCGTGTTCGGCTCCTCGCGGGCCAAGCCGGGATCGGCGGAGTACCAACTCGCGGAGCAGGTCGGGACCGGGCTCGCCGACGCCGGATATGCGCTGATCACCGGCGGCGGCCCCGGGATAATGGAGGCGGTGAACAAGGGCGCGGTCAGCGCCGGGGGCGTCTCCGTCGGCCTTGGCATCGAGTTGCCGCTCGAGCAGGGACTCAACGACTACGTGGAAATCGGGATCGAGTTCAGATACTTCTTCGTGCGAAAGACAATGTTCATCAAGTATTCGCAGGCATTCGTGGTGATGCCCGGAGGGTACGGGACGATGGACGAGCTCTTCGAGGCGGTCACGCTTGTCCAGACCGGGAAGATCACGAAGTTCCCGATCGTACTGGTGGGACGCTCCTACTGGGGTGGGCTCATCTCGTGGATCACCGGCACCCTCCTCGCGGAGGAGAAGATTTCTCCCGGTGACCATGAGCTGTTCTACCTGACCGATGACCCCGCCGAGGTGATCTGCATCATCAGGGAAGCCCACGAGCAGCAGAATGCGACGCTGAGGTGAGCGATGACGCTGAGGTGAGCGATAACGCATTGACGGCGCTTGGCATCTGCGTCTTCTGCGCTTCTGCCGCACGGATCGCCCGCGCGCACATCGACCTGGCCGCCGAGGTCGGCACCGAGCTTGCCAGGCGGGGCCACGTGCTGATCAGCGGCGGCGGCTCGGCGTCAGCGATGGGCGCTATCGCCCGTGCCGCGCGCCGTGGCGGCGCCCGTACGATCGGGGTGATCCCCGAGGCGCTCGCGGGCACCGAGATCGCGGATAACGAAGCCGATGAACTGCTCGTCACACCGGACATGTGCGCTCGCAAGGCGGAGATGATGCGCCAGGCCGATGCGTTCCTCACCCTGGCGGGCGGCCTGGGCACGCTCGATGAATTGCTCGAGGTGTGGACTACCCGCGCGCTCGGCCTGCACGCCAAACCGGTGGTGGTACTCGACCCGGACGGGATCTTTGCCCCGTTCCGTGAGTTCACCGTGCAACTGCGTGAGCAGGGCTTTGTCAGGCCGGGTGCGGTCGAAGTCGTGACGTGGGTGACGTCTTGCGCCGCGGCGCTCGACGCGATCGAGCAAGAGGCCGCGCCCGCTCAGGCGAGCCCGCGACGGGTCCAGGACGGCACACGGGAACCGCGGATGGACTCGACCATCTCAACAGCCTGACGGACAGCCGCGACGTGCCTGGTCCGCACAATCCTCGCACCGAGCCAGGCACAGACCGCGGCCACCGCGAGGGTGCTTGCGATTTCCGCGGCGTCCACGTCCACCACGACGGCCCATCCGATGGAGGTGAGCGTGCCCACGTCAGCGGGGGCCCCGGTGACCAGGATCGATTCGGGACGGACGCTGCCGCTTCCGCCGCCCGGCGGGCCGGTTGCAGGGCCCGGGCGCAGCAGGGTCGCGCCAGTTCGTTCCGCGACGACGGGGTCGCGGGTCAGGTCTGCCCCCTGCGCGTCCGCGCAGATGATGACAGCGGGGTCGATGGCACGGACGGCGCTGACAGCCTCGGTGCTCGCCACGCCGAGGTCGACCAGGCGAGCGCCATCCGCCAAAGCGCTGCGCACGGCCGCCAGAGCCGCGCTGCGGATGGCCGCGCGTGCGTCACCGTGGCCGCGCCGCCCACGGTCCGCGCCGCCCCCGGGCCAATAGGCGTCGTCAGGATCGGTGCCAGGCCAACCTATTTGCGCCATGATCGCTGGTCTGTCAGCCAGCACTCTGCCCCGCAGTCTCAACTCCACGCGCTGAGCATGGCACGATGCATTACGTGCTCGTGCTGATGGTCGTCGCCATCGTCGTGATCCTGGTCGCTGTCGTGATCGTCGCGGTCGGCCGGGGTGGCGAGATGGCGCACTTCCCGAATGATCACGCGCCGACTGACTACGGCGCGCTGGCCGCAACGGACGTTGCCCTGCTCAGACCTCCGACGGCGCTGTGGGGTTACCACATGCGGGCCACCGACGAGGCGCTGAGCGGCATTGCCCTGGCGCTGAGTGAGCGCGATGTGCGTATCGCGTCGCTCGAACGGCAGCTTGCCGACCTGCGTGCGAGCTCGCCCATGCCCGTTCCTGGTACGCGGGCGCCAGCGCCAGCTCCGCAAGCGCGCACTGCGTGGCCAGGGAACGTGGCCGGCACTGACGCCCGCACGCCCCGGGGTCCGGGGCTCACCCAGAACGCAGGAGCCGTGGGCGATCCGGCTCCCGCGGGCGCCGTGTCGTCCACGCCGCGAACGCTTTCCCGCGCCCCACGGCCGAGCCCTGCGCAGACCGCGGAATCCGGACCTGCGGCCGCCCCCGAGCCCGCGCCCGCGGACACCGATAGCCAAGCCCGCGCTGGTGCCGGTGCGACCAGTCCGGACATGCTTACGGACGACACGGAACTCACAGGCAACACAGAGCTTGCAGGAAACGTGGGACCCACAGGCAACACAGAGCTCACAGGCAACACAGAGCTTGCGGGAGGCGCGGGACCCACAGGCAACACAGAGCTTGCGGGAGGCGCGGGACCCACAGGCAGCACAGAGCTTGCGGGAGGCGCGGGACCCACAGGCACCACAGAGCTTGCGGGAGGCGCGGGACCCACAGGCACCACAGAGCTTGCGGGAGGCGCGGGACCCACAGCCAGCACAGAGCTTGCGGGAGGCGCGGGACCCACAGGCAGCACAGAGCTTGCGGGAGGCGCGGGACCCACAGGCAGCACAGAGCTTGCGGGAGGCGCGGGACCCACAGGCAGCACAGAGCTTGCGGGAGGCGCGGGACCCGCGGATGACATTCGCGCTCTGGGCGAGGCTCAGGCCGCCCAGCACGTCGAGGGCGGAGGCTCCGGCTATTCAGGGACAGGACGGCCGGAGTGGGCGGATCGCTTAACTCCTGCAAGGGAGCCGAGTGAGGGCGTCGCCGGCGGGCCTCGGTCGGCGCCCGATGCCGGGCAGCCGGCATGGCCGGGCTGGCCCGGGTGGCCGGGCGCCTCAGCCCTGCGGCAGAACCCGTTCCCTGGAGCTCAGCCAGAGCCCCCACATCCTCGTCCGCAGCCCAGCGCTTCGGCGCAGCCGCAGTCAGACGAGGAGGAGGCGTGGTGAGTGACGCCGTGCCGGAGGCGCGCCCGGGAGGCGCCGTGCCGGAGGCGCGGGAGCGCGAGGCCGCACCGGGACCCGACGGCCGCCGCCGCTGCCCGTGGGGTCTTGCGCCGCCCGAATACGTCGCGTATCACGACGAGGAATGGGGCCGTCCGGTCACAGACGATCAAGGTATGTTCGAGCGGCTCTGCCTCGAGGCGTTCCAATCCGGGCTGTCCTGGTTGACGATCTTGCGCAAGCGGGCCAACTTCCGCAGCGCCTTCCGCGGTTTCGATATCGAGGCGGTGGCCGCATTCGGGCCGGATGACGTGAGCCGCCTGCTCACTGATCGGGGCATCGTACGTAACCGCGCGAAGATCGAAGCTGCGATCGCGAACGCCCGCGCCGCCTTGGACCTGTCCGGAGGGCTGGCAGCGGCAATGTGGCGGTACGCCGATCCCACTGGGCCGGCTCCGCGCACGCTCTCCGACGTTCCTGCCACCACCCCCGGCTCGGCGGCGCTCGCACGCGAGCTCAGGCGCCATGGGTTCCGGTTCGTCGGACCCACAACGGTGTACGCCACGCTGCAGGCCTGCGGGCTCGTCGACGACCATCTCCAGGACTGCTTCCGCCGGGGCGCATACAGTGCTGGCGCCCTCAAGGACACCTGCGGTAATGGCCGCAACGGGCGGTCGTGAACGCCTCGTGTTGTGAGGGTTGCGGTTTGTGATTCACAAAAACCCCATGCCGGAGCGTATTCACCCGGTCGCTGAGGTGTTATCTAATTGGCTCAGGGGAGGCGAAATGATGGAGGTCGACCACGCGCTGCACGGCGTGGACCTGGGCAAGCCCGGCCAGGCACGGCTAGATGACTATTACCTGGGCGGCACGACTAGCTTGCAGGCCGACCGCCACACTGCCGCGACGATCATGAAACCGGTTTCTGAGCTGTGTGGCATCGCGTGGGCGAACCGCGGATTCCATCAGCGTTCGGCTCGCTGGATCGCGGGGCGCGGCGTCCGCCAGTTCGTCGATGTGGGGGCCGGGCTGCCGACGGTGGGCAAGGCCCACGACGTCGTGCAGCAGGTAATCCCTGACGCACGCGTCGCTTACATCGACAAGGACCCGATGGTCACGGCGTATACGAAATCACTGATCGCCCTTACTGCGAAGACAACGGTCATCACGGCCAACGCTCGCCATCCCGATGGTGTGTTATACGATCCTGAATTGCGCGCGCTGATCGACTTTGCACAACCGGTCGGGCTTCTGATAACGGCGTTCCTGCATTTAATGACCGACGACGTGGATCCGTGGCGCATTCTCGCCCGCTATGTGGAGGGGCTTGCGAGCGGCAGCTACCTGGCGCTGTCGCACACCACCGGGACAAGAACCCGCCCCGGTCGGTCAAGGCGTTCCTTGACGTCTGTGCGAGGTCCACCCAGAGCGCCTGTTTCCGCTCGAAAGAGCAGGTAGAACGGGTTTTTGGAGAGCTGGAGCTCGTCGCGCCCTACGAGGGCGCCGAGCCGGGGCCTGTGCTACGCCGGCGAGTGGGGGTTCGGAAGATCCGGCGCTTGCGGACAGCGAAGGGTTGCGGTGGCTGTGGTGCGGAGTCGGCCGCCGTCCACTCTCACGCCGGCCTGCGGGCCCGCCGAGTGAACGGCCCGTGAGACGGGAAAGCGGGGGAATCGCGCCGTTCGGGCGCGAGATAGAGAGGATATTTGTGACAAGCAAGGCGAATGTGGATGAACTGGGTATCGATATCGACGCGCAGGCATGGCAGCGTTCTGGGAATGGGGATGGCGCGATCGAGATCGCATTCGTCCATGATCCGGCGGGTGTGGAGGGGGCTTGGGTCCTGATGCGCGTGGCCGGGGACCCGGTCCGCCGAGTGCTGGCATACGACCGTCATGAATGGGAATGCTTTCTCGACGGCGTCAAGAAGGGTGAGTTTGACCACGAATCAGGCTAAGGGGTGTACCGCTGATTTGCCGTCGTGCACGTTCGAACGGGATCAGGCCAAGGTCGGCTGCGAGCCCTGTACGGGACTGCGGGGAGCGGGTCCGGTGCCGGCTCCCCACCTCCTGCCCCCGGTCGGCGACAGCCGCCGGTCGGCAACCGGTGCGCACCGGCGCCGGCGCCGCGGCCACCATGATCACCAAGCGCGCAGCGACCGCGGCGCCCAGCGGCCAGCTCACGAGGGCCGATGTTCCGCAAATATCCACGGCAATACTTGTGATTCACAACTTGAGTAGCGCTATGCTAAAAGCGGTGCTTTGTCAAGGAGGGCCCCTCAGATGATCGACGACGCCCGCGGAGCGACCGTGGCGAAGCGCCAACTGTCCCGCATCCTCGCCGATCTCCGCGTCGAGAGCGGCTACACGGCCAACCATGTCTGCGACATCCTGAACTGGGGACGCGGCAAGGTGGGGCGCTTCGAGGCCAATCAGTGGAAGCGCCCGGAGATGAGCGACATCAGGGACCTCTTACGCATCTACGGCCTGGTCGGCGAGAAGCGGATGGAGGTGGAAGATCTTGCCATCCGGGCGCGCGCGAGGCCGTGGTGGCGTGACTACGGCGACGTATTCGACAACGAGTTCCCTGGCTTCGAGGCGGACGCTGACGAGATACGCGTGTTCATGCCACTGAACCTGCCGGGACTGCTGCAGACGCCAGCTTATATCGATGCTCTCCTGCGGGTCGGACCCAGGCCGTTGGCATGGCGTAGGCGCGCCCTTGAGGCGCGCCTACGGCGCCAGCAGGTCCTTGATCGCGAGGACGGCACGGCGCCTGGACTCATCGCGGTGATTACCGAGGCATCGCTGATGTACCGCTGGAGCACGCGGGTCGAGCGATGCGAGCAGGTCGCCCACCTTGCGGAGATGAGCCGCCGCCCCGGTGTCGAGCTCCGCATTCAGCGCTTCGTCGATGGGCCGCCGCCGGGGATGCTTTCGATGATCGACATCTTCGACTTCCCCGGCGACGAGCCAAGCGCCGTGTTCGTGGAGGCTGAACTGACCATCCAGGAGGTGACTAGCAAGGAGCAGGTGAAAACGTACACCCAGGCGTTCGGCCGCGCTCGTGATGCCGCGCTGGAACCTGCGGAGACCACGGCATACCTTGAGCAACTTATTGAGAAACTGGAGTGAGCAAATGACCGACCTGTCTCGAGCCGTCTGGCGGAAAGCCCGCAGAAGCGGGCACAACGGGGGGTGCGTTGAAGTCGCTGCCAACCTCCCGGGCGTGATCGCCGTCAGGGATAGCAAACGCCCCGACGACGGCGCACACGTGGTGGGCCGTGCGACGTTCGCGGCCTTCCTCGCGGACGCGAAGGCGGGCCGCTACGACATTTAGCAGCCATGTAGCCCCCGCAGAGAGTCCCCCGGACTGCCCTCCGGGGGACTCTTCTATTACTGCGCCTGTCTCGAAGGCCCGGCGGGCGACCGGATCGTTCCGCCGCGATTGCGACTGTACACGCGCCGCAAGCCCTCCTGCATATGCGCAGCTCAATGGCGTATTAGCGGGCGTGGCGGTCAGAGCCAATGGAACTAGCTGAACGCGCCTGGTCGGCCGGCTGAAGCGGTAGAGCTCAGATGATCCGCTGCTCATGCCGATGTGATCTCCGTTCGACCGCAACAATTAGGAGGATACGGTTGCGAAGACGCGTACATGACTCATAATCTGTGTTTCACAGATTCATGAGGTCCACGGAGAGAGCCGAAGCGATCGCTACGACGAGGTGCTTCGGGGGTCTCATCGAGTCTGCCAGCGACACAAGGTGGGCGGGGGCCGGTCCGGACCGTCTGACGCCGGCGACAGCTGGGGGGTTAGCGAGGGCTGTCCCGGCGTGGCCGTGCCAGCGGTGGTGGGGGGACTCCCACCGCTGGCACGGCCATTTACTGCGCTCGGGAAGTCAGCGGGTGACCGAAGGACAGCCGGTCGCCTGCACGGCCATGCGGCGCTCCGGCCCCTGTCAGCGGCCCTGGAAGCGGGGCCGCTCCTTCCGCAGGAAGGCCTGCGTAGCAGCCACGTGGTCAGCCGTCCCGGCCAGGCTCTCCTGCAGCGCGGCTTCTTTGTCGAGGGACTCGCTCAGGCTGTGACTAGCCGCGAAGTCCAGCGCCTTCTTGATCGCCGAGTAGGCGGCGGTCGGGCCCTGCGCCAGATTTCCTGCAAGCTGCCGCGCTGCCTCCGCGAGCTCGTCGGCCGGTACCACGGAGCTGACCAGTCCGAGTTCGAGCATCCGCGCCGCGTCTACGGGCTCAGCGAGCATGAGAAGTTCCGCCGCGCGGCCCCGGCCCACGAGCCGCTGCAAGGTCCACGAGGCGCCGGTGTCTGGACCGAACCCGACCAGTGCGAAGGCCATCAGCATGCTTGCGCCCTCCGCCGCGAGCCGCAGGTCACACGCGAACGCCAGTGACGCACCGGCCCCTGCCGCAATCCCGTTCACGGCGGCGACGATGGGCTTCTGCATCGAGACGATCGCGTTCACGATCGGGTTGTAATGCTGCCGTACGGTATCCGCTCCACGCCCCGCCTCCAGGAGCGCGGCGTGCTCGCGAAGATCCTGGCCGCCGCAGAAGCCACGGCCAGCGCCGGTCACGATGACCGCCCTGACCGCAGGGTCGGAGGCTGTCCGCTCGAGGGTCTCAAGCAGCCTGACCTTCATCGCAGCGGTCAGCGAGTTCATGGCCGCTGGGCGGTTCAGCGTGATGGTGGCTACGGCGCCTTCGATATCGAGAAGAACGCTGTCATTCGCGGCGCTGTCGGACACGTGATCTCCTCAGGTGGTTTCGATCACTGTATCGGTACGCAGACAACCGTCCACGAACCGCGCGGCGGGAGGCAAGAGCCGCGCCGCCTCGGCATCGAACAGCTCCGCCGCCTTCCGCCGCGGCCAATGCCCTGGAAGCAACTGGGCAGGAAGCCCTGGATCGGAGAAGAGGAAATTGTGCCACTCGTGCACCAGCCTGCTCCGCACCGCGAAGGCGGTTTCGTCGGCCGGGTCGGTTCCCGCGGGCGCTAGCAGGTCACCCGCCACGTCAAGCCAGCGCTCGTAGGAGCGGGCCAGGCCGTCCAGGTCCCACGCGCGGGCGGCCAGCCCGCGATCGTCCCCGTCGTACTCGCTGACGAACTGCTGCGCGCGGACGTGTTCGTTTTCGAGTAGCGCGTCGAGTTCGTGCGAGCGGCGCGGACTGATCCAGGTCGACTCGTCGAGCGGCGCGTAGCCGAGGTACCCAAGCCCTGCCCGCAGCCGCTCCCGGCGTGATCGCTCCTGTATCCGCTCCGCGATGATGAGGTGCCATCGGCCGTCCCATTCGCGCCTGCTCCGCCGGTAGATCCGGTCCGCAGCTTCATCGAGCCAGTGGGTGGCCCGGGGGGAGAGGGCGTATCCGGCTCCCTCGGGCATCCGCACCGATTCAAGCCATCCCTGCCGCGCCATGCGCGAGACCGCGGTCCGCACGGCGGGAGGACTGATGCCAAGCGGCGAGAGCAGCCGGACCAGCGCGGCGATTGGTGCGCGACCGCCGCGCGATCGCAGGTGATCGCCGTAGAGATCGAAAAGAGCTGAGCGCGCGTCCACACTCCAGTGTCGCGTGAACGGACGTGCGCTCTCGCCAGCTCCCAGTCGCCGCGCAACGCGGCGACAACCGCGGCGACAACCGCGGCGACACCGTGCACGAACCCAGGCGCCGCGAGCGGGCCCCTCGGCGCGCGACCACCCGCCTACCACAACAGCGATGGCCCGCTGCTGCGGGCACCCCAATTTCCGGCTCCGAGCGCGGGTATCGTGGCGCGGTCATGCTCGCGTGCGCAGGACGGTCAGCTGATCGTTACCATTCGGGGCCTGGAGACGGGATAATAGGTACCAGTGATCGACGAGTTGAGGCTGGCTGGTGTCCCGCCGCGGGTGCTGGTTCCGGCGCCGTACCGGCCCGGAACGTCCATGCGGCCCCAGACAGGAAGGGGATGCAGGATGGCGGCGATGAAGCCGCGGACAGGCGACGGTCCGCTGGAAGTCACCAAGGAGGGCCGCGGCATCGTCATGCGTGTCCCGCTCGAGGGTGGTGGGCGCCTCGTGGTCGAGCTCTCTGCGGACGAGGCGAACCAGCTTGGCGACGCGCTCAAATCCGTCGTCAGCGTCGGCTGAACCCGGGTGCTGCACGTCACGATCACCGTGGCGCTGGCCCCGGGGCCATCGCCACTGCGGGATTACATCGCGGCAGCACGCGAGTCTGGGGATCTCGTCGATTTCGCGGTCGTGCCCGTATGTCCCGGCGGCGCGGAGGGGGGCGCACGTGCCGCACTCGGCAATGGCAACGGTGGCATTGACAACAGGGGTAATGGCAACCGGGACAATGGCAACCGGGACCGGCAGGCCGCCCGCCAGGTGGTGGCAGGCCAGGGCGCTGAGGAACTTGAGGCCTTTCTTCCCGGAGGCGTCGCCGGGCTGCTTGCCTCCTATGAGGCGTCTGGCGCGGCGGGCGAGGTAACAGAGGCGCCTGCTGACCTGGGCAGCGGCCTCGTGCGGTTGATGCTTCTCGGTACCGGTGATGGCTTCGACCCGGCGTTGCGCCGCGCCGGCGCCGTCCTCGGGCGCCGGGTGGCGGGCGGGCGAACGGCGGCGGTGGCGCTCCCCGCAGCAACCTCACCCGATACCGTGCAGGCGTTCGCGGAAGGCGTGCTGCTCGGCTCCTACCGCTATGCGTTTGTCTCGGGCGACGAGCCCAGCGCCTCACACCAGCCCAGCACCTCACGTGAACCTGGTTCCTCGCGCGGTCGAGGTCTGGCAGCCGGATCGGGAGCGCCGGACGGGCCTGGTCCGGGCACAGGGCCCGGCACGCCGGGCGGGCCTGACGCGGGCGCAAGGCCCGGCGCGCCAGGCGGATCAGGGACTCCGAGCGGAGCCGTTCGGCTGCTTGCTACCGAATCGGCTGATGCGGCCGCCATTTCCGAAGCGGTGGCCCGCGCGGAAGTTGTGGCGGGGGCGGTTGCGTTCGCACGCGATCTGGTCAACACGCCGTCCGCGCGCAAGAGCCCGAAATGGCTGGCGGACAAGGCGACCGAACTAGCCGAACCGTGCGGGCTGCGCGTACGCGTGCGCGGCGGGCACGAACTCGCTGCGGCCGGTTTCGGCGGCATTGTCGCGGTGGGATCGGGCTCATCGCATCCGCCGGTGTTCATCGAGCTTACCTACGAGCCCCCCGGGTGGGACACCCATGTCGTGCTGGTAGGCAAGGGCATCACCTTCGACAGTGGCGGGCTTTCGCTGAAGCCGCTCGATGGCATGAAGCTCATGAAGACCGACATGGCCGGAGGTGCGGCCGTCCTGGCGGCGCTGTCCGCGCTCGGCGCGCTCGGAGCGCGGGCCAAGGTAACCGGTCTGGTGGCCGCCGCGGAGAACATGCCGTCCGGATCGGCGATGCGGCCGGGCGACGTGATCACCCAGTTCGGCGGCCGGACCGTAGAGGTGCTCAATACCGACGCCGAGGGGCGCCTTGTGCTCGCCGATGCGCTGGCCTATGCAAACCTGACCATGGATCCGCACGTGATGGTGGACCTTGCCACGCTGACAGGGGCGGCCCGGATCGCGCTCGGCACGGTGCTTGGCGCCATGTTCACAGATGACGACGACCTGGCCGGCGCGCTGGCTAGCGCTGGGGAGGCCAGCGGCGAGCGCCTGTGGCGGCTGCCGCTCGTGGACGAGTACCGCGACTTCCTCGATTCAGGGGTCGCTGATCTCGCGAACATTCCAGCGCGTCGCTATGGCCGTCCCGGCGCGATCGCAGCCGCGCTCTTCCTTCGCGAGTTCAGCGGTGGGCGCCGGTGGGCGCATCTCGACATCGCGGGGCCGGCACGTTCGGCCGCCGATGACGGCGAGACGACAAGGGGAGGCACCGGATTCGGTACCCGGGTGCTGCTGCGCTGGCTGGCCGACCTGTAGCGGCGCGTTTGCTGCAGCCCGCCCTGTCAGGCAGCCCGCCCTGTCAGGCAGCCCGCCCTGTCAGGCAGCCCGCCCTGTCAGGCAGCCCGCCCTGTCAGGCAGCCCGCCCTGTCAGGCAGCCCGCCCTGTCAGGCAGCCCGCCCTGTCAGGTGGCCGGCTTCTTGATCGCCGCGAGCAGGCCGTCACCAACAGGCAGCAGCACAGGTATCAGCCGTTCATCCTCCCGCACCTGCGTGCCAAGCTCTCGCAGCGCAACCGTGGCTGGATCGCGTTGCGTGGGGTCTGCCACCCGGCCGCCCCACAGGGCATTGTCGAACGCCAGGATTCCGCCAGGCCGAAGCAGCCGTAGGCCCTCGGCCAGGTAATCGAGGTACTCCCGCTTGGCCGCGTCGCAGAACACCATGTCGTAACCGCTGTCGGTGAGGCGCGGCAGCACATCGAGCGCCCGTCCGCCGATGAGGCGGTAGCGATTGCCCGCGAAACCGGCCTCTGTGAACACCTTGCGGGCGAGCCGCTGATGCTCGGGCTCAACGTCGACGCTGGTGAGGACACTGTCGGGGCGCATGCCTCGCAGCAGCCAGATGCCTGAGGTGCCACATCCTGTGCCCACCTCCACGACGGCCTTCGCGCCGATCGCGGCGGCGAGGAAACGAAGGGCCGCGCCAGCCCCGGGACCGACCGGGGACGCTCCGCCCACCTCTTCCGCGTTCAAGCGGGCCACCCGTAGCGGTTCGTCCTCCGCGAGGAAACCCTCCACATAGGCCAGCATGGCCTCTGAGCTGCTGATCGCTGCCTCCTTGCGACTGCACTGTCTGCTGCCGCAGCTTACCCGCAGGGCCGGTCGGACGCCGGGAACACTCGAGAGGTCCCGCGCGGGAACCGGCGAGGCCAATCCGGCGTTGTTCCAGCAGGCTTGGACAACCGGCTAGAGGGCAGGTTGGCGGACGGCTATGGGCAGGTTGGCGGAATCGGAGAAACCGGGCACGATGGTCGTGACGGAGGCAGCCAGGAGGAGGGGGCCGGCGGTGGATGGGACGGGAATGCCGTCGGCTGCCGCCCCGAACTGGACACCGCCGAGCTGGGAGGAGATCGTCCGGACCCACTCCGGACGGGTCTACCGCCTCGCGTACCGGCTGACAGGGAACACCCAGGACGCCGAGGATCTAACGCAGGAAGTGTTCGTCCGCGTCTTCCGGTCGTTGTCGAGGTACACGCCGGGCACGTTCGAGGGCTGGCTGCACCGGATCACGACGAACCTCTTCCTCGACATGGCGCGCCGTAGGCAGCGGATACGTTTCGAGGGCCTCGGCGATGACGCGGTGCAGCGCCTCCATGGCCCTGGCCCCACTCCCGCCGAGGCGTTCGAGGAGCGTCACCTTGACGCCGACGTCTACACGGCGCTCGAGGCGCTCCCGCCGGAATACCGGGCAGCGGTGGTCCTCTGCGACATCGAGGGCCTGTCCTACGAGGAGATCGCGGCGACGCTCGGGGTGAAGCTCGGGACGGTGCGGAGCCGCATCCATCGTGGGCGTGCCCATCTGCGGGTCGCTCTCGACCACCGCAGGCCGCGAGCGCCGGATCTGCGACCAGAAATATCAGAGCAGGTCACGGAACCATGAGTCACCTAGGAGATCGCCTGTCCGCGCTCGTCGACGGTGAGCTCAGCCACGACGATCGCGACCGGCTGCACGCGCACTTGGCAGCGTGCCAGGACTGCCGCGCCGAGGCAGCGGCATTGCGGGCGCTGAAGAGGCGCGTGGGAGCGCTCGGGGACACTGTCATGGACGCGCGACTGCTAGCGCGCCTTTTCGCGCTTGCCGAGCCCGGTGAGCCCGTTCCGGCGCGGTCGCGCGCGCTGCCAGGATCGGCGGCACCGCGTCCCGCGCTGCTGATGTACCCGGACAAACGTTTCCCCGGCCGGCGGGCGCGCGGCGGTACGCGCGGATCCACCCGCCAGCCCGCCAGCCTGCGGGCGGAAGGCGGCGGAGCGCCGCAGTGCCGTGGAGGGCCAGCGCGGTTGGATGGCCGCAGGCGGGTTTCCTACGTTCTCGCCAGTATCGCCTCGTTCCTCATCATCGGTTTGGGCGGATTGTCGTTCCTTGTTGGCGGCGGACAGGGAGCGCCGGGCCCGCGCATCACCCCGCCAGTGGAAATGTTCACGGTCGAGCACTCCGTTACGACGGGTGAGATCCCGTTCGCCAATCCTTCCGCCACGTCCGTGCCCACGCCGACCGCGCCGCGCGGAGGACCGTGAGAATCGCCGTCCATGAGGAGATCCGCCCGGCTCCCAGGCCGGGTGGGCCGACTGTGACCTCTGTGGCGGTGTTCTTCCTAATCCTGGCGCCCGCGCTCGTCATCGTGACGGGCGCGGAGGCGCTGCCGCTAGGTAAAGCGAGCGCGCATGCTCGCGCCTACGCGCCGCGGGGCGGCGGCCATCAGGCCGAACAGCCAGCAGCGGAGCGCGGCTGGAGTGGCCGCGCCGCTGCCGCCCATATCGCTGACGACATCTCAGCACTGCGCGCACCCGTGCGGACCGATCCAGCCGATGACGACGGCCTGCAGTTGTTGCGGCAGGCGGCGGCGGCGGGCCGGACCGTCTCCTATGAAGGTGTCCAAGTCATCTCCTGGTGGAGCCCGGACGGCGCGACGACGGTGGCTGTGGACGTGACACATGAGTCACAGCAGGGAACGCTGGTGCGGACCGTGGGCGCCGGCACCACACCGGATGGTCAGTCCTTCATGGCCAGCGAACCCGGAGCGCAGCCCGGCGATGTGCTCGGCGTCACCGAGGAAACTCTTGACCAGCTTTCCGCCAACTATCAGGTGGCCGCGGCAGGGGCTGGGTCGGTGTGTGACCGGCCGGCCACGGTCGTGGAGGCGATTCGCGGCGACGGCACCGTCGCCGCCAAGTTCTGGCTGGACAATGCCACGAAGATCACGTTGCGTCGCGAGCTCTTCGATAACCAGTCCCAGATGATCAACGAGAGCACCTTCATTGACATCAACCTGGGCGGGCCCGCGGCGGCAGGCTCGATGCAGGCCAAATCCACGGCGGCTGCGGCCCGCCCGTGGAACGTCCTCACCTCTGCCGACCTGAGCAGGCTACGGGCAAAGGGCTGGCCGCTTCCCGCCGAGTTGCCTGGCGGGCTTGTACTTTTCGACGCGCGGCAAAGCGTCACGCCTACCGGCCGGGTGATCGAGCTTGGTTATTCAGACGGACTTTCAGGCGTGTCCCTGTTCGTGCAGCGCGGCGGCCTATCGAGCCAACTCGCCGGCTGGCGTGAGGTTGAGGTCGGTGGCCGAACCGTGTACGCGCGCGACCCGATCCCGCAGGGCCTCGCGTGGTCCAGCAGCCACCGTTACGTGCTCACGCTCATCGCCGAGGCTCCTGCCGCGACGATCGGCGCGGTCGTCCGGGCGCTGCCGTACAACGGCCAGCGTGGATTCTGGTCGCGCCTCCGACACGGGTTCGGGCGGGTCGTCTCCTGGGTTGACCCGTTCGGGTGAGGCCGGGTCGGCCGGTCCCGGCCTGCCCGCGGTCGTGCTGGGTGCCGGTAATGTCACACCGGGTACGCATGAAAGCGTCAATGCGCGGGCACGCATCACCCGGGCACGTATCTATGCCACATACAGTGGGCGCGCGTCTGCTTCAGCGCGCGTGAGCGGGCGACGCCGCGGGCGAACAACGCGAGCACAGTGCGCTTGGTCGGCGCTGCGGCGCAGGGAGCAGGAATATGACGACCGACGAACCTGGGCGTACGGAGCCGAAGCCCTGGCCCCGGGCACCAGAGCCTGGGGGCGCCGAGCCAGATTCGGCGGGTGAGTCCACCGGGCCTGGCGTACCAGATTCCGATCTCCCGCAGCCGCAGCCGCAGCCGCAGCCGGGCGCGGACCCCTCACCAATACCGTTCTTCGCCCCTCCGGATGACGTTGACCAGCCGTATCCTCCGTATCCCGCCGTCGCGAACGGCACGCCGCCATGGGTGATCGGCCAGACCGGCCCAGGCGCACCGGGCCCATCCGGCAGCCCTCGACCCGGTGTCGCAGCGGAACCGCCCTGGCCTGCGGCCCCGCCACTGGGCACGATGGCCGACCCACCGGAATCAGTGGACCGAGCACAGGGTCCAGGAGCAATCCAGACAGGTCGCGGCGGTCACGAGCCTGGTTACCAGCCAGGCTCTGGGGGCCACCAGCCGGGCTCTGCGGGCCATCAGCCAGGCTCTGCGGGCCACCAGCCAGGCTCCGCCGGTTACCCAGGCCCGGCGGGCCACCAGCCGGGCCCTTCCGCTTACCCGGGCCCGGCCGCTCACCGGGGCCCGGCCGCTCACCCAGGCCCAGTGGGCCACCAGCCCGGCCCGGCCGGTTACCCAGGCCCGACCGGTTCCCAGCCCGCAGTGGGTCCGCCAGCCACGGCGCCAGGCGTGCCGGCACGGCCGGCGGGCACCCTGGGCGTGCCAGCTCCGCGCCAAAGGCCGCGGACCGGCACTCTCCTCACGCTCGGCCTGTCCATCGCGGTGATCGCGGCACTTCTGGGTGGGCTTGTCGGGGGCTACGTGGGCTCTCGGTGGGCGTCGGGCTCCGTCGCAGACCAGACCTACAACCCAGGGCCGACGCCATCCGCCGCGGCGAACCGCCCGCCGACGTCCATTGCGGGAATCGCCGCCAGGATCCTGCCGAGTGTCGTGATGATCAAGGTGAACGGCGGGTCGGGAACGGGCTCGGGGTTCATCATCGACGGCGGCTACATCATCACCAACAACCACGTCATCACACTCGACGGCCAGGTCAAGGGCGCGAAACTCGAGGTTGTCTTCAACGGGGGCCAGACCGCACCCGCGAAGCTGGTCGGCACGGACCCTTACTCCGACATCGCGGTGATCCAGCCGAAGGGCATCTCGAACCTGCTTCCAGTGCGGCTCGGCAACTCGGACGGCGTCGTGGTCGGCGATCCGGTCATCGCGGTCGGCTCGCCCCTCGGGCTCGCAGGCACGGTCACGAGCGGCATCGTGAGCGCGCTCAACCGTCCTGTCCAGGCGGGCGATCAGACTGGCAGTGCGTCGGAGGCATACATCGACGCGATCCAGACCGACGCGCCGATCAACCCGGGGAACTCCGGTGGCCCACTGGTGAATGGGCAGGGCCAGGTGGTTGGGGTGAACTCAGCCATAGCCACCATCAGCGGCGGTTCGATCGGCGGCAGCGGGCAGAGCGGCAGTATCGGCCTGGGTTTCGCGATCCCGATCAATCAGGTCCGGCGGGTGGCGCAGCAACTCGTGCGGACCGGCAAGGCGGTCCACCCGGTCATCGGCGCGGTTATCGACATGTCCTACACAGGGAACGGCGCGAGGATTGCGACGTCGCGCGCCGCGGCACAGTCACCCGTCGTGCCCGGTGGCCCTGCCGCCAAGGCGGGCCTGCGGCCAGGCGATGTGATCGTTGCCTTCGACGGGAAGCCGGTCGCAAGCGCCGACGAGCTGATCGTGGACATCCGCAGCCACCAGCCGGGTGACAGCGTGCGGATCACCTACAAGCGCGGCGCGGCCCAGCACACGGTCACGCTTACCCTCGGATCCGCGAGTTCCTCCTGAACCAGACAAGAGGCCGGTGCGCTGGTGCCCGAACCGGCGATGTACGGTTTACATTAGAGGGGTCGCCTGGGCATTTGCCCGGCGTCTGGCGGCGCCGTGGTGGAGATCTGAGTGTTCGACCTGTCGATCGGCAAGATCCTGGTACTGGGCGTGATCGCCCTTGTGCTGTTCGGGCCGGAGCAGCTACCCAAGATGGCCGCGCAGGCCGGCCGCGCTCTACGGGACCTGCGTCGGCTCGCTGACGGCGCCCGGGCGGACCTGCAGGAAGGGCTCGGCCCGGAGTTCTCTGATTTCGACATCGGCGATCTCAACCCGAAGAACTTCGTGCGCAAGCACCTCTTCGATGATCTTGACAATCTCGGCGACCCGTCATCGTTGATTCACCAGACGGACGCGGAAGGCAAGGGTGCCGCCGCAGGGAATGGTGCCGCCGCAGGGCGGTCGCTCGCGGTTGGCGAGCGCCCACCATATGACCCGGAAGCCACCTGACCGACGTCGCGGGACGGGCGCAGGATCCGCCCAAGCAGCCCTGAAATGCGCGCAGCTGTGCTGTGTTGCCCCGCGGGTGGACAATCCCCCGGGATCCCCCCGAACACCCGTCGTGGGCCGGTCACGGCTAGACGTCGGGACGGGGACCGGCCGGTTCACGTATAAGGATCTTTCGTAGTACCCGTCATGCGGGAGTGAGGCCGAGCTGACGGCCGACCAGCCCGCCGCCCCGGTGCACCAGGCCGTCCGCGATCTCGCGGAGTATGGCGCCGGCTGGTGACGCCGGGTCGCTGAGCGTGAGCGGGATGCCCGAGTCGCCGCCCTCCCGGAGCCGGACGTCGATCGGCACTTGCCCGAGCAGCGGAACCTTCGCTCCGCTGAGGCGGGTCAGGGCGTCTGCCACCGCCTCGCCGCCGCCAGAGCCGAACACGTCGATCCGCTCGCCGCAATGCGGGCACGGCAGGTAGGACATGTTCTCGATCACTCCGGCGATGCGCTGGTGGGTCTGCATCGAGATCGCCCCCGCGCGTTCTGCCACCTCGGCGGCGGCAAGCTGCGGGGTGGTGACAAGGAGCAGTTCGGCTGTCGGGAGCAACTGTGCGACGGAGATCGCAATGTCGCCCGTGCCGGGGGGCAGGTCCATGAGGAGCACATCCAGGTCGCCCCAGTAGACGTCGCCGAGGAACTGCTGCAGCGCACGGTGCAGCATCGGCCCGCGCCAGACCACGGGCGTGTTGCCCTTGGTGAACATGCCGATCGAGATGACCTTGATGTCGTGCGCCATGGGCGGCATGATCATCTGCTCGACCTGGGTGGGGCGGGTGGTGACACCGAGCATCCGGGGCACCGAATGGCCGTAGATGTCTGCGTCCACCACCCCGACGCTGCGGCCGCTTTCCGCGAGCGCGGCTGCCATGTTCACCGTCACAGACGATTTGCCGACGCCGCCCTTGCCGCTCGCCACCGCGAAGACGCGGGTCAGCGAGGAGGGCTTCGCGAACGGGATCTCCCGCTCCGGCTCACCGCCGCGCAGCTGCTCCTGCAACCCGCGCCGCTGCTGATCACTCATCACGTCAAGCCCGACCTGCACCTTGGAGACCCCAGGCACCTTGCCCACCGCGGCGGTGACATCGTTTGTGATCTTGTCCTTCATCGGGCAGCCCGCGACGGTGAGCCAGACGTCGACGCGGACCGAGCCCTCCGGCGCGACGGCGACATCCTTGACCATGCCGAGCTCGGTAATGGGGCGGCGTATGTCAGGATCGAGCACCCGGCTGAGAGCCTGGGTCACCTGCTCGACGGTCGGCGCAGTGGTCATACTCGCCATCGTATGAAACGAACGCCTATCCCGCGTACACGCTTATCCCGCGTACACGCTGGCGCCCGCCCCCTGCTGCCAGGCCCCCTGCTGCCAGGCCCCCTGCTGCCAGGCCCCCTGCTGCCAGGCCCCCTGCTGCCAGGCCCCCTGCTGCCAGGCCCTGCTCGTGCCCCGGCCCCTGCTGCCCGGCCCCGTAGGGCCTGGTCCCCCGGCCCCGTAGGGCCTGGTCCCCCGGCCCTCTGGTGCCTGGTCCCCGGTCCCTGGTGCCCGGCACCGTGGTGCCCTGGAACCCGGCCGCCTGGTGCCCAGCCCTGCTCGTGCCCAGGCGCCGTCCCGCGGACCCGCCGCAGCGGCGGTTGACAAGCAATCCACACGGCTTGTGCGGGCACCGTCGCGCGGTCCCGGCTCGTCACCCTGGTCGCTGCGCCACTGAGCTCCCCGGCGCACAAGGAGCCGACGGACGGGGTGACTGCAGGGTAAGTAACATCTTCCCCCCCGAAAACGTCGCACTGAAGGGACATTTCGGGCGCTGGAACGACGTTTTCGGGGGGGAAGATGAGAAGCGGCAGACCAGCTAACCCCGCAGGCCCGCAAGAGATCTTCCCGGGCGTCATCCGGCTACGCAGCGGCTAGGCAGGGCACCGCACGGTGATCGCAGCCGCGCCAGGCGCCGCACATCCGTGACGGTCGAGCCTTGTTGTCCGGCGCGCCCGATCACGCTACTAGCATGGCCTGGTGAACGTGCCAGCAGACGTGATCTCATCCGAGGAGCTCGCCGTCTGGCGGGGTCTGCAGCGGGCCCACGTCACGATTATGCGCCGGATAGAGGCCGAGCTTCTCGATCGGCACGACCTACCGCTCGCGTCGTTCGAGGTATTGCAGCAGCTTGCGCAGACGCCGCGGCAGCGGCTGCGCATGAATGACCTGGCCGACCGGGTGCTGCTGTCGCGCAGCGGCCTTACCCGGCTGGTGGACCGGCTGGAACGGGAAGGCCTGGTCGAAAGGCACGCGTGCCAGAGCGACGCGCGCGGCCTGTTCGCGGTGCTCACCGGATCGGGGCGCCGCCGCCTTGGAGGCGCCATGCCGACCTATCACCAGTGCGTACGCAAATGCTTCCTTGACCGCATCGGCGCCGACGAGCTACGGCAGGTCGCGGCGACCGCGGCGAAGCTGGCCGAGTAGCCGGAGCGCCGAAGCAGGGGCCGGCCCGGCGGTGAGGCTCCTGATGCGGCACACCGGGACCGCCGCCACCGGGACCGCCGCCACCGGGACCGCCGCCACCGGGACCGCCGCCACCGGGACCGCCGCCACCGGGACCGCCGCCACCGGGACCGCCGCCACCGGGACCGCCGCCACCGGGACCGCCGCCACCGGGACCGCCGCCACCGGGACCGCCGCCACCGGGACCGCCGCCACCGGGACCGCCGCCACCGGGTGGTGCTCGAGACATTGACGCCGCTTGAGCGGGCGGTATTCGTGCTCCGCGAGGTGTCCGGTTACAGCTACGGTGAGGTCGCGGCGTCGCTCGGGCGCGGCGAGGCGCGCCGACCGTGGTGCTGACGTTCGACGTCGCCAATGGTCAGGTCCAGGGACTGTACCTGGTGAACAATCCGGACAAGCTGAACGCGCTCGTCGACGGTCCTGAGCTCCGGAGGTAGCCAGGGATCATGGCCGAGGCCGCCAGCACCACCCAGAACCGCGCCGGTCGGCGGGAACGCGGGCTCGCGACGCGAACGGGCGGCGAGGGCCCACCCCCTCGCCCGCCCGCACCTCGAATGGGGCGTGCCACGCGGGAGCCGTTCTGGCTGATGCCTGTGCCCTCACGTGGCTTGCTTTCCGGTCGCGGGGTTGAGGATGAGCGGGCGGAGGCGGCGAAGTAATGGTCGAAGCTGACGTTCTCCTGGGATATCACGACGACGTGACTGATTGGTGTCGCCGGACCATCGCCCGGCCGCTGGCTGAGCTGCGACGTGGGCACGGTGGCCCTGGCCCGCGGGGCCCTCGCGGCGCAGCCTTCGATGGCGACGGCGCCTGCCGCGGCCAGGGCGAGCGCACTCCTAAGGGATTTGCGCATCCATAATCTCCCTTGTCAAATGTCACGCAGACAATGGTCGGGCCAGGGTCCGGGCAGGTGAAACAGTATGGTGCTTGAAGGAAATTCACGTGCAATTCTCCCGACCGGCGCCAATATGCCGGGGCGGGCCCGCCGGGCGGCCGCGTTCGGTCAGCGCGGCGGTCACGCGGCGGCATCATGCATCATGGGCCTATGGCGCGCTTATTCCGTTCGCGGAGGTCCTGCCTGGCGGTGCCTGGCAGCAGCCCGCTTTTCATCGCCGAGGCGCGGGATTTACCCGCCGACCAGGTCTTCTTCGACCTGGAGGACGCTGTGGCACCGGACGCCAAGGACGAGGCGCGGGTGAACGTCGCCGAGGCGCTCGCGGGAGGTGACCTCGCAGGTAAGGTCCGGGCGGTCCGTATCAACGACGCGAGGACGCAATGGGCGTACAGGGACGTGGTCGATTTGGTGGAGACCATTGGATTCTGCCTTGACTGCGTCATCATGCCCAAGGTCTGTGATCCCGGGCAGATCGTCTGGCTCGATCTGCTGCTGACCCAGCTCGAGCGGGCGATGGGGTATGAGGAGGACGGCATCGGCATCGAGGCGCAAATCGGCGACGCGGCGGGGCTGTCCAGTGCCGACGCGATCGCCGGAGCATCCCCCCGGTTGGAGGCCCTCATCTTCGGCCCGGCTGATTTCATGGCCAGCATTGGCATGAAATCCCGCGACGTGGGGGAGCAGCCGCGGGACTACGACCAGCGTGACGCGTATCATTACGCGCTGATGCGGATCTTGGTCGCGGCGCGCAGCCATGGCCTGCAGGCCATTGACGGGCCATCTCCAGTCCGCGACGTCGCGGGCTTCCGCACGTCAGCCGCCGGTCCGCGGCTCTCGGCTACGACGGCAAGTGGGTGCTGCATCGGGGGCAGATCGGGGCCGCCAACGAGGCGTACTCACCCGCACAGGGCGACTACGAGCGCGCCGAGATGATTGTCGACGCCTACGACTACTACGCGAAGGTGCAACGGCGCGGGGCTGTCATGCTTGGCGGGGAGATGATCGACGAAGCGGCCAGAAAGATGGCCATGGTCGTGGCCGCGAAGGGCCGCGCCGCCGGCCTGCCTCGCCACGGATCGTTTGAGCCACCGGACGACAGTAGTTCTTGACTGTTTCCTGACTGTTTGCTGGGAAACATTTGACGCGCGGGCTTCGAGCGGTAATCTGACGCCCCGTGCCCGATGCCTTAAGTGCAACAATCGCACCGATCCGGCAGCCGTCCGCCTGGGCTCAGGAGCGGCGGCTCGGCTGGCTGGACGCGTTACGCGGGATCGCCGTGCTCTTCGTCGTCTTCGAGCACCTCAGCTTTAGTGAGCTGACCGCCGTGCGTGCCGCGGTCAATCCATGGTTCTCTCCCGGTCTGTACGGGGTCATGGTGTTCTTTATGGTCAGCGGCTACATCGTGCCCGCGTCCCTCGAGCGGCGCGGCAGCGTGCGCCGATTCTGGGTCAGCCGGGCGTTCCGCCTCTACCCGCTGTTCGCGGTCGCGGTCGTCATCAAGATCGTTCTGGCCAGCTTGCATCTGGCCACGAACACGGTGAGCGATGTCGGTGCGTCGGCGGTGGCGCACGCGCTGATGCTGCAGGATCTCCTCGGCGTCACCAACATGATCAACGTGCTGTGGACGCTGTCCTTCGAAATGGCGTTCTACCTGCTTGTCACCTTGCTGTTCGTAGCGGGCGCGCACCGCGGGAGCGCCGGGGTCGCGACTGGCTTCGCTGCCGCCTCGCTCGCCTTCGGAGCGATCCTGCCCCAGGCCGCCCTCTCGCACAGCTTCGCAGGGACACCTGCGGTTGCCACGATCGCGACAGTGGCGGTTCTGGTGGGCCTGGCAGGTGCGACGAGCGGGCGTCGCGGTCTGCGTGCCGCAGGCGCGGCGTTAGCCGGAGGTACCGCGCTGGTGTTGCTTTCCTTCAACAGCCGGGTGAGCGCATGGGAGGGATTCGCGATCCTGGCGGCCATGTTCACAGGCACTGTCATGTACCGGGCGGCGTGCGGCCAGGTCAGCTGGGCCAAGGCCCTTGCCACGGTCGGCACCGTGTGCCTGCTCGCCGTGACCAGCGGATTGTGGCACCTGACCCAGGAGACCAGCGGTGCGGCGACGGCGGTGTACCAGCGTCAGTGGGCGATATCGATCCTGCTCGCGGCGGCGACGTTCGCCGTGGGGATGACATGGCGCAAGCGTCACATGCCACGCTTCCTGACGTGGCTCGGAATGATCAGCTACTCGGTCTACCTCATCCACATGCTCGTGATCGACATCCTTGTTCGCCTGCCGTGGGCGCAGGGGAGTCCCACCCTGATCATCCAGCTTGGGATGACAGCGGCCTTCGTGTGTCTGCTGCTTGGCTGCTGCGCCCTGACGTACCGGTTCGTGGAGGCGCCCATGCAGCGGGTCGGGCGGCGTGTCGCGGCCCGCCTGGATGCCCGTGATCGTGTTGAGTTTCTTGCGGATAGCGCCGGAAGTTAAACCCAGATACGGATCATGAACACGGGCACATGCGCAAGGCCGACGGTACGCGGACCAGGTCGCGCTGAACGACCAACGTCACATTGACGGTCTCTGGGAGGAGGGCTCGCCCGTGCGGCCTTCGCGTCACTCCTGCTGGCCGGTCATGACGCCCGTCCCGGTCCCTGGTCCCGGTCCCGGTCCGGCGCCGGTGCGGTCCCGGTGTGCGGCTGTCGGCCGTGGCCGGGAAGGACGCGCCACGCATTGAGCGCCTCGGCGAGACCGGGAGTGAGCGGCAGCAACGCGAGCCCGCCAGCGCTGACCCAGCGAACGTCCGCGGCGTCGTCGCCGGCGGCGAGTTCCCCGCCCGTGGGGACGCCTTCGTAGTCGCGGATATCGAATACCGCTCCGCCCGGTGCTGGCCGCTCGACGGCCCCGAGGAATGCCCCAGGGACAATGGTTAGCCCGGTCTCCTCACCGATCTCACGCACGACGGCGGCTTGGTCGCTCTCGCCGGCCTCGACCCGCCCGCCAGGCAGTGACCACAGGCCTTCACCTGGCGGGTGACCACGCCGGATCAGCAGCAGCCTGCCGTCCGTGTCACGTATCACCGCGCCGACGCACCGGATTCGTCGTGCACGCACGACGGCAGTATCCCCGCGTTCGTGCGGCAGTCTCAAACCGCCCTGGTATCACCAGTTCCACCGTAGCCGTCAGTAAGCGGGCACCGACGCACCGGGACGTCGTGCGCGCGACGGCCGTGTGCCGATTGCCGGACTGGAGTCTCAAACCGCGCGGCCTCAGCGGATCAGCGCCGGCTGCGAGCGTGCGGCCGCCACAGTCATCGGAGCCGGGTCCGGGCCCTTGACGTGGGACCGCAATCAGATCACCTTGTGTAGTCATGAGGACGGCGCCAAATTGCCCCCGCTGCGGCGGGCCGGTGCACGAACCGAACGCGTGGACTAGCGCATGGCGCTGCGAGGTGCACGGTGACGTGTATCCGCTGTTCCCCGCGTACCCGCCGTCACGCGAAGGCATGGAGGCGCTGCTGCGGAGCGCCGCCGTTCCCGTGTGGCTACCCTGGCCGCTACCGGTTGGCTGGCTGGTGACCGGTTTCGCTGGCGCGGGCGACGAACGCGTGGGTGCGCGAGCCTGCGTCGTCGCGCTCTCCGGGCCGAACCCGGTTGGCGGGCCCGGGGATCTGCTTGTGGTGGCGGAGGAACCCGGTGTTGGGCTTGGCGCCAGGTTGGCCGGCCTTGACGGGCCAGACCCCGGCCAGGATTTCGCGGCGAAACCGGCGTATACGACCGTCAAGTACGGCAGGCACGAGTTCCCGCTGTGGCACGTGCAGGCGCCGGACTGCGCGGTGTTCGCGGGCGAGGCGATGGGGAACTGGCTGTGGGCGGTGCTGTGGCCGGACACCGCAGGCGTGCTGTTTGTAGAAACGCTGACCCTGCGGGACATGCGGGATCCCGGCCAGGATCTGGACGTGCCCTTCGGTGCGATCTCCCCCCGGCTGCCCAAGTCCAGCTAAGTGGTTGGAACCGGTCTGGTTGGAACTGGAAGTTCGCCGGGGGTTGGCTGGGCTGCCTCCGGTAGGACGTCCGGGTCCTTGGCGGCTTCGGCGTGGGTGCTGATCCTGGTGAGCGGCCCGGTCAGATCGGCGGCGGTGAGCATCGGTCGCACGGCCGGGCGGTCGCTGCGGCACCCCGCCTCGGGAAGCCGGCTGGCCGCGGTGGCCGGCTGGCGGGTCGGCCGCCTGCGGGTTGCCTGCCGCTGGGCCGCTCGTGCGGCACGAACTAACATCGGCTGTGGTGCGCATCGACTTGCATGTCCACAGCAGTGCGTCCGACGGCAGCGACCCGCCGGCCGAGGTGATGCGCCGCGCGCGCGCAGCCGGCGTCGACGTCGTCGCTCTGACCGATCATGACACGACGGCAGGCCTGGGAGAGGCGGCGCGGGCGCTGCCGAGTGGGCTCACCCTTGTCCCTGGCATCGAACTATCCAGCCTTGTGGATTCCCGCAGTGTCCACCTGCTCGGCTACCTCTTCGATCCCGCCGATGCCGGCCTTGCGGCCGAATGTGCCAAGATCCGCGAGTCCAGGCGCGAGCGCGCTCAGAGCATGGTGGCGCGGCTTCGCGCGCTTGGCGTTCCCGTCACCTGGCAGCAGGTCACAGAGATTGCGGACGGCGGCACTGTTGGCAGACCGCACGTCGCCCATGCGATGTTGGCCGCCGGTGCGATCAGCCGGTTCGAACAGGCGTTCACGAAGGACTGGATCGCACCGGGTGGCCGCGCCCACGTGGACAGGTATGCGCCGGCCCCGGCGCGGGCGATCGACCTCGTTCGGGCGGCCGGCGGAGTGACGGCGCTCGCCCACCCTCGCTCCGGGCGGGGACGCTGGCGGCTATCCATGAGGCGGCTCGCCGAGCTTGCGGAAGGCCGGCCTGGCCGGGGTCGAGGTCGATCATCCAGATCACGGCCAGGCGCAACGAGCCGAGTTGCGTCGCGAGGCCAGCGAACTCGGCCTTCTCGTGCTCGGGTCCAGTGACGATCACGGGAGCCTCACCGGCCACAGGATCGGCCGCGAGACGACCTCGCCAGCCGACTACCAGCGCCTGGTCGCCTTCGCCACGGGCGCGACACCCATACAGGGCCCGCCCGCATAACCAGCGCCGTGCGCCGCGGGCCGGGCTGGTCAGGCGGCAATGGGTTTTCATGATCGCGCCAACCTCTGGAAGCGTCCCGGGGTTGTGTCGCACCCGCCGTCGTGGATGAGCTGCACCGATCGGGCGGTGGAAGTAGGCGCCGTGGTGTGGGGCGTGGTCTCGGGCGGTTTCATTCCCCGGGGAGCTTGCCTTCCGGCAGCAGCGGCATCGACCGCAGGCGCCGCCCCGTGGCCGCGAAGATCGCATTTGCGAGCGCCGGCGCGACCGCGATGAGCGGTGTCTCCCCTGCGCCCGCCGGTGGGATCTCCCGACGGTCAAGAAGGATCACCTCGATTGGCGGGACGTCACTGAGGCGGGGCACCCGGTACTGGGAAAGCGACGCGTTAAGGATGACGCCCTCGTCGAAACGCGCCGCCTCGAACAGCGCACCGCCGAGGGCCATCACGGTCGCGCCCTCGATCTGGTTCACGACGTTGTCCGGGTTCACGACAGCGCCGCAATCGTAGGCGGTGACGATCCTGTGGATGTCCAGGCGGCCCTCTGGAGTCACGCTCACCTCGACGCACGTGGCCACGCGGCCATCCTTTTCCATGCCACATGCGATCCCAAGGCCGTGCCCGTCACGAGGGGCGCGTCCTGGCCCACCGGGCGATACCTCCGGTGAGCCCACGATGGCCGGGCCACCCCGGCCAGCCGGGCCACCCCGGCCACCCCGGCCACCCCAGCCGACCCGGTCGGCGGCGGCGCGCAGGACCGCCGCCAGGCGGTCGTCGTCGAGATGCACGAGACGGAACTCCAGCGGGTCAATGCCGAGCTCATGCGCAAGCTCATCCATGTGCGACTCGCGGGCGAAGTTGTTCGCGGTCGCGGCGAGCGCGCGGTACGAGCCCTGCGGCAACGGCGATTCCGCCGGCTGAAAGGCAATTCGCTGGTCCGGCACGCGGTAGGGCGTGAGAATGCCCGCTGCTCCGGAATTGAGGTTGGTGAAGTCCCAGGCGGTGAGCGTGGCGATCGCACCGCCCGGGCCGGCGTCCGTTTCCGGGTCAGCAGCGGCGTCAGTGTCCGGACCGGCGTGGGCGTGAGGGCCACGGCCGGCGTCCGTTTCCGGGTCGGCAGCGGCGTCAGTGTCCGGACCGGCGTGGGCGTGAGGGCCACGGCCGGCGCCGGTGCCAGGGCCACGGCAGGCAGCGGCATCAGGGCCACGGCCGGCGCTGCTGCCTGTAGCAACGCCGCTGTGGACGTCGATGACCGCGGTTGGCCGGAAATGGCCCCAGGTGAACTCCTCTTCCCTGCTCCACTGCACCTTGACGGGCCGGCCGGCGGCCCTGGCCAGCCGCGCGGCCTCTACCGCGGCCATGCCGGTGTGCTTGCCGCCGAAGCCGGAACCGGTTCCAGCGACGATCACCCGCACGTCGGCCTCGGCGACATCGAGCCCCTCGGCGAGTTCGCGCCTGACCCCGAACGGCCGCTGTGTGCCTGTCCACACGGTCAGCCGGCCGCCGGACCATTCGGCAAGCGCCGCCCGCGGTTCGAGCGGCACGTGCGCGATGTAGGCGGTTGTGTACGTCATGGCAAGCTGGACGTCAGCCAACTCGAAGGCGGCGGCGACGTCGCCGTTCTCGCTGCTGAACCGGCCGCCCCAGCCCTCGGTGTCCAGCGGATGCGAGCGCAGGTGATCGACCAGATCTCGTTCGCGCGGCTGAGATGCCCGATCCCACACGGCGTCGATCAGCGCCACAGCACGCCCGGCCGTGACCGGATCCGGGCCGGCCACCCCGGCGAACGAGCCGTCGTGCAAAGCGACGATGCCGGGCACCGCGCGTGCGCGGCTGAGGTCGGCGGCCCGCAGCGTCGCGCCGTACGCAGGCGGTCGCAGCACCTTGCCGTAGAGCATGCCGGGCAGCGTCAGATCCGACGCGAAGCGCTTGGCCCCGGTCACCGCCTCCGCGGCTTCCGGCTTCAGCGTCGGCTGGCCTGCGGTGCGCCAGGCCCTGCGGTCCTTGACCGGCGCGTCAAGAGCGGCCGTCACCGTCCGGCGTACGCCGCGGAGCAGGTCACCATAACTGATCTCGGCGCCTGTCGAATTATCCGTAACGACTCCGTATGTGGCACTCAGCTCGCCAGGATCGACCTCCAGGCCTGTGGCGGCCATGGCGATCAGTGCCTGTCTCGCGGCGGCTGCGGCGGTAGCGAGCGCCTGGCCTGTGTCGGGCATCGAGCGGCTGCCGAACGTCCCGATGTCGAATGGGCAGATGTCGGTGTCGCCGAGCACCATCCGCACGGACCGCAAGGGCACGCCGAGTTCCTCCGCGACGAGCATGGCGAGAGCGGTCCTGTTGTCCTGGCCGACATCGACCTTGCCGGCGAACCCCGTGACCGAGCCGTCCGCGCCCACATGGATCCAAACGCCCCCATTGGCCTGCCACGCACCCGGCCGGCCGCTCGGCGCCGGAGGCAGCACCGATACCAGCCCATCAGGGAGCACACCGAAGTAGTCGCGTTCTTCTTGTGGCTGGAGGTCCCACGGCACGGGCGGCCCTTCGGCGGCCCCGGCCCGTGGGGACACTGCGCCTCCTTGGGGCACCCCGGACCCCGATGGCCCGGACCCCCCCGCTGCGCTCTGCAGTCCCACGATCGGCGCATCCTGCGTTAGCCGTTCTGCTTCCTGGGCTTCCGCAGCCTCACCGGGTCGCGCGGCGCTTCGCGGCAGGGGTCTGGTTGCGTCGGCTGCCGCCCGCACGGCCCGGAGTATGCGCGGATAGGCGCAGCACCTGCAGACGTTCCCATCGAGGGCGCGGACGATCTGCGCGTCATCAGGATCGGGGTGTGTGGCGAGTAGTGCCGCCGCGGTGAGGACCATCCCCGGCATGCAGTACCCGCACTGTGCCGCGCCGGCGGCCACGAGAGCGGTCTGCACCGGATGGGGCCCTTCCCGCGGTGCGAGCCCTTCGATGGTCGTCACGGCCCTGCCGGCCATGTCAGCCAGCGGGGTGACGCACGCCCGCACGGGCACGCCGTCGGCGAGCACCGTGCAGGCGCCGCAGGCGCCGACGGCGCAGCCGTACTTCGCGCCTGTCAGGCCAAGCTCCTCACGCAGCACGATCAGCAGGCTCCGCTCCGGATCCGCTGGCGCAGCCCGGCGTTGGCCGTTGATGGTCAGGTGGATCGTCTGGGGCATTGCGCCATCCTTCTGCCTGAGCCCACGTCGGGCTTGGTCACGCGCCATGATCTAACCGGAGGCGCCCGGCCTGCCAGCCCAGCCGGCCTGCCAGCCCTGCCAGCCGCCGGCCTGCCGGCCCCGCCGGCCTGCCGGCCCGCCAGACCACGTGCCCGGAGGGCCGCCCGACGCTGGGTTGCCCGACGCTGGGTTGCCCGGCCAGCCACCAGAGCATGCGATGGGCGTGCCAAACTAACTTCTGCGCCGCCAGCACCTGCTGAGCAGGTTACCGGCCTTGACCTGCCGCGCCGGGCGGCGCGCACATCGCGCAATATCCGGGCCGGCCGCTGGCCCGCGCGGTGCCGCACGCTGGCGGCACGCGAATCCGAAGTGTGCGGAAGGAGAAACGCAGAAATGACCACGCGTATAGATCGCGTCGTCTCGTCCGGGGTGCTGATCGTGGATAGCCCTGCAAGGAACAGCACTGTCCACGACGACGGCGCCGTATCCAAGCAGGTGGAGAACAACACCTGGATCGTCGGTGACGACGAGGAGGTGATCGTGATCGACCCCGCACATGATGCCGCCGCGGTGCTCGACGCGGTCGGGGACCGTGAGGTGCTCGCGGTCGTCTGTACGCACGGCCACTCCGACCACATCGCCGCGGCACTTGATGTGGCCGAGCGTGACGAGGCGCCCATCGCGCTTCATCCGGACGACCAGCTGGCGTGGCGGGAGGTGCACCCGGGGGAGGAACCCGAGATCGACATGGCGGACGGCGGCACCTTCGAGGTCGCCGATGTGCGGCTTGAGGTGCTTCATACACCCGGCCACAGCCGCGGTGCGGTCTGCATCTACTGCGAGGACCTCGGCGTGGTCTTCTCTGGTGACACGCTGCTCAAGGGTCGGCCGGGGCCCTACGGCGACGATTATCCCGATTTCCCCGGTCAGCTCACCTCGATCGGCGAGAACTTGCTGACGCTGCCCGTAGGCACCAGGGTGCTGCCCGGGCATGGGGAGGAGACGACCGTCGAGGCCGAGGAGAAGCGGTTCGACTCCTGGGTGGCCTCGGGGCCAGCGGCCCTCCTTGCCGACAGCTGATCGCGCGGAGTGGCGTGCCTCTTCGGGTCAGCTAAGCCGCCACGCGAGCACCCTGCTGACCTGGAATGTAGGCCGACCCAAGAGTCCGGTCAGGTAGTGTCCAAGCCGCGACCCCTGGCTGGTGACCGCGACGACGGCGGCGGGCCGCCAGTACGCGAGATCAGCGCGGATATGGGCACGGGATGGGCCCCGGGCATGCGAGCTCTGGGCCCAGAGCGCATCCAGGGACCAGACGTCGCTCGCAGGCGGGCCCCACGAGTTAACGCTGGCCTGCCCGGCTTTGTTGGGTCCGATGAACCAGCCGCCGACCAGCGAGCCAGGTTCGCCCGTATCGGCCTGCCAGCGCATCGCCTGAGGGAGAATCGCTGTCGGGACAGGGACGACGAGCACAGTGGCATCTGGCGCGAGCCGCAGCCTGGCGAAGGCCGTCTGCCACCCAGCCGGGGTCGGCGTGACGGCAGCCGTCGGGACGGGCAGCGGAATGAGCGGCAGGATCGCTAATACCGCGATCGCGGTGGCCAAGCTTGTTCTTCGCCACCAGGCTTGCGGCGCCGCCGAGCGCGCCAGGTCCAGCGAGAAGGCGAGCACAGCGGCTGCCGCGCCGTCCGCGAGAATCGCGAAGCGGTCAGGCAGCAGTTCGCCGACTACCGGCATGCCCTGCAGCCAGTGCCACGGCAGAAGCGGTCCCGGATAGCGGATTCCGTGGAACACCAGGGTGCTGCCGCCGAGGGTAAGGAGTTCCAGCACCGCAAACGTCACGGCAGTGGCGCGGACCTTCGGATCCCGCCAGAAGCGGATCGCGGCGACCATGAGGACAGCAATCAGCGGCAAGCCCAGGTAGGCAAGGTATTCCCAGAGCCCCGTCGGGTAGCTGGCGGCGGCGGCGGCGCTTGTTCGCGTGTGAAAGAGCAGACCACCGGATGGGGTCACAAAAGCGGCGGGACTGCTGGTGAACTGGGTGGTGGCCGGCCACGGGCTGCCATGCTCGCTGAGCGGGCCAAGAAACTGCACCCACAGGGCGCGCCCGCAGATCAGCAGGATGACCCCAGCTCCCGCCGCCAGGCCCATCGCGGCGGCACGGAGCCGTTGGAGCGGTGCTCGCGGCCTACCGGCCGCGAGCACCGCCATGAGCACCAGGCCAGCCAGGGCCGTGTCGACCAGCAGCTCTTCCGCGATGAACATCTGGGCGGCCGTCAGCAGGCCGAGCCAGACACCGGTACGCACAGCGTTACCACGGCCGGTGACGATCCGCAGCAGCGCGTCGATGATCAGCGGTGGAAGGACGGCGAACTGCAAGTGGAAGTGGTCGATGCCGGAATTCAGCAGAGCCGGGGAGAACCCGTAGACCGCGCCGCCTATGGCCGCCGCGGTGATGCTGGCCTGCCACCGGCGCAACACCAGGAACAAGCTGGCCGCAGAGCCCGCGAAGCCTAACGTCAGCACGATCGTGAGGCTGGTCTGCGGACCAGTCAGCAGTGTCACCGGGGCCAGCAGCACTCCCGGGAGAAGCAGAGACGTGTTCCACATCAGGTTGATGCCCCGCGGCGCGTTCATCGCGGTCGTAACCAGTGACGGGAGCCTCCCGTGCGCGATCGCCGTCGCCGAGTTGCGCATGAACCAGGCGAACAGGTCGACGTCCCCGGGGCCCGGGTCGCCGACCGGCGCGTGCGCCGCAGGGTCGGCCCACAGCCGCCATGTCAGCGCCACTGCGCCCAGCAGGTAACAGCACAAGATCAGCCATTGCGGCGTGGTCCCGGCCCAGGTGCTCCGGCGTTCGGAGACCCGGGGTGACTCGACCGCGGGCCAGAGGCTCACCGCAACCTCCGGTTACTGGAAAATGTGCAGCAGCCACCCTACGCCAGGCGCTCCCGGTCCGGACGATGAGGTCACCGACGCTAACTCATCGCCTGTGGTCGAGAACTCATCGCCTGTGGTCGAGTTGGGCTGGTCGCGCGGTATCTGATCGCCTGGGCGTGCGCCGCCGTCGTGCGCGCGCCGGACGGCTGCGAGTACGTCTCCAGCAGCAGCATCGGTTCAGCCGCCCGACTTGATCTGAGGATCGCTGAGCCCGCTGGCCTCCCAGGTCGCTGATCCCGTCCGGTCGCGCTGCCGGGCCCTCTACACTTTCCATGGCGAAGACCAGGCTTCCATGGCGAAGACCGACGGCCTGCTCCCTGACCAAGCGGTACGTCTCGGTGGACGGGATCACTCGGTGCCGACGCTGCTGGCTGGCCGTGCCGCAGTGGGTCAAGCAGGCCACGCAGAAGGGATGCTGCGACGGTGACTCAGCCGATCCGGGCGGCGCCGGAGGCGCCGACTGAGCGTGCGTCATTACGGCGCCTGGCGAGCCTGACGGACTGGCTGCGGTCGGCCCTGTTCCGCCAGACCGCGTGCGGTCCCATCGGCTGGCGGAAGGTTCTGGCCGGTGTCGCCTTCCTCGTCGTCGGCTCGGCCATCAGTCTCGCCCGCACCCGGGGTGCCGGCGCCCTGAACACAACGTGGATCGAGGACGCGGGCGACTTCCTCAACGACGCACTGCACCACTCGGTCATGTCCACTCTCACCACCCAGCTGAACGGCTACTACAACGTGATGCCGCGGGCGTTGACCGCAATCGCGGTCCTATTCCCACTCAGCTGGGCACCGGCTGTGATGTCGATCTTCGCGGCAATGCAGTACGCGCTGTTCGGTCTGATCGCCTACATCGCGAGCGGTCCGCACCTATGCAATCGCTGGCTCCGCATAGCGGTAGCGGCACCGGCGTGCCTGGTCCCGCTGGGCTACACCCAAGTGAACAACGACCTTGCGACCGTCCAGTTCATCGCGCTGTACGGGACGTTCTGGCTGCTGCTCTGGGTTCCGGGCACACGCGGCGGCCGGATAGTGTCGCCAGTCGTCATCCTCGGCATAACACTGTCAAGTATCCTGCCGCTGCTCTTCGCCCCGCTGGCACTCGCCCGGCTGCTTCTGGTTCGCGACAAGCACACCAAGCTGCTGGTCGGGTGCTATATCCTCGGCCTGGCCGTGCAGCTAAGCGTCCTCGTGCGCGGCCTGAGCAATCGGCCCGCCAACTGGTACACCAGCCCGTCGTGGGTGCTGCGGAACTATGTCAATAGGGCGGTACCGCGCGCGATCTTCGGCGAGAAGGCGCTCGGCGGACCCGGCACTAACGCCGCTGGCATGCCGATCGGGCTTGACATCGTCAACAAGACCGAACATGTCGCATTGATCGGGACCGCGTTGCTGGTGCTGCTCGCCGTCGTCATTATCGCCCTGGCGCGGGTGACCGAACCGCACTGGCCGCTCGCGCTGCTGGCCGGCGCGTTCAGCGTGATCGTGTTCTTGGGCGAGATCGTCGACAACTTGACTATCGTGCAGCCGCGGTACGTCATCGCCCCGGCTCTGCTGTTATACACGATGATCGTCGCGTTGCTGCGGCCCCGTGGTGTCATAGGGAACGCCGCCCACGCCGTGACCGACGAGTCCGGACGGCAGGTTGACAGGCCGGCGGCGGCGGTACCGGCCCGCGGAGCGGGCGCCTGGTATCCCGTTGCGGCCTTCGCGGTTCTCCTTGCCACCGTGTGCGTGATCAACTTCCGCGTGACCAACGGCCGCTCCGGGAGCCCTGCCTGGAGCAGCGTCGTTGCCGCGGCGCACCAGTCTTGCCAGAGGCCCGGAGTCACCGACTATGTTTACAGCCACGCTTGGTGGAAGGTACGGATTCCGTGTGATCGTGTCTCGTGATCACTATCTTGCTGGCTCGTTCAATCCGGCGCTGCCTGATTCGGCACAGCACCTGATGGGGCCGGGATGACTGGGACCGCGACACCATCCAGGCGGCGCTCCGGCTACTTAGGCGACCGGAACCGGCTACTTGCGGGAATCCCGATGGCCGATTTTTTCGGGGCCATGTACCGTCTGATCGGCTCGGTCTGGATCTTGCCGGTGCTGGCTACGGCCGTCCTTGGCTGGTATGGGATCAGCGGCCCGGTGATGTGGCGTGACGAGCTTGCGACCTGGCAGGCCGCGACCCGCAGCGCGCCACAGCTATGGCAGATGGTCCATCACGTCGATGCCGTTCTCGGCGTCTATTACCTCGGGATGCACTTCTGGATCGCGGTGTTCGGTGACTCTCCGGCGGCAATGCGTGCCCCTTCGCTGATCGCGATGACCGGGGCGGCCGGCCTGGTCGCGCTGACGGGGCGCAGGCTCGGCGGTTTCACCGCAGGACTTGCTGGCGGCATGGTCTTCGCGCTGATTCCGAGCGTTTCGCGCTTCGCCCAGGAAGCGCGCCCCTACGCCTTCGCGACGTTCTTCGCAGCGCTGGCCACACTGTTCCTCCTGCGGGCGCTGGAACGGCCCGGCTGGAAGCGCTGGAGCCTGTACGCCCTGGCGGTCGCCGCGACCGGGGCGTGCAACGTGCTGGCCCTGTGCCTGCTCGCCGGGCATGTCCTGGTAACCGCGATTCACTTGTGGCGCCCTTGCGAGGGCTCGACCGGGGGCCGGCGGGAAGTCGCGGTCGGATTCTGCATCGCCGCTCTGGCCAGCGTCACAATAGACGCGCCACTCATCATCGAGGGCCACAAGCAGACGGCGGAGCAGATTGGCGGCCTTGCGTCCCCTGCCCTCTCCCAGCTAACCGCACAGGACGGGTCGCTGGGGCTATGGCCTCAGCTATTCTCCTCCACGGCCGTCGCGGTCGCAGTGATCGTTCTCGCCGTGCTCTCCCTGAGGGGCCCAAGCCGCCGGGCGTCCGCCTACTGCCTGCTCAATGCGCTTGTCCCGATAGTGGCGCTCTGGGGAATCTCCCAGGGCGCGGTCTCCTATTGGTACATCCGGTACCTGCTGTTCACGATACCCGCATGGGCCGCGGCGGCCGGGCTTGGTATCGCGGGAATCGAACCATCGAAGGCTGATCTGCGTGGTCGCCGCTGGTCCGTCGTTGCCGTCGTGGCGCTGATCATCCTCATCGGGGCGCCAGATCAGAGCGCGGTCCGCCAGGCAGAGGCACACAACTGGTCGAATTACCCCGTGTCGAGCGGCGATATCCCGGCGGATTATCAAGGGGCAGCGTATGTCATTGCAAAATATGAGATGCCAGGCGACGGCATCGTCTTCAAGCGGAGCGACCGATGGATGGTGGACATCGGGATCGATTACTACTTGCGCGGCAAGGCAACACCCACGGACGTTTTCCTGGTCAAGACACCGGCGGAGGCGGGCGGGTTAATGGCCGAGGAGTGCGGCCATCCGGCGTTGTGCTTGCGCGGCGAGCCCCGGCTTTGGGTGGTTTACCAGGGCCGTGACGGCGACCCCAACACGGCCATCGAGCCTGCTGAGGCGAAGGCGCTACGTGCGGCACATTACGTGACTCGGCGCATCTACGAAGAGGATGGGATTACCGTCGCACTGATGAGTCGATCATCCAGTTCACCCTCTTCCGTGAGATCCCGACCGTGAGTGCATCCAGCGCAAGCCGCACCTGGCGAAGGCCGCCTGCCAGCCAGCCGGGGTCGGCGTGACGGCAGCCATCTGGACGGGCAGCGGAATGAGCAACGCTGATCACGGTTATCCACAAGCGGTCTTCGCGTGCGCCACAAGGCCGCACGGTAGGCGAGGATAGGCCCGTGGACCAGTTGGGCTTCGAGGGCATGCCGCAGCGGCTGTATCCCTGCACGCCGTCACGGCTCACAGCCTGGCTCGACTGCCCGCGCCGGTACCGAATGACCTATCTGGACCGCCCGTCGCCCCCCAAGGGGCCGCCGTGGGCGCATAACAGCCTCGGCGCGAGCGTGCATAACGCGCTCGCCGGGTGGTGGCGGCTGCCGCTTGCCGAGCGCACCGCCGCCGCGGCGGGCGGCCTGCTCGAGCGAGGCTGGATCACGGAGGGTTTCGCCGACGGCGCACAGTCGGCCTCCTACCGGGCGAGCGCGCGGCAGATGGTCGAGGCATATGCCGCCGGCCTCGATCCCGCCGACGAGCCTGTCGGCGTGGAGCGCACGGTGGCCACCAGGACTGACCGCATCGCACTGTCCGGCCGGATCGACCGGCTCGACGAACGACCCGCAGACGACGGGGCTGACGGGGACGACGGGGCTGACGGGGACGACAGGGCTGACCGGGACGACACCGCTGACCGGTACGGTGAGGCGGGTGGTACCGAACTGGTGGTTGTGGACTACAAGACAGGGCGGCACGTGCTGACCGTCGATGATGCGCGTGGGTCGATGCCGCTGGCGCTTTACGCGCTCGCCGCGCAGCGGGTGATGCGGCGCCGGTGTCACCGCGTCGAACTGCACCACCTCCCGACCGGCCGGGTGCTCGCCTGGGTGCACTCCGACGAGACCCTGAGCCGCCAACTGCGCAGGGCCACCGAGATCGCTGCCGAGTGCGCCGACGCCGACGAGCGGTACCGGGGCGGGCTCGCGCGAGGCAGGTACGACGAGGTTTTCCCACCGAACCCGCGCCCTGCCTGTGGCTGGTGCGACTACCTGCGGCACTGCCCGGAGGGGACAGCCGCCGGTGCGCCGCACCAGCCCTGGGACGGCCTCGCTACGCAGCGCCCGTGGGCCGGGACGCGGTGACCGCCGCCACGCCCGAGGCTAGCGATCCTCGGTCGCTAGGCTAATCTCCGGAATTGTGATTCTGTTCCCGAGATGGAAGCCCAGCTTCGCTGGGTGTCGCGACGGCGCACGACACGGATGGCGGTCATGTCGCACTGCCGGCGGACCTGCCTGACCCTGGGCCGGTGACCGACCGGGTGGCGCGCTTTGCCCGGCGGCACGCGCTGTTTGGTGCCGTGCTGCTTGCCGCGGCCGCGGTACGGGTCGTCGCCATGCTCGGGTACCCGGTCACCGGGCTGACGCCCGACAGCGCGGACTATGTTGCGGTCGCCTTGCGGATGCGGCCCCACCCGATCCGCCCGTCCGGTTACCCCGCCATGTTGTGGCTGCTCAAGCCGTTCCACAGCCTGGCAGTGGTGGCGGGAGTTCAGCACGCCATGGGCCTGGGGATGGGCATCGTGGGCTACGCGCTGTTGCGACGGCGCTTCGGGCTGCCCGGGTGGGCCGCCACTGCCGCGATGGTTCCTGTGCTGCTGTCCGCCTACGCCATCCAGATCGAGCATTTCCTGCTCAGCGACACGCTCTTCGCGTTCCTGGTCACGATTGCCTTCGCGGCGATGATGTGGTGGCCAGTTCCGCCACTGTGGATCTACGCCCTGGCCGGGCTGCTGCTGGCCGCGGCGACGCTCGTCCGGTCCCAGGGCACCCCGTTGCTGATCGTGTTCATTGCCTGCCTCCTCATCAGGCTCGCCCGCTGGCAGACTATCGTCGGTGTCCTGGTCATGTGCGGGGCGTTCGCCGTCCCCGTGGCCGGGTACGCCGCGTGGTTCGACAGTGCACATGGCACGTTCCGGCTCACCGCCAGTGACGGGGCGTTCCTCTACGCCCGCGTCGCCACGTTCGCCGATTGTGCCAAGATCAAGCCGCCGGCCGCCGAACGGCGGCTGTGCCTGAACGTGCCGGTAAGCGAGCGCAACTACTCGCAGACCTACATCTGGGCCAATGGTTCCCCGATCCGCGCCGTTCACGGCGGGGAGTTCGGGAAGCTCGCCGACAAGCTCGGCACCGGCTTCGCGCTGCGGGCGATCAGGGCACAGCCGCTGGATTACCTGCGGGCGGTGTCGCAGTCCTTCTGGGAGAGCTTCCTGCCGCACGGGGACGTCAACGCAAGCGCCCCGCTCCAGAGGGTAGCTGCGCAGCTCCAGAGGGACTACATGTTCCCCGCAGTGTCCCCTTCGCCGCCGCCGCGTTACGCCGATCGCTACTACCACGCATACGACCCGGCCTGCGCGAACCAGCGGGTGGTCAAGCCGTACGCCGGCTGGATCGGCGCCTACCAGCGCTTCGTCGTCGTCCCCGGGCCGCTGCTCGGCGTGATCACGCTCACCGGCCTGGCCGGCCTCATCGTGGCCTGGCGGCGCATCGGCGGGCCCGCGCTGCTGCCGTGGCTCATCGGCCTTTGCCTCCTGGTGACCCCGGCCGCGGTTGCCGACTTCGATCCACGCTACCTCGTCTGCGCGATCCCGCCGCTGTGCGTCGCCGCCGCCATCGGCGTCCAGCAGATCGCGGGCATGGCGGCGCATCGGCGGCCCGCTCCAGGCGCTGCCCGCCGGCTCTGTTACCCAGCCGGCCCAGCATGATCACCTAGCTTTGGGTCTGGCGCTTGCCGCTTCCGCGCGAAGAACAGCGGCACCAGCATGATGCCGATGAAGATGGGGCTGATCATGTAGCGGTAAAGCTGGGCCGGGTTGTCAACGAGGATCCCGAGCTGCTGGCCGAGCAGGATCGCGCCAAGTGACAGTACCGGCCAGTTCCGCCGAGCCCGGGCGTACGCGAAGAGCACCAGGTAGGAGAGGTAGCACCAGAACGCGCCCCGCCAGAGGAGCCACTGCAGCTGAGCCGTCTGACTTAACGAATAAAGGAACGCTGCGATCTTGTGCAGGCTCGTGGAGAGCGGGTGAGGGTAAAACGTCGCGTGGTACGGGTTGTCCCGCACGTCATGCAGCCCTCCCAGCCCGAAGAGATTGGCGGGCGGGGAATCCAGCGGCACTTCGACTCCGCCCCGCAGCTTCGCCCGCCCATTGAAGACGCTCCACGCGATAGAAGCGCGGCAGATACGGGCGCCCATGATGAGGCTCGGCGTCCGCTTGAGTATCCGCATCCAGAGCGCGATTAGCTGGCTATTCACTTTCACCGCGCGCTCAGTGAACCCTGGAACGGCCGACGTTGTCGTGTCCGAGGTGTAGCAGTCCGCGGACTTCTTCCAAGCCGCCAGCGGAGCGACCCGGGTCATCAGCCTGGTATCGGCCGAGGTGAAGCTGGGCGGCGAATTGGCGTAGGCGACGGCGATGTCCGCATAGGCGGGACCGTACGTAAGCGATGTCGGCGCTTTCTGGATGCCCACGGCCGGGTACACGACGTAGTTCAGCAGGAAGAACGCGCAGATCGCGGCGGCAGAGACCGCGGCCACCCGGGCACGCACCCCCGGCAGCAGGGCCACCATCGCGATGGCGGACAGTCCGACGATGAGGAAACCGTTGGGCCGGAAGAGCGTGAGCCCGAGCAGTTCCAGGCCCAGGGCAGCGATCAGCCGGTTCACCCGCCGGTCCCGGCGCCAATCCGGGCGCCCGCGCAGCGAGACCAGGTGTGCCAGGGTCGCCACCACCAGGAAGGCGCACAGGGTGAACGGCGTGTCCTTCCAGACGAAAACGATGAGCGCGCCGGTCGGCGGCAGCGCCGCCAGTACGACCGCGGCGATCGCGGTCCAGCGGCCATGCACCCCGAGACGGCGGAACGCCGCGACCGAGTAGCCGAACGCGGCGGAGGCCGCCACCGTCTGCCCGAGCGTCAGCGCGGCATAGCTACCGGTCAGGTGAAGGCTCAGCCAGACCATCGAGTCGTAGAGCACGGAGTGGTTATCCACCCACGGGCCGGTCGTCACATGTAGTACGTAGACAATCGAGTCATAGCTCGTCAGCCCCGGATAGAAGGCTGCCCACCAGAACAGGAAGATCAGCTGGCATGCGGCATACGTCGCGAGCGGCATCCGCCAGCGTGGTGGCACCCGGCTCAGCAGCCGCCCGATTCTGCCGCGGCCAGCTCGCACTGTCCCCACTGTTCGTCCGGCCCGGGCTGCACCGGTTCCGGCCGGTGCGGGACCTGTCCCGGCCGCAGGGGCTGCCCCGGGCTCGGTCGGGGGAGCAGCGTCATGGATGGGCATGGACCGCCTCCGGGCCGCTGGCCGACGGGCTAGCTCTACGCAACCTGATCAGCTTAGCCAAGGTCCCGCATTTGTTGCTCCGGACAGTCGCATCAGTGCGAAAGCAGCTTGCGTGCGGCGCCGTTGCCGACGGTGACGGTCCGCGGGTCACGCCGGCTTCGGCCCGGCCAGCAGTCGGTCCACGGTACGGGCGGCCGCGCGGCCGTCGTCAAGCGCGCAGAACTTCGAGGTGAACGCGTCGTAGGCGCCGCGGTGCGAGGTGGCGACCTGGTCGGTCTCGCGGAGTGCGTCGATGACGTCGGCGGTGGTGCGCAGCAGCGGACCGGGCGCGTCGGCTTCGAAGTCGAAGTAGAAGCCGCGCAGCTGGTCGCGGTAGCGCTCCAGGTCGTAGGTGAAGAAGAGCATGGGGCGGCCGGTGATGGCGAAGTCGAACATCGCCGAGGAGTAGTCGGTGATCAGCACGTCGCTGATCAGGTACAGGTCCGCGATATCCGGGTAGCGCGTCACATCCATCAGGCCAGTGTCAGCTGAGCTGTCAGAAAGCGGGTCACGGACATTGAAATGCGTGCGCAGCAGGATCACATGGTCGCCGCTGAGCGCCCGCGCTGCCGCGTCGAGATCAAGCTGCAGATCGAACCGGTAGCGGCCGCCCTGCTGGAACGCGTCGTCCCGCCAGGTGGGTGCGTAAAGCACGACGCGTTTTCCTGCGGGGATCCCGAGGTGCGCGCGGATCTGCGTCGCGCGCACCTCGCGCTCGGGATGACGGAGAATGTCGTTGCGGGGGTAGCCAGTTTCTGCGATCTCACCGCCGAAATCGAAGGCCCGGCGGAATATCGGCGTGCTGAACGCGTTGGGCGCGAGCAGCAGATCCCACTTGGGGGTGTCCTCGCCCTGCCGCTCCAGATAGGCCACGGTGCCAGGGAGCCTGGGCGGCTCGATATCGAGGCCGATGCGCTTGAGCGGCGTGCCGTGCCAGGTCTGCAGATAGAACTGGCCATCCCGTTTCCGGTACCAGCGGGCAAGCAGGTCGTTGGTCACCAGGTAGCGCGCCTGGGCCATGGCCTCATAATGCGCACGGGTGCCGGCGACCAGCTGCTTGCTGCCATCCGGCACGGCGAACTGGCCGTCCCTGGTCACCCAGGCGCACTCCAGGCCGGGGGCACGGCGCCGTAGCTCCTCATAGATCGCGCGCGGGTTGCATGAGTACTGCATCCCGCCGTAGCTTTCGAAGACCGCGAGGTCACGCAGCGGGCGGGCACTGGCCGCAGCGTAATCACGTTGCCTCAGCCGGTGCTGCGCGTAGCTGCCGCGCTCGTCCGCGGCATAGCCGATCCGGACGTTGAGCCTGAGCGCATCGGCGCGGTGGGCCTCGACGGCGACCTCGTGGATCCCGGCGCGGCGGTAGCCGGGGAGGTCGCATCGCTGGCCCGGGTGCACGGCGACCGGGACCTCGCGGCCGGTCGTGGTGCGGGCGAGCAGGTCCCAGTTGCCGGATCCCAGTGGCAGCCTGCCGGTCAGGGTCGGCATCGACGCCGGGTTGAACTCGGCGCTGAAGCGACCATCTTCCCTGGTCAGGTCCAGGACATGCTGCTCGTTGGAACCGCTTCGGCGGAGCACGAGCTCGGCTGGCGTGCCGTAACCGGCCGGGTAGTCGCCAGCCAGCAGCAGCTGCCCGCCGGATGTCCACTCCACCCGCGAGACGATAAGGTGGCAGCTTCGCTCGAGGACGGTGAGACTGCCGAACGGGGTGAGCGTGGTCGTGATCTCGCGTCCGGCGGAGCCGACAAGCACCCCGGCGGCCTCGAAGGCCGCGCCGAGGCGCACGGCACTGTTGCCGCCGCTGCCCGGATCAAGTGAGATGTCCCATGCGATCTCGTCCTGGCCGGGCAGGGCCAGCTCGAATGCGGTGGGCTTGGCGTGTGCGGCGGTCAGCGTGGCCAGCGGCAGGCGCGCGCGGAAGCCGGTGCGGCCGCCTTCGCGGCTGCCGGTCTCGACCGGGAGCCGGATCGGCTTGGCACCGCTCTGCCGCCGGGAGATCACCAGTGCCGCACCCGCCGCCATCTCGGCCGTGGCCCAGCCGGCAAGCTCGAGGGCGCCGCCGTCGGCGCGGCAGGCGGTCACGAACGCGCCGACCCGGCGCGCCCGGACAGTGAAGCTGCCGTCATGCTCCGGGGCCGGCTGCACCCACACTCCCTGGGCGGCCCAGCGGCCCTGCGGCCACTTCGCCGAACCCGCCGCCACGCCGGTGACCGGCCCCTCGCGCCGTAGGCGGGGCCCGCTCACCCGGACCCTCAGCTCCCAGCTGGCCGCGCGCCAGGATCCGAGAGTCGCGAGCCGTTTGGGGTTGAGCTCGACTGCGAATCCAGACCAGTCGTAACAGGCCGCCGCCTGCTTCGACCATGCCGTGACATCGGGCCGGTGTATCCGCTCCACGGGCAGCCGTATGGTCCGGTGCAGCTTGTCGTTGCGCAGCCTCACCTGGATCCGGGTGTCACCCTTGGCGGGCGCGTCAAGCCGCCGGATGTAGGCGTGCCCCACGATCCGCAGACGGCCATCGCGCCAGGTCACCTCGTCGAGGCGCGCGTTCACTGTCATCTCGTCTTTGGCCTCGTAGATGTGGTCGGGCACGCCCGCGGCCCGGTCCCCGAAGTACGGATACGCCGCGTACCACGTCGGCCGCAGCAGCCCGCGCCGCACCAGTTCCGGGGCGGATCCCTCCTGCGAGGTGTACTGCATGACCTGCAGCAGCTCCGGGAGCATCCGGCGGCGGATCAGGTGGTAGCGGAGCCGCTTGAGCGGATCGACCTGCTCGTAGACCGATTCGTCCACGGTGGCGAGGTAGTCGCTGGCGAGCTCGAGCAATCGCTCACGGTCGGTATCTGCGACCAGCCGGAAGGCCCCGACCAGGATGGCAAGATCACCCTCGAGCACGCATCGGTCATAAACCGGCTTGAGTTCCGGGGCGCGGGAGGTGAGAAAGGCACCGACAGCACGCACGGAGGCCATGCGCTGCTCGTTGTTGGACAGCTCGCGGGTGCGCTGGCTGATGGAAAGCTCGCCGGATTGCCGCACCCGGTAGTAGTACACGACATCACGGAAGGCGTCGACGGAGCCCGCCATCACGTGAGCTGGGACCATCACCGGGAGATCCTCGTACAGGCCGGGCGGGAACTCCAGGCCGCAGGAATCCCAGAACGAGCGCCGGATCACCTTGTTCCAGGCCGTCCAGTCGTGCATCAGCGCGTGGTACCTGGAGACGTGCGTGCGCAGCACCGTTGACCGGAACGGCCCGCTGTGCATCGGAGACGGCCCGATCCCGGCCGGGCTGAACCTCCGGACGCCACCGCAGGCGATGTCAGAACCGGTCTTTTCGAGCGATCCGACAAGTAGCTCGTAGGCGTGCGGCGCCAGCAGGTCGTCGCTGTCGAAGAATGCCAGATAGGTCCCTGTCGCGTGCTTTGTCCCTGTGTTGCGCGCCGGGCCAAGTCCCTGGTTTTCCTGCTGAACGAGCCTGAAACGCGCGTCACGGGTGGCGAAGGACTTGGCGATGGCCGTGCTGCCGTCGGCGGAGCCGTCGTCGACCATAATGACCTCGAGATCGCTCATGGTCTGGCCCGCGATCGACTCCAGTGCCGCACCGAGGTAGGGCTCGACGTTAAAGAACGGCACAACGACGCTGAGCTTCGCCACCTGCGGCGCCTCCTTGGCTATCAGTTGGCCTGCTGCTCCCGCAGCAGGCGGTCGACGGCGCGTGCCGCGGCGTGGCCGTCATCGAGCGGGCAGAACTTCGCGGCGAATTCCGCCCGCGCCTGCTTGTAGGACCGCGCGACCTCGCCGATGTCGCGCACGGCCGCGATGAGCTCCGCACTGGTGGCCAGCAGCGGTCCGGGCGCGTCGGCCTCGAAGTCGAGGTAGAAGCCGCGCTCCTTGTCGCGGTAGCGCTCCAGGTCGTAGGTGAAGAAGAGCATCGGGCGCCCGGTATTGGCGAAGTCGAACATCACCGAGGAGTAGTCGGTGACCAAGATGTCGGTGATCAGCAGCAGATCGGTGATGTCGGGGTAGCCGGTGACGTCGAGTACGGACGCACTGCCCCGGCTTACCTGCGGGCCGCGCCGGATGTTGCTGTGCATACGCACCAGCAGGACGTGGTCGTCACCAAGGACCCGGGCCGCGGCGCTTAGGTCAAGCTTCAGTGAAAACCGGTAGCCGCCCTGCTCGGGGAAAGCGTCATCGCGCCAGGTGGGAGCGTAAAGGATGACCTTCTTTCCTGCCGGAAGGCCCAGCCGCTCGCGGACGTCGGCCGCGAAGTCGTCCCGCCGGGGGTGCATCAACAGGTCGTCGCGGGGATAGCCCGTTTCCATGATCTCACCTTGGAAGCCGAACGCCCGGCGGAAGATCGGTGTGCTGAACGCGTTCTGCGACAGCAGTACGTCCCAGCGGGCGGCGTCTTCGTGGATCAGGTCCGGATAGATCAGGCCATTAGTGAATTGCGGTCGTTCAATATCCATGCCGATGTGCTTGAGCGGCGTTCCGTGCCAGGTCTGCAGGCAGACTTGGCCGTCCCTTTTGCGGAACCAGGGTGGCAATATGTCGTTGAAAACGACATAGCGGGCGCGCGCCATCGCCTCGTAGTGAGCTTTGCTTCCTGTGAGCAGCATGCGCGCGCCTTCTGGCGGGCTGAGTTGGCCCTCAGCCGTTACCCAGGCGTAATCCAGGCCTGGGTTTCTGCGCCGTAGTTCCTCATAGATAGCGCGGGGGTTGCACGAGTATTGGCGCCCTGTGAAGCTACTGAAGACGGCGAGATCGCGCAGCGGGAGACCGCTGGCGGCCGGATAGTCGCCCAGCTGAAGGCGGCGCTGGGCGAAGCGACCGCGCTCGTCGTCGGATAGTGCGGTGCGCACGTTCAGCCGGAGCGCGTCGGTTCTGTACGCCTGCGGCTCCATCTCGTGCATGCCGACAGGGACATAGCCGGGCAGGTCCGGCAGCAGGCTCCGCGCCAGTGCCACCGTCACTTCCTCGCCGCCGCCGGTACGCGCAAGCAGGTTCCAGCTGCCGGTGGCGAGCGGCAGTTCGCCCGCCAGGCTCGGCATCCGGTTTGGGGTGAACTCGGCAACGAACTGGCTGCCGTCCCAGTCAAGCGGGATGGCGTGCTGGCTGCCTGATGTGCTGTGACGCAGCAGCAACCTGGCGGGCCTGCTGCCGGGATCGGTGCAGGTCCCGTGGAGGATCAACCGCTGGCCCTGCGAGCCCGGTGCCCATTCAAGCCGGCTGACGACAGGACGGCCGCTGCGCTCCAAAATGGACAGGTAGCCGAACGGGGTCACGAAGACGGTGATCTCGCGGCCATCGTGGCTGGCGCGCGTTCCGGCCGTGTCTGTGGCGGCAGTGAGCCGCATGCTGCCACCTTCGCCACTGTGAAGCGAGATGTCGCAGATGACCTCGTCGTGAACGTGAAGGGCCTGGTCGATGGGGCTGGCGCCCACCTCCGCCGGGCTGACGAGCCGTGCCACGGGTATCTGGGCGCGGAAGGCCGTGTGCTCGTGTCGGCGGCGCTGGCGGCGGCCCGGCGGCTGCGCGGGGGGGCCGGCCGCCTTCGCCGGGACCTTGACGGCAGGGGCGCCGCCCCTGCGCGGTGTGATGATCAGCGTGGCGCCGGGCAAGAGCTTGGAACTGCTCCAGCCTTCGATCTCAAGCACGCCACCGCCCGCGCGGCACCCCGTCACGAAGGCGCCAGCCGCCGGCCGCGGATGACGAAGCTCCCGTCGAACTCGGGGGCAGGCTGGAGCCAGATGCCGTCTTTCACCCATCGGCCCGGCGGCCACCGCGCCGATCCAGGCGCGACCTCGCTGACCGGCCCTTCCCTGCTGATGCCGGCGCCACGGACCCGCACCCTCAGCTCCCAGTTGGCCGCTCGCCACACGCCAGGAAACGTGGCAAGCCGGCGCGGGCTGACCTCCACCGCGAAGCCGGACCAGTCGTGGCACGCCGCCGCCTGACCGGCCTGGCCTGATCGCGCGGTGACATCCGGCCGGTGGATCCGCTGCACCGGCAGCCGGATGGTGCGGCGGGTCTTGCTGTTGCGCAGCACCACCCGGATCCGTGTGTCGGCGACGGCGGGCGCGTCAAGCCGCCGGATGTAGGCGTGCCCTTCGATGCGCAGCTTGCCCTCGTGCCAGGTGACCCCGTCCAGGCGCGCTTTCAGTGTCATTTCGTCGGTGACATCGTAGACACCGTCGGGGATGCCGCGCGCGGGGTCGCGGAAGAACGGGTAAGGGACATACCAGCGCGGGCTGCGTCCGCTCTGCCGCACGACTGGGGCGTCGGCGCCAAGGCCGCGGCGCCAGAACTTGAGGACCTCAAGGAGCTCAGGAAGCATGCCGGCCCGCATCAGGTAGCAGTAAAGCCGCCTGATCGCAGCCAACTGGGGGTACACCTCCTCGTCCACGGTACGCAGGTAGCCCGCAGCCAGCTCCATGATCCGCTGGCGCTCGCCGTCACTGGCCAGCTCAATCGCATTGGCCAGTACGGGAATGTCGATGTCGAGCGCGAACCGGTCGTAGCGTGCCTTCAGCGCGGGCGCACTGGCTGCGAGAAACCCGCCGATGGTGCGCAGCGAGGTCATCCGGTCCTCGACATTAGACAGCTCGCCGGTGCGCTGGGTCGTGGACAGCTCACCGGATTCCCGCAGCCGCCAGTAGTAGACGACGTCGCGGAACACGTCGACGGACGACGCCTTCACGTGAGCGCGGACCATGGGCGGGGCGTCCTCGTAGAGGCCAGGCGGAAACTCTAGGCCGCTGGCGTCCCAGAACGACCGGCGGAACACCTTGTTCCACGGCGTGCGGTCTTGCAGCAGTACCGGATAGCGGGACGCGTGCGTGCGCTGCACTGTCGCGTTGAATATCTCTCTGTGCGCAGGTGAGGCCCAGATGGCGGCCGGGTTGAACCGCAGGACGCCGCCGCAGGCGATATCAGAGCCTGTCTTCTCCAGCGATCCGACGAGCAGCTCATAGGCGTGCGGGGCCAGCAGATCGTCGCCGTCGAGGAAGGCGAGGTATTTCCCACTCGCAAGCCGCACTCCGGTGTTCCGGGCGGGCCCGGGGCCCTGATTGTCCTGCTGGGTCAGCCGGAACCGCGGGTCGCGCGCAGCATACGTCTTCGCGATGATCGCACTGCCGTCGGTGGAGCCGTCGTCCACCATTACGACTTCCACGTCGCGCAGCGACTGGGTAGCGACCGAGTCCAGTGCTGCCTTGAGGTACGGCTCGACGTTGCAGAACGGAACGACAACGCTCAGCTTCGCCACGCAGCACGCCCCTCCAAAAGCAACGGCACAGTACGCTCTGACCCCCGTTTTCGCAAAGAGTTCCCGCGTATCAAACCATATCCCCAGAATTTGCTGCAACACTCCCGCCGCGGGGCGGCGGTGCGGGTAGTCGGCGCGCACCATCCGGTCGTTACGACACAATATCGGCGGTAAGTCAGGCGCGATCATGTTCATACCCGGGAGGCAGGCCCCGTACCGGTCGGCGTCCCGAACGCGCAAGGCGTGACCGTCCCGTACGCGCTGAAGCGGCCAGGGAAGGCCGAACCGGTGTACCGGTGACCGAGCCGATCCCTCCGGCCAAAGGCAGCGCTCATCACCGCCGAGGAGCTCGCCATGGTCGGCCTGCCGGGGCCGGTCCAGGCTCGGTGGAACCCCCGGCCCCGGGCGGTCTGGGTGGCGGTATGGTACACTCCGTGATGCTTCCAGAGCAGAGCGCTGTATCGGCAATTCCTCCTCATGTCACGGCGGGTTCACGGCAAGCTAACCACGCAACCGCCACGACCGAGTCCGAGGGAAGCGGACGGTCGATCACTTCCGCTTGGATAGCTGTCCTCGTCTGGCTGGTGTGCCTGCCCGCCGCTTTCGCGTTGCCTGCGGTCGCCGGGCTCGACCCGTTCCATCTTCGTGGCGCACTGGTCCCGATTGCTGTGGGGGGCGTGTGTCTCGCGGTCCTGGCGGCTGGTGCCCGTCGTCTTCGCGCCGACGTTGTGAGCAGCGTTGCTGCGGGGCTCTTCGCCGGTTGGCTCGTGTTCACCATGCGCGTGGCCCTGACTGGGACGCCGTTCGGTATCTCGGCGCTGCAGGGCGACGCGGGGCGCCTGACAGCGATGGCGACACGCTATGTAACCACCTGGCACAGCAGCGACGGGATTGTGCCGTCCGTGCCCTCGGACTACCCGCCCCTGTTCCCGTGGCTCGTGGGGCGGACCGCGGCGCTCGTGCACATGCCAGCCTGGAAGCTGCTCGGCCCGGCCGAGGCTGTCACGGTGGCGGCCTCACTCATCGCGGGTTACCTGCTGTGGCGGCGGCTGTTACCCGGGCCAGTCGCGCTTGCGGTCGCGATCCCGGCACTGCTGATCGTGCCGTGGCCCGATAAGTCGTATGAGTTGATCACCTTGGCGGTACTGGCACCGTGGGCGCTTGCCGCGTTCGGGCAACCGCCGAAGGGTCGGCTTCACTGGCTGCCCGCAGGCGTGATTGGCGGTCTCTGCCTGACCATGTACTGGGGTTACCTGTTGTTCGCGGTATTCGGCCTCGCGGCCCTCGTGGTCATAACCTGGCGCGCCAGCCACCAGCGCGCGGCCTATACCCGGCACGTGGTCCTGACCCTGCTCGTCACCGGGTTGGTGAGCGCCTGGTATCTCGTGCCGTATGCGGCCTGGGCGCTGATGCACGGCCTGCAGCAGCAAGCAGACCTCTTCCAGCAGGAGGGGATCGCGGCGAGCCCGCTGCCGTTCCTGGCCATGACACCGCTCGGAGTACTGGAGCTGGCCGGGCTTGCCGGGCTGGCGTGGTACTGGCGCCGTGTGTGGTGGGCAGTGCCGCTTACATTGCTGGCGGCGAGCGCGTACCTGTACCGCCTGCTCCTGATGTTTGCTTTCAGTGCCACAGGACACACAGGCGCGATGTACTACGCGCCACGCCTGACCGAAGACGTGTTTGCTGTGGCGGGAATCTTGACCATCGCGCAAGCGGTGCCTGCTGTAATGCGACGCTTGGGCGCGGCTTCCGCCCCAGTGCACCGGATGCCTGCTCTGGCGATCTTTGTGCTGGCTGCGTGGGCAGGCGTCAGCCTCTGGCAACAGTGGATGCCCGGCGCTCCCACCACGTCGTGGTACCCCTACCGTCCCGCGGTGACAGGCACGCCGAATGGGACGAGCGTGGCGTTCGGCTGGCCACTGGCAGACGGCGCGTATCCGAAGTTCGGCCCGCGCGGTCAGCGCGAGCCTTGGTTTCCTGTTGATCCGATCGTGGCCGACGTCACGTCGGTGCTCGGGCCGCACGCCATGCCGGTCACGCTGACCGAGCAAGAGCAGCTGTTTACCTATGTAGCCTGGCCAGGCTTTATCGGCGGGGATAAGTCAGCGGCGGCCGCTACCACCGAGTGGCTTTCCCGGTTCGCGGCTCTCAAGCGGCTCGCCGCGGTCGCTGACCCAGCGCAATTCGCCCGCGAAGCGGCCCACACGCCATTTGGCCCCATCGACGTGTTCATCCTCTCCCGCACGCGCGACGGGTGGGTTTGGGCTCCTGTCGATGACTCGCAGCGGGTGGTGTTCTCCCCAGCGCAGTTCAGCTCGCCAGCTTTCACCGTATTCCCCGGCCTCCCGGGCGGCGTTGTCGTTGCCGTCCGCCGCCCCGGGCGTTAGCGTGCCCGGTCCCAGACGGGGGTTCACGCACCCCCGGCAGACGTCAGTCAGCCCAAACTGACGGAACCACTGTCTCAATGTGCGTGGAGCCCAGGGGGAGTGACCGGGCCCCTCACACCACAAGTTTGCGCAGATGGAGCGATGGAGCGGCCTTATCCCGTGCAGCGGGTGGCGCTGCGTCAGAGTAGTTTGCGTGCAATGTGCCAATATGCGGTCATGATGGCGTTGAGAATGCCGGCCCCTGGCGGTGCGGCGATGTTGGCCGGGTCGAAACGCGCGGTGACGCGTTCGAAGACCACGGCGTCCGGGACGGCCCGCTCACTTTGGATCAATGCTCGGCGTGATCGGAGCCAGGAGCGGTGCTGCCAGAGCCAGCGCCAGCCGCGCAGCTTGGCGCGGCCCCAGCCACCGGCGATCGCCGCACCGAGCATGAGGATCTCGGTGAGCAGCAGCATCGGCGCGAATAGCAGCAGGCTTCGTCGCTGGTACGTCGTGAGCAGCAGAATTGCCCGGTTACGTTCGAGTAGATAGAGCTTGTTCTCGTTGCGCGAGAACTCATAGTGGTGCAAAACCACGGAATCGGGCACGTACTCAACAGTCAGGCCGCGCTGCCAGATCCTGACACTGATTTCTGTGTCTTCGACGTACGCGAAGTACTCGTCGGCGAAGCCGCCAAGATCCTCCCATAGGCTTCTGCGCATCACGAAGCAGCAGCCAGATCCCGCCATGACACTGCGGCGTTCGGCATGCTGTGATGCAGGCTCGCCCAGGCCGCCTGCCCATGAGAGCCCGGCAAAGTGCAGCGGGTTACCCGAGGTGTTCATCAGTTCGGGCGCATTGGCGAGGCGTATGGAGCCCATCGCGAGGCCCACCCCCGGTTCGGCGGCGACGTCGGCCAGCCGCGCCAGCGCATCGGGTGCGACGATCGCGTCCGAGTTGACGAACGCGAGGTAGTCACCGGTCGCCTCGGCCGCGCCGCGCACGCAGCCGCCGGAAAACCCGGTATTGGTCTCAGGCGTGATCATCCGTACGCCGGTCAGCCCCTTTACCCGGTCGATGGCGTCGGAGGTGCAGCCGTTGTCGACGACCACGATGTCGATCTCGATGTCGTTTGATGCGAGCACCGCGCCGACCGCCTCCTCCAGCAACGCCTCGCCGCCGTAGGCAAGTACCACGGCGGTGACGCTCGCCGTCATCGCGACCCGCCTGGGTGCAGCGCAGCGGCCACGCGACCATCGGCCGCGCCTGAAGGGCCCCAGTACCTGGCCGAGCGGACGAACAGCACCACCGCAAGCGTGACCGCGACCGTGAGTGAGCTGAGCGCGTACGCCACTTCCACCCGGAGCCTGACCTCGCCAGGCACTGCGGTGATGGCAGCGAGCACGACGGCGCCCGCTATCCACGCGAACAGCTGGTCACGGTGGTGGGATAGCGCCATCGCGCCCTGGCCCAGCACCATTGCCAGCATGTAGAAGAGCGTCCCGGCCGCGAGCCAGGCGAAGTCGGCAGGCCCGAGCACGCGATGTGCGGCGAACAAGACCTGGATGAGCCAGGGCCCGAGGATCACGGCGATCAGCGCACCGACGAGGCCAAGCGCGGCCACAATGGCGGTGCCGCGTATCACCAGCCGCCGGAAGCGCGGTTGCTCGCCCGCGGCGACCGCGCCCGCCAGGCCAGGCAGCAGGGAAGCCTGGAGCGACGCGAAGATGAACAAGGGAACCCTGGCGAGAATTATGGCGGAAAGTAGTGCACCGACGACAGCCTCGTTAGCCTCGTTGCCGGGCGAAAGCAGCTTGGCGTTGACGACGCCGATGTTCACGATCAGCTGCGCGAGCAGCGTCGACCCGATGAGCAAGCCCAGGCCACGGCACATCAGCTTCCACGTGATGGTCGGGCCCGGATGCAACGCTGTGAGCACCGGGCGGAGCATCAAGATCACTGCGATCAGCGGGGCGACGGTCAGGATAAGCGCGAAAGGAACGGGCGAGTGCAGGCCCGCGAGGCCGAGCGCGACCGCGAACACGATCCGCAGCCCGCCGTCGATCGCGAGCTGGCCGCCGTACATCTCGAACCTTCCCGTGCCGGCGAGCACACCGCGAGACACCGAGACGACGGCCAGCGCCACGAACGCAGTCCCGAGCGCAACCACCAGCCCGATGTCGCCGTCAAACAGCTTGTCGGCCAGCGGCCGGGCCGCCACCGCGAGCGGCACCAGTGTCGCGAGCAGAATGCCCCCGGCGAGTGCGGCGGAGCGACGCACGACGGGCATGAGGCCCTCGCCCGCTTCCACGCGCGCGGCCACGTGCCGGGTGAGCTCCTGTTCGACCGGGAAGAACAGGCCGAGGCCCAGCAGGAAGACGATCGACCACAGCACAGAGAACGCCGCCATTTCGCGCGTGCTCAGGCTGTGGCCGGCGACCGCGAGGTGGACGTAGGCGGCGGCGCCGAACACCATCAAGCCTGGCTCCCACCTGGAGCATTCCGACCGGAAGCAATCCCAGTGCCCTCGTCAGCGCCCTCATCGGCGGATGAGTGCGAGCAGGAGGGTCAGGAAGGCCCGGCACAGATAGACCATTGCCTTGATCGGCGAGTGGCTGGGTGTGCCGCGCAGCCGGCGCCTCATGGCAACAGGGACCTGATGTACCCGGTAGCCGAGACGGATCACGCGGACGAGCGTTTCGACGGTGTCTCCCAGGTACTCCACCGGGTACCAGTCAGCGAAAAGCTCGATGAGCGAACGATCACACGCGCGGAAGCCGGACGTCGTGTCGGTCAGCCGGCAGCCCGCCATCGTGGAAAGCACGAGCGACAGGAGGGCCATCGACCATCGCCGGGGCCCGTGCACCTGGTAATCGCCCTCGCCCGCGAAGCGGGCTCCGATCACGAGTGAGGCATCCCGCAGTCCGTCGATGAGCTTGGGCACGTACCTCGGATCGTGCTGGCCGTCCGCGTCCAGCTGGACGGCAACGTCATACCCTCCATTGCGGGCATAACGGTAACCGAGGCGCATGACCCCGCCGACCCCGAGGTTGAACGGCAGGCGTGTCACGGTCGCGCCGGCCTCAAGGGCGAGCCTGGCGGTGCCATCGGTCGAGCCGTCGTCGACGACGAGAACGTCGGTTTCAGGCAGCTCCCCCCGGATCTCCTTGACGACCTCGCCAACCGACTCGGCTTCGTTCCAGGCCTGGCACGATGATCAGTACCCGCTTGTCGTTGATCATCTAAACCTTGTCCCGCTCAGAGAGCATCGTACGGATCAGCGCGACCTCCTCGGCGAGCGTCCGTGTCTTCTCCTCGAGCCCGCTGGCCTCCCAGCTCAGGTGGATGCACACAATCAGGAGAAAGACGATGCCGAGAAAGAGAACGAGACTGACGCCCGACGCCACACCGACCAGCGAAGCGAGCGAGTCAAGCAACCGCGGGAAGAAGCCAAAGACGAGCACGATCGGGCCCAGGCTCATCCACAGGATGGCGTATTTCTCCCGCAGTTGCCGACGCCGCAGCAGTTCGAAGATGAACACAAGCACAAGCAAAGCGGCTACGGCAGTCAGAATGGTAAGCCTCAACGCACGTCCCTCCGGATCTCGGCGAACCGCCTGCGCAGCGGGCGGCTTCCGCCAGGAGTGGTTGGCGCTGTACCTGGCGACGGTGACCGCGAGCCTTTCACGGGACCGCACGCGCGGGGTGGTGCGCCGGGTTCTTCCTGGATTTTGGTGATGTCGAGCGGCTGCGTCACCATGCCGTCACCATGCCGTCCCCGTCCGGGCGTTCGGCGACGGCCGCGGTAGGCGGACCAGTGGGGTCGGTCGCACCGGCGGCATGGCCCTCACGCCCACGCGAGTATATCCGGCCACGCTGGTCACGATCGAAATATCAGCCGATTTCACCTGCTGCACGCAATACGTGAGACTGGTGGGGCGCGCTCGCTGAGCTGCGCACGTCGATCCGGCCGCGGCTGATCTCGCTGGTTGCGGTCGCGACCGGGGTGTTCTCCCAGTCCAGGGCATCGAGCGCGGCATACGTTCCCGGCTGGTTGCCCAGCACCGGCAGCAGGTAGAACGCGTCCTTGTCTTCGGTCAGCCAGCGGGCATGCTCGCGCTGGGTCTGCATCGCGTCGGCCGTGATGACCACACCGTCCAGGGGCAGCGGTTCCAGCAGCGGCCTGAAGTGCGTGATCTCGTTGGCCTTGCCGGCCTTGGCGACCTTGTCCTGGCCGATCACCAGCCTGGTCACATGGGTGACGGCGCCCAGCAGGTGCACCTTCTTCTTCCCGCCGGCCTTGGCGAGCTTGCGTTCCTTACCGTCCACGCCCACCGCGGGCCGGGCCGGGCGGTGGCCGGGATCACCGGTGACGGCCGGAGCCAGCCATGGGTGGCCGGGAGCGGCCCGCACCCAGCCATCGGCCCTGGTCTCGCGCAGTGCCTCGGCGGCCGGCGGCTTGCGGCGCCGCTTCTTCCCCCCGCTGGCCGCCTTGCCCGCCGCGGCCCGGGCGGCGACCTGGCCCGCGAGCAGCGGGTCCAGCGCCGCGGCCGCCAGCCCAGCCGACATCTGCTTTAAATGACAGGCCGCGAGACCGCGACGAACTCGTTGTACGGAAAGACCTTGCCGACCATCCGCGGAAACGGGAACGAGTACCTGCGCGTGATCTCAAACCCGATCGCGGTGGCCAGGTCCGCGAGCCCTTCGAAGTCGACGAACCGCACGTGCGTCTGGTCCGTCCGGTACCCGGCTTCCTGGGGTGTGATCAAGACCACCTGCCCCTCGGGCCTGAGGAATGCCAGGTAGTCCGCCAGGATGCGGGCCGCGGCGTCGCGGTCCATGTGCTCGACGACATGAGCGAGCAGTATCGTATCGAAGCTGGCAGGGACGCAGTCCGCGGACTCGAGGAACTCCTCCCGTGTGTATGCCGTCAAGCCAAGGGAACGTGCGACCGCCACAGAGTCGGCGTTGTGATCGATGCCGACCGCGCCCCCGCCGAGGTGATGGAGGTTACGGCCGATTCCGCAGCCGACGTCGAGCGTGTGGCCAAGGCGGAGCCTGCGGATGTTCCACCGGTATGGCGCCTGTACATCGATGACGTGCTTCCACCAGGCGGACCGGAGCCGCACCAGTCGGTCGGCGTAGTCCGAGCGCGCAGTTGCCGCTGTATTGTCGCCCGCCTGCGCTTGCTCATGACCCGTCACGTCTCATCTGCTCCGGGTAGGTCGGCGGATAGTGGGAAGCTGGAAAATCGCGCCACCCACTTTACTTGCGATTTGCCCTGAGTTGACAACGGGTTCGAGACCGTCGCATTGGTGCCTTCTTCGGTGCAGGCCGCACCTGAACCGCGCCTGAACCGGGGCAGGCGAGCTGGTCGGTATCCTAGTCGTTCATGGAAAGAGCCCTGCCAGGCTGATCTAGCTCACCTGGCGGCATGCTTGCCACCCGGTGCTACGCAGGAAGATGATGCCTGTCCACCACGCGGCCGAGTCAGCCGGGCCCACAGGGCCCACAGAGTCCACAGGGCCCACACCGCTCACAGGGCCCACAGGGCCCACAGGGCGTCCCGCAGACAGGGCGCACGCGGTCGCCAGGCCATGGCCTGCCCGGCTTCACGCTCTGCTAGGTTCCGCGGCCGAGCGGATGCCGCGGTGGCGGCTGCCGCTCGTGACGTATGTCGTCTGCCAGTTGATCTTCCTGTTCTGGTGGGCGGGGTTCTATCCCGGGCTGATGAACATCGACTCGATCATCTATGTGCTGCATGTGACGACTGGGCCGTGGGTGAACAACCACTCGGTGCTCTACGACGCGATGGTATGGCTGAGCCTGCACACGACCGGCGATCTGGGCGCGCTGACGCTGGTGCAGACGGTGGCGATGTCGGCGGCCCTGGCCTACACGGTCGTCGCATTCCGGCGCCTCGGCGTACCGGGGCGGTGGACCGCGGTGGCCGCGGTGGTGGTGGCCGCGCTGCCGCCGCTTGGGTCCTTCATGATCTTCGTTTGGAAGGACGTGCCGTTCTCGATCTGCGCCTATCTGGTGGTTCCGACGGTCGCACACCTCGTTTCGCTGCGCGAGGGTCCGGGCTGGGTCAAGGACCGCCGGGTGAACTGGCTGATCGCCGCGCTTGGTTTTGAACTGCTTGGTATGTGCCTGTTCAGGAACAACGGTTTCGCACCCGTGCTGGTCGCCGCCGTCTTGCTCGTGGTGCTGCTGCGTGGGGTGCGGGCCCGGCTTGCGGCCGCTACGGCAGCGGTGATCTTCGCGACTTTTGTGCTGAACTGGTTTGTGTATCCGGCCGCCGGAATTAAGCCGATGCCCTCGTCGCTTGCTCTCGGCCCTGCCTATGCGGACATCGCTGTCGCCTACGCCGACGCGCCGTCGAGCTTCACCACGGCCGACAAGTCGCTGATGGCCCGGGTCGCTCCGCTCGCCGAGTGGGCGAAGACCGCGAACTGCTTCGATGCGGACAAGACAACCCAGATCACCGGGTTCATCCACAATGCCGACGCACTCGGCCACCCGCTCTTCTCGCTGTGGCTGCGAGTGCTCGAGCGCTCGCCCCAACTGATTCTCGACGCCCGCATCTGCCGCGGCTCCATCGCCTGGCTCGTCTTTCCAAGCTCGCCATCCGCGCGCGCCTTCCTCTACGGGTCACAGATCCCCGCTGGCCTGTACGGCATCACCAGCCGCGTACGTGACAACCCGTACCGGGCGGATCTGGCCACCCGGCCGCTGTCGGGCAGCGCGAACACCGGAGCGCTCGCCGCGCGCCGCGCGAGCGAGGTACCTCAGCTCGAGTGGCTGCTGTGGCGGGGCGCGACCTGGTGCTACCTCGCCTACCTGGTTGTCTGGGCGGTGGCCAGGCGACGCAGGAATTGGGCGCTGCTCGCCTTGGTGGCTATTGTCGTGGGCCAGCAGGTGACCGTGCTTGCCGATATCCCAACCCAGGCGTTCCGTTACATGGCGAGCCCGATCTACATCGGCATCATGCTGCTTCCGCTGTTCTTCGCGCGGAACCGGACCGCGCTGCCGGGCCCTGGCCTGCCCGCCACCACGGAACCCGCCCACCCTGGGTCGGTAGATCTCGGGTTATCCCGGGAGAACGCCTGGATGCTCGCCAGCGGGGGCGGCGTGATCGACTTCGGCCACCCGTCCTGATCCGGGCCCGCCGGCCGGATGCCGTGCGTCGCGCGTTCGGGTGGCGCGCCAGGCCAGCATCCCAAGCGCGATCAGCCCCAGGGTCATCATCAGCAGCGGCAGCGCCGATCCTGTGACCGGGTGCCAGGTGCCCCGTAACGGGTCAACGGACAGGCCGGGGCCGAGGCCCGACTGCCACCGGTCCATCACGTACACGAGGCTGTACAGCTGGAAGGGCAGCAGCATCAAGATCATGACTCGAACGATCGCGGCCTGCTGGCTTGTGGACATGCCGCCCGTGCAGCCAACGGTGAATGCGGCGAGCAGCGGGATGCCGACCGCGATCGGCAGTATGTAACGGCCCTGCGAGGGGAAATGGAGCTTATTCACCGTTGCCACGTCGACGACGATCGGTATCGAGAGCGTGAACGCGATCAGCGCGGCTAGCCGTCGGCGCTGCGCCGCGTTTCCCCATGCGAGCGCGGTAACCAGCAGCAGGCCGAGCGCCATCGCCCAGGCGATCAGGATCACCGCCGGTGGCAGGGTGTCCTGGTATGAGGTGCCGAAACCGTCAACCGTCTGCTCGAGATACCAGGGCAGCTTCGCCGTGAGCTCGTACCCGAGTGCTTCGGTCGCCGTGTAATGCTTCGTGGCGTAGCTTCCGTCACCAACCTTGAAGACGATGCTCCATGCCGCCCCGGTGAGACACGAGATCGCCACACCCGCCGACCAGAGCCGGGCCGACGTCAGGTACCGCAACTGACGTAGCCTCGACCGGGCGGGCGGAAGCACCAGCAACGCGAGCCAGCCGATGACGAACAGTGGCCCCATCGCGCGGAACTGGGCGATGGCAATGGCGGCGATCGCCGTCCTGCGCAGCAGGCCGCCGGCAGCTGGGGAATCCTCGTCAAGCAGCAGCGGTATCACGGCCGCCGCGAGGGATATCCCTGCCGCTATCTCGACGGCGTTCGGGTTCACCGCGCCGGCCAGGTGGAAGACCATCGGCGTCGCGGCCACAAGCAGGCCGCCGGTCAGCAGGGGGGACCGGCGCCACTGAATGCAGCTGAGCCACGCCGATGCCAGAAACGCGGCGCACAGCGCGGCACTGATGAGCCGCGCAAGCAGCACGCCGGTCCAACTGGGCCAGCGCACCAGTGGCTCGCCGACCGCGGCGTAGTAGAGCGGGTTGTACCGGCCGGCTCCGCTGAGGAACGTGCCAGGGGTGTGCCCGCCACGTCCCGGCTGCGGGCCGCACGCCGCGCTGCGCTGCGGCAGGCCCTGGTAGCAAAGCCGGTACAGGGGTTTGAGGTTGCTTATCGGGACCAAGCCCCGCGGCACTGTCTGGTAGGCGCCGCTGTTGACACCAGGCCCCACGACGGGAGTTACAAGCACCTGGCCTTGTACGACGCCGGCCGCACGGATCACGTGCTCGATCTCGTCCGGCGTGCCACCGTACGGCGCGGCGAGCGCCCACGCGCCTGCCATCAGGAAGAATGCGAGAAAGGCAACCAGCCAACTCCGGACGGCGCCGCCTGCCGCGGATAAGCTCATCTGTCGTCCCTCGCGTCGGCCCCCGGCGCGCCGTGCGTACGGCGGGTTCAGTTTCGCAAGCTATCCAGGATGTTTCCTGAACGGCCCCTGAACCCAGCGGTTACAGGCGGAATCTCTACGTTGATGGACCTATGCGCGCGCGGCCGTCCTTGGGTGCGCAGGCCGGTTCCGCACCCCAGCCCACGGCGCGGGCCCGCTGACGGGAATCCGCTCGTGGCGGGGGTTACTCAGTGACCATGGCGCCGCCGCCTGCGGCGGCTGGGCTGGTCTCCGCCGCCGCCTGAGTGCACGGTTCCTGTCTCAGCGTCTGCACGGCCTGGCGCGCTGCCACGGCTGGATCCACCGGTAGTGTCGGCACGCGCTTCCGCGGAGCCGTTCTGGATAGGTCGTCCGGACCGTGTTCGGCGCCTGACCCGCGCCCGTTTGGCGGTCGTTTCACGCGGCCGTGGAGCGCGGGCCCGCCCTGTCTCCCCGATGTCCTCGACCGCCTCGGCTTCAAGCCCGGCGCGCTCCCGCATCGCGCGCGGCAAGGTGCCCGTGGCGGATGGCGGGATATGCATTTCCTCGTAGAGCTGCTGCGACGTGGAGTAAGTCTCGGCGGGCTCCGGACGGCCAAGCCCGAGCGCGGCGTCGATGAGCTTCCAGCGATGCAGGTCGCGCCAGTCAGCGAAGGTCACTGCGACACCGTCACGGCCTGCCCGGCCGGTGCGGCCGATGCGGTGCAGGTAGGCCTTGTCGTCGTCCGGGCACTCGTAGTTCACCACGTGCGTGACGTCGTCCACGTCGAGGCCGCGGGCCGCCACGTCGGTGGCGACGAGCACATCCACCTTCCCGCTGCGGAACGCCCGCAGCGCGCGCTCCCGCTGCCCCTGGCCGAGATCTCCGTGAACCGCCGCGACGGCGAAGCCGCGATCCTTGAGCGCCACGGCCACCTGGTCGACTGTGCGCTTTGTCTGGCAGAACACCATCGTCAGGCCGCGGTCCTTGGCCTGAAGCACACGGGCGAGTACCTCGATCTTGTCGAGGTGGTGGATGCGGAACACGTGCTGCTCGGTGCCTGGCACAAGCTGCGGTTCGTCGTGCTCCTCCGCCCGCACGTTCATCGGCTGCCGGAGGTAACGCCGGGCGAGCCCCACCACTTCGCCCGGCATTGTGGCGGAGAAGAGCATGGTCTGCCGTGCGGCAGGGATGTGCTGGAGGATGCGCTCGATGTCAGGCAGGAAACCGAGGTCGAGCATCTTGTCTGCTTCGTCGAGCACGAGCGTTTCCACGCGAGAAAGCACGAGGTGACGCTGCCTGGCAAGGTCGAGAAGCAGGCCCGGGGTGCCGACGACGACGTCCACGCCTGCCTGCAGGGTCTCGATCTGCGGCTCGTACGCGCGGCCGCCGTAAACTGTCAGCACGCGGGCACCGGCACACGCACCTGTCACGGTGTCCGGCAGCCTGACGCCTGCGGCCTGTATGTCTCCGGCGACCTGGATGGCGAGTTCGCGTGTCGGCACGATGACGAGCGCGCGTGGCTCGCGGGTGCTCCTTATTCCCGCGGGGTCCAGCCGCTGCAGCAGCGGGATGCCGAATGCGAGAGTCTTACCCGTGCCAGTTCTGGCCTGGCCGATGATGTCATGGCCACCGAGCGCGATAGGCAGCGTGAGTGACTGGATGGGGAACGCGTAGGTGATTCCCTGCGTTTCGAGCGCGTCGCATATTGGGTCTATGACGCCGAGCTCACGGAAAGACCGGGGCTGTGGCTCCGCGGTTGTCCGGTCGTCCGGCATGCTTTGTTCTGTCAGGGTGTTGCTTGTCAGGGCTTCCGCCTCCATTATGAGGCCGTCAAGCCTCGTGGTGCCGTCGGCTCTCGCTGCCGCCGTCCGCCTCCTGCGTCAGGACATGCAGACCGTAGTCCGGGCAATAGCCAGCCAACCGTGTCATGACCGACACCATCGGTCACCAGACGATACAACGCCATCCGGCGGGCCCAAATTCCGATCAAGAGCCGGGCACAGTGTAACCAACATCGCGCGGTTACGCTGCGGACGCGCGTCCGAGTTTGCGCACACCGACAATTCAGGCTACCGCGCCGCCCTCACCGACATGCTCGGATACGCGTAACTTGGGCACGTCCGAGTCCCGGATCCCGTGCGTCCCAGGGCGGCAGGGCCGGGAGGGCCAGCAGGGACGGCAGGGTCAGGACAGACGGCAGGGCCAGCAGGGACGGCAGGGCCGGGAGGGACGGCAGGGCCGGGAGGGACGGCAGGGCCGGGAGGGACGGCAGGGCCGGGAGGGACGGCAGGGCCGGGAGGGACGGCAGGGCCGGGAGGGACGGCAGGGCCGGGAGGGACGGCAGGGCCGGGAGGGACGGCAGGGCCGGGAGGGACGGCAGGGCGGCAGGGCCGGCAGGGACCGCTACGTCAGATCGTCGTCCCGAATCCGACCCTGCGTGGCTCGGCGCCGGTGAACTCGACATACGCGATCTTTTCGGCGGGTACCAGGATCTTGCCGCCCTTCTCTGCGGCGAGGGTGAATATCGCGCGGTCGCCGGTGAGCGCGGTGGACAGGTCGCGCTCGATCTGCTCGGCGGGCGTGTCAGTCTCCACGACGAGCTCACGCGGAACTGACTGAATGCCGATCTTGACTTCCACGGCGCTCCTCTCGGCGGCCGCAGCCGCACATTCCTGCGCCAGATTAGCCGCCGCCCGCACGTGTGCTGCCAGCAACCTACGCTCCGGGCGAAACGGCCGTGCGTTTCAGCCGGTGCGCGGCCAGCCGCTGATGCCGCGCCAGGCGAGCCGCGTTATGAGCTGCTCAGCGGCGTCCCGCGGGATGGACCCGTTCGTGCTCAGCCAGTACCTGGCGCTCACCTGTGCCATGCCGACAAGACCCATGCCAAGCAGGTGCGCCTCGGCATCGGAGATCCCGGCGTCCATGCGGATGATCTGGCTGATCATCTCCGCACAGTCCTGCAAGGTACGTTCGAGCCGTGCACGTACGGCGGGTTCGTTGCTCAGGTCAGACTCGAATACGAGCCTGAACGCCTCGCCCTCACCCCCGACGAAGTCGAAGAATGCGCCAAATGTGGCGGTGACCCGCTGCTTGTTCTCCGTGGTGGACGCCAGCGCGTCCCGCATCGTCACGACAAGCTGGTCGGCACCCTCGTCGAGCAGGGCGAGATACAACTCGAGCTTGCCTGGAAAGTGCTGGTAGAGCACCGGCTTGCTCACGCCGGCCCGTTCGGCGATCTCGTCCATGGCGGCAGAGTGGTAACCGTGCGAGACGAATACCTCCTGCGCCGCGCTGAGCAGCTGGCGCCGCCTGGCCGGCCGTGGCAGCCGCGTGCCGCGTGCGCGAGCATCCGGGGTTGCGGTCACCACACACTCCGATTTGGTAGGACTTCCAGGGTGCAGAGCTGGGGCTTTCTGCCATGTTGCCGTAATCCTACGTCCCAGTAGGCATGCTGGTGTGCAGTACACGCGATGGCGGACCACGGCGCCACGGTGCCGCCTGGAGGGTGCGTGACGGGTCGCGGCGCATGCCAATTTTCAGGATCGCGGTATGTCCTCTGCCGCGAGGGTGCTTGATCCGCCGTGGTCATCGGCGGACCCGGCGAGTCCAGGTGCTCCCGATACGGTGCGATCGTCAGCGGTAATCGTCCTCGTCGAGGTCGACCGTGCGCCCTTGTTCCGCGGCGTCGGCCTCGTCGGCGTCAAGCGGCACCTCGGCCGGCCAGTCCTGGCGCTCAGAATCCTCGTCCGGGCGGACGCTCTGGTCCTGTTCGATGGCATCGTCGACAGGCGTCTCCATGTCCTTCTCGGTCATCCGCCGCCCTCCTTGATCCGCTCGGGAGCCCGTGAAAATGCCGGTTCCTCACCTTGAGCCTACGGCGTGTGCCGCGGGCCCGGCGCCGCTGTGGCACCCGAAGGGGCCGATTGCGGGCTCTGGATCAGGCTTCCTCCGCGACCATGGACAGGCGTTCCGCCAGTTCACGAAAGGATCCGCGCCCGTAAGATCCCTACTTGTGTGCTGGTAATCCATGGCCCGCATCACCTCCCACCGCCGGCATACCTGTAACCATCGAACATATTGTCGATAACGACAATCTGGACAAGTATGGATTGATGGGAGGTAGCACCAGACGGGTAGGGACTGACTATGCGCAGCATCTGGAAGGGCACGATCTCGTTCGGCCTCGTCACCATCCCGGTGAAGCTGTACGCGGCCACCGAGCAGCGTGACATCACATTCCGGCAGGTCCACCGCGCGGACGGCGGCCAGATCAAATTCAGGCGGGTCTGTTCTGCCTGCGGCGAGGAGGTGCCGTATGCGGATGTGGCGAAGGGGTACCCGCTGCCGACAGGGGAGACGGTCGTGCTGACCGACGACGATCTCGCCAGCCTCCCGCTCGTCACCGGCCGCACCATCGAGGTGCTGCAGTTCACGCTGGCCGACCAGATCGACCCCATTCTGTTCGCGAAGTCCTACTACCTGGAACCGGAAGCCGTGGGAGTCCGGCCATACGTACTGCTGCGCACGGCGCTTGAACGGTCCGGGCGAGTCGCCGTCGTGAAGATCGCCTTGCGGCAGCGCGAGTCGCTCGCGACGCTGCGGGTCAGGGATGGTGTCTTCGTGCTTGAGACCATGCTCTGGCCGGACGAGGTCCGCGCCGCTGACTTCCCCTTCCTCGAAGAGGACATCGGCGTGCGGGCACAGGAGCTGAAGATGGCCGTGTCCCTGATCGACACGATGACGGGCGATTTCGAGCCATCCCAGTACCGCGACGAGTACCGCGAGGCACTCGAGCAGTTGATCGAGACGAAGATCAGCGGCCAGGAGGCGGTCCGGCCGCCAGAAGCACCAGGCGAAGCCGCCCCGGCCGAGGACCTCATTGCCGCGCTGCGCGCGAGCGTCGAGGCGGCGAAGGCACGTGACAGCGGAGGCAGCGGGGACACAGACTCCGCCGCCGGCACGGCGCGCCGCCGGACCAAGCGCAAGAAGGGCGACGTCACGGCAACCGGTGGCCGGCGGTAGCAGTCGCCACCGGAATGCGGGACGAGAATGATCCCGAACGGCTGCGCGCATGGCACGCGCACGCCAGGCGGCCGGACCGGGCCCGTGGCTGAACCGATCCCGCTCTGGCCCGGGCGGCTTGTCAGCATCGGGGACCGTGAGGTCTTCGTGCGGAACGCCCAGGCGGCCGGCGTTGATGCCGAGGCCGCCCTTTACGTGCACGGGCTCGGCGGCTCGGCCGCCAACTGGACGGATCTGATGGCGCTGCTCGGCGGGCACCCGGCCGCCGCCGTACCCGGCGACGCCACCGCGCTGCCTGCCGGTACCACCGGCGCCATCGACACGACGGCCGGAACGGTCCTTCTCGATGCCGAAGCGGTCGACCTGCCGGGTTTTGGATTCTCGCCGCGGCCGCCCGACAGCGACTACTCGATCAGCGGATACGCCCGTTCTGTGGCGTGTCTCATCGAACGGCGTGGCGGCGGTCCCGTGCACCTGTTCGGCAATTCGCTCGGCGGTGCGGTGTGCACCCGCCTGGCCGCACGCCGTCCTGATCTCGTCCGGACACTGACCCTGATCTCACCTGCCCTGCCCGATCTGCGCCCGAGGCCGGCCACGCTCCAGTTCCCCATGCTCGTCGTGCCGGGGCTCGGTGACTGGCTGATGAGCCAGCTGCGATCGCAGCCCGCGCAGGACAGGGTGGCGGCAACGCTAGATCTCGTTTACTTCGACCCCAGGCGGATGCACCCGCTGCGGCGCGGTGAAGAGATCGCCGAGGTCGCGCGCAGGGACGCACTCGATTACACGTGCGCGGCGGCGCTCGGCTCGGCGCGCGCGATCGTGAGGGAGTATTTTCGCGTCGGCCGTGGTTCGCTGTGGCACGACGCGGCACAGGTCAAAGCCCCGGTGCTCGCCCTCTTCGGCAGCCACGACCGGCTCGTGGACCGCCGGCTGGCGTGCCGGGCCGCCCGCCAGTTCCGTGCGGGCAGAAGTGTCGTACTGATGCGGACGGGGCATACCGCCATGATGGAGGCTCCGGCTGCCGTGGCGCGCGAGGTGCGCGCCTTCCTCCGTGATCAGGCGGCGCGCGGAGGCAGCGCCGAGCGTGCTGGCCTGGTGAAACCGGGAGCCCGCTGAGCCGGGCCAGCCATGATCTTGGTACATGGCCACCACTGCCGGGCCCTGCCAGGTCTGCTTGCCCTGCGCCTGGCCGTGTCCGCACCGGCCGCTGCGGCGCGGGACGGGGGGCGGGCATTGGGAATGCGCCACCCCGGCGGCCGGGTTGACGTACTGCGGAGGGCCGTCGCCGCCCGGTGGCGGGCCTGTTGCATGTGTGCGCGCACAGAACCGAGTAAGCCCTGTTAGAGAGCGGAAAGAGAGCACCGTGTCGCTGCCACCCCTGGTCGAGCCCGCGGTAGGGCTGACTGTCGACGAGGTCCGGCGCTATTCCCGGCACCTGATCATCCCCGATGTCGGGATGTCCGGCCAGAAGCGGCTGAAGAACGCGAAGGTGCTGTGCGTGGGTGCGGGTGGTCTTGGGTCGGCTGCCCTCATGTACCTGGCGGCTGCGGGTGTCGGCACGCTCGGGATCGTCGACTTTGACGTCGTCGACGAGTCCAACCTCCAGCGTCAGATCATCCACGGCCAGAGCGATATCGGTCGGCCGAAGGCCGAGTCCGCGCGGGACACCGTGAAGGAGATCAACCCGTTCACTGAGCTGATCCTGCACACGCAGCGGCTCGACACTGGCAACGCGATGAGCATCTTCGAGCCATACGACCTCATCGTCGACGGTACGGACAATTTCGCCACCAGGTACCTGGTGAACGACGCCTGCGTGCTGCTCAACAAGCCATACGTCTGGGGATCGATCTACCGCTTCGACGGCCAGGCGAGCGTGTTCTGGGCCGAGCACGGACCCTGCTACCGGTGCCTGTATCCCGAGCCACCGCCGCCTGGAATGGTGCCGTCGTGCGCAGAGGGCGGCGTGCTCGGCGTGCTCTGCGCGTCCGTTGGATCGATCCAGGTCAACGAGGCGATCAAGGTGATCGCAGGGTTCGGTGACCCACTCGTCGGGCGCCTGATGATCTACGATGCACTTGAGATGACCTACAGGTCGGTGAAGGTCAAGAAGGATCCCGAGTGCCCGGTGTGCGGCAAGAACCCGTCGATCACCGAGCTCATCGACTACGACGCGTTCTGCGGCACGGTCTCGGACGAGGCACAGGAAGCCGTGGCGGGCTCGACGATTACCGCTCGTGAACTGAAGACCATGCTGGACGGGAACGAGGACATCTTTCTCGTGGACGTGCGCGAGCCGAACGAGTACGAGATCGTCTCGATTCCGGGTGCGGCCCTCATCCCCAAGGGCGAATTCCTTTCAGGCGCGGCGCTGGAGTCACTGCCTCATGACAAGCGGATCGTGCTGCACTGCAAGACAGGTGTCCGCTCCGCGGAGTGCCTCGCGGTCGTGAAGAACGCCGGTTTCGCCGACGCCGTTCATGTCGGCGGTGGCGTGATCGCGTGGATCAAGCAGGTGGACCCCTCGCTCCCCGCCTACTGAGTTGGTGAGCTACTGAACTGTCCCCGACGGCGCGGCCTGGCAGCCATCGCCGCGAATACGGCGGACGACGGTGCTGTCAAGGCGAAGTGCCCGAATCAAGTCGTAACATGCCCATGTGGCAGACCAGCCGACCGGCGAGGGGGACGACAGGTCGCCAGCCTCATGGCCGTCGCCAGCCTCAGGGCCCGGCCTGCCGTCTGAGCGTCACGCTGTCATGCCCGCCATCCCGCCCCCGAGGCCGCGCCTCCGGCTGGCGGCAACGGCGGTGGTGGCAGGGCTGATCGGCCTGGTGGCATCGCTGGTCGGCCTGGGCATCGGCGTCATGCCTCGGCACTTCACGGCCCCGGAGCAGCAGAAGATCATCTCCTGGGAGGTCGGCAAGCGGTGGCAGGCCTGGCAGGCCGGTGAGATCTTCCCTGCCAGCGTCACCTACCAGGTGCCCGCGACGAGCCTGGCGAGCGACAGGGGCCTGATCCTGACCGCTCGCCGCGTGGGTATCGCGCCTGAGGCGTCGTGCGCCACCGTTACCGACAGCGCGGCCGCCCGCGTGCTCGCCGGACACGGCTGCACCACCGTGCTGCGTGCGACCTACGCGGACGCGACCGGTGCCTTCGTCACTACGGTCGGCGTGGCTGTGCTGCCGAGTGCGCGTGCGGCCACTGCGGTGGAGACCGCGCTGTCCGGCCCGGGCACTTTCCTGCCAGGAGTCCGTCCGGCCGCCTTTCCTCACACGCTGACCGCTTGGTTCGGTGACGCCGGCCGCCAGGTCTCGCTGAGCATGTCGGCGGGCCCGTACCTTGTCATGTACACGGCCGGATATGCCGACGGGCGGCCGCGCGCCGGCGCGCAGGGGGATAGGTATGGGCAGAGCGAGCTGCTGAGCGCGGCGGAGGGGATCGCCGATGACATCGTCGGCAAGATCGGCGCACAGCCGCCGCCACCGGTCTGCCCGGGAGTGCCCGGATGCTGAGCCACCGGCGCGATTGGAAGACGACGCGTGCGCTAGCCGTTAGGGACCTGTTTGCTCCAGCGCTGCTTGCCACGGCGCTGCTCGCTTCGGCTCTCGCCGTCGCAGCGCGCCCGGCCGGGGCCGATAGCGTGCGTGATGCACAGCTGTGGGTGCTCGATGATCTGCGGGCGCCCCAGGCGTGGGCGACGAGCCAGGGACGCGGGACCACGGTCGCCGTGCTCGACAGCGGGGTGGATCCAGCCGTCTCCGACCTGGCCGGATCGGTCGCGACGGGGCCGGACTACACCCAGACGGGCACCGCGCCCTCGAACCCGCACTGGGGCGAGCACGGGACCTGGATGGCCTCGCTGATCGCTGGGCACGGCCACGGGGACGGTACGAGCGGCATTCTGGGGGTGGCACCCCAATCGAGGATCCTGTCTATCCGAGTGATCACTGATGGTGACGATCCCGGGTACGAGCATTACCAGCACGAGCGGTCGGACGTGATCCAGGACGCCCTGGCCAGCGCCATCCGCTACGCCGTGCGTCACGGTGCCGCCGTGATCAGCATGTCGATCGGGTACAGCGAACCGAGCGCCGAGGTCCGGTCTGCGCTGCAGTACGCCGACGACCGTGGCACCGTCGTGGTCGCGTCCTCGGGAAACTCGGGCGACAGCTGGTTCGCGCGCACCCACAGCTACGCCCCCTATTCCTTTCCTGCGGACTATCCGAGCGTCCTGGCCGTAGGCGCGGCCGATAGCAACGGCTCGCGCGCGGGTTTCTCCAGCGACAACCTCTCGGTTCAAGTCGCGGCGCCGGGTGTCGACGTGCCCGCGCAGGGTCGCGATGGCCAGTACTGGGAGGTCAGCGGGACGAGCCCGGCATGCGCGCTGGTCGCGGGTGCGGTCGCACTGATCAAGGCCAGGTACCCAGACCTGTCACCGGCTCTCGTCGGCGACGCGATCGTTTCTACCACGCACGACCGCCCGCCGAATGGATATGACGAGCGGGTTGGCTTTGGCATGGTGGACGCGGCGGCAGCGCTCGCCCAGGCGAAGACGATGTCCAGGGCCGTACCCGCCGGCGGACTCGTGGCCCGGAGCATCCAGGGCGGCCAGGCAGTCACGTCCCCGGATCAGCACTTCGGCGGTGGACCGTCCCGCGTCGCCAGCCCGCCCGTGGGCCCCCGCGGGATCTTGCCGCTCGCTGGATTCGGGCTGCTCGGACTGACGTCGCTGATCCTCGTCGTGGCGGCGCTGAGCCGGATCATGGTGGTGCGACGGTCCCATCGCCATGCGGCTGATTTCGGCGCAGCGTGCGATTGGGCTCAGGGGAGCTTCCCCGCGGGGCCGCCGCGGGATGGTACGGTGGGCCATCCCGCAGGGTATGCGCCGGCCCCCCTGGCCGCACCGTGCACCTTGCCTGCGCCGGCCCCCCTGGCTGCGCCGTCGCCCCTGCCTGCGCCGTCGCCCCTGCCTGCGCCGTCGCCCCTGCCTGCACCGTCGCCCCTGCCTGCGCCGCCCCCCTGGCCTGCGCCGTCCCCCCTGCCTGCGCCGCCCCCCTGGCCTGCGCCAACTCCCGCGCCGCCTCCGGGCCCGGCGCCCGCGCCGGGTACCGCTCCGTCCTCGGAGCCGGCGCCGCCGCCCGGGCCGGCACCGCAAGGCGCTTCGGCACCGCCGTATGCGCCAGGTCCCGCTGGCCCGCCCGGCCCCGCGCAACCGTCCGGCCCGGACGCGGTCCCGCCTTCTTCCCTAACGGACCCGGGGTGACACGCGGTCGCCGCGCCGATGCCATCCGTTCGGTGGACGGCTTCGCCGGCCGGGTGCTCGACGTCGTGGAGCAGATCCCGGCGGGCCGGGTCATGTCCTACGGCGACGTCGCGGAATGCCTGGGTGAAGGCGGCCCCCGCCAGGTCGGCCGTGTGATGGCACTGTGGGGCGGCGCCGTGCCCTGGTGGCGGGTGATCCACGCCGACGGGTCGCCACCACCTGGCCACGAGCGGGCGGCCCAGGCACATTACCTGGTGGAAGTCACGCCGCTTCGCTCGCAAGGCCGGACGGTGCGGGTGGATATGCGGCTTGCCCGCTGGCCCGGTCGCTCGGGCATCCTTGACGCATGAAACGTGGCCAGCAACCTAGGGCGGCATCGGTGCCGCCGCCGCGTGACCCGGGCCGGCCCTACCGGGTCTGCCTGGTGTGCATGGGCAACATCTGCCGCTCGCCCATGGCCGAGTCCGTAGTGCGGGCCGAGGTCGAGCAAGCTGGTATCGGCGGCTTGGTCGAAGTTGACAGCGCAGGCACCGGCGATTGGCACGAAGGGGAGCGGATGGACCCGAGAGCCAGTGCAGAGCTTGTCAGGCAGGGTTATCTGGGCAGCGGTCACCGGGCCAGGCAGATTGAGCCGTCATGGCTTCAGGAGCGCGATCTCATCCTGGCCATGGACCGGCAGAACCTGCGCGCGCTGCTCCGGATGACCCCGGGCCGTGCAGGTGCGGGAGATCGGATTCGCCTGCTGCGTTCCTTCGACCCCGCGTCCCCGGACGGCGCTGAGGTCCCGGACCCCTATCTAGGGGGCGACGAGTCGTTCGCCCACGTCCTTGTGCTGGTCGAGGCTGCCGCGAGGGAACTCGCCGCCCACCTGGCCGAGGCGCTCACGCCGCGCCGCGCGGATTCGTAACCGCCGTGCGCCGCAGGCTCCGCCGTCACCGTGTGCGGTCACCGTGGGCGGTCACCACGGACGGTCACCGTCAAGCTCTCACCATTGGGCGGTCACCGTGGGCGGTCACCACAGGTGGCTGCCGTGGCATGCCTCATGACCAGGGGAACGGGATGCGGCCATGATCGATGACCGCATTGCCGTCCTCCTCGGCGTCGGCGTACGGCATGTCCACCCGCTCGGCGCACAGCATCGCTGGCGTACGTATCGTGCCACGCTGGCCGACGGGCGTGAGGTGTTCGTCAAGGCCGCGGACGCACCCCTCGGCGGGCTGCTGCAGGCGGAGGAGCGTGGCCTGCGCTGGCTACGAGCGGCAGGGCACGCGCCCGTGCCTGAGGTGCTCGGCTGCGATCAGTCCACCCTGGTGCTGTCCTGGCTCAAGGCCGGGAACCCCGACCGGACCGCGGCCGAGCGGTTCGGACGAGACCTCGCCGGGTTGCACGCGTCAGGGGCCGGCCGATTCGGCGCGCCATGGGAGGGTTTCATCGCCTCGCTTCCGCTGGACAACACGATGGATGACGCGTGGCCGTCGTGGTACGCGCGGTACCGTCTCGCGCCGTTCCTGCGCCGCGGCGCCGACGGCGGTGCATTGTCCGCCCCCGACGTGCGGCTGATCGAGACCGTCATGGCGCGTATCGGGGACCTGGCCGGGCCCGCCGAGCCGCCCGCGAGGCTCCACGGCGACTGCTGGTCGGGGAACGTGATCTGGGCACAGGGCCGGGGCTGGCTGGTGGATCCGGCCGCGCATGGCGGCCACAGGCAGACAGATCTGGCCATGCTCGCCCTGTTCGGCGCGCCCCACCTGGACCGCATCATAGGCGCGTACACCGAGGCAGCGCCGCTGGCAGCCGGCTGGCGGACGCGCGTTCCTCTGCATCAACTCCACCCGCTGCTTGTGCACGTATGCCTGTTCGGCGCGGGCTACCGGGCCGCCGCAGTCGATGCCGCGCATGCCGCCCTCGCATCCGGATGACGCGATCCAGGAAAGCAAGGCGCCGCCGCATTCATGGTCGTGCCCCAGCGCCCGCAGGCCCGCAGGCTGGTGTCCCGCGCCTGAAATCATTCGAATAAATCCGAAGACCATCTGACCTTGTGAAGACGTTCAATCAGACGGAGTTCCCTGGTGGAAATATGTAGCGAATTTACGGCGGGGGACACTAGATCGTTGACCGGGAACCTGGCCCGTGATCCGGGCGTGCTTGGCGCTGACCGTGAACTGGTGGCGTGCGGGCAGGTTCTGCGTCTTCCCCCCCGAAAACGTCGTCCCTGCGGGCGAAATGTCCGTTTTCCGTGACGTTTTCGGGGGAGAGTTGTGTTGCTGGCCTGCAGGCGCCGGGCCGGTGGGCTGCTCAGATTTTCCGGTCAACGATCCAGCGGCTGCGGCACCTGCGCGACTGTGCGGAGCGTGATCGAGTTCGGGTGGCACGCCGCCCGTAACCTGGCGACCCGGGCGCCGGGAAACCGGAGACGTTCGCCTTCCTCGGGTTCACGCACATCTGCGCGACGTCGGGGAGCTGGACCGCCTCGTGACCCGGTGGCTACCCAAAACCCCGCATCCTGCTCCCATTCCCGGAGGCGGGCTTCGCCGCCACACACCCCAAGGTAGGAGCCCAGTGCGGTAATCCCGCACGCTGGGATCTGTGTGCGGGCCGCCCGAAGTGCAAGGGCGGTCCCAACCGCGCTTCGACGGCCTGCACCTGACCTACGCCCGGCCCGCATCGTGTTTTCCGTCAGATTTCACGTAGAGTAATAATGATCGGCGCAGTTGACCAGCGAGTATCACAATCTGTATTCTCTTCTGCGGCCGAATTCTGTCGTTGAACACCAGCCTCCTAGCGGCAGCCGCATGTGCGGGTCGCTGATCATTCAGTATCAGGTTGAAGCGCAGACTAATGATGGGCATATGGTCCCCCGCTTTTTCGGCCATTGTCCCTGCAGTGGCGTTCAAATCCGTCGTATGGTCGAAATGGCAGCCTTGTCGCAGAGGCTGCGTGCTGCGTGGCGGAAACAGGACGGCGATCGACGGGAATGCGGAAAATCACTGAGGGTCCAGCTCGGGACCAGGCGCGTGCTCGCTGTCCCCGCCAGCGAAGGAACGCGCGAGGTCCCGGCACATGGGCAGGGAAGGACTTCCCAATGCGCACACGCATCACGAGCGCACTGCTCGCCGTAGCGGCGGCGAGCAGTGTACTAACCACAATCGGTCTGAGCGGTGTCGACGCCGCGGCCGCGGCCACGGCATCCACACGCGCCACAGTGCCGCTCGTCTACACCACCGGCCTGGCCGGCTACGACGACGGCGGGGGCCGCTGGTTCCGGTTCGTGTCCACGACATTGACCGTGCCAGCACGCACGCTGCCCAGCAGCAGCGACGACATGGCGTTCATCACCCTGGGCCACAACGGCGGCCCGACCCCCCGGCCGTTTGCGCTGATTGAGGTACTGCCCGGCGGCGGAGCTGGCAGCGTCATCTACTACTCCAGCACCAGCTACGGAAGCCTCGCGCTGAGCCCGAAGGTGGGTGACCGGCTCTCGGTCAGCGTCTACTACGACCGGCACGGCCACGACTACTTCACCGCCATCGACCGCACCCGGGGCATCAGCTCCACGGTGCACAGGGCCTCAAGCCCGTTGATCAACAGCATGCCCTACAACCACGCCGCGCTGTCCGGGTCGATCATCAATGGCAAGGTAGTCCCGCCGAAGGTCGCTACCCGGCTGTGGGCGTTCTCCGGCAGCCACGTGACCACCTACCGCGGCAACAAGGGCTCGATCCTGGGCCCATGGACCACTAGCCAGTTCATCGACACCACCACCGGCACCGCGGCCGGCGCGGTGGTGATGAGCGCCCCGGTGCTGTGGAACGGCGGCCAGAACTTCGGCGTCTGGCTGCGCCACCGCTAGACGCGCGCACACCCGAATCCTCCTTGGCAGGTCGTACGTCCAGCTACTTCCACGGGCCGCATTGCCCGTTTGCACTGCGACGGTTCTAGGGCTTGATCATTAGTGCAAGAAGCCCGCCGGAGCGGTGGTAAGCATGCGCGGATCTCCTACAGCGTTCATTTGGCGCCGGGGCCCGGACGCTGTACAAGCCGGGCGAGCCGGCAGCAGGCGCGGAAGTGGCGACCTGGCCGGCGACGGAGCCGGCGAATGGCGGCGCACCGGCGCGCTGCCGTTCGGGATCTGGCCGCCGCGCGTCCCACCGCCCGACACGCGGCCGCGCATAGCGAAAAGCCCGCAGACTGTCAGACTCATCTGCTGGAATGCGTACTGCCATGAACCAGCCAGTCCCTTCCTACCGTTTGGTCCGCCGGTCCTCCGCGGCGGCGGACCAGCCGCGTCTCGACGACGCGCAGCGTGCGGTGGTCGCCCATCATGGCGGCCCGCTGTTGGTGCTTGCCGGGCCGGGCACGGGAAAGACGACGACGATCGTCGAGGTGGTCACGGACCTGATCGAGCGCCGTGGCGTCGACCCGCAGCGGATCTTGGTGCTCACGTTCAGCCGCAAGGCAGCGCACGAACTGCGGGAGCGGATCACCGCCAGGCTGCGGCGGACCACCCGCGAGCCGCTTGCGCTCACCTTCCACAGTTACGCCTACGCGCTGGTGCGCAGGGAGTTCACCGCGGCAGGTGACGAGCCGCCGCGGCTGCTTTCTGGTCCGGAGCAGTTGCTCGAGGTCAGGCAGATGCTCCGCGGCGAGGCGCAGGACGGCGCCGGGCTGTGGCCGTCACAGCTCCGGCCGGCGCTCACCACCCGCGGGTTCGCGGAGGAGCTGAGGGACCTGCTGCTCCGCGCCGCAGAACGAGGCCTGGACGGATCCGGTCTGGCACGGCTGGGCCGGCGGAGCAAGCGCGAGGAATGGATCGCGGCTGGCGCGTTCCTCGAAAGGTACGCCGCACGGTTCGACCTCGCGCCGGTGCCCGCCTACGACTACGCAGAGATCATCAGGATCGCTGCGGCGATGCTCACCCGTTCCGCGGTCAGGGCAAGGGAGCGCGAGGCCTACGACGCCGTGCTTGTGGACGAATATCAGGACACCGACCCCGCACAGGAGGAGTTGCTGCACGCGCTGGCCTCCGGCGGCCGTGAGCTGATTGTCGTCGGCGACCCGGACCAGTCAATCTACGGGTTTCGCGGTGCCGATGTGCGGGGCATCCTCGGGTTCCCCGACAGGTTCAGAACAGCGGACGGCCGGCCCGCGCCCGTCGTGGCGCTGCGCGGCAGCCGCCGCAGCGGTGCCGTGCTGCTCGCGGCCTCGCGGCGCATCGCGGCCAGGCTTCCCGCGTTCCAGGGCGGAGGCAGCGTTACCCACGGTCCCGGGCATCGCGACCTTGTGGCCGTTAGCGATGGCCCAGACCGCGCTGCCGATCCAGACGGCGCTGCCGATCCAGACGGCGCCGTCGGCCGAGACGGCGCTGCCAGCGCAGACCGCGCTGCCGGAACCGGTGACGGTGGCGCTGCAACCGCTGACGGTGGCGCCGAAACCGCTGACGGTGGCGCCGCAACCGCTGACGGTGGCGCCGCAACCGGTGGCGCCGCAACCGCTGACGGCGCCGCAACAGGGGGGGCGCCGCCGGGCGAGGTGAGGGTCATCGTCGCGGAGAGCACGAGCCAGGAGGCCGCGGTGGTCGCGGATACCCTGCGCCGTGCGCATCTCGAGGACGCCGTGCCGTGGCAGAGGATGGCGGTCCTGGTGCGGTCGGCACGCCTGCAGGTACCGATGCTGCGGCGGGCGCTCACGGCGGCTGGGGTTCCTGTGACCGTCGCGGGGGATGAGGTACCGCTCGCCGGCGAGCCGGCGATCCGGCCCCTGCTGCTGTTGCTGCGCTGCGCGCTGTACCCGGATGCGCTTGACGGAGAGGCCGCGGCTGAGCTGCTCACCGGCCCGCTCGGTGGAACCGACGCGCTTGGCCTGCGTCGGCTGCGGCGGGCGCTGCGTGACGTCGGCGCCAGTGCCGGCGACGTCACGGCGGGTCCGCAGCCGGCCGGTGCCACCAGGGCAGGGGCAGGTCCGCAGCCGGCCGAGGCCACCAGGGCAGGTCCGCCGCCTGCTGGGCCGCCGGCGGCTGATCCGCCGCCCGCTGGGCCGCCGGGGGCCGGTGACCTGCTCGCCGCGGCCCTGCGGGATCCTCGTGACCTGATCCTCATCGCCCAGGACGTCCGCGAGCCAGCGCAGCGCGTCGCGGGACTTTTCGCCGCGGCACGGCAGACCATCGAGAAGGGCGGCAGCGGTGAGGACGTTCTCTGGGCCGTGTGGGAGCAGTCCGGGCTTGCAGCGCGGTGGCAAGCGGCCTCAGCCGAGGGGGGCACGCGCGGCGCCGCCGCGGACCGGGATCTCGACGCGGTACTCGCGCTGTTCGATGCGGCCGCACGGCATACGGAACGGCTGCCGCCTGGAGCACCTGGCCTGTTCCTCGAGAGCCTGACCGGGCAGGAGATCCCGGGTGACACGCTCGCTGAACGTGCCGCGGCGGGCGATGCGGTCCGTGTCCTGACGGCACACAGGTCCAAGGGCCTGGAATGGGATGTCGTCATCGTGGCCGGCGTCCAGGAGGGCGCCTGGCCGGATCTGCGTATGCGCGGCTCGCTGCTCGGCGTTGACGAGCTTGTCGAGGTCGCGGCGGGCTCGCAGCTCCCAGCGGACGCTGCGGCGGTGGCCGCCACCCACAAGCTGCTCGCCGAGGAACGTCGGCTGTTCTACGTCGCCGTGACGCGCGCACGGCACAGGGTGGTGGTCACCGCGGTCGGCGGCGACGATACCGAGGAGCGCCCGTCGCGTTTCCTGCGCGAGCTTGCGGGCGATGACACGATCATCGAGCGGGTCGCTGGTGCCCAGGCGCGCTGGCTCTCACTACCGGCACTGGTCGCGAGCCTGCGGGCCGCCGCCGCGGATGTGACGAAGCCGGACCAGCTACGCGCGGCAGCGGCGGCGCGGCTGGCAGAGCTTGCCGCAGTCGGTGTCCGCGGCGCGCACCCGAGCCAGTGGTACGCGCTCACCGAGTTGTCGGACGCTGGCCCGGTCACGGGTAAGGATGAGACCGTACGGCTGTCCCCGTCGCAGGCTGAGTCCTTCACCGTGTGCGGGCTGCGCTGGCTGCTCGAGGCTGCTGCCGGCGCGCGTGCGCCTGACGTGGCACGCAGCCTCGGCACGGTTATCCACGCTGCGGCGGTGCTGGCTGCGGCAGGCGCGGAGGACGACGAGATCGGGCAGCGGATCGACGAGGCGTGGCGGCACCTGGATTTCGGCAGCGCCTGGTACGGGCAGAAGCGGCGGGAGGAGGCGCACCGGATGGTCCGTCGCTTCCTTGAGTGGCACCGGGAGAACCCGCGCAAGCTGGCGGGTACCGAGGAGGCGTTCCGGATTCAGGTGGGCCGGGTGGAGATCACCGGGCGGGTGGACCGGCTGGAGGCCGATGAGCACGGCCGCGCCGTGATCGTCGATCTGAAGACAGGCACGGGCAAGCCGGCGGAGGGCGAGCTCGACCGCCATCCGCAGCTCGGTGTCTATCAGCTCGCCGTGCTGCTCGGGGCGTTCGAGCGGTTCGGGCTCATCGAGCCGGGTGGCGCGGAGCTCGTCCAGGTCGGAAGAGCGGCGCTGAGCGCGAGGGCACGTGTGCAGCGGCAACGTGAGCTGAGGGCCGACCCGGAGCCGGACTGGCCCCGCGCGCTTGTCGAGGCCGTCGCTGAGGGTATGGCAGGTCCTGTCTTCAAGGCGACGGTCAACCCGGGCTGCAGGACCTGCCCGGTGGCCTCGTGCTGCCCCGTAAATGACCGTGGTGGCCAGGTGACGCCATGAACGGGCCCGTGGGTGACGCCGGTCTCTACAGCCCTGGGCAGCTCGCACGGCTGCTGCGCCTGCCGGAGCCGACCACCGAGCAGGCAGCGGTGATCGGTGCTCCACTGCGGCCGATGGTGGTCGCCGCAGGCGCCGGATCGGGAAAGAGCGAGACCATGGCTGCGCGGGTCGTCTGGCTGGTGGCGAACGGCCTCGTCCGACCGGAACGCGTGCTCGGCCTCACCTTCACCCGCAAGGCGGCCGCGGAACTTTCCGACCGCGTACGGCGCAGGCTCGACGGCCTGCGCCATGCCGGCGTGAACTGGGCAGACGTCAGTGCCGACGTGAAACAGGCAGACGTGAACGCGCCAGCCGTGAACGCCCCAGCCGTGAACGGCCCGGACGTGAGCGGGCCGGACGTGACCGGGCCGGACGTGAGCGGGCCGGACGTGAACCGGGCTCGCCCGGGCTCTGACGGTGCGGCGCCCGGCAGGCCGGGCGGTGTCGGCGGCGCCGACGACGTCCTTGCAGGTGAGCCGACGATATGCACGTACCACGCCTACGCTGGCCGCCTGGTCGCCGATCACGCGTTGCGCGAAGCGCTTGAACCGTCGCTTCGCCTGATCACCCCTGCGGTGCAATGGCAGATCGCGACCAAGGTGGTCGCAGGTTACGACGGGCCTGTCGACAAGATCACCTGGACGCCCGCTTCGGTGACGGCCGCAGTACTGGAGCTTGCCGGCGAGATGGCGGAGCACATGTGCACCGCGCACGAGGTCCTGACCGTGGGCGAGCGGCTCGCCGAGCAGGCCGCGGCGCTGCCGGCGGGGCGCAACGGCCGGCCGGCAGCCGCGGTCACGAAGATCCTCGCGACCCAGCAGGTCCGCGAGCAACTGCTGCCGATCGTCGCGGCCTTCGCCGCGTCCAAGGCAGCGCGCGAGGTCATCGACTACGGCGACCAGATCTGTATCGCGGCCACGATCGCGGTACGCCACGCCGCCGTGGGCGCGGCAGAGCGTGCCCGCTACCAGATCGTGCTCCTCGACGAGTACCAGGACACCAGCCACGCGCAGCTTGTACTGCTTCGGGCGCTTTTCTCAGGGGGTCATCCCGTCACGGCGGTCGGCGACCCTTGCCAGTCGATCTATGGCTGGCGGGGCGCGAGCGCGGGTAATCTGCGCAGGTTCCGTACCGATTTCGCGACCGGATCAGGCCGCGCCGCGCAAACGCCGCCGCTGGCTCTGCTGTCCACCAGTTTCCGCAACAGCGAGCGGATTCTGGATGTGGCCGCCGCGCTGCAAGCTGATCTGCGGGCCGAAGCGGCCGAGGTCCCGCGGCTCGTGCCCGCACCGGGACGGGCCGGCCGTGGCATGACCAGCTGCGCCCTGGTTCCCACCGCGGCCGACGAGGCCGCATGGGTTACCGAACGGCTGACGCAGTTGCTCACCCTTCCGGCAGGCGTCGCGCCCGACGGGCGGCGCTGGCCGGACGGGCGCGACGACCGCGTGCGCCCGTGCGACGTCGCGGTCCTGTGCCGTAAGCGCACGCAGTTTCCCACGCTGCGCCGCGCGATGGAGGACGGCGGTATCCCCGTCGAGGTGGTCGGCCTCGGCGGCCTGCTGACCGTGCCTGAAGTGCAGGATGTCGTGGCAACGCTGCGAGTGCTGCACGATCCCGCCGCGTCGGACGCGGTCGCGCGGCTGCTCACCGGGCCGCGCTGGCGGATGGGCCCGGCCGATCTTGTGGCCCTCGGCCGGCGGGCCCGTGAACTCGCCCGCCGGGCGGGATCCGGGCAACGCGGCGCGCCGGAGCCCGCCCTGCCAGAGAATGTCCAGCCGCAACCCGGCGGCGGCATGCCCGAGCCTGGCGCCAAGCACGCCAGCCCCGCTGAGGACGTCAGCCACACTGGGCCTGCAGGCTCGCGTGAGCCGTTCGGGATCGATCCGGTGGGCGAAGCGATCGCCGATATGACGGCTGAACCGGCCAGCCTCGTCGAGGCGGTCGATGATCTGGGCGACCCGTCCGGGTACTCGCATGCGGGCTACGTGCGGCTCTCCGCGCTCGCGGGCGAACTGCGCATGCTCCGAGGCCAGGTCGGGCAGCCGTTGCCCGATCTTGTCCTCGAAGTCGAGCGGTCGCTCGGGCTGGACATCGAGGTGGCGGCGCGGACAGGTGCCTACCAAGCCGCCGCCCGCGCGGACCTGGACGCGTTCGCGGACGCCGCAGCCGCGTTCGCCGGCGACGAGGAGCAGCCGACGCTTGGCGCGTTCCTCAGTTACCTCATCGCGGCGGAGGCCGAGGAGTTCGGCCTGGAGGCAGGCCGGGTGGGGGAGACCGACAGCGTCAAGCTGATGACGGTGCACGCAGCCAAGGGACTGCAGTGGCCGGTGGTGTTTGCGCCGGGGCTGTGCGCGGGCGAGAAGTCCCAGCTGTTCCCTGCCAAGCCGCGGGTGTCGACCCGGTGGACGGACAACCCGCGCAAGCTGCCGTTCGTGCTGCGCGGCGACGCGGTCGACCTTCCAGGTCTGGCCGGCCTGGACACCGCTGCCGTCGACGAGTTCACCAGCGCCGCCAAGCAACGGGACCTGCGCGAGGAGCGGCGCCTCGCGTACGTGGCTGCGACCAGGGCCGCGTTCTGGCTCGGCTGCTCCGGCTACTGGTGGGGCGACGGGCTCATGCCGCTGGGACCGTCGGTGTTCCTCTCCGAAGTGCGGGCGGCGTGTGAGGAGGGGGCGGGGCAGGTGTGGTCATGGGCACCCGCTCCCGCGGAGGACGCGGAGAACCCGGTGCTCGGCGATACGCCTGCGGCGCCATGGCCAGCCGCACCGTCCGGTCTGAGGTATGAGGCCACCGTGGCGGCGGCGGCGATGGTGGAGCGCGAACTTGCGCGGCTGTCCTCCGGAGGACCCGGGTTGCCCGCGTCGTCCCAAGAGCCGCCCGCGTCGCCCGCCGGGTCGCCCGGGTTGCCCGCGTCGTCGCAAGAGCCGGCCGCATCGCCCGCCGGGTCGCCCGCGCTCCCCTCCAGTCACGCACATCACGTGAACCCTGCTGAACGCACTGAATGCACTGAATTCAATGGACCCGCCGGGCTCAGCGCTGCAGATGAGGCTGTGGTCGCCGCATGGGCGCGTGACGCCGCGTTGCTGCTCGCCGAACGGGCAGCGCGCCGCGGCCACGCGGCAATCCCCGTCGACCTGCCATCACGTCTGTCTGTCTCCTCGCTGGTATCGCTTGCTGCCAATCCCGGCGAGTTCGCTCGCTGGGTGCGGCGGCCGATGCCGCGCCCGCCGGCCCCGCAGGCCCGCCGTGGCACGGCCTTCCACCGCTGGCTGGAGGCCAGGTTCGGCCAGCAGCATCTGATCGATCCAGACGATCTTCCCGGCGCGGCGGACGCGGGGGCGGAGGCCGACGACGCCGGGCTTGCCGACCTGCGTGAGCGCTTTGAGGCAGGGGAGTGGGCATCGCGCGTGCCCGCTGAAGTCGAGGTGCCGTTCGAGACGTTGATCGGTGACCGCCTGGTGCGCGGCCGGATCGACGCGGTCTTCGCGGACACCCGCGACGGCATCTTCGACGTGGTGGACTGGAAGACGGGCCGGCCTGCGCGGACCGACGAGGAGAGCCGCGCAGTCGCCGTCCAGTTGGCCGCCTACCGGCTCGCCTGGGCGGGCCTGGCCGGGGTGCAGCCGGGGCGGGTGCGGGCCGCGTTCTACTACGTCCGTGAGGATCTGACCGTCCGGCCTGCGGATGTCCTTGACGCGGCGGGGCTCGAAGCACTGATCACCAGCGTGCCGCGAGCCGGCGCTGTCATGTAGCACGAAGTCGCACTCACCGCCGGCGTGGTCCGTGAGTTGCACGGCGACCCGGCGCGGGGCGTCGAAGGCGTCGGTGTCACCCGTGTCGTGTTCCTGGGCGAAGGACAGCACGGCGTTCCCGGGGCCCGGACACTCGATCACCGGGCAGGCTGAGTCGTTGGCTTCCCACCGGAAACTGCCCGTGTCCTGCGCCGCAGGGCTGTCCATGACGCTCGACTACAAGCCGTTAACGGTTCGAGCGGCCAGGGGATGTTTGCATTGAGTGTCCGGTGGCCTGGAACCTTGGGGACTACCTCGATCTGAACTCCAGCGCAGGCGGCCGCTCAGTGGGCGTCTGCGCTGGCCCGCCGGCCAGTCGAACAGGGTCGGCGGGTGGACTTCGTCCCAGTCGAGACGCTGCTGTGCCTGGCGGCAAGTCTCGCTGTCAATCACCGCAGGTACTGGGGCAGCACCTCCCACCTGGCGGAGGAGCCCGTTCCGTCCCCTTGCCCGGCTGTTCCGCTGTCGTAACAGCAGCCTCCTGGCCATCTCGACGGCGTGTGCTAGTGGGCGTCGCCGTGGTGGCCCAGCGCCGCGCCGCCGAATTGATCAGGGTCAGCTCACCGGCGGCGGCGATCATGAACGGGTACGGCCACTCGCGTCCGCGGCAATAGCGATGGCCCATTGCTGGGGCTATAGGGCCAGTAGCCAGGTGGGAAAACACGCCACAGGCAGGCACACCCGCCGGCTGGTCATCACCCGGACGACCACACTGCGCACCAGCAGCCATACAACCACGACCACCAGCTAGCAACCCCATCGGGGGCACGGGACTCCTGGCCCCGTGCCCCGATGGCACAGCAGGAAGGCGCACCCTCACCAAAGGTGGCCCGCCCACCCACCCCGGCCGGGGCGCCGGCTGGCCTCCGCACCGAGCCGACCCACCGCGCCGCCACGCCCCCAAAGCAAACCATCGATGGCGCCCTGCGGGCACTCACACCGGACCTGGCGCCGCCCGCGCGGCGCCAGGTCCCACCGCCCAGTCAAAACCAGGCATGTCACCGTCCCGGCTCCCAGCGCGGGCACCGCCGCCGATCCTGGCGCAGCACGCCAGGCCACCAGCAGCACCACCGCCGCGACCACCACCCGCACCGCCAGCCGCCACGGCCCAACCGAACGCGCACGGGAACCCGCCCCGTGCGCGGCCATGCCAGCAGGAAACAGCACTCACCCCCGGCCAGGCCGTCGGCTGGCCACCGCGTCACTGCCCAGCCCGCACCACACAAACCCGAAGAGGCGCCCTGCGGGCGCTCCATACCAGCGGGGCAACCGTCCTTACCCGCCACGCCGCGCGCCATCTCCCGCCCGTCAACACCAGCCCACCTCACCGCGTCCCCCGCTACAGCACCGTTCTGTGGTTCACATGTTTTCCCGTTCGTTTCTACACGGGACGTTCGCATGAGTATCTTTCTATCGTTTCTACGCGGGACGTTCGCATGAGTATGGTTCTACCGTTTCTACGCGGGACGTTCGCATGAGTATGGTTCTACCGTTTCTACACGGGACGTTCGCATGAGTATCTTTCTATCGTTTCTACACAGAGTTCCTGCTATCATGAACCTAGTTCTACACGCTAGAACTAGGTGTGGTCTGGCCTAGCTTCACGCCAGGCCAGACCACACCACCAGGTGGGTGACTGGTGCCGCCCTAGTGCTGGCATAGCGCCAGTATGGCCACTGCGAGCTTGCACGCTGCGGCTGCGGCCATCAGGACGAGCACCAGCACCCGCCCCTTTCGGCGAGGGTGCTTCATCCGCACCTTGATCACTCCCTTCTTGCGGCAAGGGTGCCCGCACGTGCGAGGGCGCCTGGCCGCAAGGAAGGGAGAATCCCGCCGAATAGTACGCAGTCTACAGCACAATCGCGCGGTCGCCACTTATCCGGCGCACCGTTCCCCCTGCGCGACCAGACCCAATAAGCGCGTGACCTCGAAAGTCCTTTGCCGTCCCACTCATAAAGTCTCATAAAGTATTTTGCTGTCCGATACGGCGCGACTGCCCCCGGGGCATGCGGCCCACCCCGACCCCAACGCGAGGCGACATCACCGCCGCCCGCGCGGCGCCAGATCCCACTGCGCCGTCAGCACCAGCCATGTCGCCGCACCCACCGCCAGGCCCGGCCACACCGGGTACCCCGGCGCCGCCGCCCAGCCCACTACCGGTACCAGCGCCGCCACCCCGGCCCGCGCCGCCAGCATCGCCGGGCGGCCCCACCGCAGCCGCAGCCACCCCCGAACCAGCCACCCGGCCCCGTCCCCGCGTGCCCCGCGCGGCGGCGCGCCCGCCCGCGCGAAGGCTACGGCTTCGCCGCGCGGCGGTCCGACCCGCTCCCCGGCCCCTGCCGCCGTGACCAGTTCCCCAATCCGTTCCAGCGTTCCCGCATCGGTCACCGCCAGCCCCGCACCACCCTCCGGGCCAGTCCCGTCACCAGCCAGCACGCCCAGTGACACCGCCCCGAGCAGGTCGGCCCGCCGTACCCCCGACCGCAGTGCCGTGTAGGCCGCTGTCACCGCCGCCGCGCGCACTTCATCCCCGCCGCTGTCCGGATGGACCGCCCGCAACCGCAGCCGGTATGCATCATGCACGTGCTCGTCGGTCAGGTCCGGGTCATACGGCAGGCCCAGCACCGCGAACGCATCTACCCCCCGCCCGCTCACCCGTCACCACCCCCGAACACGTCATCGAGCCCGTCGTCCTTCGGGCCGGTACCGGCCCGGATGGGTCCGGTGCTGCCGGCACCGGCTCACGGGGCCCCACCCGGCCGGGTGGTCCCGGCGACGGGACCACAACGGCCGCTGGCAACGGCAGCGGTGACCGCCGGTACGGCGCCACCTGCACATACGTGCAGGCGTTCCCGCTGATGAACGCCCCCTGGCCGGGGCCGAAATCGCGTACCCGGTCCGGGTCCACCACCCAGGCGTACTGCACCCGGCCGGTGCCCTGATCCCCGTACCGACCGCGGCCGATGATCTTCCGCCCGACCTCGATCACCCGCCGCGTCCCGGCCAGGTTGACCAGTTCATCCGGACCCGGTGAGCGCATCACCAGCACATCCCCGGCCGCCGTCGCGGCCAGCCGCGCCCGCTCATCGGCCCCGGCGCCAGGCCCTGCCACGACTGCGCCGCCACCTGCACCGCCAGCCCCAGCGACCGGCACCGTTCGGTCAACTCGAACACCGGCACCCGGCCCGCCACCGCTGAAGTTTCATACAGCGCCAGCAGACCCGCCCGCCGCTCGACGCCGTCACGGCCCCGCGAGGCCGCCGCGTCCGTCACTAGGAGCCTGCTGAACAAGACCCAAATTCGACCGATTGCGTCTATAAGTTCGCAGGTCAAAGCCCTGTGGAGTGACCGCAAAAGGTGTTATTCAGCAGTCTCCTAGCTCCACCAGCGCCTGCGCCTGCGCCTCCGCCACCGCTATCCCCGCGGTGGCCTCCACGCTGCAATACAGGCCGTCGAAATCGGTCACGCGGTGCGCACCGTCGAACGCAGGCCCGAGCCGGGCGAACAGCGTTTCGTAGCGCGGCCGGACGTCCCCGAAATGCCGGACCGCCGCCCGCACCTTGGCCAGGGCGGCCGAGTCGGCCGCGTACGCCTTGGTCAGCCAATAGAAATCCAGCCGGGCCAGCAACTCACCCGAGCAAGCCGCCGGCCCGGCCGGCGCCAGCACCGCCAGCCCGGCCACCGCCGCCAGCGCATCCGCGTGAAAGGCGGCCGGGCCCTCCGAGGCGACCGGCACCAGGTCCACCAGCACCGCCGCAGCTGCGGCGGCAGCACCCATAAATTCAGCCCGACCTCATCGGGCATACCGCCACGTTCCGCGCACCAAATCGGCCAGCACTCCGCGTACCATCGCGGCGGTGTCCCGGCTGTGGAACCCGCCCTTCGCGTCGATCACCAGCAGCCACCGCCGCCACTCCCGACCCCGCCGGTACCGCCGCGTGCTCGCCGCCCAAACCCCGCCCATAACCGGACGAGCGCCGTCGTCTTGCCCGCCCCCGTCGTACCCACCACCAGCATGTGCGACCGCAGCGCCCCATACCCCTGTCACCCGCAGCACGCGCGGACGGTGCCCCACACAGCGGATCACCGCGCCCAAGGTTCGGGTTGCCGCGCGCCGATAACAGCGGCCATTGGCGGTACGGCGCGACTACGGGCGCGTACGGGCCGCCGCGCCACACCGCCCAGGAAGCCGCCGCCACCACCAGCATCGGCAGGCACCACAAGGCCGCCACCGCGAGCCGACGCGGCGGCCAGCCCCGCGCCCACGCCAGCCCCAGCCCCCACACCCCCGCCACCACCAGCGGCCAGCCCGCCACCAGCAACCCGGCCACCAGCCCCACCGCGACCGCCCACAGGACCAGCCGCACGAGCACGCCCACACGGTGACCCGCCGCAGGTACAGCGCCGGCCCCCGCCCCAGCATCACGACACCGCCCCAGCCGGAAGATCCCGCACCTCGACCCGCCCCGCCGCCGGTACCGCCAACGTCGAGCGCGCGCGCTCCACCGTCGCCCGCGCTCCCGGCGTCACCACATACACCACCCGGGCGTAACGCGGCCTCCCGCCAGTGGGCCCGCTGTCCTCGTCGCCGTAATCGGCGGTGCGGGCCAGCAGCGCCGACATGATGCGCGCCGTCCGGTCCACCGTCTTCGCCGTTAACTCCACCTCGGCACACCAGACCTGGCCCGCATACGCCTGGTCCCCGTCCGGCCACAGGATCTCGAAATCGGGCACATGACCCGCCCGCCCGACACCGGCCCCCAGCCGCCACCGAAGCTCACGCTCGGGCCGCCACGCCCCCGCCTGCCGCCAATTCGCCCAGCCCTCGAACGCCAGCCGCACCGCCCCCGCCGCGTGCACGTGCCGCAACCGTGCCAGCGCCGCGGGGTGCGGCTCGAACGGCAGCCCGCACACCTCCAGGTCGGCCCGGTCAGCCAGCACCACAACGGCCCCGGCCCCAAGCCCCCCGTCTCCGCCAGCCCCGCCCGCCGCCAACCGCATATGCACCTGACGCGTCGCCGCCCCGCCCACCCCAGCAACCCGGATAACAGGTCCGCCCGCACCCCGTACATCTGCCCGCACCACAACAACCCCCGCACATCCCGATCCGATAACCGGATCAAGCCCGCGTCCGCCCGCCGCCCCTCCAGCGGAGCGTTCCCCGCCCGCAACAGCCAACCATCATCACGCCACGCGGAAGGACCCCGTCACCTCCCGCCACCACGGAAGGCACCCGCCCAGTCACAAGCGTGTCACAACCACCCCACACCACCCCGACACCCGGCGCACAACCACCCCACAACCGCCAACATCGCGTTCCGCCACTGTTCACCCGCTGTGATCGGCCCTTCGGGCCGCCGCGCCGCCCCTGCTTGCACATCACAACAGGTCAAGGTCAAGAACAAAGGTCAAGGGTCAAGGTCAACAAACAAAGGTCAAGGTCAAGGTCAAAAACCGCCGACGCCGGCAGCTATCGCAGCGTCAGCGCGGCTCAGGTGAGGTCGAACCGGCCCTTTGTCACCTCGGAAGTGAAGGCCTTCCAGTCGCTTGGCGCGAAGACCAGCACCGCGCCGTGTGGATCTTTCGAGTCACGGACGGCGACGATGCCGGGCAGGTTCCGGGCGACCTGCACACAGTTGCCGCCAGTGCCGCCGCTGTAACTGCTCTTGCACCAGATGGCACGGGACACGTCGTTGTCGGTCACGCGCCCTCCATTCCTACAGTTCGCGCCTGATCTGGGACACGAACGCCGCAGACTCCTTCGGGCCGAGAGCAGCCGCACGAAGATGATCAAAAATGAGCACGTAACGATCGATCTCGGCTTCTTCTTCCAGATACAAGCTACTTGTATCGGTCTCCAGGTACACCACCGGCCGGTCTGGTTCGGCGAAGCCCAGGATCACGAACGCGCCGAGCATCGCCGCGTGCGCACCGACGCGGTGCGGCAGCACTTGCAGTGTCACGTTCGGCTGCTCACCCGTTTCGAGCAGCAGGCCGAGCTGCTCGCGCATCACGTCGGCGCCGCCGACCGGGTGCCGCAGCACCGTCTCGTCCAGCACCGCCCACAACTGCGGCCCGTCCTGCTTGCTCGCGATCATCTCCTGCCGGCGCATCCGGACGGCGGCCCGCCGGTCTATCTCGCTTTGCTCGGCGGTGACCCAGGCGGCGCTGAGCACCGCCCGCGCGTACGGCTCGGTCTGCAGCAGGCCGGGCACGAGCTGCACCTCATAGGTGCGGATCGACGATGCCTGGATTTCCAGGTCCACGTAGGTGTCGAAGCCCTCGGCGAGCACGTCAGCGTAGCTGTGCCACCAGCCACGGCGGCGCGCTTCCCGGGCCAGCTTGATTAGCGGCTCGCGGTCGCTGCCGCTGACGCCGTACAGGTTGAGCAGGTCCGAGACATCGCCGTGGTGGGCACGGGAGCGCCCGGTCTCGATGCGCCACACCTTCGAGACCGACCAGCCCTGCCGCTCCGCGACGTCTTCGCGGCTCAGGCCGGCTGCCTCACGCAGCCGGGCCAGCTCGGCGGCCACGCGGCGGCCCCGGACGGATGGGCTTGGCACGGCGGGTCCCTCCCTGTCTCACCCGCCGGGCTGGCCGGCGGCCTTCGTCACCACGCGCGACACCGGTCTCACACTACACCTTGTTGCGATATGGCAAAACTGCTAAATTGCAGAATCGAGAGATCAAGAATGATGTTCGTCAGCATAGACCTGCTCCCGACGCCGAGCGTGCCCAACCGGTGGTGACCCGAATGTGCCGATCGGAACCGACCACACCCGACCTTGCCGACCTGCTCGCCGCAGCCCGCCAGGTCGCCAAGCCCATCCTCCGGGTGTTCCCCGGCCGACCCGACCAGGCCCGGCACGCACGCCGATTCGTCGCCCGGACCCTGAACGGCTGCCCACTCACAGACACCGCCGTCCTGCTGGCCAGCGAGTTAGTCACCAACGCCCTCACCCATAGCCGCACCGCCGGGCACGGGAAGTTCGACGTGATCATCTGGCCCGGCACCGCCGCAGCCTATATCGCGGTCATCGACGACGGCTCCAGCACCATCCCCGCCACCGGCACCCACGCACCCGCCGAGTTAGCCGACTGCGGCAGGGGTCTCGAACTGATCGAACTCATGGCCACCCAATGGGGCCACCACGGATGGCACGACCAGGTCGGCCCCACCCACGGGCGGACACAACGGACCCTCGTCTGGTTCCGGCTCGACTGGCCGACCCGATGACCGCTAAGCCCACTATGACCAGCACCGGCCCAGCCGTGGCAGTCCAAATGCCAAGCCGCGCTGTGACGCCGGGGCGGGGCCGGATTCTACCCACCTGCGGTGGGCTGCGACCCTCGTGGGAGACCAGGTACCGAACCTTCGTGATCAACGAGCTAGCCGTCCGCGGACCCTTCCGGAGAAGCGGCGTCGGCACCCGCCTCCACGCCGGCCTGCTCCACGGGCTCACCTCCGAACGCGTTACCCTCACCGTCCGCCCCGAACCTGAAGCCGACCCTGCCCGCCGCGCCTACGGCCGCCCTGCGGATACCACAAAATCGGCCAGATACAGCCCTGGGAAGACGCCCCCATCTAAGACACATTCGCGCATATTCCGTTGACTATTGATGCCTTGCTATTGGGGGTAAGAGACGCAGATAAGAAGGTACTGAGAACTGTAGTCACACATTTGCAGCGGTTCGAGCGTGTTGATAATCGGAGGGTCCACGGCTGGCTGTTTCAATGTTTGCACCTAGTATTTGAGCGTAAGGACCGGAAGCTTGGCCGCATGATTGCGGTGGCTCTCAGCAACGACGGTCACATACTTGTCGGCAGCCGCGCGGTCGAAGAACGTGGTGGAGGCCCGACTGGCGGCCCTAGAGACTTGCTGGAACGAATTTGAACGAGGTGTAGCGAAGCCTGCAGGCGTTCACCGGGAGGATCTGGATTGGGCACTGGGAATCATAGGAGATAGTGCCCAAGCGGCAGGACTGCGTCGCCACGGGCATTAAGCGGTTATAACCCGGCGACGCGCCGAAAACGGTCTGCTATGGCCTCTGCCCCCGTGCGGAAGGATCGGCGCGGTGGGCGGCCCGCTGGAACCGACGTTCAGATCGGTTCTGAGCCGCGCGCGAGGGGGCAGGTCAAGGGCCACTCACTGTTGATCCGCTCAGAGGGTTGGCTTCTTGCCGCGTAGGGTGGTCGGCATCTCGCCAGAACGGGCGATGCACGTGGCCTGGGCGGATGACGATAATGGCAAAGGTCAGGTGCCTGTTTCGCTAACGGATTTGCCAACACGACCGGACGGAACGGGGGAGACGCAAACGGAGCACGAGAGACCGCCACAGGACTCGGGTCCTGGTCAACGAGGGGGCACGCCGGAGGCGTGGAAGACACGTGTCGTATAACCCTGCGTTGGACAGACCGGTGCCTCCCGCGCGGTACCGGGGTGGGCCGGATTTTACCCAGCGGCCTGCCGATGAGCGGCGCGCGGCTGAGCCAGCACCGGCCGTTCTGATCTATGGGCATCACGACGTACAGCCGGTGCAGCCGCTTGATGAGTGGGATTTCGACCCGTTCACCCCGACCGAGCGCGGGAAGCAGATCCTTGGCCGAGGCGCGTCGGATGATAAGGGGCAGGTCCTGTTCCACGCGCTCGGTGTGCCGGCCTGCCTCACCGCCTCGCCGGATGGCAGCAGGCAGGCGCCGAACGTGAACCCCTCGGCCGGCTGCCGTTCGACCAGAAGAAGTGGCTGGCCACGGCGGGAGGCAGCCGGGCAGCCGCGGGCGAGGCCGGTTACTCCACGCTGGAACGCATCTGGGCGCGCCCGACCGCGGAGATCAACGGTGTGGGGGCCGCGCTGCGCGAGTACGTCGAGGCGAAGACGCCGCCGGGTATCGAGGCCCGGGTGACGTTCAGCGGCCCAGGGGTGCGGCCGTGCTCCTCCGGCATAGGCTCACCCGCGGTGCGGGCCGCACGCGGCGCGATGCAGCGGGCATTCGGGCAGGAGGTGCTTTTCACCCGGGAAGGAGGTAGCGGGCCGGAGGCCGACCTCGCGGGCATTCTCGGCGCCCCGCTGGTGTTCATGGCGGTTGGGCTGGATTCTGATCGCATCCACGCGCCTAACGAGAAGGTCCAGATGCCGCTGCTACTGAAGGGCGCCGAGGCAGCCGCCTACCTGTGGGAGGAACTTGCCGCAGTCGGCAAAGCAGGCCTGGCCGCAGGGGCGGGTGGCGATCAGTGAACGGTCCAGCGGGCCTGGCCGGCGGGGCGGGTGGCGATCAGTGAACGGCCCAGCGGGCCTGGCCGGCGGGGCGGGTGGCGATCAGTGAACGGCCCAGCGGGCGGTCTGGCCGTGGGCTGGTGAGCGGGCTCGGGGAGCGGGCCGCTGAGCGGGACGCAGAGGGTGCGCAGTGAACGGGAAGTGGTGGCTGGCTTGGTGAGCGGGAATGACGGCGCGCTCCGGCTCGGGCTGCTTGCGCTTGCCCGTGGCACATTGGACCGGGTGGCACACCGCCGCCACGACGCGCGGTGGCTCGCGGACGCGTGGGCGGATCCGCGGACGCAAGTACTCGTCATCGAGGATGGGCAGACCCTGGTGCGGCTGCCCGCCGGGCGGGACGGCGGCTCCGGGAGAGCGGGAGGCACCTTCGGCGGCGCTGGCGCGGTAGGTGGAGGTGGCGGCGGGTCCGTGGGTGCCGGCGGCGCCGAGCTGATCCTGGTGTCGCCTGCGGCAGCGCCGGACGGCGATCGGATACTTCTCGGCGTGGATGCGGCAGGCGCCGCGTATTTCGCGGTGCTCGGACCGCTTCCCGATGGGGAGCCGTCTTCCGGCCACGCTCGGGATTTCGGTACCGGCAAGGATGCCGGCGCTGACAAGGCGCCCGGCCCCGGCCCTGTGCCCAACGCGGGCGACGGCCCCGCCGACCGGGTAATGCGGGTCGGGCTGCGCCAGGTTGGGGCGCTGCTAGGTGACAGGGACGCAGGGCTGTTCACCCACGCGGCAGCGCTCGCGAACTGGCACGCCACGCACGGCCATTGCCCACGGTGCGGTGCTTCTACCCGGCTGGCTTCGGCTGGTCACACCCGGGTGTGTCCGCAGGATGGCAGCGAGCACTTTCCGCGGGTTGATCCGGCGGTGATCATGCTTGTGCTCGATTCGGCCGGTCGCTGTGTGCTGGCCAGGAACCAGAAGTGGCCAGACAAGAGGGTGTCGATCCTGGCCGGTTTCGTGGAGCCGGGGGAGTCGGTCGAGCAGGCGGTGGCCCGCGAGGTGCGTGAGGAGGTAGGCATCTCGGTCGGCGACTTCCACTATCTCGGCAGCCAGCCGTGGCCGATGCCGCAGAGCCTGATGCTGGGCTTCTCCGCGCGGGCAATCGAGGATGGGCAGGGCCAACAGCCGATCCGCGTTGACCACGATGAGATCGCCGAGGCGCGCTGGTACAGCCGCGAAGACCTGCAGGCCGCGATCGGGGCCGGTGAGATTCTGCTGCCGCCTCCGGTCTCTATCGCTCACCGGATCATCGAGGCATGGTACGGGGCCCCGCTTCCCGGCCGCTGGTGAACCTCAGCGGTCGGCTGCCGCGGGCCGCCCCTGCATGCACGGCTCAGCCCGCGGCATCGCGAGCGGCTTTCAGCTGTCCCGCCCCAGATCCGCAGCGGCTTGCGCGACGTCCACGCCAGGCGCGGGAATGATCATGATGACCGGAGTGTCGAGGCCGTGCGCTTGGTACTCGGCGACGCGTGCATGGCACGCCTCGGGCGTGCCATGCACGATCAGGTCATCGACGACCTTGTCAGTGATCTCGGCCAGTGCCTGCTTGCGGTCGCCCGCCGCCCACGCCGCCTGCATGGCCGCAAGCGCGTCCCCTCTGCCGAGCCAGGCATGGAACGCGGCATAGACGGGCACCGTGAGATAGCTCGCGATCAGCCGTCGGCCAATGCCGCGAGCAGTCTCGGGGTCCGGGGTGGGGCACACGAACACGCGGGCAATGAGCTCGGGGCCTTGGCCGGCCGCGTCGCGCACCTGCAGGACGTCGGCTGGGGACAGCCAGTTGGTGATGACACCATCGGCCTCCGCCGCGGCCAGTTTGATCATTCCAGGGCGCAGCGCGGCAAGCGCGAGCGAGGGAGGCGAAGGGAGCGGGAGATCCAGGCGGAACCCGCGCACGCTGAAGGTCTCATATTGCGCGGTCACCTTCTCCCCTGCGAGTGCGGCACGCAGGAACCGCAGCATGTCACGCGCCCGCTGGTAGGGCTTTTCGAGCGGGATCCCATTCCATTGCTCGACCACCGCCGGCGACGAGGTCCCGATCCCGAGCACGAAACGCCCGGGCGCGACGCTCGCCAGCGTCGCCGCGCTCATGGCGAGCAGGGCAGGGCCGCGTGTGTAGATCGGCGCGATCGCGGTGCCGAGCCGCAACTGGGGCGCCCACTGGCTGGCGAGCACCAGCGGCGCGAAGGCGTCGGTGGAGGTGACCTCGGACGACCACGCGTCCGTATAGCCGAGGTCGCTGAGCCTGGCCACGATGCCACGCTGCTCGGCGAGTGGTACCTGCGGCAGCGGGAGGGTCATGCCCCAGCGCTTCGTGCGCTCGGTCGCAGCCATTCCGCTTCCTCCTTCGCACCGCGGTTCCGCGGCATCGCCTCCCGGGGTGAAGGGCGCCGGGTCTGATGGCGGCTCCGATCCTACGGTGCAGGCCGCGCCCGGATCTGCGCTGGCTCACCCCTGACGCGCGCACGTGCGAGTCGCGGTGACGTGATCCGATCCGCGATCGGTGAACCGAGTCCGGCCGCTATGAGGTGCCTTGTATGGTTGCGCCATGGGGAAGCGTGAAGACCTTGAGGCGCTCTCCTCGCGCGAGTTGCATGACCGGGCGGTGCACAGGGCCATACGTCATCTGGACGCGGGCTTCCTCTGGGAACTGCTCCGCGCCATACCCGCGGCGGAGGCCACGGAGGGGCACGAGGACGCCGCGACCGGGGATGTGATCAAGGTGAGCGCGCTGATCGCTGATGCTCTCGCCTCGGGGGAAGGCGACATCGCGGAGGACCTGCGCCCCCTCTACATCAGCTACCTGGAAAGGCACGGCGAGTGACCAACGCCACTCACGCTATGACCGCTCACCGCCAGCCGAACGGCTATTGACAACGCGGCCTTCAGAGCCTGTGCCGCAGATCGTCATCCTTGCCATAATTTGACCTTCGCTCCAAGATCAGGAGAATACTCCCGCGCGTCGTCCTTTGAGACGCTGACCAATCCGGCCCGGCATAGGCAGCAGGGAGGCGCCAACGCACGGGCGGCCACTCGGCGCCACGGACTGAGAGGTCATCGTGAGCATCCTGCGCATGTCCGAACTGGCAGCCTCGCGGGTGCTTGGCACGAGCTTGTCCACGGCCGCCGCTCCCGTGCCGCCGTCCCCGCCGCCCTTCCAGGGCTCCGCGGTCCTTGCGGCACTGAAATCGATCGTCGGCTACATCCCGACCGAGATTGTCACCGTCTACGTCGCGATCGGTGCGGCAGTGTCCGACGCTGGCACGCCGTCCCGTACCGGTCAGTGGGTGGCTTTCTGGGTGTTCCTGGCCTTTACCCCAATGACCCTCTGGGCGCTGTTCGCCGCACAACTGCGGGCGAGCGGCGCTCCGCTGCCCCTTGACCCGACGCGCTGGCCCTGGCCGGAGCTCATTGTCGCGACCGTCGCATATGTCCTGTGGGCCTTCACCCTGCCGGGCACACCGTTCGCGGGCTTCAGCTGGTACCGTGCGGGCCTCGGCGGCGCCCTGCTCCTTGTCGGAACGCTGGTCCTCGGCTTGAGCGCGCCGCTGTTCACGCGGACGTCGGCGACCGCCTCGCCCTAGTTCCCGCCCTGGTCCGCCTGCGCTCGGCCAGGGTCCCCACCAAGCTAGGCCGACCGCGAACGGCCGCGTGTACGCGGCGCCGTCCGCGGCCGCTGGAGTTCCTCCGCGACTGCGAGCAACGGGTTCGTGACGTTCGTCACGACCTCGTCGGCGAGTTCCTGCACCCGGCGCCCCCGGGACCGAGCCGCGGTACGAAGCATTTCGAAAGCCTGGCGCGGGGGCACCCGGTGCCGCTCGGCGAGGACACCGATCGCCTGCTCCACCCGCACCCGGTTCGCGAGCGCGTGCTCCAGCTGCGCGATCGTCATCTTCAGCCTGGCGGTCTCCACGTCGCCCGCGTCGGCTGTGGCGCTGTCCGCGATCGGCCTGGCTGACGATGGCAGCTCGCTTATCAGCAGGTCCGCGAAGATCATCGCGCTCACCAGATCCGGCAGTTCCTCCTCGCCGACCCGCCATCCGCCAGGCGTCCGGTAGACCGCCACCGCACGCGTGCCAGCCCCCGGCTCCCCGGAGGTGGCCGCCTTCTTGCGGCTCTCCGGGCCTCCCGCGGCCTCCGGACGTCCGGAGGTGCCCGGGCGCTCAGCGGCGTCCGGTTCCAAGGCGGCGTCCGGCTCCAAGGCGGCGTCCGGCTCCAAGGCGGCGTCCGGCTCCAAGGCGGCGTCCGGCTCCAAGGCGGCGTCCGGCTCCAAGGCGGCGTCCGGCTCCAAGGCGGCGTCCGGTTCCAATGCGGCGTCCGGCTCCAATGCGGCGTCCGGCTCCAATGCGGCGTCCGGCTCCAGGGAGGCGTGGCGGGCCGCGCGATCCGCACCGGGGCCCGTGTCAGCAGATCCGGGTGTGCCACCCGCGGAAGCCGTTATGGAGCGATCTTGGTTCACAAGCTGCTTGCCAGAGCCTTCATCCGGTCGACTACCTGGGCGGCAGAGGGGTTTGTCAGGGCGCTGCCGTCATCGAAGACCACGGTCGGCACGGTCTGGTTTCCACCGTTCAGGTTCATCACGGAGTCGGCCGCGACCGGATCGGTCTCGATGTCAACCTCGATGAGCTCGATCCCCTCGCGTGCGAGCTGGCTCTTCAGCCGCCGGCAGAACGCGCACCAGCGCGTCGTGTACATCGTCGGACCCGTCGGCGACAGAGTCACTGACCGTCTCCCTCCCCTGCCGCGGCATTCCCACGGCTCCGACTTTTAGCAACACTCACGGTGGCCGCCGGCTTCCCGCGCCGATCCGCTATGGCCCACTCGTCAGTGTCTCCTGGGATGATGTGCTCATGCCGGACACAATCCTGGCCGGGCTCGATCCGGAGCAGCGAGCCGTCGCAGAGGCCGTGCGCGGACCGGTGTGTGTGCTGGCGGGCGCGGGAACGGGGAAGACCCGCGCCATCACGTACCGGATCGCACACGCGATCGAAAGCGGCGTGGTCGATCCGCGGCACGTGCTCGCGGTGACGTTCACGACCCGTGCGGCGGGGGAACTGCGCGCCCGGCTGCGTCAGCTCGCGGGGGTCGGATCGGGCGCGGAGCGGGTGCAGGCGCGCACCTTCCACGCGGCGGCGCTGCGCCAACTCGTCTACTTCTGGCCGCGGACCGTGGGCGGGGAGGCGCCGCGGGTCATCGACTCCAAGCTGAGCCTGGTGGCCGAGGCGGCACGGGTGCTCCGGCTGAAGCTCGACGGGGCGGCGCTGCGTGACGCGGCCAGCGAGATCGAGTGGGCGAAGGCGGTCCAGTCCAGGCCGGAGGATTTTGCCGCCGTGGCGGGGAAGGCCGGCCGGGCGCCACCGGTCCCGCCCGAGGAGATGGCGAAGCTCTTCGACGCCTATGAACGGCTGCGCCGCGAGCGCCATGTCCTTGACTTCGAATCGGTGCTTGAGCTGACCGCAGGCATCCTCGCCGAGCACGGGCCTGCCGCGGCGCAGGTCCATGATCAATATCGCTACTTTGTAGTGGATGAGTACCAGGACGTCAATCCGCTGCAGAAGCTGGTGCTCGACGCGTGGCTTGGTGGCAGGGACGACGTGTGCGTGGTCGGGGATCCAAACCAGACGATCTATTCGTTCACCGGCGCGACGCCGGCGTTCCTGACCGGTTTCGCGGCTGAGTTCCCCGGCGCGGCGGTGATCAGGCTGATCCGCGACTACCGGTCAACGCCGCAGGTCGTGCGGCTGGCTAACCAATTGATCGCGTCCGCCCGGCGCATCACCGGGCCGCCGGAGCCGCATCGGGCCGAGCTTGGCGCCCGGCTTGTCGCCCAGCGCGGCGACGGCCCGCAGCCGGTTTTCGCCGAGTATCCGGACGAGGAGGCCGAGGCGGCGGCGGTTGCGGCTCAGGCGCGTGACTTGATCGACGGCGGGATCGCTGCCGGGCAGATCGCCGTGCTTGTCCGCACCAACGCGCAAACGGAGGGGTTCGAACGGGCGCTTCGGGCCGCCGCCGTCCCTTATGCCGTGCGCGGCGCCGAGCGGTTTTTCGACAGGCCCGAAGTCCGGCAGGCCCTTGTGCTGCTGCGCGCGGCGGCCAAGGCCGAGCCTTCAGGCAGCCCGGCGGCCGCTGCAGGCCACGTGTTCGCTGGGCTCGGCCTGACCGCGGAGCCACCGCCCGCGGGCGGGGCGATGCGCGCTCGGTGGGAGTCGCTGGCGACGCTGGCCAAGCTTGCCGATGACCTGTTCGGCACCCATCCGGAGGCGACACTCGCGGACTTCGCGGGCGACATGACGCTTCGGGCGTCGCTGCGGCACGCCCCGACACCCGACGGCGTGACGATCGCATCGTTGCATGCCGCGAAGGGGCTGGAGTGGGACGTCGTGTTCCTGCCCGCGCTCGTCGATGGCGTGCTGCCGATCGTGTACGCACATACCCCCGATGCGATCGAGGAGGAGCGGCGGCTGCTTTACGTCGGGTTGACGCGCGCGCGAGACAGGCTGCTGCTTTCATGGTCGATGGCCCGGTCACCGGGTGCCAAGCGGTCGCGTCGGCTGTCGCCATTCCTCGGTCCGCTTTTTCCCCATAACGGCTCACGCGGGCTGTCGCGGCCGGGAACTGCGGACCCGGCTGGGCGGGCCGCGGCGGCCGGGCGGGCGGCGGCGGCCGGGCGGGCGGCGGCGGCCGGGCGGGCGGCGGCGCGGAGTGACTCTGCCGCGCGGATGTTCAGGTGCTCCGTGTGCGGGCGGGCGCTGAGCGGCGCCACCGAGCGCAAGCTGGGCCGCTGCGAAGCCTGCCCGGCGCAGCGCGATGAGATCCTCTACTCCCGGTTGAAGGAGTGGCGCGCCGCGGCGGCACGCGAACGCAGCATCCCCGCGTACGTCGTCTTCACCGACGTGACCCTGCAGGTGATCGCCGAGCGCCAGCCGCGCAGCGAGGCGGAACTCGTCGCGGTGCCCGGCGTCGGCCGTGTCAAGCTGGACAGGTACGGCGCGGACGTGCTTGACCTGTGCCGGAATTTACCCTGAGCAGCAGGCCGGAGGCGACGATGAGCAAGGCCCTCGCGGAACTGCTTGACCTGCTCGACCTTGAGCAGATCGAGGTCAACATCTTCCGCGGGCGCAGCCCGGACGAGCGGGTCCAGCGGGTATTCGGCGGCCAGGTCGCCGGTCAGGCGCTGGTCGCGGCCGGCCGTACGGTTCCAGGGGACCGTCCCGTGCACTCACTTCATGCGTATTTCATCCGGCCGGGTGACCCTGCTGTGCCGATTGTGTACACGGTCGACCGGGTGCGGGACGGCAGGTCTTTTACTACGCGCCGCGTTTCTGCGATCCAGCACGGCAAGGTGATCTTTACTCTCTCCGCGTCGTTTCATCATCCAGAACCCGGTCCGCAGCATTCGGTGCGCATGCCAGAGGTACCTCACCCGGACCAGGTCCCGTCGCTGGTTGAGCGACTGGAGAACGTGTTCGGGACGCTAGCTGACAGCTTCTACCGCAGCCGGCCGATCGACCTCAGGTTCGTCGGCCCGCTCACCCATGAGGCACAGCGGGATCCCGCGCTGCGGACGACCGAGAGCCTCGTGTGGCTACGGGTGGACGGCGAACTGCCGGACGACCCGATGCTCCATGTCTGCCTCATGACGTACGCCTCGGACATGACCTTGCTCGACGCGGTGCTGCTTGCGCACGGCCTGTCCTGGGCGGATGGCCGGACGACCGGGGCCAGCCTGGATCACGCGATGTGGTTCCACCGCCCGTTCCGTGCGGACAACTGGCTGCTCTACGCGCAGGAGACGCCTGTGACCTCCGGGGCGCTCGGCCTGGCCCGCGGCCAGGTGTTCACCGAACGCGGCGAACTCGTGGTGTCGGTCGTGCAGGAAGGCTTGATCCGTACTCGCGGCGACGCGGCACAGGAGTAGCGGCGCGGCGTCCCCGGGCGCGGCTGCGCGGTAACGGCGGCGCATGCGGTGCCCGCGCCCGGCGCATCTCTGGGGTTTCTCACCCACCCCTCATTTCTCGCTGTTCTTTGATCGATTCCAGCCTCTTTCTGCCCAGTCGTCTGCTCTCTCCCCCGTCATCTCCGCCTTGGCCCCGAACGCCATGCCGCAGCGTCTCCCGCGCGAAAGGGCAGGTCAAAAAAGGGTTGCCGAATCCCCCGCATCGTTCATAGGCTGCTCTCACGCCCTTTAGGGGTGATGACAGCAGATCTCGACGGAGGGAGGTGTCCAGTGTGATGACGCGAACCACAGCTGCCTCGCGCGGCGTCTTTGGCATGCGTGCACCTGGCGCCTTCTCGCATGTCCTGGGTGGAGTGTGCCCTGAAGGCATCGTCGGCACAATCACGGACGGCATCGGTGCGCCGGTGTCCCGTGCCGTGACGGCTAGCGCCGTGGTTCCTGCGGCCGTGCCCCTGTTCAGCGTGCGCGAGCGGGTCAATGTCGTGCCGGCCCTTGGTCAGCCGCTCTATGGGCAGGCGGCCATCGGGCACACGGCTGTCCGCAAGCCGTACAACTACATGACCCTTGTCATCGCTGACGGCGGTGACGCTGCGGGTCCGCATCGACGGAGGGCGCCGGTTTAGGCTGACCGGCCTCAAGCTCCTCCAGGCCGCGGACCCGAAAAGGGTCCGCGGCCTTTGTTATGCCGGGCCACCGTTTGTCAGACCAGCGGCTCAGTGACGAGCCGAGCAGTACGACAACGACAGCAGAACAAGCAGTGGAGAGGGGTTGACACCGATGCAGTGGCTCGACACCATCGCCGTCTCGGTGGGAGCGGCGGCGGGGTACGAGGTGGGCACCGCGAGGGATGCGTTGCGGGGCGCAGACGGGACACTGACCGCAGGCATCGTCGCTGCGGTGGGCGCGTTCATTGGGCTCGATCTGCCGTGTAGCGAAGAGCCGGACCTGTTCTTCGCCGAGTCGCCTGCGGACGTGGAGTCTGCGAAGGCCCTCTGCCGCGATTGCCCCGCACGGCTCGCTTGCCTCGCGGGGGCCGTCGAGCGCCGGGAGCCTTGGGGTGTCTGGGGCGGCGAACTCTTCCTACGCGGCGAGATCATTCCGCGCAAGCGACCGCGTGGCCGGCCGCGCAAGACCGACGTGGCCGCCTAAACAGGAGGCCGTCCACGGACGGCGTGCCGCGATGCTTGTGCGTCTCGCGAGGCGCGAAGGACGTGATGCTCGCTGGCCGTTTTCCGGCTGCCTCCTGGCGCGGCGCCGCGACCATTCAGAGTTTTCACGAAGGGTGGAAGCAGGATGTTGCTGCAAGAACAACTCGCAAGAGACCGAATCGAGTCGATGCTCACGGAGGCGAGGCAATTACGGCTGGCCTCGCGGTCCACGGCGCTCAGGCGAGCGCGGCGCCGTGCCGACCGGGCGGCGGCTCGTTTGAGCAGCGCGAATCGGGAGATCACCCGGTTGCGTAGTTCCATGCATGCCGAGCCGTAGCGACGGCACGCCAACTCCATGATCGTGGTGCATGGACCGCACGTCGTGGGCGATGCACCACGATCATGAAGGTCAGCCGCGGCAGCTGTTTCCTGGAAACATCACCTTACGACGGTGCGGGTTCGTCGGCGTAACCGGGCATCCACCTGACGACCTCGGCACGGAACTCGCCCTCGCATTCGAGCTGGCAGAGCACGCCGATGCCGGCCGTGGAAACCCGGTGAATAAGCACGTACGACGGAGGCAGGTTGAATTTCCTGGTGATGTTGGAGGGCCGCAGGTCGGTGACGCGGCCCGCCTCGGTACGCAGCCATTCGCGGGTGAACTTGAACGAGTCCACCTTGGACGGTTCTGCAAGTGGCGCGAGGAAGGCACGCAGAGCGTCCATGTCCATGTCGATGCCCTCGCGGAGGAACCCCTGCTCGCGCAGTTCCTGTTCGATGGTCTCGATTTCACCGTCGTCATGCATGATCCGGAGCAGCTTGCCGATAAATGCGGGGAAGCCGTCGGGCAACCGGTCAACCGCACCGAAGTCGAGCACTCCGAGCCGGCTGTCGGCCATGAGCCGGAAGTTCCCTGGATGCGGATCGGCGTGCAGCAGGCGCGCGCGGGCCGGGCCGGAGAACAGGAACCGCGTGAGCAGAATCCCGGCACGGTTCCGATCGTCCTGGCTGCCATCGCTGATGACCTTCGACAGCGGCGTGCCGTCCATCCATTCAGTGATCAGCACGTGATCGGAGTTGGTCACGACCGGCGGCACGTATATGTCCGGGTCGGCGTCATACGCGACGGCGAACGCCTGCTGCGACTGGGCTTCGAGGTTATAGTCAAGTTCCTCGGCGACGCGGTCCCTGAGTTCGGCAATGAGTGGCTTTACATCGAGCCCGGGCATGAGCACGCCGAACAATCGCGCGGCCCGGCTTAGCTGGGTGAAGTCGCTGAGCAGTGCCTTTCCTGCGCCAGGGTACTGGATCTTCACCGCTACCTCGCGGCCGTCTTTCCACACGGCGCGATGCACCTGGCCGATGGAGGCCGCCGCGGTCGGCTTGTCGTCGAAATCCGCGAACTCGTCGCGCCAGTCGGCGCCGAGCTCAGTCACGAGGACTTCGTGTACGGTCCGCGCCGGAAGTGGCGGAGCGGCTTCCTGCAACCTGGTGAGGGTTGCACGGTACGGGCCCGCGATCTCCGGTGGCAGCGCCGCCTCGAAGATCGACAGTGCCTGGCCGAACTTCATTGCCCCGCCCTTGAGTTCGCCAAGGACCTTGAAGATCTGCTCGGCCGTGCGCTGCTGGATCTCGGCGGCGACGATCTCAGCCGGACGGCCGCCGATGCGCTTGCCGAACCCCAGCGCGGTACGGCCGGCGAAACCGATAGGCAGTGTGGCTAGCTTGGCGGTCCGCGTCACGGCGCGGCGAGGCAGGTCACTCACGTCTCTCATTGTCCGCTGGCCCACTTGTTTCGGCCACAACCACACTCGTGGTGGAGCGGCCACGTCCTGCGACGCCAGCGCCAGTCAGGCAAAACAAGCTCGAGCGTGCCGTTTATCACCGCTGGCTCCGGCCCCGACCGGTCGACGAACGCAAGCACCTGACCGGCCGCCTGGGCCGCGACGGCGGTAGCGAGCACGGCGTCGCACGCGGGCGTCGCCGGACTCTTTCCTGCGAGTTGAGCCGCGATCAGGGGCCATCCAGGGTCACGGTCCCTGCGGGTCAGATCCAGGCAGCGCAGGCAGGCCGAACGGCCTGGTAGCACGAGCGGCCCGACAACGCCGATCGCCTCGGCGGCCGTGGCCGTCAGATGCGGGACGCATTCGGCCATCAATTCGCCGATGAGGCCGGGATCGTGGTCATCGGTGAGCACGACGAGGTCTGGCCGGGTCTCGTCGTCGTCGGTCCGGATGTCAGGCGCCACGCGTCTGACCGCTCGTGCCACTCCTTGTTCCCGCGGCTCACCGGCACCGGTGAGGTCGAGCCCGGCGGGCGCCGCGTCAGCCGGTCCGGCCGGTCGCAGGTCCCGGCAGGTGACATGGCCAACCCCGGAGGCGGCAAGCAGGCACGCGACGCTCGATCCGATGCGGCCCGCCCCATACAGACGGACCTGAGTCAGTCGGCGGCGCACCATGACGCGGACACCGCCGTCGCCGTCTCGATGGGCGAGCGACGCCGTAGACAGTTCGGGCGCGAGCCGGGCCGCGGTGCCCTCCGGGAATACACGACGTGCCGTCGCGGGAAAGTCATCGAGCGCTCCGCCCGCCGCGAGGAGGGTGAGCACCCGGTCGGTCGCCTCGGCCGGAACGCCTCGCGTAGCTGTCGCGGCGAGTACGGCCGCGCGGTCACGGCTCCCGTCCAGGACGGCGAGCACGGCAGCCGCCGCCTGACCCAGGCCGGTGAAGGCGAACCCGCGGCGGGGGTCGACGCCGATCTGGACTGTCTCGCTGTCGCGCCATAAGTGGAGCAGGCCTGGCTTCAGCACGGGTCTCATGGCTGCCAGCGTGACAGAGCAGGCGCGGCTACGGGAGGCAATATTTGCTGCCTGTGGATAAGCATGCCGGTCGTCGGGCGCAAAGCATGCAAGCATGCCTGAGGCCGTATGTGCGAAGCATGTCTGAGTCCGAGGGCGCGCGGCATTTCTGAGTCCCGGGGCGCGAAGCATTTCTGAGTCCGAGGGCCAAGGCATTTCCCGGGCCCGGGGGTCCCGGCGCCTGGCATTTCTGAGTCCCCGGGCGCGAAGGCGGTGCGTGTGCCACAGTGGCGCCGCAGCCTCCACCAGGTCCGCGCATTGCGCGGGCCGCTGGCGGACCCTTCGCCCCCCTTCCCCGAAGGGCGTCCGGTCCGCAGGCCCGGGGACTCCTGCCCTGGAACGTAGGAGGGAACGTCTGCGGCGTCAATCCATGCCTGTGGACAGAGCTGTGGACTGCCTGGGGAGACTACGGTGTGTTGCTGTGGGCGCCGCGGTATGACGCTGTGGATACACCCTTATGGGGGGTCGCGGCTTAGGTTCTAGCTGGGGAAATGTCGTACACGCCCTGTGGAGAATGAAAAGTCTGAGTTACCGTTTCATCCGTGCGGCCCGAAACTGACGTCGAGGTGCGCCGCAGCCCGCGGCGCCGGCGCACCGTGTCCGCATACCGTGAAGGGAACAAGACGATCGTGCTCGTTCCCGCCCGGTTCTCCAGGGCCGAAGAGCAACAGTGGGTGGCCCGCATGCTTGACCGGCTGGCCGCACGCGAACAGCGGCGGCGGCCGACCGATTCCGGCCTGATGACCCGTGCGCAGACCCTGTCAGGACGCTATCTTGGCGGCGCGGTTTTCCCGTCCAGCGTGCGGTGGGTGGACAATCAGCGGGGCCGGTGGGGTTCGTGTACGCCCGCCGACGGCTCGATCAGGCTGTCGCGGCGGCTGCTCGGCATGCCCGGATGGGTGCTCGACTATGTGATCGTCCATGAGCTGGCGCACCTGCTCGTGCCCGACCATGGTCCTGGGTTCTGGAGGCTCGTGGCGGGTTACCCGCAGACGGAGCGCGCCAAAGGCTTCCTCGAAGGGGTAGCTCACGCCGCCCGCCTGGAGGATATGCGTCTTTGAGCAGCCGCCCCCTGGCCCGCGACGCCGACATGCGAGGGCAACGCCCGTGAACAAGCACAGTCACAAGCACAGTCACAAGCACCGTCAGCCGAACCGGTACCATCACCTGAACCAGCACCATCATCTGAACCAGCACCATCATCTGAACCAGCACCATCATCTGAACCAGCACCATTATCTGAACCAGCAGGATCAGCCACGTTGAATGCCCCGGACGCGGTGCGCAGGATGGCGGCCGTTCTCGTCACGCCCTCCGTCGGTGCCGGCGCACCGCCCGGGGTTGATCCTGGTGAATTCGGCCTGGCCTTGGTCGAGGATTCGTGTGACCTCGTGGCAGAGCTCGAGCTCGTGGCTCCGGCGGTCGCGGTGAGCCACGATGCGGAGCAGGAGCTGGGCGGGCGCACGGTGGAGGAGCTCGCCTGGCCAGGAACCGCCGTGCTGCGGCTCGTCAAAGCAGAAGGCTTCGGGCTCGGGCTGGTCGGCCAGACCCTGCGAGCCCTCGCTGGGCTCGGCGCTGGGCAGGGTGTGGTGCTGACCGCCGACGCACCCGATCTGCCGCAACTGCTGATCGGCAAGCTGTTCAGGGCGCTCGGCGGCGCGACGCGGCGAGCCGATGTGGCGGTTTGCCCAGCCGACGGCGGCGGGCTTGTGGCGCTTGCCGCCTGGCTGCCGCCCGCCGACTGGCTCGCCGGGATCGTCCCCGCTCGGGACCTGCGCGATGCCGAGGTCGAACTCGACCTCACAGATGCCACCGACCGCCTGCGCCGGTGTGCTCCCCGCCGGGGTGCGCTGCAGGTGGTGCCCGGGTGGCATCGCCTGCGCTCACCCGCCGATGTGGGCCGCCTTGATCCTGGGCTTGAGGGCTGGCCCGCCACCCGTGGCGTGCTCCGCCGGCCGTGACGCCGGCAAAGGGTACGCCTCCTCAGCCATATGGGCTTCGCGATCAGTAGGAGCTGTCACGGTGAACGCTGCCGTCATGGCAACGGTGTTGCGCTGACTTTCATGGCGCGAGCGCGGGAAACGGGAAACTGACGTCGGCAGCTTGGGATTCTGCCATGGGTAGCGTGCGCGAGCAGAGTACGGGGCGATTCACAGGCCTCTTCCGTGATCACACAGGCAGGCAGCGATCGACGGCAAGGCACTCCGCGACATCACACCGGCCGACGTTCGCCGGGTGCATGAAATTCATGGGCAAGGGCTGTCTGCGTTGGAGGTGACCGAGCTTCCGATCGCTCGGAAGGAATGGGCCGCGAACCACCACCATCGTGTGCGATCTGAGCCCGCCAGCCGCGCAGCAGTTCGGCTGCGCGCGTAGCTGAAGCGAGCAGCATGACACCCCCGAATCCCCATCCGAGTGGCAGCGGTGCGGGCCCCTGCCGCGGTGCCGACGGCCGGCGCCACCACGGCACAGGCCAGAACCAGTCCGGCCAGCTCCACGGCGCATGACTACCAGCAGGCCTGCGCGGTCACCACCAGCGGGCAGATGTCCTGCATGGCCTGATCCGCACCGGCGTAGCGCAACGCGCCCTGGCCGCGCTGGGCGCTGACAGGGCACCTTCCGGTGTCGGCTACGGTCCGTCAGTGCCTGCAACCTGCCATCGTAAACGGCTGGCACCGGCGACGGTGGCGATCGTGGGTGCCTTCGACGACCCCAACGCCGCATCAGGCCTGGCGACTTACCGCTCCGACCGGGGACTGCTCGCCTGCGGCAGCGGCTGCTTCGAGAAGGTTAACGGGAACGGGCAGACCAGCCCGTTGCCCGCTGCTTCGGGCAGCACCGGCTGGGTCACCGAGGAATCATCGTCCAATCAAAAGGTAGAAAGACAGCTTTCGTGGCATTTTTGGGGACCTGCTATGAATTTACATCATCCGATCACCCGCCGCGACGCCCTCAAGCGCGCCAGTGCCCTGGCCATGGCGGTCAGTGCCCTCGAAATCGCCGGGCCGCTCGCCTGGACTCCGGAGCGTGCATCCGCCGCCACCCGCCTGCCCGACATTCAGTTCGATATCGAGGCATTCCTGGCCGCGCCACCGCAGACCTCACCGACCGGCGTCATCTTCCAGATGCCGCCCGTGCATACCGTGTTGTGTGCGCGCGGCCCGGCGCAGGACGTCGTCGCCGGCCGGGAACGCCTGGCCCGGGGCGGCGGCCGTTGCCGTGGCGAGCAGTTGCGCTGCGCGGGCGCGGCGGTTCTCGGCGGTGGTGATCAGGGTGGGCAGGACGGGGAGCCGCTCGCGGGTGCGCTGGTCCATCCGTGACTTGCGTGCTGCGGTGTCCTTGCTGCGGGCCCTGGTGAGCTCGCCGTCCCGGATGGGGCAGACCGCCACCCACGGCCCCCACCGGGACGGGTCGTCGGCGGCCCACTGGGCGATGTCGAGATAGAACGAGCGGACGTTGCCCAGGTACTGGACCGCGGCCAGCCGGGGCGCGTGCTGCACGACGAGCTCGCCGTCCTCGACGGCGGTGGTCTCCTTCACCAGCATCCGCTGCTTCCAGGCCGCGGCGGCATCGGGCGGCAGGTTCAGTGAGCTGATGCCCGGGTGGTGCAGTTCCAGGTCGCGCCAGAACAGCCTGGCCAGGACGAACGACAGGTTGCGCAGGGTGGGGTAGTCGTGGCTGATCTCGAACTCGCGCAGGTAGTCCACGAGCAGGTCCCGGACCGGCCTGGACTTGATGCCGTAACGGTCGACCATCTCCTCGATGCTCAGCTGGCCGGCGACGTGGAACGCCCGGGTGGTGGCAGGGGCGTTATCGGGGAACCGGCCCAGCGAGCGCACCAGCTGGTAGAAGAACGAGCTGGGTATGCGCGGACGCGTCCTTCTGCCCGGGCGGCTTCCGTGGATGCCTGCACCATCTCCAGGCAGTCCCCGACGGTGATGTCGCTGGCCAGCCCGCCCTTCGCGGCCATGATCATGGCGATGCGGGCCAGCGCGATCTGCCGGGCTGTCTCGCCGGTGGCCAGCTTGCGGCACTGCTCCTCCAGGGTGGCGAATCCCCCGGGGTCGCGGGTGCGCGCCATCACGGCGGCCAGGCGCGTCGGTGCCGGGGTGGCCAGCAGCCAGCCCACGCTGGGCCGGATCACGTCGGCGCAGATCAGGACTGCCAGGCCGCGGGAGCACCGGTACCGGAGGCTGCGCACGGCGGTATCGGTGCGTCCGGCCGTGTCAGGGGCTGCCGCCAGCACCCGCCAGTCCCCGGCTTGCTCGGCGCCGGAGGCGGTCCACCGTTGCTGCCAGGTCTGGCCCGGCATCGCGGCCAGCCAGTCCAGCACGCTGCGGATGCCCCGGCGCACCTCGGCCTGGTACTTGTCGGCGTCGGAGCTGAACGGCCCGGCCAGCGCCCTGGCCAGGACGCCTCCCCGTGAGGCCCGGGTCTCCTCCCACGACGCCAGGTTGGCCCGCGGCGGGAACTGCCTGCGCAGCTCGGACAGCTCCCGCCAGTCCGGGGGGCGCAGCCCGCCGCGGCCGGCCGTGCCCGCCTCAGCCTCGGCCTGCGGCGCCGCGGTCACAGTGGTTCTCCCGGGAACAGCACGTCCAGCGATTCGGGCCGGTACCCGGCCCGCCTGCGGCGGGCAGCGAGGGGGCTGTGGCCCGGCGGGCGTGATGGGCCAGGACGCTGGCGATCGTCTCCTCAAGCGGGGCCGAGGTATATATCTGAGTGGTCGTGAGCTGCGCATGACCCAAGATCCACTGCACGTCGCTAAGTGGCATACCGTCGTCCCTGGCCATTCTGTATGCCGCCGGATGCCGCCGGATGACGCAGGTCATGCAAGGACCAGTTTGCGCCCAGCGGGGCGCCGGCGCGGGTGAACATCGCGCGGGCGGCGTGATAGGTCAGCTGCCGGAACGGGCGGCGCAGCGTCCACCACAACGGGTCATCCCGCCCCGCTGGCACCAGGCCGTGGAACTCGGCCTGGTAAAGCCGCAGCCACACGAACGCGTCCGGCGAGGTCGGCAGCGGCTGCATCGCCCGGGTGCCCTTGCGGATCACCGTGACCAGCTGGGATCCGGCGTCCAGGTCGCAGCAGCGTGCCCCCAGCAGCTCCGAGGCCCGGGCACCGGTGGACACCCAGAACGCCGCCAGTGCCCGGTCGCGGTGCGAGCCGAGCGCGGCGAACAGCTCGTTGAACTTCTCGTCCGGGATGCACTGCGGCGGCCGCCGGACGAGCTTGGGCCGGTAGCGCCCGGCGCGCTGGTTGCGGGGCGGGTCCATCGGGCTGCGATGCGCCCCCAGCCGGCCGCGCCGTCGTTCTCTCGCCAGCGGGAACGGGTTGACCATCGGGCCATGCCCGGTCTCGACGTGCAGGTCATAGAACGCCCGCAGCACGCTCTCGCCATGCGCCGCGGTCGCCGACGCGTACGTCGGGCCGGGCGGCGTCTTCCCGGTCACCCGGTTCGGCCTGGGCGCCGCCACAGAGGAGGCCGCCTCCCCGGCCGTCGGCTCACTGGCACCCGCGGACCAGCGGATACTCTCCGGTTTCCCGCCGGCCTGCACCCAGCGGGAGTAGTCACGCGCTTCGGCCCTGGTGGCCTGATCCCACGGCACCCCGATCGCCCATAGGAACCGGAACCACCGCAGCAGGTCGTTCCCATACGACCGCTGTGTCGCCTCCGACCGCCCGAGCGCCTGCAACTCCGCCAGGAACCGTGCCGCCGGCTGGACCACAGTGCCAGAGGGATCAACGAGCCGGTACGGCTCCCACGGCGAGCCTGTCTCCTCAATGCGGCCGACACGGGCCACCACCAAGGTGGACAGGTCTCGCTCTGAGTCTTCTCCGATCACGCCGGGGACCATAACGGCCACTCAGCGGGCATGTCCCCTGAACTGGGAGAACTCTCTCGCTAGTTCAGTTAACAAGGATCCACCATCAGCAGCGGCAAACCACGCACCACAGCCAGCGTGTCGCCGCCCGCGAGCCCGCGGACGCCAGCAGCCTCGTCACAGGACTTCCGAATACGTACGAGCACACACTGAATGATTCAGGTACTTCATACGAAGCAGTCATACCGTGTATATCGGCCGCTTCACCCGCCATGAGCGCCCCGGCTCGCCGGAACACCTCACAAAGCTCACACACGCCGCCTCCTGCGCCGCCCGGCCCGGCGTCTCCATGAGCGCTCACGGCGCGACCTGCCGCGGTCGTGGTCGGCCACCCATGTGGTGGTGTCCCCGGCGGTGCCGGTGCCCGCATCCAGGGCCACCAACCCAGCCATGTATGGATTGTCGGCACCACCGAGGACGTCGCTGTCGTCAACCCTCACAGCGCCACCGCCAGCATGGCGCGGTGCACCTTGGTGACGCCTTCGTCGTGGAGCCGCTGCACTGCGCGGTCCAGCTCCCGGATCCACGCGGCCCCGGCCGACATAGCCATACCCAGCAAGGCTGCCATCTTCGCGGGAACATCTTTCAGGGCGACGCCCTCGTGGTAGTGCAATATCAGGACCAGGCGCTGCGGCAAAGGCATCTCCCGCAGCGCGGAAAGCATGGCGGCTTTGATGTCACCCGCGACGGCCGCGCTTTCTAAATCCTTCAGGAACGTCGCGCAGCACAGGTCACGGCCGCACGGCCCGATGCCGCCCTGCAGCCTGGCCTCGTCGCGGAGCCCGACCTGCCGCAGCTCCACACGCGCGCGCAGCCGCGGGCAAGATCACGGACAAGCTCGCGGAAGTCCACCCGGTGTGGCGCCGAGAAGTAGATCACGCTGGTCGTGGCCCGATCGGCGCGCTCACCCCGGTCGGCCTTCAGCCTGACGGACCCAGTTACGCAACGCCTCGGGATGAATCCCGAGGTCCCGCGCGACATGCGCGATCGGCCGACCGGACTCGGCCACAACCTCGGGTCGCGCTGAGCGACCCGTGCCGTGCCCGTCCAGTGTGAGCTGAGCGGGCACGGCACGAGATTCCGAGCGGTGGTCCGGTGCTACTGCTCCCGCCACATCTGGGAGAACGCGCCGGGCGTGCACGTTGCAATATGGAGCACCTGGCTGCCGGTGGCCGGATTGGTGTCGAGGCACAGGCCCTTCGACGCGCTCGTCAGAGTCAAGGTGCCAGGGCCCCCGGAGTTGGTCACCGTCACCTGCCACCTCTCGGACTGGATGCTGTCAGGGAAGCAGTCCCACTGCTGGATCGTGGTGCCGTCGTGCACCTGCGAGATGTCACCGACGCGCAGGTCCAGGCACATGTTGCTGTTGATGTTGCGCAGGGCGACGAACCCGGGCGCGGAGCTGACCGGCTCGATCAGCCAGTTCTGGTTGTCACCGTTGTGGCAGCTGAACTCCCTGACAGCCCCACCGTGCGACAGCGAGCTGCCGACCACGTCGACGCACCCCCGGCTGTTGACGTTCCTGAACTCGACTGCCGCGCCGATACTGTTCGGAATCGCACCTCCCGGCGCGGCAGCCGCTGCCGGCATGGCGGCCGCGTTGGCCGCGGCGCCCGGCGCCACGGAGCGGACCATCTGGAACGAGGTCTGATTGCCTGCCGCGCCTGCGGAGGTACTGGTCATTGCGGTGGCGCCGACACCCGCGGCGGCGAACAACGCCGCCCCCACTGCCGCGCTGATCCGCTTCGAAAATTTATTCATTGTGCGGCTTCTCCTTATTCTTATTCTTGTCACATTGATTTTTGCGCCGGTGATATCGACTCGGCCGAGGCTGGCGGGTGCAGCGGCTTCCCACGCGGACTACGCCGCAGATAAGGCTCGTCGAGGGAAACCGGCCGCAGAGTTGCGCAGGTCTTCTCACCTCCCTGGACCGCCAACATCGACTGGAGCGCATCAACCGGAAAAGATGCGAGGGGAGGCGACAGAAATACCCGAACCGACTAAATTTTGCCGACAAGGGCCCGCCCGGGTGTCAAGGGACATCGGGACTTCCCTGTGGGCGGACAGGTGATCTCCTTGCGAGCGGACACGTTATGTCCGTGCTGACGGTCAGCTGATCTCCTTGCGTTCAGGTCAGTGTCAGCGGCGTCACTCCCTTTCCCGCGGTGGCTTCGGCGAGCCGGAGGCTGGTGCCCTCGGTGAGGATCAGGTGCGCGTGGTGCGGCAGCCGGAAGCATCGACAGTCGCGGTGGCCAGGGTCTTGGGCATGATCGTGTCGAGTCCGCTGGGATGCAGATTCGAGGTGACGATCAGGGACCGGCGTTCGTAGGCGGCGTCGGCCAGCCGGTAGAGCGCCTCGGCGGCGGCCTGCCCGGCGGGCAGCATCCCGATGTCATCCACAGCGATGAGGTCGCACCGGGTGATCTTGGCGATGGCCCTGGCGGTGGTGCCATCGACGGCGGCGCGGCCGAGGGCGGCGGTCAGAGGGTTTCGAGGGTGAACCAGGCGACCCGCATCCCGGCGTCGATGGCCTGGTGCGCGAGCGCCTCGGCGAAGTGCGACTTCCCGGTGCCCGACGGGCCGGCGATACAAAGATTCTCCGCGCGGGTGACCCATTCCAGGGTGGCCAGGGCGTGCTGGGCGGGCAGCGGGATGGAGGAGTCGGCTTCCCGCCAGGACGCGAAGGTCTTCCCGGCGGGCAGCCCGGCGGCCTTGCGGCGGATCCGCCGTCCGGCTTCGTCGCGGCCGCGGAGTTCCTCTTCGAGCAGGATGCGCACGACTTCGGCGGGGTCCCACCGCTGGGCTCGGGCGGTGGCGAGCACTTCAGGTGCGGCCTTGCGCAGGTAGGGAACCGCATCCGGCGCAGCACGGCGTCGAGGGCGTCCGGGATCGGCGGCGGGACCGGGGCGGCGGGGCCGAGGGTGGCTGCGGTTCCGGTCACTGCTGGTCTCCTTTGGCGACGGGGTAGCTTGCCGTTGCCGTTGCCGTTGCCGTTGCCGGGTGCGGTGAGGGCGCTGGTGAGGTGGCGCCGGTCGGCGCGTTCGGCCTCCAGTTGGGCTTCGGCGCGTTCGGCGCGGGCGCGTTCAGCGGCGGTGAGCGCGGCGACGGCCTCCAGCTGGGCCTGGTGCTGCTCGCGGAGGGTGCCGCGTTCGCGGGTGCCGTCGGCGCGGACGCGATCTGTTTCGGCGCTGGCGTCGGCTTCGGCCTGGCGGGCGCGGGCGATCTCAGCGTCAGCGCGGCGGGCGGTCTCGGTCGCGTCGTCGCGTGCGCGGGCGCACCGGGCGGCTTCGGCGCGGGCGGCGCTGACCTGCCCGGCAGCCTCGGCCTGGGCCGCGGTGATCTGGGCGGCTGCGTCGCGGCGGGCCTGCTCGAGCGCGGCCTGGGCAGCGCGGGCGTCGGCGCGGGCGGCGTCGAGGGCTTCGGCCAGGGCCTGGGCCTCGGCGGCGGCTTCAGCGGCGCGGGCGTCGGCGGTGACGGCGGCTGCCTCGGCGCGCCGCCGCGCGGCCTCGGCCTCGGCGATCTGTGCCCGGACCTGGGCCGGGTCCAGGCTGGCGGTCATCTCGCGGGCGGCCCGGGTGAGCACGCGGCCTGGCGGATCACGACGTCCAGGGCGGTCAGCGGGTCGGAGCTGTCCGCGGGGGACGCCGCCGGGGCGGGGATGCGGGCGTCGTTGTGGTAGCGGCGGGCGCACTCGTCGCTGCAGAACTGCCGGGTGCACCCGCGGTCCTGCCCAGGCAGGATGTTCCCGCAGCCGGGCTGCTTGCAGACGGCCCGCGCGGATGTGCGGGGCACCTGGCTGTCAGGGTGGCCGGCGGGGGGATTGCTGGTCATGACGGTACCTTCCGGTATCGGTCATGCTTTTCTTTTCATTTCTGATCTGATCTGAGGAGAAATGAAAAGAAAAGCATGTGCATGGGCATGAGGGGTGCTGGCCGGCCCGGCAGCAGCCGCCGGGCCGGCCAGGATAAACGGGGTATCAGGAGCCTGCAGCGTCCGGGGATGCGGCCGCGGCACGCAGGACCAGGGAGTACAACGTGAAGCCGGCCGAGTCGATGAGAAGGCTGGCATCTTGCCCGGGGAACGCGCTGCCGCGCCGGTCCCGGTTAGAAGTCCGTCAGCGCGGCCCGGATCCCGGGACTGCGCAGGAACTCATCGACGTCGGTGAGCAGGCTGATCAGCCCTGCGAGGCTGTCCTCGCCTGCCCGTGCGTAGTCATCGGGGCCGTTCATGACGCGGTCCCCGGCCCTGTGCTTGTGCCGAACCCGGAAGTGTCAGAAAAACGGTGTGAGGGGGTGATCGATCAGAGACAATGTCGCAGGTCACGGGGATGCTGCGACGGGGAGAGGTCAAGATGACAACGGTAGAGATTCACGACGGCGAGCTCAAGGATCCCGGGAGCGGGATTTCCGGGGAGCAGTCGCCACCGCCGCGCTCCAGCGGACGCCGACCAGGCGCGACCAGAAGCTGCTGGCCCGCGCGCTCGACAGGCTGGAAAACAGCTACCCGTTCGGGGCGAAACACATCATAACGATCTTATCCTACGGACTTCCCTACTTCAGCCGGCTGACCGGCGGGCTCACCGGCGGCCCCGTCGCCGAGCACATGCCGCGGCTGCTGTCGGACACCGGCAGGTACGTGCTGGAGGAGGCAGTCGCGGGCCCGACGGACGTGAGCCCGGCCAACCCGGGCATCGTCAAGATCCCCTTCAACGTGCCGGTCGCGCTTGAGTCCAACGACATGCTGTTCACGATCCGCAGCGACAACGCGAAGTTCATCTCGGATGTGCTTGCCTGGCTTGCGGGCAGCAACGAGCTGCGCGGTTGCCCGGTCGAGTCGCCGTCGTTCGACGGCTTGCTCAGCTTCACCTCCAGTCGGCACCAATTCGTCCAGATGGGCCTGCCCAAGGCCTTGGCCGTGCAGAACAGCCTGCCGTTCGCCACCTACATGCAGCACGACTCGCCGATGTGGCTAGGTTTCGCCGACCAGCAGACCAGCGGGAACGGGCCTCCCGCCATCTGCACCTTCGCCGGCAACGACTCGGCGAGGTTAACCACGGCCACCGCTGGCGACTACTTCGACAACGGCTCGATCCAGCACCTGTCCCACGTCATCCTGGGCATGTTGCAGTGGTTCGACATGTCCACCGCCACTACCCCGCCCAAGGACGACGGCTTTTTCATCCAGCGGGTGCAGTACATGTTCCACTCGCCGAACATGGTGCCGGGAAACACCGACCAGCTCACCGACGGGGGCGGCCCTTCCTTCCTGAACAACACGAACAATGGGCCCGGCTACGCGGCGAAGGAGGCAGCGGCCTCGTCACCAACATCGATCCGGCGACTGGCCTGCCGGAGCGCCGGATGGGCCACCTGTCCTGCTTGCAGCGCTCCTCGCGGGCTGCAGACGGAACGCCTATCCACATCCGGATGGACGGTCCAGGCTTCGACAACATGGACATCCCCGACGGCAGCACTCAGGCGAAACTGCAGTTCACCATCTTCGTTCCCTCCGCCGATTTCTTCCGCACCATGCGGATCAACCAGGTTTCACCCGACCTGCAGCAGAAATTCGACGTGCAAGACATCAAAATCGGCCTGGAGCGCCTGCTCACCGCGACCCGGCGGCAGAACTTCGTCTGCCCGCCACGCCGGCACCGGGCATTCCCGTTGGTGGAGTTCAGCTGAGTCGCCGGGTCATGTTCCTGGCTCCGGTGTCATGCGGACGTCCAGGCGCCTCAACCCGTTAAGGAAGGTTGACTGAAGCCATCCAACACCGTGCACCCCGCCAGGGCCTTAACGGCTTCCGCGTGCAGGCTCACCCGTTGTCGGGTGGCTCGCTGCCAGGGGCATCGTCGCTACCTGCGTCGCTCTGGCCGGCGTCACCACCGGGGTCACCGACCTGGCCAGTGGACTCAGGGCCAGTGGACTCAGCGGCAGCGGCCCCAGGGCCAGTGGACTCAGGGCCAGTGGACTCAGCGGCAGCGGCCCCAGGGCCAGTGGACTCAGGGCCAGTGGACTCAGGGCCCGTGGACTCAGGGGCAGCGGCCCCATCGGAGTCATCGGGTCCCGCGGCGTGCTGCGCCAGACGCCCGCCCTGCTCGTCTTCGAGCACCGAGATGTCGAGTTCATTGCGCCCGCGGACGAAACCATCGGGGTCGTCGAAATCGCTGTGATCCGGCAGCAGATCGGGATGTGCCCAGATGGCATCCCGGCCGGCCGCACCACGTTCCTCGGTAAGCCCGCGCCAGATGGCCGCGGCCTCGCGGAGCCTGCGTGGCCGCAGTTCCAGGCCGACCAGGGTGGCGAAGGTTCGCTCGGCAGGGCCGCCGGTCGCGCGGCGGCGGCGCACGGCCTCGGCCAGTGCGGCAGACGCGGGCAGCCGCTGACCGGTGGCGTCCTCGACCACCGTGGCCACCCATCCCTCGACGAGAGCGAGCGCGGTCTCGAGACGGGCGAGCGCCGCCTTCTGCCGCGGAGTCTCCTCCGGCCTTAGGAAGGTGGCGCCTGCCATCGCCTCCTGCAGTGCCTCCGGATTGGTGAGGTCGATCTCCATCATTGACTGCCGCAGCTGCGAGGTATCCACGCTGATGCCCTTGGCATACTCGTCGACCGCACCGAACAGGTGGGCCCGCAGCCAGGGAACGTGGGCGAAAAGCCGGTGGTGCGCCGCCTCACGGAGTGCGAGAAACAGCCTGACCTCACCGTCAGGGACCGACAGACCCGAGCCGAACGCCGCGACATTGCCCGGGATCAAAGCCGCTGTGCCTTCGGGTCCGACCGGCAGGCCCACATCGGTGGAACTCACAACCTCGAGCGCGAGCGCGCCAACCGCCTGACCCGTCTGGCTGGCGACGACCAGGCCGCCGATCTGCCGCACCAGGCCCAGCATGGGCCCGGCCATGGCGTTCAACTGGGCGCGGAGATCATCACCAGCATCACCGGTCTCGCCACCGAGCGCGTCACCCCCGAGTGTCTCGGTCCCCGCGCTCAGCGCGCCGCTCATTGTCTCGACCGCCTTGGCGGCGATGGGGTCGCACAGCTTGGACCAGACAGGAAGGGTTGCCTCGACCCACTCGGAGCGGCTCCACGCTACGGCGGCGCGCACGCCGGATGGGAACGTGGTGGTGTCGTCGAGCCACAGGTCGGCGAGCCTGACCGCCTGGGCGATCTCCTCGGATTGCCTGGCGAGGATGCTCGCGTCGCCCTGCGCGGCGACAGTGTGCCGTGCCACGTTCGTGGCGAGATCCCAGTTCACCGGCCCGCCCTGCCAGGACATCAGGTCGGCGAACTGCCGGAGCGCGTCGGCGAACTGCTGCGGGTTGCCGAACATCGCCATCGGATCCGGTGGTCCGGGCTGGCCCGGCGTGCCGGCAGGCCCGCGGCCACCTGGCCCGGAACCGCCCGGCCCGGAACCGCCGGAATCACTGCCACCTGGCTCGCGTTCTGGCTCGCCAGGCAGGCCGAACCCGAAAGGGGTGTCACCCATCCGTGTGACCTCTCAGGCAGGATGGAAGGGTCATATTCACTGTGCTAGTCACGTTATCCCGGGAGCGACACAGGGTGAGCACCTCTGGCGGTCAGGTTCGCCCACGGCGCAGCGGCGGGCAGCGCCCTGACGCCGAGGCAACTCCGGCCACGGCACCGGCTGACGGGCCGCCTGCCATGGCACCGGCTGACACACCGTCTACCCACGCGCCGCAAGCACCGGCGCCTTCCGCCGGGCGCAGCCGTGACCGCCGCGCGGCACGGGGCCCTGGTCCAGTGGTCGCGGTGACCGGCGCGGCCCGGGGTCTCGGCCATGAGGTCGCGGCCAGGCTGGCCGCGTCCCGCCTGGTCAAAAAGGTGGTGGCGATAGATGACCACCGCGGCGAGGTCACAGGCGTTGTCTGGCGGGTGGTGGACGTCCGGGACCCGGCGCTTGCCGCCCGGCTGGCCGGGGTGGACGTGGTGGTGCACACTGACCTGGATCTCGCGCCCGACGCCGATGACCGGCAGCGCCGTGCGTTCAACGTACGCGGCGCGCAGACCGTTCTCACGGCCGCTGCGGCGGAGGGTGTGGGCCGGGTGGTGCTTGTGACAAGCGCGATGGTGTACGGCGCCCGCCCGGACAACCCGGTCCCGCTTGCGGAGGCGTCGACGCTGCGGGCCGATCAGGATTCCAGCATCGTCGGTGATCTGCTTGAGATCGAGCACCTGGCGCGGCGGGCGCCGCGCGCCTATCCCGGCATGCAGGTCACCGTGGCGCGGCCGGCCGCGCTCGTGGGCGACGACGTGGACACGCTGGTCACCAGGCATTTCGAGGCCCCGCGGTTGCTCACAGTGAAGGGCTGCGCGACTCGCTGGCAGTTCTGCCACGTCGACGATCTCGTCTCCGCGCTCGAGCTCGCGGTGACAGGCGAGGTGACCGGCGAGTTCGCGGTCGGCTGCGACGGCTGGCTGGAGCAGGAGCGGGCCGAGGAGCTGAGCGGGCTGCGCCCGATCGAGCTGCCTGCGGGTTTCACATTCGGCACGGTGCAACGCCTGCACCGGGCGGGAATTGCGCCGGCTCCTGCGACGGATCTGCACTACGTGGCCTACCCGTGGGTGGTGGACTGCGCGGCGCTTCGCGCCGCCGGCTGGCGGCCCGCCTACGACAACGAGACCGCATTTGCCGTACTGCTCGCGCAGCGTGCCGGCCACCATGCGGTGGCTGGCAGGCGGCTGGCACGCAAGGAGGCGACGATTACCGCCGCAGGTGCGGCTGGCGCGACCGTCGCGGTGATCGGTACCGCCGCGATCGTCCGCCGTGCCCGCCGCCGGCGGCGCAGCGGCTAACTTCGGGCCGGTAGCGTGTGCTGGGTGGGAGCCGTCCGCCTGATCGGGATACGTGCCGGGCCGCTGTCGGTTGACGAGGTGCTTGCCGCCGTCGCCGACCAGGCAGCCGGTGGCACGGTGGTGTTCACGGGCCAGGTCCGGGACTCCGATCAAGGGCGCGGCGTGACCGGACTGTCGTACATCGCGCACGACTCGGCGGCCACCGAGCTGCGCCAGGTGGCGGAGAAGGTGGCGGCGGAGTCTGGCGCGCTCGCGGTCGCGGCCGTGCACCGCACGGGACAGCTCGCCATCGGGGATCTGGCCGTGGTGGTCGCCGTGTCCTGCCCGCACCGCGCGGAGGCGTTCGCCGCGTGCCGTACGCTCATAGACGAGCTCAAGGCCACTGTCCCGATCTGGAAGCACCAGCAATTCACCGGCGATGACAGCGAATGGGTCGGCAGTGCATGAGCGGATGGGTTGGCAGTGCATGACCGACGGCGCGTGACAGTGGCATAGTCTTCCGTGCATGTCGCGACGGACCCTGACGATGCTCGTCGCCGGGATCGGCGCCGCCGTCTTGGCCCTGACCGGAGCCGTGCTGCCCGTTCCTTACGTGGTGCTGAGCCCTGGTCCGACGTTCAACACCCTTGGAGCCGTGAACGGGAAACCGCTGATCATGGTCGCCGGCCACAAGGTGTACCCGACGACGGGGCATCTCAATTTGGTGACGGTCAGCTTCCAGGGTGGCCCGGGGGATGAGATAAACCTCTACACCTCGCTCAGAGCCTGGCTGTCGCCGCACGATTCGGTCGTGCCGCAGGAGGAGTTGTTCGGCACCAGCACGAACGTGCACCAGGTCCAGCAGGAGAACGTCCAGCAGATGACCGACTCGCAGCAACTCGCTACCGCGGCGGCACTGCGCGAGCTCGGGATCGGGTTCACGACGGTCGTGATCGTGGCTCAGACGGTGAAGGCGATGCCCGCCTACTCCTTCCTCCGCGCAGGTGACGTCATCACGGCGGTCGACGGCACTGCCGTGACGTCGGCGGGCAAGGCGGCGGGCCTGATCCGTGCTCGTCACCCTGGGGCGCCGGTCGAGCTCACCATCTCGAGAAACGGGCAGACGCGGACCGTCCGGCTTGTGACCAAATCGCAGGGCGGTCAGGCGGCGGTCGGGGTTGTCGTCAGCGAGCAGTTCAAGTTTCCTTTCACGGTGCAGATCAGGGTCGGCGACATCGGCGGCCCCAGCGCGGGGATGATGTTCGCGCTCGGCCTGGTCGACAAGCTGTCCCCCGGCAACCTGGCCGCTGGCAGGTTCATCGCGGGTACCGGTGAGATCGATGCCGATGGGAATGTGGGCGCGATCGGCGGCATACAGCAGAAGATGGTGGGCGCGCGCAACCAGGGCGCCACGATCTTCCTGGCGCCCGCGAGCAACTGCTCGGATGTGCGTGGCTCCGTGCCGCCCGGGCTGCGGGTCGTGAAGGTGAGCACGCTGGGCGAGGCGGTCAAGGACCTGGACGCGATCAAGGCCGGCAAGCCGGTGCCGTCGTGCTAGCGGCGCCGGTTACTAGCGCCACAGCGGGCATCCGGCACGACTGCTCGCGTGCGTCGCGCAGGGAACCGACCGCCGTCCCGGTAAGTTGCCATCAAGTGGGACTAGTGTGTGCGGGGCCGCGCACGACGGCCGAGAGTCTCCAAACGCCGCAGGGCGCCTTGGTCATCGATCGCGGGGTTGACGCCATTGTGATTGTGACGTGAGGGGGAGGCGTGACCTTCCGTTCTCCGGGTCGTTCCCGTCCGGTGCGATTGCCGCATCGGCCGCGTTACCTGGTCCCCGTGGTGGGCGCGATTGTCGCGGTCATTGTGGTGTTCATCGTGTTCGCGAACGTGTGGACCGACTTCTTGTGGTTCCGCTCAATCCACTACGGCTCGGTCTTCACGAAGATCATCAGCATCAGGCTTGTGCTCTTCGTGATTGGCGGCGCCCTCATGGCGTCGGTGGTCGGCGTCAACGTCTATCTGGCCTACAGGTTCCGCCCCGCGTACCGGGCGCCGTCACAGGAGCAGCAGAGCCTGGAGCGGTACCGCAGCGGGCTTGATCCGTACCGCAAGCTGGTCATGGGCTTGGGCCTCGGCCTGCTCGCGCTGATATCCGGGCTGTCGACCGCAGGGGCGTGGCGTGTCTGGCTCTTGTTCGTCAACCAGACGTCGTTCGGTCTGAAGGACCCGCAGTTTCATCTGGACATCTCGTTCTTCACCTTCACCTACCCCTTCATCAGGTTCGTGCTCGGCTTCGCCTTCACCGCGGTCGTGCTCTCGGTGATCGCCGCGGCCGCCACGCACTACCTGTACGGCGGGGTGCGGCTGCAAGGGCCCGGTGAACGCTCCACCGTGGCGGCGCGCGCACACCTGTTCGTGCTGCTCGGGATATTCGTGCTGCTCAAAGCGGTGGCGTACTGGTTCGACAGGTACGGTCTGAACTTCAGCCAGCGCGGCGCCGTCACCACAGGGGCCTCGTACACGGATGTGAACGCGGTCCTTCCCGCCAAGACGATCCTCGCCGTGATCGCGATCGTATGCGCGCTGCTGTTCTTCGCGGGCGCGCTGCGGCGCAGCGTGATGCTCCCTGCGGTCGGGTTCGGGCTGCTCGTGCTCTCCGCGATCCTGGTCGGCGGTGTCTACCCGGCGATCATTCAGCAGTTCGACGTCAAGCCGAACGAGCTCGCGAAGGAGTCGCCATACATTCAGCGGGAGATCGCGGGCACGCGGCAGGCCTACGCGGTCACCGGTGCCAGGGAAACCCCCTATCTGGCTACTCCGGACGAGCCGCCCGCGCAGCTCGCCGCGGACGCGAACTCACTTCCCGGTGTGCGGCAGCTCGACCCTGCCGTGGTGTCTCCGGCATTTCAGCAGCTACAGCAGATCAAGGGCTACTACAAGTTCCCCGACGTGCTTGACATGGACAGGTACCCGCTGCCCGGCCATGGCACCACGCCGCAGGACACGGTCGTCGCGGTTCGTGAGATGCCAGGTCCGCCGGCAGGCCAGAGCAACTGGGTCACACAGCATCTTGTCTACACACATGGGTACGGCTTCGTGGCGGCGTCCGCCAACCAGGTGGCGGACGGCGGATCACCTGACTTCATCGAGAGCAAGATTCCTCCGCAGGGTGTGCTACCCCCCTTCCAGCCACGCGTGTACTTCGGCCAGCTCGAAACCAACTATGTCATCGTGGGAGCACCGCCCGGGCGTGCGCCTCAGGAGCTTGACTACCCCAACCAGAGCCTGACCGGCCAGCAGAACACCACCTACAGGGGCGGTGGGGGGGTCGCCATCGGCTCGTTCTTCAACCGGCTGCTCTACACGGTCAAGCTCCATCAGCTCAACATCCTGCTGTCCGGCGCGATCAACCACAGCTCCAGGATTCTCTACGTGCGCGATCCGCTGTCGCGGGTGGCCAAGGTCGCGCCGTTCCTCACACTCGACGGTGACGTGTACCCGGTGATCTCCGGTGGCCATCTCAACTGGGTGGTCGATGCCTACACCACGACCGACCTGTACCCATACTCTGAACGGGTCGGCCTGGACGCCGCGACCGGTGACTCGGTCACCACGCCGTCGCCGGTCGAGCAGTCGGGCGACCAGATCAACTACATCCGCAACTCGGTCAAGGCGGTGGTGGACGCCTACACCGGCGCGGTGACCCTCTACCAGTGGAACTCATCCGATCCGGTGCTCCGCACCTGGATGAAGGCCTTCCCAGGTGTCATCAAGCCGCACAGCGCGATCCCCGCGGATCTGCTTGCGCACCTGCGCTACCCCCAGGACCTCTTCAAGGTGCAGCGGCAGATTCTGGCCCGTTACCACGTACAGCAGGCGCAGGCATTCTACGGCGGCCAGGACTTCTGGGCCGTCCCCGACGATCCGACAAGCGACCAGGGGGGTTCGCAGCCACCGTATTACCTGACGCTGACGATGCCCGGCTACACCGCTCCCGAGTACTCGCTGACGACGTCGCTGGTATTCAAGGGGCGGCAGAACCTGGCGGCGTTCATGGCGGTGGACAGCAATCCGCAGTCACCGAGCTATGGCACGATCAGGATGCTCGAGGTGCCGCAGGATACGGCGATCGCCGGTCCCGAGCAGGTACAGAACAGCTTCGAGACCCTACCCAACGCCTCCATCGAGCTGACACAGCTCCGCAGGGGAGGGTCGCAGGTGACCCTCGGAAATCTGATCACGCTGCCCGTCGGCGGCGCCTTGCTTTATATCGAGCCTGTGTACGTCCAGGCGTCGGGCACGAGCAACGGGTCATATCCGACACTGCGGCGGGTGTTCGTCTGGTTCGACGGCAATACCGGCTACGCGCCAACCCTTCAGGCCTCGCTCGGCCAGGTCTTCAGCGGGCTGCCGAGCCAGCCGTCCGTGCCATCTCAGCCATCTTCGGGTAACAGCCAGCTCAGCGCCGCGGTCCGTGGGTTCCTCGCCCAGGCGGAAAGTCACTACCAAGCCGCACAGCAGGCGCTGAAGCTGGGCAACTTCGCCACCTACGGGCAGGAACTGCAACTGATGAAGCAGGCACTTGACCAGGCGAACAAGGCCGCACAGCAGGCGGCGAAGCCAGCCGCCTCCGCGACGCCGACGCCGACACCGACGCCGACACCGACGCGGTGAGCGCGGGCACGGCCGTCCCTGCGGCGCCGCGAGGGTCTGCGTTCCTGTTCCTGAACAGATCGTCAGCAACATCAATCGTCAGCAACAATCATTAGGGTTGGACGATGCGACTAGCGGACGCTGTTGCCTTCGCCGGTCATCAGGTGCACGTCTGCCGCTACCGTGAGGCCGGCACACTGCTGCGCTGGCTGGGCAGCGACCTGCGCGGGATGAGCGTGCTCGATGTGGCGGGCGGCGACGGGTACTGGGCCGGCCGGGCCAGGCGGCGCGGCGCGCGCGCGGTGTCCATCGACCTTGCCCGCGCCAAGATGCTGCGCGGGCGCGAGTTGACTGGTGCTCCGGCTCTCGTCGAAGCCGACGCGCTGCGGCTGCCCTTCGAGGACGGGTCCTTTGACAGGGTCATGTCGATCTGCGCGATCGAGCATTTCGACGACGGCGACCGCTGCCTCGACGAGATGGCACGGGTCTTGCGGCCCGGTGGTGAGCTCGTCATGTCAGCGGATGCGCTCACCCGCGCATCGCAGTGGCCGGACCTGTACCGCGCGCACTGCGTGCGCTATCACGTCAAGCGCACATACACCCACGAATCGCTCGCCCGGCTGCTTCAATCCCGCGGCCTCGAAGTAATGGAGCACGGCTACCAGTTCCGCGCACGCTGGTCGGAGCGGCTGTACCTGGGCCTGTCGGCGCGCGGCGGCAGGGTAGGTTTCAATGCCGCGGCTGCGCTGATTCCGCTGGTCGCGGCGAGCGATCACCTGGCCGTCCGTGAACTTGGCAGCATTGTCCTGCTACGTGCGCGCCGCGTGGCCAAGTGATTGCCCATAGCGACTCGCAACACCTTGCCCGCATGCTGGTTCAACGGTCCATCCAGGCCGGTAACCGGCGTACGCTCGTCTTGGGAGCACCGATTAATCGGGACACCTGATCGAGTTCGCCGGGCTCCCGGTTTCGCCTGCTGGGCCGTTGGCGCAGCGCACCGGGGGTTTCCTGCGCGGCTCACCCGGTTACCGGTCCGGCACACTGGGCCTGCCCAGCCCAAGGAAGGAGCGAGATCGGTCGTGGCACCTCGGGTGCTTGTTGACGCGACTGCTGTGCCCGCTGACCGTGGTGCGCTCGGACGTTACGTCGATGGGCTGATCGGCGCGCTTGTGTCCGCGGACGCGGACCTTGCCGTTGCCTGCCAGCGAGCGGACGAGGAGCGGTACGCGAGGATAGCGCCGAACGCGAGGATCGTCGCGGGCCCGACGGCCATCGCTCACCGGGCGGCCAGGCTGGCCTGGGAGCAGACTGGCTTGCCGCTCGTAGCTCAGCAGGTCGGTGCGGACGTGATTCACGCACCGCACTATTCGATTCCGCTGCGCCCGGGCATGCCGTGCGTGGTGACCGTGCACGATCTCACCTTCTTCACCGACCCCGAACTGCACACCGCCGTCACCGCCACCTTCTTCAAGTCCGCCATCCGCACCGCGGTGCGCCGCGCCACCCGGATGATTGTGCCGTCGAAGGCGACCAGGGATGAGCTTGTCCGCGTCCTGAGCGCGGACCCGACCCGGATCGACGTGGCCTACCACGGCGTGGATCACACGCTCTTCCACCGGCCGGATCAGGCACAGCTCAGCCGGGTCTCCGACCGGCTCGGCCTGCACGGCAAGCCGTATGTCGCCTTCCTGGGCACACTGGAGCCACGCAAGAACGTGCCCGCCCTGATCAGGGGCTGGACCGACGCCGCCGCCGACATGGCAGAGCCGCCCGCGCTTGTGCTTGCTGGTGGCTGCGGCTGGAGCGAGGAGGTGGATGTGGCGGTCGCCGCGGCGCCGCCGCACCTGCGACTGGTGCGCCCCGGCTACCTGCGCTTCTCCGATCTGCCCGGATTCCTCGGCGGCGCCATGGTGGTGGCGTTCCCGAGCCGCGGTGAGGGCTTCGGGCTCCCGGTGCTCGAGGCCATGGCATGCGGCGCGCCGGTGCTGACGACGCACTGCACGTCGCTGCCCGAGGTCGGCGGCGACGCGGTCGCCTACACCGAGAGGGATGCCGACAGTATCCGTACCGCGCTGCGGGCGCTGCTCGATGATCCCGGGCGGCGCAAGGCGCTTGGCGACGCGGGCTACGCGCGGTCGCAGGAGTTCACCTGGGAGGCCTCGGCCGAAGCTCACCTGGCGTCCTACCAGCGGGCGGCCGAGCAGCACGTACCCTGACCGCCTGCGGCCCGGTGGCGCGCAGCTTGCAGGGATCTCGGCGCGGCGTGACACCCGCGCCCGGCCCGGTGGTGTCAGCATCTGCGAAACGCCCGCGGCCTGGTAACGTCCCTGCCCATGGAACCCGTCGAGGCGATCGTGCTCGTGGGCGGCCAGGGTACCAGGTTGCGCCCGATGACGATTTCGACCCCCAAGCCGCTGCTCCACGCGGCGGGGGTGCCGTTCCTCGCCCATCAGCTGTCACGTGCGGCGGCAAGCGGAGTCGTGCGCGCGGTTCTCGCCACGGCCTACCGCGGCGACATGTTCGAGGACAGGCTGGGCGACGGGTCCTCGTTCGGCCTGGAACTCGACTACGTCATGGAGGACTCGCCGCTCGGAACGGGCGGCGGTATCAGGAACGCGGCCGACCGGCTGAGCTGCGGCCCCGATGACCCGGTGCTCGTGCTCAACGGTGACGTCCTTTCCGGTCACGACATCGGCGCACAGCTTGATCTGCATCGGGCCGCAGACGCCGCGGTGACACTGCATCTGGTGGAGGTGGACGATCCATCGAGATTCGGCTGCGTGCCGACCGACGATCGTGGCCGCGTCACCGCGTTCCTCGAGAAGACACCCGCGCCGGTAACGAACCGGATCAACGCCGGATGTTACGTATTCAAGCGGCGGGTGATCGACCGGATCCCCGCCGGCTGCGTCGTCTCGGTCGAGCGGGAGACCTTTCCAGGCCTCATCGAGGCCGGTGAGCCCGTGCTCGGCTACCCTGACACCGCTTACTGGCTGGACGTCGGCACGCCGGAGGCGTTCGTCCGCGCGTCCTGCGATCTGGTCCTCGGCCTGCTGCGTTCGCCAGCGATGCCTGGGCCTTGCGGCGACGCGCTCATGCTGGCAGGGACGGCGGCCGATCCGGCGGCGCAACTGTCCGGCGGTACCGTGATCGGCGCCGGCTCGGTCATAGGGTGTGGTGCCCGCGTACACGGGAGCGTGCTGCTCGACGGGGTCACGGTGGCGCCAGGTGCCAGCGTCGCGGACTGCCTCCTCGGCGCCGGCGTCCGCATCGGCGAAGGTGCCGTGCTCGAGGGCGCGTTCATCGGCGAAGGTGCCGTGATCGGAGCAGGAAACGAGCTCCGTAACGGCATCAGGATCTGGCCACACGCGCAGGTGGCACCGCGGACGGTCCGGTTCTCGACAGACGTCTGAGCCTCCGCGCCACGGCCCCCGGCGCCCCCCGCGACTATCGCACGTTCTGACCGCGTAGCGGCGCGGGGCAAAGCCGGCTGCCGAGCGGGGCGCGGTAAGCGATGATCGGGCCGCCGCGTAGGGTGCGGCCATGGGCCTTTCTGAGGATCGCCCGCCCGCCACAGCGATGCGCAGGGCGCTCGCCCGGGCAAGGGACGGCAAACCGCTCGACCAGTCCGAGGCCACGGTGCTGCTGCATGCCCGCCGCGGTGACCTGGATCAACTACTGGCCCACGCGTCCCGTACGCGGGACGCTGGCCTCGCGGCAGCAGGCCGGGAGTCATCACCTATTCCCGAAGGTCTTCATCCCGTTGACGCATCTGTGTCGGGACCGCTGCCACTACTGCACGTTCGTCACGACGCCCGGGGTCGCGCCCAAGCGGCAACCCGTTACATGTCACCAGACGAGGTTCTTGCGGTCGCCCGAGCAGGTGCGCACTCGGGTGCCTCGAAGCGCTTTTCACCCTTGGGGACCGTCCCGAAGAGCGGTGGCCGCAGGCTCGCGAATGGCTCGACGCGCACGGCTACGACGACACGTTGTCCTATGTACGGGCTATGGCCGTACTGGTCCTCGAGGAGACCGGGCTGCTGCCGCACCTGAATCCCGGCGTGCATGACGTGGCAGGAGCTTGCTACGACTCAAGCCGGTCGCGCCGTCGATGGGGATGATGCTCGAGACCTCGTCGACCCGGCTGTGGGCCGAGCCGGGCGGGCCGCACTTCGGCTCGCCCGACAAGGATCCTGCAGTGCGGCTGCGGGTTCTCGAGGACGCGGGGCGGCTGGCCATCCCGTTCACAACCGGGATCCTGGTCGGCATCGGCGAGACGGCGGCCGAGCGGGCGCGATCGCATTTTCGACATCCGCCGGATCGCGCGCGACGTACCATGGCATCCAGGAAGTGATCGTGCAGAACTTTCGCGCCAAGCCCGACACCGCGATGCGGGCGCACAACGATGCGGACCGCGAGAGCTACCTCGCGGCGATCGCGGTCACGCGGCTGGTGCTGGGCCCCAAGGCGCGGGTGCAGGCGCCGCCTAACCTGTCCGACTCGACGAGCTAGCGCGCTGGTACTGCGGCGGGCATCGACGACTGGGGCGGCGTCTCGCCGCGTCACGCCCGACCACGTCAACCCCGAGCGGCCGTGGCCGCACCTCGACGAGCTTGCGTGCCGCACGGCTGCCGGCTGGCTTCGACGCTTGCGCGCGCGCCTCACGATTCACCCGTCCTACGTTCGCGCAGGAGAGCCGTGGCTCGATGCGCGGGTGCGCCGGCATGTCGCGGCGCTGGCCGATGCCGACGGCTTGGCGCGCGCGGATGCGCTGCCACACGGTTTGCCGTGGCAGGAACCGACGATGGCCGAGTCCTACACGGCCTTCGCAGCTCGTAGGTCGGGCCGCGTCGACCTGTTCGCCGACGATCGACGTACCTCGGGTCGCACTGACGACGGCGCGCAGTGACTTCGGCGACGTCTACGGCGACTGGGCCGAGATCCAGGCCACTGCGACACTCCATCGCCCTCACGCGCCGGCGGCCTTGGATGGTGAGGTCGCGCGTCCGCACTCGAGCAAGGCGGCCGAGCGGACCCCGCAGTCGTTGACCGACGACGAAGCGCTCGCGCTGCTTGACGTCGAAGGTTCGGCGCTCGACGCAGCTCGCACGCTCGCCGATGACCTGCGCCGCGACACGGTCGGCGACACCGTCACCTACGTCGTGAACCGCAACATCAACTTCACCAACGTCTGTTACACGGGCTGCCGCTTCTGCGCGTTCGCCCAGCGCCGCACCGACGCCGACGCCTACACGCTGTCCCTCGACGAGGTCGGCCGAGCGGGCCGCGGAGGCGTGCGGCCGCCGGCGCGACCGAAGTCTGCATGCAGGGCGGCATCCACCCTGACCTGCCGGGCACCGCGTACTTCGATCTCGTCCGCGCAGTCAAGAAGCGCGTGCCCGGACATGCACGTGCACGCGTTCTCGCCCGATGGAGGTCGTCAACGGGGCGTCGCGAACCGACCTCTCGATCCGGGAGTGGCTGCAGGCCGCGCAGGAGGCCGGGGCTGGACACCATTCCGGGCACGGCGGCGGAGATCCTCGATGACGACGTGCGCTGGGTGCTGACGAAGGGCAAGCTGCCGACCGTCCGTCGTGGATCGAGGTGGTCACCACCGCGCACGAGCTTGGCATCCGTTCGTCGCTCAACGATGATGTACGGGCACGTCGACAATCCCAGGCATTGGGTGGCCACCTGCGGCTGCTCGCGCGCCTGCAGGACCAGACGGGCGGCTTCACCGAGTTCGTGGCCTTGCCGTTCATCCATCACAACGCGCCGATCTACCTGGCCGGGCTCGCCCGGCCAGGCCCGACCATGCGGGACAACGTGGCGTCCATGCGATGGCGCGGCTGCTGCTGCACGGTCGCGATCGACCAACATCCAGTGCTCGTGGGTGAAGCTCGGCGATGACGGTTGCCGTCGACGATGCTGGGCGGCGGCGTCAACGACCTTGGCGGCACCTTGATGGAGGAGACGATCTCGCGGATGGCCGGTTCGGCCAATGGGTCGTACAAGACGATCACTGATCTCGCGGCGATCGTGGCGCCACTCGGCCGGGAGGTGCGGCAGCGCACCACCATGTACGGCGACGCGCCGCCCGAGCGCCGCGCCGCCGCCCGCGCCAGCGACGGAGTCTGCGACGCCGTCCGCCGCAAGCTCCCCGTCGTCGCCGGCTGAGCGGGCCGGCCGCGCCTGCACCGCCGCGCCCATGCTGCCGCGCGTTCGCTCCATCAGCACCAAGCCCTGATCATAGGGCGGCTGGATATCGCCATCGGCTCGAACGCCGCGAGTTACTTTCGGGCCTCGTGCACGATCCGGCGTGGAGCAACGAAGGCCTGTTTGCGTTCCTCCAGTCTCTGCGCCGTCTTGGTGAAATCGGTGGAAGCCGGGTCAATCTTCCGGCGATCGAACTTGAAGGGCCGTGATGGCTGACAACTGGTACTCCGGCAACGCGGCCGACGACTCCGGCCAGCACCGCGGCTGGCTGCTAGGGCACTTCATCGAACCGGCGGACGTGAACGTGCGCGCCACCGAAGCCATCGAGGTCAAATGGGGCATCCACCCGGCCGGGCAGCAACGCCTGGGCGGCCGGGCTAGCGATGAGGACCGGACAACGCTGGTGCTGCTGGTCAGCGGCCGGTTCCACGTCGAACTCGCCGTTAACTATGTGCTGCTGAGCCGCCAGGGGGACTACGTGGTGTGGGGCCCTGGTATCGACCACACGTGGCGGGCCGATGAGGACTCGGTCGTGGTCACGATCCGCTGGCCATCTGTTCCCTGACCGGTGGCGGGCTCGACGGGCACAGCAGGAAGCACGCCCAATCCGCGGCATCGGCCAGCGGGGCCAGCGTTGTTTCTGTCCCGCCGTCGCAGCGGGGCTAGGAGCGGGCTAGGAGACTGCTGAATAACACCCTTTGCGGTCACTCCACAGGGCTTTGACCTGCGAACTTATAAACGCAATCGGTCGAATTTGGGCCTTGTTCAGCAGGCTCCTAGGCGGCGCGGCGGCGGGGTGGGCATCGCAGGTGATCGTCAGGTCGCCTACCGGCGGGAAAAACAGCCTGCACGTGCCCTCCGTTCCCGCGATCACCATCGCCTTTTGGAACGCGGCTGTGCTGTGCGGCCCGCAGAAAAAGAGAGTCCCGGCCTGCCCGGTGACCATGGTCGCGGCCCGCTCGTCCAGCGCGTGCCCGGTGTCTCACCACACCGCCCGCCCCATCAGTACTCCGCCACACGGTCATAGGCCACGGGGCAGTGTTCCAATGCGTCCCATAGCGTGTCGGCGGCCCGCTGGACGGCCCGGCAGTCGGCGGGGTCGATGTCAGTGAGGACGGACAGCAGCAGGCGCCCGTTTGCTGCGGCAAGCGTAGTAGCTGCACTGGCTGAGCCGGTCCGGCGCAGCTGCCGGGATCGCCAGCGCTACCTGGACCATCTCCGCGAGCGTGTCGCCAATACCGCCACGGCCTTCGGCGACTGCCTGGCGGCCACGGCTGCGCTCACGCCGCCAGCGAGGCATCCTCATCACAGCGCCGCCTGCCCGACGCCGGCGGGCAGATGCCGGGCATCGACCTGGCCGACCTGGGCTCGGAGCAGGTCAGCGATGCCGGTCATGGTGGCCTGGTCGCCCGGTTCACGCAGGGCATGCCGGATCGCCACCACTGCGAGATCGGCTTTGACGGACCGGGCGGCGAGGTAGGAGAGGTCGCTGCTGTTGGCGGGCTGGGGCAAGTCGAGCGCGGCGGCGATCGCGGTGAGCAGGGCGACGCAGCCGACGGGCTGGCGTTTGGGTAAGGGCGTGGGACGATTCATCCGGGTCGCCTCCTAGTGGCGATCAAGGGCCCGGTGCGGTGTGGACGCACCTGCCGGGCCCGCTTGCTGACTAGGTTCTGCTGCGAGGGCTGGGGTCGCCGAGGATCCGGAGCACGCGGTCCACCGCGGTTGCCGCGCCGGTCAGGTCGGTGACGAGGGCGATCCGCTCCGCCCAGCCCCACCAAAACCACATCTCGCTGTCGTCGGCGGGTGCGGCGTAGATGAACTCGGTGAGCTGGACGGCCTGGCGATTGGTGATGTTCAGGCACGGGCGCCGTCCCGCCGAGGTCACCAGCGTGACCGCATAGGTCTTGCCGTCCAGTTCAGCGGCCAGATTCTCAAGGTCCACCGTTCCAGCGTCCGCAGGTGTCTGCCGTGTCTCGGCGCGATTGGTCACCGCCGCCATCCCCTTTGCGCTCTCGTCTGTCAATGAACAGACACTTTGCGCTTGCGGACGGCTACGGTGGAAGCAGGTTCAGGTGGGAGTCGGCGCTTGCCAGGCGCATGTCAGCGCATGTCAACGCGATTGGTTCGGGTGATGGGGTTCGGCGAACGGCTCCGTGATCTCATGGCCGAGCGGTGTGTGAGCGGGTACGAACTGGCCCGCAAGGTGCCGTGCAACCGGTCGCATATCTACCTGCTCACCCAAGGCAAGCGGCAGCCGTCCCCGAGGATGGCGCACAGACTTGACGAAATTCTCGGCGCGGGCGGCGAACTGGCTGCAATTACTGGGAACGCACCCAAGGGCCAGAGCATCCTCCCGGATGACGAAACCGGTGCACTCGAACTCGTCCGCCAGGTCACGGCGACCGAAGTCGGCGGCCCGGTTCTTGACCTTCTTGACCAAGCCGTCGATGATCTGGCGATCTCCTACGCAGGTACGCCGCCGACCGATCTTCTGCAACGGATACGCACCCATCTCAGCTACGTCGCCAAGCTCCTGGAAGCTCGTAAGACGCTGGCCGAACACAGGCGCCTACTGGTGGCCGGAGGGTGGCTGTCGCTGCTCGCCGCGACATCTCTGATCGACCTGCGCCGCTGGGACGGCTCACTGGGTCATCTGAAGACAGCCGCCCTCCTTGCCAACGAGGCCGGTCACCGTGAACTTGCGGCCTGGTGCCTGGAAACCCGGGCGTGGCTTGTGCTGATCGACGGTCATTACAAGCAGGCCGTCGAACTGTCCCGGGGAGCACAACGCGTCGCACCGGACGGCAGCAGCGTGTTCATTCAGGCGACAGCGCAGGAAGGCAGGGCGTGGGCACGTCTCGGGGCTGCCAGGGAAACCTACGACGCGCTTGGCCGTGTCGAAACGCTTGTCTCGCCCCTGCCAGAACCTGAACATCCCGAGCACCACTACCAGTACGATCCGGCGAAATCGCAGGCATATGTGGCAACGACGTTGGCGTGGCTCGGTGACCCGGCCGCCGAAGGCTACGCCCGGCAGGTGCTGGCCCGGCTCGACTCCGCCACCGACGGGCCGCCGCGACCACGACGAGCCGCTTCGGCGCGGCTCGATTTGGCTCTCGCGCTCATTGCGACCGGGCGGCTGGATGAGGCGGCGTCAACAACGCTCGATGCCATCACCTCCCGGCTGCTCGTACCGTCTAGCTACTGGCGGGCCGAAGAGGTCATCAGTGCGGTCGCCACACACGGTCTTCCGGAGAGCCGCGACCTGCAGGAGGCTTATCGGGGAATCCGCGATAAAACGCCTGACCGCGATACCAAGGCGCTGCCCTGACGCTGCGGACAAGCTGCGCTGCCACATCTGGATCGGAGGCCAAAACTCCGTGCGCTGGATTGTCCATGGTCGCCGTGACGTCTACGCGAGCGAGTGGGTGCGGGTATCCCTCGATGATGTCGAGATCCCGGGTGGTGACCGGTTCGAGCATCATGTTGTGCACTTCCCGCGGGCGTCGGTGTCGGCTGTGGTGACCGATGACGCTGACCGGGTGCTGCTGATGTGGCGGCATCGGTTCATCACCGAGACGTGGGGATGGGAGATACCGGCGGGCTGGGCCGAGCCGGGAGAGGACCTGGCGGCCGCGATCCGGCGGGAGATCGAGGAAGAGACGGGCTACCGGCCTGGCACCGTTCGGCCGATGACCGCCTATAACGCGCTGAGCGGGATCAGCGACATGCGGTTCACCGCGTTCCTCGCGAGCGATGCCGTGCACGTCGGGCCGCCCGCCGACCAGGGCGAATCCAGCCGGGTCGAATGGGTACTGCTCGCCGCGGTGCCCGGACTGGCCGCGCAAGGGCAGATCCAGGATGGCCCTTCGCTGACGCGCTGACGTACTACCTAACGGTGGAGCGGCCGAGCTGATCGATGGTTACTGCCGGGACGATGTTGTGGATGTGCAGGAGGGGGCCGCCGGTTTCGTCGTCGGTGTCGTGGCGGAAGGACGCGATGATCCATTCGTGGCCGAGGCTGACCGGCGGCGGTTGGTGCGGCGGGGCGACGCGGTCATCTACGAGTGGTTCGCCGGAGCGCTGCATGCTGGTGAGCGTCGTCTGGGCGCGCCGGTCGAACGCAGACCAGATGGCGGCGGCCTGCTGTACGGCGTGCGACAGGTCGACGTGCTGTCCGGTGTCCCGGGCTTCCCGTGCCCTGCCGGGCGGTAGCCAGGATTCAGGCGTGCTCGGCGGACTCGCGGTGGCCGGCGCCGATGATGACGTCGAAGGCGCCGAAGCGGTCGACGAGGTAGGTCAGGTCTGCGGGATCCACGGGGGTGCCGGGGTGCAGGCCGAGGTCGGCGCCGGCGAGGCCGCTCCAGGTTCCTTGTGGCTGGCTGCCGCGTTCGGCGGGGCCGGTCAGTCCCGAATCCGTGAGTAGGGCGGCGACTCGCCGCAGCAGGTTCCTAAGATCGTGGCTCCCTGCTGGGATAGTAGAGCGTGACAGCGCTGGATTTTCCCGGAAAGAGAGTCATCCAGATGGTGATGACATCAGGTACGCGGGGCCGGACCCGCGGCAAGATACAGGTCGGGGCGGCAGACCCTTCGCTGACGGCGGCGGGCGGGATGCTCGCTGTCACCGAACTGTGCGGCAAGCTCGGCCTGACCGAGGCACTCGATGAGGCGATGGGGCCGGTCAAGCAGCGCCGGCGCGGGTTCACCGGCGGTCAGGTGCTGACCGGGATGGCCGCGGCGCAGCTGGCCGGCGAGGACTTCCTGGTCGGGCTGGACCGGCTGCGCGCCGATGAGGCCGGCCAGCAGGTGACGCCGGTGCCGGGCCTGGCGGCCTCGACCGCGACCGGGCTGGCCCGCCGGTTCACGCCGGAGCACTGGCGCGGCGCCGAGGCCGGCCTGGCGCAGGCGACCGCCCGGATGGTGGGCATGCTGCCCGCCGAGCGGGCGGCTGAGCTGGCGGAAGGGCCGGTGACCATCGACATCGACGCCACCGACGTGGAGGTCTACGGGAACAAGAAACGCGGGGTGGCCTACACCTATCAGGGGCAGCGGGCCGGCCTGCCGCACGTGGCGGCCTGGGCCGAGACCGAGATCCCGCTGGCCGCCGACCTGCTGGCAGGCGACCAGGATCCGCGCTCGTCGGTGGTGGCGCTGCTGGGGCGGGCGCTGGCCGCGCTGCCGCAGGCCGTCCGCGAGGGGGCCGCTGCGGCCGGGCGGAAGATCGCGCTGCGCGCGGATGCCGGGTACTTCGCCGGGGACCTGGCCCGCGCCGCCGCCAAGGCGGACATGGCGTTCGCGATCGGCGCCAAGCGGATCACCACCATGTGGAAGGCACTGGCCGGGATCGCGGACGACGCCTGGCGCGATGCCATCGACATGGACAACGCCCAGGTGGCCGTCTCCCCCTACCGGCCCGCCGAATGGCCGCAGGACACGGTCCTGCTGATCCGCCGGGTCCGCCTGGACCCAGAGCAGGTCTCCGCCGACCCCCGGTCCCGGCGCCGCCGCACCCTGCACCCCGATCAGCGGGCGCTGCCGATCCCGGAACTGGAGGCCGAACCCGCCATCTACGCCTACAGCTTCATCCTCACCAACGCCGACGTGTCCACCCCGGCGAAGGCCGCGGCGTGCGAGCACTGGTACCGGCACCGCACCGCGGTCGAGAACATCTTCCGCGACAGCAAGCACGGCGCCGCGCTGCGGCACCTGCCCTCGGGCTATGAGCAGGCCAGCACCGCGTGGATGTGGGCGTCACTGATCGCCGCGGCGGTCGCCGCCTGGCTGCACCAGCTCACCGGCCTGATATCCGGCGGCGAGCTGCTGGAAGGGCACGGCACCCGCGGCGGCAAGGCGATGATCGCCACCCTGCGGCGGACACTGATCGCCACCCCCGCGCGCCTGGTCAGCCACGGCGGGCAGCTGATCATGCGCCTGGCGCCCGGCGCGCACCTGCTGCCCACCATCCTCACCACGATCCGCGCCCTGCCAGCCCCCGGCTAGCCGCAGCCAGCATCACCCCGCGCTCACCAAGCCGGCACCGGCACCCAGACCCCAGGCCACGGCCCCCAGGCCCCGCACCAGCAGAAAGGCCCAGACCGCGAACCCGGCGCGAGTCCCGGGCCATCGTCATGTCCTCCAGCCCGGCCTGACAACTCCAAGATCATCTACAGGGCTGTGGATAACATCCGCCGCCCTACTCGTGGATTCGGGTCAGTTCGGTGGTGATGTACCACGTGCCGGGGATGGTCAGGACTGTCACGCCGGGGCGCACGTGGGGCTCCTTCGGGTGGGTTCGGTGTCCAGCATCGGCGATGGTGGCAAGTTCGCGCCAGGAAGCGCAGCCGTTCGGGGGATGTTTCGACTTTTGGCGTTTCGATGGGTCATCCAGGCTCGGCCTCGCGGGCGTGGGCGGCGATCTCGGGGGCGGCGCGCTGGAGGACCTCGGCTGCGGGGCGGATCTGCGGCTTGGGTGGCTGGAGGATGGCGTCGCGGTCGCGGCCGGCGAGCGCGGTCCAGGCGAAGCCAAAGTCGCGTTCGTCGGGGTCGTCGCTGGGCACGCGGACGGAGCGGCGTTCGTCGATCTGCTGCTGGCGCTGGCGGTTGAACGCTGCGATCTCGGTGGTCCCATTGCCGGCGGGTGTCATGGGCGGGGTGCTTCCTTCCCGACGGTGTCCTGGACGAACTGCCGCTGCCATCCCAGCGCGGCCAACCTGCTGGGCCGGCCGAGCGGTCGTGTTCCGTAGGGCTGTCAGGCGAGCCATTGGCTTGGCTGGATGCGGTCGGGGTTTCATTGCTTGCCGCTGGCGGGGTGCACGGTGATGGCGGCGACGCAGGCTTGGATGAGGGCGGCGGGCCGAATCGGTCAGCTTCGGGTCCTGCCACCGTTGCCACAACTCGCCGTCGATGGCGGCGAATTCGGCCAGGGCCTGGGCGTGCACGGAGCGGGCCAGCCGGCGGGTGTACTGCTCGGCGCTGATGTCCAGCACCCGCTTGGCGGTGGCCCACTCTTTGCGGGAGATCTCCCCTTCGGCCTACGCGGCGGCCAGCTCGTCGCGGCGCTCGTCGATCTGGCGCAGCTTGGCACCCACGTCTTCGCTGTCGCCGGTGGCGGCGTCGGCCTGGTGGTGGCGGATCAGGGCGGGCAGCAGGGCCGGTGAGCTGTCCAGGGCGGTGAGGATCTTGTCGCGGGCCTCGTCGTCGGCGCGGTGGGCGTACACGGCGACCTTGCCGCAGTTCGGCCGTCCAGGTTCCTTGATGCACTGGTAGCGCGGCTTGCCGTTGGGCACCCGGCCGTACATCGGGTGCCCGCACAGGCCGCAGCGGAACACCCCGGACAACAGGTACTTACGGGCGGTGTGGCCGTTGGCGGCGCCGCGTCCGGGCGCAGTGAGCAGGGCGCGGAGCCGGTCGGACTGGGCCGGGGTGATGATGGTCGGCCACGCATCGTTGGCGGTGATCTCGCCAGTGCGGGGGCGGGTGCCGCCCGTGTAGGTCTCGATCGGGATGTACTCACATGGGCCCGGGATCCGGGCGGCGGTCAGGGACGGTGGTGAGGCTAGTCGTGGTCCACTGCTTGCCGGTCACGGTGACGATGCCGCGGTCGTTCAGGTCACGGGCGATCGCGCGGACCGCTTCGCCGGACAGCACCCGGCGCGCGGCTTCACGAATTGTCTCGCCTTCGTTCTCGATGACGGTCACCTTGTCGAGCTCGTAACCGTAGCCGCGCATGCCGGTGCGGGGGCCTTGCCTTGTTCGGCTGCTTGGCGGGCGGCACGGCGCTGCCGTTCGCCCTTGTACTCGGACTCGTGCCGCGCAGCCGCCCCCAGCGTCCGGGCGACGAGCCGACCGGTGGGGGTGGCGAGGTCGATTTCCCCGGTGGCGGTGGCAAGCTCGATACCCGCCTTGTCGTGCAGATCAATGACATCTTCGAGTTCGCGCGGGGTGCGGGTGAGGCGGTCCCAGCCGGCGACGTCCCACCCGTTGCGCTCGCACAGGGCCCGGCAGTCTTCCTCCTGCCGGGCCACACCGAGGCCTGCGCCGGTCCGGTCATAGGAGATCCGCACGTAGATCGCGGCACGAACGGGGTGCTGGCCAGGGCGTCCTGTGGGGGTGGTTGCCTGCTTTTCGGTGGCCTTAAAGCTACATAATTTTAGTCGTGCTATAGCCCCAGCAATGGGCCATCGCTGTTGCCGCGGACGCGAGTGGCCGTACCCGTTCATGATCGCCGCCAGGCGATCGCCATCACCGTATGGCGATGAAGGTGTCCACGTCGCGGTCTGGGCGCGCCCGGCGCCGGAGCGGCCGGATGACCTACCCCGACGACGCCCATCGGTTCCCAGCCGGCTGGCAGGCTGAGTGCGCGCGTGGCGACGTCAGGGCAGAACAGGCTGCTGGACACCCAGCACGAGCCGAGTCCCTCGACGGCCAGCGCGACCAGCAGGTTCTGCACCCCGGCGCCCATGGATACCAGGAACATCTCCCGCTCCGCCCGCTGCCGCCGCTCATCCGGGTAGGCGTGCGCCGCGTCGGTGACCAGGCACGGCACGATCAGCAACGGCGCGCGCCGCAGTGGCTCACCCCGCGCGATCCTGCGGGTGATCTGTTCCTCGGTGAAGCCGTCGCCGCGCAGGTCGGCGATCCATGCTTCGCGCATCGCGTCGAGCAGGCGATCGCGCGCCCGCGCGGACGAGGCGATAGCGAACCGCCACGGCACAGAGTGGTGCGGCGCGGGTGCCGTGAACGCCGCGAGCAACGCCTGGCGGACCGCCTCTTCGTCGACTGGCTCGCCGGTGAAGTCCCGCACCGTCCGCCGGGCGAAAAGCACGTCACGCGACCCAAGCCGGAACATGTCCTCGTCCGGCGGCCGGATAAGTGCCGCCGCGCCAGGCCCATCCTGCGCGGTGACCAGATGCGCGAGGCCGCGCACGATCGCTACCGGGGTATTACCGAGCTTGCCCTTGACGAGGTCGCCCGCGCTGGCGATCTCATCGGCCACCGCGGGCATCGTGACCGCGAGCGGGTTGCCGTACGGGTCGGTTTGCCCGCGGTGGTCGAGCACAGGCGTGAGGCCCGCGAGCCCGATCGCGCTGTCGGTCTGGCCGATCCGCCAGGGGCGGCCGAGGGTGTCGGTGATGATGACGGCGAGCCGGACGCCCAGCCGGCCAGCGCCGCCCGCAGCGCGCGGGCGGATGCGTCCGGATCCTCGGGCAGCAGCACGACCGTTCCTGGCTCGCTGTTGGAGTTGTCCACGCCGGCGGCGGCGAGCACGAGCCCGTGACTGGTCTGCACGATGCGCGCCGCGCCACGAGTCGCGACGACCCTTACGGTTTCTGCCTCGATCGCGGCATCGCGCAGGCTGGCCGCACCAGCCGCCGTCCGCTCGGCGGCGCGCAGGACCCTGCCCTCCGCCTTGCTCACCACCTTTGAGGTGATGGCCAGAATGTCGCCATCGGCCAGCCCGGGCGCCGCCTCCGCGATCAGCGCGGCGAGATCGTCACCAGCTGCGATCTCAGGCAGCCCCGTGACGGGCGTGACCGTGAGGCCGTCCGCGTTCGCAGGCATGGTGCCGGACCCGGCGCCCGTCGCCGCCGCGCTCACAGCGCCTGCCCGGCGCCGAGCGCGGCGGCGAGATCGAGACATTCCTTCGCGATCTGGATCGTCGCGGGCACGTCGTGCATGTAGAGCGGGCGGGCCCGGACGGTGATTGGCGCAAGTTCAGGGTCGTCGACGGCCGCCTTGTCCACGTCATCCACGAGCCATCCGTTCAGCAGCCTGGGCCCGTACCATCCCGCGACGGCACCGGCGCTGGCCGGAACGCCGATCGCGGCGAGGCACGCGTCGGCCATCCCTCGCACGGGCGCGCCGCCGATGATGGGGGAGACCCCGACCACCATCTTCGGCTCGAGGGCGTCGCGGATGCCCGGGACCTGCAGGATGGTGCCGATGCTCACCACCGGGTTGGACGGCGGGAACAGGACGATATCGGCCGCCTCGATGGCATCGAGCACACCCGGGGCAGGGACCGCCTCGGCCGCGCCCACCGCAATGATCTCGGCGGCGGGGATCCGCGCACCGAAGCGGACCCACCATTCCTGGAAGTGGATCGCGCGGTGGGAGCCCCCGGCGGGCTGGTCCCGCGTTGCTTGCCGGCCTCCTCGGCCCGGGTGATCAGGCAGCCCGGCTGCACGGGCGCTTTCTTCGTCGATAAGAACGTGGGTCTCCACCTGGTCATCGGTCATCGGCAGCAGGGTGACGCCCGGCCGCCACCGCTCGCAAAGAGCCGCGGTCACCGCGGAGAGGGGCTGGCCCGAGCCGAGCAGCCCCGTCCGCACTATATGGGTGGCGAAGTCACGGTCGCCAAGGGTGAACCAGCTTGGCTGCGCCTGGTACGCGGTGAGTTCCTCGCGGACGGAGAAGGTCTCGGCCGACCGGCCCCAGCCCTGCTGCGCGTTGATCCCGCCACCGAGGGTGTACATGACGGTGTCGAGGTCCGGGCAGATGCGCAGCCCGAACAGGGTGATGTCGTCGCCAGTATTGCCGATGACGGTGATGCGGGCCTCGGGAACAGCCGCCCTGAGGCCGCGCAGGAAACGTGCAGCGCCGACTCCGCCGGCCGGTACTACTATTCGCATGCGACAAGTCTCCCAGCCGCGTTGAGGGGCGGGCACAGGCGGGCACAGCCGCCGTCCTCGTTACCCGCGGGCGGGCAGAACGGGGCGCGGGGCCCTGGGTTGCCACCTCGGCAGGACGCGGCGGCGAGGTGTGTGGGAGGCTTCCCACCGACATTGGAAACCGCAGGGGGTTCCTTGTGATCAGGGACGAAACCAGGCGAGTCAGGCAACCCACGGCGTGGCTGCTGCTCGGCGGCGTGGCGGTCAGCGCGTTCCTTGGCCTCATGGCCATGCTGAGCGATGGCTGGGCCACTTCGCCGTGGTCTTACAGGGGATGGCGCTGCTCTTCGGCGTGCTCACGTGGCTGGTCGCGCTCGGCGTCCAGGCCAGTGGCTCGGCCAAGCTCGGGTTATTCCTTTACGGCGCGGTCGGTGTCATGGTTGCGGCAGCCGGCCTGTTGTTCAGTGTCGTCACCCTCCGGTCTGCTGAACTGCGGGTGACAACCCAGCACGGGGTTCCGCAGCAGGCGGCCCTGCCGCAGGCCGCGGCTCAGCCGGTGACGGCTCAGCGGACGGCCGATCAGCGGACCGCCGACCAGGGTTTCGCGGCGGCCCGCTATCAGTCCGGCTCCGGGCGTCAGACGCCAGTCGCCGGGCATGGACAGCTAACAGCAGTACTACCAGCAAGCACATCGCTCAGCGGAGCATGGTTCGGGTGAGACTGCGCAGCCAGCGCACAGCCTCGATGAGGGCGACTCACGCGACCATATGTGATTGTTTGAATCCGCTTCGCGACCATTGATAACGTGGTCACCGGCGAAAGCGAGTAACCCTGCGTGAGCCGTTAAGAACGGTGCCAGCCAGTGGGGGACGACCCCAAGGAACCGCCTGCTTGGCCGCAAAGGGGCGCCGCGCGGCAGCCGTTAGGGAAATGGTTACGAATCGCCGGGTCATCTGTGGCTCAGGCGGATGCGGATGCACCCGGCCGCAGGTGGTTCACACAGGATCCGGTGGATCGCCCGCCTGGCTGTGGCGGGACGCGGCCGGGTGGCGGACCGCACGGACGTGTGAAGTCTCCCTGGGATCCCAGCATCCGTTGGCCGGACTTTTTGCATGATCGTGGACAAGAGCGCCGCCAATACCACCGATCCAGCTTGACTTCGAGCAAGACACGCGCGTGTAATTTCATCAATGTGGTTTGCGCCCTAGGGGAGATGGGCGCAAACCGTGGGGGCTCCGACAGGGGTAGGAGGTGCGCTTTGAGCGAGGTGATCATCCCGCTGGCGCACGGCGCGGGCGCGTTGGGTGTCGGCGCGGATGAAGCCGAGGATCTCGGCTGGCAGGAACGCGCGCTGTGTGCGCAGACAGATCCGGAAGCGTTCTTTCCGGAGAAGGGCGGGTCGACCAGGGAAGCGAAGAAGGTCTGCCGCGCGTGCGACGTGCGAGCCGAGTGCCTTGAGTACGCACTCGCGCACGACGAGCGTTTCGGCATCTGGGGCGGGCTCTCTGAACGCGAACGGCGCCGCCTGAAGAGACAGGCCGGCTAGCTGCCCCAGGGGGCTGCGCTGGCCTTGGGCCCGAGCCGCTGACGTCCCCCTGGTGCCGCGGGTGGCCGGCTCCCTCGCGAAGGCACACAATCCCGGCCCGGCGGTTCGTCGCCGGGCCGCAGGGGCGCCGGGCCGCAGGGCCGCAGGGCCGCAGGGCCGCAGGGCCGCAACTGGGCAATGAAATGACGTGCCGCTGGCCACGCCTTGGCGGGGCCGTTATGCGGCGACCTGCGCATATTTAAGACGATGCCTCCTGTCCTTCAAGACCCGCCTCGTGCGGGCGCACGTTCGCGTATTGTTCACGCTTACCACCCGTCGTGCCGGGTCCCAACCGGACATGATCGGCGGCCAATCCCTCCGACCCCAAGCGGACCCGTGTCGCCCAACGATTCGAATGCCCAGCACGTCGTTAGCGCGGTCATCGTCGCGCATGACGGAGCCCGCTGGCTTCCTGAGGTCGCAAGCGCGCTGCGCGAGCAGACCCACCCGGTCCAGCGCGTCATTGCCGTTGATACTGGCAGCAGGGATCGCAGCGGCATGCTGCTCGCCAGCCTGCTCGGCAACGGCTCCGTGTTCGGGGCAGAACGCGGCACCGGGTATGGCGCCGCCGTCGCCCAGGCACTACGGCACCGTGCCTCCCAGACTCCGGTCTCCGCGGGGCGGCGGAGCGCCGACGAGATCGTCGAATGGGTCTGGCTGCTGCACGACGACTGCGCGCCGGATCACGAAGCCCTCGAGCACCTGCTCGATGCCGCCAGCGCCTGCCCTGGCGCCGCCGTCCTCGGACCCAAGGTCAGGGACTGGGAGGACCGCCGGATCATCATCGAGGCAGGTATCACGATCGACGGCGCCGGCCGCAGGGAGACCGCCCCAGAACCGCATGAGCTCGACCAGGGCCAGCACGACGGCGAGCGCGACGTGCTGGCCGTCGGTAGCGCCGGCATGCTCATCCGCCGTGATGTGTGGGAGCGCCTCGGCGGCTTCGACCCCAGCCTCCGGCTGTTCCGCGACGACATCGACTTCTGCTGGCGCGTGATCGGGGCAGGCTACCGGGTGCGGCTGGTCACTGACGCGGTCATTTATCACGTCGAGGCGTCGGCGCGCAGGTGCAGGCCCATCTCGGTGGACGGAGCGGCTGGCGACCGCCCGCGCCACCTGGACCGGCAAAACGCGCTTTTGGTGCTGTTCGCGAACCTGCCGCTCGGCCCGATGTTCGCCGCGGTCGGCCGCAACATGGTCGGATCGCTGCTTCGCACGCTGATCCTTCTCATGGGCAAACAGCCGGGTGCCGCGCGGGACGAGATCACCGCACTCGCGTCAGTGCTCTGGCATCCGCTACGGCTGCTGCGGGCACGGGGGCGGCGAGCGCCAGGCCGCCGGATCGCGTACCCCATTGTCCGGGCTTTCATGCCGCGCGGCCAGACAGTCGGACGGATCACCGAGATCATCGGTGCCGCGCTGGCCGGCTCGCAGCCAGCAGCGCACTCGCGGGACGGTGGCAGCGCCGACGACGAAGAGGCCCTGCTCACCGATGGTGGGCTGGCACAGCGGATCATGACCAACCCGGGTGTGCTCACCATCCTCGGGCTGACCATCGTCGCCCTCGTCGCCGAGCGCTCGCTGCTACGCGGCGGGTGGCTCGGCGGCGGCGCCCTCGTGCCTGTGTGGGGTGGCTCGGCGGACCTGTGGCGGGAATACCTGGCGGGCTACCACGACGTCGGGATCGGCTCGGCCGCGAATGCGCCTCCTTACATAGCCCTCCTGGGCCTGCTGTCGTCCGTCCTGGGCGGTAAACCCTGGCTCGCCGTGGACGTCCTGCTGCTCGGCTGCGTGCCGCTTGCGGGATTCACGGCGTATCTGGCGGCGCGCCGCGTCACCAGCCATACGTCGGCCCGGATCTGGGTGGCATGCTCGTACGCACTGCTTCCTGTCGCGACCGGCGCCATCGCAGCGGGCCGGATAGGCACCGCGGTGGCGTTCGTGCTTGTTCCTGTGGTCGGGGTTCTGGCCGGAAGGATGCTGACCCTGTCGCGGCGCCGCGCACGGCAGGCCGCCTGGGCGGCGGGCTTGGTCGTCGCGGTGATGGCGGCCTTCGTCCCGCTGGTGTGGGCGCTCAGCGTCATAGGTGCCGTGCTTGCCTGCCTGGCCTTCGGCAGGGGCAGACCACAGACAGTGATCAATTTCGCCATCGCCGCGCTCGTACCCGCGGTGCTGCTAGTCCCGTGGACACTCGACCTGTTCATGCACCCGTCGCTTTTCCTGCTCGAAGCCGGCGTGCAGCGCCAGGGCCTGGCCAGTCCCGGGCTGCCCGCGTCCTCGCTGCTGCTGCTTAGCCCCGGCGGCCCCGGACTGCCGCCGGCGTGGGTGACAGCCGGGTTCGGGCTGGCTGGCCTGGTGGCCCTGCTGCTGAACCGCCGCCGTGCCCTCGTCGCGGCGGGCTGGGGAGTCGCGCTGATGGGCCTGCTTGCGGCGATAACGGTGAGCAGGATCACGGCGGCCCCACCTGTCGGCGGCCCGGCCGTACCTGGCTGGCCGGGTGTCGCCCTCACCTTCACCGCGGCAGGCGTGCTGCTTGCGGCCGTTACAGCGGCCGAGTCCTGGCCAGCCATGCTGCGGGCCGGCGGGTTGCGCAGGTTCGGCGGCGCCGCGATGGCCCTGGCTGCCTGCTCGGCACCGGTGCTCGTGGCAGGCTTCTGGGTGGTCAGCGGGGTTCGTGGCCCGCTGACCGGTACGCGCTCAAGCGTGCTGCCCGCATTTGTGACCGCATCCACAGCGGACGGTATGCGGCTGCGGACGCTCGTGCTCCGGTCCGGGCCTGGAACCCTTCACTACACCGTGCTGCGTAATGCCGATCCGCTTCTTGGTGAGCCTGAGCTGGCCCAGCCGGCCGGCGTCCGGCGCCTGCTTGACCCCGTCGTGGCCGGCCTGAGCACGGGAAGTGGCGGCGACCTGGGAGACGACGGCCATGCGCTTGGCCAGTTCGGCATCGGGTTCGTGCTGCTACCTGCGCCGCTGGATCAGGGCCTGGTCCGGGTGCTTGACGGGACGCCGGGGCTGCAGCCGGTAAGCCTGACCGGCTCCTTCGGGCTCTGGCAGGTGACAGACGTCGCGGCTCGGGTCCGCGTGGTCCAGGCGGACGGCACGGTCGTTCCCGTGCGGTCCGGGCGGGTCGAGGTGACAGGCGCGCCTGTTCCATCCGCAGGCGGGACGCTCGTCCTGGCCGAACCGGCAGGTGCCGGATTTCATGCCAGCCTGAACGGCCGTCCGCTGACACCTCTCGCCGGCCCTGTCGATGGCTGGGCACAGGGCTTCAACCTCCCGGCGGGGGGCGGCAGGCTTGACATCAGCCGCAGCATGCTGACGCGCCGACTGGCCCTGGCGCTCGAAGGCATCGCCATTGCCGTGGTCGCGTTGTTTGCCCTGCCTTCGACTCGCGTGCAGACCGTGGCAGAGGAGGAAGAGCAGCCGGCGGTCAGCGGCAGCGCGGTGCGCAGGGGCAGCCGGCGCAAGCCAGGCAAGGCGGCAACGCGCGCCCGCACGGCACCGAGCGGGCGGCCCGCCACGGCACGGCGTCTGGCCCGCACAGGGACGCCCGGCCGCGCGAAGCCAGGAACAGCCGCGCCGCGCGCCACGGGTGGATCGCCAGGTAGCGACACTGGCCCTGGCCAGCCCTCGCACGCACCGCAAGCGCAAGCACCGCACCTGCAAACCCTCCCGCAAGCACCGCAGTCGCAAGCACCGCAGTCGCAAGCACCGCAGTCGCAAGCACCGCGGTCGCAAGCACCGCAGTCGAGGGAACCGTACCCGCCAGGAGCGCCGGTCCCGTATCCGCGCGCGCCGTACCCGCCAGAGGCTCCCGCGCCGCGCGGTTCTGGTTCAGACACGCCGGGATGGCGCGGGTGAAAGGTCTTGTCGCCAGCCGCTTCGTGCTGTTCGGGCTGGTCGTGCTCGCGCTCGCGGCAGTGTTCGGCGTGGCCTGGGTAAGCCGTCCCACGGGAGGAAGCGCACGGGTGGGGGCTGGGCGGCCGCAGGTTGCGCCCGTGACATCCAGCATCAAGTCGTGTCCCGCGCCCGGCTCCGGCCGTATCGCGGTGTTCGCCGCGCCAGGCCAGTCGACGGGTGAGGGTCGTGCGGAGCTTGTAGCCGCACCAAGCGTGGGGACAAGGGCCGCGGCGAGCGCGGGAACCGGCACAGGGTCCGCCGCCGCGGCGCCCACGGCCCCGTTGTTTGCGGTATCGCAGCCGGGCCGGCTCTGGTTGTCCGAAAACGGCTTCGCCGTGGGCAGGACGCCGCGCGAGACGCAGCAGGCGGGCAAAGCGCAGCCGGAAGCGGTGATCATCGACGCGACCGGCCCGATGGCGCAGGGCCTTGACGCCGAGCAGACCACCTATCCCCTTAACGGCTCCGCGTCCACCGTCACCAGTGTTCAGTGCACGCAGCCTGGCACCGACTTCTGGTTCCTCGGCCCCGGACCGGGCAACGCAGCAGCCATCGACCTGCATCTGGTGAACCCGGACAGCGAACCTGCAGCCGTGGACGTCGAGATCTTCACGGACACTGGGCCGCTCCAGGGCAACGCGGATACGGGCATCGAGGTGCCGCCAGGCGGCAGTGTGGTCCAGCCGGTCAGCAAGCTCGTGCCGGGCGACGAGGTCGTGGCCCTGCACGTCCGCACGAGCGTCGGCCGCGTGGTCGCGGCCGTGCAGACGGCGGCCGGGTGGTGGCGGGCAGCCTCGGCGCCTGCCACGCAGGTGGTCATCCCCGGCCTGCCAGGCGCAGGCACCGGCCGTCGGCTTTACCTGATCGATCCTGGCGGGAGCGACGCGCAGGTGCGCGTTCAGGCGATCACCCCCGCGGGCACCTACGAGCCGGCCGGGGCCGGTGGTATTGACGTGCCCGCGGGCTCTGTGGTGGCGCTTGACCTGTCGTCACTGAACGGCATTCCTGCCGCGTTGCGGATGCGGTCAGCGATCCCTGTGACCGCGGCGGTGCTCGCGGCCGGCCATGCGTTCACCGCCGCGACCGGCCCCGTCCAGCAGCAAGGCGTCATCGCGGACAACCCGACAGACGCCGGGTACACGACGTCCGTCGTGCTGTCCGCGCCTTATGGCTCAGCGCAGGTCCGGATCACCACGGCGGGCAGCGGCGGTTCGCTCGGTGCGGGTCAGCTCGTTTCGATCGCGGCCGGGCGTTCCGCCAGTATCAAGGTGGCGGCGCCACGCAGCGTACCCAACGGGTTCGCCATCGTGGTATCGCCTATCGCCGGTTCCGGGCCTGTGTGGGCGGGCCGCGTGCTCGAAACGCGGGCAGGTGGCGTCCAGCTGATCACCCCAATCGTGAGCGCGCCCTCGTCGGTGACATTGCCGCCCATCAGCGGTTTCGTGGCAGCCGCGATCCCATGAGCGGCCTGGGCTGCTCCGCGTCAAATCCGCTCAGGCATGGATCCGACGCGGAGGAGCCATCGCCACAAGGGCTGGCCCGTGAGTCACGTTTCCGTGACGAGTCCACCGTGGTGTTTCCGTGCCCGCACGTCGGGGGCTTTCCGTGAGCTTACGTACTTGTACTTGTTAATAGCTGGATTGTCGTGGTGACCGGGTGCTGGGCCAGCCAGTCGATCTCGAGGCCGGGATGCAGCCGGCGCAGCTCGTCAGCGATGGCCACGCCCCGGCGCGCGTGACCAAGCCCGATTGGGAGGAGATGGGACAACGCCCGCCACGTGGGCTACCAAAGTGTCCGCCAGTGCGCCGGCCTTCGGGCCGGTGGTGAAGGCGGATGGGCCTGAGCCATGTCACAACGGCTGGTTCTGCTGTTCGATGTACTGTCGCAGGTCACTGATTGGCGGGCCGCCGACCGAGCCGGCGAAGTAGGACGGGGACCACAGCCGGTTCGCCCGCCAGTAGTGCCGTGCCAGGCCGGGGAACTCCTGCCGCATACGCCGCGAGGACACGCCCTTGAGGCTGTTGACCAGCCGCGCGAGCGCGACCTTGGGCGGGAAGCTGACCAGCAGATGCACATGGTTGGCCGCGCCGTTGAACGCGGCCAGCCCGGTCTCAAAGTCGGCGCATACGTCCCGCATGATCTCCTCGATCCGCCGCAGGTGCGCGGCGGCGAACACGGGGTGCCGGTACCTGGTCACGAAGACCAAGTGTGCGTGCAACACGAAAACACAGTGCCTGCCGGTGCGTATAGCGTCGTAGCCGGTCATGAGACCAAGTATACTGAGCGGGTGCGGCTCCGGTATCAGTACCGCCTCGACCCGGCACCTGGGCAGCGTCAGGCGCTGGCCCGGGCGTTCGGCTGCGCGCGGGTCGTCTTCCACGACGGGCCGCGTGCCCGCCGGGAAGCGCACGCAGCCGGGTTGCCCCGCATCACGGGCGCCGAACTGCCGGCCCGGCTCACCACCGCCAGGGCCAGCCCGGAACGCACCTGGCTGGGCGAGGTGCCCGCCGTGGTGTTGCAGCAGGCATTGGCGGACCTGGGCGCCGCGTACCGGAACTTCTTCACCTCGCTCACCGGGAAGCGCAACGGCCCGGGGAGCGGGCCACCGAGGTTCCGGTCCGGCAAGGACCACAGGCAGGCGATCCGGTTCACCGCCAGCGCCCGGTTCAAGGTGCCCGGCAACGGGCGGCTGCGGTTGCCGAAGATCGGTGACGTCGCCGTCCGGTGGTCCCGTGACCTGCCCTCCGCGCCGTCGTCCGTGACGGTAATCGTGGACGCGGCCGGGCGGTACTTCGCCTCATTCGTGGTCGGAACCGGCCCGGTCGCCGGCGCCGGGCGGTTCCCGGTGGCGGATGCTGAGGCTGGGATCGACTTGGGGCTGACGGCGTTTGCGGTGCTGCCGGACGGCACCGTCGTGACGGCACCGAAGTTCCTGCGCCGCGCCGAACGCAAGCTCAAGCGGGTGCAGCAGGCCCTGAGCCGCACGGGCAAAGGCCCGGCCAACAGGGACAAAGCGCGGGTCCTGGTGGCCCGCGCGCACGCCAGGGTGACAGACTCCCGCCGCGACTTCCACCACAAGCTGTCGACCACGATCATCCGCGAGACCCAAGCGGTGTACGTGGAGGACTTGTGCGTGGCCGGGCCCGGCCGGACCCGGCTCGCCAAGCCGGTGCATGACGCCGGGTGGTCGGCGTTCACCGGGATGCTGAAGTACAAGGCGAAGCGGTATGGCCGGGTGTTCGGCCGGATCGGCAGGTTTGAGCCCACCTCCCAGGTGTGCTCAGCCTGCCGGGTCAAGGACGGCCCGCAACCGCTGCACGTCCGCACCTGGACCTGCGGCGCGTGCGGGACGGTCCACGACCGGGACCACAACGCCGCCAAGAACGTGCTCGCCCTCGGGCGGAGGGAGAGCCTAAACGCCCGCGGAGGGACCGGAAGACGAGGGCTTGCCCGGGCAGGACCCAGTGAAACAGGAACCCACCGGAGCGCCGCGTGAGCGGCGCAGGAGGAATCCCCATCCCTTCAGGGCGGGGAGGACGTCAACTTCGCGCCACGCTGAAGCTTTTCGACGATCCCTTCGAGTGCCGGGAGCCACGCGGAGACGAGATTGGCGTTGTAACCGGGGCGGAAGAATCGCTCGCAGCCGTCGTGGACGTCGTGGACGTGGTCGTGCCACCCGATGCCGGCGCCGGTCTTTGCCGCCTCCGTGACCCGTGGCGAGTCGAGCACTGAGCCCAGCGCGATCTGGAAGAAGCCCGGCAGCTACGCCGGGCTCGAGTCGTCGGTCAGTGCCACCGCCTGCTCGGCGGGCAGGGTGTAGCGGCCGCTGCCGGGGTCGTAGTCAACGTAGGCGCCGGCGGCTTGCGCGTTCAGCCACTCGCGTATGTAGCGCTCGGTTGTGCCGGTGCGCTCGGCGAGCTCCGCGGGTGTCAGCGGGCCGGCCCCGGCCAGGGCGCGATACAGCCCGAGCCGGTCGCCCATTACCACGAGCGCGGCATTGAGGGTGCCGCCGACTTCGTCGACGGCCCTGAACACGAATCCCATCAGCTTGTCCAGGTCGACGGTCACCGGTTCTTCGATTGTGGACATTCCACGGTGCGCGCAGTGGCCGCAGCAGTGTCCTGGCCATCGTGGGTGAGGCCGGGATCGGCAAGCCCGCACTGCTTGACTACGGCCCAGCAGCAGGCAGAGGGCATGAACGTGTTGCGGGCGCGCGATCAGCCTAGGCTGGCATTCCCCCGTGCGGATTGCGGGAATGCCGGAACCGGCAGCGATCATTTAACTGGGCTGCCGGTAACGTGAATTAGGGCCGAGTTGCGCAACTCAGCCCTGATTTTTGGTGCTCTTAATTCGCTAGCTATGGTCCTTTATGCGTGCGATAAATGCCTTCCACTCACCGGATGTGAGGCGCAGGACCGGGCCGTCAGGGTCCTTGCTGTCCCTCACGGCGTGCCCGTTGGGGGTGGGGGAGACTTCTACGCAGTTGCCCTCGCCACCCGAGTAGCTTGATTTACGCCATTTGTAGTTCATTTATTCCTCACCTTTGATTAGCTTTAGTGACCTGCTGTCATCGAGTGCGCTCGCCCGCAAGTGATCAAATACTAGCAGGTATCGGCTCACCTCATCACGATCACGGACATAGCGGGCAGTGCCGATGTCTTCAAAGTAGACGACGGAAGAGTTATTGCGGGCCACTAGGACTGCGAACGCCCGGCCGAATGCGCACGTTGGGCCTGTGTTGGGAATGATCTGCACTGTGACGTTGAGCCGACGCGCCATAATGGCCAGGTGGTCACGCTGCGCTTGCATGATTTCCGGAGCGCCGACGGCGCGATATAGCGCGGATTCATCGATGATCACCCATAGTCTCGGCGTGTGATCCTGGTCTAGTGGCGTATCGTCGTCTGGCTCTAGGATCTGCTGACGCGTCATACGCAGTGCTACCGCACGCTCTATGGCGTCGTCTGGCAGTGCTGGCCTTACGGCACTGACAATCACACGTGCATAATCCTCCGTTTGGAGTAGTCCCGGTATTTGGTAAGAGTCGTATTCGCGTATTTCGCTGGCTCTGCGCTCAACTTCGACACGATCACGGAACCATGGCCGCACTGACACTTGCTCGACTAGGCCCTGTAGGCGCGCAAGGTCCCCTTCGGTGCCGAACACCTTATCCGCACGCTCCGCGAAGTCCTGTGACGGGATGCGTGTTCCCGTCTCAAAAGCGGATACGGTAGCGAGAGCGTAATTTGTTTGTTCGGCCAGTGTCGCCTGCGTGATTCCTGTCTTGTCACGCAGGCGCCGTAATTCTGCCCCGAAGAAAGCTAGGGGGGAGCTGTTGGGATCTTGACCCATGGCCACCTCTACACGCGATCGCAAGATTCTACCATCGCCGTTGTCTACGCTGCGTGTGCTGCGTACTACACAGCCCCCCGTAAGAATCGTAGCGACACAAGCGAGCGAACGGGCTGAAGTGAATCATGCTGTCACATCAAGCGTCCATCCCGCCGGACGGCGCCACATGTACCTCGGAGTACTGCCGCAGCATTGCCGTGGTCCGGCTGCTGGCGCATCGCAACGCGCACCCTGCTGACTACTGCGAGCTGCACTGGCCGGGGGTCGCCGGGTCGCTGGCGACCCGGGGTATCAGGGTGGTCGATACGACGGGCGATCTTGACGCCGTGAAAGATCACTTCCCGCAGTGGCACATCTGGACCAGCTCCAGCGGAAGGATCTACGCCACGGCGGTGCTCGTGAGCGGGCAGGGGACCACGGTTGACGGATTCCTCGCCGGCCAGGTCTGCACGCAGATGGCGACGCTTGAAGCCGTGATGTCCCATGTCTGACGACGTTCCCCTGCGGGAGTGGATACGCACGGAACGTCTCGCGCGTGGCTGGTCGGTGATGGCCTTCGCTCAGGCGATCTCGCACGCTGCTGACGAGATGGGATCGGTGCCGCCCCGTGACCCTTCATCGGTCACGCGCCTGATCTACAGGTGGGAAACCGGCAAGTCTGTGATCTCTGATCGTTCGCTGGCGCTGGTGATACGCGCGTTCGCTGAAGCTCCCGTGACGGGACAGGATCCTCCCGCGGCGGGCTAGGTCCCGCGCGCCCGGGGATGACAAAGGCGACGCCTCTGGGCGCGTGGGCAATGCCCGAACTGGCCGAGCACCGGCGCGCTGAGCACGCCGATGGCGGCAGCTATGAGCTCACCCGGCTCGGCGTGAGCTCAGCCACACGATCCGGTCGCTCTATCAGTGGGCGCAAACGCTGGGCAGCGTCGCTGACCGAGCCGGGGCGCGAGAACAACACGGCCACGTGGCCAGCGACGATGGTGGGTGTCAGAAACCTGGCGCCCTCGACCCGCGTTTCACGGGCGTGATCACCGGGGCGGCGCGGCTGGCCCGGTCAAGGAGGTGCACGAATGATCAGCCTGGACTACGAGATGACCTACCGTGAGACGATCGACGGCCCGCTGGCGCCGACGGCGGGAGCTCCGCTCGGGGACCGGCTGGGCTGGCAGATCACAGCCGCGACCCTCACAGGACCGCGGATCGCTGCCAGGCTCGCGATGCCAGGAAGCGACTGGATACGCCGTGGACCGGACGGGATCCACCGCCAGGACATGCGCGTGTCGCTGGTTACGGACGACAGGACCGTGATCCTGATGCACTGCGACACCGGCCTGATCCGGGCGACCGACGCGTTCCTGACAGTCCTGCGCGACGGTGGCGAGACAGACTGGCAGGATCAGTACATACGCGTCATACCAGAGTTCATCGTCGGCGCGGGGCGCTACGCGTGGCTGACCGGCAACCTGTTCATCGCCGAGGGACGGCTGGCGGGCCGGCGGGAAATCGAGTACGCGATCCATCGCGTCCTGTGAACCGGCCGGCACGACGACAAGGCGCAACGCTCGGGCGGGCCAACGCTGAATCCCCGGTCTTGCCGCCAGACCGCGCAAGTTCGCTCGCCGCACCTCGCGTGTTGGAGCGCATTACCGGTCACAACCGCGCGTGATGGTCTCGACGCCGCCGGAGGTCCGTCGAGCGGGGCGCAATGCGGTTGCGCCGTGGCCGATTCACCGGCACCTGAGCTGACGCGATCGATAACGTCCACCGGCCAGCGGACGTCACCGCGCCAGCGCCATCACCTCGCCCAGGCCCGCCCGGAGGTCCTCGGCGAGCCCGTCGGGATCGGTGATCGCGGCCGTATCGGTGTTGGTCCCGATGCAGCATCCCTGGTTGTGCGAGATCAGGGTGATCATCGCCGCGCAGCCGGGGAGTGGGCCGAACGGGTACATGTGCGTGATCCGCGACCCGGCGATGTACACCGCGTGCGGCACCCCGGGGACGTTGGACACCTGCACGTCGTTGGTGCTGGTGAGCCGGCCCGAGACGGCTCCGATGACGGGTGCGGGCAGCCAGCCGAGCGCCGGGCCGAGCGCCGCTGACACCGCGTCGGCCACGGTGGCGCTCGCGGCTCGGGCAGTCAGCACGAACTGCCTCACCGCGGCGATCCTGGCGACCGGGTCAGGCTCGGCCATGGGCGCGGCGAACCGGGCACCAGTGAAACGGTTGCCGCCCTGCGGGTCGTCCTGCGCGCGCAGGCTGATGGGGAACCCGACCGTGAGCCTGTCGACCCGGGCGCCGTGCCGTTCGTGATAGCGGCGGAACCCGCCGATCACCGCCGCAAGCAGCCCGTCGTTGAGGGAGCCGCCCCCCGCCTTCGCCCCGGCCTTGAGGTCGGCCAGCGGCACGTCGAGCAGCTCGAAGTGCCAGCTGCCGCCGCGTGGGGCCAGCAGCGCCGAGCCGGGAGCGGCGGCGGTGGCGGCGTTCTGGCCCAGCCAGTAGGCGACGTCGACCGCCTGCCCTGCCTTCCGCGAGGCCGTCTCCCAGGGCCGCGCCACCGCGCCGAGCACCCCCACGCCTCGGCGCAGCGCCCCCACGGGTGTGGTCCGGACCGCGTCCGCGACCTGCTCGGTGAGCAGCCTGAATCGCGACGCCTCGACGAGCGCACGCACCGGCGGCTCGGGCCGATGCGGGTCGTGCTCCGGGGTGCGGCTGTGCAGCTGCATTATCAGCTGGACCGCACCAAGCCCGTCGGTCACGCTGTGGTGGCTCTTGATGACATACCCGGCACGGCCGTCGGCGAGACCCTCGAGAAGCAGCGCCTCCCACAGCGGGCGGTCCCGGTCGAAGGGGGCGGCAGCGAATTGCTGCACCTCGTCGAGGAGCTGGCGCAGCGAGCCGGGTGCGGGTAGTCCGACGCGGTGGACGTGACGGGAAAGGTCGAGCTCATCGAGGGTGACCCAGGTCGGTGTCCCGACCCCGAACGTCGGCTCGATCACCCGCTGCCGCATCCGCGGCACCATGCGAGAGGCCCACTCGTGGGCGGCGAGCAGCCGGTCCCAATCGGGGATGGGGTCGAGTAGCTCGAGCAGGCAAACGTTAACGCGCAGCCGAGGGTCGGCCGCCTCGGCGCGCCACATCGCCGTCTCCAGCGGGTTCATCTCGGTCGAAGCGCCCCACTCCAGCGGGACAGCCGCGGGCGGACCGGGCAGCCTGGGCTCCGTGACCTTGACGCGCCCGCAGCCGCGGCCGAGCCAGTCGGCGAGCGTTGCCTGGTACTGCCCGCGAACCTCCTGGAGGTGCTCGTCAAGCTCCTCGACCGTCCAGCCGGTCGTCGGGATCGGTGGCAGCACCGCGATCTGCACGGTCCCGGCGCGAATCGTCGACGCACCACGCCACATCAGCTCGCCCGCGTTGCGAATGACGATCGGGACGACCGGCACACCCGCCTGCATTGCGACGTGGAACGCGCCCTTCTTGAACGGCCCCAGTGCCGGGGTCACCGATCGGGTGCCCTCCGGTGCCATGACCAGCGACAGCCCCGCGCGCAGCTTCTGGACCGCTGGCTCGAGCGCCCTATGCGCCTAGGCGCTGTCGGCGCGGTCGACGAACGCCACGTCCGCGAGCCGGAACACCAGCCCGAACCCAGGGCTGTTGGCCAGCTCCTTCTTCGCCACGCCGGTGAACCCGCCGCGCAGCAGCTTAGCCAGGATGAGCACGTCGAGCTGGCTCTGGTGGTTGAACAAAAACACTGCGGGCCGGGTGGCGAGGTGCTCAGCGCCGCGGACGTCCAGCCGCACCCCGGCCAGCACGCTCCCCAGCTCGCCGCCAAGGGTGATGCCGAGGTCGACGGCCTCACGCCGGGACCCGGTCAGCGCCCCAAGCGCCACACCCGTCATGAAACCACCGAACATGCCCGTGAGGCTCGCCGCGGTGCGGGCCATCTCGCTCACCCCGGCCCGGCCGCGTGACCGGAACCGGGCGACCGGCCACCCGTAGTGGTGCGCTGCCGCCGCCAGCCCACGGCCGGGATTGAGCGCCCGCGCCCGCCCGACGGTCCGCAGGAACGGCACGTCCTCATCGCCGTCGGAGTAGGCGTAGCTCTCGGGCAGGTCGATGTCGTGGTCGGCAGCGAGCGCGCGGACCGCCGCAGCCTTACCTGCCCGCCACAGCAGCGGCCCACCGGGGCGGCCCGTGCAGATTCCATTCACGATCTCCACTGGCGAGACGAGGATGTGCTGCACACCCATCGCCCTGGCCGCAGGCTCCACCTGGAACCGCGTGGCCGACGATGCGAGCACGACGGTGTGCTCGGCCCTGAGGTGCGCCTCGACCAGCCGCCACGCCTCCGGGTACAGCGAGCCGGCGATACCCTGAACCCAGAGGCGCTCGCCCAGCTCGGTGAGCTCGTCCTCGCTGCGCCCGGCCCAGACGCGCATGCTCGCCGCGGTGAACCGCTCGAAGTCCGCCTCGCTGCTCACCCCGCGCAGGCCGGTGAGCAGCATCCGCCCCACGTCGGCCGGTGCGACATGTAGTGAGCGCAGGTGGTGACGGGCGAACGCGGACAGTGAGTATCCGTCGATCAGGGTCCCGTCGAAGTCGAAGAACGCACCCACATGCGGGCCCCGCGGTCCGGCATCGACGTCGGAGGCCAGCTGCTCCTCGGACCAGAGCCCAGCGGACTGCCTACGGTTCGACACCGACCGCCTCCCGTCGCGACGCTGCGTCGATCTCTTCGATCATGATCACCCGCGCGACGACGCCGCGCAGCCGCGCGGCGAAAGCCTGCCTGCGCTGCGCAAGCTCCTCCCGACCTGAGTCGATCAAATCCAGGTTCGCGGCGAGTTTCAGCGCGCTGAGGAACAGCTCCCGTGACAGCGACTCCGGCCCGTGCAGTCGGCCCTGCAGCATCTGCTGCCCCACGCCGCTGCACTCGTCGAGGAACTCCTTGTCGACGACCTGGCGTCGCGTCTGGCGCGCGGCGAGCCGCTCGGCGACCACGAGCTGCGCGTCGAGGAACGACCGCAGCACCCGGTTCGCCACCAGGAGCTGCGCTCATGGACCCGGACATTGCTTCAGAACCGGTCACCCGCGTCACCCATAAGCTCAAAGAGGGCCAGAACGTCTGCTCGGTGACCGTCATCCACGAACTCGAAGGCGCACCCAAACTGGCGGCCCTTGTCGGCGGCGCACTCGAGGATCGGGGCGTCGGCGACGGCCACGCCTGGATCCTAAGATAAGGCGCGCACCGATCGGTCGCGGCGCAGCCCATCGCCCTGGTGCACTGGTTCGATAATGGTCATGGCACACGACATCCCTGGGCTGGTGGAGCCATCATGAAGCACCTTGGCATTCTCGCGCACAGCACGGAGGGGGCCGCGCTGTGCTTCCGGGCCTTCTGTCAGGAGGGATTCCATCGACTAGGTGCCAATGAACACCCGGATGTGACCCTGGACTGCATCGCCCTGGCCCGCAGCATGCCCGCGTGGCACGAAGGTGACTACATCTCGATCCGGGCCACGCTGTCCGTAAGCGCACAGCGGCTCGCCCGTGCGGGCGCGGACTTCTTCGCCTGCCCGGACAACACCGCGCATATGGCCCTCGAAGAACCGGGAGCCGAGCTCGCACTTCCAGGACTCCACATCGCCGAGGTGGTCGCAGACCAGGCCGTCCGCAACCGCCATAGACGTGTCGGCGTGCTCGGCACCACGTACCTCATGAACGGCCCGGTCTACCCCCGGGCATTCTCCGCCCGCGGGATCGCCGCCGAAGTACCCGGCGGGGACGACCGCTACATCATCAACAAGATCATTTTTGACGAACTGGTGAACGGCGTGTTCACAGCAAGCTCGCGTCAGGAATACGTTCGCATCATAGAGCAGCTGGCGGCACAGGGCTGTGACGCAGTCGCCCTCGTGTGCACAGAGATCCCGCTCCTGGTGACGCCCGACGTCTCTCCTCTGCCCACGCTTGACTCCACCCGCCTTCTGGCTCGCGCAGCCTTCGACGTTGCCGTCGGTCATCGAGCCCTGCCGGCCTGGCGCGGTGGACCAATCGGAGACTGACAGCGCCGGCCGGTGACAGTGCGGGTATTCAGCGCCGGAACTGGCACCCCGGCCGCGGGTTGGACCAGAACAGGCGCACGGTTCACCGTCACGGACGGCGGGCGCCATGTCGTTCCGGGTGAAGAGCCGCTTGCGGCTGTCCTCGCTGATGATGCGGGTGCGGTCGGCGTGGGACAGGAGGAGGTTGTCGAACTCGGCGATCAGGCGCACCGGCGCGGGGCTGTCAGGGCCGGGCCGGTGGCGACGCGCTGGCTGTGCTTGCCATCGGCGGGCCTGACGACCCCCACGCGTCAGCGGACACTCGCCGATTTCGTGGTCGCCGATGTCTCGTCGAAGAGCAGCAGCCACGCGACGTTGACGCCGACGAAGACAAGGATCGTGAGCAGGACCGCCTCGACGCGAAGCGGCCGAACCGACATGCCGACATCGGCGACGACGCCGGGCACTGCCGCTACGACCGCGATCAGAACGTATAACGCGACGGCCGCCAGGTAGGCCGTATGGCCGATCCATGTGGGCAACGGACCGCGCACCAGCACGAGGACAATCGCGCCGCTGCCGGCGACGACTGCGAATGAGACCCGCCACAGCGTCGTGCTGGCCGGGTCCACGAGCGATAGCAGGCTCATCAGCCCGGGCAAGGAGAAGTAAAGCGCGATCCCGTAGGCCCGCCGCCGATGGATCGCCACTCCCCGCCATTCCGCGTGCCGGGTCTGGACCACCACCAGCCACAGCCCCAGCAGCGTGAAGCACACCGTCCCGAACGCGGTGTAAAAGTCTGTGAGCATGCCTGTTCCTCCCGTTCTTACGCACGGTGATGATGTCGCTTCCGGCCGCGCCGTGCGCGCGCCCCCCGGCAGGGGCCCCCGGCGCCACTGGCCAGCACATGCACATGCGCCGACCGGGGGTGCCGGGAGGCCCGGTCAGTGATGTGGGGCCGTGGACCCAGCCTGGCCCGCTCGGGCGGCGTGCAGGAAGGAGATCGCCACTGGCTGTGGGGGTCAGGCTGGCGCTGGCCGCTTGTCCAGTGCCGCCAGGAAGTCAATTATCGCCGCCGCGATCTCGGGCGCTCCACGGCGGGGAAGGTGGTGGCCGATCTGGGCAAGCAGCTGGACGCGGGCATCTGGCAGGACCGCCGCCAGCTGATGGGTCGTCTCGACCGGGATCAGTGTGTCGTGGGGGTCGGCGAGCAGCAGTACCGGCTGTCGTACGCCCGCCAGCGCGGCGGTGAGGTCGCCGAGCTCATGTACCAGGGCGCGCTGCTCGGTGAGGAAGGTACGCCACAGCGGCCCGTGATCGTGGTGCGCGTTGCCCCAGATGTGCCAGTTGACGTGCTCATGCGCGGCGACAGGCCGCCGTCGCCACCGGGCGATGCCAGCCAGCCGGGCGCGGGCCAGCCACGGAGTCAGCCACCACGCCGCGAGCGCGCATACCTCACCGGCCACCGGGGAGGCAAGCAGCCGGTCCCAGCCGGTCAGGCAGCCCGGGCCTACGCTCGCTAGCAGTACAAGCGCCTCGACACGCTCAGGTGCCAGCTGGGCCACCGACAGCGCGACGCCTCCTCCGTAGGAGTGACCAACCAGCACTGCCCGTTCGACGCCTCGCGCATCAAGCTCCGCCAAAACCGCGCGCGCGTTGAACGCGAAGCCACCGGCCGCCTTACGGCTGCCCCCGTACCCTGGCCGGTCGAGCGCCGCGATGTGCAGCTCGCGTGGCAGCTGGTCAGCCAGCTGCTGCCAGTCCGAGCCGGAGCCCGGCTGACCGTGCAGCAGCACAACCTCGTGCGCACCCACATCCGAAGAGCCTAGACCTTGCCGGCAGCGGCCGAACCAGCGCTGCGGCCCTCCACGACACACTCTGCCGCTGGTGGTGCACGGTGCCGGCAACGCACGCAGGCGTCACTGCTCAGCGCCTGGCGCTGGCCGGCGGCGTTGAGGAGCGCCCGGTACTCGTGGGGCGATGTGGACGCGCTACTTGGCGCTGGCCTGCGATGAGGATCGCGGATCGCGGCGGAGGGGATGGCCGGCGGGTACCTCGACGAGAACTATCCGTACCCCGTCGGGGTCTTCGATCCACATCTCGGCCAATCCCCAGGGCTCGGTCTGTGGCTCGCGGAGCACGCGAACGCTGGCGGCGGACAGCCGTTCATGCTCAGCGTGGACGTCCCGGACCTGGATCCAGATCATCAATGAGCGTCCCGGAGGACCGGGAGAGCGGCCGGAGATCTCCAGGAATCCCGAGCCGAGGAAGAACACCATCCCGGGATCGGCCGCGGGGCCGAACTCCCGGTGAATCGCCAAGCCAAGCACGTCGCGGTAGAAGCGCTGGCTCTGATCTGGGTCGGTGGGCCGCAACAGGATCCGGCTGCTCAAGACGTCCATGCCACTATCCTCACCCTCGGCCAGCCGCGTGCCGGACATGCGCCCCTCTGCGGAACAAGCCGGTGATCTCCTCACCGGGGACTGTAGAGGCTACGCCCATCAACGTCACGCAGCCACGGTCTCCAGGAGCCGAGGTGGACGGGCGGGCGGCAGTGCGAGAGACATGGAGGATCTTGTGGAGCAGCGTCTAAGCCTGGTCACTCTGGGCGTTAGAGATCTTGACGTGGCCAGGGCCTTCTATGAGGCCCTGGACTGGCGACCGGCCGCCGAATCGCCCGCCGACGTAGCCTTCTTCCAGGCTGGCGGGATGGTCGTGGCTTTGTGGGATCGGGCCAGGCTCGCCGAAGACGGCGCTGTGCGGGACGCGGCCGGCTGGGGCGGGGTTACGCAGGCCCACAACGTCCAGTCCCGCGGGGAGGTCGACGCGGTGATCGAGCAGGCGCGGGCTGCAGGCGGCGTGATCGGACGTGAGCCAGCCGAGACCTTCTGGGGCGGGTACTCGGCTGTGTTCATCGACCCGGATGGGCATCCGTGGGAAGTGGCGCACAATCCCGGGTGGAATCTGCATGCGGACGGCACCGTCAGTCTCAGCGGGTAACCCGCGTCCGCACATGCGCAGACGCCTCGCCATTGTCGCAGGGCGCGCGATGGAGTCGGCGAATCCGGACCGCTTCAGGCTGGGCCAGAAAGCGAGCACCTACTCCGTGTCGCGCACCTACCCTGTCTCGATGACGACGAATTCGGTGGCCCGGTCGTGCGGAATGGAGGGCCGCCCGCAGACGACGTGGTCCGCTCGCGCCGCGGCGCCGTCGCGGCTGAAGAACTCGTCTTCCAGGGCCATCCACTCGATCCACAGCGGCCGCCGCTGCTCGCCGTCCCTGGCGATCCCGCGGCGCAGCCGCTCGCCGCCTGGAGCTTCGACCCACAAGGACATGGCAAGATCGGCGGCGACGGCCCGACGGGACGAGGTCACTCCGTCGACGATCACCACGTCAGCGGAAGCGACCTCGACCCAGCCGTCCAGGCCGTGGCCGAGGGGATCATTCGCCCAATCGCGGACACGGAACCGGGCAGGGGACCCGGCAAGCAAGGGCCGCAGCACCTCGCGCTCCAGCCGGGGCCACCAGCCGTCGATGTCCCGCCAGTACAAGAAATCGTCCACCCTGATCACCGGCACCCCGCCACAGGCCGCGGCGAGGGCCCGGGCCAGCGTTGACTTACCGGCGCCAGCCCGCCCATCCACCGCCACCAGGCGGACGGCTCCCGGGCACGGCCGGGCCCGGATCTCACTTGCCAGCGAAGCCAGGCTCCGCACCCGCTCTCGCACGCCAGCCATTATCTCGCGCGCGTCACCGTCTCCGACCCCTCCGGCGGAGGACACGCCGAACTGTCCCCGCTAGCGGGTTTGATCGAATACGTGACCGCGTCTGTGCGGCGGGGCTCATCGTCGAAACGAAAGCCGGGCGGGTCCTGTCAGACGCGAACGCCAGACGCGAACGCCAACCATTGCGTTCCGCCTGCGATCAGTTGATCACCGTCCTGCAGGCGGCGGGCATCCGGATCGACGTGCCCGGCCAGAAAATTCCCGGCACAGGCGACGAGGAGGATGGCAACAGCATGCAGTCCGAACCCCTCTACCTGCCCGATTCGACGGCACGGGAGCGCAGGTTCTGTGTCCGGCAAATGCGGGTCGACCGGCCGCCGTGGCCCGCGCCTACGCCGTCTTCGCCGCAGCGCATGACACGGACCGTTAACGATCAGTGCCTGAACGTCGCCGGCGCGGCGGAACGCCAACCGCTGCCGCCCAGTGCCCCTACCGGCTAAGGTCAAGGTAGTTGGCAGCACAGGAACCAGGCCAGCGAAGACACGGCGACGACCGCAGCACCCAGGGGACACCCCCGCTCACCCGTCCGGGTGGGCCCGCCCCTGTGAAGTCCCCCGGACGGGGGGCCCCTGCCCGCGCAAGACCACAGCCCATAGCTGAGGCAGCGGGGCATCAACCGGATCGCGGCAACAACCCGCCAACGACGTTTCACGCCACCGCCCACGCCCAGCGCGCACAACCGCCGCTTTGGATCGTGACGGAAAGTTTTCAAGCGGATACGGAGCGCGGCGGGGAATAAACCAGCGACACAACCCGGCTCACGGCCGTTACGGTCACGGGCCGAAACACGGGGAAAGGTACCTCCCATGATCAACAGTCGGTTCAGGCGCGCCGCGGCGACCATCGCCGCAGCCGGCGCAATCGGCCTCACCGTGGCGGCAATCGCGCCCGCCGCGGCAGACGCCGCCACCACAGCCCCTGTCGCCAGTCACGCCGTCCAGGTGCAGGAACACGGCGGCTACTGGTGCGGCTACTGGTCGTACGGGCCATGCTACGGCGGCGGCTACTACTACGGCGGCTGGCACCACCGCCACCCCTATTGGTGGTGAACTGAGGATCGTTCGCGCGGGCTGGCAGGCCAGGCACCTGCCAGCCCGCATTTCACGCCCAGCACGCCCGTCGTCGAGGTCAAACGCGCAACTCCGGTGCGGCGCGACCCCCGCGAAATCCGGACAGCTGAATTGACGCTATTTCGTGCTGCGAGCTACCGGTTCAGCGTGCGGTAAGCATTAGGAGTTGCCCAACGCTCAGCCCTGTGAGAACCTCGTAGTCCAACGGTCTCGCCCTCGGTTCGCGTTTGGAATCGCACGAGATTCAAGGGCAGGGACCGTTGCCTTGTCGAGAGGTTTCCGGAAATTCTCAGGGAATCTATGGATATGTGGACAGCGAATTCCTGGCAAGGCCTGGGTGCGTGATTAGTCCGCACGGCGGAGTCACCCTTATGAATAAGCCTCCAGGGGCTAATTACAAGATCAACGTGCGATGGGAGCACCCGTGCTGGGACAGCGCGTCCGCGCCCAATCCGTGCCGGTCGAACCGGTGAGCGGCTGGCACCTAAATTTCCGGACAATGCGGGAAGCGCATCGCTGATATACCGCATTTTGCCAACTCAGCATTGGATCCCATCGTTGATCTGGCCCGGTCCTTTTCCTGATTCTTTTGCGGAAATATGTGGGACGCGGGCGGGATAGGCGGCGTAGAGTCAATGGTGGAAGCTCCGGTATTAGCCGTTGGGTCGAGACCCCGCCTGGCTGCTTGATCAGCAAGGAGGACGCCCATGTTTAGCATGACTTTAAACACACGTGAATTCAACGGCTACTGGGTCGTGGCATTGCGTGGAGAGCTTGATCTCGCCGATGCGCCGGGTGTCGCCGCGCATCTGCCCGCCGCGGTGGCGGCGTATGGCCCGCGGGTCATCGTGGACCTGGCGGGCCTGGAGTACATCGACTCCACCGGCCTGGGCGTGCTGGCGCGTGTCGTGACGTGTGCCCGGGGAAGCTGTGATCAGCGCCGATGCCGCCGGACACGCACCCGATCTGGGCCGGCCAACCCACCTCCGGCTGGCCCGCCGCGCTGGCGTGATCTGACCCCGCAGGCCCGCACAACCGTACGGGTTGCCTTCCGCCCGGACCCGCACGACGAGAAGGGCGTACGACCGGCTCAGGCGACATCGGCGTCGGTGCCTTCCGTGTCCGGCCGTGACGGAGCCGCCGTGCTGACTGCCCGACCCAAGCGGCGCGCCTTCCCCGGACGCGCGGACCAGATCGCCAAGGCACGCGACTTCACCCGGCGCGTCCTTACCTCATGCCCGGTCCTCGACGAAGCAGTGCTCCTGGTCAGCGAACTGGCCACCAACGCCCTGGAACACACCGCGTCCGGCTGCGGCGGCCACTTCGACGTCATCATCTACAGCGACGAAACCTTACTGATCATCGCCGTCAGGGACGAGGGCTCGGACAAGACCCCTGCCACCCGTCGACTCGACGCGCTGGCAGAAGACGGACGGGGGCTCGGCCTGGTCGAGCTGCTCGCCGACCGATGGGGCTGCTGCGGTGACGGGCGCGGTCGCACCATCTGGCTCGAACTGCGCGGGAAAAGCCTCTGAGCCAACGCATCCATCGCGGTTCCCCCTGGCCGACAAGATTCTCGGCAACGATCAGGAACCTCCAATTTCCAGCCCAGAAGCGCCGGTCCATGGCCTCCGTTGCCGTGAGACTCAGGCATACCGGGCGGGGGAGCGGAGGGGGCAGTCCGCCCACCCAACCAGCCGCCCCGGGGCGTCGAGTCGCCAAACCAGCCGCCCCGGGGCCACCTCAGAGAGGCAGCTCAATTATGCGCATTTGCATAAGCCGGGTCAGCGGCGGCGCACCGGCCGCCGGGAACGGCACCAAACCCATCTACCAATGCGACAAGTGCGGCTCAACCGCGTCGTGGTCCGGGTCATGTCCCTGCGGCGGCACTCTGCGCTGACGGCCCCCGACGGTGCCCGTCCGCCGCGGGCGCCGACTGGGCGTCGGACAGGGACGCCAAGGGACATGCTGGCGGACGGGATCGCCGGCCACGCGAAGGACTACGACAGCCCGTGGTGGCAGATGACCAGGTGGATCGACGACGATGCGGCCAGGTGAGTTCGCGGCAGCCCTTGAGGGCAGCCGCGGCATTTGGCCCTTCGAAACCCGCACACACGAAATTTTCGGGAAGGCCGCAGCCTGGGTGCGCGCAAACCTCGCCATCCGCCCACCTGCCAGCGCGCACCAGCCAGCAGCCACAGCCGGGCGCCCAGAACCCGCACGCGCTGGCGTACCTGCCGGCGCGTGACCCGGAGCCTGCCGGGCCCGGACAGGGCCGCCGGGCCCGGCAGGAAGCGGAGGCCGGGCGATGACGGCGCCGCGCGCCGGGCGGCCACCGGTCCCGCAGGCGCTGCGCGGGGACCTCGTCGTCGCGTGCACCGACCGCGCGGTGGGAGTGGCAGTGCGTATGAGGTCGGCGTGGTCACCCACGTCCGCGACGGGCTGGCTGACGCGTGGCTTACCGTCGGCGGTGCCGTCCGGCCCGCCCGGTTCGTGCCGGGGCTGCGCTACCGCTGGTTGGTCTCCCCGCTAGCCAGGTCCGCGCCAAACGCCGCGAGCGCGGCGAGACACCAGGATCTGCGATGGCCAATCACATCACATGATGACGCTCCGTCGGATTGTGAATCCACTGCGGCAGCCGTTCGGGCTAAGCGGCAGCCGTTCGGGATAGTTAATCGCCGTCCGTGTAGCCGGGGTCGATGGTCTCTGGGTCGACGCCGAGCAGGCGGGCGACCTCCTCGACGACCACGTCGAAGACGAGCGCGGCGAGTTCCTCCTCGCCCTCGGCGCGCGCCTGGGCCGGGCGGCGGTACACCACGATTCGCGCGGGCTTCCCGTCGGCCGCGGGCCGCAACCGGGCCAGCGGCACGGCGTCACCCCCGGCGTGGGGGTCCGCGGGCGGCACCTCCTCGACGGCGAATTCCACGCCGGCGAGTTGCTGCTCCCAGCGCGATTCGAGCCGGCTCACAGCATCGAGCACGAGGTCGTCGAAATGCTGCCCGCGGGTCCTCGACAGTGGCACGCCGGCGGGCGTGAGTGGGCCGCGGAGGCCGCGCCCATGCCGGTCCCTGCGCATGACGCGGGCCTTCGGCTGCCCGCGGCCCGGGTCAGCTGGCTGCACACGGCCGAGGTTATCCGGTGCGGCGGCCCGCAGCCGGCCGTGCGGGAGGAAGACACGATCGTGAAGAGTGCCCGGGGTGATGGCGTTACCGCCCGGAGCCGGATACGGTCAGTCCCACTGAGGCGAACACGGCGGCGTACGCGAGCGCGCCCGCGGGCGGGCGGTGCGGGCAATGTAGCCGATGTGCGGCCACCGCCGTGACGCCGCAGGTGCAGGCGGCAATCGGTGCGCACGGCAGGAGCTGACGAGCGAGGTGGACAGGTGAGTACCCGTCGTTGCTCCCGGACCGCCTGCAAGCAGCCTGCCGTCTGCACCCTCACCTACGTTTACCGTGACTCCACTGCCGTCCTCGGACCACTCGCGTCCAATATCGAGCCGCACTGCTACGACCTGTGTGCGGTGCACGCCGAGCGGCTGACCGCGCCGCTGGGATGGGAGGTCGTCCGGCTGCCCGTGGAACCGGCGCAGCCGGCGAACGACGACCTCGAGGCCCTGGCGAACGCGGTAAGGGAGGCTGCCCGCCCGCAGCCCACCGAGGAACCTGTGGGACAGGGCGTCGAGGTAGGCCGCCGCGGGCATCTGCGGGTGCTGCGGTCGGCGCCGCCCAAGCGACCGGGTGGCTGAGCCAAGACCGTCCCGGCAATCACCGGCGCGGCCCCCCTGGCAGCCGCAGCCGCGCCCTGCCAAGCACAGGCGCGGACAGCAGGCCCACGGTCAGCCGGGCCGGGCCTGGCTGCGGCGGGTCCTGCGGCGCCGGTTTGGCCCGCCGCGGTCCGCCGAGCCGCGCCGACGTCGCGATCTTGTGTGGGTGTTGCGAAGGCCCGCACGGGTGTGACCTTGGCGCTGCCCTCTGCCCGGTAGGCTCGGTGACCGGGCAGAGGCCGCCGAGGCCAGAGGCCAGAGGCGAGAGGGCCGAGGCGAGAGAGCCGAGGCGAGAGGGCCGAGGGCAGAGGACGGGGTCAGACGTGGGGGAGTTGTATAACCAGAATCTGGAGCTGGAGTGAGCGAGCTCGCCAAGATATTCAAGGCATACGATATTCGCGGGATCGTGCCCGACGAGCTCGACGAGAAGCTGGCAGAAGCGATCGGCGGGGCGTTCGTGCGGCTTACCGGCGCCGCTGCCGTCGTGACCATGCGCGACATGCGCACCTCGTCCGCTCCCCTTGTGGATGCGTTCGACCGCGGGGCCGCCGCGCACGGCGCCGATGTCGTGGCCGCGGGCCTCGGCTCCACCGACATGCTCTACTACGCGAGCGGCAGCCTGGGCATCCCGGGCGCGATGATCACAGCGAGCCACAATCCGCCCAGGTACAATGGCATCAAGCTGTGCCGCGGCGGCGCCCGGCCGGTCGGCCGTGACACGGGCCTGACGGAGCTGCGCGACGCGGTGGCTGCCGGCCTGCCTGCGTATCCGGTGCCACCCGGCAGCATTACCCGCCGCGACCTGCTCCCCGGTTACGCCAGCCATCTGAAGACCCTGGTGGACCTGTCCGGCATCCGGCCACTCAAGGTTGCCGTGGACGCCGGCAATGGCATGGCAGGTCACACGGTGCCCACGGTGTTCGCCGGCCTGCCGCTCGAGGTCATTCCCCTGTACTTTGAACTCGACGGGACCTTCCCGAACCACGAGGCCAATCCGATCGACCCGGCCAACCTCCGCGATCTGCAGCGCGCGGTCATCGAGCACCGCGCGGACCTGGGCCTGGCGTTCGACGGAGACGCGGACCGCTGCTTTGTCGTGGACGAGCGGGGCGAGATCGTCTCGCCGTCCGTGCTGACCGCGCTCATCGCGGTGCGCGAGCTGGCCCGCGAACCTGGCGCGGCGGTAATCTACAACCTGATCACATCCCGCGCTGTCCCTGAGATCATCAGCGAGCATTCCGGCAGGCCGGTGCGCACCAGGGTGGGGCACTCCTTCATCAAGGCGGAAATGGCCCGTACCGGCGCGATCTTCGGCGGCGAGCATTCCGGCCACTTCTACTTCCGCGACTTCTGGAACGCCGATTCCGGGATGCTGGCCGCGCTGCACGTGCTGGCCGCCCTCGGAGGCCAGCAGAGTCAGCAGGGCCAGCCCAAGCCGCTGTCACAGGTTCTCGCGCAGTACTCCAGGTACCGGGCCTCCGGGGAGATCAACACTGAGGTGGCCGACCAGGAGGCCGTGACCCGATGGGTGCGTGACGCCTCCGCTGGCCGCCCCGATGTCGCGATGGACGAGATGGACGGCCTGACGGTCATGGCACCCCGCTGGTGGTTCAACCTGCGGCCGTCGAACACAGAACCGATGCTCAGGCTCAACGTCGAGGCCGCCGACGACGCCACCATGATTGCTGTCCGCGACGAGATTCTCGGGATCATCAGGTCGAAGCCGCCGCGGGAACCTTGATGATACCGTCCGCCGCAACGAGTGAGGAGTGAGCGTGAAGATCGACGACTGGCTTCTTGAGATCCTTGCGTGCCCGAAGTGCAAGTCGCCGCTGCGCGCCGACGGGCCTGCGAGCGAGTTGGTCTGCACGGGAAAGGACTGCGGGCTGGCCTACCCCGTGCGAGACGACATTCCCGTGCTGCTCGTCGACGAGGCCCGCCAGCCCGCCACCGGGTCGGGCCCTGGCGGTCAGGAAGCCAGGGGGACGGCATGACCGCGGTCCTGGACGAGGGGTTGCTTGACGAGCCGAACCTGCTCGAGGCGGCGGATCATGGCGGCATGCTTCGGCAGGTCGCGTCATCCGCTGCGCAGGTCCGCAGCGCGCAGCGGGCGGGCACCGAGGCAGATCTCAGCGCCGTCGTCGGGCCAGGACGGCCGCGGGCGATCGTCGTGACGGGGATGGGTGGCTCGGGGATCGCGGGCCACATGCTGTCAGTTGTGTGCGGCCCGGGTTGCCCGGTGCAGGTGGCGACCGTTCACGACTACCAGCTGCCTGGCTGGGTCGGAGCGGCGGACCTGGTGGTCGCGGTCTCGTGCTCGGGCTCGACCGAGGAGACGCTGGACGTGGCGCACGAGGCGGTGCGCCGTGGCTGCCGGCTTGCCGCGGCCGGCGCGGCGCGATCGCAACTTGCCGACCTCGCCGCCCAAGCGCGGGCGCCGTTCATCCCTGTCGTCTCGGCGGGGATGCCACGCTCGACGCTGTGGGGGCTGTCCATCCCGCTGATCGTGATCGCGCAACGCCTCGGCCTCGCCGAGGTCGGCCCCGATACCTACGAGGAGACGGCCAAGCTGCTCGAGGACATCTCTCACCGCTGCCGCCCGGGAAGCGAGTCCTTCGTCAACCCGGCCAAGGTTCTCGCCGCCGAGCTGGCCGGCTGCCTGCCGATGATCTGGGGCACGTCGCCGCTCACGGGAGTGGTCGCGAACCGGTTCGCCCGCCAGCTCAATGAGAACGCCAAGCTTCCGGCCCTGCCAGGTGTGCTCCCTGAAGCCAACCACAACCAGGTGGTGCCGTTCGACGGTCCGCTGGCGTCGCCGGACGCATCGCTACCGCTGCGGCTCGTGCTGCTCACCGATACCCGCGAGCATCCGCAGGTGGCCAAGCGGCGCAGGGCGTCGGCCGAGCTGGCCACGGAACGCGGCATGGAAGTGACCGAGTTGTCCGCCGAAGGCGATCATCCACTGACCCGCCTGGCCAGCCTCATCCAGCTGATCGACTACGCGACCGTATACCTCGCGCTCGGCAGCGGTGCCGATCCGAGCCCGATCGACGCCATCCAGGATCTGAAGGCACGGATCGCTTAGTCTTTCTTTGCTGAGCTCTGTCGCAAAACCTCAGGTCGGCTGGGTTTGCCCAGCTTGGGTTCGGAAAAGGCACGAAATGCCGCCGTGGGCAGCGGACGCGCACGCGGAGGTGCGGCCGTGCAGGGAAGGACACCGCTATCGCCGAGAGTAAGCCGAGGGCGATCTTGGCGGCTCTCGGCGCGAACCTGGGTATCGCAGCGACGAAGTTCGTGGCGTTCCTGGTTACCGGCTCGTCGTCGCTGCTCGCCGAGTCCGTGCACTCGCTCGCCGACACGGGAAACCAGGCGCTCCTGCTTGTCGGCCGCAAACAGGCCAAGCAGAAGGAGACCCTTGAGCACCCGTTCGGGTTCGGGGCGGAGCGGTACGTCTACGCGTTCCTCGTGGCGGTCGTGCTTTTCACGGCCGGCGGCGTGTTCTCGCTGTACGAGGGCTGGCACAAGATCACCCATCCGGAGCCGGTCCGTGACCCGCTGATCGCGTTCATCGTGCTCGGCATCGCGGTCGCCCTTGAGGGATTCTCGTTGCGCACCGCAATGCTCGAGTCGAACAGGGTCCGCGGCCGGCGCGGCTGGGTTTCCTTCATCCGCCGCACGAAGGCACCCGAACTTCCTGTCGTGCTGCTCGAGGATTTCGCCGCGCTGATCGGCCTGGGCTGTGCGGTGTGCGGGGTCACGGCCGCGGTGATCACCGGGAACGGCGTGTGGGACGGCGCCGGGTCTCTCGCGATCGGCCTGCTGCTCGCCTGCGTCGCCATCGTGCTCGCGGTGGAGATGAAGAGCCTGCTGATCGGGGAGTCGGCGAGCTTGGACACTCAGCGCAGGATCGTCGAGGCGCTGGAGAACGGACCAGAGTTCCAGTGCGTCATACATCTGCGCACCCTGCACCTGGGGCCCGAGTCGCTCCTGGTCGCCGCCAAGATCGGGGTAAGAAGGGACGAGACCGCCGCCGAGATCACGCGCGGTATCGACGCCGCGGAAAAGCGGATCCGGCAGGCCGTGCCGATCGCCGAACTGATCTACCTGGAACCCGATCTCTACAAGCCGGCAAAGGTGGATGACACCGACCCGGCCATGCGCAGCGTCCACCCCACCGCCGAGACGGACGTCTAGAATCCATAACGGCTCCCGCGGGCGCGCCGTCCACGTAGGGTGCGTGGGATTGCGGCGGCCGTCCCAGTGCCGCCTGCGGCGGCGGCGGTCCAGTGCCGCCTGCGGCGGCGGCTGCCGCCGGGGCCAGCGCTGCCCCTGGCGGTGGCCGCGGGTGCGCTGCCCGCCGGCCGCAGCGGGCCCGCGCTCCCCCTGACGGCTGCCGCAGGCGCGGTTCCTGCACCTACCCCCCCGAAAACGTCGTCCCGGTGGGCGGAATGCCCGTTTTCCGTGACGGTTTCGGGGGGGTAGTTGTGTCGCTGGCCGCATCGGACCGCGGCCTGGCACTCAGCAGGCGCAGGGCACGTTCCTGCTCGAAGTCGAGCGCACGGGCCCGCCCGAGCCGGCCCGTACGCTCGCCCAGGTCCGCCACAGCGGCGCGCACCGCAGGCTCCGCGAGCACCCGGAGCCCGAACGCCAGGGCGGCAGGGCTGATGTCGAACCGCCGCTCGAGCGACAGCGCCGCCGCCACCGCGTTGATGTCGCGGTCGTTGAACTGCCTGTGTCCCCGGTGCCCGGGCCGAACGGGTGGCAGCAGGCCGAGCGACTCGCGGTAGCGGAGCATCCGGGGCGAGGTGCCGAGGATCCGTGCGGCCTCCGTGATGCGCATAGCATCGATTCTGACATTCTTGTGTCAGGAACAGCCAGCGCGACATGCAAATCCGTGGCGGCCGCCCTAGGCTCGGACATGAGCACCACCATGAACGCCCAAACATGACCTACGGCAGAGCACCAGACACGCTGCCGCCAGTTGAACGCTGAGCACGGCTGCGCCGTCGACGGACGGAGCACCGCCTGCAGGCGGACCACCATCAACGGCGGCGACCAATGCCGAAGTACCCGACCAACATCGCGGAGGACCGCATGCCAGCCGAACCGTTCAAGGTTGCCGACATCTCGCTCGCCGATTTCGGGCGTAAGGAGATCCGTCTCGCCGAGCACGAGATGCCCGGCCTGATGGCGCTGCGCAGCGAGTTCGCGGCGGCTCAGCCGCTGGCGGGCGCGCGCATCACCGGTTCGCTGCACATGACCGTGCAGACAGCCGTGCTCATCGAGACCCTCACCGCACTGGGCGCGCAGGTGCGCTGGGCAAGCTGCAACATCTTCTCCACCCAGGACCACGCGGCGGCCGCGGTCGTGGTCGGGCGTGAAGGCACACAGGACGCGCCGGCAGGCATCCCTGTCTTCGCCTGGAAGGGCGAAACCCTGGAGGAGTACTGGTGGTGCACCGAGCAGGCGCTCACCTGGCCCGGCGGCAGCCAGCGCGAGGACGCGGGCCCGAACATGATTCTCGATGACGGTGGCGACGCCACCATGCTCGTGCACAAGGGCGTGGAGTACGAGAAGGCCGGGGGAGTGCCGGCGCCGGACGCCGATGACCCGGACGAATGGAAAGAGGTTTGCGCCCTGCTGACCCGCTCGCTGGCCGCCGACTCTGGCAAGTGGACGCGCGTGGCTGCTGCCATCCGGGGAGTGACGGAAGAGACCACCACGGGCGTGCACCGGCTGTATGAGATGGAGCGGGCCGGCATGCTGCTCTTCCCGGCTATCAACGTGAACGACTCCGTGACCAAGTCCAAGTTCGACAACAAGTACGGCTGCCGGCACTCTCTGGTCGACGGCATCAACCGGGCCACCGACGTGCTGATCGGAGGCAAGGTCGTCGTGGTCTGCGGCTACGGCGATGTTGGCAAGGGCTGCGCGCAGTCACTGCGGGGCCAGGGTGCCCGCGTCGTGATCACCGAGGTCGACCCGATCTGCGCCCTGCAGGCGGCGATGGATGGTTACCAGGTCGCCAGGCTCGAGGACTTCGTTTCCACGGCCGACATCTTCGTTACCGCGACAGGAAACCGCGACGTCATCACCGCCGCGGACATGGCCGCGATGAAGCACCAGGCGATCGTCGGCAATATCGGTCACTTCGACAATGAGATCGACATGGCAGCGATGGCCAGGACACCAGGGATCAAGCGGATCAACATCAAGCCACAGGTGGACGAGTGGGTCTTCCCTGATGGTCACACCGTGCTCGTCCTGTCCGAGGGGCGGCTGCTCAACCTGGGCAACGCCACTGGCCACCCCAGTTTCGTGATGTCCAACAGCTTCGCCAACCAGGTCATCGCCCAGATCGAACTCTTCACCGGGGGGTACCGCGGGGTCGTCCCCCCGGACCAGCAGAGCGCCAGGACGGACCAGTACCCGCTGGGCGTTTACACGCTGCCCAAGCACCTCGACGAGAAGGTGGCCCGGCTGCACCTGGACGCGCTCGGTGTGAGGCTCACCCAGCTCACCAAGGAGCAGGCGGACTACATCGGCGTGCCAACCGATGGGCCGTACAAGTCCGATCACTACCGCTACTGAGATCCGTGCGAGCATGAATGACGCCGACGCCGACGCCGACGCCGACGCCGACGCCGACGCCGGCTCGGCCAGCGCCGACCCGGGGCTCGCCGACCTGGGGCTCGCCGACCCCGGGCTCGCCGGCCCCGGGGCCCGGCGTATCGAGTGGGCCGACCACGCCATGCCAGTGCTGCGCCGCATCCGGGAGCGGTTCGCCGCGGAGCAGCCGCTGGCCGGCCTGACGGTCGCGGCCTGCCTGCACGTCACCGCCGAGACCGCGGCCCTTGTGCGCGTACTGCTTGCCGGCGGTGCGCGGGTCTTCCTGGCCGCATCCAACCCACTGTCAACCCAGGACGAGGTGGCGGCGGCGCTGGCCGGCCGTTACGGCGCCGCCGTGTTCGCCCGCGCGGGCGTGGACCGCGCGACCTACTACCGCAGCATCCACCGCGTCATCGAGGCGGGCCCTGACCTGGTCCTCGACGACGGCTGCGATCTGGTCAACACACTGCACAGCGAGCGGGCGGACCTGGTCAGCGGGGTCGCAGGCGGGTGTGAGTCCACGACGACAGGAGTGATCAGGCTGCGCGGCATGGCCGCGGCGGGCGAACTCGGCTTCCCGATGGTGGCGGCCAACGACACGCCGGTGAAGCGCATGTCAGACAACAGATACGGGACCGGCCAGTCTGTCCTGGACGGCATCCTGCGCGCCACCAACACCCTGCTGGCGGGCCGGACCGTGGTGGTGGCTGGTTACGGCTACTGCGGCAAGGGCCTGGCCGAGCGGGCACGCGGGCTCGGCGCGCAAGTGATCGTCACCGAGGTCGATCCTGCGGCGGCCCTTGACGCCGTCATGCAGGGATTCCGTGTACTGCCGATGAGGCGCGCCGCGCCGCTCGGGGACGTGTTCATCACCGCGACGGGAAACCGGGGCGTGATCGCTGGTGATCATCTGGCGGCCATGCGCGACGGCGCGATTCTCGCGAACGCCGGGCATTTCGATGTGGAGGTGGACATCGGCGACCTGGCGGACCAGGCGGTCGCTGTGAACCGCGGGGTGCGTCCGGACACCGACGAGTACGTCCTTCCTGGCGGGCGCAGGCTGCTATTGCTCGCCGAGGGCCGGCTGGTCAACCTGGTCGCGGCCGAGGGCCATCCGCCGGCCGTGATGGACCTCTCCTTCGCGACCCAGGCCCTGGTCATCGCCTGGCTTGCGGGGAATCGTGATGGCCTCGCACCCGGCGTGCTCGACGTGCCCGCTGAAATCGACACGGAGGTCGCCAAGCTCGCGCTCGCGTCCCTCGACGTGGACATCGACGCGCTGACACCAGCCCAGCGGGAGTACCTGGAATCCTGGCGCTACGGCTCGTAGTACCGCTGATCCATGATCGTGTCAGCAGGTAGGGGCATCAAGCAGGGTCAGGCGTCGGCGAAGTCGAGGCGCCGCGACGGGGGGAGCTGCTCGCCCTGTGGGCGAAATACCGGCCAGTCCGGCGTCCCGCAGCCAGCGACATGCAAGGCCGTGCGGACATTAGCCGAGAAGATCCGTCCGGCATCAGCCCATGTATCTGCCTCTACCCACATCGTGATCGCCATTTCGCGACGCGAGATGGTGGCGGTGATATCCGGGTCCGATAGGCCGGGATCGACCTTCTCAAGGTCAGCGAGTGCAGCGAGAACGTGATCAGTGAACTGGTCAAAGTGTTCGTCGGTGTCTTGACCGGGCGGGCCTGCATAGGTGAAGCAAAGATCCATGACCAGGTAGTGCGTAGCCGTCATGACTGATCATCCTACGAGTTCGGCCCCCGGGCGCGTGCTGGTCGGCTGGATGCCGTGCGACTTCCTGCGGGCGATCGAGGTCCACGGGTGCGGCCGTGGGATGGGTCACATCTGGATCAAGTGCCTGGGCTGCGCCGACCTGGGCCGCGAGGTCATCCTTTACGATCCGTCGCACATCGCCAAGTAAGCCGCGCGGCGTCTATCCGCCGCAGGCGCGGAGACTGTCGGGCGGTCAGGATGACTGGCATGGGACAACAACTGTCAAACCGTTGCCAGAAGCTGCTCGCCCTCCAGCGCGGCGTGATCGCCCGCTGGCAGGCGCCAGCGGTGGGGTTGGACCCGAACACGATCATGACGCGGTTGCGGAACGGGCGCTGGCAGCGACTCGGCTGGGGTGTCTACGCGACGTACACGGGTGAACCGAGCCGCGCGAGCGTGTTATGGGCAGCCGTGCTCAGGGCCGGCCCGCAGGCGATCCTCAGCTACGAGACCGCCGCGGAGCTGGACGGGCTCGATCGTGGGCCAGGCCCTGTCATCCACGTCACCGTGCCGCGGCTGCGTCACATCGCCGCGATTCGCGGAGTCGTCATCCACCGGTCCGACCGGAGCGAGCAGGCCCGTCATCCCGGCCTGATGCCGCCTCGGACCATGATCGAAGAAACCGTGCTCGACCTGACCCAGGCGGCAGGCACCTTTGATGGCGCCCTTTACTGGGTGAGCCGGGCGTGCCAGCGTGAACTCACAAAGCCGGCGCTGCTGCGCATGCGGATGGACATGCGCAGGAAGCTCCGCTGGCGCGCCGAGCTTGGCGGCGCACTGAGCGACATCGCGCAAGGCTGCCCGGAGGGCGACCCCCCGGAACCCCCCGCCCGGAGGGTATGACACTTCGGCTCACGTGGCCGGTCGCACCAGCAGATCCGGATAACCTTCGTGTGCTGCTCCGGGACGGCCTGGCCGGTCGACGCGGACGTGGCGGCCGCCGTTCACGGCGGCTCAGGATCACTAGACGTGAAACGATGAGGCCATGAAAGGACGAGTGCTTGTCGTCGACGACGACGCCGCTCTCGCGGAGATGCTGGGCATAGTGCTGCGCGGTGAGGGCTTCGAGCCCACGTTCGTCCCCGACGGTGACAAGGCGATGGACGTGTTCCGCGACACGCGCCCGGACGTGGTGCTGCTGGATTTGATGCTGCCCGGAGTGGACGGGATAGACGTTTGCCGTCAGATCCGCGCAGAATCTGGCGTGCCGATCGTGATGCTCACGGCCAAGACCGACACCGTTGACGTCGTGCTCGGCCTGGAGTCGGGCGCCGACGATTACATAGTCAAGCCCTTCAAACCGAAGGAGCTTATCGCCCGCGTGCGCGCGCGGCTGCGCAGGACGGACGAGCCGGCGCCTGAGGTCCTGGACATCGGGGACATCGCGATCGATGTCGCCGGGCATTCAGTCAAGCGTGCCGGTGAGCCGATCAACCTCACGCCGCTTGAATTCGATCTGCTGGTCGCGCTGGCCAGAAAGCCACGGCAGGTATTCACCCGCGAGGTGTTGCTCGAGCAGGTGTGGGGGTACCGGCACGCTGCTGATACCCGGTTGGTCAACGTGCACGTACAGCGGCTCCGCGCGAAGATCGAGACGGATCCCGAGCATCCGGAGATCGTGGTGACCGTGCGCGGTGTGGGCTACAAGGCCGGGCCAGGCTGATGGCGTCGGCAGAAAGGACTGTGACAACTGCACAGTGACAGCGGCACAGTGACAGCGGACACGGCGGCACTAGCACGGTGACGAAGGTCATGAGGGGGGCACCCTCAGGAAGGCCAGCGGTGGCAGGGGCGTCTCGCTATACGAGGCGCGCCATCAACCTTGCCCGGCGCGCCCGCAGGAAGGGTCGGCGGCTGACCGTCCAGTTCCTCGTCCGCTGGCGCGGTTCACTGCAGCTTCGTGTCGTGTCGACCACGCTGCTCCTTTCCGCCGCGGTCGTCGCCGTCCTCGGCTTCTTCCTATTGCAGCAGATCAGCGCCGGCCTGCTGCGTAACAAGGAGCTTTCCGCACAGGCCGAGCTCTCCGGCGGTCTGGCCACCGTGCGGAACGAGGCTGGGCTCGATGCCGGGCCGTCGCCATCTGACCCGGAGGCGTTCGGCGACCAAGTCGTCAAGATCCTGCAGGCCCGCGCCAGCGTGAGCAACCCCTATGTCGTCGTCGTGCGGACGGCACCTGCTCTGCTGTCGTCCGAGCCCTATGACTTGCTCACCTACTGCGGCGCCCCGCACCAGGTGAGCTGCGGGGTCCCGGAACAGTTGATCCGCGCGGTCTCGAACGAGCAGCTCAGCCAGGACGACAGTCTGCTGAAAGTTGTCCCGACGAGGCTGCAACGGGCACGCGGGTCCGTCCCTGCGCTGGCCGTGGGCGCACCCCTTGGCGACTACCAGCTCTACTATCTCTTCCCGCTCGACCAGGAACAGCAGACCCTCCAGTTGCTGCAGCGCACGCTGGCCGGAGTGGGACTGGCGCTCGTGCTGCTCCTCGCCGCGATCGCCTCACTGGTGACCCGCTGGGTGGTCATTCCGCTGCGGGAGGCGGCTCAGGCGGCGGAGCGGCTGACCGGAGGGCATCTGGAGGAGCGGATGCCGGTGCACGGCACCGACGATCTCGCCCGGCTCGGCACCTCGTTCAACCAGATGGCAACGAGCCTGCAGACCAAGCTGGCCGAGCTTGAGGAGCTGTCCAAGGTCCAGCGGCAGTTCGTATCCGACGTATCACACGAGCTGCGCACGCCGCTGACAACGATCAGGATCGCGGCCGATGTCCTGTTCGAGGCGAAGGACGAGCTCGGCGAGGCTGAGGCAAGGTCGGCAGAGCTTTTGCAGGGCCAACTGGAGCGGTTCGAGGCGCTGCTCGTCGACCTGCTGGAGATCAGCAGGTATGACGCGAACGCCGCCACGCTTGAGACCGAGCAAGTGGACATCCGCGATCTCGTGCTTCGCGCGGTGGCGGATTCGCAGCAGATCGCTGAGCGGCGCGGCAGCGGTATCGAGCTCAGATTGCCTGGTGAGCCATGCGTCGCCGACGTTGACGGCCGTCGGGTCGAGCGTGTCCTGCGCAATCTGATCGTCAATGCGGTTGAGCATAGCGAGGGTAAAGACGTGCTCGTCAGCGCTGCCACCGACCGGTATGCGGTCGCCATCGCGGTCCGCGACTACGGGGTAGGCCTGCGGCCTGGAGAGGAAGCCATGGTGTTCGAACGCTTCTGGCGCGCCGACCCCGCGCGTGCACGAACAAGTGGCGGCACCGGGCTCGGGCTGTCGATCGCGCTGGAGGACGCGCGCCTTCATGGGGGCTGGCTGCAGGCGTGGGGCGAGGTCGGAAAGGGCTCGGTCTTCCGGCTCACCCTCCCGCGCTGTGCCGGCCAGGAATTGCAGGGATCTCCGCTCCCGCTGGTCCCGTCCGGGTCGGCCGGTGCGGTATTCGGCCGTGAGATCGCCGTGCTTGGCGAGGCCGGGCTCTCGCACAGGGAAGTGAGCGCCGGTGGGTGACAGCCCCGTGCGTCATAAACCAGGACCTTGCAACCCAGGGTCCAACGACCCTGGCGGTGAGGCGCGCCGCCGCGGAGCGCGGACCACAGTGTGGCGTGTGCTCGCCGCCGCGTCCGCCGGCGTGGCGGTCATGCTGGCGAGTGCCTGCGCGGCCGTCCCTGACGGCGGCATCGTCACGTCCGCCACGATTGCCCAGAAGGGCGGCCAGCAGGCTGTGATCGTCCAGATGATCCCGTCGGGTCCGCAGCCGGGCTGGGATCCGGACACGATTGTCATGGGTTTCCTGCTCGCGAGCGCGAACTTCACGAACAACCACGAGATCGCCCGTGAATACCTCACCCCGGCGGCGGCGACGTCCTGGCGGCCCGCGTCGTCGGTGACCGAGTTCTCGGACATGCCGACCGCCACGACGGACTCTGTCCAGGCGAACAGGGTGACGGTGCGAGTCAGTGGCAACGCGCTCGGCGCGATCAACGAGGATGGCCAGTACCAGGCGGCCGAGCCGGGCATAAGCCAAGGCCCGTTTAACTTCACCGTGGTCCACGTGCAGGGACGGTGGCGCATCCTCAACCCGCCCGACGAACTGCTGTTCTCCAAGACGGAGGTCAGCAGGACGTTCGGCACACGTGACCTTTACTTCTTCGATCCCTTGCTGTCCGTGCTCGTGCCGGATCCGGTCTACGTGCCCGCCGAGGCGACCTCGCAGCAACTGGTCGCCCATCTTGTCGCCGCATTGCAGCAGGGTCCGCAGGGATGGCTGGCCGCGGGCACGAAAACCGCGTTTCCGCCGGGCACGAGTCTGCTCGGTACCTCTGTGAGCGGCGGCATCGCGACCGTCAACCTTGGTGGGCGCGCGGCCGCGACTGGTGTTCAGCAGCGTGAACAGATGGCAGACCAGCTGTTCCAGACGCTTGCAAGCGGTCCTGCATACACGCAGCCGGATACGCCGTCGGTCCAGTCGGTCCTGTTCGAGATCAACGGCAAGCCGGTGCGCCTGTCGTGCACGACGGGTCAGCCTCCCGCGCTGCAGAACAGCCTCGGCTGCGCGGGCCCTGTGCCGGCCCCGGGATCACGCGTCTACTACGTCGACGGCAAGGGGCGCGTAGCGACGTTGTTCGGCCCTCAGCCGCCGGACACGCCGGAGCCCGGACCTGCGGGGACGGGCCAGCTGCGTTTTGACATGATCGCGGTATCGCCGGACCAGATGAGCGTCGCCGGAGTGTCGGGCGGTGTGCTTTACACCGGCGGCCTGACCCAGACTGGATTGCTCAGCCGGCAGCTTGCCGTTACCAGAATTACGGCCCTGTCGTGGGATAGCTCGGGAGGCCTGTGGGTTGCCGCGCAGGTCGGGCACCAGAGGCGCGTGTGGTGGCTTGATCGAGGCGTGCGACCGGTGCCGGTGAATGTGGGTGTGCCCAGGAACGTTGGGCCTGTCACCGCGCTGCGGGTGGCGCCGGATGGCGTCCGCGTGGCACTGGTGACCGGATCGGGTGCCGGCGCACGCCTATGGCTGGCCGCGATCGAGCGCGGCCGGAACCAGATGGCGATAGGGAAAGCGGAGAAACCAGTGCCCATTGGCACCGATGTACCAGGTCAGTTCACTGATCTGACCTGGTACGACACTGGCGACGTGATCGCCTTGACCCAGCAACCGTCCGGTCCGGAACTTTACGAGGTCCCCGTGGACGGCGGGCAGTCCAGGCCGATCGCCACCGAGTCAGGCACGGTCTCGATTACGGCGTCAAGTGCCGCGTCAGGAGGCAGCCAGCTAGTCGCCGCCCGCAACGATAACACCCTGATACAACTGCCGGATCCGAGTGGATCGATCTGGCGACCCGTGGACAACTCAGCCAGCCCAGCCACCTTCCACGGGACGTCGCCGGTTTACCCAGGTTGATCTGCGCGGAGAATATTTGCACTCTGTGTGATTGTTCACGGCCATATCCCTCCTGATCCCTCCTGACATTCCGTCCTCAGCGAGTTAGCGTTCCTCACATGGCACCCGCCCGGGTCCGTGGTTGCGTCGGGCAGGGCACCCCGCAAGCGGGGCGCTCTTTCCGGCAAGCCGATGCCAGCCGCAGGCGAAGCGGCCCACGTAAGGCGACTTCTCGTCGACCGATCACGGTGCGGCTTAGAAGTAAGTCCTGCCCCGCCGGCGGATCAGACATCCGCCGGGCAGGGAGAAGGGCACTAGTGGCGACAGGAACGCCGCGAGACCCTCAGCAGGCGGATGTGGGGACGAAGACCAGGTCGGCCGGGCGGGTGCTGCCATTTCGTGTAGCTCGGAAGGGGGTCCCCGAGTGGACATCGTCTTCAAGGGTCGCCGCACTGGTGTGCCTGAGCGGTTCCGTCAGCAGGCGTCCGTCAAGCTCGCGAAGATCGAGAGACTGGATCAGAAGCTGATCCGGATCGACGTGGAGGTATCACAGGAACGTAACCCTCGTCAGGCAGGCCGCCGGGAGCGTGTCGAGCTCACGATCACCCACCGCGGCCCGGCGATCCGGGCGGAGGCGGCGGCCGACGACCGCTATGCCGCGCTTGACCTTGCGATCGCCAAGCTTGAGTCGCGACTGCGCCGGGCGAATGACAGGCGCGATGCCCGTAACTGCGATCACGCTTCTGTGCGGCTCATGGCGGCCGATGCCGCTGCGCTCGCGCCGATGAAGGAAGCGCAGACCGACAACTCAAACGGATCGACGGTCGGCCCGGCGGCAGAGGCACTCGCCGATGTGGATCCTGTAGCGAGTAGTCTCGAGGGAGCCGATCGGGTCGTCCCCATCGAGATGGAGGGCGACGGCCCACTTGTCGTGCGGGAGAAATCCCACCCGGCCGGTCCGATGACGATTGATCAGGCGCTGTTCGAGATGGAATTGGTCGGCCACGACTTCTTTTTGTTCCGCGACTCCGGGTGCGGTCATGCCAGCGTCGTCTACCGAAGGCGCGGCTATGACTACGGGGTCATCCGCCTCGTGGAGGGCTGACCCGCGCGAGCGGGGCGCCGCTGCGGTGGGCGGTATCAACGCGCCCTGCCACTTGCGTGTCGTGACTGGCTCCGCCAGAGTCTGATCAGAGGATGGAAAACCGGTGCGGGCCGCGCGCCGGGTGAGTGTCGGTAGCTGGCGGTGGTGGTTGTGGTACCTGCTGCTGGCTGCCTGCCACCAACAGGTACCGTGGGCGGCTACCACCCGTAGCCGTGCTTGGTATGAGAGCTGGAGGAACGGTGAGCGCAGATCCCGGCAACCGGGCGCTCCGGCGGTCCGCCGAGCCGATTCGCGTGCTGATCGTAGATGACCACGCGCTGTTCCGCCGGGGACTCGAGATGGTCCTCAAGGAAGAGGCGGACATAGAGGTGGTCGGCGAGGCGTGCGACGGTGCCGAGGCGGTTGCAAGGGCGGCGGAGTCGCTGCCCGACGTCGTGCTGATGGACATCCGGATGCCTCGTAGCAGCGGTATCGAGGCCTGCAGGTCCATGAAGACGGTCGGACCGAGCGCGAAGATCGTGATGCTGACGATCAGCGATGAGGAGGAGGATCTCTTCGACGCGATCAAGGCGGGTGCCAGCGGATATCTGCTCAAGGACATCCCGCTGGACGAGGTCGCGGAGTCGGTCCGCTCGGTGCACGGCGGCCAGTCCCTTATCAATCCCTCAATGGCCGGGAAGCTCATCACCGAGTTCGCTACGCTCGCCAGGCGCGAAGGTGACGAGCGGACGGAGCAGGTTCCTGCGCCCAAGCTCACCGACAGGGAGATGGAAGTGCTCAAGCTCGTCGCTAAGGGCTCGAGCAACCGCGACATCGCCAGGGAACTGTTCATCTCCGAGAACACGGTGAAGAACCACGTGCGGAACATCCTGGAGAAACTCCAGATCCACTCCCGGATGGAAGCCGTGATGGTCGCGGTGCGAGAAAAGCTGATCGAGCTCAGCTGAACCAGCGCGTGGCGGGCCTGCGAGTGATCGTAGCCGCCCTGAGAGCGACCGCACGGTGGCCGCTCCGCAGGTCTGGTCAGGCGAGAGCCGTGCGCAGCCGTTCGGCACAGTTCGGGGGGTTGACCTGCCCTACCTGAATATCGGAACATCCGACCCATTCGGCGGCTTCGCGCAGTGCTCCGGCCATGGCCGTGACGGCGGCGGCTTCGTCGAGCGAGACATATCGGGCGATCAGGGTCTGAGCGCTCCGCGCCGGATCCACCCGGCCCAAGAGGCGGCCGCCGGCCAGGAGCGGCATCGCGAAGTAGCCGTGCACACGTTTCGTCTTCGGCAGATAGGCCTCCAGGCTGTGGTCGAAGCCGAACATCCGCTGCGTCCGCTTGCGGTCCCAGATGAGCGAATCGAATGGCGACAGCAGCGTGGTGCGGTGGCGTCCGCGTGGCGGTTCGGCGAGGACGGCTGGATCGGCCCAAGCGGCAAGCGGACGGGGGCCATCGATCGTGAGCGGAACAAGCCCCGCGGCCTCGGCGCCGTCGTCAGCGAGCCCGGTGTGGCCCGCAGGGGTCTTGCCGAAGTCGCGAAGCCGGTGGTAGTCGATGAGATCAGCCCGCGTGACGACGCCGAGCGCACGCGCGGCGACAGCCACCAGGTGGATCACGCACTCCTCGTCCGAGGGCTCGCTGCCCAGGATGTCCGCAGGAATGACGCGTTCTGGCAGGTCGTAGACCCGACGCCAGCCTGATCGCCGGGCACAGACCACCTCGCCAATGTCGAGCAGCCACTCCACTGCGATCTTGACCTCGGACCAGTCCCACCACGGGCCGCCGGCTTTGGCCCCGCCAAGCTGGGTTGCGGTCAGCGGGCCCTCGGCCCGCAGCCGGGAGAGCACCTCCTTGCAGGCACGTTCCGGTACGTCATGCCACCGAAGGCCGCGCGAGAGGAACGAGCGCCTGCGGAAGGCGTAGTACGGCCACTCCTCGATCGGCAAGATACATGCGGCATGTGACCAGTACTCGAAGGCGGTCGGCAGGCGCGGATGCCAGTAGGCACGTTCGATACGGTCCCGGCCGACCGGACCCAGGCGTGCGTACGCGACGAGTTCGTGTGAACGGGCCAGCACGCTGATCGTGTCCAGCTGCACCGCGCCGACGCGGCGCATCATGCCTGCCACACCGCCACGGCGCCCGCGCGCACCGAGGAATCCCTGCGCTCGCAGGGTGATCAGGCGTACGTCGTCGGGGGAGAGGCTGAGCTCAGGCGGAGGCGATGCGGTCCGGGGCACGTGGCTGGTTCATTTCCTGCGAATTCCGGCGACCGGGCTTGGCCTCAGCGTTGCGTGGGCGCAGCCTGGCACGGGGTTCAGGGGAACCCGCCAGGGCGTGAAGGTCATCAGTACCAGTCGTTGAAGATCCCGGTTCCGAGCGCCAGGATTCCTCCGACCGCGGAAACCCCGGCGCCCACCCAGAACAGCAACCACGTCGGCCCGAACACGAGCCCGGCTCCGCCGATGACGAAACCCACGATGACGATGACGACTGCGGCCCATGAGACCGCCCTGCCGTGGTGTCCCTGATGCACGGTGGCCCCAGTGGCCGCGGCGAGCGCGGCGTGGTCTGCGGCCGTAGGTGCGGCGAGCTGCCCCTCTCCGGCCACCGCAACACTGTCTGAAGGCGCTTGGTCGGCCATACGCGCGACTCCTCTCGTCCTGCCGCTCCCATCATTGTGGTCACTGCGTTTCCGAAGCAAACTCCCGCCCCCGTCGTATGAAGCTCCGTTTTGACGCGAGGTCGCCTACGATGATTTGGAGTGCCGTGGCATCCTCGCGCGCCAGCGGCCGGTGTGGGCCGCCGGCTATGGCACGTGGTTGCCAGGAGAGGTCAGACAATCCGCGAGGAGCGCGACGAGAAGTGTCAGCCATCATCGATAAGGTCCTGCGCGCGGGCGAGGGCAAGATCCTGCGCAGGCTCAAGCGGATCGCCGACCAGGTCAACTCGATCGAAGAAGACTTCGTCGCGAAGAGCGACGCCGAACTTCGAGCGCTCACCGATGAGTACAAGGAACGGCACGCTGATGGTGAGTCCCTGGACGATCTGCTGCCGGAAGCGTTCGCCACCGTGCGGGAAGCAGCCAGGCGGACGCTTGGGCAGCGCCACTTCGACGTGCAGTTGATGGGCGGTGCGGCGCTCCATCTCGGGAACATCGCCGAGATGAAAACCGGTGAGGGCAAGACCCTGGTGGCAACGCTGCCGGCGTACCTCAACGCGCTGACGGGCAAGGGCGTGCACGTCGTCACGGTCAACGACTATCTGGCCAGGCGCGACGCCGAGTGGATGGGACGGATCCACAGATTCCTCGGTCTGGAGGTCGGCGTCATCCTCGCCCAGATGAACCCGGACGAGCGGCGCAAGGCCTACGAGGCGGACATAACCTATGGCACCAACAACGAGTTCGGCTTCGACTACCTGCGCGACAACATGGCCTGGAGCCTCACTGAATGCGTGCAGCGTGGGCACAATTTCGGGGTTGTGGACGAGGTTGACTCGATCCTCGTCGACGAGGCGCGCACGCCGCTGATCATCAGCGGCCCTGCCGAGCAGAGTGCCCGCTGGTACGTGGAGTTCGCCAAGATCGCTCCTCGGCTGCGCCGCGGCGAGGATGGCGAGGGCGACTACGAGGTCGACGAGAAGAAGCGGACGGTCGGGATCCTTGAGTCGGGCGTGGAGAAGGTCGAAGACTGGCTCGGCATCGACAACCTCTACGAGGCGGTGAACACACCGCTCGTCGGCTACCTCAACAACGCGCTCAAGGCGAAGGAACTGTTCAAGCGCGACAAGGACTACGTCGTGATGAACGGCGAGATACTGATCGTGGATGAATTCACCGGGCGGATCCTGCACGGCCGCCGTTACAACGAGGGCATGCATCAGGCCATCGAGGCCAAGGAGTCCGTGCAGATCAAAGAAGAGAACCAGACGCTGGCGACGATCACGCTGCAGAACTATTTCCGGATGTACGACAAGCTGGCCGGAATGACCGGAACGGCCATGACCGAGGCGAACGAGTTCCACCAGATCTACAAGCTCGGCGTGGTCCCGATCCCGACCAACAAGCCGATGGTCCGGGCAGACGTCTCCGACGTCATCTACCGGACCGCGCAGGCCAAGTTCACCTCGTGCGTGCAGGACATTGCCGAGCGGCACGAGAAGGGCCAGCCTGTCCTCGTCGGCACCGTGAGCGTGGCAAAGTCTGAGATCCTGTCGCAGATGCTGAAGCGGAGCGGAGTCCCGCACGAGGTACTCAACGCCAAGCACCACGAGCGGGAGGCGACGATCGTCGCGCAGGCGGGCCGTCTCGGCGCGGTCACTGTCGCAACCAACATGGCAGGCCGGGGCACCGACATCATGCTCGGCGGTAACCCTGAGTTCATGGCCGATCTCGAACTCCATCAGCGTGGCCTGTCGCCGCTCGAGACGCCTGAAGACTACGAGGCGGCCTGGCCGGAGGCACTTGAGAAGGCGCGTCGTGCCGTCACCGAGGAGCATGAGCAGGTTGTAGACGCGGGCGGTCTTTATGTGCTCGGCACCGAGCGGCACGAATCTCGGCGGATCGACAACCAGCTACGTGGCCGGTCCGGTCGGCAGGGCGACCCGGGCGAGTCGCGGTTCTACCTGTCGCTGGAAGACGATCTGATGCGGATGTTCAACTCCGCCCGGGTGGAGTCGATCATGTCGACTCTCAAACTCGCCGAGGACGTACCGATCGAGTCGAAAATCGTCACTAATGCGATCAGATCGGCCCAGCACCAGGTGGAGCAGCAGAACTTCGAGATCCGAAAGGACGTACTCAAGTACGACGAGGTGCTCAACCGCCAGCGCCAGGTCATCTACGGTGAGCGGCGGGAGGTGCTGGAGGGCGCCGATCTGCACGAACAGGTCCGCAAGATGATCGACGAGGTGATCGAGGGTTACGTCACCGGTGCGACGAGCGAGGGCTTCGCTGAGGAATGGGACCTCGACAAGCTCTGGCAGGCGTTCCGCCAGCTCTACCCGGTGCGGATCACCCATGACGAGCTGACCGAGGAGGCAGGCGGGGAGCGCGCCGGGCTGACAGGCGAGTTCATCATTGAGCAGATCAAGCGTGACGCCCAGGAGGCCTACGACCGGCGTGAGGAGGAAGTGACGCCTGACGTGATGCGCGAGCTCGAACGTCAGGTCGTGCTCTCTGTGCTCGACCGGAAGTGGCAGGACCATCTGTACGAGATGGACTACCTCCAGGAAGGCATCAGCCTGCGCGCCTACTCGCAGCGCGACCCGTTGGTCGAGTTCCAGCGGGAGGGGTTCGAGATGTTCAACGGCATGCTCGACGCCATCCGCGAGGAGTCGGTCGGCTACCTTTTCAACCTCAAGGTCGAGGTGCAGGACAACCCGATTGTCGAGGAGACGCCGGTTGGCGTGACAGGGCAGGCGGCTGTGCCGGAGCTGATTGCCGGTGGGGCGCAGGCCGGAGGCAATGCTGGTGCTCAGGGCGGTACGGCCGGCCGTGGCGGTACGGCCGGGCGTGGCGGTACGGCCGGGCGTGGCGGTACGGCCGGGCGTGGCGGTACGGCCGGGCGTGGCGGTACGGCCGGGCGTGGCGTTGCCGCGGCTGGTCCCCGGGCGTCCGGCGCCGTGGCTGGCCGAGCGCCCGGTGCCGCTGCCGCCGCTGGCCGCGCTCATGCTGCCGGGGCTCCCGGTGGCCGGTCCAGTGGTGGGTCCGACGGCGCGGCATCCGCGGGTGCCACGGCGGCCGGCGGCCTGGCTCTCCCGCCGGGTCTCACGAAGCCGAAGCGCCCTGGAAGGCTGGAGTACTCCGCGCCGACGATCGACGGCGCTGGAGATGGAGTCGAGCATCGCGGCGAATCCGATAGCGGTGGCGACTTCGCCAGGGTTGGCCGCAACGAGCTATGCCCATGCGGTTCTGGCCGCAAGTTCAAGCGCTGCCACGGCGATCCACGGACGCGGGCAGCGACCTGATTGATGGCAACCCGAGGCTGCATGGCAGCCCCTACGCGGCCTCTATGGCCGTACACTGCCATGCGGTTACATGGGGCGACCTGTCCCCGCGCTCCAGCCGGATGGCGAGCGCGCGTACTCGCGGCCCGAAACGCACGACCACGGCCATCTCGACCACACCGGACGAGGGTGTGCTCGCTACGATGCGCCGTATCCGCGGCTCCTCGCTGGCCGCGAGCAGTGGGCCGAGACGCCGGATATGACCTCTGGCGCGTTCCGTGGTCCAGGGGGTCAGCTGGCGGGGCGGCCTCGACCCGGCCAGCGTCTCGGCAAGGACCTGCGCGAACTGGCTCGGCCAGGTCGGCCTCGCCGGGCCATCGTCGGCCGCCCGGCGCCCAGCGTCCGCCCACCGCCCGGCATCTGGCCCGTGCCCTGCATTCGGCCCGTGCCCTGCATTCGGTTGGTTTCCTGCACCGCGCCAGTCGTCAGTACCGCCGCTCTTCTGGCCTGCTGTGCCGCCGCCCTTCTGGCCTGCTGTGCCGCCGCCGCCCTCGTCATGGCGACCAGAGTCTGCCTGACCGTAAGGGCCTGGGCCTGCCTGTGACCCTCCTCCCGACACGCGCCTGCCGTCGGCGTTCCTGCTTCCCGGCGCAAAGCGGTCCGCTTCGTCATCGTCGTACGGCGGGGCCGGATCTGGCACCGGGCACAGCCGGGCGAGGGCCGGATCTGGGAGGGGGCAGGGCGGCGAGCCAGGTAAGGGCCAGGAGCCCGGAGGCGGACCAGGAGCGCGGCGCTGGCGGCGCCGCGCCAGCGAGGTCGCCCTTGTTCGCTGGGGCACGGGCACCGCCGCCATATTTCGGGAGCGGGGCGGAGCGTCAGTCCATTTTATTACATTTGCCCTAGTAAGGCTTTCCGGTGGCGACGACGGCGATGACACTTGGCCTCCTGGGAAAAGCAGAAAAGTCATGGCTCAGGTGGAAATCCGGCCACTCCGGCCACCTCGGCTAACTCGGGCTAACTCGCGCAGTGTCTTCGTTGTAGCGCACGCCTGTGACATTTTCGGCCGCCGTGCACCCGCGGAGCGCGCCTGCCCGGCGGGCCGTCGTTCCGCGGTGCGCCGCCCTGAGAGGACTATCCAGGGGGTCGCGCGTCGTTGGTCGCGCTTGGCCCGGTGGGTCGACGGCCGAGTTCCACGCACGTCCCGGGCCGCGAAGGACCGGCGTTGAAGCACCAGGGCAGGCTGCTCTCAGGCAGTCCGAGCAACTCGGTATGACCGGGTCCGGCGATCGCGGCCTCGTCGATAAGGTTTCCCTTAGCTGGTCGTACTTCGGGACCGGACTGCGCGGATCGATGGTGGCGATCGGCGGTTGGACCCACCGCCTCGGTAGAGTGGTTGTTCTGCTGGTCTCGACCTGGTCGAGACCGGGCTAGACGGCTGGACCACTAAATATGCATAACGGCTGGCGCATGGCGGCGCCGCTTGCGGCGCGTCCGGGGGTCGCAGGGGTCGCCTCGTGGGCTAGCACAGCCATAACGGCTGCCGCCGGCGGGCCGTCGTGTGGATGCCGACTCCACCTCCGGGGGACAACCGGATGGGACACAGCACGACGGCAGGAGCCTGATGCGAATGCATGCGGCCGCCAGGGGGGCGGCATCGTGGCGGACACGCTGATCGTGGCGGGTCGCGTCGTGCCAGCCACGGGCATGGAGATCCTGTCGCCCGGTTTCGTGCGGGTCAGCGGCGGGGTCGTGACCGAGGTGGGCCGCGGGCGCCCCGCGGAGCGAGTGGATTTTGACCTGGCGAACGGCGTTCTCGTCCCCGGTTTCGTCGATCTTCAGGTGAATGGCCATTTCGGTGTCGACCTGGCGGCGGTTGACGCGGTCGGCTGGGCGACCGTGGTGCGGCGCCTGCCTGAGACGGGCACAACCGCATTCCTGCCCACGTTCATCACCGGCCCGGTGCACAAGCTCGCCCGGGCGCTGCGCGCGACGGCGGACCTGCTTCCCGGGCTGCCCCTCGGCGCACGCGTGCTCGGCGTCCATCTGGAGGGGCCATTTATCTCGACCCGCTACCGGGGCGCGCATGATCCTGAATGGATCATCGACCCGGAGCCCGAGGCGGTCGGTGAACTACTGGAGGCAGGCGGTGGCGCGCTCAGGCTGGTCACGCTCGCCCCGGAACGTCGGGGGGCCCTGACCGCGATCAAACTGCTGACCAACGCGGGGGTACGTGTCAGCGTGGGGCACAGCGACGCGACTGCGGCGCAGGTGGCGGCGGCGGCGGATGCGGGCGCCCGTATGGTCACGCACCTGTTCAATGCCCAGGCCGGGATGCGTCATCGTGAGCCTGGCGTGGTCGGTCAGGCACTCGGCGACCCACGACTCACGAGCGGCCTCATCGCGGATCTGCACCATATCGCGCCGATCGTCTGCAGGATCGCCTTCGCGGCGGCACCAGGACGGATCGCGATCGTCACCGACGCCGCAGCTTGCGCGGGCATGCCACCAGGCCGTTATCAGCTCGGCGGCCAGGCGATCGAAGTGCCGCAGGACGACGGAGTGCCACCGGTCCGCGCCGACGGGACCCTGGCAGGCTCGGCGCTCCGGATGGACGCCGGCGTATCGAACATGGTCGCGGCCGGCGTTGACCTGACCGCAGCGGTGATCGCGGCGACGCGGGTGCCCGCCGACGTCATGGGACGGCCGGATCTCGGCCGGATCGGCCAGGGCGCGGCGGCAGATCTTGTCTGGCTGGGAGACGACCTGCGGACCCGGGCCACCTGGATTGCGGGCGATCTGGCGTACTCGGCGGAACCTGGCACTACCCGCCCGAGCCACCATTCGTTCGACCATGTGCCGTTGTTCGAGGAGGGCCCTGCGGCGGGGCCGGGTCCTGCGGCCGGCCCGGGAACGCTTTAGGGCGTCCGGCCGATGACCGGCCCGCAGCTGCCAGAATGGCGTGCGCCAATCGGCCTGATCGCGCCAGGGCAGCTGCTCGCCGAAGCACTCGCGCGGCGGCTCGGGATCGACCCGGACAGCCCGCGCGGCCTGAGCAAGGTGACTCAGACAGCCTGAGCTTGCGTCTTCACCACGGGGCTCATCTACCCTGACGAATCAGGACCCGCTCGCGGCACCCGGGGCGTGGTTATGCGCAAGGAGCGGGTTTGGTACCGCAAGGGTCGGGCGTGGCAGCCGGAGTGCGCGGACTCACTAGGATCGGGAAATATGCCCGCGAGCCAGCAAGAGCCTCACGACCCCGGGCGCTCGTTGTTGCGCGGCCTGATCACGGACTGGGGTGGCGTGCTGACGATCCCCGTCGCGGCGGCGGTGGCCGCCTGGCTGGAGGCGGACAGCATCGACAAGCCCGGCTACCGGTCGCTCATGACCCAGTGGGTGACCGGGGCTTACGGCGGGGATCGACGGGCGAACCCGATCCACGCGCTCGAACGGGGCGAAACCAGGCCGGAGGCGTTCGAGGAACTGCTAGCCGGGCAGCTCGTGCGGATCGACGGCGCGGCCGTGCCCGCGGGCGGCCTGCTCAGACGCATGTTCGCCGAGCTGGTGCCGGTCGAAGCGATGTATGCGCTGCTGCGTTCGCTTCGCACGGCGGGCGTGCGCACCGCGATGCTGTCCAACTCGTGGGGCAACGACTACCCGCGCGAACTGTTCCCCGACCTGTTTGACGCCGTCGTCATCTCCAGCGAGGTGGGCATGCGCAAGCCCGAGGAGCGGATCTTCACGCATGCGCTCTCCAGGCTCGGTCTCACGCCCGGGCAGTGCGTCTTCATCGACGACATCGAGGCCAATGTCGCAGCCGCGCAGGCGCTCGGCATGATCGGGCTGCACCATCGCGACCCGGAAGCCACCGCTGCGGCCGTTCGGGACCTGTTCGGGCTGGCTTGATGGCGGGCAAGGCCTATCCGCGGGCTGCCAGCGAGGGACGTTCTGCCAACATGCGCGCCATCAGGCGTGCGGGCACCAAGCCGGAGATAGCCCTGCGCAGTGCCTTGCACCGGCTGGGCTACAGGTACCGCAAGGATCACCGTCTCGATCTCGCGGACGGCATGCGTGTCCGGCCGGACATCGTGTTCACCGCCCGGAAGGTCGCGGTCTTCGTGGACGGGTGCTTCTGGCACGTATGCCCGGAGCACGGCCGCGAACCGACCGTTAACGAGTGGTACTGGGCTCCCAAGCTCCGCCGCAACGTGGAGCGCGACCGCGCCGCCGACATGGCGCTGGCGGTGGCGGGATGGCGGGTCGTGCGCCTATGGGAGCACATGCCACTTGATGACGCGACGGCCGCGGTGATAGCCGTGCTCGGCCGGCGTAAGCGGCTGGAGTAGAGAGGCATCAGGCGAGCGCCGCTATCATCGCGGCAACGCGCCGGATTTCGCACCGGCAAGGCGCCACTCCTGGCACACTTTGATCACCCGCGTGATCCAGGCCGGTGTGGCCTGGATCGTCCGCATGTCCGAGGAGCCAATGCGCGCATACGTGCCATCGACACTTCCGGCGCTCGCCGCCGCGCTGGACACCGGCGAGTTCGGGTCGCCGCCGATCTGCGCCTTCGCGGTCACGCCCGCGCTGCGCGAGTGGTACGCGACCGGTGACCTGGAACAGCTCGAGTACACCGCGCTGACGGCGGCCGCGCGCGTGTCGCTCCGGCTGCTCGCGGCCAATCCGGCAGCGCCTCGGCGGCGCGTCGTGCTCGTGGTCGAGATTGCCGCGGAGACCGTGTGCCGCGGTGTCGGCCAAGCGGATCGCGCCGCCGTCCTGGTCGGCTCGGCGATCCCGCTGGACAAGGTGGTGTCCGCGCACGTCGATGACCTCGTCGCCACGCCCGACGTGAACGCCGCGATCGGCGCGCTCCCCGCCGCGGACACGGGCGACGACGACGCGAAGTTCATCGTGGACGGCGCCGAGGGTCACGACCTGCTCTGGTACGCGGTGTCGGAACTTCCTTATCTCTTCTGACAAGGTGTCACTGTGGAGCCGGAGCCGGAGCCGGAGCCGGAGCCGGAGCCGGAACCGGAGGCTGAGCCGGAACAGGGACCGGAGGCGGAGCCGGAACAGGAACCGAAGGCGGAGCCGGAACAGGAACCGGAGCCGGAAACCTCAACCGGGGGACACCGGCGGATCAGCCGCCGGGGCCTCGCCCGGTGGGCGCCCATGCCAGGATCGCCACAGACCCGCGTACGCGCCGTCGGCAGTGACAAGCTCGTCGTGGGTACCAAGTTCGCTGATCCGCCCATCCTCGATGACCGCCACCCGGTCGGCGTCCCTGCCGGTGTGCAGCCGGTGCGCGATCGCCACCACCGTTCTCCCGTCGAGTACCGCGGCGAGCGAGCGCTCAAGGTGGCGTGCCGCACGGGGGTCGAGCAGCGACGTCGCCTCATCGAGCACCAGGGTGTGCGGGTCGGCGAGCACCAGCCGGGCCAGTGCCACCTGCTGTGCCTGAGCCGGTGACAGCGCGAGCTGACCCGAACCGACCATGGTGTCCAGGCCGTCAGGCAACCGGTCCGCCCACTCGAGCGCATCCACCGCCGCGACCGCGCCGCGGATCCTGTCGTCGGGCACGTGTCCGCCGCCCCCCGCGCCGAGGGCGATGTTGTCGCGCAAGGTGCCGACAAACACGTGGTGCTCCTGGGTCACGAGCGCGACATGACCGCGCAGCTCACCGAGGGGCAGGTCCACAAGCGGCACGCGGCCGACGGTCACCGCGCCGAGGCGGGGCGCGTGGATGCCGGCGAGCAGCCGCCCAAGCGTGGACTTCCCGGCGCCGCTCGGCCCCACCATCGCCAGCCGCTCGCCTGGCCGCAGGCGCAGGTCGACCCCGTGCAGCACGTCGGTGCCTGGCGCGTAGGCGTAGCGGACCGAGTCGGCTGCCAGGTGCTCGCCGACCGGCGTGAGGCCGCTCTCCGCACGGTCGGCGGGCACCTGCGCGACCCCGAGCAGCCTGGCCAGGGATGCCCCGCCCACCTGCAGTTCGTCCATCCAGGTCAGCAGCCGGTCGAGCGGATCGATGAGCTGCTGCACGTACAGGGTGGCGGCGGTCATCTGGCCGATCGAGGCCCAGCCCCGCAGCGCGAACAGTCCGCCGATGCCAAGCGTCGCCGCTACCGGGATAACGTAACCAAGCTCAACGAGCGGGATCCAGACCATGCGCAGGCCGAGGGTGTAACGTTCCGCCCGCCACGCCCGTTGCAGGTCGGACTGGGTCCGGGCGATCCTGCGGGCCTGCAACCGCAGCGCCTCTACGGTGCGCGCGCCCGCGACCGTCTCGGCGAGCCCCTCCGTCAGCTCCGCGTAGGCGGCGTTCTCTGCGAGGTAGCCGTCCCGCGCCCGGGCCAGGTACCAGCGGGTCGAGCACCACAGCAGGGGCACGGCGGTCAGGCAGGGCAGCGCTAGCACCGGCCCGTTGAGTATCAGCGCGCCAACGGCGAACGCACCGGTCACGATCGCGATCAGGGTCTCAGGTACGGCCATCCTGACGGCGCGCGACATCGCATCGGTGTCCCGCGTCGTCCGGGTGAGCAAATCACCGCTTCCGGCCCTTTCCACGGTGGACAGCGGCAGCGTGAGTACCTGCCGGACGAACTCCTCGCGCAACTGGGCGAGGAGCCGCTCGCCGAGCCGCGTCGAGGCGTAGACGGCGAACCGCAGGATGACGGCCTGCACGATGATCAGGCCGCCGATGGTGAGCGCGACCAGGTCCACGTGTGGTCCGGTCAGGTGCCCGGTGTGCACCTGCTGGACCAGGTTGCCGATCAGCCGCGGCGAGGCCAGGCCGGCGGTCGCGGCCAGGCCGTGCAGGGTCAGCGCGGTGGCAAGCTGCCACGGGTAACGCAGCATAAGCCGCCGGGCGTAAGCGCGGACATCCTGTCGTGTTGCCACAGGCAGGATCGCCCGGGCCGCTCAGCCGCGGTCGGGCCGGCGTCGGCAGCGGCGGCGTCAGTGGAGCCGGCGGCGTCAGTCGAGCCGGCTGCGTCAGTCGAGCCGGCTGCGTCACAGAAACCGGCCTGGGTGGTAGCCAAATCACGCCTCCTCTCTTGTGACGGTGGCGGCGTATCCGGGATGGCTGGCGAGCAGGTCATTGTGGCTGCCCTCCGCGACGACCTTGCCGCCTTCGACGAAGACCACGTGGTCGGCGCGGGCCAGGAGGAGCGGGCTCGTGGCCGCTATGACGGTCGTCCGGCCGGCCCGCGCTTCGCCCAGCCTGGCCGCGACGGCTGCCTCGGTGTGCGCGTCAACGGCGGACGTCGGCTCGACGAGGACGAGCACGGGCGGATCGGCCGTGAGAGCGCGGGCGAGCTTCAGCCGTTGCTGCTGGCCGCCGGAGAACTCACGGCCGGACTCGGCGATCCTTGCGTCAAGGCCAGCGGGCAGCGCGTCCACGATGTCGGTCGCCGAGGCCGCGCGCAGGGCGCCGGTCAGGACCGCTTCTCCTGCCCCGTACGGGTCGAGTTCGTCGCGCAGCCGTCCCGCGAGCAGCCGGTCGGAGTTGTTGCACACCAGGATGGTGCGGCGGACAGTGTCGATGGGCAGGTCTGCGAGCGTGACGCCGCGGTAGGAGACGTCGCCGTCGGCGAATCTGCCGAGCCTGTCAGCGATCGCTACCGCGTCAGGCGCGGCCGCCGCCGCGATGGCGGTCAGGCCGGGACGCGCCACCAGGCCGGATTCCGCGTCCACAAGGTTCACGTCCGCGGTGCCGCCGCACTCGCCCGCACTGCCGCCCGCACTGCCGCCCGCGGGAAGCGCGGCCGTTCCCCCGCTCGTGATCTCGGGCGACAGGTCGAGCAGCGCAGTGACCCGGCGGGCCGCCACGTGAGCTTTGGTGATCTTGTCGGCCGCCTCGGTCAGCGTGCCGATCGGGCTGGTAAGGAAGACCGCGTAGCCATAGCAGGCGACAAGCTGGCCAGGCCCGATCGACCCTGCCAGGGCCATCATGGCGCCGATCCACACGACGAGCGCGACGAGCAGCCCGGGCAGCAGGATCTCGGCGCCGGCGAGAAGCGAGTCGATCGCGCCCACCTTGATCCCGGCCCGCATGACGGCCTGGGACCCGGTGGTGTAGCGCGCGGCGAACAGGTCCTCGCCGCCGATACCGCGGAGCACCCGCAGCCCGGCGACGATGTCCGAGGCGCGGGTGGCGAGATGCGCCTGCCGTTCCCGCTGCGCCTGCTGGCGGTGATGGAGCGGCCGGACAAGCAGCGACATCGCCGCGGCCATCACGGGCACCGCCGCGATGGTGACCAGGCCGGCCGTCGCGTAGGTGGTGAGCATGATCACCGCGACCACGATGATGGCGACCACCGATCCGGTGCCGCGGCCGCAGATGTCCATCGCGCCGCCGATCTGCGTGACGTCGGACACGCCGATGCTGACGACCTCGCCGGCCGCGAGCCGCTTCGGGAGCGCCGCGCCGAGTTGCACCGCCTTGCGCACCGTCACCTGGACGGTCAGGAATGCGCCTCCGGCCCAGTTGAGCACCGAGTTGCGGTGCCGCGCGACCCCGGCGGATGCCTGGATCACGCCGAGGCAAAGCAGCAGGCCGGTCCACAGCGCAAGCGCCGCCCCGTCTCGCGCGGTCACGCCCGCGTCGATGGCGTGCCCGATGACGGCGGGCATCAGCGCCTGGGCGACCATCCAGGCGATGCCATAGGACATGGCCGCGAGCATCCCGCGTGGCTGGCTGCGCACCACCCACCACAGGTAGCGTGCAGCCGACCTATGGTCGGGTTCCCCCGGATCGGTGATGGGTAACTCGCGCATGATGGTGCCTTGTCTATGTTGGCGCGCACCGCGTGAGCCGTTCGGGATCATGCTTGTCCCGTTGTAACGGAGGCGTCCCAGCTTCAGTGCGGACCGGGGGGCGGGCCCCCCGAACCCCCCAGCCCATGCCGAACGGCGGTGCGTGGTGGCACCTGTTTGTCGTGCAGGGATTTCTCGGATCGTAGCCAGGCGGGCGCGGCGGAGGCGAATGGTTTTTCCCGCCCGCGGGCGCTGGTTATCCTCGCATGCGGTGGCTTGAGCTGGCTTGCTCGCTGTTTGCCTTCTCACGCCACGTGGGACGATGCAGCCATCAGAAGTTGTGACGCCGTGCCCGCTTTCCCACCCGTGATCCGGGTGCGAGCGACCCGGCGCCAGCCCGCCAAAGGATGTTGGACCAACACCGGGAGCGATCTGTCATGGACGCTGTGACCAATGTGCCCGTGCCGGCGAACGAGCCGGTCAGGCAGTATGCGCCGGGAAGCCCCGAGCGGGCCGCGGTGGAGCGGAAGATCAAGGAGCTAGCGGGCGAGCAGGCCGAGCTTGCGATGCACATCGGCGGCGAGCGGCGGATGGGCGGCGGCGAGCCGATCGACGTGGTCCAGCCGCACAACTTCAGGCACGTGGTCGGCCGGATGGGCGACGCGACCGATGACGACGTCGAGGCGGCGGTAGCCGCGGCGCGCGCGGCGGCACCCGCCTGGCAGGAGCTGTCCTTCAGCGGCCGCGCGGCCATCTTCCTGAAGGCGGCGGATCTGCTCGCGGGGCCGTGGCGGGCCACGATGAACGCGGCGACGATCCTGGGTCAGTCCAAGTCGGTCTTCCAGGCGGAGATCGACGCTGCCGCTGAGCTCATCGACTTCTGGCGGTTCAACGTGTCGTTCGCCCGCCAGCTGCTCGCCGAGCAGCCCACGTCCGGGCCAGGTACGTGGAACCGCATGGAGTACCGGCCGCTTGACGGTTTCGTGCTCGCGATCACTCCGTTCAACTTCACCTCGATCGCGGCGCAATCTGCCGTCAGCGCCGGCGCTGCTCGGCAATACCGTGGTGTGGAAGCCGTCGCCGACCCAGCAGCTTTCCGCGCAGGTGAGCATGGCGCTGCTCGAGGCGGCCGGCCTGCCGCCCGGGGTGATCAACATGGTGACCGGCAACGGGCAGGCGGTCTCGCGTGTCGCGCTCACCCACCCGGACCTCGCCGGCATCCACTTCACCGGCTCGACCGCGACCTTCAGGCACCTGTGGGCCACCGTCGGCGGCGGCATCTCGAACTACCGCAGCTACCCCCGCATCGTCGGCGAGACCGGCGGCAAGGACTTCGTGTTCGCCCATCCGTCAGCCGACCCTGATGTGCTCACCACCGCGCTGATCCGCGGTGCCTACGAGTATCAGGGCCAGAAGTGCTCGGCGGCCTCGCGCAGTTACATCCCGCGATCGCTGTGGGATCGCATGGGTGGTGACCTCGTCTCACAGGCCGAGTCGCTGACGATCGGCGACGTCGCGTCCGACCTGTCGCTCTTCATGGGAGCGGTCATCGACGCGCGGGCCTTCGCCAAGCACAGTGCGGCGCTTGACCGGGCCGCAAGCCGGGCGTCGGTGCGGGTGCTGACCGGGAGCTGCGACGACGCCGAGGGTTACTTCGTCAGGCCAGCCGTGCTTGAGTGCCCCGACCCGTTCGATGAGGTGTTCACCACCGAGTACTTCGGGCCGATCCTTTCCGTGCACGTGTATCAGGACAGCGACTACACGGCGATGCTGCGCCAGGCGGCTGATGTGGCGCCGTACGCGCTCACCGGCTCGATCATCGCCCAGGACCGGGCGGCGATCGCGGAGGCGGCCAGCGCGCTGCGGTTCGCGGCGGGAAACTTCTACATCAACGACAAGCCCACGGGCGCCGTCGTCGGCCAGCAGCCGTTCGGTGGTTCGCGTGCGAGCGGGACAAATGACAAGGCAGGCTCGGTCCTGAACCTGACCCGCTGGGTCAGCGCCCGGACGGTCAAGGAGCTGTTCTCGCCACCGGTCGACTACCGCTATCCGCACATGGGCTAGCTGGCCTATCCCGGGCAGGCCGCGGAGCAGGGTCCGCGCCAGGCTGACCGGGCCCAGTGCCCTGCTGGCCGGCCGGCCCGGCCTGTGCCGCACTCAGGTGCGCGCGAGTGCGCAGTGGTATCTCCTTCAGGATCAAAGCGAGCAGGAATGCCACGCCAAGCAGCGGAAGCAGGTAGGCATAGATCGGCGGCAGCGAGTCGGCGAAGGACACCACGATGGCATGCTTGACCGGTGCGGGCAGCAGGGTGAGGCCGTGCGGCGTGAGCGAGCTGACCAGCTGGCCGCTCAGGCGGCCGGCCACCGCCGCGGGGATGCGGGCGGAAAGCTGTGCGTCCAGGCGGTGAATGAACAGCGCCCCTATCAGTGCCACCCCCACGCTGCTGCCGATCTGCCGGGCGAAGTTGACCGACGACGTCGCCGTGCCCAGATCACGCCTGGCCGCGCTGTTCTGCACGATAAGCACCATGACCTGCATGAACAGGCCAATCCCCAGGCCGAGGACCAGCATGTACAGGCTCGAGGCGAGATGGCTGGTTCCCGCTCGCATGGTGGAAAGCAGGTACAGGCCCACGGCGGCAAGCGCCATGCCTGCGACGGGGAAGGCCTTGTAGTGGCCGGTCCTGGCGATGACCCTGCCGGACCAGATGGATGTGACCAGCAGGCCGGCGATCAGCGGCATAAGCAGCAGACCGGACGTGATCGCGCTGACCCCGGTGACGATCTGCAGATACGTCGGCAGGTAGCTGATCGCGCCGAACATGACGATCCCGAGGATCAGCGAGATCGTGCAGGAGATATTGAAGGCCTGATCCCGGAACAGCCGCAACGGGATGACCGGTTCCGCCGCATATCGGGCCGAGACCAGCCAGGCCGCCGCGAGCACAACCGTGCCGACGCCCAGGCCGATGATCACCGGTGAGCTCCAGGCATACGTGGTGCCGCCCCAGCTGGTGAGCAGGACCAGGCAGACAACGGAGGCGCCGAGCAGGGCCATGCCCAGGTAGTCGATGCGTGGTTTGCGCTGCGGCTTGGGCAGCTGCAGCACGATGGCGGTGACGATCAGCGCGACGGCGCCGATGGGCAGGTTGATGTAGAAAATCCACCGCCACGACAGATTGTCGACGAAGAAACCGCCGAGCAGCGGTCCGATCACCGACGCCACCCCGAAGACGGCTCCGATCAGTCCCTGGTACTTGCCCCGCTCGCGCGGGCTGACGACATCGCCGATGATCGCTTGCGCGCCGATGATCAGCCCGCCCGCGCCCACCCCCTGCACCGCGCGGAACGCGATCAGCTGGGCCATCGAGTGCGCGAGTCCGGACGCCACCGAGCCCGCGAGGAAGACCAGGATCGCGAACTGGAACACCGGCTTGCGGCCGAAAAGGTCGCCGACCTTACCGTAGACCGGCATCACGACAGCGACCGCCAGCAGGTAGGCGGTGACGACCCAGCCGATGTGGTTCAGCCCGTGCAGGTCGCCGGTGATCGTCGGCAGGGCCGTGGCGACGATCGTCTGATCGAGCGCGGCGAGCAGCATGCCCAGCATCAGGCCGGAGAAGATCAGCAGCACCTGGCGCCGTCCCGGATCGGCTGCCCCCGTATCTGCGCCCCCGTCCGGAGACGGCGGGGCGGCCTGCGCCGAAGATCGCGCCATGATGGGTCCCTTCTGCCGCAGGCGCTGTCAACCGGCGTCCCGGACAGGTATATGATCAGATTTTGTTAGAGAAGAAATTTTTCTCTAACAAAATCCACGTTAGACTGGGCGGGGCGGCAGCGCAAGCGAACCAGCGGAGGCCGGCATGGCCGAGATGGCCGGCGGGGCACGGACAGCCGGCGGGGCACGGACAGCCGGCGGGGCACAGACCGCGGAAGCGGCCGGCGGGACACCGGCGGCAGAGACATGGAACGCACCTGCCGATCACAGGAAGGCCCCGCGTCGCCGCGGCGAAGTGCTGGAGCGCGCGATTTTCGAGGCCACCCTCGCCGAGCTTGACGAGGTCGGCTACGTGAACCTGAGCATGGAGCGGGTCGCCCAGCGGGCCCGCACAGGTAACGCCTCGCTCTACCGCCGCTGGCCAAGCCGCGCAGAACTCGTGCTCGAAGCGATCCGCCATGTCGTGCCCGACCGAGAGGATCTGCCGGACACCGGGACGGTCAGGGGCGACCTCCTGGCGCTGCTGCGCAAGACGTCGGCCCGTCAGGCCAGCCCGGCGGGCGAGGTCATCCGTGGCGTGATCGCAGAGTCGCTGTGCAACGAGCGCGTTCGCGTCGCCCGCGCCCGCCTGGCGAGCCACAGGAACCAGCAGGTCCTGGAGATTCTGCGCCGGGGAGCGGCCCGCGGTGAGGTCCGGCCCGAGGCGCTCACGCAGCAGATAGCCGGTGTCGCCCCCGCCCTCCTGATGAGCCATTTCCTGCTCCACGGGGCGCCGATCCCCGACCGGGTGCTGACCGCCATAGTGGACCAGGTCGCGATGGTACTGATCAGCCCGCGATAGGTGCCGCGACCGCGCCTGCGGGCGATCGATCAGCTCACCTCGGTGCCAGGTTCGCGGCCAGCCTGAACGTGCGCGTGGCGGCGCTGCCGCTGCCAGCGGGCGCAGGTACCAGGCGGCCAGGCGGCGGCATCACCGGGATCCCTGTCGCGGCGGCCGGTGCCGCCGCCCTGACGATCCCTGTGCGTGAGTGGCGATTGCCATGAGGCGGGGAAAGCGCAGGTGCTGGAGCCAAATATTACGGTCCGCGGACTGGGGACCCAAGACGCCCGAAGCGGTGATCCTGCGCCACTAACGTCATCGTCGCGATCAGCGCAAGCAACACCGCAATGGATCGCTCCGCCCCACTGCGGACCGCCCTGGGGTGTTGGGGACGAGAACGGTGACCCCTGGCCGCCGTTATGCGATGCCAGCTTGGGGAGCGGACCAAGAGCGACGTGTTCAGATTCATGGGAAGGGGATCGTAGTGAGAACGAGGTACGATCGGGCCGGCGCTATCGAGCGCAGGCCCCGTCTGAGTAGATGGGGAATGCTGTCCATCGGCATTGCCGCCGTCGCCGTATCGGGCGCCGTCGTCAGCGCCTTCGTCGTATCGGGGCCGGGTGGCCATATCAACCTGGCGGCCAACGCAAGCCGTGCGCACGGCATGCACTCCACGCGCGCTGCCAGCCACTTTGTGTTCAGTACCCTCGACAATCGAAATGACCCCACGTTCAACCAGCTGCTTGGGATCAACAGATTGTGGTGTCATCGCCGGCTACCTCGGGTCCGGTGCGCAGGGCCACCCGAACAAGGGCTACCTTCTGATTCTCTCGCGTCATAGGTCGAGGTACCGGAACGAGAACTTCCCGCATTCGGTCCAGACCCAGGTCACGGGCCTCAACGACCGGGGGGTGACGGTCGGATTCTGGTCGGACATGAACACCGCCAGCCAGATGAACGACAACTTCGGCTTCTATTCCGTCGGTGGCCACTTCCACAGCGTCAACTTCCCGACGACGCGCAACGCCAGCCCGCCGGTGAACCAGCTTCTCGGCGTGAACAACGGGGATGTCGCGGTCGGCTTCTACACTGACGCCAACGGCAACGACCACGGGTACCGCTACAACATCGCCAGGCACAGGTTCCGCTCCGTCACGATCCGCGGCGCGAGCAGCCTGACAGCCGCCGCCATCAACAACATGGGCGACGTGGCCGGTTTCTTCACCGGCTCCGGCGGCGTTACCAAGGCCTTCCTGATGCGGCCTGGCGGCCACACCACGAGGCTCGCCTACCCTGGCGCGACGATGACCCAGGCGTTCGGGGTCAACGACGCGCGTGAGGTCGTGGGCGTCTACCAGACCGGCACCGGCGACAATGCCAAGATGCACGGCTTCACCTGGACCAGCCGCCACGGCTTCAAGACCGTGGACGACCCGCATGGGCGCGGCGCCACCACGATCAACGGCGTGAACAACGCAGGCGACCTCGTCGGCTTCTATACCGACGCCGCGGGGAACACGCACGGCCTGCTGCTGGCGCGGCGCCACTACGTGGCGCCGGTGCCGCCCCCGCTGCCGACGCAGCCGGCGATGCCGACAAAGTCCGCGACGCCCATGCCGTCAGGGACCCCGACCCCGACCCCGACTCCGACGTCGACGTCGACCGCGCCGTCGCACTGGTAGGCCGGTGAAATGAGCGGTGGCGGGACGGCTGGGATCATCCCGGCCGTCCCGCCACCGGCTGCTGGACTGCGCCGCAACTGGGGACCGCATTGCGCGCGCACAGCGTTGGCGGGCTCGCGGCCGGTCAGGCCGCTTGCGGCTCTCGCGCCCCGAGTGCGTTGACGGCATCGACGAACACGGACATCGGTGGCGTGACCAGCCCGGCGCCCACCTGCCCGACCCCAGGAACCCGACCGGCGATTCCCGTGTTGACGATCGGCAGCACTCCCGAGCGCACGACCAGCGTGGGGTCGATACCGGTCGGGGTGCCCCGGAACCCAAGCACCGGCACCTGGTACATCGGGTGCTCCGTCAGGGTGATCTCGTACATGGCGAGGGTGTGACCCACGGCGTCGGCGACGTCGCCACCGACGAAGCGCACGATGGCGGGGGCCGCGGCCATCGCGAATCCGCCCAGACCGACTGTTTCCGTGATGGTGGAGTCCCCGATGTCCGGGTTCGCGTCCTCCGGTCCGAAGCCGGAAAGGTAGAGCCCCTCTGGGACGGTCGCCGCCGCGGTGAACCACGCGTCACCGGTACCCGATGTCTGGATGCCGAACTCGGTGCCGTTACGGGCCATCGCCACGACCACGGTCGATCCGGGCACACCGCGGGCGGCGTCGGCGACGCCTTGCCCGCAGGCATGACGAGGTTCAACAGAAAGTGGTCGTTTCCGTTGACGAAGCGCGCTGCCGCGGCGATCTGCGACGTCGGCGCGCCGACCTCGATCAGATCCGCGACGATCTCCCGGAGGAACAGCGAGGTACCGGCGCGGTTACGGTTGTGACCCTCGTCCCCCATCTGGAGCGCCTGCGCGACCAGCGACTTGATGTCGACCGGTCCGTGCCGCCGCACGCATTCCCTGAGCAAAGGCCCGAGCACCCGTTCCAGCCAGCGGAGCCGTTCGATGACCTGCTCGTCGTAGGCCCCGTATCGCAGCACCTTGCCGAGGCCCTCGTTGAGGGTGCAGTACGCGGCGCCGCCGAACTCCTCCTCGGAAAGGACAAAGACAGGCATGGACGCACTGATCACACCTGCCATGGGCCCGACTGCCCGCCGCGAATGGCAGGGGGCAAGCGAGATTCCCCCGCTCTCGGCGAGTCGGCCCGCCTCCTCCACGGTGGCGGCGAGGCCTTCGTAGACCATCGCGCCGAGCAGCGCGCCACGCAGCGGCCCGCAGGCGTCGGACCACTCGACCGGCGGCCCGGCATGGAGGAACTCACCCGGTTGCAGGCCGAGCACGTCCCCTGCCCGGGCGACGTCCACAAGGAACGGGCGGGCGGCCGTCAGCCGACGGGCGGCCTCCGCATTCCCTTCCGGTGTCCGCGGATCGGCCGCGATCGCGGCCAGCGCGTCGCGGGACTCCCCAGCCGGGGGCTGCCACAGCACTGGGGTAACGGCCACCGCCTGGGCGGTGAGCGCGTCGGCGAACAATCCGAGCCCGGCCGTGACGACGGCGGGCGGCTCGTCAAGCAGCATCCCGGTCACCTCACCCGATCCGTTTCAACGAGGGACACCGCGGCGCGTGCCGCCATGGCGTTGGAAAGGTGCACGCTCGCCCCGGCCTCCTGCAGCGCCTGCGCGGTCGCCGCCATGCCCTGCGGGTCCCCGGACGTGCCGGTCAGGGAAACAACCACGCCGAGGTCGCGGCCGCCGGAGGCGGCCAGGTCCCTGGCCGCACGGATCGCCGGCGCAAGCTCGTCGGCGGGCGCCTCGTGGGAGCCGTAGCCAAGGACGACGTCGAAGAGCACGACGCCGCACGATGGATCCGCTGCTTCGGCCGCGAGGCGCTCAAGCCGCAGCGAAAAGTCGATCATGGGATGCGGGCGGCCCTGGGTCAGCTGGTCGTCCCCGAAGTCAATCATTGCGTGACCTGCCGAGCGCAGGTCCGCGGCAAGCGCCCAGTCCGGTTCCAGCGGGATGTTCGACGCCACAGGGCCGAGAGCGTCCACCGCGATGACCATCGCCTCGTCACAGAGCGTGCCGCCGGAGAACAGGCCGCGCAGCGCGCCGGGGCGTGGCTGACGCTGATAGGGCGCGGGCCACTCCGGCGGCTCAAGCGGGGGACATCCTTCTGCCGCGACCACCTTCGAGGCCACGGTGGTCAGGTCGTCCTCACCCCGGCCGACGAACCCGACGACAGTTGGTGTTCGCATCCGCTCGGCGACCTCGCGGACCCGCTTCGCGACGTCCTCGGCGGGCGGCTTCGAGAGCACCACGACAAGCTCAGTGCCCGGGTGCTCGTCGAGTAGACGCATGGCGTGAAGGGTGGACAGGCCCGCGACATCCCCAGAAAGGTCGCGGCCTCCGGTGCCAAGCACGGCACTGATGCCGACATCGGCCGCGTCAAGCAGCGCGCAGATCTGCTGCGCACCCGTACCCGAGGCTGCGACAACGCCGACCGGGCCAGGCCTGACCACATTGGCGAACCCCAGCCCTACCCCGCCGACGACCGCGGTCCCGCAATCCGGACCCATAACGAGCAGGCCGCGGCGGACCGCTTCCTCCTTAAGGACGATCTCCTCGCCGACCGTGACGTTGTCACTGAAGACCATGACAGACGCACCGTTCCGCAGCGCATCCATCGCCTCCACGAAGGCGTGCGGGCCTGGCACCGAGATCAGCGCGAGCGGCGCGGCCGACTGCCGTAGCGCGCTCGCCGTCGTGCGCGGCGGCAGCGGCAGGCCAAATCCCTCACCGCCTGTGGGTCCATCCCGCGACGCCAGCAGCTCGTCGAGCCGCGACTGCGCCGCGGCAAGTGAGCCGTCATCCTCGGCCTGGAAGGCTACAAGCATGTCGTTGGGACTGGCCGAGGCCGGCACCGGGTCGAAGCCGAGCCCCGGCAGCAGGTCGAGATTCAGCGGCGTGGCCATCGCGACGAGGGCGGCCCGCACCCCGGGCAGCTCCGACAGCGCTCGCGAGATCTGCATGAGCCTGACCGAGTCCTGGTAGAGACCGTGACGAAGCTCGACCGTGGTCTTCATGGCGTTCCTCCGCCCTGCTCCGGCTGACGGGGCATGTGCACCATCATCGTCGCCTCCTGGGTGCCGACCAAGGTAACTCGGAGTGAAACGGGGGACCTTCGGCATTGTCGGGGGACCTTCGTCCCGTTCCGATGAGCACCCTTTTCGCACAATATCCAGGTTATGGCAGTGCCGAAAACCCATAGATAACGACTACTGTCCGTAATCGGTTACCAGCAGGCACCTGCTTCGCCGACTCTTCCACTCTCCCCCCGGGGCAGGCGGCCTGTGCTAGGGAAGGGGGGCCGCAATGGCCATGCCCACGTTGTGGAAGATTCACGGTGACGGGCGCAAGGTAGGACCGACGGACGTGGTGCCGCCGGACGAACGCCTGGCCTGGCCGCAGACCATCGGCCTGGGTGCCCAGCACGTGCTCGCGATGTTCGGCGCGACGTTCCTCGTGCCCCTCCTGATCGGCTTCCCGCCCAACACCACGATCTTCTTCTCCGGCGTCGGCACGCTCATCTTCCTGATCGTTACGATCGGCCGCGGCAACCGGCTCGGCCTGCCGAGCTACCTGGGCAGCAGCTTCGCCTTCATCTCGCCGGTGCTCGTGGCGGAGCAGCATGGCGGCATCCCCGCCGCACTGGCCGGGATCTTTGTCACCGGCGCCCTGTTCTTCATCGTGGGCGCTGTTGTGAACAGGTGGGGTTCGGCCTTCATCGAGTGGTTGTTCCCGGCCGCCGTGACCGGCGCCGTGGTGGCCCTGATCGGGCTGAACCTGGCCCCGAGCGCGATCGCGAACTTCGAGAAGCAGCCAGGGACCGCGGCAGCGACTCTCTCCGCGATCCTGCTGGTGACGGTGTTGTTCCGCGGGTTCGTCGGCCGGCTGTCCATCCTGCTCGGGGTGATCGTCGGATACCTGGTCGGATGGGCGCAGGGCCAGGTCCATTTCGGCGCGGTCAAGTCTGCTGCCTGGATCGGGCTGCCGCACTTCACGCACCCGAATTTCTCCTGGCGGCCCATCTTCCTGATCACACCGGTCGTGCTCGTCCTGATCGCGGAGAACACCGGGCACATCAAGGCCGTGGGCACGATGATCGGCAAGAACCTCGACCGCTCACTGGGCCGCGGCTACATGGGCGACGGACTCGCCACCATGGTCGCCGGCCTCGGCGGCGGCAGCGGCACCACCACGTACGCCGAGAACATCGGCGTCATGGCGGCCACCAAGGTCTACTCCACCGCCGCGTACTGGGTGGCCGGCATCATCGCGATCCTGCTCGGTTGCGTCCCGAAGTTCGGGGCGTTGATCGCCACGCTGCCCGTCGGGGTGCTCGGCGGTGCGGGGCTGGTCCTCTACGGTCTGATCGCCGTGCTCGGCGGCCGGATCTGGGTGGAGAACCGGGTCGACTTCACCAATCCCGTGAACCTGTTCCCTGCCGCGATCGGGCTGATCATGGGCGCGGGCAACCTCGTGTGGGCCTTCGACCACGGCAATGTGTCGTTCAACGGCATCGCGCTTGGCACCTTCTCCGTGATCATCGCCTATCAGGTCATGAAGTACCTGAGCCAGTTCGGACTGTTCCACGACGGCTACCCGTCCGATGCGGGCCCGGCCTTGCCGCTCACCCCGTATGGGACCGAGGCCACCCCGATCGTGGATGAGCCCACGCCGCACGGAGACGGGCTCACCCCGAAGGGGGACGGGTCCACTCCACCGGGGCCCGATTCCATTGAGCACCAGCGCACGCCGGGTTCGCCCGCATGAAACCAGCGCCCTTCAGCTACCACTCACCGACAACGGTTGAGGAGACCCTCGCGCTGCTTGCGGAGCTGGGGGCTGGCGGCAAGATTCTCGCCGGGGGACAGAGCCTCATCCCCATTCTCAACATGCGGCTGTCCAGCCCGCCGCACGTGGTCGACATCAACCGGGTCGCCGGGCTGGACACTGTGGAGTCGTACGGCGCGCTCCGGGTCGGCGCGCTCGCCAGGCACGCACAGGTGGAACGCGACGATCGGGTGCGCCGATCCTGCCCGCTGCTCGCGCAGGCACTTCGGCTCGTGGCGCACCCGGCCATCCGCAACCGCGGCACGGTGTGCGGCGCCCTGGCCCATGCCGACCCGGCTAGCGAACTGCCAGGCGTTCTGCTGCTGGCCGGGGGGTCGGTCGAGGTCGCAAGGGCGGGAGCGCCTGTGCGCGAGGTCCCAGCGGCCGAATTCTTCGTCGGGCCCCTCGAGTCGGACCTCGCCGCGGGCGACCTTGTCATCGCGGCGCGCTTCCCCGTGCTTCCGCCTCGCACCGGCACCGCGTTCGTCGAGGTCGCACGGCGCCACGGCGACTATGCACTGTGCGGCGTGGGCGCGATGGTCACGGTGGACGCCGACACCCGGATGACCTCGGCGCGCGCCGTCTGCATCGGCAGCAATCCTACGGCGCTGGTCCTGGACCTCACCGAGCCCGTCGCGGGAAGCCGCCCGGAATCGGCTGACTATGCCGCCGCGGGACTGCTCGCCCGCGCAGCGGTCGACCCTGATCCCGACATCCACGCCAGCGCCGAATACCGCCGCGAGCTTTCAGCGGTCCTCACGGAGCGGGCGCTCGCCGCCGCGGCGACCGCCGCGGCCGGCTCAGCCGAGGGGGCATTGTGAGCAGCGAAGAACGTCATGAGGTCACCTTGCTTGTCAACGGCCTGCCGCGCACCATGCTCGTGCCCGCACGCCGGCTGCTGTCCGACGCGTTGCGTCATGACCTGGAGCTGACTGGAACCCATGTTGGATGCGAGCACGGGGTTTGCGGGACATGCACCGTCCTGCTCGACGGCCAGCCGGTGCGGTCATGCCTGATGTTCGCCGTGACAGCCGGGGGACACGAGATCATCACCGTCGAGGGCCTGGCCGAGCCTGACGGCTCGCTCTCGCCGGTCCAGCAGGCGTTCATCGACTGCCATGCGCTGCAATGCGGCTTCTGCACGCCAGGCTTCCTCTGCACAATCACCGCGTTTCTCGAAGAGAACCCGGATCCGAGCGACGCCGAGATACTCGCGGGAATCGGCGGCAACCTGTGCCGGTGCACCGGCTACCAGAACATCAAGGCCGCGGTCCGGCGAGCTGCCGATGTCCGCAGGGAAACGCGCGAGGCGGTGACCAGATGACGTCCCACATGGTCGGTTCCCGGATCCCGCGGAAGGAGGACCTGCGGCTGGTGACCGGCAAGGGGAATTATGTCGATGACTTCGGATCGGACGCGCTCGGCGTCGCCTTCGTCCGCAGCACCTACGCGCATGCCCGGGTGCTCGACACCGACGTGACCGCGGCGGCCGAGGTCGAAGGTGTCGTCGCCGTCTACACCTACGAGGATCTGCCCGCCAGGATCGGTGCGCCGCTGCCTGTGCTTGTCCCGCACCCCGACCTGACGGCGCCGCGTACCGGGTACCCGCTGGCCAAGGATGTCATCCGCTACGCCGGGGAGCCGGTCGCGATGGTTGTCGCGACCGACCGCTACGTCGCAGAAGACGCCGCGGAACGCATCTTGATCAGTTACGAGCCGCTGCCGCCCGTGGTCGGGCTTGAAAACGCGGCGGCCGCCGAGCGGCTGGTGTACCCCGACGTACCAGGCAACGTCGCCGCCCACATGGTCCAGGAATCCGGCGACGCGCGGCAGGCGATCGATGCCGCGCCGCACCGCCTTCAGCTCAGGTTCGACATCGAGCGCAGTGCCTCCGTCCCGCTCGAAGGCCGCGGCGTTTATGCGCGCTGGGACGGGCGGGACGGCAGCATGCGGGTCTGCTCCTCGACCCAGCTGCCGGTGAGCCTGCGGAACGCGATCGCGAGCCGCCTCGACCTCCCGCTGAAGAAAGTCGAGGTCATCGCGCCGGACATCGGCGGCGGCTTCGGCACGAAGCTCAACCACCCCTGGCCAGAGGAGGTGCTGCTGCCGTGGGCGGCGCGCCTGCTCGGCAAGCCGCTGAAGTGGGTCGACGACCGTCGCGAGATGTTCATCGCGTCATCGTCGGAACGGGCCCAGATCCACTTCGTGGAGGTCGGCTTCGACGACGAGGGACGCGTCCTCGGGCTGTCGGTGCGTTTCCTGCACGAGACCGGAGCGTATACGCCGTACGGCATCATCGTGCCAATCATCACAATGAGCCAGCTGCCCGGGCCCTATCGGATACCGAACTACCGTGTCGAATTCGACTGCCTGTACACGAACACCGTCATCGTGACGCCGTACCGCGGCGCCGGCCGGCCGCAGGCCGCGTTCGCCATGGAACGCACGATGGACCGGATCGCGGGGTTCCTCGGCACGGACCGCGCCGAGGTGCGGGCGGCGAACTTCGTGCAACCGTCCGACATGCCCTACGACACGGGACTGATCTTCCAGGACGGACGCCCGGCGATCTACGACTCCGGCGACTTCCCTTCGGCGCTTAAGATGATCACAGAGATGATCGGATGGAGGGACTTCCCCGCCAGGAAGGCGCAGGCGGCGAAGGAAGGCCGGCGGATCGGGATCGGCCTCGCCTGCTACGTGGAGGGGACCGGGGTTGGCCCCTACGAGGGCGGCCACGTCGAGATCGAGCCGAGCGGGCGGATTCTCGTTTCGACGGGGCTGTCCTGCCAGGGGCAGGGGCACCAGACGATGCTCGCGCAGGTTGTCGCGGACGAACTCGCCGTGCCGATCGACGACGTTGAGGTGACCACGGGCGACACGCGCCGCTTCGGCTACGCCGTCGGCACCTTCGCGTCACGGACCGCCGTGATGAGCGGCAACGCCGTGGCACTGGCCGCCCGCCAGGTGCGGGCCAAGGCTCTCCACATCGCGGGCAAGGCGCTGGAGGCCGACCCAGGCGACCTGGAGATCGTGGCTGGAATCGTCCAGGTGAAAGGCAGTCCTGACGCGGCCATCCCGCTGAGCATGGTCGCCACGTTGTCCAACCCGCTCCGCTACGCCTTCGACGAGGACGCTCAGGCGGCAACGCAGTTCACCCGCCCCGGGTCATTCGACGAGCCTCCCATCCCCGACGACGAGGAGCCAGGGCTCGAGGCCACCGACTACTACTCGCCCATCCGGTGCACGTTCGCCAGCGGCATCCACGCCCTCGTCGTCGAGACCGACCCACGGACGGCCGAGGTGCGCATTCTCGACTACGCGGTCATGTGTGACTGCGGGACGATGATCAACCCGATGATCGTCGAAGGGCAGATTCATGGCGGCGTCGCGCAGGGAGTCGGCGGCGCACTGTACGAGAGGCTGGCCTACGACGAGGACGGACAGTTGCAGAACGCCTCGTTCATGGACTTCCTCATGCCGCAGGCGAGTGAGGTGCCTGCGCGCATCGACATCGCGCACCTTGAGACCCCCTCCCCGCTGAACCCGCTCGGCGTCAAGGGCGCGGGAGAGGCAGGCGTAATCCCCGTGGTCGCCGCGATGGCGGCGGCGATCGAGGACGCGGAGGGATACCGAATCGATCACATGCCCGTGTCCCCGAGCGAACTCTTCCAGATGCGAACGACTCAGGAGGCTCGGCAATGAAGGTCTCGGGCACAGCGGAACTGCACGCACCGGTCGACCGCGTCTACGCCGCACTCGCCGACCCCGGCGTGCTCGTCCGGACCATCCCGGGCTGCCAGCAGCTTGAGACGGTCGATGCCGACAACTACCGGATGACGGTCACCGCGGGCGTCGCCTCGATCAAGGGCACCTACCTCGGCAGTGTGCAGATCGTCGACCAGGACAAACCACACGGGTACACGCTCAAGGCCTCCGGGCAGAGCGCCGCTGGCAGCATCGACGCCTCGGCGAAAATCCGGCTGTCGGGCAACGGCGCGGGTACCACGATGCTCGAGTACGACGCCGATGCTGTCGTCGCGGGCGCGATCGGCGGTGTGGGCCAGCGCATGCTGACGGGTGTCGCCAAGAAGCTGGCAGGTGAGTTCTTCGCGGCCGTGGACCGCGACCTCCAGTACGGGCCTGCAGGCGAGCCTGCCACCGCACTGCCGCAGGCGGCCGCGGAGCCGCTCGCCGGGCACGGGGGCCTCGCCGCGGCCCCTGTGCCCGGCGGCGTCTACCGGCGTCCAGAGCCACTTCAGCAACCGAAGCTGGGGGGCGACCCCGTGACGTTGCTTGCCGCCGCGCTCGTCGGCGCCGCGGTGGCGCTCGCCGGTGTGGCGCTCGGCGGCCGGCTGGCGCGCAGCTCCGTATCTCGGCGGCGTGCGGGAAACGGGGGTTAGGCGCGCCCCTGGTGATTCGGCGGTCACATCGGTAACCATCCACGCGAGGAGAAGGCACATGCTACTTGACCCACCGACAAAGGTCTCGCAGGAAAAGATCACCCTGGATGTCAGGGAGATCGAGCCCCTGCTGCAGGGTCCGGCTCTGGACATGCCCCGCTGGCCAGGGGCAACGATCTCGCTGAGGGACGGCCGCACAATGTACATCCGTGAGGCCACGCTGGACGAAGCGCCAGCGATGATGAGCTATATGAAGCGGGTGGCGGATGTCGATCACGACTTCTACGACGTGGTCGGCGCCCGGATCCACGCGGAACTCGCCGGTTGGTACCGCAAGCGGCTCAAGGACCCGTACACGCTGGTGGGGCTCATCGACGGTGAGTGGGTCGGCTTCGCCAACGGCCGGCTGATGAACGAGGACATCAACATCAGCCTGCACACCGTGGCGCTCGCCCGCGGCGGCCGCATCGGCGCGGTCATGTACTACGTCAAGACCTACTACGCCTTCGAGATCCTGGGCAACAAGGAGTTCTGGGCGACGTATGAGAGCTACAACGGGTGGCACCGGTGGGGCCTCGGCATGGCGCAGCCCAGCTACCCGTGGCCAGAGACCCAGCACGAGCTCGGCGGCGCACGCGTCTACTACGTCAGGAAGCAGTACTGGGACAGCACGGTCAAGAGCTATGTACGGCAGATGGTCGGGGCCGACCTCGACTTCAACGTCCCCGAGAGCGTCGTCAAGGCGAACGCCACCCTGAGGATTCCGGCCGAGGTGCAGGTATAGCTGCTCGTGCTGGGCCCTGGTGTGGCGCAGTCACGCCACACCGGCGAGTCATCGTCTCACCGAGGAGCAAGCACCGTGCCCGATCCAATAGAGGTTCGCAAGGTACCGCTCGAGAACGTCAGTGACGCCTCAGGTCTGTCCGACCTCATCGACAAGGGAATCGTGGACGCCGACCGCGTTGTCGCGGTCGTCGGCAAGACAGAGGGGAATGGCGGCGTCAACGACTACACCCGCATCCTCGCCGACCGGGCGTTCAGAGAGGTGCTCGTCGCCAGGGGCACCCGGTCGATGGACCAGGCGAAGCAGATACCGGTCGTGTGGTCCGGCGGCACCGACGGGATCCTGTCGCCACACGCGACAATCTTCGCCCGTGTGGACCCCAGCATGGTGCCGGCCTCCGACGAACCGCGCTTGGCGGTCGGCGACGCGATGAGCGAGCAGATCCTGCCAGAGGACATCGGCCGGCCTGCGATGGTGGAGAAGGTCGCCGCCGGGGTCAGGGAGGCGATGGCACGGGCCGGCATCACCGACCCGGCGGACGTCCACTATGTCCAGACGAAGACACCGCTGCTCACCCTGCAGACCATCACCGACGCGCTGAACCGTGGCAAGACCGTGTGGACCGACGACACGGGCAAGTCGATGGATGTGTCCAACTCGACTTCCGGGCTGGGGATCGCCGTCGCGCTCGGCGAGATCCAGATGCCGGCCGCCGAGCAGATCCACCACGACCTGTCCCTGTACTCGTCCGTGGCGTCATGCTCGTCGGGCGTCGAACTTGACCGGGCCCAGATTGTCGTCGTTGGCAACGTCCGCGGCGTAGGTGGCAGGTACAGGATCGGCCACAGTGTCATGCGGGACGCCATCGACCAGGACGGGATCTGGGACGCGATCAGGAACGCCGGGCTCGACCTGCCGGAACGGCCACGATCCAGCGACCTGGCCGGCCGCTCGTCAACCTGTTCCTCAAGTGCGAGGCCGACCCGTCGGGACGAGTCCGCGGACGCCGCAACATCATGCTCGACGACTCCGATGTGCACTGGCACCGGGCGATCAAGGCGTGCGTCGGCGGTGTCGCCGCCGTGGTCTCAGGCGACCCGGCCATATTCGTGTCGGTCGCGGCGGTGCACCAGGGTCCGTCAGGGGGAGGGCCGGTCGCCGCTATCGTCGACATGGGATGACGTCAGGCGGCGGCTACGGGTCCACCTCGCGGAGGTAGGGCGGCAGTTCGGTGTAGCTTGCGACCTCCGCGGCGGGCGGCGGCGCTGCCGACACGGGGGTGCCCCAGCCGGAGTAGGTCACGTCCGCGGTGATCGGCCCCAGCGCGGGCGAGTAGGCCGTGATGACGCAGCTCACCGGCAGCAGCCGCGAGTCAAGCATGACGTGCCACGTCGCGTCCTTCGTGCCGGGTCCCGCGAACGTTATAACCGCGTCACGCGCTCCAGGAGTCGCGTGCGGCAGAGCCTCGGCGAGCAACACCGTGCCGGACATGCTGGCGACTGCCGACGTTCCCGAGCCTTGCCAGTGTGGGCTCGAAGTGTCCGTCGCATACCTGAGCAGGTTCCAGCTCGTCGCGCTCGCGTAAATGACGTACGCAGCTTCCCGTGCCGCGTACGACGCGCGGCCGTTCGGAACCGCGGGTGTGATCTGCACCCAGGTCTTACCCGCGGGCATGAGGTTCGCGGGCGGTGCGAAGTAGATGACGCTGCCGGGAAGGAAGATGGCGGGTGCCTGGACGTGCACGCCGTTGTAACGGTCGGCGGTCGCGACGGCGCTTCCTGTCAGCGTCCCGTCGGGCGCGACCGAGACCGTGCCGGTGAGTGTCTGCTGCAGCGTATGCGCCTGGGGTGTGCGCACGACGACAGTGATGCGCAGGGTGCGTGCGGCGAACACCCGGCTGCTGACCCGCACCGACAGTCGACCCGAGGTGGCGGGTAATGCGGGGAGCGCGCCGCTGGGAGCTTGCGCCGGCAGCTTGCTTGTTGAGTGCGGGGACGGCGGCGCGCCCGTGTGCCCCTGGGACGGCGGCGCGCCCGTGTGCCCCTGGGACGGCGGCGCGCCCGTGTGCGCCGGGGACGGCTGGCCGCGAGAAGGCGAAGGGCTGGCCGAGTGCGTTGGGGTCTGCTTGACGATCTGGCAACCGACCAGGAGACCGGCGAGCGCGGCGAGGCACGCGAGCGCCGGGACGATCGGCCTGGTGGGGGGCCGGTCCGGCGCTGCAGGGATGCCTGGCGGCAGCTCCCTCGGTCCGCGGCGGAGATAGCCGACCAGATCGTCGGCCTCGTCCGGCGCGTCAGGGTGCGGGCGGGTGGTGCCGGTGCCTAGCATTCGCCAGTCCTCACAGCGGAAGCCTCCTCGCGACCTCTCGTTTCATCATCGCTCATCACAGTCGGTCCGCGCAGCGTCACTCGGGCCGAATCACTGGCCATCGCGTCCCGCGCGCGGGCGCGCGCACGTTGCACGGACTCCAGTCAGGCCCGATGCTGGGGCCTATGCCACATGACGACGAGGTCGCGGCACCTGCCGCCGCCGCTGCGGCGGGTGCGGCGGGTGGGGCGGCGGGCGCGCCGGCCGGTGAGGGAGCCCTGCTGTGGGCGCCGGGCCCCGGCGAGCGCGCTCACGCCAGGGTCGCGAGGTTCATGACCTGGCTCGCCGCGGAGCGGGGAATACACGCGCGCGGCTACGACGAGCTGTGGCGCTGGTCAGTGGAGCGGCCCGCCGAGTTCTGGGATTCGGTGTGGGCCTTCTTCGACCTGCCAGGACACCGCGGCGACGGGCCGGCCCTCACCGGCGGCCCGATGCCCGACATCAGCTGGTTCCCTGGCGCGAGCGTCAACTACGCGCGTGCCGCGCTTCGGAAGGCGCAAGCGGATCCGGGTGCGACCGCGGTGATCTTCCGGTCTGAGTCTGGTCATCGCGGCACCCTCACCTACGGTGAGCTTGCGGCTGAGGTCGCCCGCGTCCAGGCAGGACTGCGAGAGCTTGGCGTCACCCGCGGCGACCGTGTGGCGGCCTACCTGCCGACGATCCCTGAGGCGCTCGTCGCGATGCTCGCCGTCCTGAGCCTCGGCGCGATCTGGTCGTCGTGTTCGCCTGACTTCGGCGCGGCGAGTGTGATTGACCGGTTCGCTCAGATCGAGCCGAAGGTGCTCATCGCGGTGGACGGTTACGCCTACGGTGGCAAGGAGTTCAGCCGTCTCGAGCTGGTAGCGGACATCGCCGCCGCGCTGCCGTGCCTGCGCGCCATGGTCACGGTGCACCGCCTCGGCGGCGGGGTTGACCTGCCAGGCGTGCTGACCGTCGGGTGGAATGAGCTCGGGATACGAAACGGCCGTGCGGGCGACGCTGCCGGTCATGGCGGCATGTCCGATATTGAGTTCGCTGACGTGCCGTTCGATCATCCGTTGTGGGTGCTCTACTCGTCGGGCACGACCGGCCTGCCCAAGCCAATCGTGCATGGGCACGGCGGCGTGCTGCTCGCACACCTCATGACGATCAGCTTTCACCAGGACCTGGGGCCGGCAGACGTGTTCTTCTGGTACACCACCACGGGCTGGATGATGTGGAACTACCTCGCCGGTGGGCTGCTCGTTGGCGCGACCGTGGTGCTGTACGACGGCAGTGCCACCTATCCGGGCACCGATGCGCTCTGGCGCCTCGCGGCGCAGACCGGTGTCACCTATTTCGGTACCGGCGCGCCATATCTGATGGCCTGCGCCAAGGCTGGGCTCCGGCCGGGTAGCGAGCTGGACCTGTCGGCGCTGCGCGGGGTCGGCTCCACCGGCTCGCCGCTGCCGCCCGAAGGCTTCCAGTGGGTCTACGACCAGGTGAAGCGTAATGTGGTGCTCGGGTCGTTTTCCGGTGGCACCGACCTGTGCACCGGCTTCATCGGGCCCTGCCCGCTGTTGCCCGTGCGGGCCGGTGTGCTCTCCGGACGATGCCTGGGTGCGAAGGTCGAAGCCTACGATCCCAATGGCAAGCCGCTCATAGGAGAAGTCGGCGAACTGGTGGTAACGGTGCCCATGCCGTCCATGCCTGTCGGTTTCTGGAACGATCCGGGCGCGGTGCGCTACAGGGACAGCTATTTCGCGTTGTATCCCGGCGTATGGCGGCACGGCGACTGGATCAAGATACTCCCCGACGGGGGCTGCGTGATCTACGGCCGGTCGGACGCGACGCTCAACAGAGGCGGAGTGCGGATGGGCACCAGCGAGTTCTACCGCGTTGTGGAGCGCTTCACCGAAGTAGCCGACAGCCTCGTGGTGGACACGGGGCAGTTGGGCATGGAGGGAAAACTGATCTTGTATCTGGTCCCCGCCGCGGGCACGCCTCTCGACGCGGCCACCATCGACCGGATCCGCGGCGCGATCCGTACCGCGCTCTCACCGCGCCATGTTCCTGACGAGATCCATCAGGTCCCCGGCATCCCGCGGACGCTCTCCGGCAAGAAGCTCGAGGTTCCGGTGCGGAAGATCCTCCTCGGCACGCCGGTCGCGGAGGCGGCGGACCTGGCCGCGCTCGCCAACCCCGAGGTGCTTGACTACTTCCGCGGCGAGCCTGCGGCAGGTTCGCCGCCGAAGCCGTGAGCGCGAGCGTGGAACGGCAGATCGGCACGAAATCGGGTACCGGTGGGTCGACCGGTGCGCCCTATCTGAGAGAACGGGTCGCGCTGCGCTACCACCCATTGCTAGCTGCGCTACTACCCATTGCTATGGGAACTGCGGGCACGGCTCTGAGGTCCGGACCGGTGCGAGCACGGCGAGGTGCGGCGCAGGCGGGCACGAAGGAGTGGGGCGATGGCGGTAACTGTTGACAAGGAAACGGACACGCTTCTGCGGCAAGCGGCGCGCCGTGGCGCGGAGGTAGCGGCCCCTGGCGTTCTCGGCAGGGCGGGTGCGACCGCGGGTCCAATCCGTCCAGGTGCGGCAGATCTCCTCGAGTACTTCCGCATGTACTACCGCCACGTCGCCCCGGAGGACCTGGTCGGCCGGGACCCGGCGCGGGTGGCGGCGGTGGCATTGGAGCACGCCAGGCTCGCAGGCCACAGGCCCCAGGGCCGCGCACTGGTCCGTGTGCGTGGCGAGCGCAGCGAGCCGGGCGCGCAGGGCCTGGAGCCTGGCCGGATCCTGATCGACGCCGTCACCGACGACATGGCGTTTCTTGTCGACTCGCTGACAATGGAACTCAGCCGCCACGACCTGGGTATCCAGATCCTGATCCATCCCCAGCTCCTGGTCCGCCGCGACATCACCGGTGAGCTGCGCGAGGTGTGCGGTCAGGTCGACGGGCGCCCGTGCCAGCCCGATGAGCAGGGCGAGGCATGGATGCACATCGAGGCCGGCCGGTCGGCCACCCCTCCGGCCGACCTCGAGGAGCACTTGCGGCGTGTGCTCCACGACGTGGCGGTGGTGGCCGAGGATGGCCCGCGGATGGCGTCGTTCGCCGTCCACCTCGCGGACGAGCTGGCAAGCGAGCCGCCTGCACCCGGTGTGAGCATGCTGCCACCTTCGGAACTAGCCGAAGGCCAAGAGCTGCTCCACTGGCTCGCCGCTGGTCACTTCACGTTCCTCGGCTGCCGCGAGTATGACCTTGTAGACGGGCCTGATGGTGCGGCCCTGCGCTCGGTCCCGGGCACCGGCCTGGGCATTTTGCGTGATGACAAGCAGCGGTCGGATTCGTTCGCGTCGTTGCCGCCTGAGGTTCGTGCAAAGGCGAGGGAGCCGCGGCTGCTCGTGCTGACCAAGGCCAATTCGCGCGCGACTGTGTACAGGCCCAACTATCTCGACTACATCGCGGTGAAGAAATTCGATGAGGCCGGCCTGGTAGTGGGTGAGTACCGGTTCCTCGGTCTGTACAGCCACGCCGCCTATACGGAAAGTGTGGCCCGGATACCGGTGCTGCGCCACAAGCTCGCGGCGGTGCTTGAGCACGCTGGCCTGTCGCCGGACAGCCACGACGGCAAGGACCTGGCCGAGATTCTCGAGACCTACCCTCGCGAGGAGCTTTTCCAGATCTCCGCCGACGAACTGCTGCCGATCGGGCTTGGCGTCCTGCGCCTGCGGGAACACAAGCAGACCCGGCTGTTCCTGCGCAGGGATGTGTACGGGCGCTTTATGTCATGCATGGTGTACCTGCCACGGGACCGGTACACGACGAAGGTGCGGCTGCGCGCGACGGAAGTCCTGCGCGCGGCCCTGGGCGGCAAGACCGTGGACTACAGCGTGATGATCGGCGACGCGGCGCTCGCGAGGGTGCACATCGTGGTGCGCGGTGAGCGTGGTGTCCCGCTGCCCGAGGTGAATGCGGAGGAACTGGAACGTGCCCTGGCGGCCGCGGCCCGCTCGTGGGACGAGGACCTCGCCGACGAGGCTGAGGCCCAGCTAGGTGCGGACGAGGCGGAGTGGCTGATACGGATCGTCGGCCGAATGATCCCGGAAAGCTACAAGGCTTGGGTGCCCGCCGCGGCAGCGGTCGCCGACCTGATGCGGGTCGTGCGGCTCGCCGAGTCTGGTGAGGCATTCAACGTGGACCTCTATGAGCCGCCGGGCGCTGGGCCCGGCGAGGAGCGGCTGAAGGTGTACCGCGTCGGGTCCCCCATCGTGCTCTCCGATGTGCTACCCCAGCTCCAGCACATGGGGGTGGAGGTCGTCGACGAGCGGCCCTATGAGTTCGTCGTGCCCGCGCCGGGACTCCAGGGCCCAGACGGTCCAGGAGGCCATGCGCTCGTCGGCGAAGGCGCCCCTGAGGGCTCGATCACCATTCCCCACCGGTTCTGGATCTACGATTTCGGCCTGCGCCGCGAAGGGGCCGACCGACCTGCGGGACGCGCCACCAAGAGCCTTTTCCAGGAGGCCCTTACCGCACTCTGGCGGGGCGAGGTGGAAGACGACGGCTTCAATGCGCTTGTCCTTGACGCGAGCCTGTCGTGGCGGCAGGTCATCGTACTGCGCGCGTACGCGAGATACCTCCGGCAGGCGGGTAGCGCGTTCAGCCAGCAGTACATCGAGCGCGTGCTCCGCTCGAACCCGGCCGTGGTGCGGCTGCTCGTGCTGCTCTTCGAGTCCAGGTTCGACCCAGCGCTCCAGCGGGGTGAGGGACACGGGGATGAGGCACATGAGGAGGCACATGATGAGGCACATGATGGGGCACATGATGGGGAAGCGGAGCGCAGTGACGCGATCGCAGAGGAGATCTCCGGCCTGCTCGATGATGTGGCGAGCCTCGACGAGGACCGGATCCTCCGTTCTTATCTGACGCTCGTCCGTGCGACGCTGCGCACGAACTATTTCCAGCGGGGGGAAGGGGGGGTCGTCCCCCCGGACCAGCAGGGCCAGCGGGGCCAGCAGGGGGACCTGGCCGGTGCGTACAAGCCTTACCTTGTGCTGAAGCTGGATCCGCAGCAAGCGCCAGATCTGCCCGCGCCGCGCCCGCGGTTTGAGGTCTTCGTCTACTCACCGCGGCTTGAGGGCGTTCACCTCAGGTTCGGCCGGGTCGCGCGCGGCGGGCTGCGCTGGTCGGACCGGCTCGAGGACTTCCGTACCGAGATCCTGGGCCTGGTCAAGGCGCAGCAGGTGAAGAACGCGGTGATCGTGCCGGCCGGAGCGAAGGGCGGGTTCGTCTGCAAGCAACTGCCGAGCACGGCTGACCGCGAGGCCTGGCTGGCCGAGGGAACGGCCTGCTACAGGCTCTTTGTCAGTGGCCTGCTTGACGTGACGGACAACCTGGAGGGCGGGCAGGTCGTAACGCCGCCCGGCGTAGTCCGTCATGACGGTGACGACACCTATCTGGTGGTGGCCGCGGACAAGGGGACCGCAACGTTCTCCGACCTGGCCAATGAGGTGGCGCAGGAGTACGGGTTCTGGCTCGGGGATGCCTTTGCTTCCGGCGGCTCGGCGGGCTACGACCACAAGAAGATGGGCATCACCGCACGCGGCGCCTGGGAGTCGGTGAAGCATCACTTCCGTGCCCTGGGTATCGACGTGGCGACCCAGGAGTTCGAGGTGGCCGGAATCGGCGACATGTCCGGTGACGTGTTCGGCAACGGGATGCTGCTGTCGGACCGGATCAAGCTGGTGGCGGCCTTCGACCACCGGCACATCTTCATCGATCCGGTCCCTGATCCCGCGTCGAGCTTCGCCGAGCGGGCCAGGCTCATGCAACTGCCGCGCTCCTCGTGGGCCGATTACCGGCAGGGCCTGATTTCCCCGGGCGGCGGGGTCTGGCCACGCACCTTGAAGTCGATCCCGGTGAGCCCGCAGGCCAGGACCGTTCTGGGCCTGGGCCAACAGGTGACCACACTGACCCCGCACGAGTTGATCAAGACCATCCTCTGCGCGCCGGTGGATCTGTTGTGGAACGGCGGGATAGGCACGTACATAAAGGCCACGGGCGAGAGCCACGCCGAGGTTGGCGACAGGGCCAACGACGCGGTCAGGATCGACGCGACACAGCTACGGGCCAGAGTGGTCGGCGAGGGCGGGAACCTCGGGGTGACCCAGGCCGGGCGCATCGAATATGCGCTCGCGGGCGGCCTGATCAATACCGACTTCATCGACAATTCGGCCGGTGTGGACACATCCGACCACGAGGTCAACATCAAGATCTTGCTCAACGGCGCGGTTCGTGACGGCCAGTTTGACCCGCGCGCAGCGTGACCACCTGCTGCACGAGATGACCGACGAGGTCGCAGGCCTCGTGCTGAGACACAACTACCAGCAGAACGCCTGCCTCGCCGCGGCGCGCGCACAGGCGGCGTCCATGCTGCACGTGCACGCGCGCTACATCCGCAAGCTGGAAAGCGGCGGGCTGCTGCGGCGGCGGCTCGAACACCTGCCGAGCGACAAGGTCATCGCGGAACGGCGTTCCGCGGGCCTGGGCCTGACAGCGCCGGAGTTCGCGACGCTGCTGGCCTACACCAAGATCGCCATGACCGAGGACCTTGTCGCGTCCGACCTTCCTGCAGACGAGTACCTGCGGTCCGAGCTTGCCGGGTACTTCCCGCACCCGCTTCATGCGGAGTACGCGGACCGGATGCCCGGCCACCCACTCTGCTGGGAGATCATCACCAGCACGGTGGTGAATGAGATGGTGGACCGGTCCGGCACCACGTTCACTTTCCGGCTCAACGAGGAGACCGGCGTATCAGTGCCCGACCTCGCGCGAGCCTGGCTGGTCACACGTCAGGTCTTCGGCATGCGGGCGTTCTGGGCATCGGTCGAGGCGCTCGACGGCCGGGTGGAGGTCGCAACCCAGGTCAAACTGCTGCTCGAGGCGCGCAAGCTCACCGAGCGTGCGTCCCGCTGGCTGCTGCTTGGCCGACGCCCCCCACTGCCCATCCGCTCGACCATCGACTTCTTCTCCGACGGCGTGGCCACCATCGGAGCCGGTTTGCCGAAGCTGCTCACCGGCCGTGACCTGGCCGGTTTCGAGGAGCGCCGCGATTCCTTCACCGGGCGCGGTGTGCCGCTCGAACTGGCCGAACGGGTGGCCGGGATGGTGCCCGCGAACTCCACGTTCGACATCGTGGAGATCGCCTCCAGCGCCGGGCGTAGCGTCGAGGAGGTCGCGGAGGTCTACTTCGACCTGTCCGACCGGCTGCAGATCACCCGGCTGAGAGAGCGGATCATCGCGCTGCCCAAGGACGATAGGTGGAACACGATGGCCCGCGCCGCTCTGCGCGACGACATTTATGCGGCGCACGCCGCGCTGACGGGCAACGTCCTTGTCGTCAGCGGCTCCGGTACGCCAGAGGAGCGGCTCGCGATCTGGACGGAGCGCAACGCATCGGCTGTTGCACGGGCCAGGCAGACTCTCAGCGAGATCTGGGAGAGCGAGCGGTTCAACGTGGCCACGCTGTCGGTCGCACTGCGCGCGATCCGGACGCTGGTGACGTCGAGCACGCTGCCACACAACGGCGGCTGAGTCGCCCGCGGCCTCGCGCGGGCAGCCTGTTGTGCGGCCGGGTCGCGTGCGGCCTCGCGCGGGCAGCCTGTTGTGCGGCCGGGTCGCGTGCGGCTGGCTCGCGCATCAGCGCCCTGCGGTATCAGCGCCCTGCGGTATCAGCGCCCTGCGGTATCAGCGCCCTGCGGTATCAGCGCCCTGCGGTATCAGCGCCCCGCGGTATCAGCGCACAGGGATCTGCCGCCGATCACGTACCGCCTGCGCTGGTCGGGCCACCGTCGGAGGCGATGACCCGCATCTGCGCCGAGGGCGTGCCCGCAGGCTGGTGCGACGGGACTTCAGCCGCGTACTGGTAGGTCTCGCCAGTGTCCAGTTCAGACCGGATGATCAGGCGACCGGGCGCGTAGAGAATCGGCGCGAAGGCCTGCGGGATCTGGATCTTGCGCCCGTGCTTGGTGGGGCGCAAGATGATCGTGCTGCGGCCCAGGGAGTACAGGACCAGTGCGCCGCCATTGGCGGTGCCGAGTGCGTAGAGCGGAAAGGCGCTCCCAAGCAGCAGCGAGTCGTAGCGCAAGCCCAGCCCTGTTACACGGCGTTTGGCACTCACGATCTGGTCGTATACGCCGGTCGTGTAGGGGCCGGCCGCCACCACCGTTGCCGCCTCCGCGCCAGGTCCGTCGTCGGCGAGCGCCGCTTGCAGGGCGCCGACGCTGTTTGGGCTGACAAGCAGCCCGCGGTCGAACGTGGCGAGCGCCGTGGCGTGGCCGCTCGGGTCAAGCGCGAGCCGTGGCAGGATCGCACCCGGCTGGAGCAATGTGGACAGGCTCAGCTGCCACGAGTCGGCGGCCGTTGGGCGGCTGAACACCATGATCGCGGTGCGCGTCGGCCCACCCCGAGCAGGCGTGCGGGGCGCGACCGCGACGAACCACAGCGGGAACGACTTCATTTGCGGGACATAGACGGCAGGGACCCCGTACCGGTACCTGGGGGCAGGTGTGCCGGTGTATGCGGCCTGCTCATACGCCGACACGGTCAACGGCAACTGAGCCTGACCGACTAGTGACAGTTCAAGCGACTCATCGCCTGCGGCCCGCGCTACGTCATCCGTGGTGACAAAGGTGCCGAACACCTGCCGGGCGTAGGCCAGAGTGAGCTCGCCGGACGGTGCGGCGGCAGTCCCCACGGCCGTCGAGGACGCACAGCCACCAGCCCCGAGCACCAGCGCGACCGCCAGCACCAGACCGGCCCCGACCGCGGTCCGACGCATTGTGCGCACAGCTATGATCTTCGTCTCTGTCTCCGTATTCGTTGACCGGTCGCTCCGCGTGATCGATGACGCCGATCGCGCCACCGCGAATGCGCGCCGCCGAGCCATGCGGGACGGAAAATCACCCCGTCCCCACGCCCGTGAGTATGCCAGCCGCCATAGGCGCTGTTCACCTCGCGTAGGCTTTCTCGCATGGCACCGATCGACCCCGCGGAGGAGAGCAAAGAGCTTTCGTCCAAGCTCACTGGCGTGGAGACCGTCCTTGACCTGGACGCTATGCGACGCGAGGCGGCCGACCTCCGGGATCAGGCTTCCGATCCACGGCTGTGGCAAGACCAGGAACATGCGCAGGCAGTAACTCGCAGGCTGTCATATCTTGAGGCCGAGCTTGCCCGGGTGGAGAATCTGCACCGCCGTCTCGACGACACATCGATCATGTTTGAGCTTGCGGAGAGTGAGGATGACGAGCCGACCCGCCGGGAGGCGGAACGCGAGCTCGTCGCACTCCGCAAGGAGATCGATCAGCTTGAGACCCGCACCCTCATGTCCGGCGAGTACGACGCGCGCGAAGCGCTCATCTCGATCAACGCGCAGGCGGGTGGTGCGGACGCCGCGGACTGGGCACAGACGCTCCAGCGGATTTACCTGCGTTGGGCGGAACGGCACGGCTACCCGACCGAGGTGTACGACACGTCGTACGCCGAGGAGGCGGGTATCAAATCGACCACGTTCGCGGTGAAGGCTCCGTACGCTTACGGCACCTTGCGCGGCGAGCACGGTACCCACCGGCTTGTGCGCATATCGCCCTACGACAACCAGGGCCGCAGGCAGACGTCGTTCACGGGAGTGGATGTGGTGCCTGTGGTGGAGCGCACAGATCACATCGACGTACCCGAGGACGAGATCCGGGTTGACGTCTACCGTTCCAGCGGTCCCGGCGGGCAGGGGGTCAACACGACGGACTCGGCGGTGCGGATCACTCATCTGCCGAGCGGCATAGTGGTGTCCTGCCAGAACGAGCGCAGCCAGATCCAGAATCGGGCCACCGCTATGGCCGTCCTGGCGGCCAAGCTGCTGGAGCGTAAGCGCCAGGAGGAGGAGGCCAAGATGACCGAGCTACGCGGTGAGACGACCAGCAGCTGGGGCACCCAGATCCGCAACTACGTGCTGCACCCGTACCAGAGCGTCAAGGATCTGCGCACCGGTGTGGAGACCGGCAACACCGCGGCGGTGCTCGATGGTGAGATCGATGACTTCATCGCGGCCGAGATTCGCTGGCTCCGCCGCAGGGAAGCAGCCGGATCGCAAGCCTGAGCGGCCCCCATCGGCATCGGCGGCGCATCGGCACAGGGCGCACGGCATCAGGGGCGCACGGCATAGGGGCGCACGGCATCAGGGGCGCACGGCATCAGGGGCGCACGGCATCAGGGGCGCACGGCATCAGGGGCGCACGGCATCAGGGGCGCACGGCATCAGGGGCGCACGGCATCAGGGGCGCACGGCATCAGGGGCGCACGGCATCGGGGCGCACGGCATCCGGCATCAGCGGTCCGCGCCCCAGGCGGCCCCCGGCATCAGCGACCGCAGTCTCCGCCGTGGGGAATCAGTGCGAGAGGTGCAGGGCGATCGCGAGCATCAGCATCACGATCAGCGCCGCGATGAGCAGCGGTGACGCAAGGCCGGGCGGCGCGTGGTGCACTTCGGCTCTGGCTGCGCGGCACACCGAGCAGCGGCCTTCTACCACTGGTCCGGCGCACTGAGCGCAGATTAGGTGTTCGCAGCTCATCTAGCCCCTCTCCGGTCGGCGGGTGCCTGACCACTTCTCAAGTGTTGGACCTTCAATGCCAGTTTCCCCCCTAGACTGTCCGATGACCAACCGGAGCCGCCGAAAAGTACGTGGGGACATCATGATGCGACGCGCTGGCAGGAGCCGGTACCACCCGTCCGCCGAAGCGTTGCAAGCCGTCCACTATCGTCGAGCGCTTGTGATGGGCCCGTGATCCACTTCGACAACGTGACCAAGTTGTACCCCAGCCAGAACAGGCCTGCCCTGGAGAACGTCAACATCGATGTCGAGAAGGGCGAGTTCGTCTTCCTGATCGGCCCGTCCGGGTCAGGGAAGTCGACATTCCTGCGGCTCGTGCTCAAGGAGGAGCGGCCGACAGACGGCTGCATCCACGTGGCCGGCAAGGACCTCGCCCGCTTGACCAACTGGAAGATTCCCCACCTGCGCAGGAAGATCGGCTGCGTGTTCCAGGACTTCCGGCTGCTTCCCAACAAGAACGTGTACCAGAACGTGGGTTTCGCTCTGGAGGTCATCGGCAAGCCGCGGCGTTTCATCCGCAAGGTGGTGCCCGAGGTGATCGACCTGGTGGGCCTCGACGGCAAGGCCGAACGCATGCCCGACGAACTGTCTGGCGGCGAGCAGCAGCGCGTGGCGATGGCCAGGGCATTCGTGAACCGGCCGATGATCCTGCTCGCTGACGAGCCGACAGGCAACATCGACCCAGGCACCTCTATCGGGATCATGAAGGTTCTCGACCGCATCAACCGGACCGGCACGACCGTCGTGATGGCGACCCATGACGCGGCGATCGTGGACTCGATGCGCAAGCGTGTCATCGAGCTTGAGCACGGCAAAGTTGTGCGTGACCAGTCGCGCGGAGTGTACGGCCAGGCCTACTGAACTGGCCGGGGTGTTTCGCGCGGTACGGGCTATCGAGGGATCGGAAGCATGCGTTCTAACTTCGTGTTCCAAGAGATCTGGATTGGTCTCCGGCGCAACCTCACGATGACGGTCGTGCTGGTGGTGGTGGTCGCCATCAGCTTGTTCCTGCTCGGCATGGGTCTGCTGATCATGAAGCAGGTGAACAACACGAAGACGTTCTGGCAGGGCAAGGTCGAGATCTCCGTCTACCTCTGCACGACGACCAGTCCCAGCCTGACCTGCAGGCAGAACGGTTCCGCCACCGCGCAGGAGAAAGCGCAGATACTGCGTAACCTGCAGTCGCTGCGGCAGGTCGAGCACGTCTACTACGAGTCCCAGCAGCAGGCCTACCAGCGCTTCAAGCAGGAGTTCTCCAACCAGCCCTCGTTCGTTCAGGCGGTGCCCGCCGACGAGATCCCCGACTCGTTCCGGGTGAAGCTGCGTAACCCGGTGACCGACTACTCGATCGTCGCAGGAACGCTGCAGGGCAGGCCGGGAGTCGACCAGATCATGGACGAGCGATCGTTGCTCGACAAGTTCTACAAGCTGCTCAACGGGCTCAGGAATGGCTCCTTGATCGTGGCGCTCATCATGGTGGTCGCGGCGGTCCTGCTTGTCGGGAACACCATCCGGCTTTCGGCGTTCAACCGCCGCAGGGAGACCGGGATCATGCGCCTGGTCGGCGCATCGAACTTCTATGTTCAGCTGCCATTCCTCCTAGAGGCGGTGATCGCCGGGCTGCTCGGCTGGATCATCGCTTCCGGGTTGCTCCTCGTCCTGAAGGTCCTGTGGCTGGATACGTTGCAGCAGTACTTCACCTTCAACGTCCGGCTGAGCGCCGGGGACCTGGTCCAGGTCGTGATCCTTGCCCTGTGCGCAGGGGTTCTGCTATGCGGCGCCACCTCGTTCCTGACGCTCAGGCGCTATCTGCGCATCTGATGCATCCGGCGAAGACGCGGGCGCGTCGTGTAAGGCACTGCGCTGTAAGGAGGTAGCGTGGCACCGGAGCGCTGAGGAGTACCGTGGCACGGGAGCAGGGACATAAGATCATTGCCCGCAACCGGCGCGCCAGGCACGACTACCACATCGAGGATGTGTACGAGGCAGGGCTCGTGCTCACTGGCACCGAGGTGAAGTCCTTGCGGGCAGGTCGTGCCTCGCTGTCGGAAGGTTTCGGCCAGATCATAGACGGCGAGGCGTGGCTGCATAACGTTCACATTCCGGAGTACACGCAGGGGACGTGGACGAACCACGAGCCACGGCGCATCCGCAAGCTGCTGATGCACAGGAAAGAGATCGACCGGCTCAGCAGGGAGACGGCCGAACGCGGCCTCACATTGGTGCCGCTGTCGCTTTACTTCAAGGACGGCAAGGCCAAGGTGGAACTCGCGCTGGCCCGCGGCAAGCGGACCTACGACAAACGCCACGATCTGGCCAGACGCGATGCGGCCAGGGAGGTGGATCGTGCGCTCCGGCAGCGGCGGTGACCTGCCCGATCTTCCGGGCCGTTCGACGTACGGGCGGGCGAGGTCAGCGCGCACCCGGTCGGCGCGAACCGGTCCGGCCCGTACCCTGCGGGCACGCGTCGTGTCGGCCAGCGGGCTTCGGATTGCGGCGGTCCTGGTTGCCCTGGCGATCCTCGCGGTCAGCCTGATCGGGGGCTGCTCTGCGGAGCCCTCGGCAGAACCGACCGTTCGCGGCTTCCTGCTCGCCTGGGAGCAAGCCCGGTACTGGGACGCGGCGACCTACACAACGGGGTCTCAAAGCGCCGTCGCGACCGCGCTTCGGGCCGAGTATCAGCAGTTGAATGCCGCCGCCCTCTTCCTGAACATGGGGACCATCGCCGTCCACGGCGACCAGGCTGACGCGGCCTTCTCCGCCTCCGTTGACCTGGGCCAGGACGGTGCCCCTTGGCAGTATCAGGGAAGGCTCGCCCTGCGCAGGGCCGGTACCAATTGGAAGATCGACTGGAGCCCGAGCGTCATCAACCCCAACCTGCGGCCTGGCCTGAGGTTCGCGGTGGTCACGCGGATGCCCTACCGTGCACCGATACTCGATTCAGCCGGTCAGCCACTGCTGCCGCTGTCGCCGGCTTACACGCTCGGTGTTGAGCCGGACCGGCTGGCCGATGCGGCGGATACCGCGGCCAGGTTCGCGAGCGTCACTGGCCTGACCGCCAACCAGGTTCTTGGCCAGATACTCACCGCGCCGCCGAACCGGTTCCAGGAGCTTCTCGTCCTTAGCCCGGCGGCCTACGCGCGGCTGCGTCACAGGCTCAGCCGGATCAGGGGATTGCGCGTGCGCCTGGGCAAGAGGCGGCTTTTCACCAGCGAGGCAGCCGGGATCGTCGGGAGCGTCGGCACGGAGAACGCGGAGCCGCTTCATCAGGAAGGGGTGCCCTACCAGCCGGGCATGACGATCGGGCGGTCCGGTTTGCAGGCGTTCTACCAGCAGCGGCTCGTCGGCACGGCGACGACGAAGGTGGTCATTGAGGACGCGCAAGGCAATGTCGTGTCGGTGCTCAAGGAGTGGCCCGGCCAGCAGCCCCAACAGGTACAGACGACGATCGATGCCCAGGTCCAGGCGGCCGCGGCGCAGGCGGTGAACTCGGCGCCCGGCGCCGCGGCGCTCGTGGCCATCCAGGCGTCCACTGGAAAAATCCTTGCCGTCTCGCGGCGCACGGTGACGGGCGAGCCGCTTTCGACGGCTGACGTGCTCGACGGCCGTTATCCGCCCGGCGACTCGTTCACGATCGTCTCCACTGCGGCACTGCTCGGCACCGGGTTCGGCGTCGACACTCAGATCCCGTGTTCCGGAGCGGTGAACGTTGGCGGCGAGACGTTCATCAACGACCAGCCCGAGCAGGGGATCGGTGCGCAGCCGCCGTTCCGGGTGGACTTCGCGCGCGCGTGCGGCACGGCGTTCGCAGGCCTGTCCCGGCTCCTCACCGCCAATCAGCTCACTGAGACGGCCGCCAGGTTCGGCCTCGGTGCGCGCTGGCAGCTCCCACTGGCTGCCTTCGCCGGATCTGTCCCCGCGCCAGGCAACGACGCCGAGCGGGCGGCCGACACGATCGGTCAGGGCGGCGTAACGGTGAGCCCGCTGGCTATGGCGCTGGTCGCGGCCGAGGTGGACTCCGGCACCTGGCATCGCCCCATCCTGGTGACCGATCCGCCGGATCCGGCCAACGTTCCGGTCGTGCCGTTCGCCGCGCAAGTGATGGCTTCGCTGCGGAGCCTGATGCGGGATACCGTCGCCTCGGGCGCCGCCCGTGCCGCGAACCTGCGAGGCGAGCCGGTGTTCGGCCAGGTCGGCGCGGCACCGCTGACCACACCTACGGGCCACACATGGGCGAACTGGTTCGTCGGGTTCCGTGGTGACGTCGCCTTTGCCATCGTGACGTTCGGCAGTCCGCGCAGCGCGGCCGCGGCACCGGTCGCTGCCCGGTTCCTGCGCGGAGTTGGTGTCCACTAGAAGGGCATCCCTTCGTCCAGGTGGGGCCGCTCGGGCCCCACCGGGATCGCGGATGCGCTCGCCCCGCGTGACCGTTCACGTTATCTGATCGTTACCAAACACTCTCATCACAGAGAGCAACCTTATGATTACGCTCCGGCGTCCTTACATGTGACTGGGAGTCGCTCGGGGGGTTGCGGCCCAGTCGCCGTGATGAGAACCGGGCTTCATCTCGGGGGAGGCCCGGCGTTATGACCGGCCCCGACCCTGCCGGTCGACCCCCGTGGGCGCGACTTCGGCCACCGCCAGCGCCCACGGGGGTTTCTCACGTTCTTGCGAGGCGCGGTGTCCCGCGGTATCCCCGCCTTCCAGCCACACCACTGGAAGCGTTGACCTGATGGCTGCCGCACGGGGTAGCGCGACGCGAAAATCTAGATCGTTGACCCGGGAAACCCGGCCGGTGAGCCGAGCGTGCTGGGCGCTGACCGGCGCTGGGGGCGTGCGGGCAGGTTTCTGCGTCTTCCCCCCCGAAAACGTCGTCCCGGCGGTCGGAATGTCCGTTTCCCGTGACGTTTTCGGGGGGGTAGTTGTGTTGCTGACCTGCAGGGGTCGGCCGATGAGCCGATCCAGGCCGTCCTCCTGCGGGCGTCAGCTTCTGCGGGCTCGCGGGTCCGACGGCAGCCGTTCGGGGTCGGTCTCGGGAATCTGGCTTGGCGGAATACTGTTATTCGGGTACGGTCGGCCGTGATGGCGACGCCGTGACGCGCTGGCCTGACAACTCAAGAGGGGGTGACTGGCTTCGACTTCGGTAGTTGATCCAGGTGAAGCGGGTCGAGGGTTGCGGCCATGACCTCGTTAATACTGTGACCGCAAACCAATAAGTGCCAATACACAGCGCACTAGTTTCGCCCTCGCCGCCTGAGCGAGGAGTGAGGCTGTCAGCCCGGGAGCGCCTCCGGCCCGGTGACTGGCATCAGTAAGGAGGCTCAACTGAGCAACCCGGCCGCGGGATTGCCCAGGACACCCAACAGCGGCTGAGCCCGTCGGCGGCTTGCCTGCGTGACCGCCGGGGCCGAGAAAAGCACAGCAGGCTGCACCCGGAGAAGCCCTGGTGATGTACTGAAGGACGCGGGTTCGATTCCCGCCACCTCCACAAGACAGGATGTGACCCCCTGCCAACCGGGTCCTGGAAGCCCGGGCACGTGCTTGCCCGGGCTTCTTGCCGTCAGGGATCCTGAAGCGGGGTCCGGCTCGGCTGAGCTGCCCACGTGGATCGTCCAGCCGTCCGGTGCTGTCGTTCCCGGCGGGCGGTAACTCCCGAGCCGGAAACAGGACGTCAAGGTAGTCCCTGTCGATGTTCAGCCTGTGACCACCGAATTTGCGGCTGGTCCCGCCGCTGTACTGGTGGATGCGCTGATGGTCCGCCCAGTCGCCAGGAGGCAGGAGCGCGTCCGCGGTGTCGGCCTCGCCGTTCCAGAGCGCGTCGAAGATCACGTCGGGTATTACATAGCCGACGTGGCGGGAGTAACCGGCGTAACCTGGATAGCTGATGTTGTGATCGGCAAGGTCGGCCACGGCGGAGTTCGAGCTGCTGTATACCCCGGACGCGTATCCGACCATGTGCAACTCTTCCGTCCAGGCGGACAGGAACCGAAGCGCCGCGCGGCTCCGGCGGCGCGGGTAGGCCTCCATGTCGTAATACAGCGGGGTACCCGGGCCGAAGCCGAGCGCCCGCGCCTGAATGACTGCGTCGTCCGCCGCGCTCGCGCCCTGCCTGATGGCCGCTCTGATCTGACCCCATGCCGCCTGCGGGCCGACATACAAGGGGATGAAGTGCCAGCCCGCGGCGGCTTGTTGGCTGACCCAGCCGGCGGTGAGATTCGGCTGGGCACAGGCTCGGTCGGAACCGCCGATGTAGATACCAACGGCCCGGTACGGCGAGTGGTTGATCCAGGCCCGCATCGTGGCGGCGCTCGGTGCCGTGCACGCGTCAAAGCCCAGGCCGATGCCGTTCGTCACGCTGGCGGGGAGCACCGGCGGTGGCAGCGCCGGCGGCCATGGCGGCGGGACGGACGGAGGGACGGGCAGCGGGACGGGCGCCGGGGTGGGCAGCCACTGGCCACGCGGCCATGAGGCGCGGCGTACGTGCGCGGGCAGTGACGAGTTCGGCCGTGCCCGGGTGGCGACCCGGACCATAGCGCCGCCCCGCGCGGAGCTGCCCGCTGGCGGGAGAACTGCCGGGCGGGCTGGCGGGAGAACTGCCGGGCGGGCTGGCGGGCGCACGGTCCGGCGCACGGTCCGGCCCACGGTCCGGCCCACGGTCTGGCGCACGGTCTGGCGCACGGTCCGGCGCATGGTCCGGCGCACGGTCCGGCGCACGGTCCGGTGTCACGGAGGAGTTGTTCAGGATGCTCTTGATCAGTTCCTGGTCGCCGCCGTACGTCGCGATGACCTCGACCCCTGCGGGGACGCAGGAGACGAGGTACTGGTGAGCTACCGGGTCGGCAACCATTCCCGACGCCCCGTCGCCTGCGCTCAGCGGTTCAACCAGGAGAGCCTCCGTCTTCGCGGCGATGAGCTGAGCTGGGCAGTGCTCCGCAGGACCAGGCACACCGAGGTAAACCGTGTGGCGGTCGAAGCGCACACACGCCGCCGGCGTGGCGCGGAGGTTGACGACCTGCCACGAAGCAGGCACCTGCGCGCGATAGCCAAGGAATGACACTGTCTTCATCGGATCTGACCGCGGCGCTTTCGGGGCGGAACCGAACGCGGGAACGCTGCAGACCGCTACGCTTGCGGCCACGATAAGGATGCCGGAAATCCCGGCCCGCGCTACTCCTCCATGAAAATATCCTCGGCACATTGCTGAACTCCCGAAGCTCATGGCCGGGCTCCTTACGCGGGCTCGCCGTGCGTCATGCATGGTTTCTGACCATGTGCCCGGCCTGCCGTGCGATACGCAGAACGGGCCGTCGTCTATTACCATTTGCCCAGCCGGATGTCCGCATTTAGGATAGACACGCCCGGTCTGCTGGATGAGGAGCTTCGGACGTCCGCCAGGGAACAGCGGGCGGACGCCTATTTCTTATCGTTCAACTTTGTTCATGATTTAAGGGTTCGGCGAAAGATAAATACGCGTGTGGGCGGGAAGGGATGCGGTATGCGTTCATTTATGATCGGCTGCCGACGTGGCCGTGCCGCCGGGCAGGTTCAGCGGGGCTGGACGGGTCGCGGCATGATCCAATTGATCCGCATTCCAGTCCAGCGTGGCCTTGCGCCGCACAGCCCGTAAGCGGGGCTAGCAGAGCACGGCGTCCGAGCCGAATGGAAAACCACCGGTCTGTACCTTACGACCCGCCTGGAATCCTTGTCCTTTCGGTGTGGTCAAGAAACGATTAGCATGCTGTAAGCGGCGGGCGATCACATGACTCGTGCCACGACGTCTCTTGTCGCCGCTTCTACGGCAGAGAACGCTCCCATGGCACGAATGATCTGGCGTGAGGTGCGTGTGTCAGGGGCTGCTGGGCAGCAGAACGGCAACCTGCCTGCTGAAATGACGAGTTTTGTTGGCCGCCAAGCGGAGCTTTCCGAGGTGCGCCGTTCACTCAAATCCTCACGCCTGGTGACGATCACCGGCATGGGCGGAGTTGGCAAGACGCGGCTGGCCCTGCGCGCCGCCAGCGAGGTGCGCAGGCGTTTCCCTCATGGCGCGTGGCTGGCGGAACTTTCCTCGGCCAGCAAATCCGGCGTGCTCGCTTACATCGTCGCGGACGTGCTTGGGCTGCGTGACCAGACCGCCCGTCGGAGAGCCGACGTGCTGGCGCAGCAGGTCGCGGGGAAGCATGTGCTGATCGTTCTTGACACCTGCGAGCATCTCGTCGACGGCTGCGCTGCGCTGGCAGAAACGCTCCTTCGAGCGGCACCGCATCTGCACATCATCGCCACAAGCCGGCAGCCTTTCGATATCAGCGGCGAACACGTGCTAGTAGTCGAACCGCTTGACGCGCCCCGGCCTGAGGCCGACAACGACCTGCCCTCGTTGCGACGCAGCGACGCCGTCACGCTCTTCGCAGAACGCGCCTCCGCGATCGTGCCCGGCTTTGCCGTCAACAAGCACAACAGCGCGGCTGTCGCGGCCCTGTGCCGTCGGCTCGACGGGGTGCCTCTCGCGCTCGAGCTTGCCGCGGTCCGGCTCCGCGCGCTGTCTGTCGAGCAGTTGCTTTACCAGCTGGATAACGGCCACCGGCCGCTCGGCGTCGGCCGGCGCGGCGGCATCTCCCGTCACCGCACGATGCGAGCGGCGATCGGCTGGAGCCATGAGCTTTGCACCCCGGCCGAGCGGCTTGCCTGGGCACGGCTGTCGGTATTCGCCGGGGACTTCGGGCTGGAGGCCGCGGAGTACATGTCCGCGGGGCCGGGGATAGCGGCCGGGACCGAGTTCAGTCTGGTCGCATCCCTGGTGGACAAATCGATCCTGTGCGTTCATCGGCGCGGCGCCGAGGTCAGGTACCGGATGCTCGGTGCCATCAGGGAATACGGCAGAGAATGGTTGCGCAGGATTGGCGAGGAACTGCGGCTGCGGCGCCTGCACCGCGACTGGTGCCTCGCACTGGCGTGCCGAGGTGAGCGGGACTGGTTCACCGGCCATCAGGCGGATGTCTTCAGGCGGACCGAAGCCGAGCACGCCAGCCTCCAGGCTGCTCTGGAGTTCTGCTTCGCGACGCCGGGTGAGCGGCAGGCCGGTCTGGACCTGGCGGCAAGGCTGTGGTTCTACTGGGTCGGCTGTGGCCGCCTTGGTGAGGGACGCTACTGGCTGGATCGGGGGCTCGCGGGTGCCGCTCCGGCGGAAGGGACGCGTCGCGCCCCGTACGACGCGGCCGATCACGGCCGCTACGAGATCCCCGATCGCGGTACGACGACCGTCCGGCGGACGGCGCCGTGGGCCAGGGCCGCGTGGGTCAACGGTTACATCTCGCTCTTGCAGGGCGATGTCGCCTCGGCCGTGCCGATGCTGGAGGAATGCGGGGACTACGCGGCCGCGACGGCGGACGAACTCACGCTCGCCAACTCCATTTACGCGCTGGCCCTGGCGGGGCTGATCGGCGGTGATCACGCGAGGGCGACCGCGCTGTTCACGGATGCGCTTTGCCGGTACGAGAAGCTGGGCGAGCTGAACAGCATCGTGATCATGGCCAGTGTCGGGCTTGCGATGGCAGGCGTGTTCCAAGGTGAGGTGGACGCCGCGTTCCAGGTCTGCGCACAGATCCAGAGCGCGTGCGAGGCATCGGGCGAGCAGTGGGCGCGCGCGTACGCCGGGTACGTGCTCGCCTTCGCCGCGTGGGTCAGGCGCGATGCGGCAGGTGCGCTCGCGAACGTACGGGAGTGCCTGCGAATCGACCACACCTTCCACGACCTGGTCGGCATTGTTCTTGCCATCGAACTGATCGCGCTGCTGTCCGTCTGCGGTGGTGACCCCCGCCGCGCGGCCGTTCTGCTGGGTGCGGCGAGCCGCATCTGGCCGAGCGTCGGGCTGCCGCTGTTCGGGTCCGCGTCCTTCAACGGCCCGCACGACGAGTGCCTTCGGCGCACCAGGCAGGCGCTGACAGAACGGGAGTTCACCGCCGCGTTCGAGTACGGTGCGGGGTTCTCACTCGACTGGGCCGTGGCCTGCGCACTCGGTGAGGCCACCATTCCCGGACCCGCCGGGCCCTCCGCCTCAGGCTGCGGATTTGCGGCGTCCGATGACCCGGGCGCACCATCCCTGGATCCCGGGGCACGGCAGAACGTCCGCGACACACCCGGGTCGATCGGCACTGCCGGATTCGGGGATGGCAGTCGTGATGGGCCCGCGCAGGCCAGCGGACGTGCCGACGTGCCCGGGACGGTTCCCGCCCTGGCGCAGGCCAGGATGACATCGCCGTGGCCACCATTGAGCCGCCGGGAGTGCCAAGTCGCGGCGCTGGTCGCGGACGGCCTGTGCAACCGGGAGATCGCGCATCGGCTGGTCATCGCCAAACGCACAGCGGACGCCCATGTCGAGCACATCCTGGCCAAGCTGTCCTTCATCTCGCGCACGCAGGTCGCCACGTGGGTGACGCAACGGCGCTCGGGAGGCGGCGAGGAGTCGGGTCTGGCGCGCGGGGAGCCGCCATCGACGCAGCCCCTGTTGCGGCCGCAGTAGGTATGCCATAGGGAGAAGTCCCGATAGCGACGGGCGGACGGCTACGCACAGAATATGAACCGTTCCGGGAGCCACGGCAGCCCGTTCCCGGCGCCAGGCGTGCCATGCAGGCTCATTTTTTTCCCGCCATGTGCCTGTGCGTGGTCACGCTCGATCGATTGGAGGCGGGGTTCGGCGGTGACAGCCGCTGGAGGGTTACAAGTCCGCCGGACCCCGCCGCAAGATCCGAGGTTGCGCGGGCAGTGACCTGCTGTCAGGCTCTGCGTGATGCCGAGGTTGCTGATCGTCCACCACACGCCGTCTCCCGTCATGCGGGAAATGTTCGAGGCCATCCTGTCGGGCGCGACCACCGACGAGATCACCGGGGTCGAGGTCATGGTCCGCCCGGCGCTTACCGCTGCGGCGGCCGAGGTGCTTGAGGCGGACGGGTACGTGCTCGGCACGCCGGCCAACATCGGCTACATGTCGGGCGCGTTGAAGCACTTCTTCGACGGGATCTACTATCCCTGCCTGGACGCGACCGCCCGCCGCCCCTACGGACTGTACGTGCACGGGAACAATGACACCACCGGCGCCGTTCGGGCGGTGGAGTCCATCGCGACCGGCCTGAAGTGGCGGCGCGCGAGTGCCCCTGTCACGGTGACCGGCCCGCCCTCACGCGGGGACATCGAGGCATGCTGGGAACTCGGCGCGACCATTGCTGCCGTGCTCGCAGAAGGCGGCTGAACGTTCCAGGATCCCTAACGGCTACCGGAGGGCGTCTAGGGCGTGTATCGAAAGTCGATCTCAACCGTGAGATGATCTTTGGTTCGTGGCGCGTGGAGATCTGACGGATGCGCAGTGGGCGGTGCTGGAACCGCTGTTGCCCATGGGGAAGAAGCCGGGGCGTCCGCCGACGTGGAGTAAGCGGCAGCTCATCAACGGCATACGATTTCGTACCCGGACGGGTGTGCCGTGGCGGGACGTGCCGGAGCGGTATGGCCCGTGGGGTTGGGCTTACGACCTGGTCCGCCACTGGCAGCGGGACGGCACCTGGCAGCGACTCTTGACCCGGCTGCAGGCGCATGCGGAGGCGAACGGTCTGTGCCTGTGCCTGCCAGGGGGCTAACGGAGTCAGGGGACTGCGCCCGGAGTGCAGGCCTAACCCAGGCCTAACCCCGACCTAACCCACTGGTCGTCCGAGGAAGGCGGCCAGTTGGTCGGCTGGCGGCCGGTCCTGGTCGCAGGGTTGCGGGTCGCCGAAGAACGTGCCGCGCAGGCTGGCGGTCATGCGCTGGCGCGAAGCGGCGAGCAGCTGGGTGGCCAGTTCGGGGTCCAGGTCGGTGGGCTGGCCAGTGGCTATGGCCAGGTCCCACGCGTGGACGAGCGCGTCGGTGGTCCGCATCCGGATGAACGTGCTGCCCGGCACTGGGCCGATGGGCAGCTCGAAGATTGCCGTCAGGCCGTTGGGGGCGGCGAACACGGCCTGGGCTGCCGCCGCGGTGGCCCGGTGCGCTTCGAGAAGGTCGCCGGGGCGGGCGGGAGCCTCGGTATGCAGCCCAGCCCGGATAGCGACCCGCTCGTTGCCGCCGATGACGTGCTCGATGAGGTCGCGCACGGTCCACTCCGTGCACGGGGTCGCAGCGTCCAGTTGGGGCGGCTGGACGTGGGCGAGAACGCCCGAGAAGACGTCTTGGGCGCGCTGATGAGCGGCGAGTGGGTCCATCGGCTCCTCCGTTGGCCAGGCTGACGATCCTACGGCGCGCCCAGTTTGTCTGTGGTGGCAGGCAGGCTGTTCTTATCCACGCCGGCCAGGTAACCACCGTCCGGCGGTCCCGACACCGCGATGAATTATTGACCGGTCCACTCTGTTCACTCTGAGTGACAGAACTCCGAAATCAGTAACGAGCGCAATCCCGCCGATATGTACGCTCGGAGCCAGTGAGCGACTGAGGGCTGTCGCCGTACAGATCATGTGATTCTGCGCCGGTCTCTCGCACTGTTCGTGGCCTCCAGTTCCCCTGGCTCAGTCGCTGAGTGGTCTGGCACGGAATTTTCGGCCGGAACAGCCCGGTCCCGGATGAGGGACACGGCGGCAGGCCAGGGGCGGAAGCGATCAGGCAGGCGTTCGGTGACGTCTCCAGCGCGCCCGGTCGCGGGCATCAGGCGCCGGGGACCCGCCCAATGATCCAGCCGAACTCGGAGACGATCCGGACACCGAGACCTTCGGTGCAGAGCGGGCGGATGGCCTCCCGGATCGCCTCGGCGAACCGGTCGTAGCCCACCGCCTGCAGGGCCGGCCAGGACGGCCCGGCGGAGGCGAGCGCCCGGGCGGCCAGGTCAAGGTCGGGCCACTCGTTGATGACCTGGGCGGTTCCCCGGTCGACGAACTCCAGGCCGACGTCTGCGAGCATCTGCTCGGCCACGCCGGGCCGCCCGGTGTCGCCCTGATTGAGGGTGGCATCGACGTGGCCGGGCGGCGACAGTTCCAGCAGTGTTGCGAAGTACGGCAGCAGGCCAAGCCGCTTGGGAGATCCCCAGAAGCTGAACCCGGCCAGCCCGCCTGGCTGCACCACCCGGCGGGCCTCGGCCAGCGCGTCCTCTCATCCCTTCCAGATCCCGTTGTAACTGGTCGCCACATCGAAGCAGTCATCGTCGAACGGCAGCGCGAACATGTCACCGACCCGGAAATCGGCACCGGGGGTGCGCGCCCGCGCGATCGCGATCAGTGCCTCGGAGGCATCCAGCCCGCGACCTCCGCCCCGCGGGCGGCCGCGACGCTGGCCGCGTATCCGGAGCCGCAGGCGATGTCGAGCAGCCGCGTCCCTGGGCCCACACCAGCCCGGTCGAACAGGGCGTCGTTGGCGCGCCGCGCATAGGGCTCCATCAGGTACGCCCAGTCCGCAGCCCGCTCACCCCAGGCCTGACCCGATTCCGCCCACCCCATCGGCCTCGCCTCCACTGCCCGATCCCGCATTGTTAGCCGCTCGGCTCCCCGAAGTGTGCCGCAGTCCCCCCTGGGTGCCAGTCAGGCGGCCAGCGACCGCGGGAGTGCCCGGTCGGCGGTGCGGGATAACTGCGCGCGTGGAGCGGATGCGGTCCGCATCGCGATACCCCGCCGGGTTGTCGTACCGCGTCTGGGTGCGCCCCGTTGCTCGGCCGGGGTGTTCAGGTGACGGTTGGGGCGGGCAGGAAGTCGCGGGCGGCGCGGACCTGCGGGGCCAGTTTGGCGCGTTGCGCCTCGGGGTGATGGCAGGCCACCGAGGTGGCAAAGCCGCATTGCGCACTGAGCGCGAGCCGACCGGCGGGACGGAGCTCGTGTCGCCAGAGTCGGCCACTGTGGCAGCGGCGTCCAGCAGCGCGCGGTAGGCGTCCCGAAGCGGGGTGGTGTCCATCATGTCTTCTTCTTTCTGCAGTCGCGCGCGGAATGAATACGGGAAGGGCTGTGGCGGCTGCCGTCTCAGGCGTGCGCGCGAGACATCTCCCATGGCGCCTGCGGGAGGACCTCGCCGGTCTCAAGCAGTGACTTGAGGTTCGCCAATACGGCCGGCCATCCGTGTGAGATGCCGCCGAGCATCTCCTGGTTGGGGAGGTTCTCGTGGGTCACGGTGAGGCGGACGATGTCCTGGTGTGGTTCGACGAGAAAGGTGACGACCGACGGTTCTCTTGGCGATTCGGCGTCGGGTGCGTCGTCGAAGGTGATGACCAGGCGCGTCGGGGGATCGGCCTTGATCACTTGACCGACGACATCGACGACGCCTGATCCGTCGATGCGTTGGTGCTCCCAGGCCGAGCCCGGCTGCCAGTCTGAAACGTTGGCGTGTCCCCAGTAGCGCGCCGTCAGGTCTGCGTCCGTCAGGGCTTGCCACACCTGCTCCGCGCTTGCGCGGATGTAGGTGACATAGACATAGGTCGGCACGGACGTGGGTCCGTTGGTCATGGCGTACTCCTCTGCCTGGTTCTTGATGGCACTGATCGCTTGCAGGCGGGGCTTGTCGAACCCCGAGATCCAGCGCTCCTCGATCTCGTGGATCGGTGTCGGGTTGAGGTAGTGAAGCCGCTCCCGTCCGCGTCGCACGACGGTCACGAGGCTGGCCCGCTCGAGGATGTCGAGATGCTGTGTCGCCGACTGGCGCGCCATGCCCAAGCGCTCGCACAGCTCGCTCAGTGTCTGGCCGTTGTGCTCGCGCAGACGGTCGAGCAGGAGTCGCCGGGTGGGGTCGGCCAGCGCTTTGAACACCGAGTCCATCCCACTCGCTTCGAGGCTCACGCCCCCATTATGCAGGTATTTACCTGCATAATGTCAATGGCGGATCTTCGTTGGCCTGACTTCACGACTGACCATCGGACGTGACCAGGTACTATGCTCACCCGCATGTGGTGCGCGGGATGCGCTCAAGGTGGGAAGTGGCTCCAGCACTGCGCACTCCGCATCCGTTAGATCTGCCCGTGCCGCGGGAGGCGATCAGAGCACGACCTTGATCCACTTTCGATACACGCCCTGGTACCCGCAGCTGTCACCTGCTTGCGGTGTCACTGCGCGGAGCCGTATCTGGGCCGCCAACTCCGTCGGCCCCGCCGGCCCCGCCGGCCCTGTCAGCCCCGTCGGCCCCGTCAGCCTCCATGACCTCGAGAGCCCCGCTGTCGCGGATATCCTCACCAGCCCCGATATCGCCGGGCCCGGTAGCGTTGAGTTTCTTGGTACTTCCAGCGGCTTGGGTAGCCCCGGTGGCCGGATTGCCAGGATCAGGGCCGGGCCCGTGCCCTGGCTGCGGGGTCAGGTGCAGTAGCCGCGACAGCCGTGGCCCAGTCGCGATCACCTGTCCCGCGATCGCGCAGAACACGACGATTGAGCAGACGATCGTGAGCCACAGCATCACCACGAATACCGTGCCGAGCGGGCCGAACTCATACTCGCTGCTTGTCACGAAACCGGGCATGAGCAGGGGCGATATCCAGAGCAGTGCAACCAGCACGCCACCGGTCAGCGCGGCGGTCGGCAGCAGCGCGCGCCAGCCGATATGCCCGGCGAGCAGCAGATGCGGCGTCCACCACCAGAACAGGAACGCCCCCGCGAGCGCGATGAGCAGCAGCAATTCGTTGCTGCCCGGCAAGTTCGTGACCGCAGAACCAGCCAGTCCTGACAGCCCAAACGCAAGGACGCAGGCAGCGAGCCAGGCCGTCGATCGCCAGGCGGAGCGCAGCACGCCGTGCCTGCCCAGGCTCCAGATCCGCTCGTAGCCACGCTGCAGCGCGCTCGCGGTGGACAGGCCCGCCGACACGACCAGCGCGAAGCCAAGCACTCCGCCCACCCGGGCAGCATGCCCGGGGCCCCCAAGCATGTCGCGGAACGCGAGTGAGCTGTTGCTGAGCCCGAGCGACGCCTGTAGCTCGTTCGACATCGGGACGCCAAGCAGCCGCGGCGCGAACGCGGCGAGCACGATGAGCAGCGGCACGATGGTGAGGAAGGCCTGTGCGGCAAGGATCAGAGAGAGGTCGAATGCCTCGAGGGTATTGACGTGGTTGACGACACGGCTGACCGGCTCGTAACGGTGGACGAGGCGGCGCGCGCGGTCAACGAGCTCGTGCACTCGTGCCCCGCGTGATCCCAGCGTGATCACCTGAGCCCGCATCCCTCCCTAGGGCGCTGTCAAAATATTTCTACCCGATGGCCCAGCCTGCCCGATGGCCCAGCCCTGCCCGATGGCCCAGCCCTGCTCTCGACACGCGGCTAGCGGCAGGCTCGTGGCTTAGTCTGTCGATAGCTGCTGAATCAGAACGATGTCCAAGACGTGAGGCTCCGGCCCGCGATGCCAGAACACGTACCAATCCTCCACGCGGGCAGGCGTGGCGGAGAGGTTGCCAAGTTCCTCGGTCTGAAACGCAGCCGATCCCAGTCGTCGGTCGTACGGGTCATCGGTCAGGAGAGCAATGCCTGCCAAGGAAGTCATCGTGGACGAGCGCGGACGGACGAGCCTCGCTCGTGTTCGCAGCCACGACTACGATCGCTACACCGCCGAGGAGTTCCCCGACGGGACGCTCCTCCTAACCCCTGTCGTGACCATCAGCGCCTGGGAGCTGGCCGCGCTCCGAGACCCCAAGGTCATGGCCGCAGTCGCTGCCTACAAGGCTGGTGACCGCAGCGAGCTACGCCCGCGACGGCGCAGGGTGCCCTCTGGTTCCAACGGCCAAGAATCGTAGGAGCTGGCGCAGTTTCGAGGCTCACTTCGGCCCACAACACCGCCGCGCGGCCTGCCGCGCCCTGGTGCCCGAACCCGGTCCGCGAGGCAGCCATCAGCGCAAGCCCGCCGCACCACCGACCGCAACGCACGTCATCAAGCGCAAATGACACCCCGGCCCTGCGGTCTGCTCATCGCCCAGCGTCCAACGATCATGGATTCTTCGGAGCGGCGGGCGTGCCGGCTCGCTTACCCGGCCGCGAGTGTGACCGGGGTCACCCGTACCCGGAAGTAGAAACTCGTTCTAGAGTTAGGCGAGTTGGTACTCGCGGGTAACCGTCGCCGATGCGCGATGGCTGTCGTGCCAGGACTGAGGGAAGGGGGCTGAGCATGGCGATCGGGCTGACCGACGAGCATGAAGCACTCGCCGCGGCGGTGCGCGGCTGGGCTGAGCGGCACGTGACGCCCAACATGGTCAGGGCGGCGCTTGGCGCGACGGCGGAGACCGACCTCCCGCCCTTCTGGCGGGCCCTGGCAGGCCAGGGAGTGCTCGGTTTGCACATCCCGGAAGAACACGGTGGCCGGGGCCGGCCTGGTCGAGCTGACCGTCGCCCTTGAGGAGCTTGGCGCGCGCGCTGCCCCGGGGCCGATTCTGCCGACAGTCCTCGTCAGCGCCGTACTCCTTGCCTCGGGTGCGATTAAGGCGCGCGACGAGTTGCTGCCCCGCCTGGCAGACGGCTCCAGGGTTGGGGCGCTATTCGTCGGCCGCGCTGCCTGTGTCCCGGGCAGCGCCGCACAGGCGGCGAGCCTCACCGGTCGGCGCGGTGACGACGGCCTGCTGATCAGCGGTGCTGCCGAACCGGTCCTCGGGGCCACGGTCGCCGATGTCATCGTGTTGCCCGTCGCGACGGACGCCGGCGAGGAATGGGTAGCCGTGGACGGCGCCGAGCTGACCATCACCGAACTGCCGAGCATGGATCCGGTACGCCGCGTAGCGAAGGTCGAGGCGCACGGGGTAACGGTGGCACCTGACCGTGTGCTCGACGGGCTGACCGGCGCCGACGTGCTTGACGTTGCCGCGGTGCTGTTTGGCGCGGAGGCGGCGGGCGTCGCGGGCTGGTGCGTGACGACCGCCGCGGACTACGCCAAGGTGCGTGAGCAGTTCGGTCGGCCGATCGGGCAGTTCCAGGGCATCAAGCACTTGTGCGCCCGGATGCTGGTAGCGCTCGAGCAGGCGCGTGCCGTTGTGTGGGACGCGGCAAGAGCGCTGGACGAAGCAGAGGCAACAGGGACGCGGGCAAACGCCGATTCCGTGATCGGCGACACTGACGCCAGCCACGGCGCCGACCACCGGGCCGGCGGCGCACGGCTGGCAGCCGCGATCGCCGCGGTTGTCGCGGTGGACGCCGGTGTCATCTGCGCGCAGGACTGCATCCAGGTGCATGGCGGGATCGGCTACACCTGGGAACACGACGCGCATATCTACTTCAGGCGGGCGCTGGCGCTCCGCGCGCTCGCCGGTCCGGCCGCCAGGTGGGCGGACCGCGCCGCGACACTGGCGTTGCGCGGTGCGAAGCGTGAGCTTGACATCGAGCTGCCCGCCGATGCGGAGCCAATGCGCGAAGGGATCGCCAGCGAGATCGCGGGGATCGCGGCGCTGCCCCGAGACCAGCAGGCGCACAGGCTCGCCGCTGAAGGCCTTGTCATGCCCCACCTCCCGAAACCCTGGGGCCGCGGCGCGGGACCTGCAGAGCAGATTCTGATCCAGCAGGAGATGCGCGCCGCCGGTGTCCGCCCCCCCTTCCTGATGATCGGCGCGTGGGTGGTGCCGTCCCTGGCCAGCCACGGCACGCCGGAGCAGCAGCAGCGGTTCCTGCCGGCCACGCTTCGCGGCGAGATCGTCTGGTGCCAGCTGTTCAGCGAGCCGGGTTCCGGCAGCGACCTGGCCTCACTGCAGATGCGCGCCGCGGCAGTGGACGGCGGCTGGAAGCTGACCGGACAGAAGATCTGGACGTCGCTCGCCCGCGAGGCGGAATGGGCGATCTGCCTGGCCCGCACCGATTCCGCACGGCCAAAGCACGAGGGGATCACCTACTTCCTCGTCGACATGAAGTCGCCGGGTATCGAGGTGCGTCCGCTGACCGAGATGACCGGTGACGAACTGTTCAACGAGGTGTTCTTCGACGACGTATTCGTCCCGGATGACATGGTGGTGGGCGAGGTCAACGAGGGCTGGAAGGTCGCACGCAACACTCTGGGCAACGAGCGGGTATCCCTTTCATCGAGCGCGACAGCCGGGCTCAGCGTTAAGGAACTGCTTGATGTCGCGCGCGGCGCAGGCCCGGATCCGGCGGCACGTGAGCACATCGGCAGGCTGGTCGGCGAGGGCCAGTCGCTCGCGCTGCTCGCGCTTCGCGTGACGCTCAGCCAGCTGTCGGGCACAGAGCCTGGTGCGGCGTCGAGCGTGCGCAAACTGCTCGCCATGGAGCACGCGCAGCACATCGCCGAGGCGTCCTGGTCGCTGCTTGGTGCGCGGGGCGCGGTCGCCGGAGCGCTCACCTCGGGGCCTGAGGGCTACTGGGCCCGGATGATCCTGGCCACCCGTGCGATGACGATCTACGGCGGTACATCGCAGGTTCAGCTCAACATCATCGGCGAGCGGATGCTCGGCCTGCCGCGTGACCCGTGATTCATCCCTAACGGCTGCCGGGGGGGGTCGTGTCCCCCAGGGCGCTGGCCTAAACCTGGACGGCTGCCCGGGGTGTCGAGCTCCATCTGCCGCACCGCCGATGTGAAGGGAACTCCGGGGCCCGCCGCACCTGAGCCGTGGCACATCCGCGGTCATGCAGCCCCGAGATCCAGGCGAAACCGGTGCGGCGCGACATCTGATCATGATTGTGGTAGATTTTAAGGCGTATTTACATAATATCCACCACGATCATGAAATGTACCCTTGCTCGAAGGAGTGATCACCCTCCCGTCCGGGTCCGTGGTGTGCCGATCGGCCAGCACGGCGGACGGCCCATGCTGCGGGGTCTGGCCGTCGTGATCGCTGCGGCCGCGCCGTTAGCCGTAGGCACCTTGCTCGTCAAAGTCACAGGAACAGGCAAGGTGCAGACCGAATACGGCTGCAAGGGACGCGCCGCGGACCGCGCTGACGGGCGGCCAGCAGGGGGCTGCAGCCGGGCAGGTGCTCGCCCTCATCAACCAGGTGCGCGCGCAGGCGGGCTTGCAGGCGTACACCCTCACGAGCAGCCTTGACCGCAGTGCCGAGGCACACAACGTGCTGATGGCAGGCGGCTGCGGTCTCTGGCATGAATGTCCTGGTGAGCCCTCTCTCGGCGCCCGCGAGACCGCAGCGGGGGTGACATGGACGGCGGCCGGAGAGAACATCGGGGAAGGCGGCCCGGTATCCAGTTCGACGGCGGCCATCCCGCAGATGGCCGTCGGCCTGACCCAGGACATGCTGAACGAGAAGCCGCCCGACGACGGCCACAGGCAGAACATCCTGAGCGGCAGCTTCGTCCACATCGGAATAGCCATCTACCTGGACGGTTCCGGCACCGTCTGGATGACGCAGGATTTCTCGGACGAGTAACAGCTGGGAGGCCAGGGCACAGCCCGGGGACGTGAACTGTCCCGTTCCGCCGCATTAGTCCGAGGGCTAGGCTGCACGCATGCGCTCAGCGGCAGCCGTTACGGCAGTGCTGGCCCCGGGCGGCGACCCCCCGTATCCCCCCGCAGATCTGGCGGTGGATGCGCTCAGCGGCAGCCGTTACGGATATGCCGTGGGGGCGGCTCTATGGATTGCCGCAGGCACGCTCTTCGGTGCCAGGGTGACAGGGGCTGTCCCGGTATGAGGAGTCTTCAGGCGCCGTTCGCCGTCCCGTACCGTATCGCCCTGACGGACGGCCGGGCTTGACGGCGTGACGCAGGCCAACCCGCCGCGACCGCTCCGGGGAGGCGCGGGCGAAGACGCGGGCGGCGCGCTGGTGCGGGGAGACCAGCGCTCGGGGACCGTCGCCGTGCGCCGCGATGGGCAGGCAGCCATCATTGGCTGGCCTGGGCTCGCCGACTGGGCAGGACGCCACCTGACGATGCTCGGCGGCGTCGCCCTCATTGTGGCCCAGGTCATCTGGAAGGCGCTCTTCCTGAGCCATTTCTTTTTCTGGCAGGACGACTTTCACTTTCTGGATCTGGGGCTCGACCACGGTCTCACCTGGAAATACCTGATGTCGATGGAGTCCGGCCACCTGATACCGGGGCCCTACGCGATTTCCTGGGTGCTGGCCAGAGTCGCACTCTACAACTGGGCACTGGCCTCCAGCCTGACGCTCGTGTTGCTGGCCGCAGCGGGCTTCGCGGCGTTCCGGCTGCTGTGGACGCTCTTCGGTCACCGCCCAGCGATCCTGATCCCGCTGGCGGTTTACCTGCTCACACCGCTGACACTGCCGGACCTCGGCTGGTGGTCGTCGGCGATCGAGTCAGTGCCGCTCCAGCTCGCGACGTTCATGGCACTGAACGCGCACGTGCGTTACCTCCGCACCGGCCGGTTCCTCCACGCGGCGGGAGCCGCGGCGTGGCTGGCGGCCGGCATGCTCTTCTTCGAGAAGGGGATGGTCCTGCCGCTTTTGCTTTTCGCCGTCACGTCCGGTTTCTTCGTGGAGGGGCGCTGGCCCGTCGCGGCACGCCGCGCCGCGACGCGGTATTGGCATGCCTGGCTGCTCTACGGCGCCGTCCTGGCCGGCTACCTGGCGGTGTTCGCGCTTCAGCTGCACACCTCCGGCGCGGCGCCCGGCTCGCCTGGTCCGTACCGCGAGGTGCTTTCTTTCGTTACCGGCCTGATGAAGAACACTTTCGTGCCAGGAGCCTTCGGCGGGCCGTGGCGATGGCTGCCGTCGGGCGCTCTGGCCTACTCGCGACCGCCGTCCGGGCTGCTGTGGGTGTCCTGGCTGCTCGCCGTGGCCATCGTGATCTACAGCATCTCGAGCCGCAGGCATGCCTGGCGGGCGTGGGCGATCCTGCTCGGGTGGATCGTTGCCGCCGACATGGCGCCGATCATCGCCGGCCGGGTCAAAGAATTCAGTGGAGCGGTCCTCGCGCTGGACACGCGCTACCTGGCCGATGCCGCGCCGGTTCTCGTCATCTGTCTCGGCCTTGCGTTCTGGCCGGTGCGGGGGCGGCCGGACGGCCGCAGGGCGCGCAGGGCCCGCAAGGCCAGCGGGGCGCGCAGGGCCAGCGGGGCGCGCAGGGCCAGCGGGGCGCGCAGGGCCAGCGGGGCGCGCAGGGCCAGCGGGGCGCGCAGGGCCAGCGGGGCCCGCAGGGAACCCGCGCGCAGGGCCGGCCCGATGCCGGCCGCGAGGACCGCCATCCTCGGTGCGTTCGTCGCCGGTTCACTGTGGTCGGCTCAGGCCTACCAGAGCGCGACGACGAGCGTTCCTGCCCGCAGGTTCATCACGAACGCTCGCGCCGCCCTCGCCGCCGTGCCGTACGGGTCTGTCATAGCTGATCAGCGGGTACCCGGCACCGTGATGCTGGGGATCTTCGGGCGGTATTCCTTCGAATCGAAGGTGATCGCAGCGATGGCCTACGGCGAGCCGCCCAGTGAGCTGCGCTGGGTACAGCAGCCGGATGGCACAATCGACAACCTCATGGTCTTCGGCCAGGACGGCACGCTGCGCGAAGCGGTCATCGTCGGGTGGGTGAGCCCTTCCGCTCCGGCCAGGCAGCAAGTGCTTCGCCGGGCATGGGAGCACCATAGCCATACCGTTCACGGCGCTGGCGAGGAACGGCCCGGCACTGCGTATTTCCTACTACGACAACCTGCCGGGGACGCGGCTGGTGACAGTGGCGGTGGGCGGGCAGTCGCAGCGGCTGAGGATCGAGCCGGGTCTGCATTACGCCTACCTTCCCGTGCGGGATGGCGCGGCCCTTTCCGTGCGGGGTGGCGCGGCCGCCGTCGATGTGACTGGGCTCGACAGCACGCAACTGTGCATCTCCAAGGTCGAGATGGGCGAGATATTTCCCTCGCCGTCGGCGCTTGCGGTGCCGGTCGCCGCCGGAACCCCCCTCACAGACCACTAGCCCGTCGCGATCCGCCCGGCCGGGCGACGGCCGGGGCGCATTCAGGCCCGGTCACCGGCCGCGTTTCCGGTCAACGATCTGGCCCGTCGCGATCCGCCCGGCCGGTTCGTCAAGTGTTCCGGTGGCCTCGCCGCACATCGCCCTCTTTAGCAGGCGCATGTGCTCTTCCTCGGCGACCGGCTTGGCCTGCTCGGCGAGCATCATCGGAATGTCGTCCTCGATTCGGAAGATCCGCCGGAGTCGCGGATTGTAGAGCGCTCCCTCATCAGGGAAATACAGCAGTCCACGCTTGTCGATAGGGCAGACGAGAATTTTAAGCAATGCGTCTTCGAGTGCCATTGAGATATCTCCTTGGTCACGCCCGGCCGCCTAGTGGCGCTGCAGCCCCGCGGAGCGTGAAATTGGCGCCGAGGTAGTGGCCTGCCTGGGCAGCAGTATGAGCACAGAGCCTGCGACGAGGATGCCGATGAGGCGCAGGGCGAGTTTGCCTTGATCTGATGGGAGATGCTCGTGGAAAAGCCATGTGCCTGCCACCATGAAGTAAACGCTTCCCACGATGTTCGATACCGGTACCACGATGGACGCGCGGCAGCGTTGCAGCGCGGTCTGGAACAGCAGGAGCCCGGCTGCCGAGCAACCGACCATTACGTATAAATAGGGCGATGCGGCGAACGCGATGGCCGCGCCGATGACGCTGTGGTTCTGGGCGAGAATCCCCGACATGGCCTTGATCGCGAGGGCCGCGACACCGTAGACCAATCCGGTGCCGATGCCATAGGAAACGCCGATCACCGGTGCCCGGTGCTTCCTCGACCCTGCCCGCAGCGCGCTCGCGGCCACGAGCAGTCCCACCAGGCAGGACGGGACCGCAATGACCGCCATCCAGAACGGACTGGTGTTGTGGCCGGATCCGGTCGCGGGTCCGCTGGCGGAAAGCGCGAGCAGGATGACCGACACGGCCATCACGGCGACACAGGTGAGTTCCCCGCCACCCAGATTCTCACGCAGGACGAGGTGGGAAAGCAGGATCACCACCACGACGCCGCAAGCGAGCACGGGCTGCACGACGGTCACCGGCTCGAACGTCAGCACGATGACCTGGAAGGCAAGCCCGCACAGCATGAGTGCGAACCCGGCCAGCCATTGCGGCGCGGACACCACCGTCCGCGCGAGGGACACGGCGCGCCTGACATCGATCGCCGGCAGCCCCTCGAGGGCACGCTTCTCGAGGATCAGCCCGGAGTTGTAGGCGGTGGTGGCCAGCAGCGCCAATGGAATCCCGGTCGAAACCACGGCCGTCACCCCTCCGGTCCCGCGTTGGTGAGCACTGACAGCGCCGTGGCGTAGACGGCGGCGAACTGTGCCGCCGCGGTCCCGTCGAACAACGCGCGCCGGTACCTGAAGCAGAGATGGAGCCTGCCGCCGATGGTGATGGCGCCAAGCGACAGGCCGCGCGGCATGTGGGCGGACGTCGAGAACCACATCTGGGTGGGAGCCGCCGGTCCGAAGCAGGGTGGATTGGCAAGGTCGCCGAGGTTGGAGATGAGCGAGGTGTCGCAGACCAGCGGTCCAAGCGTCCGCAGGGCCACTCGCAGCGCGCGGTGCTTGAGTGTGGCCGGGCACCAGGCCGCCGCCACGGCGCGGGAGAGGGAATCGACCTGTGGTCCGGCGTTTTCCTTGGCGTGGCGGGTCTGGCGCGCCACGTCGGTGATCAGGTCGCGGTGCCCGCGGCCCGGGCCCGGTGGGTTGGCGGTCACCGTGGCGAGCCGCGACAGATTGCCCAACGCGGTGTCACCCTGGCCTCCTCGGCGATCGCCAAGCGGCACGGTGATGCGGATCCGGCCGGCGTGCCGACCGTGTGAGTCATTCCATCGGCCGATGGCCAGGATCATCGCGGCGATGAGCACGTCGTTGACGGTTCCGCCTGCTTCGCTCTCCCGTGCCGCCGTGGGCAGTGGCCGCGGGCACGTCATCAGGTGAAATCCGTAGCCAGCCTCATTGGGCCGTGCCGCGCCACCCTCCCGCTGTGAGGCGATCCGGGTCGCGGCCATGGGGGGCAGGCCGCCGCTGCGTGGCGCCGCCTGTTGCCCGCGGACCGCTGGCCGGTCGGCCATGACAGCGGATTGGCCAGGAATGACCGGCCGCGCGGACGGTGCCGTTTCCTGCGTGCCGCCGTAGTTGCGCGCGATGGAGCGCAGCAGTTGCAGGCACGAGATGCCATCGAAGGCGGCGTGATGGGCGTTGAGGATTACGCAGTCCTGGCCGGGTCCTGTCGCGAGCAGCAGGCGCAGCGGGGGCGAGATGTCCAGCGGTGGCGCGGCACCAAGGAAGGACGCCCGCTTGCCTGCGAGATCCTCCTCGTCCTCCCAGGTCGTGCAGCTAACCGGGTCCGTGTCGGGCCGCGGCGGGTACTCCCAGGTGTAGCGACGGCGCCACGGGTGCCCTGGCACTCGCCGCGCCCGGGCGCGCGGCTGGGCCTCGAGCGTGGCCGCTGCCGCGTCGCTGAGCGTCCGGTGGTCGATGTGCCCAGGCAACCAGGCCTCCAAGTGGACGTTGTTGGGCTCGCCGGGGCCGTCGTAATAGCAGCTGAGTTCGTCGACGATGCCGAACGGCGTCCGCGAGGGGCCCCGGTCAGCCGTGCGGACTGCTCTGCCGGAGCTGGTCACGGGATGTCACCCCGGCCGCGGTTACCCCAGCCGCGGTTCTCCCCGCCGCGGTCGCCGTGCTCGATGTCGCCGTGCTCGATGTCGCCGTGCTCGATGTCGCCGGGTTCGATGTCGCCGGGTTCGATGGCGCCGGGTTCGATGGCGCCGGGTTCGATGGCGCCGGGTTCGATGGCGTCAGGTACCGGTTCGGTGCCGCCGGGTTTGCGGCCACCTGGCAGCTTCCACCTGGGCATGCCGCTGATCCGTGGGGTCAGCGCCGCGGCCAGCGCGATCAGCGCGCATGCCTGCGCAGGCGCGCCGAAGGCGCCCGAGCCCATGACCGCAGGCTGAGCCGTCGTGGCCGCAAACAGGCCGGCCGTGAGCATCGCCGCGAACGCCAGGCTGGGAAGCCAGCGCGGCGATCTGCGCGCGAGGATGGCGAGTACGGGCACGGCGAGCACCACAGGCCCGCCGATCACGAAGATCAGCGCGCAGACCGCGAGCAGGGCGAACCAGGCACCGGTCTCGCCGGACCGTGTCTTCGCCCAGAAGAACCATCCCCAGGTTGCAATAGGCCGTCCGCTGGTCCCTGCAGACCATCCCCGCCCGGTCCCCGGCGACCATCCCCGCCTGGTGCCGGCGGACCTTCTTGCTGGCAAGGCGCCTGCGTGCCGATGTGGCCGCCTTCGGTGCGTACGGATGGCGGTGACGATCAGTGCGATGACGCCGAGCGCGGAAAGCAGGAGCCCAACGTGGTACGGGGTCAAGGGGGCGAACCTTAGCGTGATGATCCCACCTTGGCCGGCTGGTACGACGAAGCCCTGCTGCCATCCGTCGAGCCGCACAGCCTTCAGCGGCCGGCCGTTGAGCATGGCCACCCATCCGGGGTTGGCGTTCTCGTGCACTTCCAGATAGGACGCCGGACCTGGCCCGATCCCGAGCTGGCGCTCCTCCGGCTGCCACGAGAACACGTCGATGACGCGAGCTGAGCCACCCGCGCCACCCGCGCCACCCGCGCCACCCGCGTCGGCTGAGCCACCCGCGCCACCCGCGTCGGCTGAGCCACCCGCGCCCCCCGCGCCGGCTGAGCCACCCGCGCCACCCGCGCCGGTGGGACCGGCCGCCGCCACGGCAGCGGGTCCCATGGCAGCAGCCGACCCGGCAGTAAGGCTGACATCGGTCGTCGTGAACAGCCCGGGGGCGGACGCCGTGAGCCAGTGCCGCCCCCGGCCGAGCTCGAGGGTGCCGTGCGGGGTGCAGAGCGTGATCTCCACGGGCAGGAACTGGGTCAGGTCGCCGACCGTCCCACTGACGGCAGTCCGGTAGCTCTTCCCGTCGACGGTGAGCCCGGGTCCCTGGCCGCACGCGAGCGTGAAGTGCGTCGCGGGATCCGGCACCCCGACGTGCAGGCCCGCGAGGGCCGGGATCTGCAGCTTGGACAGCCCTACGGTGAGCGGGACGAGCTGGCCCGTGTACGGGTTGACCGTTGCGGCCGACTGGATCTGGGGGAATGTCACGTTCATGCGGTCGGTCGTCAGCGCCGGGACGAACTGGACCTCGCCGTCAGCGCCGATGTTGGCTTCGCGGGTTCCATTCGGGCTCGTGACCCGCACGGTCGCAGGCGCTGCGGAGATACCGAACGCGGGTTCCAGCACCATCCGGTCGATGCGGCGGGCGGCATGCCAGCTGAGGTGGATGACGGGATTCGCCGATCCGGCCACCCACGCCGTGCCACTTGCCGAGGTGAACAGGTTGGCCGGCCCGAACTGCGGCAGCGAGCCCCAGGTGGAGCTTGCCGTCACATTCAGGACTGCCTTCTTGGCCGGTGCGAGCTGGTCAAGGACAGCGTCGAGCGCGGTGCCGGGCAAAGCGAGCGCGCTGCCCGTCACGGTCAATGTCTGCGGGCTTGGCGCCAGGAATGTGCGCGCGAGTGGTGGGTCAGCGGCAGGGTTCGCGAGGCTCGACGGAGACGGTACCGGCTGATGGAAGGAGTACGCGATCGGAGATGTGAGCCCGCTTGGTGCTGTTTCAGGCGGCTGCAGATAACGGCTCACGCTGACACCAGGGATCATCACGTCGCGGATGCCGGCGCCTGCGCCGCCCCGCGTCACGCGATGGGCGCCGGTGATCGTGATACGCAGCCAGGCGGTGCGCCCCCGCATGACCCGAAGTAGCTGGGTGTTATTGGATGGCTGAAGGGCTGTCGAGATCTTGCCGGCGGCGGTGCTGACCTGCACGCGGTCCGCGATGGCGCGGAAGGAAATGTCGTCGAGCAGCCGTATCCCGATGCTGGCAGGCAGGTCGAGCGGTTGGTTGAAGGTGATCTGGATCCACTGGCCGCTTGGCGTGTCCGGATCGCCCTCCGTCCAGGCCGTAGCGGGATTTCCATCGAAGGCATTGACGGGGTCGTACTGCGGCGTCTCGGCCAGCCAGGAACCATACGACGATGCGGTCACCCGGGCGGCGCCGGTGATCACCGCCACCGTCTGGTGGCTCAGCTGCCCACGGCCCGTCACAGGAAGAAGCTGGCGCGGTGGGCCGCCAGAGCCGCCGAACGGATCGTCCGCAGGATTCCGCTCCGTCGCGGTGTAGGTGTATGAGGTGCTCGAGTTGATCAGGCCGAACGCGTTGTCCGCACGGCGCATTCCGTCGGTGATCATCCACCGGGCCGGCTGTGTGCCGGCCGCGTCACCGGCGACAACCGCGGGCTGGGTGCCCATGAGTTGCTGCCCGGCGAGCTGTAGCAGCGAATCAGGGCCGCCGTTCACCAGCGTGGCCTGGCTGAGCGCGAGCACCGTCGCGGGTCCGTTTGGCTGCTGCGAGATGCTCGCGGCCTCGTAGACCTCGACCGCCTGATACCGGGGCAGCACGTTGCGGATCTGCGCCGGCGCCTGCGGGTCGGTCTGCCTGCCGGTGATGAGCGGCCCGAATCCGGCGACCCGGCGGAAGCCGGACAGGCTCAGAGTCTGATGCACGACCTGTGGCGGCGTGTAGCCAACGGCGGCGGGGCTGAGATCGTTGCGGACGACGACATACCGGATTCCCGCGCGTTGCAGGTACGTGGTGAGCCCAGCCACATCCTCACCGGATTCGATCACGTTCTCCGCGGTGGTGAGTACTGTCTGGGACCCGGCGCCGCCGTAGGGCACAAGGCCGCGCTCAACCCATGGCGAGCGGGCCAGCGGCTCGAGCGGGTCGTCGATGGGATTGCCCCACAGATAGGTGCCGTGCGCGTCCGCGGGGACGACGAGCGCGGGCGAGTCGCGGGAGTGGGCGGCAAGGAAGTCCGCGACCTGGTACCAGTAGCGGGGCACCTGGGTGAACGATCCCGGCTGCAGGATCTGGCCCGACAGGTACGGCACCGCGAGCCCGGCGAAAACGAACGCGGTCACGGGCGCTGTGGCCAGACCCGAGGCGATCTGGCGCGGCATCCGTGGCACCGTGATGCGCCGCTGCCAGCAACGCGCCGCGGCGTGCGCGATGCCGAGCGTGATGGCCACGGCGATCACGGGTTCGAGCTTGTATACGTTGCGGAACGGGGCGAACGCATTGTCAAGGAGATGATCTATCGGTGTGTGGAACACCCCGCCGAGCGGTCCCCAGTAACCGCCGAGCGCCCCGAGCGCCGCCAACGCGATAGAAAGCCGCAGCCACCGGGCCTCTGGCATATCGCGGCGGGCCAGGCCGTAGAGGCCGGCCCCGGCCGCGATGGCGGTGGCGAGCACTGCCACGGGCGTCGCGACCATGGCCCAGCCAGCGGATAGCCAGGGGCTGCCCAGATTGAAGTACGCGGTCCAGTTGCCTGTGCCGCGTAGGAACGCTGCAGCCGACATGGTTCTCGTGGTGGTGGCGGCCTGCTCTACGTAGGGCAGGAAGTTGAAGGAGTAGCGGTTCTGGATCAGCAGCGGGATCACCCACCAGCCCGTGGCCGCCACCACAGCGGCGCACCACCAGAGGCTGAGCGAAACGCGCCGCCTCCCGCGCGTGTGGGTCACGATGTACAGGGCCGGGAGCATGAGCGCGTCGATCGTCGATACCGCGTTGACCCCGCCCATGCACAGCACGACGGCACCAGACCTGGCGGCGGCCGTGGTCACGCGGCCACGCGCCGCCCCTGAGACGAGCGGTAGCAGCGCCCACGGAAGGAGGATGCCTGGCAGGACAGCGGCCGAGGTCGACCCGAGGACAATGGTGAACGTCGGCCACAATGCGTATATGACGCCCGCCGCGAGCCGCGAGCTCTGCGATCCGATGCGCAGCGCGGTGGTTAGGCGCGTCATGCCCCAAAAACCGAGCGCGACAAGCAGCGACAGCCAGAGGCGTTCGGTGATCCAGACCGGCACGTGGAGCAACTGGCCGGCGAGATAAAACGGCGCCATCGGGATGGCGTAGCCGATGTACTGGTCCTGCAGCGTGCCGAACCATTCCTGCGGGTTCCACAGGTGCCACAGCCTCGCGTAGAAACCGGCCGGATCGATGTCGACCCCGAGCTTGGTATCGAAGATCATCCGGCCGGAGGCGTTGGCGGCGAGGATGATGAATGCCAGCAGCCAGGCGAGCATGAACCATCGGCCGCTTGTCGCCGACGGCGGCTCGGGTGGTGCGGCGTGCCTGCCGAAGATCCGGAGCAGCGGGCGATCAGGCGGCGGTGGCTCAGAATCGCCCTCTGCCCCGACGTCGCGCACCGCACGGCCCGTGACGGCCGGGTGGGCGCGGAACGTTGTCATCCCTTTCGCCTCAAGATCAGGAGAAGATTCCACGTCGCGATCTCGCGGAGGCCGGGGATCCGCAGTAGCACGCGGCACCAGCGTGGGTAGTAACGCGGCCGCGCGTCGACGATCTCAATGTCGGCGCGGGACCGGAGCAGCCGCAGGACCGGCCCTACATGCAGCGGGAACAGGCTGATGCCGAACTGGTTCTTGGGGGGGCGACGGTGGCGCTTCGCGTACAGGCGCTCCGCGAAGCGCGGGCCTAAGTAGTGCCAGGGCGAGGTTTCGTGCCCACCCCATGGCGAGTACCAGTTGGTGTAGGACAGGTAGATCAGACCGCCGTTCCGGGTTGCGCGCACCATCTCGTCGATGAGTCCCGCCGGGTCGCTGACGTGCTCGAGAACATTGGAAGAAAAGCAGACGTCGGCACCACCGTCACAGACCGGGAGCCAGTAACCGTCGGCCACCACAGCGCCGCCCGGTTTCTCGCTTCGGCTGCTCATCTCGCCAGGGTCGGGTTCGAACAGGTAGCAGCGCGCGCCGCGCGCACGGAACGCCGCGGTGAAGTACCCGGCACCACCGCCCACATCCACGATCGTGAGCCCGGCCACCTCGCCGTAGTCCTCCACCTGGCGCACGGCGTCCTCGGCCAGGCCGGTGTAGAAACGTTCTGGATCGGTCTGCTCGTCGAGGAACAGGCGGAAGAGCCGGGCCGACCGCAGCAGGCCGCCGCCGCCCGCCCGCCGAGCAGACCGAAGATCATTTGCCTGAACGGCTGCCGTGTGGCGCGCCGCGTGCGGCGCGGCGGGGGGTTCCGGGGGGTCGTCCCCCCGGGCTGACGCTGCCTGAACGGCTGCCGTGTGGCGCGCCGCGTGCGGCGCGGCGGGGGGCGCCGCGTGGACCGCGCGGGGCGACTCGACATTGTGGGCGACAGAAGCGGTGCGGCAACGGCGGATCGGCGACAGCAGGCTCATGCACGTCCTCGGGTAGCGCCCTGAGTCGGCCGGGCAACGCGGGCGCGGCAGTCACGGGCAGGTACGGGATGGCACGGTGGTCACGCATACCGGCGCGCCACCGCCTGCCATCAGGAATCGGCTCGGGGCCCTGCACACCTCGTGCCCGCCGTTCGCCTGGTCAGGGGGTGGGCTCGACGGCGGTCAATATCACGTGAGATCGGTGGACATATGCTACTCCCAAGTAGGGGTCAATGTATCGATAATTCGTGACTCCCATCCGTTGGTTCTCCTGCCGCTGACACCCGTCGGCACCGCCAGCGGGTACTCGCGGCCTGCCCACTCGGCATGCGGGGCACGCTGCGCCATAACCGGCCAGCCAGGTGCACGCGACGCCGAGGCCACCGCACCAACTGTCACAAAGTCGCTATCCCACGATTATCAGGATTAGCACCATTGCAACAATAATTATGAAAAACCGCTCATATACGTCGCATCTCGTGCATCTCGCGCATACGAAACGAAGGCCGTATCGGGACAGGCTGGGCCGGCGTGACGATCCGGGTCCGCGCCGCCACTGACAGCCCCGCGGTCGAGATCACGGATGGGCGCATACGGTCGCCTGCCGCGGTGCGCACACGGGCCCAAGCAGCCAGGACGCGTATAGGGCGGGCCAGCGAATCAGCACGGCGGCGGTTGCGGGCGCGGACAGGGTGGCAGGTACGCGCGGCCGTCCAGGCCGGCCAGGGCAGGCGCACAAAACCCGCCACATCTATTGACGACCTGTCAAAATCGCCCCAATAATGCTTCAAGGCTCGCACAAAGGATCATGATCTGTTTGCCCACAGTACGGAAATATCCCTCGTCGGCTGCCATGGAGCGTAGGCATGGATCACGAGTCATCCGTCCTGTCGACCTGGCTCGCCGAGGAGACCGCATCGGCGACCGGGCGGCCAGCCCGGCTCGACGTCGTCCCCGGGTGGCGGCTGCCCACGCAGCAGCGCACTGCCGGGCCGTTGGGTGCCGGGCCCTTGGATGCGGGGCCGTTGGATGCGGGGCTCTTAGGTGCGGGGCCGTTGGGTGCGGGGCCTGCGGGGCCGTTGGGTGCCGGGCCACTGGATGCCGGGCCGTTGGGTGCCGGGCCACTGGATGCCGGGCTCTTGGGTGCGGGGCCGGCGGATGGCGGGGCGCCTGGCGGTCGGCCGGCGGCCGCTGCGCGGGACGATGCGGCAGCAGGCCAGCGCGCGGCATCCGGCGGGCGACATGTCCTGTTCGTCGCATGGCGGGATCTTGCCAACCCGAGAGCCGGCGGCTCGGAGGTGCTCATCGATCGCCTCGCCGAGGGGATCGCGGCGCGCGGCCACCGTGTCACCCTGCTGTGCGGTGGACCCTCGGGTGAGCGCCCCTACCGGGTGGTCCGCAGCGGCGGTACATACGGCCAGTTCCTCAGGGCGCCGTTCGTGTACCGGCGCCACCTGCGTGACTGCGACCTCGTCGTGGAGGTCTGCAACGGGATGCCCTACCTCGCACCGCTCTGGAGCGGCCGCCCCACACTCTGCCTGGTCAACCATGTGCACACCGAACTGTGGGGGCTGCGCTTCCCGCCGCCGCTTTCCACCGCCGGGCGCTTCGCGGAGAGCGTTCTCATGCCATGGGCACACCGGAAGAACCTGTTCCTGACGATCTCCTCGTCCACGGCCGCGGCCCTGGAGGAGATCGGGGTCACCAGGGAGAACATCAGGCTGATCTTCAATGGTGTCGAGCCTGCGGGTCGGCTGACGCCGCGTTCATCCGAGCCCTTGTTCCTCGCACTCGGGCGGCTCACCGACTACAAGCGCCTGGATCTCTTGCTGCGGTTGTGGGAGCGGGTGCGGCCTGTGGTCGGTGGGCAGTTGGTCATCGCCGGCGATGGCCCTGAACGGGAGCGCCTCGAGGCTCTCGCGGGGCCGGGCGTCGTATTCACCGGGCGCGTATCCGAGGAAGACAAGCACCGCCTGCTCTGCGCCGCGTGGATGCTTGTGCATCCTGCCATGATCGAGGGATGGGGCATCGTGGTCGCCGAAGCCGCGATCCGCGGTACTCCGGCTATCGGGTTCGACGTCCCCGGGCTGCGCGATTCGGTGGTCGATGGCGAGACTGGGACGCTCGCCCGCAGTGAGGGCAACTTCGCCTCCGCGTGGGCATCGCTCGCGATCGATCATCACACGAGGGAGGCCTTCGGGCGGGCAGCCCGCGGCCGGGCCCTGCGGCTGCAATGGTCGGCCGCTGTGGAAGGCTTCGTCAAGGTGGCAGAGGAAGCCATAGCCCTGGCCCGCTGGCGCCGCGCGCAGCACGTGAGGAGCATCCGACGATGCAGGTGACCGCGTCAGCCGTGCAGGGGTCGACGTCGCGACATCGGGTGCCGCGCAATCCGCTGCACGACTTCTACGAGAACCCTGACGTCCCGGCCAGTTCCGGCCTCGATCGCGCGCGGCGCCAGGCCGCCATGCTCACGGATCTGCTGCATGGCGTCACGGCCCCGGCGCGCATCGTTGATGTCGGATGTGGCGACGGTGCCGCGACACGCCTTGCGGCGCAGCGCAATCCGGGCCACCACGTCATGGGCGTGGACTGGTCCGCCGACGCGCTTGGCCGCGCGAAGCTGCACGGCCTTACCCTGATCCAGGGCGGAGTGGATACGCCGGGGCTGCCTGTGGCGACGGGGACCGTCGACGTCGTGATCATGAGTGAGCTGATCGAGCACCTGGTCGACACCGACAGCGCGATCGAGGAAGTCCGGCGGGTGCTCAAACCGGCAGGCTCACTATTGCTTTCCACCCCGAATCTTGCCGCGTGGTTCAACCGCGGCCTGCTTGCGGTCGGCACCCAGCCGGTGTTCTCCGAGGTCAGCCTCCGCGGGGTATTCGGCAGGCCAGGCAGCCAGGTCGCGGGTCATCTCCATCTGTTCACCCGCAGGGCGCTGGTGGAGTTCCTCGAAGCGGGCGGTTTCACCTGCGTCACCGTCGCCGGTGCCTGTTACCACGACGTGCCACGGCCGCTGCGCCCATTCGACCGGGCGTTCTGCCTGTGGCCCTCCGCCGCGTCCATCCTGCTGGTCCACGCGCGCAAGAGGTGACACCGCGCTCGCTGACCGTGTGCGCCGCGGCACCCCAGAGCACTGCGGCGCGCTGGTTCAAGCGAGCCGGGCCCGCCCTCGCGGGCCTCGGCCTTGGCCTCCTCGCCCTCGGGCCCGCCGTCTCCCCGGGTTTCGTGCTCTCGTACGACATGGTGTTCGTGCCGGGTCCACCCATCTCCGCCGCGACATTCGGCCTGGCAGGCGGGCCACCGCGAGCTGTGCCGAGCGATGCGGTGGTAGCCCTGCTCTCCCAGGTGATGCCCACCGACGTGGTGCAAAAGCTGATCTTGCTCTTGATCTTCGTACTTGCTTGTTCCGGTGCCGCCGCGCTACTGGATGGCATTGGCCGAGCACCGGCGGCATCAGGCGGGGGCGCGGTAACCGGTGCGGGCGCGGCATCACGCGGGGGCGCGGTAACCCGTGCGGCCGCGGCATCAGGCGGGGGCGCGGCAACCGGCGCAGGCGCGGCACCAGGCGAGTTGGCCCGCCTGGCCGCGGGCGTGTTCTACATCTGGAACCCGTTCGTCGCGGAGCGGCTTATTCTCGGCCAATGGGCGCTGCTGCTTGGTTATGCGGGGCTTCCCTGGGTGCTCCGGTCGCTGTGCTACGGGGCCGAGCGGATCAGGCTTGGCCGCCTGGCTGCCGCGTTCATCCCCGCAGCCGTGGGCGGTTTCACGGCGATATGCCTGTCGGCTCTGGTCGCGGTGCCAGCGGCCTTGTCACGCGGCGGCCGCCCGGAGGAGTTCCGCAGGCTGGCCGTGGTCCTGCTGGTACTCGTGGTGGCCAGCCTGCCCTGGCTGGTGCCGGCCCTGCTGGTGCCTGTGCACACGGACCCGAATGGCGCGGACATATTCGCGGCACGTGCGGACACCCCGTTCGGCCGGGCAGGGAGCCTGCTCATGCTCGGCGGCGGGTGGAACGCCGAGACGGTTCCGCGCGGTTACGGTGGCGCCGCATCCGCGGCGTGGCTCGTGGTCGCCGCCGTGGGCGCCGCAGGCTATGTGCTGAGGGCACGGCCGCAGGGGCTGTGCCCAGGCCTCGGCGTGGCGGGGCTCGCGGGTCTCGCGCTCGCGGCGATCGGGCTGACCGCGCAGGGCCGCGGCGTGCTGCGTGATCTCATCGGGCTCTGGCCGGGTTTCGCCGTGCTCAGGGACGGCCAGCAGTATGTGGCGCCGCTCGCTCTGGTGGAAGCAGTCGGGCTCGGCGCGGTCGTCGCATGGCTGATGCGTGATCTGCGGGCCGCGGCGGCCAGCGCGGCATTAGCGCTCGGCCTGATGGCGACGCTCGCGCCCGTCCTGCTGGTTCCCGGTCTGGCATGGGGTGCCGCAGGTCGGCTGCACTCGGTGCGGTACCCCGCCGACTGGCTGCGCGCGCGCCGGACCATCGACGGCGACCGGCATCCAGGGGCCGCGCTCGTGCTTCCATGGGCGGCGTACCGCCGCTACTCATGGAACGGCGCGGAAGCGGTCTTCGACCCGTGGTCCAGGATGCTGCATCGCCGGGTGATCTTCAACGATGGACTGCGGGTAGGCGCCCGGACGTTGGCGGCCGAGGATCCCGCCGCGCGGCGCCTGGATCCCGTCATCAGGTCGCCAGGCCCGCTGACACGGGCCTTGAGGGCCGCAGGTGTCAGATACGTCATCGTCGACGCGGGGCCATTGCTCGCACAGGGAGCGTCTCATCGTGCCGCGCAGGCCCGCCTGCCCGGTGCCCGCATCCTTGTTGCCAGTGGTGATCTGGTGCTCTACTGGTTGCCGCCGGCCCGCCCCGCTGATGGCCGGGGCGCCTCGTCACTTCGTCCCGCCTCGCCCATCCACCCGGCAGCGGGAAAAAATGGCTGTCATGCAGGACAGAACAGCGGACATGCAGGACAGAACAGCGGAGTCCGTGTGAGGATGGGGCAAGTTACCATTCGGTATCGATCTGGAATGTTAGCTGGATCACGTTCTAGTCTTGTCCCACGCTCGTGCTGCTCGGCGCTGTGGGCCTATCCCTGTCAGGTGGATGGCTTCACCGAAGGAGGATCGCCGTGACGCGTCTCGCACTCATCGCCGTCTCTCTTGTGGCCGGCGCTGCATTGGCCGTCGCGGTGGCTTTTGCGCTGAGCGGTGTGGTAGGCAGTGCCCAGCCGAAGCCGGTCAACCAGCAGCTTTACAACTACGGCTCACCGTGAGCGGGCCGGAAGCCCACGTGGAGACTTTGCGCCGATCATGATCCTGGCCGGCCACCTGGCGGCGGGCCCGCTGCACCTGGAGGACAAGTGCGCCGAGTCATTGGTCTGATACTCGCCGGGCTGGGCGCCTTTTTCCTGGTGCTTGCTGGGCTGATGCGCTTTTACGTGCCTGACCAGGTGGTCAAGTTCCCGCTGAATGAATACCAGGTCTCAACCCTTCACGACCCCAACGGCAGCTATTTCAGTGCCGACAAGTTGCACGAGCTCACCGGCGTCTCGGTCACGGCCACCGACACGATCGAGGGGGATGTGAGCGGGGGCAATGGTGACCGCGCGGTCTGGAACGAGTTCACCGCGGTGCACGACGACAACAACAACGTGAATTTCAGTTATTACCAGCGCAGGGCGCCATTCGACCGCAGGACAGGCCTGCTGGTCAACTGCTGTGGCGCGTTCGTCAGCCAGGGCGGCCAGAATAAGACCGTTCACCTGTCCGGGCAGGCCTTCGTGTGGCCGTTCAACGCGCAGAAGCAGATGTACGAGATTTTTGACACCACCCTGAACAAGCCCATGCCGGCAACCTACGCCGGGACCGCCACAATCGCGGGCACGCAGACCTACCGTTACGTCGAGCAGGTCTCGCCGCAGCAAACGGGGACGCAGACTGTGCCCGGTTCGAACGTGGGCATGAAGGACCAGCCGTCGGTCACGCTTCCCGAATACTACGAGGCGATCAACACCTACTGGATTGACCCCGTCACAGGGGGCCCTGTCAAGGTTGAGCAGAATCAGCTGATCACACTCAAGGACAGCACGGGCGTCACCCGTCTCGTGCTCTTCAAGGCCGATCTGAAGTTCACTCCGCAGAGCATCGAGAGTTTCGTCAACGCCGACCGCACAGGCAAGAACAAGATCACGCTCGTGACCTCCGTGTTCCCACTGATCCTGCTCCTTGTCGGCGTCCTGCTGCTGGCCCTCAGCCTCGCGCTGATCCTGCTCGGCCGCGGGCAACCAGACGAGCCCGCCCGCGAGCAGGGCTTCCAGCCGTGGGACAAGGGCCTGGCGCCGCACTGACCCTGCGGTCGCCTTATCCGGATTGACATCGTTGGCCGGATCTTCCGGGTACCGTCCGCGCCGTGGACGCGTGCGAGCCGGGTTGCTGGCGGTCCGGCAGGCAGGGGAGTTCACCGAATGGCGTCACCGGTCCGCAAGCTTGAGATCGGCCTGGCGGTGTGCGGACTGCTCGCCGGGTTCGGTGCCACGCTCGCCGGGATAGCGGCGTTCAGGAATCAGCACCACCCGGCGGGTGCGTCCGCCGCTTCGACGCCGACAGGCATCGACTCCGGCAGCGGGAGCCAGCCGTCGCCGGCCGCACTGGACGCTGAGTGGGCCAGCTACTCGGGCCAGTCGACGTGTGCCGATTGGGCCGGCGGCGATGGGGTGTCGGCCCTCAGGCTGAACTCGTCGCAGATCGCCTGGTTTTTCTCCGACAGCTACCTCGGGCCCTCGAGTCCCGTGACCGGCTTCTCCGGCCTGAGCGGTTTCGTCCACAACCTGGTCGTGATGCAGACCACGGCCGGGCGCAGCAGCAGGTTCGTGACGCTGACGGGCGGAGGTGCCTGCGCTGGTCCTGGTCAGTCAAGCACGAGCGCCCTGCCAGCGGTGTCAGCGTCGGCGTCCCAGGCGGTGCGGAGGCGCCAGCGATTCTGGGATGAGGACGGCATCGTCGTCGGCGGGTACGCCGTCAAGTTTTACAACAGCTACTTGCCGGGGCCGCAGCCGTTCATCCCCGTAGGCACCGAGATCGCCCGGTTCCCGGTCAGCCTTCTGGCGGCTGCGGGCCGCGGGCCGGCGTACGGGGGGACGGCCCGGCCGCTGCTTGCGGCGCTGCCGTCCTATACCCCGCCCGATGGAGGAACGCCCATCGTCTGGGGGGCGGCGCTGCTCCGTGCGGGCATGACAGTGTACGTGTATGGCTGGCAGAGCCCCGACCCGCGAGTCGATACAAGACAGCTTTACCTTGCGCGGGTGCCTGCGGCCCTGCTCACCGATTTCGGGGACTGGCGGTTCTATGCGGGCGCCGGCCAATGGCGGGCGGGGCAGGAAAGCGCGCGGCCTGTCCAGCCGGCTGGCACCGATCTCAGCGTCTCCACCGGATTCAGCGTCACCCCGATGGGTGGCCGGTATTGGCTGATCCAGCAGGCGGTACAGGCCGGCAGCCCCGACATCGACGCGTATCCGGCGCCAGAGCCGTGGGGGCCGTTCGACCCGGCGAGCGGCATCCTGGTCTACCGGTCTCCCGACATTGGGCTGGACGAAGCCCATGACTACCGGATCATGTATGAGGCCCGCACCGAGCCCGCGCTTTCCACTTCCCAGCGCCTGATGATCAGCTACAACGTGAACTCGGAGGCGGTCACCACGGGATGCGTCCCTTTGTCGGCTTATACCGATACGATCACGCAGCCGCGATTCATCGCCGTGCCGCGGGCCGCTTTCACCGCGACGCGCCCTGGGACGCTTAATCGCGACCGTGTGGTGGCCGGCCCTTCGCCGTATCCGCCGATCACACGGAAGGACCCCGGGCAGTGGTTCAACGGCTGGGCATACCAGGGAGGCTGCCCACCCGTCCCCGCTGTGTATGACGTCGCGGCGCGGCAGGACAAAGGCACACTCTGGCTGGAGTGGCCGAACATGGGCCTGGGCCTGCGCTACCGCGTCTACGTGAGGAGGATCGGCGACCCGCGGTACGGGTTTTCGCGCACCATCTCCTCGCCTGCAATCACCCTCACCGGCCTCAGCCACGGGAAGACGTACAAGATCCGCGTCGTGGCGGTGAACCTCAGGCAGCACGCCGGACCGGGTGCGGTCGCCACGGTCACGATGCAATGACAGCGAGGAACTAGAACACGTTGCAGTTTTGCCACCCGTGTCTACGGACGACGATCACCACATGGCCGTCCTGGTCCACATCGCAGTTAGCGTCCACGATGCCGGGCACCCTTGTGACCAGAAATGAGAACGTGATCTACTGCGCCCGGGAGCTGAATTCTGTCGTGGCATAAGGCACGAGGAGGTTGGCGTAATGGGGTCGCTGGGCTTCTGGCGGCTGGCTCAGGCGCAGCCGGACTGGATCGCGGCGGTTGATCCTGACGGCACCGAGCACGCGGCCGGCGACCTGCTCGCCCGGGTCAACCAGCTGGTCCATGCGCTGCGGGAACGGGGATTGCGGCCCGGCGACGGGATCGCCGGCCTGATGCCCAACGGCGCAGGCGCACTCGAGGTCTATCTCGCCGCGCTCCAGGCCGGCTGGTATTTCACTCCGGTCAACTGGCACTACACGGCGCCGGAAATCGCCTACATCGTCCGTGACTGCAAGGCCAGGGCCTTCTTTGCGGATAGCAGGTACGCGGCGCAAGCCGCCGCGGCGGCCGACGAGGCGCAGCTTCCCGCGGCCGCGCGCTTCAGCCACGGCGAGGTGCCTGGATTCGTGCCTGTGACGCGGCTGCGCGCGGGCCAGCCAGAGTCGATGCCTGATCACCGCACAGCCGGCATCACCATGCACTACACGTCGGGTACCACCGGCCGGCCAAAGGGCGTACGGCGGGCGCTGCCACCGCTGGACCCAGACGATACAGGGGAGCTAGTGACCCGCTCGCTCCAGATGATCTTCGGCATCACAGCCGGGCGGCCCAATGCTCACCTCGTCACGTCGCCGAACTACCACGCCGCCGTGACCTACTTCGGCGGCGCCGCACTGCAGATGGGCCACACGCTGGTCTTCATGGACAAATGGGACCCGGCAGAGACCCTCGCCAACGTGGAGCGATACCGGGTGACAAACTCTCATATGGTGCCCTACCACTTCAAGCGGATGCTGGCACTGCCAGCCGACGTGCGGGCGCGCCACGATCTGTCCTCGATGAAATGGCTGATTCACGCCGCAGCGCCCTGCCCGGTTCCGGTCAAGCGGGCAATGCTGGAGTGGTGGGGGCCGTGCGTCTACGAGTACTACGCGGCAACCGAGGGCGGCGGCACGATTGCCACCCCGCACGACTGGCTGGCACATCCGGGCACGGTCGGCAGGCCCTGGCCCAGCAGTGAGGTCCGCGTCGTGACCGACGACGGCCGCGACTGCCGTCCAGGTTCTCCGGGCACCATCTACATGAAGGCAGCCACCAGCGAATTCGTCTACTTCGGCGACCCGGTAAAGACGGCGGCCGGCCGGATGGATGGCTTCTTTACCGTCGGCGACATCGGATTCTTCGACGAGGAGGGCTTCCTGTACCTGTGCGACAGGAAATCCGACATGATCATCTCGGGTGGCACGAACATCTATCCCGCCGAGATCGAGGCCGAGCTGATGGTGCATCCCAAAGTGGCGGACGTGGCGGTGTTCGGCATCCCGGACGAGGAGTGGGGCGAGCAGATCAAGGCCGTGGTGCAGGCGGCCGACGGCGTGCCTCCCGGGCCCGACCTCGCCGCCGAGCTGATCGGCTCGCTCGAGGGGCATCTGGCCAAGATGAAGTGGCCCAAGTCGGTGGACTTCATCGAGGAAATGCCCCGCGACCCGAGCGGAAAGCTGCGCAAACGCAAGCTCCGCGATCCCTACTGGGAGGGACACGGCAGTGCCATCTGAGGCTCGGTCACCATCGCGTGGCGACCCAAGCGGATCCCTAACTGACTGCCGGTGCTGTGTCGCACAAGGAAAGCGCTCGACACCGGGGGGCCGGCGCCGGACAGGGCGGCGGCGGCGCAGGGCTGGGCTGGTGGTTCCTCACACCGGGCATGGCGGCGCTGTACGGCCGGGAGCGTCGGCTACTTCCTGACAGGGTCGGGCGATTCCCGGGATGCATTCATGGCGCGCAGGCCGGCTGCCATGAGCGCCTCGAGCAAGCGTGTGGTAGCGGGCGGGTCGGGCGGTTCACCGTAGGTCATCGCGTACACATACCTGCGGGCTCCTGGTAGTGGCACCGCGGTGATTCCTGGATGCCGGGCCGCCCTGAGCGCGAGGCTGGGAAGCGTGGTAACGCCGAGGCCGGCCGCGACAAGCGCCTGCACCGCAACGTAATCGTCGGTGGTGAACGCGATCTTCGGGGTGAAGCCGGCGCGCGCACACAGTTGCAGAAGGTAACTGCGGCAGCGATCCAGCCGGCGATCCATTGCGCGCCCGCGTGCGCTGCCAGATCAGGCGCCAGGCCTGAAGAAACGGCGCCCGCGTGCGGCGCACGCGTCACCAGGCAGACCGGCTCGTCAAAAAGCATCGTGGCCCGGGCGCCCTGCCCACCGACGTCAGGCTCGTGCAAGAAAACCAGCGCCACATCGACATAACCGGCGCGCAGCATGCGCAGCGCGTCAGGGGGCTCGGCCTCAGCCAGCGTCAGGTCCACACCCGGGTTCTCCGACCTGAGCCTGGCCGCCGCCGCGGGCACGATCGTGCCGAGCGCCGATGGGAAGGCGGCGAGGCGCACCCTCCCGTGCCGCAGCCCCACGTGGGCGGCGAGTTCATTCTCCGCCGCATCGAGCCTACCCAGGATCTCCGCGGCGCGTTCGGCGAGCAGTCGCCCCGCATCGGTCAGCCGGATGCCGCGTCCGGCCCGTTGGATGAGCTTGGACCCGGTCTCAGCCTCGAGCCGGGCGAGGTGATGGCTGACCGACGGCTGGGCATAGTTCAGCTCACGCGCCGCGCCCGTCACCGAACCATGCCGGGCTACCGCGGCCAGCACCCGGAGCCGCGTCACGTCCAGCATGGATCAAGTATAGATGTGTTCGATTGTTCACCTTATGAACCGATGGAGTGCTTATCTGACCAGCTCAGCGACCGGCGCCGGGTAAGCGACGCGGGTGGGTCGGCGACGCTGGCAAGTCAGCGACGCTCGCGGTGAGCGAGCAGCGGAGCGGATGGATCGGGGCCGGCCTGCCGGCCGCGCGGCGGCGACGCCATGCGATCCCAGACAGCGCCTCGAGCACCACCCGGTTGGCGAGATAGGCGGTGACCTCGGCGTGATCGTATGGCGGCGACACCTCGACCACGTCCATCCCGGCCAGCGGCAGTTCCATTGCGATCCGGCGCACGGCGTCGAGCAACTGGCGGGCGGTCAGCCCGCCCGGGCTCCGGAGTTCCGGTGCCTGGCGCCATGCCGGGGTCGACCACGTCGACATCGACGGAAAGGAACACCCCTCGCATTCGTCGATGGCGATCGCGATTGCCTCGGTCAGGCACGGCGTCGAGCCCCCGCGCCACGACCTCGGTCATCTCATAGCTCCGCATGTTCTGGCCGGCCATCCAGTCCAGGGTCTCCGGCTCCGGCCAGTACCCGCGCAGGCCGATCTGCAGGAACCTGTCGCCACGGACCGCGCCGGATTCGATCAGCCGGCGCATCGGTGTCCCGTGGCCGTACAGCGATCCGTACTGGGTGTCGCCCGTGTCGGCGTGCGCGTCGAAGTGGATCACCGAGACCCGGCCCCACCCGCACGTGGCGGGCCACCCCGGTCACGTCGGGCCAGGCGATGGTGTGGTCACCGCCGAGGATCACCGGCAGCGCCCCGGACTGGCACGCCATTTGCACGGCCCGCCTCCAGGCGGGCCATCGACTTCTCGATCTCGCCGGCGGCATCTCGACGTCGCCGACGTCGACCACGCCGAGCTCGGCGAGGGGTCGACGCCGAGCGCCAGGTGCGGCCGGCGCCGTCGTGGGGCAGGTAGTCGGTAGCCGGATCGCCTGCGGCCCGAACCGGGCCCGGGCCGGTGCGAGGTGCCGCCGTCGTACGGGGCGCCGAGGATGACGGCGTCGGCGCCGGCGAAGGTCACGGACCGGCGAGATCCGCGGCGGGGACCCCGAGGAAGGTGGCGTCCGGCCCGTACATGTTGCCAAGCCTGGTCACGTAACCTCCTCCGGGTTTGCGTGATCAGGCTAACCTCACCTCGGTGGCAGGCGACACGGGCCCATGCGCCGGCCCTGCGAGGCCAGGCGATGAACCATGACCCGGCCGGCGACGCGAGTCTGGCTACGGTGAGTTCATGGCGCCCGAAGATGGGCTGGGCGGCTGCCTGACCTGATGGCGCCCAGCCTGACGATGTACGAGGCCCGTGCGTACCTTGCCGACAAGGACACCCTGGACGTGGTGCGGTTCGCCGCGGCGGGGGAGGGCGTGCGGGTCGCAGACGAGCTGCCGTTGAAAACTGGTCATCGCCGATCAGTCGCTGTTGCCTTTCGAGATGGCGGATCCCGTCGCCGAGACCGGCGCCAGCACATCGCTGATCATCGAGCACCCGGCGCTCGCAGCTCGGGCCCTTGGGCCGCGAAAGATCGATGGCCCGTAGGGCGCGCTACAGGGCGCGTGGCCAGATGGGAAAACGCGCCACACGCAGACGGCCCGCGCGGCTGGTGATCACATAGAAAACCACACTGCCCACCCGCGGACCAGCTGCTGACCCGCACACGGTCACTCACCACCTCACCACCACCCGTCAGCAGTCCCGCCCAGCGACCGCGCGCGGACTCCCCGTGCACGGTCGCCACACTCAACCCAGGCCGACCCGCCCACCCGCCCCCGCCTCGGCGATGGCTGACGCCGCGCACAACTGCCCCTTTTCCACCTTGGCCAAAACCCGGACAAGGTGCCCTGCGGGCGCTAAAACCCCAACCGCCTGCTGCCCTACGGGCACCAGGCGGTACTGCCGCACGCGCGCGCCAGATCATCCGGCACGCCACAGGCGCGAAACTCAAACCGTGACCACCAGGACCGCGCGTGCAGAGCGCCCCTTACGTGGCTGAGGTCGAGTCTGATCATCCCGCCCTCCCTTGATCCGGGGGAGCTCAGGAATCCAGGGCTGGGTCGGCGGCGGATCATCCCGCAGGGCGCCCTCCCTTCATCCCATGACCGCACCCGATCCCCATGCGTGGCTCCTCGACGGCAGACGGGATGATCGGCAAGATGGGCATGCATAGGAGCGCACAAAGGCCATACGCCACCTTCCGCCCACGCCGCACCCGTGTCGGCATGCTGGCCAGAACTTCCCCTTCTAGCATCCTTCGGGAAGGACGCTAGAAGGGGAAATTCTTCTGCCGTCGCCTACCTGAAGTCAGACCCGGAAATCCTCAGGGCCGATGTAAGCGATCAGGGCCTCTGTCATCGCGGGGCTGCCAGAGAATGACCCATAGGTCGTCGTTGTGGCGGAGACCTGGACAGGCACAAGCCACAACGGGTGGCCTTTGAGAGTCCTAAGCGCCCTGCGGCGTGCTGGTGCGGATTCTGGGTGATTCGGTGATCCAGGTCGATGGCGTCCCAGATCGCATCGACCAAGCGGTCGTTTTAGAGGGATCCTTTCTCCAGTTCATCAAGGAGGCGACGCGGCCTCCGGCGAAATTCGGGCTTTCACTATCTCCCTCGTCCTCCCGCTCATGAGGCGTCACAACCCCTCAGGTGGAGAAGTGATCACCTTTGTCGCCCCGCCGCCCAGGGCGGGTGCGCCGAGAGCCGGTCTCGGGATTGTCGAGGAATTCATCTATACATCCTTGACGTCTCCACAGCAGCGTGCAGGCGCGCTTGTGCTGCGGACATGACAACCGCCGGCGTCAGAACGATCGTTCCGTCGCTCCTCGACCTCCACAAGGTAACGATCCCATGCTCGGCCAACGACCCGAGGCTAATTCTCCGACGTGCATCCACCTCCAGCAGGCTCTTCGGTCCTTCCATCAATTCCATGATCTTGTCCTTTCCGTGGGACCTCGGCGTCGCCCTCCTCGCGCACCGAATTGCCCCACTACCGCATCGTACCACAGCGGCAATGCCGCAATGGGGCAGTGCCGTTGCCAGTGCCAAACGGTCATTACACCTGCGCTGAACGCGCCGCGCACGCAAGGGAGACGGCGCCGTCGCAGGACGAGGCACACGGAGCGTGCGCCGTGGGCCGACATCGGGTCGGCCCACGGCGCACGCCACCCGCGCGGGGCAGGGAACGTTCAGCCGCTAACCCAGCTCGACATAGGACAGTCCCCAGGGCACAAGCCTGCACCCTGGGGACTGCACGTAACCTTGCCTGCCTTGCCTAGCCCCGCCTTGCCGTACCCAACCTCGCCAAACCTTGCCTCGCCACAACATCATCAGCTTACCGCCGGGCGCGCGGCTCCCACCGCCAAGCTCACGATGCACCGTAAATCTGTGGATCTTGCTGCCCAATTGCGGCCGTGTACTGGTTGCCGATCTGATCACGGACGAGGGCGCGCTGTTGCGGCAGGGGCCGCTCCTGCGCTGGGGCGGCGGGCGGACGCGGGCTCGATCCGGTTATCGGATCGGGATGTGCGGGGGCTTGTTGTGGTGCGGACAGATGTACGGCGCGCGGGCAGACCCGGCGTGACCTCGTTCCGCGCGTCTGGCGCTACTTACCGTTAACAAGTTGTACACGTTAACACTTGGTCTTGCCGGCACAGGGCCGTGCTGGCCTAGCCCGAGCGCGCCCTCGCCCGCATGCACGACCACCTAGCCGCCCGGCGCGCCCTGGCCCGTTCGATGCGCCTGCTCGAACGCGGGGACACTGACTATCCCGTCCCCGACTGGGCCGGCTTCCACGGCCCGGCCGAACTCAGCTACGCGCAAGCACTGCTGTAGTGCGAATCCGGCCGCTACCACGCCGCCGTCCCCTACGTCCGCGCCGCGCTGACCCAGTCGCACAGCGCCTACGGGCGCAATCGCGCGCTCTACCGCCTCACCCTCGCCGACGCCATGATCCGGTCCGGCGACGTGGACGAAGGCTGCGCCGAAGCGATCAGCGTCTCGCAGAACCTTGACGAGCTGGGATCGGGCCGCGCCCGCGGGCAGCTCAGGACCATCAAGCACATGCTCACCTCCGTGGACGCCGCCCACGATGGTACATGTTGACAGTCGCGCTATATCGCGTGCTATGCACCACGGTCATGAGACTGCCCATGATTCGTATCCGCGCGCGCTGGCAGGAGCAGGCCGTACGCGATGAGCGTCAGACCGGGCGCGGGACACCAGTCACGTTCGGGCAGCCGGGTGAATCCCGCGGTGCCGTACAAGTGCCGCGCAACCGTCATCGTCGGCCGGGTCGATAGCAGGAGGTGCCTGACACCGCTGGCGGTGGCACGCTCGATGGCGGCGCTGACAAGCGCGCGGCCCGCGCCACGGCCCTGTGCGTCAGGTGCGACCGCGAGCGCCCTGATTTCCGCCTCGTCAGGCGCGCGTGCCACCTCGCTGCCCTGATGGAATGGCTCGAACATGATGGTTCCGATGATGCGCCCGTCGTCTTCGGCGACAAGAACGTCGCCGGGCGTCGACACTCCCAGACCGCGCAGCACGGCGGCGTAGGTGGACCTCGCGAGCATCCCCTGTGCCGTGTACGCGGCGACGCGCAGCTCACCTATCCCGGCGAGCTCATCAACGCCTGCGGCACGCACGATCACGCCCGTCATCCAACCTCATGTGCGTCTCGCGTATCGCAGCGACCGGATCTTCGGACGCTGTCCCTGCAGGACCCACCTGCACGACCCACCTGCACGACCCACCTGCACGACCCACCTGCACGACCCACCCGCCCTTGGGGGCGATGCCCTACTGGTGATTCTTGCCCGGCTGTCAAGGGGCGAGGGAGGGGTGAACGCCATTCTGGGGATAACCGGCCTGTGGATAACCCCAGCCACCTATACGACGGTCCGGCCCGGCTCGGTGCCACGCGGGATCTTGCGTTCGTCTGGCGCGCGGTGGGGCGGCCGTGTTGGCGGCCGCGCGGGCGGATAAGCACTGCGCCGGGGCCCCGACCAGAGCGCGGGCGGCAGGTTGAGGAGGTGGGTGATCGCATAAGCTGCCGCCTCATAGTTCACGCGCCAGCCCTGGAAATGCGGCCAGGCGTCATCGGGCGCGCGCTCGAATGTCCAGCCCGCGGCCCGCAGCCACTCGATGGCCTCGTCGAACTCGGCCCGTGAAACGGCGATCGGGTCTTCGGGGTGGGGGTCCTCCTGCGCGGGCAGCCGCAGGCTCTTCGCGAGCCTGCGGATCGCGATGTATCCGACCCGCAGCAACGGCCGGGCCTCCGATGGCGCGGACTGCGGGCACAGCGCCAGTTGCAGTGCGGCCGCGTCGAGCACGGACAGCAGCGAGAGCATCCAGGACGCGGCAGGAGCCGGGGACCGGAAATAGATAAGGGCGCTGTAGTTTGTGTGGCTTTCCGAGATGTCCGCCGCCCATTCCGTCCACCGCTCGTAGAGCCGGGGCAGGTACGAGACGTTGTCGATCAGTGCCTGCCTGGCCAGCAGTTCTGGTCCCCAGGCAGGATCGTCTGCGAGCGCCTCGAGCATGGTGACCAGGGTCTCCCGCCGGTTGAATGCCGCGTAAAGTACGGGCAGGTATCCGATGAGCAGGGCGACCACGGCCAGCCCGCTCGCGGCTGCCGTCAAAACGATCACCGTGGGTGCGGCGCCCTTCGGTGCGTCGAACCCGAGGGTGGTCAGGGAGGACCCGGAGACCCGCAGGGCCACCGGAAATCCCCCGTGGGCCAGCGGCCACAGCAGCAGGGCGAACCCGACGAAAAGCAGCAGGAGCCAGGTTGCGAGCAGGCTGATGAGGAACATGGGCGCTGCGGACGCCAGTATCCGCTCCCGCCGCTTGAGGTCGGTGATCCTGTCGGTCGCGAGACTGTACGCGGTTCGTACGGCCCGCCCCACCACGGCGGTGAGGACCGGGTGGGCCGGTCGGGGGATCAGCAGGGTCTTGGTCGCGCTTGACGCGGTGAGGACCAGCAATGCGACGCCGAGGGCGAATCCGAGCCAGGCCATGACCTGCACGCTACTGCCTCCCTGGTCGGGATTCGGCTGCCAGGCCCGTGAGCCGCATATGGTGAGTTAGGCGCGTCTGAATGTGGTCATGGCCGGTGCGGCGCTGGGACGCTCCGTATCATGCGGTAGTCATGTACGTGATTTCCTGGGCGATGGGAAACGCCGCGACGGAGCGGCGCTCTGCCGTACCCGGCGCGGCTTTCCTGACGGCCCCGCTCGTATTGATCGCCATGCTTGTGGCGGGGTGCAGTTCGCCGGGCGTTACGCAAGCGGGGAGCGGGCCGTCGCGCACGGCCGCGGGGCGGACTAGCGGGGCGGCCCATGTCCAGCCGTTTCCCGTGGCGGAGAACCAGAAGCCTGGTACGCGTGATTGGCGGGTGCGTCAGCTGGAGGCGCCCGATGCGATCGAGGGCTTCGCTGACCGGGTGAGTGTGCTGCCTGGGGAGCGGTTCCGGTTGTTTGTGTCCACGACGTCGCGGTGGTGGCGGGTCGAGGCGTTCCGTATGGGCTGGTACGACGGGGCGCAGGCGCGGCGGGTATGGGAGTCCGGGAAGGTCCGCGGTGTAAGGCAGGCGGGCCCGGTGATATCGGCACGCACGAATATGGTGCGGGCGCCATGGCGGCCGTCGCTGGCGGTCGGGACGGCCGGGTGGCCTGCCGGGGCGTACCTTCTGCGACTGGACGCCGCGAGCGGCGCGCAGCGCTTCGTGCCCGTGACGGTGCGGTCAGTAAGTACGGCCGGCGCCGTCGTGCTGATCAACGATGTGACCACGTGGCAGGCCTACAACCTGTGGGGCGGCTACGACCTGTACACCGGGCCCGGCGGGTTTGCGGACCGGGCACGGGCGGTGAGCTTCGATCGGCCCTACGCCAGCAACAGCGCGGACAACGGCGCTGGGTGGTTCGGGTCGTACGACCAGTCGGCGATCGCGCTTGCGGAAAGAACAGGTGTGCCGCTCGCGTACGAGACGGATGTGGACCTGGACACCGACGCTGGGCTGCTGCGGGGCGCGCGGGCGGTGATTTCGCTCGGGCATGACGAGTACTATTCGGCGGCGATGCGGGACCGGCTGACGGCGGCCAGGGCCGCTGGGGTGAACATCGCGTTTCTTGGCGCGAACGCGGTGTTCCGCCATATCCGTTTTGGTTCGTCGCCCCTTGGCGCTGACCGGGTGGTGATCTGCTACAAGGTGGCCAGTGAGGACCCGTTGTTCGGAGTGGACAACAGTGCCACCACGCAGGATTGGCGTGAACCGCCCGATCCACGGCCGGAGAGCGTGCTGACGGGAGTGTTCTACGAGTGCAATCCTGTCAGCGCCCCCTATGTGGTGTACGACCCCGGGAACTGGATCTTCGCGGGCACCCGGGCCCGCAAGGGCGAGTCGTTCCCGGGGATGGTGGGGCCCGAGTATGACCGGGTGAACCCGGCCGTGCCGGTGCCGCGGCCGATCGAGGTGCTCGCGCACTCGCCGCTGACCTGTGACGGTGCCGCGACCTACGCGGACTCGGCGTACTACACGGTGCGCAGCGGCGCCGGGGTGTTCGCCGCTGGCACGATGCGCTGGGTATGCGCGATGAAGGGCCCGGCCTGCGGTCACGGGGTCAGCAACGCCGCACGGCGGTTCGTGGACATCGCGACCACCAACCTCCTGCGCGGCTTCGCGGCCGGCCCGGCCGGCCTGGCCCATCCGGCCCGCGACAACCTCGCCAGCGTGCACGAGGTTCGCGGGTTCGCGGGCTCGCCGGGCGACTGACACCGGCTCGGGCTGACGCGATGGCAGTCGATGAGCTTGACCAGCAGATCATCGGCGCGCTGATCGAGGACGCACGCGCGACCTACGCGGAGATCGGCGCCCAGGTCGGGCTGTCCGCTCCCGCGGTCAAGCGGCGGGTGGACCGGCTCCGGGCCGCCGGGGCGATCACCGGTTTCTCCGCGAGATTCGACCCAGCGGTTCTCGGCTGGACGACCGAAGCGTATGTGGGGTTGTTCTGCCGCGGGCGGACCTCACCTGCCGACATCCGCGCCGCCGTCGTGAGGTATCCCGAGGTGGTCGACGCATGCACGGTCACAGGCGAAGCCGACGCACTGCTGCGTATCCGTGCCGCAGATGTTCAGCATTTCGAGCGGATCGTGGAACGGATCAGCGCGGAGCCGTTCGTCGTCAGGACGAGGAGCGAGATCGTGCTGTCGCGCCTGATCGACAGGCCGGGCACCGGGCCCGCCTCAGCCGCACCGGCGCCCTGACCCGCCTCCAGGCGGACCCGGCCGGGCAGCCTGGGCCCGCGACGGCCGGGACCGGAACTGCTGAACTGGGCGACTCGCCTGCCCTTGGCCGCTAAAGTCGTCTCATGTCGGAAGCCAAGCCGGACCCGAGCGGCAGCACAGGAGAGTTTCGCGCCTTCGTCGAGAAGGGTGGAGCGGACTCAGCGCGCCGCGAAGGCCTGCGCAACCCCTCCGTGATCATCGCTACCGTGCTGGCGGTTCTCATCGTGATCGTCGTGATCGCGCTCGCCGTGCACTGACGCCTCACTGCGAGCGTTCTGCCAGGCCCCAGGTCGCGGCGCTGAACAGGATGAGCACGAAGAGCGCGAACGTGATGGCGTGCACGCTGGTGCACCACAAGCAGATCGCGTTCACCTTGAACAGTTCGGCGTAGATCAGGTAGATCACGAAGACGATCCCGACGATCACTGAGATCACGCGTGCGAGATGGATCGCCCGCAGCGGTGAGCGCCAGGCCGGCGGACTGTTGACCGCGACCATGAATACGAAAAAGGCGAGGCCGAGCACCGCGACCGGGATCCCGAACACAATCGACTCCGGGCTTGTCGTGACCTTCCCGCAGTTGATGGCACCCGTGTCCGGGCATGCGAGGGTAACCGCGGTCGAGTAGTGCGTGATCGTCAGGTAGATCGACACGCCGAGCCCGGCGAGCGACAGGATGAAGGTGGTGAGCCGCACCCAGGCCGGCGGCCGCCGGCAACAGCAGCGCGTTTCGGCCCGCCCGCCAGCGCGTCTCCCGTCGCGGCTTCCGCCGCCGCCTGCTTACTTCCGTTCCCGGCCAGCCGGTCGGCGCCCGGCCGCGGCGGGGTGCGCGCGACGCTGCCAGACGAGCGGGTGGCGGAACCCGCCGTGCCCGGTCTGCCACCCTTGGCCTGGCCCTTCGCCTGTCCCTGGCTCCTAGCTTGTCCCTGGCTCCTCGTTTGCTGAGCCTGTCCCCGGCCCTTGCTCCGGGACCTGGTCCGGGCCATCACACTTTTCCATTCAGCGCGGAGACCGGCGCCGTGGCGCAGACATTGGCAGGCTGATTGTTTGTCACTTTGCAGATGGTCGCGGTCAGCACGTTTGCGGTGCCAAGGACGGCCTTGGCGATCGGGCTGGACGGATCGGAAAGCGCGGCGGAGATCTGCGCCCATGTCTTGCCCTGCAGCACCTGCGGGCTGTAACTCGCGCCGCTGACAAGATACTTGTTCCCGATGTCGACGAACGGGATTGCACCCTGGCTTGCCGCCGACACGTACGGCGGCGCGTCGTACTTGCTCACGAGCGCGTTCTGCTGCGCGGTTGTCGTCTGCAGTGGCTTCTTGTTGACGTCGGTCTGCTCGACTGGGGTGAAGACGATGTACTTGCTCGTATAGCTGGACTTGTAGAAGGTCAGCGTCTTTGTGTTCGCGTACACGTCAGCAGTGTCGGAGTGGGTGACACCGAGATTGGAGAAGGTGCCGAAGCGGCTGAGTGCCACCGCCATCGGCCAGCGCTCGGCCGCGCAATATGGGCAGTACTCCGCACCGATGTACACGATCTCCGGCTTGCCTCCCGAGGTGAGCGCCGGCTGCCCCGACAGCGGCGCCGGAGGCGTCTGGATGGTGCCCTTGCCGACCGCGGCAAGCGTGGCAGCGGGGACGTTGGTCACCTTGGAGACGATCGCAGAAAGCGCCGTTCCCTTCGGCAGCGAGGAGGCGCTCGCCGACGTGCTGCTCGAGGTGGCCTTGATGACAATCAGCGCCACCACGACGGCGACAACCGCGACGACGCTGCCGATCACCAGGGAGACCCGGTTACGCACCTGGGTGCGACGCTCGGCCGCCCGCTGGATTGCGATCTTCTCCCGGGTGGTCAAGCGCTGCTTGCTCCTGCTCGCCTTGCCCATCGCCTGTCTCGACCTGCTTCCTGCCATGCCAGTGTTTGTTCACAGACCGTACCGGCCTGGTCGCGCGTTTGGCCACACGACGCCACGGCGCCGACGGGAACAGACGCCCTATGTCAGGCTGCCGGAGTCTACGTTAAACGGAGATAAGGACCGGTGCGTGCAGTCACAATTATGGCCGCGTCATGACGGCGGGATCTCCCCGGAGCCGCGGATCACCAGGCGGGTGGGAAGCTCGATTCGCCGCGCGGGTCCCTGCTCGCCTGAAAGCCGGCGGAACAGCAGTTCCGCCGCGATGTGGCCCATTTGCGCCGGGTCCTGTGCTACCACCGTGACTCCCGGGGTCAGCAGGTCGGCAAGCTCGAAATCGTCGAAGCCCACGGTCGCGACAGGTGCCCCGCGCGCAGAAAGCTCGCGGAGCACGATGACGCTGATCCGGTTGTTGCCGCACAGCAGTGCCGTCACCGGCGTGGGCCCTTCCAGCATCCGGCTAAGCGCCCGCTTGATGACATCGGGCTGGGCGAGCGCCATCGCCACCCAGTGCTCCTCAATGGGCAGGTTCGCGGCGGCCAGGGCTTCCCGGTACCCGTGCAGCCGTTGTCCGGCCGTGTAGATATGCGGCGCGTCGCCGATGTAGCCGATTCGCGCGTGGCCCTGGCCGATGAGATGGCGCACCCCGTCCCGCGCCCCGCCCACGTTGTCTGTGAGCACGACGTCAGCATCGATCACCCCAGGTGGCCGGTCGACGAACACCACGGCGATGCCCGCGGCGATCTCGGGCAGCAGGTAGGTGTGATCGGTGGAAGCGGGGACGATGATCAGCCCATCGACACGGCGCGCGCAGAACGTCAGCGTGAGCTTGCGCTCCCGTTCAAGATCTTCGTCGCTTGAACCCATGAACAGCAGGGATCCATTGCCGTGGGTGACATCCTCGACGGCGCGCGCCAGCGTCGAGTAGAAGGGGTTGCCGACATCTTCGAGCACCAGGCCGATGGATGCAGTCTGCCCCTTGCGCAGCACGCGCGCGCTGTCGTTGCGTCGGAAGCCGAGCGCCTCGATCGCGGCGCGGACTCGTTCCGCGGTGTCGGGCGTTACCCCCGGCTCGCCGTTGACCACGCGGGAGACGGTCTTGAGACCGACACGGGCCTGGGCGGCGACGTCCTTCATCGTCGGGCGGCTGCCCGCTGCCCCACGGTGATCTGCTGCCTGGAAGGGCGACACCTCGGTCTCCCCCGGAACGGCTGGTGCGTCGGACACGGCCTGCGACCTCTTAGCTAGGTGTGAGCTGGAGCATACCCACGCAGCGTCGCCGGCTCACGGTCATATCGGCGGCGCGGGCAACACGGCCCGGCTAGGCGCAGGGTCAACGCTGACCTCTGCGTGCGGAACGAGGTGCTGTGTTGACAAGATGCTCGGGCCGAACGACGACGCGGCTGCTCATCGCCGTTGACAACGTCCGCGGCCGCACCGGCTGAGGGCTGCCACCTGCGACCATGGGATTGCTGGCAAGATGTTGCGGGTGCAAGCTCATCAATCACCCCTCAGGATCGAGTCGTTCGCCGCTCTCGGTGACAGCTTCACCGAAGGAATCGACGACCAGGACTCCGCTGGGCACTATCGCGGCTGGGCCGATCGGTTCGCCGCGCTGCTCAATGATCAAAGCCCCGGCGTGCGGTACGCCAACCTCGCGATCCGAGGCAAGCGGCTCGCCGAGGTAGCCGCGGAACAGGTTCCTGCCGTCATCGAGATGGCACCGGACCTGGTCAGTATCGCTGCTGGTGGCAATGACATCTTGCGGCCCGGAGCAGATCCCGACGTGCTCGCAGGGATCTTCGATCGTGTCGTGGAGGACCTGCGCGCGGCCGGCTGCGAGATCGTCGTGTTCACCGGATTCGACACACAGCACTTCCCCGTGCTCCGCCTGCTCCGCGGCAAGATCGCCACCTACAACATGCACCTGCGCGCGATCGCGGACCGGCGGCAGTGTCGCTTGGCCGACCTGTGGTCGATGAGCCCGCTCCGCGATCATCGCGCGTGGAGTGCGGACAGGCTGCATCTGTCCCCGGACGGTCACCGCAGGGTGGCGCTGCTCGTGTGCGAGGTGCTTGGCGTGCCGGTGACAGGGAACTGGCGGGACCGATGGCCGCCCGCGGTGACCGCCGACTGGCTCACCATGCGCCGCCAGGACGTCCAGTGGGCGCGCCGCCACGCGGCGCCGTGGGTCAGCAGGCGACTGCGCGGCGTGTCCTCGGGCGATGGTCTGCAGCCAAAGCGTCCCGGCTTGCTACCGCTCCAGCCGAGCCGGGCTGCCAGGGCGCCCCTGGCTTCTTAGCCAGCGAGCCACCTGGCGCGGCGGTGTCACGGTACGTGGCTGTCCCGGTACCCGTTGCCATGAACCGGTTCGGGGTCTCGTGGCCGGGCGCCTCGCAGCGGTGCCGTGTCACGCCGCGGCAGCCGTTCGGGATAGATATCCTTAACGGCTCACGGCGGGGTGACACCGGCCGGCAGCCTGTCGCTGGCCTGTGCGCCTGCCGGTGGCTGGTGTGCGTGCCGCCGGTTGGTGCCGGTCCCAGGCGACCCGGCCGGGTTAGGCTGCAGGGCATGTATCTCGACCTATCCACCGACAGCGGGACGCTGACCGCGTGCCTGGTTGACATCGCGTCCGTCAGTGGTGGCGAGGCGACGCTTGCCGGAGCGGTCGAAGCGGCGCTGCGCGGCCTGCCTCACCTGTCGGTGGACCGTGACGGGGATGCGGTGGTGGCCAGGACTCACCTTGGCCGCACCGAACGGGTTGTCCTCGCTGGCCACATCGATACCGTGCCGATCGCGGACAACGTGCCGTCACGGCGGGACGGGACCAGGCTGTACGGGTGCGGCGCGACCGACATGAAGGGTGGCGTCGCCGCGGCGTTGCGGCTTGCCGCGACGGTGGCCGAGCCGGAACGTGACGTGACGTTCGTCTTCTATGACGGCGAAGAGGTTGACGCCGAGCGCAACGGCCTGCTCCGGCTGAGCCGCCGCCATCCGGACTGGCTGGCCGGCGACTTTGCCGTGCTGATGGAACCGACCGACGGTGTCGTGGAGGGCGGGTGCCAGGGCACGATGCACGCCGAGGTACATGTGCGAGGGGAACGCGCCCACAGCGCCAGATCGTGGCGGGGCCGCAACGCGATCCATGAGGCGGCAAGCGTGATCGACGTGCTCCGCGGTTACCAGCCGCGCCGGCCGGAGGTGGACGGGCTCACCTACCACGAGGGCCTGAACGCGGTCTACATCGCCGGTGGGGTTGCCGGGAACGTGATACCCGACTCGTGCGTGGTCACGGTCAACTACCGTTTCGCTCCTGACCGGACCGCGGATCAGGCCGAGCAGCACATACGCGAGATGTTCCCCGCATGGAAAGTGGAGATCACCGACGTCGCCTGCGCTGCCAGGCCAGGGCTGGACCAGCCGGCCGCGGCGGCGTTCGTCGCGGCCGTCGGGGGCATCCCGCGCGCCAAGCTCGGCTGGACGGATGTCGCCAGATTCTCGGCCCTCGGCGTGCCCGCGGTCAACTACGGACCTGGTATCCCTGAGGTGGCGCACACGCAGGGGGAATATGTGGAACTCGCGCAGATCCCCGAGTGCGAGGCCCGGATGCGGGCCTGGCTGGCGTCCCCCGTCCCCCTGACCGTCCCGTCCGCCTGACGGTTTCCATGCGACTCCCGCGGGGCCGGGACACGAGAGAGGCCCGGCGCCGCGGGGCCGGGACATGAAAGAGGCCCGGCGCCGCGGGGCCGGGACATGAAAGAGGCCCGGCCCCACGAGGCCGAGCCTCTCGCGTGTGCCGCCTCAGGCGGCCGGGCCTGCGGTTAGAGTGATCGTGTTGGTGTGGCTCTGGCCACTCGTGTCCACCCACGTCAGCGTGACCTGGCTGCCAGGACGCCGGTTTTGCATCGCCGTGGTGAGGGACTTTGCGGACGTCACGGTGGTGCCGTTGACGGCCGTGATGACGTCGCCGGTCGACAGGCCAGCGGACTGCGCCGGAGTGCCGCTGTAGACGTTGCAGACGAGCGCGCCGGAGTTGACGGGCGCGGTAGACCCGCCGCCTGAGCCTCCGCCTTGCCCGAAGTTGCCGAAGCTGGACCCGCAACCTGTGCTGATGTCAGACACGCCCACACCCAGGAACCCGCGCTGGCCGGTCTGGATGGTTGAACTGCTGTGCCCGGCCGCAATCTCGCGGGCGATGGACAGCGCGTGGTTGATCGGGATCGCGAATCCGATGAGCTGCGACTGGCTGGAGGCGTTGCTCGCGGCCGCAGTGTCCATGCCGATTACCTGGCCGGACGAGTTGATCAGTGGACCGCCGGAGTCGCCCGCGGCGATGTACGCGTCCGTCTGCAGCAACCCGTGGAGGGTCTCGGAGGCGCCGACGCCTCCTTCGTCACCTGCGGTAATAGTTCGGTTCACAGCGGTGATAGCACCCGAGGTGGCGGTCGGCGCGCCTCCCTGGCCTCCCTGGTTGCCCAGGGCAACAACCTCGTCGCCAACGGCGACCTTGGATGAGTCCCCGATCGCTGCGGGCTTGAGGCCGGACGCTCCCTGCAACTGCAGAAGCGCGACATCGTCGGATTTGTCGGTGCCGAGGACGCGGGCTGTGTAGGTCTTGCCCGCGCCGTCAATCTGCGCGGTCACCTGGGTGGCACCGCTGACGACGTGGTTGTTGGTGAGTACCAGGCCAGACGAGTTGAGCACGATGCCGGTGCCCTCGGCCGTCTCGTTCGAGTAGGTGAGCTTCGAGGTGATGTCGGCCACCGAAGGTGAGACGGCATTGTCGATCGCCGGAGTGTTGATCTTGCTCGTCCCGGTGTTCTGCAGCGGCGCGCGCTGTGAGCCGGGCGTCGGGACCGCCTGAGCGGCCGAACTCGAGACCGACGGCTCTGTGTTGTTGTTGGCGATGCCAAACGCGGCCGCCGCCCCGATGCCAACACCCAGAATCGCGACTGCCGCAAAGGCAAGGGCGCGCCGGCCACGGTGGCGTGGCGGCTGGGGTGGCGTACCCCACTGCCGCCCGAACGAAGGCCCAGGCGGCGGCCAGTTTCCTGCGCCTGGCGGTTGCCATGACCCCGGGTACGGGGGCGGTTGCTGGCCTCCTGGGCCGTATCCGGGCGGCTGCTGGTTACTGACCCAGAAAGCGTCCGTCTGCGGGCTGCTCGCGCCGTAGCTGGGCTGCTGGCGGCCGGCCTCGTGTGTTTCCCGGTCCTGGCTGCTTGCGCCGTAGGCGGGCGGTTCCTGGCTGCTGGCCCCGTACGGCGGTGGCTGGTGGCTGCTGGCCTCGTAGGCCGGCGGTTCCTGGCTGCTGGCTCCGTACGCGGATGGCTCCTGGCTTCCGCTCCAGTCGGCCGGCGTCTGCTCGCCGCGGGTCCCGTACGGGGGCGTTTCCTCGCCGCCACTGCGGGACGCAGGGTCCTGCTCCATCTCGTGCTCGTGATCTTGCATCCCATCACCTTCGGTCGGAACAGACTATGTTCCCGCTCGGCACTCCCGTCGTACGGCCCGCACCCAGCGTTCATGCTCGGCTTGGGCCGACCACTCACCAGTAAGCCAGACCCTTGGTAAGGGAGGCGTAAGAGTCATCGGCCGCCCGGATGCGCGTTTGCCTGGGAGATGCTGAAGCCGTCCATTCAAGCAGTTGGGCGCGTCCCGTAGCTCCGCTACGGCCGCCGGCCGGGCCGGAGCTGGCCGGGCTGCACGAGGCCAGACTCGTAGGCGTAGACGACGAGTTGCGCGCGGTCTCTTGCCTGGAGCTTGACCATCGCCCGGCTGACGTGCGTCTTGGCCGTCGCCGGGCTGACCACCAGTAGCTGCGCGATCTCTTCGTTCGAGAGCCCTTCCGCGACGAGAGCCATGACCTCCCGCTCGCGTTCGGTCAGGCTGCCGAGGTCCGGCACAGACCGGGAAGGCCGGGCGCGCGCCGCGAACTCGGCGATGAGCCGACGGGTCACGCCGGGGGAGAGCAGGGCGTCGCCGCGGGCCACGGCCCTGACGCCGGCGATCAGCTCGGCGGGCTCGGTGTCCTTGACGAGAAAGCCGCTTGCGCCGATGCGCAGTGCCTCGAAGACGTATTCGTCGAGGTCGAAGGTGGTGAGCATGACAACACGAACGGCGTTGAGGCGCTCGTTGGAGATGATCTGTTTCGCGGCCGTCAGCCCGTCACGCTTGGGCATGCGGATGTCCATCAGCACGACGTCGGGTACGAGGCTGGCGGCCATTGCCGCTGCCTGCTCCCCGTCGGCCGCCTCGCCAGCCACTTCGATATCGTCCTGCGCGTCAAGCAACGCGCGGAAACCGGCACGTACCAGCGCCTGGTCGTCCGCGAGCAGGACCCGGATCACGTGGTGCTCCAAGCCGGGCGGGCACCCGAGGTGGCCGGCGTGCCGCCCGCCTGTGCGCCGCGGCCATCGAGCGGCAGCCACGCCCGCACCAGGAATCCCTTGCCCACCAGCGGGTGCGCGGTGAGTTCGCCGCCAAGCAGTCTGGCACGCTCGCGCATGCCGGCTATTCCGTTTCCGCCGGGGTCCGCTGCGTCGGCTGTGCCAGCCCTGGCCCGATTGCCCGCCACGTCACTCGCGCTTGCACCGGCAGCCGGCACGCCGCCAGTGTGAGCCGTGGCGGCGCCCACCGCCACCGCTCCTGCGCCGTCGCCATCGTCTTCGACGTCGATGCCAAGGGTGGCGTCACCGTAGCTGACCCGCACGGTGACGGTGGCCGCGTCGGCGTGCCTGATCACGTTCGTCAGCGCCTCTTGCACAATCCGGTACGCGGCGAGGTCGGTCCCCGCGTTCAGCGGGCGTGGGTCTCCCGTGATCTCTGTCCGCACGGATAGCCCTGCGGCGGTGGCGCGCGAGGTCAGGTCGCTGAGTTGAGCCATCCCCGGAACCGGCGACAGCGGCGGGCGCTCGCCCGAGGAGGCGCGAAGCAGGCCGAGCACGGACCGCAGTTCGCCGAGCGCCTCTTTGCTCGCCTGCCTGATCGCGGTGAGTGCGGTCCTCGCCCGCTCGGCCCCCTCGTCTGGGCGCTCGTCCATCAGATGCAGCGCCACCCCCGCCTGGACACTGATCAGGGAGATGTTGTGCGCAAGGACGTCATGCAACTCCTGCGCGATCCGCAGCCGTTCCTCGCTCGCGCGCCGCCGTTCAAGCTCGCCGCGCGCTCGCCGTGCGCTCGCCGCTCGTTCCTGCCCGGCGCGCACCACCTCGGCGCCGGCGAGAATCACCAGCGGAAATGCGGCCGTGGTGAGCCCGCTGATCGCCCCGGCCGGTCTGTGCTCATGGGGCAGGACATAGCCGCCCCAGACGATGACCAGGTAAGTGACGCCGCAGGTGAGCCAGGCGAGCAGACGGTGCCCGGCGAGGATCGCCGCGAACGTGGCCACGATAAGCGGGAACCACGCGGGTCCCCAGGAATATCCGAGGGCGAAGTATGTGGCGACCGCCGCGGCGACGACCAGCAGGGTCGCGGCCGGGTAGCGGCGGCGCACCAGGAGAGCGAGGCAGCTTACCGTGAGAAGCGCCACGCCAAGCGCGTTCAGGTGAGCAGCGGCAGGCTGATGCCGCTGCGCGCCGAAGGTGCCGCCAATCGTGATCGCCGCGATGACGGCGGCGCCGATGGCGGCGCTGACGGCGGCGCCGGCAGTGGTGCGGGCCCAGCGCGGCGGGTACAGGGGCCAGCGCGGCCATCTTCCTGAAGGCGGCAGATCTGCTTCCACACCTGAACGGTAAGTGAAATTGCCTGAGTACGGCATCGCGTGCGGGAAGACAATGTGGCGTGGCCAGCTACTACCACGGGAGTACGTCGTCAGCCCGGCCCACTGGCCCGGTCGGCCCGGATGGCCCGGTCGGCCCGGATGGCCCGGTCGGCCCGGATGGCCCGGTCGGCCCGGACGGCCCGGACGGCCCGGTTCGGGACTCGACTCGACACGACACGACATATCTTGTCAACGTCTCGTACCTGTGGCATTCTGAAGTGGTCGAGATATGACGCGTGCGTCGTGGTGCGGCCCGGCTGGGCTCAGCGCTAAACTGGCGGGCGTAATCGTAGTGCAGGAGTGAGAATGTCGACACTGTCCCGGCGCGAGGAGATGGCCGTCTCAGGTGCGGCGATGTCCAGCGCACCCTGGAGCGCGGCGACCGTGACCGGCGGGGTCGTCGCCGCCGGTGACCTCGGCCTGCAGCTCATCGGCGGCCACATCGGTTTGACGATGCTGAGCGGCCCGGTGTCACTCGGCCTGGTCGCGTTCTTCGCGGTCGCCGGGGCCGGCGCCCTGCTGAAGGGGCGCCCTTCCCGCGCCATGGTCTGGGCACGTCAGAACCCCTGGCGGTTCGCCCTTGTGCCGGCGCTCGCGTGCGCGGCGGTGGTCCTGCCTGTGGCGCTCGTGCTCGGCGGCGCCGGGATCTTCGGCGCCGTGTTCAGCGCCTTCTGGCACGGCCTGCTCGTGTTCGGCGTCACCGGGGCCGCGGGATCGATGCGCGGCCGCTCGCGGGCTTAGAACTCAAGGCCATGAGCCAGCCGGCGGATGAGCTCGCAGGTCTGGAACCGTTCGGGATATTCGATTTCGAAGCCGAACGGCTGGCGCGCTTCTTCGCCGCCCTGGATGGCAGCGCCTGGAATCGGCCCTCGCGCTGCGCGGGCTGGTCGGTCAAGGATGTTCTCGGCCATCTGGCCGGTGAGGAGATGTACAACCACGCCTGCCTCGACGACGACATCGCGGGGTTGTATGCCCGCGTGCAGGCGGCGGGTGCTGGCGGGCACTGGGACTATAACTCGTACAACGAGTGGTGCGTGCGTGAGCGCAGGGGAGTGCCTGCAGCGGTGGTACTTGACGAATGGCTCAGCGCCAGCGGCGAGACGCGGTGGCGGATGCGCGACCTGGGCTCTGACTCCCACGACCGCACTCTGGCGACATCGGTGGGGCCTTATCCCGTGTGGCTACAGGCGTTCCACTACTGCTCGGAGTTCGCCACCCACGCCGACGATGTCGCCGCGCCCGTGTCCGCGCAGGAGGAGCCGGGGCGGACCGGCTGGCGTGCCAGGGTCGGCCGGTTCGCACTTCGTGAGCGCAAGTCGCCTGTACGGGTTGAGGCGGCCGACGGAGGTTTCGTCGTCGGGTTGGGTGAGGTGACCGCGGAGCTTTCTGCCGCCGATTTCGTGACGGCCACGGTCGACAGGCTGCCGCCCGGTTCCGCCCTCGATCCCAAGCTGCGGGCGGCGCTGGTATGCCTCGCCTGATGCAAGCCGGGTCTGGCCGTCCGTGCGGTGCGGGTGAGTTGACTGTGATTCGCCCGTCGGCGCGGATGCTGCTACTATCGCTGCGTCTTGGCGCCGCTAGCTCAACTGGCAGAGCAGCGGACTCTTAATCCGCGGGTTCGGGGTTCGAGTCCCTGGCGGCGCACCCGGAGGTCTTCACGTTTGACCTGCGTCTTATCTTCACGTTTGGGTCTGACATCTTCCGCGTCGCTGGGCTGTCTGGGCGGGGAATGATGTTGCCGGGCCGAGGATGCATCTTGAGAATGGCTCGGTTCAGCCTGACTGAGGCAGCACGGGGTTGGTTCATGGTGCCGGAGGACGTGGATGGCGCTGTATGGCTGCGCTTGCGGGGTAGTTGCCGTCTGGTTATGGCGGTGCCGCTGGCGAGGCTGGTGAGGGTTTTGCGGCGCCGGCGGCGGGTTCTGGGCGGCAGGCCTGCGGCTGCGGCTCGCTGTGCGTTGGTCGGCCTGGCGGGCGGTGTCAGGCGGCGAGGATGCGCTGGTTGCGCACGGCCAGCATGCAGGCGAGCCATAGCGTGATCGGGGTCAGGCCCATGAGGCGGCACCAGCCGCGGGAGATGTCGTTGCTGGCGGGGTCTTTGGCGGTGGCGAAGGTCCGTTCGGCGGCGGTGCGGCGCGGTGTAGGACCGGCGGTGCGCGGCGGAGGGGTAGTCGTGTTTCTGCGCGGTCTTCGCGCAGACGTCGGGGGGACGGTGAGGGTCTGCTGGGCACAGCAGGCCGGCGGGTGCTGGGGCGGGGTAAGGATCTCGGGCCGCTGCCGGTCGCGGGCCATCGACGCAGGCCGCAGCGGGCAGCGGATCTTCCCCGCGACGGCGGGGCACATCACCCGGTGATACCCGTCGGGATCATCGGCGGTGATCCAGCCGAGCTTGTACCGGGCGGTCTCGGCGGTCTGCTGGTCGTGTGTGGTCACCTGGCCTGGGGTGGCGTCGCGGGCGAGCGGGGCCGAGTTCCAGTAGCGGGCGGGGGGTGGCAGGGCAGTACAGGTTGCCGTTAGCGATGATGGCGCCGTGGTGGGTGCCATGGGGGCCGCGGTCGTCGGGGTGGAGATCCTGGATGAGGGCGGCGCCGGCGGCGCGCAGCGGAACCGCCCAGCCCCCGGCGGTCGCGGTGGGCGTAGCCGGAGTCGGCTAGCATGTCACCGAGCGGGATGCCGTCGGCGGGCATCCGCTGCAACACGGGGACCATAGCCCGGGCCGGGTCGGTGTGACAGGAGGTGAGGGTCATCCGGCGGGCCAGCTCGGGCACGGCGGGCCGTCGCTCCTCGGCGGCCATGGTGGCGGCTGACAGGTAGTAGCCGTAGAACAGCTCGCTGTGCTGGCCGGGGCCGCCGCCGTTGCGGTGGCCCCAGGAGGCCTCGGGATCGGCGCAGTCGCTGGTGTCATGGGCGGGGGCCGGGAGAAGGTTTCCACGTCACTCCAGTCCACCGCCAGCGCCCGGGCTCGCTGTCCTTGTGCTTGGCGGGGATGCTGGCTTCCAGCAGATCGTCGCAGATCGCCGGCGAGGGCATCTGATGGGGTGCCGTCGGGAGTGTCTTTTTCCAGTGCCCTGGCGACCAGGCCGAAGGTGCGCTCGGTCTGCCGGTAGGTGAGCAGGTGCGGGCCGTGCTCGTCCAGTCGGTGAGCACGCCGAGCCGCACCTGGTCACCGGCTCCGGGCAGAGACGGTCAGCGCGGCGCGGACCCGGGTCAGGTAGCGCGGGCGCGGTCATCGGCCAGAGCCAGCTTCATGCCCGGTCAGCAGGGTGCGCACCCGCAGTTGCCGGTGCCGCACCCCGGTCGGCAGCAGCGCCTCGATCCCCGGCGCGGCGCCTGAGGCATCGATCGATGGCTTCGTTCGCAGCGAGCGCGGACCTGCTGACCGCGGCCGTGTCACCGGCCGCACCGCCGAGCAGCCGCGACCGCGTCGGCTTCCCTGCCGGGGTCCAGCGATGGCGACGATGTCGCCCAGCCGCTGGCAGCAGGTGATCCCGGCGGCGTGCATGAACGCGGCCAGGCCGAGCAGCTGAGCGCAGTCGGCCAAGCCAGGTTGCGCGCAGCCGGCTGAGTCCTCCAGCCGGGGCAGCCCGGTCCCGCCGGCCAGCGACCAGGTCAGCGGGTTGGTGACGTTCTTGCCGCGCCGGGTCGGTCCCGCCGGTGAGCAGGTGATCGCCGGCGAACGCTGCCGACGGCCAGCAGCGCGTCGTGATAGCGGGCCAGCACCGGCACCGCCCGCGGCCGGCGGCCGCGGACCTGCCACGATGACCCCGCCGGACCGGCAGGTGATGTCGGTGCCGCGCACGCCCCGCAGGTCCGACGCGGATCAGCCCGGCGCCAGCGCCCACGCATACCATCGCGGCCCACGCGCATCCGCCGGGCCAGGGTGGGCTGGGCATCGGCGAGCGCCAGGAACCCGGCGATCTCCGCCGTCGCTGTACGGCGCCTTGGACGCGCTCCCGGGGCAGCGGCGCGTCCGCCGGGCCCAGGTGCGGCACCACGCGCCGGGCGATGAACCGCAGGTTGGTGCGCAGCGTCGCGCCGCGCAGGCCCGGACAGCCCCGGAGCGTGCGCGGTGAACCGCTCGATCACCGACGGGTGCAGAAGCACCTGCCGGGGCCGGCTCCAGGCCCAGCGGGATCGCCCAGCCAGCCAGCTTCCCCGCGGCCCACAGCAGATTCTTGGCCCGGCCCGGGCTGCCCGGCGCCGCCTGCGACTACGACCTGCCCGGGCGAAGCGCTGCGGCCTGCGGCGGCGCCGACGACGGCTGCCAGGCCGCGATGTACGCGGCCACATCGCGTCCCGGCGTCCTCATCACGCCTCCCATGTCACGCTTACCAGTAGGATTTATACTGCAAGAAGGAGCTGGGATCACGGACCCGGACGTGCGACCATGGACAGCGTGTCGACCACCGCAGGCCAGCAGGCCCGCGCCGACCGGAATCGCGGCCGAGCTCGCCAGCCTCGGCCTTCGCCCTGCCCGGCACCCTCATCGAGCGCGCACGTACGCCTGCGGCAAGCGCCGGCTGCCGCTGCCACGCCGACCCGCCCCAGCTTGCACGGCCCCTACGCCGCAGTGGACCCGCAAGATCGGCCGGCAAGACCATCACCCGCGTTCGTCCCCGACGACCAGCTCGACGACTACCAGCCACTGGTTCGAGCAACCACCGCAGACTGCGCGCCCTGGTCGCCGAGCTCGAAGCACCTCACCCTGGCCATCGCTGACGCCGGTCCCAGCCAGGCAAGCGCCGGACCCCGGCCCGCGCAGGCACGGTGTGGGCAAACCACCGCTTAACACCGTGGGCGCCACGCTCAACCTGTGGGCAAGCCCCCTCACGGCATGCGTCCCTGCAGGTCACGGCCAAACGTGAAGACCTCACCCGGAGGTATTCACACTTCGCCAGCATCCATGTTCACATTAAGGTCTGACAGTCCGTTGCCAGCCTCGATGAGGATCTTGCTGTGCGGGCTGCGGTGCTGCCGCGGGCCGGTCTGCAGGCATTATCGGTGCCGGTTAGCAGGTGTGGGCGCGCGCGGGCGGTGCTAGCTGGCGGGCGGGCTTGCTGCGGGTGCTGCGTGCGGCGACGGCGCTGGCGGTGCCGGATGGTTATGGCGCGCTGGCGAGCTGAGCGAGGCTGGTGCGGCGCCGTTTGCGGGTGCGGGGCGGCAGGCCTGCGGCGCCGTGGCGGGCGTTGTCGTCCTGGCGGGCGTCCCAGGCGGCCAGGATGCGCTGGTTGCGGATGGCCAGCAGGCAGGCGATCCACAGGGTGAGCGGGGCCAGGCCCATGAGGCGGCACCAGCCGCGGGCGATGCTGGTGGTGGCGGTGTCTTTGATGGTGGCGTTGACGCGCTCGGCGGCGGTGCGCCGCCGGTAGGACCGTCGCCATTGCGGCGAGGGGTAATCGTGTTTCTGGCGGGTCTTGGCCGCGATCTGGGGTGGCACGGTGATGGTCTGCTGGGTGCAGCAGGCGCGCGGGTGGCCGGGCGGGGTAAGGATCTCGGGCCGGTCCCGGCTGAGCAGCATTGAGTCCGGGCGGAGCGGGCAGCGGATCTTGCCGGCGGTGGCGGGGCAGGTGACGCGGTGGTAGCCGTCGGCGTCGTCGGCGGTGTGCCGGCCGAGTTTGTGCCGGGCCAGCTCGGCGGCCTGCTGGTCGTGGGCGGCGACCTGCTCGCCGGAGGCTGCGGGTGGCAGGGGCGCGAGTTCCAGCAGTGTGCGGGGTGTTTGCGGGCAGTACAGGTTTCCGTTGGCGATGACGGCTCCGTGATGTGTGCCCTTGGGGCCGCGGTCGTGCGGGTGCAGGTCCTGGACGAGCTGGGCGCCGGCGTTGCGGAGCGGGACGGCCCAGGCGCCGGCGTCGCGGTGGGCGTAGCCCGAGTCGTCGATGATGTCGCCGAGCGGGATGCCGTCGGCGGCCATGCGCAGCAGCACGGCTGCGAACTGCCGGACAGGGTCGTGGTCGCAGCCGGACAGGGTGATGCGGCGGGCCAGTTCGGGGACGGCGGGACCGTCTTCGTCGGCGACCATGACGGCGGCTGACAGGAAGTAGCCGAAGAACATCTCGCCTTTGGGGCCGGGGAGGTTGGAGTTGCGGTGCCCCCAGGCTGCTTCGGGATCGGCGCATTCGGTGCTGCCGTGCCGCGGCGGCCGGGACCAGGTCTCGACGTCGGTCCAGTCGGCGGCCAGCGCCGTGCTGCTGTTCTTGTGCACGGCGGGGATGCTGGCCTCCAGCAGCTGGTCGCAGGCCGCCTGCAGGTCGCCGGAGGGCGCGCCGTCGGGCTGGTCCTTGCCGAGCGCTTTCGCGATCAGCCGGCAGGTGTGCTCGGTCTGCCGGTAGGTGAGCTGGTGCGGCCGGCCGTGCCAGTCCTCGGTGACGCCGAGCCGCACCTGGTCGGCTCCGGGCAGGGACGTCAGCGCGGCGCGGACCTCGGTGAGATAGGCAGGGCGGCGGTCATCGAGAGCAAGCATCATCCCGGTCAGCAGGGTCCGCGTGCGCAGCTGCCGGTGCCGCACGCCGGTCGGCAGCAGCGCCTCGATCGCCGGCGCGGCGCCGGAGGCATCGATGATGGCTTCGATGGCAGCGAGCCCGGACCTGCTGCCCACGGCCGTGTCACCGGGCCGCGCCGCCGAGCAGGGCGACCGCGTCGGATTCCCCGCCGGGATCCAGCGTGGCGACGATGTCGCCCAGCCGCTGGCAGCAGGTGATCCCGGCGGCGTGCAGGAACACGGGCAGGCCGATCAGCTGAGCGCAGTCGGCCAGCCAGGTGGCACGCAGCCGGGAGCCCTCCAGCGGCGGCAGCCCGGACCCGCCGGCCAGCGACCGGGTCAGCGGGTTGCTGACGTTGTGCCGTGCCGGGCCGGTGCCGCCGGTGAGCAGGTGCTCGCCGGCGAACGCGGCGGCGGCCAGCAGCGGGGCGTGATAGTGGGCCAGCACCGGCACGGCGCGGGGCCGGCGGCCGTGCACCTGCACGATGACGCCGCCGGGCTGCCGGCAGATGTCGGTGCCGCGCACGGCGCGCAGGTCAGAGCGGATCAGCCCGGCGCCAGCGCCCACGCATACCATCGCGGCCCCGCGCATCCGCCGGGCGAGGGTGGGCTGCGCATCGGCGAGCGCGAGGAACCCGGCGAGCTCGGCAGCCGTGTACGGCGCCTTGGCGCGCTCGCGGGGCAGCGGCGCGTCCGCCGGGCCCAGGTGCGGCACCACGCGCCGGGCGATGAACCGCAGGTTGGTGCGCAGCGTCCGGCGGGCCGGCCCCGACAGCCCCGGAGCGTGCGCGGTGAACCGCTCGATCACCGACGGGTGCAAAAGCACCGCCGGGGCAGGCTCCAGGCCCAGCGGGATCGCCCAGCCGGCCAGCTTCCCCGCGGCCCACAGCAGATTCTTGGCCCGGTCCCGGCCTGCCGGCGCCGCCTGCGACACGACCTGCCGGGCGAACGCTGCGGCCTGCGGCGGCGCCGACGACGGCTGCCAGGCGGCGATGTAGCCGGCCACCCCGTCCTCATCACCCCCATTCATACAGTAATTTATACTGCAAGAAGGAGCTGGGATCACGGACCCGCGTGCGACCATGGACAGCGTGTCGCCCACCACAGGCCAGCAGGCCCGCGCCGCCGGAATCGCGGCCGAGCTCGCCAGCCTCGGCCTCGCCCTGCCCGGCACCCTCATCGAGCGGCACGTCCGCTGCGGCAAGCCCGGCTGCCGCTGCCACGCCGACCCGCCCGTCTTGCACGGCCCCTACCGGCAGTGGACCCGCAAGCTGGCCGGCAAGACCATCACCCGGTTCGTCCCCGACGACCAGCTCGACGACTACCGGCAATGGCTCGGCAACCACCGCCGGCTCCGCGCCCTGGTCGCCGAGCTCGAAGCCCTCACCCTGGCCATCGCTGACGCCGGCCAGCCAGGCAAGCGCCGGACCCCGGCCCGCGCAGGCAAGAACAGGCAAACCACCGCATAACACCGTGGCTGCGCCACGCTTAACCTGTGGGCAAGCCCCCTCACGGCATGCGTCCCTGCAGGTCACGGCCAAATGTGAGGACCTGACCCGGAGGTATTCACACTTCGCCAGCATCCATGTTCACATTAAGGTCTGACAGTCTGTTGCCAGCCTCGATGAGGATCTTGCTGTGCGGGCTGCGGTGCTGCCGCGGGCCGGTCTGCAGGCATTATCGGTGCCGGTTAGCAGGTGTGGGCGCGCGCGGGCGGTGCTAGCTGGCGGGCGGGCTTGCTGCGGGTGCTGCGTGCGGCGACGGCGCTGGCGGTGCCGGATGGTTATGGCGCGCTGGCGAGCTGAGCGAGGCTGGTGCGGCGCCGTTTGCGGGTGCGGGGCGGCAGGCCTGCGGCGCCGTGGCGGGCGTTGTCGTCCTGGCGGGCGTCCCAGGCGGCCAGGATGCGCTGGTTGCGGATGGCCAGCAGGCAGGCGATCCACAGGGTGAGCGGGGCCAGGCCCATGAGGCGGCACCAGCCGCGGGCGATGCTGGTGGTGGCGGTGTCTTTGATGGTGGCGTTGACGCGCTCGGCGGCGGTGCGCCGCCGGTAGGACCGTCGCCATTGCGGCGAGGGGTGATCGTGTTTCTGGCGGGTCTTGGGAAAGCGCCGGGATAAACCGGCATGGAGGAGGAGATGGAAGAGCTCTACGTCGAAGGGCTAGCGACCCACGGCGGCCCTCAGCCATGCGTCGACGACCCGCAAGGGCGTGGCGAAGCGTTGGCAGGGGCACGTGCAGGCCGGGATATTGAGCCGCGAAATCACAACGACCGGGGCGCCGACGCTGTTCAAGAGGTGGAAGGCAACATCGTCGGCGGCGCTATGCGCGAGCCGCTGGCGGGCCCCGCGCGGTCGGAGAACCATGGCATGTGCGGAACCTCCGTGCGCGAGAACCGGGAGAGCCCACGTCCGCCCGTCCTGCCTGGTCAGCGGGCGGGCCGCTCAGGGAACGCCGAGGCGGTAAGCCTGGGATGAACGGGCATGGGCAGTCGGATCGCTTCGTAGTACCTGCGAACTCGCCGAACAAGGCCACGGCCGCGGAGGCGGGGGAGGAAAGGGAGCGAGCCAAGGGGAACACGGCCAGCGAAACACGCCCCGGACGCAGCGCCGGGCCTGGCGTGTCAAGTGAGCTGGACCGTGTGCGGCAAGTGGCACAACGGGATAAGGAAGCGCGGTTCACGGCGCTGCTGCACCATGTCAGCCTGGAGCGGCTGGTGATGGCCTACTGGGCGCTGAGCCCGAAGGCCGCGCCGGGAGTGGACGGGGTGACGTGGCAGGACTACGGGCAGGACCTGGTGGTCAACCTCCGGGACCTGCACGACCGGGTTCACAGCGGGCGCTACCAGGCGCGGCCGTCTCGGCGGGCGTACATCCCGAAGGCGGACGGGCGGCTGCGGCCGCTGGGCATCACCTCGCTGGAAGACAAGATCGTCCAGCGGGCCGTCGTCGAGGTACTCAACGCCGTCTACGAGGCGGACTTCCTGGGCTTCTCCTACGGGTTCCGGCCAGGGCGCAACCCGCACCAGGCGCTGGACGCGCTGACGGCTGGGATCTACAAAAAGAAGGTGAACTGGGTGCTCGACGCGGACATCCGCGACTTCTTCGGCCAGCTTGACCGGGACTGGCTCAGGAAGTTCCTCGGGCACCGGATCGCGGACAAGCGGGTCCTGCGGCTGATCGGCAAGTGGCTGGCCGCGGGAGTCATCGAGGACGGGGAATGGACGGAGTGCGACCGGGGATCACCGCAGGGCGGCTTATGTTCAGCTTCGCATAAACCGCCTTATGAGCAGTGCCGGGTTATGCGCAGTGCTGGCCTGCCGGGCCTGGTGAGGACGGAGACGAGAGCCGAGCACTGCGCATAACCCCGAGGATTGCCGATCAGGCGGTCCGGCATGGTGCCGGGCCAGCATGATCGGAGGTCAGCTGTTATGGCGACTTTGTCTGCGCTGGTGTCGGGCCTGGACGCGGAGTTACGGCGCCTGGGTTACAAGGACTCGACGATGGTCTGGTACCGGGGCTGCTGGCGCCGCCTGCAGAAGTACTTCGCTGCCCATGGCGTCGCGGAGTTCTCCCTGGATGCGGCGATGGCGTGGGTCGACGAATCGTGCGGCTTCTTCGCCAAGGAGCAGGTCGGCACCCTCAAGCCGAACGACATCTACATGTTCAGGGTCGCCCAGATGCTGGGCGAGTACGCGGCGCACGGGGCGGTGCTGCGCCGCTATAACCGGTCGGTGAGCAAGCTGGACGGGCCCGGCGCTGAGACGGTCGCGTGGTTCCGGGCGCACCTTCGCGAGGCCGATCGCGCCGTGTCGACGGTGCGGACGTACGGGACGCTGGCCGGTGAGTTCGTCGCGTTCACCGGCACCCGCGGCGGGCTGGCCTGCTGCGACGCCGCCACGGTCGAGGCGTTCGTCGCCACGCTGGCCGGCTACCAGGTCAAGACTGTCGAGCAGAAACTGGGTGCGCTGCGGTCGTTTCTGCGGTTCGCGTCCGCCGGCGGCCTGATCGACGGCGCCGCGCTGGTTGCGGTCCCGGCAGTGCCCTCGATCAAGCAGGCCAGGATCCCGTCGGTGTGGGATCCCGGCGAGGTGGCCAGGATCCTGGAGGCGATCGACCGGGACAACCCGTGCGGGAAGCGGGACTACGCGATCATCTTGCTGATCACCAGGCTCGGGCTGCGCGGCGTCGACGTCAGGAGGCTGGAGTTCGCCGACTTCGACTGGCCGGGCAACCGGCTGTTCCTGACGCAGGCCAAGACCGGTTACCGGGTGCAGCTGCCGCTGCTGAAAGAGGCCGGCTGGGCGGTGATCGACTACATCCGCCATGGCCGGCCGGACTGCGACTGCCCGCAGGTGTTCGTGCGGCACCTGGCCCCGATCGGGCCGTTCTCCGACCAGGACCATCTGCATCAGATCCTGGTCAAGCACGCCCGGGTGGCGCACGTGCCGGTGAGCGAGAAACGCCGTCATGGCATGCACTCGCTTCGCCACACGCTGGCGACCCGGCTGATGGAGGGCGGCACGCCGGTCGAGCAGATCGCCGACATCCTCGGGCACCAGTCCGTCCAGTCGACCGGCGTCTACCTGAAATCCTCCCTGGGCCTGCTGTCCAGGTGCGCGCTGGACCCGGACGCGCCGGCGCGTGAGGCGTCACGGTGAGCCCCGCCGTCACGATGACCGAGGCGATCACGGCTCTGGTCGCGGAGAAACGCGCCGTGGGCTATAAGTACGACGCCGAGGAGCGGGTGCTGGCCCGCTTCGCTGCGTTCTCCGCCAGCCAGTTCCCCGGGCTGGACGCGCCCACCCAGGCCCCGGTCGAGGCGTGGATCACCTCGGGCCGCGAGCGGGGAGTCAAGCCGGCGACCCTGCAGACCCTCGCCGCGCCGGTCAGGGAGCTGGCCCGCTGGCTGGGCCGCCGGGGCGTGCCGGCCTACGTTCTTCCCATCGGCGCGCTGCCCCGGCCCGCCCGTTACGTCCCGCACATCTACACCGACCAGGAACTGGCGGCCTTGTTCGCCCAGACCGACCGCTGTCACTACAACTCGCAGGTCCCGTTCCGGCACCTGGTCATGCCGGTGCTGTTCCGCACGATCTACGCCTGCGGCCTGCGTGCCTCCGAAGCCCGGCTGCTGCGCTTTGACGACGTCGACCTTGACGTCGGCGTCCTGCGTATCCGCGACGGCAAGGGCGGCAAAGACCGGCAGGTGCCCGTCAGCGCACCGCTGCGCGACAGGCTCGCCGGCTACCACGCCCACGTCGCCGGGCGCACCGGCGGGGAGTGGTTCTTCCCCGGCAGGTCCGGGCTGCCGCTGACGGTCGTGAACATCGACAGGAACTTCCGGCGGTTCTTGTGGCAGGCCCGCATTCCCCACGGCGGCCGGGGCCACGGCCCCCGCGTCCACGACCTAAGACATTCTTTTGCGGTCAATAATCTGCGGTCGTGGTTCGCCGGCGGCGAGGACGTCGGCGCGTTACTGCCGGTCCTGCAGGCCTACATGGGTCATGCCTCGATCGCCGGCACCGACTACTACCTCCGGCTGACCGCCGAGTCCTACCCGCATATCACTGCCGCCATCCAGCGTGCCTTCGGCGACGTCGTCCCTCCCGTCACCGCAGGGCCGTGCCATGGCGACTGACTTCGCGGTGTTCCTGCACCGCTTCCTCACCTCGCACCTGGCCGGGCTGCGCGGCTGCTCACCGAACACGATCGCGTCCTACCGCGACACGTTCAAGCTGCTCATCGCCTGGTTCCGCGACGACAGATCCATCCCGCCCGACAAGCTCACCCTCGACCTCATCGACGCAGACTCCATCACCGGGTTCCTGAACTGGCTGGAGGCCGAACGACACAACAGCATCTCCACCCGCAACCAGCGCCTGGCAGCGATCAGCTCGTTCTACCGGTGGCTGCAATCCCAGGACCCTGCCCGGATGGCCGCCTGCCAGGACATTCTCGCCGTCCCCGCCAAGAAAAAGGCCCGGTTGGGCGTGAACCACCTCACTGTCGGGCAGACCCGCCGTCTGCTCGCTCAGCCCGACCGGTCCACCCGGCGAGGCCGCCGTGACGCGACTCTGCTGGCCACCCTCTACGACACCGCCGCCAGGGTCTCCGAACTCGCCGGCCTCGCCGTGCGCGACATCCGCCTGCAGCCCCCGCCGCTGGCCGTGCTGACCGGCAAGGGCCGCAAGATCCGCCATGTCCCGCTCGGCGGCAACACCGCAGCGCTGCTGAGTGCCTACCTCGCCGAGCACGGCCCCGGCAAGCCCGGCCACGACGACCACCCTTTGTTCGTCAACCAGCACGACAGCAAGCTCAGCCGCGGCGGGATCGCCTGGATCATCAGCAAATACCAGGCCGGGACCGGGGACCCGGCACTCGCCAGCACCGACCTCAGCCCGCACGTACTGCGCCATTCGCGGGCAATGCACCTCTACGAGGCAGGCGTGCCGCTGCCCTACATCCGCGACATACTCGGGCACGTCGAACTGGCCACCACCGATATCTACGCTCGTGCCTCCACCGAGGCCAAGCGCAGAGCCCTCGAAGCCGCCTACACCGACATCGTCACTGACGACCTGCCCGAATGGAACCAGGACCCCGGACTGCTCAGCTGGCTCGCCAGCCTGTGATCCTCCGCATCAGAGATGGGGTTATGCGCAGTGCTCGGCTCTCGTCTCCGTCCTCACCAGGCCCGGCAGGCCAGCACTGCGCATAACCCGGCACTGCTCATAAGGGGCATCGGTGTCGCCGCTGCTCGCCAACGTGTACCTGCACTACGTCTTGGACCTGTGGGCCGTCTGGTGGAGGAAGCGCCACGCGCACGGTGATGTGATCATCGTGCGCTGGGCGGATGATTTCATCGTCGGGTTCGGGTACCGGGAGGATGCGGAGCGGTTCCTGGCCGAGTTGCGCGGCAGGTTCGCGAAGTTCGGGCTGGAGCTGCACCCGGGCAAGACCCGGCTGATCGAGTTCGGGCGGTTCGCCGCCCGCGACCGGTCGGCCCGGGGCCTGGGCAAACCGGAGACGTTCGACTTCCTCGGCTTCACGCACATCTGCGCGAAGTCAAAGAGCGGGCGGTTCTGGGTCAAGCGCATCACGATCTCGAAACGGATGCGGGCCAAGCTGAAAGCGGTCAAAGACCAGCTCAGGCGGCGCATGCATCAGCCCATTCCGGTGCAGGGCCGCTGGCTGGCCAGCGTGGTGCGCGGGCACATGGCTTACTACGCCGTGCCCGGCAACGCCAAGGCAGTCAGGGTCTTCCGTGACCAGGTGACCAGGCACTGGCACAAGGCGCTGCGGCGCCGCAGCCAGAAGACCCGGATCAACTGGACGCGGACGCACCGGATTGCGACCCGGTGGCTGCCACCCGCCCGCGTGATGCACCCCTTCCCCGAGGCGCGCTTCGCCGCCACTCACCCAAGGTAGGAGCCCAGTGCGGTAATCCCGCACGCTGGGATCTGTGCGGGGGGCCGCCCGCAAGGGCGGTCCCTACCGCGACCCGCG
>CAVQKF010000012.1:0-70237 GCA_963712955.1 uncultured Actinomycetota bacterium | reverse complement strand
GCTGTTCGCCGCGATGTGGAATCGGAGCACGTTGAGTCCGTCCAGATCGATGTGCCCGAGAAGCTTGGAATCACCGACCGGTCGCAGTTCTACGACGCCACCGGCGCGGTACTGGACATGCTTGTCACGCACCTGTTCCAGGTCGCCGCCGAGGTCGCCATGGAGCTGCGGCCAGCCTCGGCGCCCTCGATCTGCAGACCGCGCGAGAGAAGGTGATTAACTGCTTCCGGCCGCTCGACCCGGGCGAGGTGGTGCTGGGCCAGTTCGCCCGCGACCGCGACGTGCCCGGCGTGGCGCCCCGCTCCAGCCGGGACACGTTTGTCGCGGCCCGCCTCTCGGATCGATAACGACCGCTGGCGCGGCGTGCCGTTCTACCTGCGCACGGGCAAGCGGCTGGCCGCCACGGAGCAGCAGGTCAGCCTGATCCTGCGCGAGCCTGCCGGACCGCTCGCCGGACAGCTGCCGCGCGATGCGAACGTGCTGTCGTTCTCGCTCACGGGCAGCGGCGAGATCGACCTGTCGCTGGTGGCCAAGAAGCCCGGCCCGGAACTGGACCTCGACATCGCACACACCGCGATCCCGTTGTCCCGCCTGGAACACGCAAATCCGCTGCCGCCGTACGTCCGGCTCATCCACGACGTGCTCATCGGCGACCGTTCGCTGTTCACCCGACCGGACGGGCTAGCCGCAGTGTGGAAGGTTGCCGAACCGCTGCTGTCGAACCCGCCCAAGATCACCACCTACGCGCCCGGGTCGTGGGGACCAGCCGAGGCCCGCAAGCTCGTCGAGCCCGGACGCTGGCTGCTGAGGTCAATAGTCGTCAGCGCGGACGGGATGATCACCGGTGATGGTGGGAGTGCCGGGAATCTTGATGAACACGCTGGGCCTGCGAGCTTGGCGATGATCCATTGTCCTGCGCCGGGGTGAGGTCCTCCCGCACGCGACCGGACTTGGCTTCGGCGGCGCGCCAGCTCCCGGTGAACTGGGCATGCATGGCGGCCAGGGCGGCGTCACCTTTCTTCTCGGCGGCTTTGGCCTGGTAGGCCGATCCCGCGGCTTCGTCGCGGGCAAGTTTCTCCTGCTTGCGGGGCCAGGCGAAGCGCGTCGGCGACGTACTTCGGCGCCCAGGCCGTCTCCCGCTGGTAGGTGTTGCGCCGCAGCATGAACTGTTCGCTGATCAGGCCGCGAACGTCGATGCCGTCGATGTGGCTGAGCGCGGCGAACGCCGTGTGCCAGGCCGCGCGGCGCCTCCGGAGTGGTCTCGCCGGCTCCGGGCCGATCGCTTCGGCCGGGTGGTCGTAGCCGGACATCTCGTGGGAGGAGTGTGTCAGATTTTGTGCGCGGGGCTTTTTCTGTCCGGTAGCGCGCCAGGTCATGCCAGATCGCGCCGAGCACGCCGAGGTGATCGGCACCGGACAGCTCCTTACGGAGCCTCTCGAGCGCCGACAGCGCCGACCCGTCGCGCTGCAGCGATCTGGCCATGACCGTGACCGGGTCAAGCTCCCCGGCCGCCTGCTCCGGAACAATCCTCTTCCTGGCCCTCGGGTGCGCGCCCGGCGCGCTCGTGCAGCAGCCGCTCCAGACGCTCCAGCTCGGGAGCTGCACGAGAACCTTCCTTAACGTCTGCGATGCGGTGCCTCGTCACGCAGTAGGCATAGTTCGCCTGCCGCCCTCTCGACATCGCCATGGGGGGTGCGGCGGCGATAGGGGCCGCATCGCGCGTCATCAGTTCGTGGTGTTCTCGGTGGCGTCGCCAGGTGGCGTGACGGGTTCGCCGGTGGAGTCGGGTGACTGATCCGGCGACAAGGTCTTGGAGAAGCCTGTGAGCGGGGTGTCTTGGCCGAATGGGCCGGTAGCTCAACCGCCAGCTTGCTGTACCAGATCGACGTGGTGTCGGTGGTGATGTGGACGGTGATGGGGTCGTCCTTGCGGACCGGCGCGGAGAGCGTGTATTGCTGTGCGCCGGCCCCGCTCTGCCGCAGGATCGGCGCGTCGCAGCGGTAGTTCTTGCCTGCGACGGTGACGTAGAGGCTGCCCTTGTAGCCGATGTTGTCGTTTTTACTCGTGTTGTCGTAGCACTGGATGTCGCCGTACAAGACGCCGTCCGTAGGCGCTGTCGCGGTGTAACGACTGTCGACGTCGGCGCGGAGTTCTGCGCCCAGTAACGCCGGTAGATGCTGCGGTAGCCCTGCACCACGCCGGTGAACACGGGCTCGCCGGAGAGCGTGGTCTTGCCCGTGACGCCTAGGGTGCCCACCGATGCGTTCCCGGTGGCGGTCACCGTAGCGCCATTCACCGCGCCGGTGGCGGTCACCGTAGCGCCGTTCACCGCGCCGGTGGCGGTCACCGTAGCGCCGTTCACCGCGCCGGTGGCGGTCACCGTAGCGCCGTTCACCGCGCCGGTGGTCTTAACGGCGCCGCTGCCGGCGTTGAGGCTGCCGACGGTGGCGGCGCCCTTCGTTTTGATCGCGCCGCTGCCGGGCGTTGAGGCTGCCGACGGTGGCGGCGCCGCCGACGGTGAGGTTGTGGTTGGGCACGATGGTGACGTCTCCTTCGAAGAAGGTGGGGCCTTTGGCCGTTGTCGTCTTGTCGCTGCTATCTGCGGTGAAGGTGTCGGCCACGGCGATCTTGTCGGTAGCGGTGAGGGATTTCGCGTGAATGGTGGGTTTTTCCACGGTGACCGTGGCGGAAAGGTAGTGGTGGCCGGGTTCTCCATCCGGCTCGTCCGGGTCGGGAGTTCGCGCGTCGAGGACAAAGGTGGTGGTGTCGGTGAGGTCGCGGACCTGGCAGCTCTGGCCGGATACCGGAATCGCGTCGTCGCCTACGTGGGAGTCGTAGGAGAGGTAGTACTCGGTTCCTGCCTCGCTGCCTTCCCAGCGAAGTGTCGCGGTGCCTGGGTTGGAGATTCGCGGTTCAACGCAGGAGAAGCTCCGGAAGAAGAAGAAGTCGTCGATGGATTTGGTGATCTGCACGTTCCAGTCCTCTTCGGTGAGCGTGTCGGTAGTGGTGACAGTGGCGTCGATACTCAGCGTGGCTTGACCGGGTAGACGGCTTACGGGAATGGATCTGAGGATGAGGGTGAACTGTGCCTCTTCGTCGAAGACGAACTTCCTGGCCGGGGCGGGCGGGGTGCAGGTGTAGGTGGCCTTGTCAGGGCTGGCGTTGATGGTCCAGGTCCCCTTGCTGCTGCTGTGGCCGGGGTCGATGGACCCGGGATTGCTGGTCAGGTCGGTGGCGGTGGCGCCTACCGGAATGGTGACTTTGATCCCGGTGCATTCGACCGGCGGTATGCCCGGGGCCTTGGCGAACTTGAGGCTGATGACGCCCTTTTTAGTCTTGCTGGCAGTAGAGACCGCAAGCGGTGCGGAGTCGACGGGGACGGCTTCAAGCGGTCGCTCAGTGGTGGTGGTGTCGGCCGAGTCCATGTGGGGTCTCCATGATGTGTGGCCAGCGGTCCGGGTATATGGGCTCTGTGATGTGGTCAGGTGATGGTGACGTTTCCGTTGAAGACGGCGGTGCGCGCCCAGGTCGTCATGTCGTCACTGCGGGCCTGGAAGGTGTCGGTGTCGTCGTCGGTGACGGCGATCTGGTCGGCGGCGGTGAAGCTTTTCGCCTCGATGTCGGGGTCGGTGACGGTCACGGTGGTGGACTGGTAGTGGCTGGTCTTTTGGCCCGACCAGTTGGCGGTTTGCGCGTCCAGAACGAACGTGGTGGTGTGGGTGAGCCCGGTGAACCCGGGTAGGTTCCCCGTGCTGAAACTGCAGGCCGTGGCGGCGGGGACGCTGATGCGTTCGGTCCGGTCGTCCCAGGAGAGGTAGTACGTGGTGTTTTCCGGGCTGCCGGTCCAGTGCAGCATGATGCCGGCGCCGTTTTCGACGCGGGGCTGCTCGCTGGAGAAGTTCTCGAAGATGAAGTCGGTGCTGGCTTTTTCGAACCCGCCGAGGACGCAGGTGTGCTCTTCTGGGATATTGTCGGCAATCGTCGTCTCGGTGATGGTCAGGGAGGCGGTCCCGGGGGCTTGGTTGATGGGGATGTTGGCGAGGATCAGCCTGAATTGGCGGGAGTCGTCGAAAACGGCCGGCCCGTCTTCCGGGGTGCAGATGAAGGTGACGGTGGAGGCGTCGGAACGCTGCTGCCGGCCGTAGTTGATGAGGAAGCGCCTGACGATGGCGTAGCCCTCGATCGACGGGTCGACGATGGTGTAGATCCTCAGGTAGCGGGCTTGCAGGGGCGGGTCGAAGGCCCGCTCGATGCTCAAGGTGTCCTGGATGGGGTGGTCGTCGACGTTCCACCAGATCGATCCGTCCATAGACGACTGCAGCCGGAGCATCTGCACCTTGTTGCGGGCGTCGGGACGGCCGGTGGCGATGTCGATGGTGTAGATCTCCTGAGGGGTGCCGTAGTCGATGATCAGCGCGGTGTCCACGGGGACGGGTCCGCGGGTCTGGTAGTAACGGTCATCGCTGGGGTCGAAGATGTTGTCGAACTCGTGGCCCGCTGCCTCCCCCCACTCGGGGGCGGCGGCGGCCGGCGCTGGGGGGACCCGCAGGATGGTCCATTCGGCGCCGGTGCTGTCACGGGGGTAGTCGTCGATCAGGGTGAGGTTCGCGCGTTCCTCGTCGTTGACGAGATCGGTGGCACCATCGCCCCTGGGGAGCGTCACGCTGATCCCTGCGCAGTTCACGTCGGGGGCATCGGCGGGTTTGGTGAAGGTGAGGAAGATCGTGCCACGCTTGATTTCGGTGGTGGTGGAGGCGGTGAAGCGCGTAGGGGTGCTCTGGGTGGCAACGTCGAGTGGGGCGTTGGAGGCGATGGGATTCACGGCGGGCTCTCCCGGGTCGGACGCGCATGGGCTCAGGGCTGGTTGGCGGCGGCGGGGTGGATGGTCAGGGGCAGGGTGGTGATGGCGCGCGCGAAGGGCTGGGTGCCGCTGGCGATGTCCGCGGTGATCCGGATGCCGATGCTTCCGGGCCGGGTCACCAAGGGGATCCGCTCCAGGATGAGGGTGACGGTCGCGGTGTCGTCGACGACGGCTTCGTGGCGGGGATTCTGGGGGCGCAGGGTGAATTCGGTGACCTGGGGGTCGGCGGTGTTCTTGCGGATGTGCCAGGTACGCGGTGCCCGGTAGCGGGTGTCGATGCGTTCGGGCTGGTTGGTCAGGCGGTCGGGTGCGCTCCGGTGGGGACGGTGACGGTGATGCTCCGGCAGCGCAGGACCTCGGTGCTGGAGCCTTCGAGGGCCGCGGTGATCTCCAGCCGCCCCTGGCGGGGGTGCCCGGCGGTGGCGGGCGTCAGGGTGTCAGGGGCCGAAATGAGGCGGTAGGTGAGGCGGGCGCTTGGCTCGGTCATTCGGCGGCGTGTCCCTCCTGGTCGGTCGATGGTCAGGGCTGTGTGCCGGGTGTGGTGGGCCGCAGCAGGAGGTAGCCGGCCCGGGCAGTGGGGATGGGGTCGTCGGGGTGGGTGAGGTGGTCGGCGGGGATCAGCGGGTGTTCGTCCCAGCCCGGCACGTCGGGATTCTGCGAGGTGACTGGCTGGGCCCAGGTCCAGGTGCCGAAGCGGATGGACAGCGGGGGGATGACGATCGCGTCGTCGTCGGGGGCGCAGGTGATCTCCATGGCGCGGATCACGGTCGTGCCGGGGCAGTCCGCGGTCATTTCCAGGCGCAGGTAGCGTGCGGTGACAGGGGGTTGGACCGCGGAGCCGGTGACCGGCCAGCTGATCTCTGCCGCGGCGGACGCGGCGGACAGGTCGGTCCAGTCCTCGCCGTCGGCGGAGGATTGCAGCTTCTTGGCCGGGGCGATGCGGGCACCGCCCGGTTCGCCCAGGCGGGCCTGCACGACCGTGACCTGCTGGACCGAGCCCAGGTCCACAGTGACGTGGTCGCCGATCCTGACCTTGGGCGTTTCGCGGTCGCCGCTTTGGTACCAGGTGTCTGGGTCGCCGTCGAGGATGCGCTCCACCGGGCCGGAGTGCGGCGGGTTGTCATCTGCGTGGCCGGGGATGCTGCTGGAGGCGGAGCGGGTGTCGCGGGCGGTGGCGAGCAGGGGGTTGAGGCGGAAGGAGGCGCGGATCGCGGCCAGGGCGTCGTGGACGAGGTCGGCGTCGAGCTGGCAGGCGTGGACCGGAAGGATGCCGGTGGTGGCGTGCACGGGCAGGTGGGGTTGGGCCAGCAGGGTGAGGTGGCGGGTGGTTTGGCGTGCGGTGGGCCGGGCTGGAAGGGCCAGGTCGTTGCCGTTGGTGATGCGGGGGGTGTAGTCGTCGGGGGTGTCGTCGTCGTCGGTGGCGGGGTCCACGGTGTGCAGGCGGCTGTAGTCGATGTCCTGGTCGGGATCAGAGCTGTAGTAGCCGACCAGTCCGTCGATGAGGTCGTGGGGGTCGCCGAGGCGGATGGGCCAGTCGTAGTCGGGGTATTCGGGCTCGGGCGGCTCCAGGAGCGTGGTCCACGACGGGTCGGTCAGCGGGGGGCCTTGGAGTTGGAGCTCGAGGTCGGTGCGGATCAGGGCGACGGGGCGGCCGATGAGCCGGGCGGGCAACTGGTCGTCCTCGGGGGCCTGGCCCAGGGAGTTGCGCTGGCTCTTGTCGATGGTGGCCAGCAGGGCACCGAAGGCGGCCACGCGGTTCGCGGGGGTTTCGAGATCGAGAAGGCCGTGCAGGAAGCCGGCCAGGTGAGGGTGGCCGGTGGCGAACTGCTCGTCGCGTTCGCCGGTGTAGGGGGCGTGGGGCAGCGGGTTGTACCTGACATCGCTGTCGCCGTCGGCGGTACGGATGACGCGCAGTTCTCCCAATGCCTGCCCTACCGGTCCGTACACGCCCACGGTCTGGTCCAGATAGTTGACCAGCAGCCAGCCGGCGACCGGGCTGCCGGTGCCTGTGGTGGGCGCGGCGGGTGTGAGGGTGTGCGCCAGACGGGTGTCCTGCAGCAGCCGCGGCGGTAGCTGGATGAGGCGCTCGGGGTTGATGAGCGGAGGGGTGCTGTACAGGGCCCGGTTGGGCGTCACCGAGCGGGTGCGGATCGGGTACTGGTCGTACCAGTTGCCGCCGTCGCCGGAGGTGACGATGTCGAAGGCGCGGCCGAAGCGGTCGACGATGCGCAGGTCCTCGAAGAAGAACTCGCCGGCTCGGACCGGGTCGAAGCGGTGGTCGTTGGGCCCGGCGGCGCCGTCGGGAACGTAGCTCTGATCCTCGGTCAGGTGTGCGACGGCGGGTTCGGTGGCGACCTGGGCTCCCCCGTCGAGTTGCAGGAGCCAGTCGTTGAAGCCGTCGAGGGTCTGCGAGAGGATGTCGAGCGGCTCCAGCTCCTTGCGCAGCGCGAAGAGGTTCGCCTTGGTGCGCGTGTCGGTGGCGGGGTAGGTGGCCAGGTAGCGGGCCAGTTGGGCACGGGCGACGTAGACCGTGGTGGGGGCCAGGTAGGAGCGGGAGCGGAACAGCCGATTGAGAATGTCGCCTTCGCTTTCCTCGAAGTCCGCCGGTGGGGCTTGGGCGTCATCGTTCCAGCTGTAGTGGTAGGACTCTGGAGTGCCTTCCTGAGGCGCCTGGAACGTCCAGTCGTAGCGCTCGGCTTCGTTCTCGCCGACGGTGCGGTACGGGGTCGGAAACCAGGTGAGCTTCCACATCAGGGTCATGGGCAGCCAGGGCTGGCTCCAGGTGGCGGTGTATTCGGCCAAGGCGCCTTCGGCGTGCGTGGCGGGATCGGCGGTGATGGCGTCCAGGGCGTTGACACCGTCAGCGTTCGTGGTGCGGACGGCCTGGTCCAGCAGCGCGAACTCGGCCAGCAGCGCGGCAACCGGTTCGGGCAGCCCTTCGGTGCCCGGGTCGGGCGGGCCTGCGGCTCCACGAAGTCCTCGCCGATCAGGACGCGCTTGAGCAGGCTGTCGGCGGTGCGGCAGGGCAGGGGGTTGTCACTGTCGCGGGTCAGCGGTCGGACGGCGCCGGCGGCGCCCTCGATGAGCAGGACCGGGTCGGCGGGCTTGTAGTAGCTGTCGGCCGAGGCGCGCACGAGCTGGAGGTGCTCCGGCAGACTGCGGGCGGGATCGGCGGCCCAGTCGTCGATGATCTCCTGAGGGTCGCCGGCGCCGGTCCCGATCGGCGGAAGCTCGGCGTAGAGATCGGCGACGAGGTCGAGTTGGGCCCGGGTTGCCGCAGCCAGGCCGTCGGAGTGCTCCTCCTTGAGTTGATAGTCGCAGTCGTCGTCGAAGGTGTCGGGCAGGCCTGGAGGACGCTCGCCGCGAGGCAGGTTGTACAGCCAGTGCAGGGCCCACAGGCGCCACTGCCGGTCGGTCAGGACGGCGCGGCCGGAATCGTAGTCGGCCTGGTCGGCGTTGAGCTGCACCAGCCATCGCGGGGTGAGGTCGTCCGGTCCGGTCTCCGGGTCCTTCTCGGCGCCGGGTCTGGGGTGGATCTGCCAGACCGAGCCGCCCTCGCTGCCGGAGAACCAAGATCGGTGGGTGGTCTCGGCCAGGTCCCGTTCACCTTCGGCGCCGTCGAAGGTGTCCAGCGTTCCGTGGTAGAGGGCGCTGAAGAGCTGCGCGTCGCCGGCGGAGCGGGCCTGCCAATTGAACATGGCCGTGGCGGCTTCGCCGGTGCTGTGCCCTAAGGCGATCTTCGGGATTCTGTCCAGAGGCCGCCCGTCCTTGGGGGCGTCACCGAACCGCTCCCAGACCAGGCCGAGGGCGGTGCCGCTGAACACGGTGCGCTCGATATCACCGGCTGTGGGGGTGGCGGTGCAGGTGAGAGTGCGGACGACCGTGGAGTACGTGGAGGATTCGGTCCACTGCAGCCGCAGGTAACGTGCGGTGAGCGGCTGCTGATTGGGCCCGGGTTGCCAGGTGAGGTCGGGCTCGCTCGCGGTGGCAGCGCCCAATGGCGTCCATGCGGCGCCGTCGGCCGAAGCCAGTAGCTTCTTGCCCGGCGCCCTGCGTCCACCACCGGGTGCCTCGCCGAAGGTCCCGGCGACAGCGGTGACGCGTTGCAAGACGCCCAGATCCACGGTGATGTAATCGTCGTCGGTCACGGGTGTCGCGGTCTGGAACCAGGTGTCGTCACGGCCGTCCAGGATCTGCTCCACTGGACCGGCCTCCGGCGTGTCCTCACCATGGCCGGCAATGGTGCAGGTTGCCACGGGTGCCGGGGCCGGCGTCCAGCCCAGGGCGGCGATGACGTCGGCGATGGAGCCGTCGCTGCCGGGAGGCAGCAAGCCGGGGATCTCGGCGGCGGTGCGCAGGATGTCCTTGGTGGTGTCGCTGTACCAGCCCATGGCCAGATAGCTGACGGTGGCGTCCGGAGGGTAGCTGTCGCCCTCGGTGCGATCTGTGAGGTCTTGCAGGTCATCGTGCAGGGAGAAGACGTTCTCGTGGTACGGCTGGTAGGCGGCGAACAGGGGCAGGCCGGAGCCGATGGCGGTCAAGAACAGCTCTCGGTCCTCGAACCCCGCCTCACTCCAGGGACCCTCCCCCAGGTCGTGGAGACGGCCGAGAAAGTCCTCGCTGGGGGTGTCGGCCCGCGGGTCCAGGAAGCTGTTGATGGCGAAGTCGTCGTCGTAAAGGTCGGGGTCCTCGTTGTAGAGGTAGTCGCTGTGGACGATCCAGCCTTTGATCTTGGTCTGATCGCGGTCGTGTACCTGGGCGTAGCGCACGACCAGCCAGCGGTTGGGCACAAGGGGGTAGCAGGTCTCCTCGGTGACGGGGTTGACGAAGCCGTCGGTGAGTGCTTCGGGCAGCTGCCACTGGATGAAGACACCCTCGTCTTTCTCGGTGAACTCGCCTCCCCCCTGGAACGCTTCATCCTCGGCGGTCCCCCGGCCGCCGTCCTCACCGTCCTCACCGAGCATGTGCCAGAAGTCCGGCCTGACACGATAGGTGGGTTCCGGCCGATCATCCGGTCCCCGCACCTTCAGGTTCACCACCAGCGCGTGGACTTCCACGGGCACGATCAGTTCGCCGGCGCTCATATCTGGCTCCTTATTCCTGGCTCCTTATTCCTGATTCCTGGCCGGAGGTCACGGGCAGCAGCAGCTGCTCCAGCGGGGCGTTGACCAGTTCGAGAGCGAGCTGGCTGGGAGTCAGCCCGGACTCCTCGGCAGGAGCATCGGGCAGGTCGAGGAAGTCACCCAGGGCCTTGACCAGACCGTCCGCGCCACGCAGGTTCAGTACGTCCGGCTCCCGATCGGCGCGGCCTTCGCGCAGGTAGGCCTCGAAGAGATCTGGCCGGCCGACGGGGGGGAACTGCTTCTCTTCGCCCGGGCCGTCGACGGGGGATCCGATGCGATCCCCGCTCAGGTAGCGCAGACTGATGCGTTTCGAAGCGCCGATGCCGAAGTGGATGCCCTGACCGGGTTCACGGATGGAGATCCGGTCCGGGACCTCGTCCCACAGCACCAGCAGGACATCGGGGGCCAGGTGGTCGCGACGCATCTCGTTGACCTGCTCGCCGCCGCGGGTGGCCAGGATGTCGAACACGGGCCAGGCGCGCACGAGTTCGGAGTTCATCATCAGCCCGGCGACCGGCAGCCCGTCGTCGGGCCCGTCGCCGCCGGCGCGGACGGCTCGGGCGTGCAGCAGCGAGTGCAGGTCGCGGTCGACGGAGGTGTGCGCGCCCACCTCACAGGCTCCGCGGATCAAAACCCGGATCCACCCCGGGTCGATGCGGAAGGCCCGCAGGCTCTCGGCCGGCAGCATCCGCGGATCGGGAACCAGGTGGTTGAACGGCACGCCATGCAGCAGACCCAGCTGCTCGAGCCACTGGGTCATGGTCGGGGTGCGGGTCTCGGCCACAGCGGCCAGCATCTGGTAGGCGCGCGGATTGTTCAGCAAGGCGCGCGCGTCCATCCGGGCGGCGCGCGGCGGGGCCGGTGGCGGGGGTGCGCCGCGTACCAGGGGCCCGCGCAGCGCCTGGATCAGGGAGGCACGGAAGCCGGGTGCGCCGAGCGCGCTCAGCGCGGCACTGCCGGCGGGTGCGCGCGGATCGTTCATGGCACGGGCCGGGTCGGCGGACAGCGCGCTGAGGGTGGCGCTGAGGTTGGACAGCTCCCGGCGGGCGCCGGTGACCTCACCGGTGTAGTCGGGGTCGGCCAGTGCGATCGTGCGGCCCAGGGTCCACGCGACGGCGTAGCTCACATCGAACAGGCCGTATTCGCGGTCGTAGATCAGGGCATGGTCGGCTGTGGTGTACGGGCCTTTGGTGACCGGTTCCGGGAGGACCGGGGCAGTCAGCGGGGTGAACGGTCCGCGATACCAGGCATAGGTCTGTTCCCCTGACAACGTGCGATACGGCACGGGGCTGTAGCCACGGTGGAGCCGCTGGCGCGCATATTGCTGCCCGGGAGCGGAGCCTTGGCCGTCGGGTACTGGCAGGCGCAAGGCGAGCCTCTCCCGGTGGGCACCATCCGCTCCGAGACCCGGGGTGACCAGATTGGTCAGCAGTTCGGCGGGGTTGAGCGAGCCGTCCGGGTCGTTGGTGAACGACCAGGACCACAGCGAGCACAGCCGCACCCGCTCGGCGCCGGGCAACGTGCCCGGATCCAGGCGGCCGAAGTAGCCCTCGAGCGAGACCAGGTGCGCCGCGTAGGTTCCCGGTTCGCGCGGAAAGCGGTTCGCGGCCAGCACCGCGTACTCGCCCTCGGTGAACACCTCGCCGTCGTCGCGGCACTGCGGCACGGTCCGCACGTCGCGCATGTGCGCCAGGTATCGCAGCTCGTCCTCGCGCGGCACGATCGCGTGGAAGACCTCCACCGGCACGTCGATGGTGCGGCACAGGCTGTCGTCCCCGCCGGGGTCGCTGATCTGCGGGCCGATCGTCAACGGATCGCCGGGGTGCAGCAGGTCGTCCACGGTGCGATTGGTCACCTGCCCGGTGGCCTCGGGATCGTCGTCCACCTCGCCGGCGGCGAACACCAGAAGCGCCATCCACGGCGGCCGCTGCGGGATCTTGACGCCCTTCAGCTGGCGTTCCCAGGGCAGAATCGCCCGGCTCAGCGTGATGTGCGGGAGCACGTGCGCGTAGCGGCCCGATGCGCCCGCCGGCGGGTAGGAAGCGTGGATGGAGGTGGGGGCCAAGACGAACTGAGCCGCCCGGATTTCATAGTGGTCCTCGACACGCTCCAGCTCGTAGTCGCCGTCGTCGACCTGAGCGCCGTCCCTGGTCAAATGATGGTCCACGATGACGGTGTAGACGCCGGCGGTCGCGATCGGCTGCAGGTCATCGTAGAAGGTGACGTTCAGATCCGGGGTGGGAGAGGAAGGCATCGCAGCTCACCTCGCGCCGGTTGCGGTCAGGTACGGGAAGTCGGTCATGGTGCGCCCGACCAGATCGGCGTACCGGTCCAGCGGTCCGTCGCTGTGCGGGGCCGCGCCGAACTCCTCCAGCACCCGGTGCACGGCCGTACGGCCGGCGGAAGTCCGGGTAAGGGTACTTTGGATCACGTCAATGCTCTCCCGGGTCGGATCCGGCGGGGGGCCGGCGTCAGCGGTATCGGCCAGCGGCATGAAGCCGCTGGGCAGGTTGGCTTCCACGCTCAGGTTCTCCGCGGGCACCGGCCCTGCGACGTCCCCCGGCTCGGGGGCGGGCACGGTGACCGTGACGCCGGTCAGGCACCCCGGGACCAGTGACTGGTCGTTCAATGCCTGACTGGGATCGGCCAGCGGCCTGCCCCACAGCGCCTTGGGCATGCCCTCCTCGGTCGCCTCGAACGCCCATCCCAGGCCTTCCCAGTACTCGAAGTCGCGGGACTGACCGTCCGGGCCGATGAGCTTGATCTCCTGTTCTGAGACCACGCCGGTCAGCCGCATTGGGCGGATGTCGATCCGGGCGGTGTCGCTGCCGGCGAACAGCGCTCCGCCGATCGTGATCTTCGAGGCGGGCAGCGCCGACTCGACGCCCACGCTGAACCCGTCGATGCGCACCAGCTCCGGCTCCGCGGCCTTGCGGCGTGCTTCGGATTCGTCCTCGGTCACGTCCTTCAGCTGGGCGCCGTTCTTCAGCGCGGTGCGGGTAGGTGCGGGCAGCTGGATCCGGAAGTCGTCCCATGGCACCGGCGGAGCCCCCTCGCGGGCGGCGCCGAAGTTGAAGCTGAAGGTGATGAACCAGACCTTCACCTGTGCTCGTCCGCCGATCGGGGGCAGCCACAGCTGCAGCTGGACACCCACCTCCAAGGACACCTTCACCCGGATGAACGCCACCTTGACCGTGGCGGACACACCGATCGACAGGCCGATGGCCAGGTCGGCGTAGAACGGCTTCCACTGCACCAGCGCGTCTACGTGCGCGCTGAACCAGGCGCGCAGGTTGATGCTGTGCCCCTGGTCGTAGATCGCGGCCACCGCCGCGCCGATCATGAAGGCGCCATCGGTGAGAGCGGCGTAGGCCTGGCCCTTGAAGGTGACCGGACCTCGTTCCCACAACCAGCCGATCCGCGGGGGCGAGGGGTAGTAGGCGGGCTTGGTCTTGGCGAATTGCGGGTGATAGCCACCGGCTGTCAGGACGAAGCCCTTGCTGATCCCAGGCAGGGTCTTGCCCCAGACGTACAAGGAGATACCACCGGTGAGGATGGCAGCGGGATCCAGGATGTACGAGCCCTTGGCAATCACCGCGTCCATCGAGAAGCGGCCAAGACCGGAGTCGTAGACGAAGGCGAAATCGACGACCACCTTGCCCAGCTCACCCATGATCGTCAGCCCTGAGGGGCCGGGGGCGCGCGCGTCGGAGGACTCGTCTTCCGGGACGGTGGGCGGTAGCAGCAGCGTCGTGCGCCCGGCGAGCATGGCCTTCCATCCGGCCTGTCCCCACTCCACCAGAACCAGTACCCGGGCCTTGATGAACTTGTAGACGGTGAACCGGGCGCCGCCGGCGATCGAGTACTGGCCCTGGGCCGGAGTCACCCAGCCGCCGGACCCGGCCAGCTCCTCGAGCGCCTGCCCAGGGGTGAGCGGTTCGGTGTCCGCGGGCTTGCCCAGCCGTTTGATCAGGGGGAACCTGTCGATGTCCGCGGCGCTGGGAATGCGTACCGTGCTGTTGATGCCGAAGCCCAGGGCGATCCCGGTGAAGGTGACCGGGCCGATGGAGAACAGACCTTCGACCCTGGCCTTCTTGGTGTTCAGTTCGGCGTAGGCGAACAGTGATCTCCAACCGTCCCTGTTCTCCGCCCAACTGCCGACCACCGACAGGCTGAGCAGGTCCTGGATCTCGACGAGGCCCATACCGGCCATCGCGAAGCTGAAGTTCGGACCGAGATCGAGGTGGACCAGGGCGCCGGTGATCTCCACGCGCGGCGGACTGGGGCGCTCGAAACGCACGGCCGCGCCTTGGAGTACGGGGCGGGCGTCGAAATCCTTGTCGAGGCCGATGCCGAGACCGATCAGGTCCACCGTGAGCGGACCGATGGCCATGGTCGCGTCGAAGGCCAGGTACACCAGGCCGAACCCCAGGCCGAGCCGGACGCGGCTGAAACGCATCGCGCCGATGGCGAACCCCAGCAGGTCCGTGGAGGACCCCACCGGACCGCCGAGGACCGCAGGCAGGTCGCGGTCGGGATACACCAGAACGACCTCCAGCAGATCGCCGACCCTCAGATCGCCCCAGAACTCGAACCCCTGAGGCAGGTTCCCCGGCAAGATCATGGGCAGCTTGACGGGTCCGGGCGGGTCCAACTGGGCCAGGAACGCGTTGAGAGCCTCGACCTCGGTCAAGGTCCAGCGCTGCTCGGCGTAGACAAGGTGGATGCCGGACATGATCATGTCGAAGTGGTACTGAACCTCTGCCGCTCCGATGTTGGGCGGAAGCTCGGATGCCTTGAGCTCTGTGGCGGCGCGCAGCGCCACCAGCTTGCGGCGGCTGGCCGGGTTCTGGTTTGCCGACTGGGTGGCGAACACCCACGCGCCGCTTGCCCATTGCCCGATCCCGGCGGCGCCCGTCATCACCAGGAAGCTGGAGGTGAAGTCGAGGTGCAATCCCAGTGAGTACAGCCTCGGCATCACGAATTCGGGGATGGCCTTGCCGAGCACTTCCAGCCCGAGGAACTCCGCGACGTCCGCCGCAGAGACGCCGTCCTCGCTTCTCCAGAAGGCCGTGAGGGACAACGGCCACGGGGGCCCGGGCACCGTCGGCACCGGCACCGTCAGTTCCACCGTGACCGGTCCTGGCAGGGTAAAGGAGACCTTGGGCAGGCGGGGATGGACCGATCCCAGTGACGGGGTTTTGAGGTCGAAGTCGAACCCCAGGCCGGGCAGCGCGAAGGAGAAGCCCCCGCCCAGGTCGAAGGAGACATCGAAGATGAGACGCAGCACCCATGAGGGGTCCGCCGGCGCCCAATCGATCTCCCCGGGACCGGGCCAGGTGAGTCCGATCTTGTTCATACGCAGCGGCCCCAGGCTCAGATCCAGACCGGAAAGGTCCAGCCAGGAGATGTCCGGGGTCCCGCCCTTCGGCGGCCAGGTGATTTCCGGCAGATCCGCGGGCGGCCAGGAGATGCCCCAATCCAGCGCCTGGCCGGCCGGGAAGCCTCCAGTTCAAGTCCAGGGAGAAGCCCCGCTCTCCCCGCTTGCCTCCGGAGTGGTCCCAGCTCAACGACGGCCACCAGCCGCTTCGAGGCAAGGACGGCAACGTGCCGATCCACGCGGTGAGCCGGTCGAACGCATCCACTCCCAGCCCGGAGCCGATCGCGGAGAAGCTGATGCCGTCCAGGAGGAAATCCGGCAAGGCCGGGGTGAGCAATCCTCCGATGAACGGTAGATCCTCGAGCCACGCCCTCAGGCCCGTGATACCGAGCATGCCGACCATGCCCCACGGGGTCCCCCACTGGGGCAGCGCGGGCAGGGCCCCGACGACGAACCGGAGCCAGCCGGTCTCCCCGATCAGGCCGAAATCCCCGGTGCCCCAGTCGAACCGAAGCCCGAGCGAGGGCAGCCGGGGGTTGAACACCTCGGGCAGAGCGAGCGGCATCGAGATACCCAGAAAGCCCAGCAGGTCCCATAGTCCTGATCCGCCGCCGTCACCCCCGCCGTTCCACCAGCCCGTCAACACCCCGGGACCCGGCAGGCCGGGGAAGCCCGGCAGGTTCGGATCGGGCCAGTCCACGCCCGGGATCTCGAATCGGAGCAGCCGTCCCAGAAAATCCAGACTCAGCGCGGGCAACACCGGCGTGACGAAACCGGGTGCGTCGATCTCGAGCGAGAAATCGATGTCGAAGCCCGCGTCCGGCAGTTTCAGTGTCAACCAGCCCAGATTCAACGACAGGTCGAAGAACACGCCCAGGCCATCCCTGCCGCCGCCCCCGCCGCCGCCGCGCAGCGGGCCGAGGCCGAACCCGGACCACGTCAGCCGGAACGCACCCACATTGATCGAGAGCTCGGGGAAGCCGGGCAGCCACGACACCTCGGGTACGCCCAGCCTTACGGCCCACACGTGGTCCGCGGCCGTAATCAGGGCGCAGGCCGCCAACCACACCCCGTCCTGGTCCAGCCCACCAGACGGCAGCAAGGGCCACCACACCGACGGGTCACCGACCGCATTGCGCACGGCCGAGTTGAGCGCCGCGGCCTGCGCCGGTATCACCTCGGCATCGACCACGATCACCCCGACCCCGCGCAGGCCGTACTGGTCCCCGTCAGGGATCAACGGCCCGATGAAAGGGAGGTCCGGCAGCTCTGCATGCACGTCCTTCAGCCCGACCTGCAGGGACAGACTGCTGTCAGCATCCGCGCGGCCGAAAACCGCTCGCAGGTGCCCGGTCTCGGCCAGGAACACCGCGCTGGTGTCCGGCAGGTTGTAGAACGCCGTGATTTCCAAGACTTGTCCGAGGAACACCTCCGGCACCCCGCTGAGCTCCAGCCCCCAGAGATCCGCCAGATCCGCGACCCCCTTCCGGATCGGCACCCGCACCGCGAGCCCCACCACCTCGTCCTTCAGCTCACCTCCCGCGGCGGTGAACCGGAGCGTGACGTCGACCGGCCCGGCCGGGGTCTGCACCGTCCCGACGATGGTCAGCTGATCCCGGTCCGGAACACAGTTGCCCAGCGCCACCTCCGTGTGGGCCAGCAACGCCAGCAGTTCCTCCACCGGCCACACCCGGCTGTCGAGTACGAACTGCCCACCAGGCTCCGGAAAGCTCTCCAGAAGCTGCTCAACCGTAGGAGCCATGGTGAAACCCTTCCTGGAATGCCGGATCTTTGCGGCAGGCGTCGGAACGCGGCGGAGTCGAGCGGGTCCGACGGACATCTCGGGAAGCATTCGTGATATTGCGCCGGTAGGTTCGGCGGTCCTGGACGCTCGTGAGGATCACCGCCTCGGCGGCTGGAACGATGCTTCCTGGACGCGGGTACCGGTAACTGTCGGGGGTCGAGGGCGCCCAGCAGCCAGCTTCCGGCCGAGTCGGGGTCGTCGTTGAAGTAGTACTCGCGGATGGCTCCGAGCATGTCGCGGGTGGTGATGTAGCCGTCGCCGTCGGTGTCCAGGCGGCGGAACACCTCGCGGGAGTCAGTTTCGGGCAGGTTCATGACTGATCTGGTCCAGCGGATCTGCTCGTCGACAGTGAGTTCCCCGTCCCCGTCGACGTCGGCGATGTCCATGATGGCGTCGAGGAAGGGACGGTAGCCCTGGTCGAAGGAGGCGGGGGTTACCAGCAGTCCGGCGGCGAACGCGGTCTTGTATTCGGCTTGGCTGATCCGGCCGTCGTGGCCGGTGCCGACGGCTTGCGCCAGGTGCTGCCAGAGCTGCAGGCACAGGTTGGTGGCGTGCTGGCGGGCTGGGGAGCCGGGTTTGTGACCCAACTCCTCACCCAGCCCGCCGGCGGCGAGCTGGAAGTCGGCCTGTTCGATGAATCCGTCGCCGCCGAGGTCGTAGGTGCGGAAGCGGCGGGCCCCACGGCGTAGCCGATCACCGGGCGCTTCCCGGGCGAGGCCGGCACCAGGACCGTGCCGGAGACCGTGTCGGCTTCCCCGAGGCGTCAGCAGACCCGGTACAACACCCTTGGTCGCGGTCACACCTGGGCCCCGGCAGGTGCGGGAGCGGATCCACCGTGAACGTCGCTGGTTCGCAGGCAGCGATGTCACCCGCCGCGCCGCAGGTCTGCCCAACGCTCACCGCACACCACCCTTTTGCCCGGCCCTCCGGGACATGTGCCCCCAACACCATGCCACCCCGCCCGCCGGGCGGCTATCGCTCGATCGCCAGGGATGTGTGATTCAGCGTTAGCCCGGTACTACAGTCCGGGTTTGTGATCTAGTGTCCGGATGATCATGGAGTGCCCGGCGTGTCCTGGCGGGTGCAGAAGGGGGCAGACCCAGTAAGCATGAAAGGGGCAATGGGCTGGTGGGCGGGTATCAGCGATCGAAGACGCGCTCGACGACGGCAGCGTTCTCGGCTGATCCGGTAACGGCACAGTCGGATATCAGAACTGTCCGAATGCCTGTAGTCCAGATGCGCGGCCCGAACGGCCAGGGCGTGTTATTTCCTGCGGTTTCCTGCTCGTCGAGCAGGGGCGTCGTCTCCGGCGTTCCGGCTGGTGCGAGGCGAAACGTGTCACGTTTCGTGGCGGTCGCCCGTGGCAAGCGCAGCGAGTTCGGCGATTAGCTGGTGGAGGGATCGCGCGGTGGCGGCGGGGCGTGCTCGGCGCGTGATGCCCGGTGATCCGAATAGTGCCTGCTGGCCGCTGGCTGTGTCGGCCAGGGTTCCGGCCAGCTCGCTGATCTGCTGCCGGATCTCGACCGCGCGGGCGTGCCGGGCGGCGGCCGGGAGCGGCGGCTCGTCCGCGCCTGCAGGGCCTCCGGCGTGCCGGCGAGCCCGGTATGCCTTCGCCTTGAATGCGCCGGGTAGCGGGCGGCCACCGGTGTTCACCGGCGCCGAGCGGGCCGAGGCCGTCGCGCTGGCATGTGCGCTGCCCGCCGAGACCGGGGTGCCGCTGTCGAAGTGGAGCTGCCCGGAACTGGCCCGCGAGCTCGCCGCCCGCTGCCAGGTTGCCGCCTCAGCGTCCACGGTGCGCCGGTGGCTGGCCGGCGACGCGCTCAAACCGTGGCAGCGCCGCTCGTGGATCTCGGTCCGGGACGCGGACTTCGCTCTCAAGGCCGCCCGCGTCCTGGACCTGTACGCCAGGCGCAGCGGCTTCGCAGTGAGGCAAGGATTCTCATGTCGGCTGCCTCGGGCGAGGCGCCACAAGGCCAGGGGCCTGGCTGAAACACCGAGAGCCAAATGCTCCCGCAGCGGCATGAGCGCGCACTGCGCATGCCGCGCCCGCAGCGATGCCAGGGATTCTTGGGTCGCGGTGGACCGGGCCGAGATTTTGGCAGGTCCAGGCGGTGTCACAGGGTCCGTGCGACGTCGTAGTGCGTGACGGTGGTCTCGCGGTCGATGAGGTAATCGTCATCCTCGGGGTAAAAGACCGCGACGTCGATGTTCTGGCCCGCGAAGCCTTCGATGTCCGTCCGCGACGACCACCAACTGACCGTCATGACTTCTGTCCGGCCGTCGCCGAGGTCTGTCGTCCACATCTGGGCGCCCAAGTTACCGGGTGTCTGCTTGTATGCGCTCAGGCCGGTGCTGGTGATGTACTCGACGTAAGCCGTTGCCCGCTCGGTCCTGACCCAGCCCCGCCATGTCCGGGCTATCATCGTCACCCCTTTCCGCACCCTCACGGGTGCCGGTTGCCCGGCCCGAACCTGTGCCTACCCCAGCATCAGGGAACTGACCCAGCGTTCAACGGGTTCGAGCTTCAGCTGGGCTGATCAAGCCCAGCCAAAGGATTCGCGCTCATCGGCACGACCGAGCGTCGTCAGCCGTGCCAACCGCATCCCCGTTCGGGCGCGGCTCGGACGGCCGGACGGACTACTGGGTTGCCACCCAGATAGCGGCGGGTCTGGAGAGATATGCGCAACGTGCCACTGCGCCCACCGGGCGGACCAGTGCGCCGCCGGATTGAGTGCGTCCACTTCGTCCGCGAAGTGAGCCATGCCGAGTTGCCGTGCAGCCATCGACAGATACGAGCCCCGGTCCGGATCCGGCTTGGTCCGCAGATGTCTCGCCGCACTGCGGAAAACACGCTCAGGCGCCGACATTGTGCGCCTGCTCGACATGGTCTGGCCCGTGCCGGTGCCAGCTGCTGCCCGGCCGCGTCGGCGCGCTGGCGGTCCAGCCTGACCAGGAAGTCCTCCCGGCCAGCTGCGAAATCAGTGAACACCTCGACACCGGCGTCGATGGTTATTGTGCCGCCCTCGCCGTCGTAGTACACGACGACATTGTGCCCGGTGCGGACGTCCTGCGCGCGCCCGGAGTGAACTGGGAAATCTATGGCGGCCCGGCGGGTCCGAGGCTCGATCGTCGTTTGCGCTGTCGGCTCACTGTCGCCGCCTCCGGCACTTGACGGGCACCCTATGCCAGCCACGACTGCGGGAGCCTGTCGTGCATGCGTGATGACGATGACCAAAGCGCCGCCCACGTCGGCGGCGCCTGTCCCGGCGCCCCCTCATGCTCGCTAGGCGTGGATCCGGACAACCCGCCGTGAAAGCGGCCAGTGCCGCATGACTCGGACGTCGGGCGGCAAGCCATCGCCCGGGATGCCCCGCACGCGCGACCGCAACGCGTGGGACACCGGCGACATCGCCGACGATCAGGTCATCGACGCCCTCCTCCAGGGCGGCTCGGGTGTTCCCACACTGGCGTTTCCGCCGGGACCCGGCGCCGGCTGTCTGGCCGACACGGGTTGCATGACTATTCATGACCGTCCAAGTGCGGGGACGTACGGTCATGCCGCGAACAGTGAAGACAGGTAGAGCGGTTGACGGGACCTGCGGGTGCTCCGTCAACCCCTGCGCCCACCCCTGCGCCTTGATTCGGCCGGACGTTCAGCTGCGGTGAACGCGCTCGGCGTCGAGCTTCGGATCTGTGATGACCGCGTCGATGAGCCCCCGAGACCCGCCCACCCAGGTGAATTCGGAGTCCACGTCCGTCGCGGCGAACCACCGGTGGTCCGCTGGCCACAGAAGGTGCGGCGCGGGAAGTTCCTCGTCTCTGGATGAGCCCGTCGTGGGGTCCGTGGCTCCCCAATGGCCCATTTCATCGAGGTGACCGCGAAAGAGCATGTACTCCCGATTGGGGACACGGACCTTTGGGCCAGTGAGAACACTCGCGGGAAACCACGGCGAGATGCCTCGCGCGGGGTCGCCGTGCATACCAGAGACAGCCCCGGCCCACAGTCCGTGGAAACAGTCGCCCGGCGTCTTCGTCCCACCAGCCAGGTGCACCCGCAGACGCGCGAAAAGGACATGCTGGGAGATGCGATCCTCCTCGAGGTGACGGACCGGGCGTAAGACTCGAAACCGGTCGGCCCCATCGTCACCAGCTCACCCCAAGGCTCATCGCGCCGCGCGAACCAGTCCGCGAGCGACGAGTCGGGTTCGAAACGCAGCACCCTGAAAGCGTATTGGACTCGCGCCGCCCAGCCGACAAATCACCCTGTCGCCAGGCATGAAGGCATTCCAGCTCGCGCTCGATGTGCCCGCAAAGTGCCCCGGTACGCCGTGACCGGCGCTTTCACGCAGGCCACAGCGGTGGGCGGCGGACGAGCCGGCCTGTAGGCCGGGTTCTGTGCACCCGCTTTCGCGGGCCGGCGGCCATCCATCTAGGGCTGCCGTTGCCGGCAGCCTCGTGCGGTCTACCCGCGAGCATCGGGCGGGCCGCCCTCGAACGCTCGCGCAGGAGGCCCGGCCGAGACCGAGCCTCCCTTTTGACCTTGCTCCGGGTGGGGTTTACCTAGCCGCTCGGGTCACCCCGAGCGCTGGTGGTCTCTTACACCACCGTTTCACCCTTACCCCGGGCCCGGCTTGACCGGGCGCGGGGCGGTCTGTTTTCTGTGGCACTGTCCCGCGGGTCACCCCGGGTCGGCGTTACCGACCACCCTGCCCTGTGGAGCCCGGACCTTCCTCGACATGGCCGCGAGGGCCACGCCGCGACCGCCCGGCCGGCTCGTCCGCCGCACGACAAGGATATTCCCCCGCATCCATAACGGCTCCGCGGCGCGCTACCACCAGCGGGTCTGCAGGGGGGCCGTGCTGGCCCGGGGGGACGGCCCCCCGGACCCCCGATGGACCAGCACCTCGCCCGAACGGCGCGGGCAAGACCACTACTTGAAAGGGGGCACATTTCCGGCGGGAGGGGTGCAGCGAGCGCTCTGGGTGGCTAGCTCAGTCCCTCAGTCAGGTAACCTGCTAGGGGCGCGCAATAGGCACAGGCACCGGGCAACGGCAGCCCCCGTACACGGTAGGAACCGCCCCGGTGCAGCGCGAGGTTAGCTCGGGTAAGGCGTGTGTCCCCCAGAGATGTGGGTGACGCCCCGCCCGCGAGTGCCGGGTTAGCCCAGGCGATTAGCTAGGCTAAACGAAACGGGACGCACCCTCACGAAGGGATGCGTCCCATTGCTGTTTGTTCAGCGTCGCGCTTGACCCGTTCGATGAATTCACGCCATGCGTCCCGGCTGAAGCTCAGGGCCGGGCCTTCGGGATCTTTGCTGTCGCGCACTGCGCGCCCGCCGGGCGTGATCGCTGTCTCTACGCATTGGCCCTGAGCGCTGCTGTAGCTGCTTTTCCGCCATTGATATGCCATTGGTTTCATCCTTTGATTAGTTCGATTGATGCGTCCTCGTCCAGCGCGGACGCGCGGAGATGGTCGAACGTTACCACGTATTTGCCCACATCATCACGATCACGGATGTAACGGGCGCTGCGCACGTCTTCGAGGTAGACCATTGAAGCGGACTTTGACACGAACACTGTGAACGCCCGGCCGAACGCGCACGTGGCACCCTTCGCGTAGGGGATCACTTGCACGGTGATGTTTGGCTGCTGGGCCATCGCAATCAGATGGTCGCGCTGTTGCTGCATGATCTGTGAGCTGCCGACGATCCGGTGCAATGTGGATTCGTCCAGAATCACCCATAACCGCGGCGTCTGCTCTTGGTCTGCCCACTTGTCCTCGTCGGGCTCCAATACCTGCTGTCTCGTCATTCTCAGCGCTACGGCGCGTTCTATATCGTCACCCGAGAGGGCCGGGCGGGCCGCCCGGGCTACCGCGCGCATATACGGTTCGCATTGGAGCAGGCCAGGGAGCAAATGCGGCTCATATTCACGTATCTCTATGGCGCGCTTTTCCACCTCCACAAGGTCGCGGAACCAGGGCAGGACGGCGGTTGTTTCTGTCAGCTGCTGTAGGCGCGTGAGATCGCCGTCCGTGCCGAATGTCTTGTCAGCAGCTTCGGCAAAGTCGCGTGAGGCGATCAGCCGGCACGTCTCGATCGCTGCGACTGTGGCCGGGGCGTAGTTGGTCGCGCCGGCCAGCTCCGCTTGGGTGATGCCCGCTTTCGCGCGCAGGCGTTTCACCTCCGACGCGAAGAACGCGAGGGTGGAGCTATTGGGATCTAAGCTCACATTCTGTGCCCTCTCATATCCACGTTGTTCTGTTCTTAGGCGTGATCGCCTGATCTTACCGTGACGCGTATCTGCGCTGCGTATGGTGCGCTTCCAGCATGTACTGGCCAAGGATCGGGGACAACACAAAGCGAGCGAACGGGAAAGATCATGGCACAGAGGATCGCATGCCAGGCGTCGATTCCGCCGGACGGCGCCACATGTACGTCGGAGTACTGCCGGAGCGTTGCCGTGGTGCGGCTGCTGGCGCATCGCAACGCGAACCCTGCTGACTACTGTGAGCTGCACTGGCCCGGGGTCGCCGGGTCGCTGGCGGCTCGGGGCGTCAGGGTGGCTGATACGACGGGTGATCTTGACGTCGTGAAAGATCATTTCCCGCAGTGGCACATCTGGACCGGCTCCAGCGGGAGGATCTACGCCACTGTGGTGCTCGTGAGCCAAGCTGCGGGAGGCCGCGGCGATCCGGTGTCGACGCCGCTGGCCCCTACTCGGGCACCGGCCACCTGGCGTCGGCCGTGGGCGGGGATTCCAGGTAGGTGGCCAGGCCGCGGAGGATGACGTCCAGGCCCCACTCGAACCGGTCGTCGCCGCTTCCCGCGACAAGTGTGTCAGCGAGCGCGACCATGTTGGGGAAGCTGTCGCTCGGCAGCGATTTCAGCCAGGCGGCAGCCTGGGCGCTGAAGTCCCCGGGTTCGGCCACCGGCGTCACCTCCTGCTCGTAGGCGTAGGCGCCGACGTAGAGCGCGGCCAGGTCGCCTACGAACGCCGCGACCTGGTCCGGCATGCCCGCGGAGCGTAGCTCGGCGAGGACGCGCTCCCCCACGGCGAGCATGCTCGGGCCGAACGGCACGCGGCCCAGGGTGAGCCCGGCCACGCCCGGGTGGCGCTTGAAGACCCCGAGCATCGACCGCCCGAACTGCCTGAGCATGTCCTGCCAGCCGCCGCCTGGCGGGGGCACGGGGATCTCCTCGATGATCCGGTCGAGGACCAGCTGGACCAGCTCTTCCTTGTTGGCGACGTAGCCGTAGAGCGACGAGGCCGAGACCCCGATCTGGTCGGCGACGCGGCGCATCGTGAGCGCGTCCCCGCCCTCGGTTTCCATCACCTCGAGAGCGGCAGCGACGATCACGTCACGGCTGAGCTGCGGCCTCGGCACGCTGCGACGCCGCGGCGCGGACCGCCACGGGGGCTCGGGCATCCGTCGGCGGCTCTGGCGCTGCGCCGCTCGGTATCTCCATACCAAACAGTGTACTTGACGTGAACAGAGTTCTGCAGTAAACACTGTTCAGAAGTCATGAACGCTGTTCTGAAGGAGATCGTTGTTAGGAGGATGGCGATGAGCGGTGCCGTGGAGGCGGAAGGTCTCCGCAAGACTTACAAGCCAGCGGTGCGCGCGCTGGACGGGCTGAGCTTCTCTGTCGCGCCCGGCAGCGTGTTCGCCCTGCTCGGCCCGAACGGGGCCGGGAAGACGACGGCCGTGCGGATCCTGACCACGCTGGCCCGGCCGGATGGCGGACGGGCGTTTGTGGGCGGGATCGACGTTCTCCGGCATCCCGGCCGGGTCCGGTCCGTGATCGGCGCGGTGGCCCAGGCGAGCGGCGCGGTGACACTGCTGACCGGATACGAGAACCTGGTCATGCAGGGCAAGATCTACGGAATGCGCGGGACGCAGCTCGGGACCGCGCGCGCGAGCTGCTCGATCGGTTCGGGCTGGCCGAGGCGGCCACGCGGCAGGTGCGCACCTACTCGGGCGGCATGCGGCGGCGCCTGGATGTCGCCACCGCCCTGGTGCACCGCCCGGCGGTCCTCTTCCTCGACGAGCCGACGACCGGGCTCGACCCAGAGGGCCGCGCCGAGCTGTGGGCCGTGCTCACCGGTCTGGCGGCGGGCGCGGGAACGACCATCCTGGTCACCACCCACTACCTGGAAGAGGCCGACCACTTCGCGGCCAAGGTCGCCATCGTGGACCTGGGCCGGATCGTGGCCGAGGGGACCCCCGACGAGCTCAAGGCGGGGCTGCAGGGCGATTCGGTGCTGCTCGAACTGGAGGACGCCGGGCGCGTGGCACGGGCCAGGGAGGCCCTTGCGCGCGTTCCCCAGGTTCGCGGGGCGGCAACCAGCGGCGCCGTCGTGCGGGCCCGCGTCGCCGACGGGCCGCGGGCGCTTCCCGCCGTGCTCGCCGGGCTTGAGGCGGGCGGCGTCAGGGTCCTGTCCGTCACCGTCGCGCGGCCGTCGCTGGACGACGTCTACCTGCACCACGCCGGCCGCTCGTTCCGCCAAGCAGAAGGGATCACGATCTCATGAACGCCGTCCGTCAGTCGTGGGTGCTGCTCACGGCCCGCTACCTGCGCCAGCTCTACCGTCAGCCGGCCGTCATCTTCATCACACTCACCCAGCCGGTCATCTGGCTGCTGCTCTTCGGGGAACTGTTCAAGAAGGTCACCGAGATCCCCGGGTTCGGCGCGACCAACTACGCCACCTATCTCACGCCCGGCGTGGTGATCATGACCGCGATGTTCTCGTCGAGCTGGACCGGCATGTCCTACATCGAGGACCTGCAGACCGGCGTCATGGACAGGTTCCTGATCGCGCCCGTCCACCGTGGCGCCCTGATCGCGGCATCCCTCGCCTACCAGGCGGTCACCACGGTCGTGCAGTCGGCGGTGATCATTGCGATCGGCTGGGGGATCGGAGCCGCTTCCCTGGAGGCGCCGGCGGTATCGCGGTCCTCATCGGGATCTCGGTGCTGATCGCGCTGGCCATGGCCGGGCTGTCCAACGGATTCGCGCTACTGACCCGCCAGCGCGAGGCACTCATCGGCGCCTCGACCACGCTGGTGATGCCACTGACGTTCCTGTCCGGGGCATTCCTGTCGCTGCGGCTGGTCCCCGGCTGGATAGCCGCGTTCGCCAGGTTCAATCCGGTCAACTGGGCAGCAAGCGCCGGGCGCATCGCCGTCGGCGGCACTGCCGCCTGGGGCACGGTCGGCTCCTACTCCGGCTTCCTTGCCATCGCCGTCGCGGTCACCGCCGCGGCGTCCACCCGGGCCTTCCGCGCCTACCAGCGATCCATCTGACCGCGTCTCAGCACACGCCGTTGGCGGGCGGGGCAATCGCCGCAAGACGAGGTGTCTCGCCGTAGCTGCCGACGTTATACGTGTGCCACAGGCTGCAGCGGGTAGGCAAACCTGCCGTGCCGTGGTCAGGCGTTCAGGTGCGCGGTGTCGTTGAGCGAGCGGACGATCGCGGGACCGTCCGGGTACCAGTCGACCTCGCAGAGGCTGGCGACATCCAGGTGCATCCGGTAGAGCGTCACGGCCGGTGCCGCGAGCGCGCGGCGGACCAGCGTCTTGATCGGCGTCACATGGCTGACCAGGAGCACCGTCACACCCGCGTATCTCGCGAGCAGCCGCTCGAGCGCGGCCATGACACGGCGATCGACCTCGGCGAAACTCTCACCGCCCGGTGGCGCCGCGTCAGCGTCGGCCAGCCACTCCCCCATCTCGGCCGGCCACTTCTCCCCCACCTCGCGGAATGTCAGGCCCTCCCACGCGCCGAAGTCGGTCTCCCGCAGATCGTCTTCCACCCGCAACGGTGCACCCGTCGCGCGGGCCGCTTCCTCGGCGGTCCGCCGCGCCCGCCGCAGCGGCGACGTGACGATCGCGCCTATCGGCGCTGCGCGGCGGGCGAGGCGCTGCGCAGCGGCACTCGCCTGCCGCGCGCCAAGCTCGGTCAGGTCGATGTCGCCGCTACCCGCGAAACGCTTCTCGGCCGAGAGCGGGGTCTGCCCGTGCCGCAGCAGCACCGTCGTGGTCGGCCGCCCGCGGTCCCCCGCCCATCCGGTCGCGGTGTGCGCAGCGGCCGACGTCGCGGCGGGCGCACCCGCCTGTGAGGCTGCGTGCGCCTCCGGCTGGCCGGGGGAGCATGCGACCGGCTGCGCAGGCGAATCCGCCCCGGCGGTGGATGACCCCTGCGGACGGACCCCTCCTCGCGTCTGCGCGCCACGCGGCAGCCGTTCTGTACCGTCCATCGCGTCATTCGCAAGCTTGTCCGCACGGCGATTGCGTTCCCGCGGCACCCAGACGTACGACACGTGCCCGAGGGCGCTCGCGGCCTCGCGGGCAGCACGTGCGAGCGGCTGCAGGTCCGGGTGCTTGATCCGCCAGCGGCCCGACATTTGCTCGACCACCAGCTTGGAGTCCATCCGCACCTCGACGTCCGCGCCAGGCGCGATCCGCGCCGCTTCACGCAGCCCGGCGATCAGCCCTCGATACTCGGCCACATTGTTGGTCGCATGACCGATGCCCTCCCCTACCTCGGCAAGGACTTCACCGGTCGCCGCGTCGGCGACAAGCGCACCGTAGCCTGCCCGGCCAGGGTTGCCGCGCGAGCCGCCATCCGCCTCGACGATGACGCTCCGTACTCGACGGTCCCCACAGTCGTCCCCGCGGGGCGGGCCGCCCGCCTGCCTCGCCGCTGTCACAGCCCCGACTCGGGGGTACGGACCAGGATCCGGCGACACTCCTCGCAGCGCAGAACCTCGTCCGGATCGGCCGCGCGGAGGCGGTTCAGATCCACGGTGTTCAGCGCCAGATGGCACCCCTCGCAGCGCCCGCGGCGCAGCGCCGCCGCGCCCACGCCATGCTGCTCGCGCAGTTTCTCATAGAGCGCGAGCACATCCGCCGGCACTCCCGCGGCGACAGCGGAGCGCCGCTCACCCAGCTTGGCCGCCTGCGCGGCGATCTCAGCCAGCGCGGCGTCGCGCCTCGCCACAGCTTCCTCGCGCTCGCCGTTGAGCCCCGCCCGCTCAGCGGAAAGCGACGCAAGCCGGCCGTCCACGGTCTCACGGCGCTCCATGACATCGAGCACGATCTCTTCGAGATCGGACTGCCTGCGGTGCAGTGACTCGATCTCGGACTGCAGGTTCTCCAGCTCACGTGGCGAAGAGACCTGGCCAGCGTCAAGGCGCTTGCGGTCGCGGTCCACCCTGGCCCGGACCTGCTCAACGTCTCCTTCGTCCTTAGCCTGTTCCCTGGCCAGGTCGCTTATCTCGGTTTCCGCGGTGACAATCCCGTCACGCACTTCGGCCGCGCGCGCGGCCAGCCGTTCCACCTCTGCGAGCTCGGGCAGCCCGCGGCCACGATGCTCAAGGCGGCCAAGCTCGGCGTCGAAGCCGGCAAGTTCAAGCAGGCGCAACTGCTCCTGGGGAGATGCTTTCACGGGTCCCCACGTTAGTGCCTGGTTCCAAACATGCGCGCCTCCCCGATCCCCGAAATCTGCCCGTGCGGCGGGCACCTTCTGCGGTAGACCTGACCACCATGGAGATACCGCGGGTGAGCCGCCCGCATATGCCGGGCTACGGCGTACTCGGCCCGGACGAAGGCAGCGGGCTTCTCCCCTGGTCGTGGGCCGCCGAGCGGCTCAGCGCATCGCGCAGCTACTGGGTCGCCAGCGTCTGGCCGGATGGCCGGCCGCACGTTATGCCCGTGTGGGGCATGTGGGACGACGCCGTACTGTGGTTCAGCAGCAGTGCGCAATCCCGCAAGGCCCGCAACCTGGCCCATGATCCGCGCTGCGTGGTCACCACCGAGGACGCGACCGATCCGGTCGTGATCGAGGGCACGGCGCGCATCGTGACGCGGCCCGCCGCGCTGCAGCGGGTGATCGACCTGATGAACGCGAAATACGCCACCGATATCGGCCGCAGCTTCCTCGACCCCGCGGTCAACGCAACGATCGAGGTCCGCCCGGCACGCGTGCTCGGCCTGCGCAGCGCGGACTTCACCGGATCACCCACCCGGTGGGTCTTCGAGGCGCCCTTTCCATGATCGTGGAATACGGCGGTCTGGCACGGGTGCCTCACGGATCAGTCCGGCAGTGGGAGCATCAGGACCGGCGGTGTGGTCGGGCGCGGCGAGCCCTGGGAGGGCTCCACCGACAAGCCGACCTTGTCACCGGGCGCGACGCCGTACGCGACCGTGGGAGCCGTCATGCCATCGCTGGCGGGCGCCAGCATGCCCGCGGGACGGACACCTTCCGGCCCGATGAGCCACAGCTCGTAGTTCCTCGCACCTGGGACCGCGCGAAGGCCACGAGCCGAGAAGACGATCATCTGTTTGGTGTGGGACATCACCACCGTCGCGGTACCGCCGGTGCTGACAGGCGCCGTCATCATCACGGCGTCACGCGACGTGAGCACGGCGGACACCTCGCGGTTGCGCTGCTCGGCACGGTCGAGTCTGTGCTGCGTGCCGACAGCCACGACGGCGAGCGTCACCGCAGCCGCCAGCGACGCGGCGGCGGTGACGAGCGCCACCCTCGGCAGCCAGCCCCGCCTGCCGAGCCAGCCCACCCGGCCGAGCCAGCCCAGCCCGTCCTGTGCCGTGTGCTCATCGGCGGCCCGCGCCAGGGGATGCTGGCGGGTCCGCGCGGCGGCGGCGAGTACCTGCGCACGCATCCGCCGCGGCGGCCGGGCCGCGGCCGCGGACCCGAGCAAGGCCGTGGTCTCGCGCAGGCCGCCTACCTCCTGCGCGCACACGTCGCAGCGTGCCAGGTGCCGCTCGAACCTGGATCTATCGGCGTCATCGAGGGCGTCAAGCGCATAGGCGCCGGCCAGCGTGTGCAGGGCGGCCTGGCGGAAGCCGCGGATACTCACTACTCCACCCCCATGCAGTCGCGCAGCCGGATCAACCCGTCACGCATGCGCGTTTTGACCGTGCCCACCGCGACACCCAGCAAGCCAGCCACCTGCTGGTAGGTGTATCCGCCGTAGTAGGCGAGAGTGACCGCCTCCCGCTGAAGTTCGGTCAGGGAGCCGAGGCAGCGGCGCACCCGTTCGCGCTCGATCCGCTCGAGCGCTGCCTCCGCGACGTCCTCGGGGTCGGTCTCCGGCATGGCTGTCCGCGTTTCCCGCTGCGCCGCAGCCTGTGCGGACCGGACCCGGTCCACCGCGCGCCTGTGCGCGAGGGTCATCACCCACGTCAGCGCGCCGCCCTTGGCGGGCTCGAACCTGGACGCGTACCGCCACACCTCGAGCAGCACGTCCTGGGTGACCTCCTCCGACTGCGCGGGATCGCGTACCACGCGCCGAACCAGGCCGAACACCGCGGGGACGACCCCGTCGTAGACGGCCTCAAATGCTGCCTGGTCGCCGCGCGCCACCCGGGCGAGCAGGTCGCCGAGGTCGATGAAATGATCGGCCGGCCTCTCGCCCGGCTCGGGCCATTCGCCCATCCGCACACCTTTCATTCGGAGCCGCCGCCGCCTTGGATTGGCGGGGAACCCATATGACGGCTCCGTGAGCCAAGGCGCCGTGGAAGCCACGGTGCCTGGCTCACGACGGCAATCCGGCGGGCGTGCGGCGACGAATAACACACGTGACGATGAAGCCTTATGGCCCGCGGGCGTCGGCCACACCGCGCGGATCGCGTCCGGCCGACCCGTACATCGCCCGCGGCATCGTGACCGGGCTGCTCTCCGCCGCTGTAGCACTCGGCGTTGCGCAACTCGTGGCCGCGATCACCGGGCCGGAGGGCTCCCCCGTGCTTGCGGTCGGCAGGGCCGTAATCGACCTGACCCCGCAGCCTGTCACCGACTTCATCATCACGATATTCGGCCCGCACGACAAGGTGGTCCTGCTCACCAGCATCGTGGTGCTGCTCGCGGTGTTCGCCGCGGCCTTCGGCGTCGCGACCATGCGCAGGCGCTCGGCCGGGTTCGTGGGCCTCGCCGTCTTCGCCGCGATAGCGCTGGCCGCGGTGGTGACCCGCCCGGACTTCACTCCCGCCAATGTGATACCCACGCTGGCCGGAGCCGCCGTCGGCGCATACGCGCTTACCCGGCTCGCCGCGGGGGCGTTGGCCGATCGGCCCGCGTTGACCGATCGGGCGGCAGTAACCCGTGAAACTGGACGCGGCGAAGGCGCACATGCGCCGGGCTACGGCAGGCGCAGCTTCATGGCGACAAGCGCGGTGGCCGCCGCAGGCGCCGCCGTCGGCGGTGTGGCGGGCAACCTCCTCTCGCAGCGTTCGACCGTCACCCACGCGCGCGCGCTGGTAAAGCTCCCACCGCCAGCCAAGCCGTTGCCGCCGCTTGCGGCGAGCACCAACCTGCGCATCCCTGGCCTGAGCCCGTTCGTGACACCCAACGGCAGTTTCTACCGCGTCGACACGGCGCTGTTCATCCCGCAGGTTCAGCCGGGCTCATGGCACCTGCGGGTGCACGGCATGGTGAACCGCGAACTTGACATCACCTTCGACGACCTGCTCAGGCGGCCGCTCACCGAGGCCGACATCACCTTGTGCTGTGTCTCCAACCCGGTCGGCGGACCGTACATCAGCAACACCCGATGGCTGGGCGTGCCGCTTGCGAGCGTGCTGCGCGAGGCGGGCATCCGGCCCGGAGCCGATCAGCTACTGAGCACATCCACCGACGGGTACACAAGCGGCACGCCGGTCGCGACCGTGATGGACGGCAGGAACGCGCTGCTCGCGGTGGCGATGGACGGTGCCCCGCTGCCTGTCGCTCATGGCTTCCCTGCCCGGATGGTCGTGCCTGGCCTCTACGGCTACGTGTCGGCGACCAAATGGGTAACCGACATCGAGGTCACCACCTTCGCGGCCCAGCAGGGTTACTGGGTGCAGCAGGGCTGGGCGGAACGTGGGCCGATCAAGACTCAGTCACGCATCGACGTGCCGAACGGGACCGCCACGCTCGAGCCAGGCCGCGTGGCGGTGGCCGGTGTGGCGTGGGCACAGCACCGGGGCGTCGCGGCGGTCGAGGTGCGGGTGAACAGCGGCCCATGGCAGGAGGCGCGGCTCGCCACCGTCCCCGGGATCGACACGTGGCGGCAGTGGGTGTGGGAATGGGACGCCACGGCGGGCACATATCAGCTTCAGGTACGCGCCACCGATGAGACCGGATACACGCAGACGTCCGCTCAGGCGGCACCCTACCCTGACGGTGCCACGGGGTGGCACACCGTCCAGGTGAGCGTCTCTGCCTGATCGTGACCGTCGCCCCCACGAGCCGCGCGGAATCGGTACCACGTAGGCGCCGCCCGGCCGCAGGTGATGAAGTGCGGGCGGCATCCCCGTTCCGGGCCTGTCCACCCGCAGCACGCCCGCGACACGCGACTCATCGGGCGCGGTGATCCCCGCCTTCTTCCTCGCTGCCGACTTCGCCGCTGCCCTCGAGTTTGGCTGTGCCCCAGGCACGCAGCAGGCACATGGCGATGAGCGCCCCGAGCACGAGCAGCAGGCCGATGTGGCTGAACCGGGCGATCATGACGCTCACCGACCCCGTGTCCGCCAGCACGCCGGGCAGCACCAGCTCGCTGAGCAGCAGGCACCGGGCGATCAGCAGGTAGTCGAGCCCGCTGGCCGGCATCAGCGCGAGCAGCGGGAAGATCAGCGCGTCGTACCAGGGTGCCTGCACGGGGAAGACGGCGAGCCAGGCGAGTGCCAGGGCCGCCACGGGGCGGACCGCGGGTAGCGCCGGGTGACCGGTGGGCAGGCGCCACAGCAGCAGCACCGCGAGCGCCAGCGTGGCGAGCAGCACGGTGGCCGCGAAGACGGCGGGCCTGGACCCGACCGCACCAGGCACCGGGTAGATAAATCCGGCGCTGACGGTGAGCCTGCGGCGCAGGACGGCCGCGTTCAGGGCGCCAGGCAGCAGAAAGCAGGGGATCAGCACGGCGGCGGCGCCAAAGGCCCCGGCCACGATGGTGCGCGGCGACGAGCGCGAGGCCCATGCAAGGCCGAGCGCGGCCAGCGCGAACGGCGTCTTGATCGCGGTCGCCGCGCCCACGACGAGGCCGGTCGCCGCACCCCCCACCACGCCGGAATGCCGGATGGCAATCAGCGCCGCGACCGCGAGCAGAGCGAGCAGCACGTCTACGTGGCCGCTGCCGACCAGCCAGAACAGCATCAGCGGGTTGACCGCCCACAGCAGGCACGCCCGGGCCTGACGGGCCAGGTCCTGCCCGGCCAGCCGGACCAGCCCGGCGGCCGTCGCGACAAAGGCGATCGCGTTGCCCAGCCTGATCCAGAACACGATCCGCGCCATCGACGCGCCACCGAGCCTGGCAGCCGCCCATTGGAGGGCCGTCGCCACCGGGCCGTAGATTGTCGGCAGCGTCCGCCAGTTCGCCGGGGCGTACAAGCCCACCGGGTCAGCGGCGCGGTACAACTCCGCCGGCCGCATCACGTACGGGTTGTGCCCAAGGCCAGCGATCCGGCCATAGATGGCGTAGTTGAGCACGTCGATGGACCCGGCGGGCGGCAGGAAGACGAACAAGGCTGCCGCGACCGCCCCGGCGCCGACCAGGAGCCTGACAGACGGCCGCCAGCCCCGTCTGACGGCGGCGAGCCCGGCGGCTACCCCGAGCGCGCCGAGGAGCAAACCTGTCCGCTCGAGGGCGATGACAGTGGCGGCGGACGGCCTTGCCCGCAGCGACCATATCGGCCCGCCCGGGCCGATTCGCGGCACCGCCGCCGATGGGCCGAGCGCCATCACGACCGCGAGCAGCGTGATGCTCGCCGCGGACAGGAGGACCGCGGAGATGACGAACGGGCCGTCGGCGGCGCTGCCGCCTGACCGGGCAGGGCGCCGGCCGCCTGGCCGCACCCGGTCAGTGCCCGTGCTGGCGGTCATGAGCGACGTCCCTGTCTCGAGCGGCCCACGACCGGTTTTGCGGTGGATTGTGCACCGTATCGACGGAAAATCCGCCGCGGTCATGAAAGCAAGCCCACAGCTAGCCCGCCGCGGCGGCGAAGGCCCCAGGGGCACCCGCGATCAGGCCCAGCGGGACCGCAATCGCCCCGGCGATCACGAGGGCCGTGGCCTCCTGCACCGCCATCGGCTGGCCGACAGGGTCGGGGACATCGAGCTTGTCCGGCGGCCAAGCGGCTAGCTGATCGCGCAGCGGCGTGGCGGCGGCGGTGAGCGCCCGGGCCCGCGCCGCGGCATCGTCGATCCGGATGATGTCACCGGCCGGGACGGCCGCAGCGAGCCCGGCGAACTCGCGGAGCGTGAACGTTCGCACCGCGGCGCCCGGGCAGAGCTCGGCCACGATCTCACGGTGCGAGCGGGCAGCCGTGAGAATCAGCTCGGCCTCGTCCGCGATCTGCCTGGTCAGCTGGCGCGCGACGAACCCAGCCGGATCGCCGCCGAGCGAACGCAGCACGGCCGCGGTTTCGTGGTACATGGGGGCGCCGACGACCGCGTGCGTGCCGGCGCTTGACACATCAATGGCCGCCATTTCGCCGCGGGCGAGCCAGCCGCGGGCGAGCCAGCCGCGGGCGAGCAGTTCGGCCAGTGGTGACCTGCACATGTTCCCTGTGCAGACAAACAAGATCCGAAACGGCTCCAAGGCTCCCCCAATCCGCGTCGCCGGCCGCATTCTCGCAGCGCGACTAGATCATCGACGTGCGGGCTCCTGAGGCTCGGCCGATATGACGTCAATGCGGCGCAAGATGATGCCCTCGCGCAGGGCCCAGGGACAGATCTCCAGCTCCGAAACGCCGAACAGGTCCATGGCGGCGTCCGCCACGATCGCGCCGGCGAGTAGCTGGGCCGCCCGTCCACCGGATACGCCAGGCAAATCGGCCCGCTCGGACACGGTCATGGTCGCGAGGCGGTCGACCCAGGGAATCAGCTTGGCGTGGCTGAGCACGCGCCTGACGTAGGGACCCTCACTCGAGGATGCCGCACCCGTGATGCGGGCGAGTTGCTTGAACGTCTTCGACGTGGCCACAGCACGGTCGGCGGGACCGTGCCGCACCAGGTCGCCGACGGTCCGGGCGATCTCCGTCCGGACGTGCCTGCGTAGCTGGCGCACCTGCGTGGCGGCCGGCGGATCGGAGGCGAACCAGTCGCGGGTGAGCCTGCTCGCGCCGAGCGGCCGTGAAATCGCGACGTCGGGTTCCTCGTCCGGGCCAGCGGCGATCTCGAGCGAGCCGCCACCGATGTCCATGACGAGCAGCCTTCCCGACGACCAGCCGAACCAGCGGCGGCCGGCGAGAAACGTCAGGCGTGACTCCTCCTCGCCGGTCAGCACCCGGATGTTCACGTTGGTCTCGGCCCGTATCTTGGCGAGAACGTCTTCCCCGTTCACGGCGTCGCGGATGGCCGAGGTGGCGAAGGAGAGCAGCTCCTCGACGCCTTTGTCCTCGGCGATCTGCAGCGCGTCGCCGACGAACGCCCGGAGCCGCCCCGCACCGTCCCTGGTCAGCTGGTTGCCGTTCTTGAGGTGGTCGGCGAGCCGAAGCTCCGCCTTGTGCGAGTAGGCGGGTAGCGGCCGGGCACCCTCGTGGGCATCCACTACCAGAAGGTGAACCGTGTTGGATCCGACATCGAGGACACCAAGTCGCATAATTCGAAGCTACCCAACCCTTAGGTTGCCGTCGTATTCACGGCGCGGCGTCAGCTGTACCGGTGCCCCGCCGCCCTGACGTCGGCGAGCCACCGGCGCAGTCACTGTAATGCCCTCCAGAACCGAGTTCTCCCTGCCATCATTGTGCCGCTGTCGCGGACGTTTCGCTGACTTCCGTGTTCATCGGCCGGGCGCGCTCCCCGTGCGGCCCTGCAATCCCTCGCGGATCTTCTGTGGATTCCGGCCCAGGCGCCTCACTGAACACAGAGAATGATGCCTGGGCACCGTTTGGCTCCGGTAATCACGGAGACCCGATGGCTGCGCTACGGCCTCAGATAGGAACAGATCGTGACCAAGTCTTGCTGCATGACCGATCCCGCCGCACCATGAAGCTGTTCCCTTGTCCGGTTCCACCAGCGCGCCGGACGAACCGGAACGTGTCACATTTCATCACAACTGACGTGAGGCGAAGGACAACATGACCGCCGTGATTCCTCTCCTGCCGCTCGGCGGCGGCCGTACCCCGTCCGGAACGAAGATCCGCCTCTTCCTTAAGCCTGCCCGGTGACCCGCCTGTGCCAGCACCAGTGCCGCGCCCGGCCTCGCAATCCAGCGGCCGTGCGGTCCCTAGCGGAAGGAGACGACCATGGCGAGCAGCCCGGTTGAGGCGGCCGCAGAGGCAGTGCAGCAGCACATCGGCGGGTTCACCCCGGAGTCGGCCGCGGAGCTTGACCGGTTCCTGCACGACCTGCCACGGCTGTTCGAACGCACCGCAGAGGCCCTGTCGCAGCTAGCTGACCGGTTCGGCAGCGATCTGCCCGTGCACCCGAGCGTGCACGAACACTTAAGGGAACTCGCGGCCGTTTCCGCGGGCAGCGCCGAGTTCGCGGAGGAAGCGTGGAGCCTGCACCGTAACGTGCACGATCGCGAGCTTGAGCGCATCGAGAACCCGCGGCCAGGTGAGGATCTCTGGGATGTCAACAGCCAGTAACAGACCCTGGGAGGCGCTGCGGGCGGGGCCCCTGGAGGCCGTCGCGCTCGTCTCGCTCATCGCGGCGGTCATCTACGGGTTGGGATGGATCATCTACGCCACCGCCGCGCCGCTGTGGCTGACCTCCGTCATCGCCGCGGTCATCGTCGCCACGGCCCTTATCCCCGTCCTTGCACGCACCGGCCCTGGCGCGGCGGCGGGTTACACCCTGGCCTGCGCGCTCGCGGCGGGCGGATGGCTGATCTACGCCGCGAGCGCATCACCCCGCACATGGATCGCGATCCTGGCCGTTGCCGTGCTCGCCCCCGCTCTCGGGCTCCTCTACCCGGCGCTCCACCGCCATCAGCAGTACCTGGCCGAGGAGGCCCGCAGGCGCGCGGAAGAGGCACGCAGGAAGGCGGACGCACGCAGGTGGCCGGACCTGCTTGACCGCCTCGGCCACCCCGGCATCTCGTTCCGCGGCCAGACGGAAACGAGGTCCGGCCACACCATCAGGCTCGGCCTGCCGCCGAGCGGCAAGATCAGGTACGGCACGCTTGCAGAGGCGACCGAGCGGATCGAGATCGCTGCAAGGCTGCGCCGCGGCGCCGTGCGCGTCGAGCGCGGTGAGCGTGCGGACGAGGTGCTGCTGCATGTGGCCGAGCGTGACGTGCTCGCCGAGGCGATCCCGCTTCCCGGCGATGAGGAGCCGCTTACCGTCAATCAGCCACTGCCGGTCGGGATGCACGAGGACGGGACGGTCTGCACCGTCACCCTGCGCGAGGTCGCGGCACTGGTGGTGGGCCTGCGCGGCTCGGGCAAGTCGAACTTGATCAACGTGCTGATCGCGCAACTGTGCCGGTGTGTGGACACGGTGATCTTCATGATCGATCTGAAGGGCGGCCGTACCGCGCTGCCGTGGCTGGGCCCCTGGCTGGAGGGCCGCGCCGCCCGGCCGGTCATCGACTGGGTGGCCACGAACAGGGAGGAAGCCGAGCGGATGCTCCGCGCCCTGCTGCGCGGAATCGATGCCCGTGCTCATTCCGGCGCCGGGGGTGAGAAGATCACACCCTCCGCCGATCTGCCGGCCGTGATCCTCATCGTTGAGGAGGTCGCGGTGATCTTCGGCATGAACAGCGGGCCGCGCAGCTCGCTCGAAGGCACGACCAACGCCACGCTGGCCGGGCTCGGCACCCAGGTCACGCAGCTTGGCCGCAGCGAGGCCATCGACCCTATCCTTGTCACGCAGCGAGGCGCTGTCACCATGATCGGCAGCGGTGACCTGAAGTCGCAGTGTGCGCTCAGGATCGGGCTCGGGGTCGCGACCGAGGCGGACGCCCGTCTTGTCGTCCCCGATGACTTGCACATCGCCGCCGACCTGGCCCGCCTGGTGCATCCAGGGTCGGGGATCGTGCAGTCGCGCGACGGCCGCCCGGTGCCTGTGAAGTTCTACCGCCTCGACCACGACCGCATCGCGCGTATCGCCGAACGCTCGGCACAGGGTCGTCCGGCACCAGACCAGTTTCTCGCCGATGCGCTCGGCGAGGACTACCGGCGCCGCTGGTCGGTCGAACGCGCGGGGCACCTACGGGTGACCGGGGGACTCGCCAGCGGTGCCGGGGCGGCGCCGAGGTCGCGGGCCCGGGCGGCCGACACCGACCGCGAGTTCGCCGAGATCGTCGCCGGGCTGGGTAACGGCGATACCGCCGCGGCGCCCGCGCGCAAGCGGATGCTCGAAATTCTCGGCAGCACCGGCGTCATGGGCGCAACCACGATACGGCTGCTCGCGATGCTGGAGGTGGAGGGCATCGCTCCGGCGCGGCAGTCGCTGGATCGCTGGCTCGAAGAGGAGGAAATAGCCGGGCGGGTGAAGCGCGCGTCCCACGGGCGATGGAAGACCCGGTAGCGGTCCACGGTGGCCGCGGCACTGACACGCGGGTGACAGCGCCGGAGTCGTTAGGGACCTGCGCGATTTCCCTCGGCATCCTGGTTGTTCATGCCGCCCGGTCAGTGCCGACGCGGAACTCGTGCTACGCCGCTAGGCGGAAACCCTCCGCTGTGCGCCGCCGTTAACCCGGAGAAGGAACTCGGCGTTCGACGAGGTTTCGCGTGTCTTGTCCAGGAGCAGTTCGAGGGCCTGCTGGGAATCGAGCCCGGCCAGTACCCGGCGTAGCTTTGTGACTGCGGCGTGCTCGTGGGGCGACATGAGCAGGTCGTCCCTGCGGGTACCTGACGGCGCGACGTCGATGGCCGGGAAGATCCGCTTATCCGCGAGTTCTCGGCGGAGCCGGAGCTCCATGTTCCCTGTGCCCTTGAACTCTTCGAAGAACACATCGTCCATTCGCGAGCCGGTTTCCACCAGGGCGGTGGACAGGATCGTCAGCGAACCACCGTTTTCGACGTTGCGGGCGGCACCGAGGAACTTACGCGGGTGTTGCAGGGCGGTCGTTGCCACTCCGCCGGCCAGGATGCGGCTGTTCGACGGGGCGCCGAGGTTGTAGGCGCGGCCGAGCCGGGTGATGGAGTCCAGGAGCACGACAACGTCGTGGCCGAGTTCGACCAGGCGCTTGGCCCGTTCGATCGCAAGCTCCGCGACCATGATGTGGTCGGCGGCGGGCTGGTCGAAGTTGGAGAAGATGACTTCTCCGCGCACCGACCGCCGCAGGTCGGTGACCTCTTCTGGCCGCTCGCCAACGAGCACGACCATCAGGTGCACGTCGGGATGGTTGTCGGCGATGGCCGCGGCGATCGCCTGCAGCACCATCGTCTTGCCGGCCTTCGGCGGTGACACGATGAGGCCACGCTGGCCCTTGCCGATCGGGCTCACCAGGTCGATGATCCGCGCCGTCGGCGAGCCGGAAGGCTCCAGGCGAAGGCGCTCCTGCGGGTACAAAGGCGTCAGCTCCGCGAAGTCGGGCCGCGCCATCGCCTGGTGTGGCTCCAGGCCGTTGACGGTGTCGACGCGGACAAGCGCGCCGAATTTCTCACGCGCCCTGCCCTGGCCCGAAGGCCTGGCGGCTCCTTCGACGTGATCGCCCCTGCGCAGTCCGTGCTGCCGGACCTGGGCTGCGGTCAGGTAGACGTCGTCGGGACCAGCCTGGTAGCCGCGGGTGCGGACAAACGCGTGGCTGTCGCCGACGTCGAGGATGCCCGACACCGGGATGGGAGGGCCGTCGGGGACCTGAGCAGGGCGCGGCTGGGCCTGGCGCGGCTGGGCCTGGCGCCGCGGTGCCGGGCGCTGCGGTGTCTGGCGCTGCTGTGCCGGGCGCTGCTGTGTGATTGTTGTCATATAGAGATTTCCTTTCTGGGCGGCGTGAATTCGCGTACGCCAGAAGAAGCGCCGTGCCAGACGCACGAAAATGCGCACATGAGCGGAGCGTGTGGGAAACGCATACCGCCGGGGTAAAACCGGTACTTCGGAGATGCTCTACGCCGCACCCAGACTTGTCCGGGGCCGACGGAGCCGTGGAGAGCCGCTCGTAGAGCGGCACCGACCCGCTGCCGCGGGAAACATCGCTTACCGCGACTATATATCAGAACGTCGATGCCGTGCCAAATCATTCCATGACGCCGACGGCCGTGAGCCTCGTCAAGGGTGGCCGCGTCGCGGTTTTACCGGATGTTGACGCGCGGCCCTCTCGTGAGGCTGGCGACCAAGCGGAAGGGGTGGCCTGCCGCGTCGCGTCGTTCGTCCATCCAGCCCTCCGGCATCCAGCCCTCCGGCGGGGATGGTTCCGGCGGCCACGTCGAGCCACAGTCCATACCACCGGAGATGTCGGCCCCGGTAACCTCGGCGCCCCCATGAGCTAGCTGGCGTGTGATCACGGTCGTGACCTCACGCCAGATCCGGGACCTGTCTACGACCGCTCGCCCGCGCCATCTGCACGGGCGAGTTGGGCCTGAACCCTGACCACAGGGCAGGTCAGAATGCCTCGACGGGTGAAGGTCCTCGGCCCGGCCTCGCCGCCCTCCGTGCGGGCGGCGCTGCCGGTTTCACAGTCTGGTCAGCTTGGCGTAGGGTGCGCTGATACGTTCCCGCGAGGAACCGAAATCGACGAGCACGGCAATCTCGTCCTCGACGCTGATGACCCGGCCGAGACCGTACTGATCGTGGGTCACCTGGTCGTTTACGGCGAACTGCTTGACCTGGCGAGGGACGGGCGGGGTGTTGAAGGGACTTCCGGGCAGGTAGCGCCGGGCCGCGGCGCGGGCTGGTTTCATTACTTCTATTATGCGCCAAGCGGGCCGGTCACCGCGCTCCTTTCCGTGCCCAGCGCAACTTTGCGCCAGGTGGGCGTTCCGCGCCCGGCGATCCCGGACGGCCTCCGGGCTGGCCCTCGGCTGTCCCTGCCGTGCGGTCAGGTGGGCAGTTCCCGGGGTTCTCGACGTGTCCAGAATCACCGCCCGGGCGGGTCGGATCCGGTCCGGGTGCGGGGCGGTAGCCCGTGGTGAGCTGGACGTGAGGTCGGTTTCGGGGGCTGCAAGCGGGCGCCTGCCTGTCTGCCTGTCTGCGAGTGCGATGGCAATGAGCTGATGGCCGCTCGAACTGGGCGAAGCGGCCATCAGCTCATTGCTATGTGCCGCAGCATGACGCGGCGCCGGGGTCTTGATCAGCGGCTAACGTCAGAACTCGAACACCAGGCGCGCCGGCACGTGCCCGGAAAGCACTTCCTCGAAGCACTTGTTGACGTCTTCGAGTTGCCGGGGCTGGGCAATGACCCGGGTCCGGCCCGCGGCGTGCAGTTCGAACACCTCGGCGAGGTCGAGGCGGGTGCCGACGATCGAGCCAATGACCGAAATGCCCTTGAGCACCGTCTCGAAGATCGGAAGGGCTAGCTCGTTGTCCCGCGGCAATGCCACAAGCACCAGCCGGCCGCCGCGCTTGAGAGAGTCGAAGGCTTGGCGCATCGCCTGTGGCGAGACCGCCACTGAGATGGCGGCGTCGGCGCCTCCGAGCGCCTGAATCGCGGCGACAGGATCCTCGGTGCGCGCGTTGACGGTGTGATCGGCGCCGAGCTCACGGGCGAGGGCAAGCTTCTCGTCTTCCAGATCGACGGCGACAACCGTCGCTCCAGCGATCTTGGCGTACTGCAGCGCCAGGTGCCCCAGGCCCCCGATGCCGAATACCGCGACCAGGTCCGAGGACCTGGCGCCAGAGACCTTGAGCGCCTTGTACGTCGTGACTCCTGCGCAGCTCAGGGGTGCCGCGTCGAAGGAGGAGATGCCTTCGGGCACAGGCACCACGAACTCACTGGTGGCGACCGCGTACTCCGCGTAGGCACCATCGCGCGAGTAGCCGCTGTCCTGCTGGCTTTCGCACAATGTCTCCCGGCCCGAGATGCAGAACTCGCAGTGCCCGCACGCCGATCCCAGCCACGCGATCGCCACCCGCTGCCCGATCCTGCTTTCTGACACCCCCGCGCCGACCTTTACGATGGGGCCGACCCCTTCGTGGCCGGGGGTAAAGGGCGGCGTCGGCTTGACCGGCCAGTCACCATGCGCGGCATGAATGTCGGTATGGCACAGGCCGCTGGCCTCGATCTGCACCAGTACCTGTCCTAGCCCGGGCTCTGGCACCGGCAGGTCCTGGATCTCCAGCGGCTCTGTGAACGACGTAACAACGGCAGCCTTCATGTTGCCGACTCCCAATCTCCGACCAGTCGCACCCGGTGTGCGTCCTCGGAATTAAAATTCAGGATCTTTGGCCTGGGCGGTAGGGCCGCTCGGCCCCGCAGGTGCCGGCTTTGGTCCCCCGCGACCGCATGCGCGCCCGCCACGGGCGGACGTGTCGGCGCCGGACGGCGCCATGGGGTACCACGCGTCATCCGGCAACAGGCGCACGAGTTTCTCGTCTGGCCGTCAGCGTTGGTGGTGCTCGAAAGCGGCAACGAGGCGTTTGGGAGCCTTGCGGCGCCAGGACTCCCGAAGCAGCGCATGTATTCGCCGCGGTGTCCTGGGCGGTGGTGGGGTCCTAGCGCGGACCGTCGAGCAGACGCGACGCCTTGGACCGCCCGAACAGCAGGCACGCGCCAAGCACCCCGGCCGACGCAACAAGCAGCGGCGGCCCAGCTCCGTGGTGCAGGTAGAGCCAGGCGCCTGCGAAGGCACCTGCCAGCATCGCCGCGACGGCCGCCGCTCTTCGTGCCGCTCGTGGATTGTCACCTCCGGCCAGGCTCGAGTCTGCAGCCAGGCCGGTCAAAGTCAAGGTCAGAACGGTGGTCGTAACATCAGGAACGGCCAGGCGGCGGACCGTGGCGTTGCGTACACCCATACCGAACGCGAGGAGCGCGATCACCGTGAAACGGGCCCAGCCCATCGAGACAGCGCCTGCCGAGTACGCGACCGCCGCTGCCGCCGCCGTGAACACGCCCTCTGTCACGATGGCGGCAAGCAGCAGGCGGCGCCGCGAGGTGACGTTATGTGCGACCCGGCCTGCGCACGTGGCACCGACCAGGAAGGATCCGAGCGACGTGAGGGACGCGGTGACAGAGAAACCGGCGGCCCCAGCGGCGGCGAAGCCGAGCACGACCACATTGCCCGTCATGTTCGCGGTGAACACGCGACCAAGTCCCAGGTAACTCACCGCGTCGACCAGGCCGCTCACCACCGTCAGCACTGTCAGCGTCCACAGGAGCGGACGGCCCTGCCCGCCGTTACCCGCCACGTCCAAACTCCTTGCCCGAGCTGGTAATCACCGACTGGCTGCGGCGCCAGCCTACGCCGCACCGCTCGGGACAGCCTGGCTCAATTGACCCCGGCCGGTGGCCCGTGTGTGGCCGATTCCACGGCGAGCCGGCCCGCTGAGCCGAACCACTCGGTGATGGCGCTGGCCGTTTCCTGCGGTGCTTCAAGCTGAGGCACGTGGCCCACGTCGGGCAGTACGACCAGCGACCAGGACGGGTGGCCGCGCGCCGCCGCCTGGGCAGCACCGACCGGCACCAGCCGGTCGCGCGCACCATGCACGATCAGTACCGGGCACTCGATTGAGCGGATCCCACGCCGGTACGCCTGGCCGCGGACGTAGCTGACGGTGCCGAGGACAGAATGCATGGCGGCGGCGAAGTCGCTGACCACGTCGGTGAACACGGCACGCTGGCGCTCCACCTCGACATGCTGAGCCACGATGTCCGGGCTCACGCGTGAGGGGTCCACGCAGCACAGCGACAGGATGTTGGCGACAAGCGTCTCCGGGGCCAGGCGACGGCGACGGCCCAACATCAGCCGGCCGAGCACCGGCACCGCGTAGGCGGCGAACATCGCGACGACGAAGGGGTCCGGCCGGGCGGGCACGAACGGCAGGGCCGGATCGACCAGTATCAGGCCCGCGACGGTTCGGGGAGCGGCGATGGCTTCGAGTAGCGAGATCATTCCGCCCATCGAGTTACCCATGAGGATCACGGGGTTTCCTGCCACAGATTCGATGAAGCGGTGCAGCAGAGCCCGATTCGCGGCCACGTCGGTACCACGTCCCATGGACTGCGTGAGACCGTGCCCGGCCAGGTCCGGGGCGGTCAGGCGGTAGCGGTCGGTCAGCAACGGCGCGATCCCCAGCCAGTTCAGCGCCGAGCCGCCAAGCCCGTGCACGCCCACGATCACCGGCCCGCCGGCCGGGCCGCCGAAGTCGAGGTAGTGGACGGGGCCGTCGAGGTCGATCCACCGTGAGAGCCCGCCGGACCCCGGCGCCGGCCCGGCGGGTGCCACCGGCCCATCGGGCGGCGCGGGCCCGCCGGCCGACGTCGGCCCAGGTAGCGGCCCGCTGTCATTCTTCTGGCCTGCCACGAGATCACCATAAGCTCCACGCATCGATGCCGACCACGAACGGGGCGTCACAGTGTCGGGCACGTGACCGGCGTGTGACCGGCGCGTTACGTGCTCCGCCCGGCGCGGTCACAGGTCGCAACAGTCGCAACAGGCCAGTGTCAGTGCGCATGGCCGTTCGGCATGAGAATTTTCCCGAACGGCTGCCGCGGCCTGCGCCGATCCTCACCGGCGGCGCGTGCAGGGGGACGAACGGAGGACCAACGCCTCTGGCCTGCGCCGCGGGCATGGCAAGGGTGGAGGTGTGGCCGCGGTCCTGGCCTATTTCGCCGCATCAGAACGATTTAGGAGCCATCAGTGATCACGCATCCTTCGCATGCCCGGATACAGCCGCTCGGGGACGACGAGCGCGATGAGGGCATGCGTCAGCTGCTCGCGTCGCTGCGTCCCGACCAAGAGGGCCCCGAGTTGAACATCTTCGCGACCCTGGCCCGTCATCCCGAGTTGTTCAACGCGTGGCTGCCCTTGGGCGGGTACCTCTTGCTTGCCGGCGAACTGTCTGCCAGGGACCGGGAGCTCCTGACGCTGCGGACGGCGTTCAACTGCCGATCCGACTACGAGTGGGGCTGGCACGTGCCGAATGCGGGATTCACGGAGGAGGAGATCGCTGGGATCCAGGCCGGTCCTGACTCCCCGGCCTGGGCGCCCTTCGACGCTGCGCTGCTTCGCGCCGCTGATGAGCTGCACACCGGCAGCTGCATCTCGGATGGCACGTGGGACGTCCTCGCGTCCAAGTACAGCGACCGGCAGCTCACCGAGGTCTGCATGCAGATCGGCTTCTACCACATGGTGGCCTTTTGGCTCAACTCCCTTGGCGTGCAGCGGGAACCGGGCGTCGCAGGCTTGCCGGCGTGATGGCCGCGTCGCAGGCTTGCCGGCTTGACGGCCGGAGCCTTCTGTAAGGTCTTCCCGCGTAAGACGCCTCTGGCGCGCCTCCGGGGAAGACCTTACAGCTCAGCTTGCTTACGAATCGGGAGTTGCTTCCGGCGGCGTCCCCCGGTAGAGCGCGAGGGCGACGGTGATACCTGCGCCGGCCGCAAGCATCAGGGTGTTGCGCGCCTCGGCGAGCTGACCGGTCTTCATCACGACCTCCAGGGCGGCGATGGGCCCGGCGGTGTAGGCGCCGACCAGCTTTTCTCCCATGTAGGCGACCCGATCGCCTGGAATGCCCAGTCTCACCCTCAGCGGGTCAACGAAGTCCCCTGTTCCCGGGGCAGGGACGAGGAGGTCGATGTCCTGGATGCTCATCCCGAGGCGGTCAAGGAAGCGATGGGTTGCCTCTTCCGCGCAATCGACGCAACGAGCCTGATACCCCGGCTTCTCCGCGAGGACCAGCGGGCTTTGCCCGACTGGTCGCAGGGGGGCGCGGGGCCCGCGGGCCGGCTGCCATACCTGCTTGCTCACGAACATGTCTTCGTACTCGGGAAACGTCTCAGTGTGAAAATCCGTGAAGCCGGCGATGCTGTCGTCGGAGCCGATGAGCATCGCACCACCGCTTGACTGGAAGGGTGCACCATCCGATCCCTTGAGGTTCGAATCGACATCGCTGGTCACGATCAGACCAAGTTGGATGGCGCCGGAGCGCAGGAACCCGGCCAGCACCTGGATGGCGCTGATCACTCCGCAGGTGCCATTGGCGAGGTCGAAAGACAAGGTGCCGTGTCTCCCGCCGGCCGACGTTTGGCTGAGATTGGCACCGATGTCCTCCTGGATGAGGGCGGCGAGCGCGGGCTCGCCCAGGGAGTCTTCCCTGTAGATACCGGTGTTGATCAGCATGTCGACATCGCCTGGTTGTCTTTTTGCCACCTCGAAGCAGGCTCGTGCGGCGGCGTCGGCGAGCTTGAGTGCGCTTGGCTTACGCAGTCCGTGGCTGCTCAGCGCGCTGGCGCCTTCAATGCGTGCGCCCATAGCGGTCCACCTCACTGCCGATGGTCATGACGGCGATTCCAATTTCGATCCCTGATGCGATTGAAAGCAGCATCACCTTGTCTCCCTTGTGCATTCGCTGCTCCTCCAGGTACTTATGCAGGGCCACGAACAGCGTCGTCGACGATGTGTTGCCGTACTCTTCGAGGTTGACAACCACGTGCTTCGGTTTGGCGCCGAGGCGACGGGCGAATTCCGCCGTGCCCTTGCGGATAGCCCGAGCCGAGGTCTGATGGGGAATCAGATAGTCGATGCCGCCTAGGTCGATGCCGGCCTGGCCGAGAGTATCGGCAATCAGCGGGGCCAGGTTCTCGATCGCCACCTTCTGGAGGGTCCTGGCCTTGGTATACATCTGGGCTCCCGGGCCCACCTTGCTCGGGAAGGCGAGGCACAGGCGGCTGTGCTCTGCGAGGGTGGTGAAGCCGATGGCATCGATGCCAGCAGTGCCCTCTGGCGCCCGTTCCACTATGACAGCGGCGCCGGCGTCACCGAGCGTGAGCGACGCAAGCTGCTTGCTGAAGACCGAGCGGATCTGCTTTGCCGCGTTCAGGCCCAGCTGGGAGATGTACTCACCGGAGACCACCATCCCGCACTTGATCTCACCGCGCCTGACGAGATCCTGCAGGACGAACACCCCCGTCAGCATGCCGGCGCAGGCGTTCGAGAGATCGAAGCTCACTGCGTTGGCGGCGCCGATCGCCTGTTTGACACCCAGGCTGATCGGGGGCTCGAAGTGTTGCGACACCCCGCCCTTGGAACGGGTGATGCTACAGCTGATCAGCATGTCGATCTCCGACGCCTTGCGCTCAGAATGGCGCAGGCAGTCGCGGGCAGCCCCGACGGCCAGGGTGAAGGAGTCCTCGCCGGGGCCGACGATGTGACGCTCGTGGACACCGGTCAGCCGCTCGAGCTGGATGTGCGTGTGATGTTTGGTCCGGCTCAGGAGATCGGTAGTCGACAAGAGCTCGGCGGGGATCTTCACGCCGACACTCTCGATCCGGCACCCCCACGAGACGGCGGAGTCGGGTGATTCGAGCACGAGCCAATGGTCGGTCTTCTCACTAACGGCGGTGTCGGCCATCGGGGGCCCTCCTCTGGGCATGTCGAACTACGCTCACGCATGAAGAATCTGCGGCATTGGATGCCCGGCGATAGGGGCAAACGTCATGCTCCGGCGGCCATCCGGCCCGAGGGCGATCGAGTCCAGCTGGCGGCCTGGCCGGTCGCGGGACCATCGGCAGGCCGGCGGCCTGGGTGGTCGCGCGACCATCGGCAGGCTGGCGGCCTGGGTGGTCGCCGGACCATCGGCAGGCTGGCGGCCTGGCTGGTCCCGGGACTATGGATGGGCCGATCGACCCTGTTCAGCCAGCGGCGGCGCGGCAGGATGGCCGTGTGAGCGCGGCAAAGGAGCGAGTTCAGAAGGTCACCATCGACGGCGCCAGGTACACGCTGTCCTTTGGCCAGTACCAGCTTGCCTACGAGGTTCACGGGTCAGGCGACAGGGTGCTCGTGTGGCTGCACGGTTTGCTGCTCGACGCCAACCTCAGCCGTGGCCTGGCCCGGAGACTGGCCGCCGAGGGCAACCGGGTCGTGCTGCTCGACCTCCTGGGTCATGGCCGGAGCGACAAGCCTCGCCATGCCGGAGCCCATCGGATGGACCTCTACGCGGAGCAGGTGCTGTGCCTCCTGGACGAGCTCGGCGTGGATCAGGTGGTGCTCGGAGGCGTCTCGCTTGGTACCAATGTGAGCCTGCTGACCACGGTGGCCGCACCTGAACGGGTCCGCGGACTCGTCCTGGAGATGCCGGTGCTCGAGTCCGCCGTTCCCGCGGCCGGCGGCGTGTTCGTGCCGCTCCTTATCGGGGTCCATTACGCAAGGACCGTGGTGCGATGGGTGTCCCGTGCCGCCAGACGCCTGCCCGCATCCGGGTTCGGCGTGCTGGGCACGTTCATCAACGCCGCCGCGTCTGACCCTGACGAAACCGCTGCCGTGCTGCACGGCGTCCTGATTGGGCCCATCGCGCCGACCATCGAACAGCGCCGGTCCATCACCGCCCCTGCACTGGTACTGGGACACGGGATCGACCTGATCCACTCATTCACAGACGCGGAAAACCTGGTGCGGCAGCTGCCAGACGCCAGGCTGATCCGGACCCGCACCTTCGCAGAGCTGTGGGTGTGGCCCCGCCGTCTGACCGCCGAGATCAGCGCGTTCCTTGACCGCGTCTGGACTGAAGTCGAACGGCAAGGTCAGCTTGACGAAGCCATCTGAGGCGGATCGGCCGTCTGCCTGAACGGCGCGGGGAGGGGTCGGATATCCGCGGTCAGCCGTTCTGTTCGTATGCGATGCGCAGCAGGTGCAGCACCTCGTCGTCGACGTCGTGCACACCGCGCAGCGAGACCTTGTGTGTGGCCTGCCCGGGTGCCTTGGCCGGCTGCAGGCGCCCCGTGGACGGTGGGTCGGTAAAGCGCAGCCCGAGATCCACCCGATCCCTGGTCGCGGGGGCGATCGCGGCGAACTGCCGCCGCCGCACGAAGGGCGTGTATGTGCTGCGGCCCTCGATGGTCACATCGTCACCAAGCTCGCCGATGGCAGCCGCGAGCGCATCGTAGACCGGGCGCAGCGCCGCCTTCGCGCCGCTGTACTGGCTGTCAACGTACTCTGAGGCACTCGGCCGCTCCCAGCCCGCCGCCCGCGCCGCGGCGTCGGCGATCGCCCACTGGCTGTTCTGCGGCACGCCATGCTCGGATCGCAACCAGCCACGCACCGCGTTCTGGTCCAGCGGGTCAATGCCACACACCTGCACGAGCGCGAGCCACTCATCCAGCGACCGTCCCGTGCGTGCCGCCAGCGATGCGCTGACGGCGCTCATCATCTCGTCAGGCGTTTGCCCCATTGGTTGTCAGGGGCGCGGTGCCCGTGCCGGCCCGTTTCCCCATCCCCCTTTCACGTCCGTAGGTGCGGCTTCCCCGTATATGGCGTACCGATGATCTTCTTGGCATGGTTACGCTGCATTCGGATATCGGACGGTGCCACGGAGGCGGTACAGGCCGTGCCCGTTGAACCCCTCCGCTGTCCACTGGTGGGCCTGCCCGGCTCGGAGGTTCCGGCCCCGCGTCCACCCACGTGCATCTGTGCAGGTCACCGTCCCGGAGCGTGCACGCGAGGCCCTCCGGATCCGCACCTGTTGCGGTACTTTCGTGCTGTACAACCCAGGGCCTCTCCCCTCAGCTGAGCGAGTTGTTGCAGCCCGATGCGGCAACGCGGCCAGCGGCGCGTGGCGGCTCTGCCACCCACCAGTGGCCTTGGTCTTTCATGAGAAGGCGCTGGCGTGCGCAGAAATCTGGCTTGACCTGCGGCGACACCCAGGAAGCAGTCCCCAAGGCTTGCACCTTTCAGTGGACAGAGCATCACCGATTCTTGCAGGCCAGGCCACAACCTCGCGAGTTCAAGACCAGAGCGAGATCGCCTGTCACGCAACGGATCTTACCCTTCTGCTGAATAGAGTGCGCTGCGTACTCGCATGCTTATGCGCTGGCCGACATGTTCATTCGTAGGCTTGAGGTCGGCCGTAATTCCGCACAAGATTAGCGACCTAGCGTTGTCACGCACCCCGCAGCACGCCAGATCGCCGAATATTTGCACTGCTTCGTTTCACGAAGCACGTCCGCGGGCGTTGTTCTGGCGCGTCACCGGCCCGGCCGCGTTTCGCGTTCAGCACGCCGATCCCGAACGAATCGGACTTCTTGATCGACTCGGGGCGCCGCGCGCGCCTGCTAGCGCACCCATGTTTTGCATTGCCTTGATAGAGGCGGTCACAAATTTGGCTGCTACAGCTATCTGAGTGTCGCGGGCAATCCGTCGTTGTCGAAGAAGCGCTGTAGCTCGCTGACGACCAGTGTCGGCCACCGGCCCGCCATATCGATCATTGACGACACAGGGGGAGCACGACCCGCTCGATCCCAGGCCGGTCAGGTGACCGGCCAGATCAATGATCGCGGTAGCGGTCACATCGACCTCCCACGCCTGGTGACCTTCCGGCCGGGCGTGGCAGCATTGGGAAACCCGGGTGCACACGGCGTCGCCGGAAAAGGACCAGCTCAACTGGCACCTCGTCGGCGGTCTTCCCTACGTCACGTTCAGTTCTGTGGGAGCCCTGGGGCGAGATCCCCCCGGGCCACCCGGCGGGCTAAGGCAGTGGAAATTAAGCCCGTCGCTGGCGAACGCGAGCCAGTGGTGAGGTGGCGGTCCTGACGGAGCAGCGTTGTCCCACATGCCCCGGCCGAGCAAAGAACAGGGTGTCATCGAGGCCCGAGGCGTCGCCAGCCTCGTCCGCCACTGGCCAGCCTCCCCGGCCACGGGCCCGGGGACATAGCGGCCAAGGTTCGCTGGCGTGCGGCGGCAGGAACTGAGGAAAGCGCCGTGCCGGGGTGTGAACCGTTTTGCTCATCGTCGTCGTACTTGCTGGCAGGTGCCGCCGGTGACCGGCGTGGTGGCGGGGCGAGGACGGTGGACAGCGTGTCGTTGGAATTGCCCGGCTGGGTGGTGGATGCGTTCAACCTGGTGGGGCTGCCGTGGCCGGGGATCGATGAGGATCAGCTGCGGGGCTGGGCGACGGACCTGCGGCAGTTCTCCGGGGAGATCACGGCGCTGTCGGGCCAGTCGAGGTCGGCGGTGGCGGAGCTGGCGGCCCGCAGCCAGGCGGCGTTCACCACGACGCTGGCGGCGAACTGGGAGCATTATCACGGGGTGATCACCGGGCTGCGGGGGCCGATGGAGGTGTTCGCTGCCGCGCTGGATGTGGCCGCGGATGCGGTGCTGGCGCAGAAGGGGGCGGTGATCGGGGCGGCGGTGATGCTGGCCGGTGCGGTGATCGCTACCCAGGGCGAGGCGCTGGTCACCTTCGGGGCCGCCGAGGCGGAGGTGCCGGAAGAGGTGATGGTGACCCGGCTGGTGGTGAAGGCGGCTTTGCAGGAGCTGGAGGGCCAGCTGCTCGGCACGCTGGTGGCCAGGGCGGCCGCGGAGATCAGCGCGCACCTGGGCGGGGCGATCGCGCGGCTGGTGGCCGGGGGCGGGCAGGCCGCCGCGGAGGCGGTGGCGCTGAAGGCCGACTACGGCGCGATGCAGACCCTGGCCACGACGCTGAACGGGCACGGGGCCCGCGTCGATCACACGGCGACCGGCAGCTACCGGCGGGCCGCCACCCGGCGGCTGGAGACCGGCGGCCCGGGCGGGGGCTGGCGTGAGGTGGCCACCGCGGTCGGGCAGGCGGTGCTGCGGGTGCTGGTACGGGCGTTCCGCGACCTGGGCCACACCATCTGCACGATCGTGCTGGACACCATCAAGTTCCTGCGCACGGCGATCGCCAGGCTGGCGCACACCGACACGGCTTTGGCGCGCACGATCGGCCCCACGATCCGCGCAGGTACGGGATGGACCGGAGCCGGGCACATCGAGCCCTCGTCACCCGAGGACGAAGCCGCCTACACAGCAATCCGGGAGAACACCAGCGACGTGCCGAAGATTGCCGAGAACACAGGCATCGGCCAAGACATCATCGCGCAGGTGAAAAACCACCTGTTCATGACCGAACACGACGTGACAGTGGGACCGAACCAGGTGGCGCACGGCTACTTCACCGCAGATGAGGAAATCGCCAGCCTGTGGCGCAAGGCCGCGGAGGGTTCACTCGACGCCGCCGAGCAGAACGAATTTCGGTCACTCATGTCCCACGAGTACGTGGAGAGCCGATTGATAGAGTCGGGAATGCCTTATCGCTCCGCAGATCCGGAAGCGTGGGATGGCATGGACCAGGTATTCAATCCGTCGCATTTCGGCGCGCACGACGTAGCTCCCTTGGCGCACAATGGATCACTGAGCCAGTGGCCAACGCTGGGCCTCACCCCGCCGGAAGCTCCGATCGCGCCGGATCTGTCTAAGTGCTCGTCTTAAATTAACCTGTACATCTTTGGATATCGGGAGCATGCTTTTGGTATGGCGATTGTCATGGAGATCGACGAGCGGGTGCTGGCGGCGAAGTTCGAGACGATCCTGCCTCATCTGGATGAGCGGCAGCGCCGGCTGCTGATGGCGGCTGAGGCCAGGTCGCTGGGCTACGGGGGCATCTCGCTGGTGGCACGGGCGGCCGGGGTGTCGCGGGTGACGGTGACCGCTGGGGTGGATGAGCTGGATGGCGGCGCGGCGCCTGCGGGCGGGCGGGCGCGCCGGCCGGGTGGCGGCCGCAAGCCGCTGACCGATCTCGACGCGGGCCTGCTGGACGATCTGGACGCGCTGGTCGAGCCGGAAACCCGCGGCGATCCGATGACCCGGCTGCGGTGGACCACCAAGTCGACCCGGAACCTGGCTGACGAGCTGGGACGCGAGGGGCACCAGGTCTCTCATCACAGTGTCGGCAAGCTGCTGGCCGGCCCGCTGAAGTACAGCCTGCAGGGCAACGCCAAGACGCTGGAAGGCAGGCAGCACCCCGACCGCGACGCCCAGTTCCGCTACATCGCCCGCCGCGTCGCGGCGGCGCTCGCTGCCGGCGAGCCAGTGATCAGCGTGGACGCGAAAAAGAAAGAGCTGATCGGGCAGTACGCCCGCGCGGGCCGCGAATGGCGCCCATCCGGCGACCCGCGCCGGGCTGATGTCCACGACTTCCCCGGCGAGCAGGGCAAGGCGGTGCCCTACGGCGTGTACGACCTGGGCGCCGACGCCGGCTGGGTGTCAGTGGGCAGCGACGGCGACACCGCCCAGTTCGCCGTCGAGACCATCCGGCGCTGGTGGCAGAGCGCCGGCGGCATCGCCTACCCCGGTACCGCGTCGCTCCTGATCACCGCCGACGCGGGCGGCTCCAACGGCTACCGGCTGCGGCTGTGGAAGAAAGAACTCGCCGCCCTCGCCGACACCACCGGCCTGGCGATCACGGTCTGCCACATGCCGCCCGGCACGTCCAAGTGGAACAAGATAGAACACCGGCTGTTCAGCCACATCTCGATGAACTGGCCGGCCAGCCCCTGACCAGCCACCAAGTCGCCGTCAGCCTCATCGCCGGGACCACCACCCGCACCGGCCTGACCGTCCGCGCCGAACGCGATCCCGGCACCTACCCGCGCGGCATCAAGATCACCGACCGCGAGATGAAGACACTGGCCGCCCAGCACCTCACCCCGCACGACTGGCACGGAGAGTGGAACTACACCATCACACCCACTCGAGAACCAAGTTGAGCGTGTTGTTCATTTCCAAGCCCTAACATCGACGACGTCGTCGACGCCGCACGTAGAGGACTCAAGCTGTGAACCTCGAGAGCCACTCCGCCGCGACCCTGTCTCGCCTGCTCGCGGCAGACTGGGCAGGCGAGACCAGCTTCGCCCACCGCAGGTCGCGGGCCAAACTCATGAGAGAGTACCTGCGTCGCGCCGCCTGGTGGGCACAGGAACTCGATGCCACCCGCGAATGGCCGTTCTTCGACATCGCCGCCCATGTGGAACCCGAGGTACGCGCCCCTCACGACTTGGCCGACCAGCTGGAAAAACTGATCTTCACGCGTATCGGGTGGCCGTCGTTGAGGACGATCTGCCGGGCCGCACTGCGCTGGGCGGCCGTGCTCGACGCCGGGGTACCAATGCCACATCGACTTGGGGACCCGTACGAACCGCTGCTCCTCATGTTCGAGCGAGGTGGCGGCTTCACGACCGAGCACGGCTTCATCGAACTCGCTGGGGCGTCGGTCCCGCGCCGGACCTGGCGAGACCATCTGACCACCGAGCCGGTTGTCACCCTTGACCAATCCACTCTCGATGCATTGGACGCGGCGTAGATACGACGGTTTCGCCGAGCACGTGCAGCACCGGAGCCAAAGCGGCGACGTCCTCCCCACGTCCCGCCTGCCGCAAGGATTTCCCCGAGTGCCTAGCTAGCGCGTGTACCCACTCAAGGAAGCCGACATCTGGAAGCCTGCGGGGGCCGATAATTCATCCGCGCACGTCAGCGGCCTGATGGTCCCCGCGGCCCCGCGTGAGGGGAACCTTCTATGACGACGCTGTGACCGCAGGACCGCTCCCCATGGGGGATGATGATCGGCTGTGCTGCGACTGCCGTTTCTTGATCATCAGACGGCGGAGCGGGCCGGGGCCGCGCCCCTGCCCGCAAGGGACGGCCGCCCTCACCCCTCCCGGCATCTGGCCAGGTACATCACCCCACTGACAGCTGACGTATCATCACAGCCAGAACCGGGACTCAGAAGTAGAACAGAGTCCGACGCAACAGTCTCCATCATCCCCGGGGCACCTCAAGTCGTCACCCCAGCCCACCGCCCGACCCCAGCGCGCCTTCCACCTCCGAACCGGCGATCGGGTTCGCTTCCGCCTCGCTGGCTGGGGGTCCGCCGCGTCTGACGCCGGGTCAGCCGGCCCGGCGGAGGATGCCGCGCATCTCGCTGCTGTCGAAGGCCCGTAGCGTGTTGGTGCGGACGTTGCCCGCATGGCCAAGGTGGAGAAGGGTGGCGACACCGGTCTCCTCGTCGGGGAACTCGATGACCGCGACAATGTCGTAGGCGCCCACGGTCCACAGAAGCTCACGGACCTTGCCGCCGGCGCTCTCGATGAGCCGGGAGAAGTCCTCGGCCCGGGTGGTGGTGTTCTCGAAGTCCTTGATGCCCTGCTCGGTCCAGTTGATGAGCGATACGTAGATCGGCATGTTCACTCCCCCGTTTGTGCCTCCAGGCACCGTGACCATCATTTTCCACGAGAAAAGCCGCAGGTCAAGGCGCATGCCGTGTGGTTGGGGGACTACATGCGCTGCTTCGCGGCGCATCCGCGGGGGCGAAACTGAGCCTCGCGGGTCCGCTTGCCGGCCGGGGACTGTGGGCGGTTCGGCCGTTTGCGTGGGGTTCGGCTGACACGCGGTGCGCGGGGTGGGCGGGCTTGAGCTGGCGTGCCGCCTGCCGTCACCGATTCGCTCTGGTCCGTTCGGGGCGGTGTTGGAGGCGCCGCGGCCTGACCGGGTGCCCACGAGCCGGGCGGTCCGGCGGAGTGACGCTGCCATAGCTGCGCGGGCGCGAGGTCCGCTCGTCGGCCCGGCGGAGGCCCCCAGTCCCGGCCCGGCTGGCGCCTCAAGCTGTCCCGGACGCCGCGGCGGCGTCCCATCCCGTGGTCCCGCCCGGGTGGCCCGCCTGGATCCAGCTCCGGGCGGCCGGTTTGGGCCGCTGCCCGGCGGCCCGCGGGCGCCCCCGACGCCAGGCGTGCCCCCGGCAGCCGCCGGCACCGGGTGCCAGCAGCGCCGTTCGCCCGCTTGGCAAAGCGCCGTTCGCCCGCTTGGCAAAGCGCCGTTCGCGCGCTTGGCAAAGCGGGGTTTGCCCGCTTGGCAAAGCGGGGTTTGCCCGCTTGGCAAGAGGCCGCGAGTTTTTGTGGATAAGCCGCCCCCCTGGCATGTGTGCTGTGGATAGGCGCACGGCGATGCGACCTAGTCGCTAAAATGTTCGTATCGCCGCCGTTAAGCTGCCGGGGAGGTGAACCCAATGCCCACAAGCGCCGCCGCCGCCGCGCCCGCGCCCGCGCCCGCGCCGGCCAGGCCCGGCTGACGACGCCGAGGGCCGGGTCGCCGCCGTGGGCTGGCGGCGCGGCGGGCAGGATGAGGAAACCTGGCAGGCCGCGGTGCTGGCCGCGGAGCTGGCCGCGTTGGGGGTCGCGGAGCCGCCGGCCGAGGAGGAGCTGTGGGGGTGTGCGCCGGATCCGTGGGCCGATCCGCCCGGTGACGCCGAGGCCGATGTGCCCGGGCAGGTGTGGGCCGCCTGGGCGGCGGAGCAGGCGGCGGCGGAGCAGGCGGCGGCGCCGGGGCTGTTTGCGGCCGGGATGGTGCGGGGTACCGGCACCGGGGCGGGCAGCGGGTTTTGTGACGGCGGCGCGCTGGATGTGCTGGAGCCGGGGGTGGTGCTGGCCGGGTTCGCCGCCGACGTGTGGGCCGGGGGGCTGGGCAGGCCATCCGATGATGAGCTGATCGGGGTGCTGCGGGCGTGGCGGCGGCTGTCGTCGTGGGCGGCCGCCGGTGAGTTCGCGGCGGTGGCCGAGCTGGCCGCGCGCCGCGAATCCGGCGCCGGCTGCGGCCTGCGTTTGGCTCCGGGTGACTGTGTGGCCGATGAGCTGGCGTGCGCGTTGACGCTGACCCGGCGCGGCGCGGAGAAGCTGGCCGACCGGGCGGCGCGGCTGGCCCGGCTGCCGGCGACCGCGGCGGTGCTGGCGCGGGGCCGGATCGACGTGCCCAGGGCGCTGGCGGTCATCGATGGGCTGGACGGCGCCGGCCCGGGGGTGGCCGCCGCGGTGGAGGCCAGGGTGCTGGCCAAAGCCCCCGGCCAGACCAGCGGCGAGCTGCGCGCCGCGGTGCGCCGGGCGGTTGCTGCGGCCGACCCCGGCGCCGACCGGGCGCGGCGCGAGGAGGCGCAAAAAGACGCCCGGGTCGAGCTGTGGGACGAGCCGGCCGGGACCAGGGCACTGGCCGGGCGTGACCTGCCCCCGGCCGGGGTGCTCGCCGCCGACAAGCGGATCTCCGCGATCGCCGCCGAGCTGAAGAACGCCGGCGCCGGCGGCGGCCTGGACCTGCTGCGGGCCAGGGTGTACCTGGCGCTGCTGGCCGGCCAGCCACTGGACGCCCTGCTCCCCCCGCCCGGTGACAGCACCGGGCCCGGTGACGGCGCCCAGCCCGCCGACACCGCCCCGTCCGCCGACAGCGCCCCGTCCGCCGACAGCACCGAGCCCGGCGGCAGCGGCGAGCCCGGTGACAGCGCCCCGACCGGCGACACCGCCCCGCCCGGTGACGGCGGCCAGCCCGGTGACGGCGGCCAGCCCGGTGACAGCGCCTCGCCTGGTGACGGCGTGCAGCCTGGTGACGGCGCCTCGCCCGGTGACCGCGCGCAGCCTGGTGACGGCGCCACGCCTGGTGACAGCGCCCCGCCCGGCGACGCCGCCCCGCCGACCGGAACACACGCTCCCGGTGACGGCGCCCGGCCCGGTGACGGCGCCCGGCCCGGTGGCACCGCTCGCGCCTATGCGCCCGCCCCCGCCTCTGGCGGCGCTGGGTGCGCTGCCGATGCTGGGAGCGGTGCCGATGCTGGGAGCGGTGCCGATGCTGGGAGCGGTGCCGATGCTGGGAGCGGCGCTGGGTGCGGTGCCGGTGCTGGGAGCGGTGGCGGTCCTGGGGGTGGGGCCGGGGCGGATACCGGTGCTGGGGCCAGTCCCGGCAGTGACGTGGGAACTGGCGCGGGCACGGGGGTGGCGGGGCAGCCGGTCCCGGCTGGGCTGCGCCGCGCCGCGGCGCCGGCGCCGTTGGGCGTGGTCCCCCGGGCCGGCCGGGACCGGCTGGGGTGATCTTGATCTCGGGTGGCTGGCGGGCTCGGTGAACCTGACCGTAGTCAAGTGTCCTTCGTAAGCTTCATCGTCCTCACTTGCGAATTTAGATCCTTGAAGATCCCCACGGAGGCGGCATAGTGCCGCACCGTCCAATGATCCTTTGGGTTTCGTCATTGTCACCCATCCGTTCCACCCGCTGAACGGGCAGCGGCTGGAGATCCTGTTCGCTAAGCGCCGGGCCGGTGTCATGGTGTTCGTCTGCGCGGGCGGTGCTACGGGTCGATCACGCTGCCGGAGGCGTGGACCGACCGGGGCGAGCCGCCCGGGACTGGCCGGCTGTCGGCCGAGGGGCTCGCAGCACTCGGCGCTGCGACACGCGCACTGCAGGGTCGTTGATTGCCATGCCTGGCAGCGACATACTCTTTTGTGATGAGGAAACAAAAGAACAACAACGAGGCCGGCCTGGCGGGCACGCCGACGCGGCGGCTGCTGTCGCGGCGGCGCGCTCTGGCCGCCCGGCTCGCCAACGCCGAGCAGGTGCTGTCAGGCTCGCTGACCGAGCAGACGCGGCGGTGCGGCAAGGCCGGCTGCCGGTGCGCCGGCGGCGAGCCGCACGGCCCGTATGCCTTCTTCGCCCCGAAGACCGCGGCCCGGGGCCGGCTGAGGTACGTCCCGGCGTCCCTGGCCGGGGTGGTGCGCCGGTACCTGCGCAACGGCGAGGAAATCGAGCAGTTGCTCGCAGAGATCTCGGCGATCAACGCCGAGCTGCTGGCCCGGCGAGAACTGTCCTAGCCGGTGAGCGCCGCCGTCCTGTCCGGGCCCGCGCGGGCCGAGGCGGTGGCGGCGCTGGCCAACATGACGGCCGCGGCACTGCGGTCCGGGGCGGGAGGTTGCGTTGAACGGCGAGCACAAGATCACGGGCAGTCACCGGGAGCGGGCGGCGGTCATCTACCCGCGCCAGTCCACGATGGCGCAGGTCCGTCAGCACACCGAGTCGACAAAGAGCCAGTACGCGCTGGCGGACAAGGCGGCCGCGCTGGGCTGGCCGCGCACCTCGATCGAGGTGATCGACGCCGACCTGGGCGTCTCCGGCAAGTGGGGGGTGGCCCGGGAGGGGTTCACCGAGCTGGTGACCAGGGTGTGCTCGGGGGATGTGGGGGCGATCTTCGGGATCGAGATCACCCGGCTGGCCCGGTCGAACGCCGACGTGGCCCGGCTGGCGGAGTTCGCCCGGATCACCGGCACGCTGCTGATCGACGCCGACGGGGTCTACGATCCCGCCGATGTGAACGACCGCGTCCTGGGCTTCAAGGGCACCATGGGAGAGATGGAACTGCACGTGATGGCCCAGCGGCTGCAGGCCAACAAGCGCGCCGCGGCGCAGCGCGGCGAGCTGCGCACCCCGCTGCCGGTCGGCTATGTCCACGACGAGGCCGGCGATGTGGTGATCGACCCCGATGCCGAGGTCCAGGCCGCGATCCGTGACGTGTTCGCGGCGTTCGCCGCGTGCGGGTCGGCCTACGGCGTGGTTGCCGCGTTCGCCGGCCGCCGGTTCCCGCTGCGCGCCTACGGCGGCGCATGGGCCGGGCAGCTGCGCTGGGGGCGGCTCACCCACGCCCGGGTGCTGGGGATCTTGAAGAACCCGGGCTACGCCGGGGCGTACGTGTTCGGCCGGTATGCCTCGCGCCGCACCGTCGACCCGTCCGGCACGGTGCACACCGCGATCGTGGAACGGCCCCGCGCCGAATGGCCGGTCCTGATCAAAGACCACCACGAGGCATACATCACCTGGGCCGGCTACCTCGCCAGCGAGGCGAGACTGGCGGCCAACCACACCGCCGCCGGGGCCCGGCCGCCGCGGGAGGGCACCGCGCTGTGCCAGGGGATCATCGGCTGCGGCAGCTGCGGCAAGCCGATGATGACCAACTACCACACCGATCAGCGGCCGGCCTATGAATGCAGCTCCCGCCGGGACCGGCTGACCACACCGTCGTGCCGGTCGGTCGCCGCGGCCTGCGTCGATGCCGCCGTCGCCGGCGCGCTGCTGAACGCGCTCACCCCCGGGCAGGTCGCCCTGGCGCTGTCGGCCGCCGACGAGGTCACCGGCCGGCACCAGCGGACCAGCCGGGCCGCCGAACTCGCCGTCGAGCGCGCCCGCTTCGACGCCGACCGGGCCGAGCGGTCCTTCCACGCCGTCGAGCCTGAGAACCGGCTGGTCGCCCGCTCCCTGGAGGCCCGCTGGGAAGCCAGGCTTGCCGCCCTCACCGAGGCCGAGCAGGCACTCCAGGCCGCCCGCGACACGCTGCCGCCGCTACCCAGCAGGGCTGAGCTGGAGAAACTCGCTGCCGACCTGCCCGCCCTCTGGAACGCGCCCACCACCAGCGCCAAAGACCGCAAGCGGCTGCTGCGCACCCTGATCGCCGACATCACCCTGCTCCCCGAGCAGCGGCCCGACCAGGTACGCATCGGGATCCGCTGGCACACCGGCGCCACCAGCGAGCTCACCGCCGACCGGCCCGTCCATCCCGGCACGGCCAGGCGCTCCCCAGACGCCGCGGTCGAACTCATCAAGCGGCTCGGGCCAGCCACCAGCAACGACGATCTGATCCGGCAGCTGAGCGCCGCCGGGCTGACCACCGGCCACGGCCGGCCGTTCGACGTCGCCGCCGTCCAGTGGATCCGCCACGCCCACAAGATCGGCGTGCCAGACCCCTACCGCCCCGGCGAGATCTCCGTGGCCCAGGCCGCCCAGCGGCTGGGCTGCAGCACCGCAGTCCTCTACCACTGGATCCACACCGGCCAGCTGACCGCCCGCCGCGGCCAGGGAAACCGGTTCTGCCTCCCCTGGAACGACCAGATCGAGGCCGGCTGCCATCGCCGGATCCAGCAGTCCACCCACCTGGGCCGGGCCGCCCGCCCCCGCACGACCCCCGCCCCGCCCTCTCCCGCCGCCGACGACCAGGTCAGCGTCACCGAAGCCGCCTACCGCCTCGGCTGCAGCACAGGCGTCATCTACCACTGGATCGAAACCGGGCAACTGGCCGCCATCCGCGGATCCGGCGGCCGGCTCTACATCCCCTGGACCGGCCACGTTGAAGCCGGCTGCCGAGCCCGCATCGCCGGATCCGGGCACCTCAACCCCGCAGCCCGCCGCAGCAGGCCCGGCAACGACGCTGAGCGCGCGCAGAATGTCGGCGCCAGCTGCCATGCTCTACCCAGCAGCCCTGCCAACACGGGCCTGACCAGCACGAAGCAACGCCAATCCGGAACATCCGCACACGTGATTGCAGGAGGGGCAGTATGAACCATCCGTCCCGGGGACAATGGACCGCGCTGCCCCGGCGCAGCATTGCGCCGCAGGCGGTTACGGTCGTGTGGGGGCTGCCGATCCACCGAGGGCGGTTAAGATCACGAACATGATCAACCCGACATGCGCGGGATGCGGCCGGGCGCTGGCCGCGCGGCAATCCTGACCGGCCTGTGTGCGGTGTGCGCGCAGGGCGTCCCGCCTTAGGCGGCGCACCAAGGCGGCCCCGTCCCCACCACCACGATATCCGCCATGCCGCTCAGCGGGGCGGAGTCGCCGCCTATGCCGGAGGGGCCTGGCTTCGTGCACCTCGACGGCCCCGCTTACAGCGGCACGGCTTCCCCGATGACGGTGCGCGCGCCGCTCTGGCCGGGAGGCAGTCAGTCCCCGGGCTGAGGCTGCCGGGCATCGCTGGACACGAGCGGCGCAATGTGATCACCGCCGCACCGGCAGTGCTAAGCCGCGATGATTCTGTTGGTGGCAGCCTGGCCACGGCGCAGACCATGTTGCCTGCGAAGCCCTGTCGGCTGCCGCCGTTTTTCGCCCCGCTGGTTGACACAGAGTGGTTCAAACCTTGACACTCTAGTGTCATGAAAGATAATCGGGTACCTGGAAACGGCGAGAAGGAAGCCGTGGACTACGTGTGCCCGGTTCCGGGATGTGGCAAGAGAAAGAGAGCCACGCATCCGCCTACCTGCAGTACTCACAGGATCACGATGGTACCTGCCTAATCCTTGCTGGACGAGATTGACTGGTCGTTGATAACTCGCAGCACTGTGACATAGCCGCGCGCACTGACAATCGCGGCCTGATAGCTGATGAGAGCCAGGATCATATAGACAATGGCGAACGCAGCTACGCCAGCCGGGTCAGCTCGAGGATCCAAGGCGAATAGACTCACGATTGTGAGGCTGCAGAAAACGAACGTAAGCAGGCAATAGATGTTGAGCCGAGACCGATACTGATCGTGCTCGAACTTTAATTCGGTCGTCATTAGGTCATACCGCCGATACACGAACTCTTCAAGCTCCTCGCCTGCCCCTAGCCTCAGCCGATCCTCGCTCGCCCTCAGGGTGTTGCCAAGCTTCGTCGGCAGAATGCGGTGGGGCAACGGGTATTCCATGATGCGGGACTCCGTCGCTGACATCTTATGCAGCAACTCGGGAGCGGCGAAACGTTGCCAGCCGAGTTGTTCTGCCGCTGTGATTCGGTCCGGATCGTGACCGTCAAGTGGCTCGTCGCGTCGTTGTTTGTCCAGAATATCCACGAGGTCGCGGGGGACGTGGTTGTCGAGCATCCTCTCTCTCGCCTCGCTGAAGGCGGTGAAGTGATATTTGTCATACTGTCTCTTAAGGTGTGTAAGGCGGTCGCCATGGCGCTTGGTTCGCAGCCCGGATAGGAAACCGATCAGCATGATCCGTCCCCAATACCCTTCAAGCAGCCGGATGGCCTCGAACTCGAAAGCCTGCGTCACGATGCTTACAACGACGATGGATAGCAGCAAGATTATCAAGAGGCCGAGTGGTTTGGCCGTTAGCGCGGTAATGGCATGGCCAAGATCTAAGTTATGCTGGCTGCGTAGCTGAAGGATTAGTGCTATATTGCAGATAAGCATGATCGCCGGAAGCCATGAACTAAGGCTTAGCTGGTCGAGTATCCGGGTGACGAATTGCGAGAAGCCCTCACCCGTGGCCCTTGCCGGTTTAGTCTGCTCAGGCTCGTTATGCACCACACCCGTTATGATGTCCCATGTAGGGTTCACGCGGTCGTAGCCGCGCCGGCAGCATTTGGCGCAAAGTGGGGTCGTGGCACCAGCCCTGAGGATCTGCGAGCTGGCTACTGGGCCGATCGGCGGCGAAAGGTCAAACCTCCGCTCGACAAATACACGCTCGGCCTGCTCACCAGGCAAGACGGGCGCTGCCCGTTGTGCGGGGACCACCTGCTCACCGCCGACCAGCCACCCAATCCCCACACCAATGGGAACGGCGGTGGCTACAGGTCATCCGCAAGGCGGTAGTCGCCGACTACCTCGTCCACCACGGCAGACCCGGCCTAACCGGCAAAGACCAAACCCGCCTCGTACACGCATCTTGCCACCGCGCGGACCGGCGGACCGGGCGAATGCGACACTCTCACGAAGCCCAAAGCGTCCGCCGCCGCATCCCGCTCCGGCGCGGACAGATGCTATGTGCAGCGCCCTCGCGTCCCGGTATCGGCTTGTGGTAGATGAATGACGGGACGTACCCAAGAGACCGCGGATTGGCACGCGGGTCGACAGTGGCGCGGAGCGCACGCCTGGCGGGCAGCTAGGGGATCGGAGGGCGCATGGTAGGCGCGGGGGACTTGGTTCTACGAGTGAACCCGGCCCCCGACGGCGATGCCGAAGAGCTCACAGAGCTGACTAGGCGGTTGCGCAGCGAGCTCCTCAGCCTGGATGTGCAGTCGGTCGAGCCGCTGATCGTTGACGGTACGCCGGAGAACGCAAAGGGCGTTGAGGAAATGACCGGGTGGCTCACGGTGCACCTGGGTTTGGAGGGCCTCCGGGCTCTGCTGGCCAAGGTAGTCGAGTGGGCGTTACGCAACGATCGGACTGTAGAGGTCAGCGTCGGCAGTGATGTGCTAAAGCTCGGCCGAGCGACCCGCGAGCAGCAGGAAAAGATCATCGATGCCTGGCTTGCCCGCCATCCGCCCAGCCCCTGACCTCCCAGCAGGGGCCCGGGCAGCCATGGTGATCGCCACGACCAGCTACGCCGATCCGGGACTGCGCCGACTGCGCGCTCCGGCCCACGACGCGGCCGACTTGGCAGCAGTCCTTGGTGCCCCAGACATCGGCGGGTTCACGGTCACCCAGGTGATCGACGAGGATGAGCCGCAGGTCCGGCGGGCTATAGGCGCGTTCCTATCCGGCCGGGGTGTCGGTGACCTGGTGGTGGTGTACCTGTCCTGTCACGGTGTGCTGGACGGGCGCGGTCGACTTTTCTTCGCTGCCACAGGCACCCTCAAAACTCAACTGGCAGCGACGGGCATTGAGGCGGGGTGGCTGCTCGACCAACTGGATGACTGCCGGGCCCGTCAGCAGATCCTCATTCTGGACTGCTGCTTCAGCGGCGCGTTCGCCCGCGGCGGCAAAGGTGACCTGGACTTGGCACAGCGACTGACGGGGCACGGTCGGGGCCGCGCGGTGCTGACCGCCTCGCGCGCCACCGAGTACTCGTTCGAGGGACAACCGCTAGCCGGCTCCGTGGCCGGGTCGGTGTTCACCACAGGCCTGGTCGACGGCCTGCGCACCGGCGCTGCCGATGCGGACGGCGACGGGTTAATCAGCCTGGATGAGGCCTACACGTACGCTTATGGCTACGTCCAATCTGAGGGCGTTGACCAGACCCCGCAGCGCTGGTTGTACGGGGCCGAAGGGGCGATCGTGCTCGCGCGCAACGCCGTCGGCGTGGCTATAACGCCTACCTCCCTCCCGCAAGCCCTGACAGCCAGCCTGGAAAGCCCTTATCCGGCTGTCCGTATCGGCGCGGTCGTTACGCTCGGCGAATGGCTCACAGGCTCAGACCCGGCAAGGGCGTTAGCCGGTCAGCAGGCCCTCCAGCACATCGCGGACACCGACATTCCCACAGTCGCTAAAGCCGCCCGAGCCCGCCTGCGCACCAGCGCATCGCCCGAGGCCATGACGATTCCGCCGCCGACCACCAGGACGCGTAACTCCGGCCCGGCAATCCGGCCGGCAACGCCATCAGCGTCGTTCCCGGATACTCGGGCCCCCGCAGCACTGTCAGACACGCTCTCCCTTTCAACCGGGCTCAAGGAGGACGGCTGGCGGTCCTCGTTCGAGGTCTACGCGGTGGCGTTCAGCCCGGATGGGCGCTTGCTCGCTAGCGCTGGTGGCGACACGACGGTGCTGCTCTGGGATCCAGGTACCGGTCGGCACGTGCGCACGCTGACCGGCCACAGCAGCGTGGTCAGGTCCGTGGCTTTCAGCCCGGACGGGCATCTGCTGGCCAGCGCCAGCGACGACACGACGGTGCAGCTCTGGGATCCAGGTACCGGTCAGCACGTGCGCACGCTGACCGGCCACAGCAGCGTGGTCAGGTCCGTGGCGTTCAGCCCGGACGGGCATCTGCTGGCCAGCGCCAGCGACGACACGACGGTGCAGCTGTGGGACCCGTCCGCTGGCCAGCGCATCCGCATCCTAAGCGGCCACACCCGCTATGTCCGCGCTTTGGCATTCAGCACGGACGACGAGCAGCTGGCCAGCGCGAGCGCCGACAAGACTGTGCGATTGTGGGATCGGGCCACCGGCGAGCACCTACGTACGCTGACCGGCCACAGCGGCGGGGTCTGGACAGTAGCGTTCAGCACTGCCGGGCACATGCTCGCCAGCGCCAGCTACGACGCGACGGTGCGGCTGTGGGATCCGGCCACCGGCGAGCACCGGCGCACGCTGACCGGCCACACCGACATCGTCTGGGGAGTGGCGTTCAGCCCGGACGGGCGCGTAGTCGCCAGCGCCAGTGGCGATGAGACGGTGCGGCTGTGGGATCCGGCCACGGGCGAGCACTTGCGCACGCTGACCCCTGACAACGGAGGGGTCCGAACGGTGGCGTTCAGCCCGGACGGGCGCGTGCTTGCCGCCGCTGGCGCCGACCAAGCGGTGCGGCTATGGAGCTGACCCTGGTCAACTACCCACCCCGTAGAGTCTTTGATCGGTGGGAGGGACGCATCGGGCCGCTCGCTTAGATGTCGAACACCTGTTTCAATTTATCGGCGTCTCTTACTGACATCAGGCCTGAATCCCTGGGCGGATCACCTGTGGGGTGCCAGAAGTCTGCCTGGCCTGTGAGCTGCAGCGATGCGCGAGCGTCAACGGTAGGCCATGATGATCGGCCGTGTCCCTCCGTCTGCTTTATCTGATCTTCATACGGGTCTGCGGTTACCCGGCTAATAACTGGTCAGCTGGATCGAGTGGTTGTGCGACGGCCATGTCAGGGGCGGCGGCTGATGCAGCGGAGTTAGTTGTTTCTTCGTGGCGGCCGACTTTGGCGGCGAGGGCTTCGATGCCGGTGCGGAGCTGGTCTATCTGGACGGTCAGGCCGGTGAGGGTGAATGCGTCGCGATGGCGCTGGCCGTGTTCTTCTATCAGGGCGCGCAGCTCGGGGCGGCGGTAGAGAGCGGACCGGCTGATACCGGAGCGGGCTGCGGCTTCGGTCATGGTGACGGGCTTCCCGCCGGCCAGGAGTTCCCGGCAGGCCTGCTCGACACGGGCGGTGAGGTCGCCGGTCATGATGCCTGCATGCGCGACATCAGCAGGTCGAACTGGTCGACGAGCTTGCGGTGCCGGCTGGCTTCGCTGGTCCAGCCGCGGGCGTGCGCGTCGGCGGCCAGGGCCTGGGCGTCGGCGCGCTGGGCGGCCAGGATCGTCAGGAAGCCCGGGTCGTTCTGGAAGTTCGGGCAGTGCTCGCAGATGTTGGCGTAGGCGCAGGCGCTCTGGGCGGCGGTGCGCAGGCAGTAGCCGCCGGCGAGCCGGGACTTGATCAGCGGCGTGTCCTGCCACCGGCCGCCCGCGGCATTGAATCGCGTAGCGACGCGTAGCGCGCCCTTAGCCGTGATCTTGCAAGGCTTCAGGATCGGGCGCCGGAGGGATGGCACCCCTTGCAACCCCGCGCCAGCGCTGATTCGTGACGGCGGGATGTCCGTACGGTCGGCCGAAGAGGCGGGTTGTCGTCGGTGGTTGTGGTCAGGACTGTGGTCAGTTCGCCCGCCACAGTTCTTACGAGGCTCGTTCACCTGTCCGAGGATGGGATGTCAGGACGCTGCGAAGGGGTCTTCTTGGTCGTGATCTTGGAGGAATGGTCGTCCTTCTGATTGCTGTGGCGACGGGATTGGGATCGCGACTTGGCTGGATCGTTGATCTGGCGTCTGAAGACACGATCTAGGACTGCCAGAGCAGCATCCCGACGTGTCTTCTTCTTCGACCAGACTGCCGCGCAGACGACGATTGCCACAGTCACGACCGCGGCCAGCAGCGCCAGGCCGAGCACGGCCGTTGGGAGCGGGCTAGTCGTAGAGATCGGCGAGCGCGTTACTGCTGCTGAGGCCGCGCCCAACATTGGCACAACCCTGAGCCGCGGCCTGCGGGGTATTCTCTTCACTCGAGTGGCCTCCTCTGGCTGCTCTCACTGGAGTGGCGACGGATTCCTGTTGGCGCAGGGGCCGGGCCGTCGCCCACTCATGGGGACTACGGCCCGGGACCATCGCCGTTTATCTTTACGAGACTCAGGAAAGGTTTACACCGTCATTCCTGTGGAGCGCTATGTGTAAAACTCGTGCTAACTTGTGGATTGAGGGGCTTGTTATGCCGCTTAGCTGTGGGTCTGGAAGAGCGGGACAAAGGTTCTATCGCGCGAGTCCTCCCAGGCCAGTGCCAACTAACCAAGCCAGCAGGCAGTGCCGCCTCTCGCGCAGTCTGCCTGTGGAAAAGACTTCTCCCTGTGGATGATCGCGAATAGTTTCATTTGTGGACGACGCGAAGGGGCTTGGCGCAAGTGCAGCGCTCGGTACTTGGCTATACCACCGGTAGGCGCCGCTGAATCCTCCGCAAGACTCGTGGTCCAGGGTCCCGAAGGGATCGCGTAGCAAGGCCACGTAGTTAAGGCTTCGACCTGCTTGTCAACATTGGCAAATCGGGCGTGAAGACAGGTCCTGTGCTGCCACTGGCGCCCGGGGAACCGGACAAGTCGGGACACGGGGACTGGTGACATCCGCCAGGGACCCCCCTGACAGGGCGCCGGAAGCCTTAACCCTGTCTTTTCACCGGGGTCTGCGGGCTGGAGCAGCGCGCCTAGCGTAAAAAGTGCTCCTGAGCTGGGACAGTAAGGGTATTCAACGTCCTTGCTGTGCCGAGTTCGAGGAGCACTTTCTACGTGAACGTTACCGGCTGGTCGAGGGGCCTGGAAGTATCCGGGGGCGGCGAGGGGGTCGTGTCGCATGCCGGGCTGGCGCTGCTGCGGCACCTGACCGATAAGACGGGCCTGACGGGCGGGCTGTCACGGGCGCTGGCGAAGCAGGCGGCTGCTGGTGCATGACCGGAGCCGGGTGCTGGCGGACCTCTCGTGCGCGATCGCCGACGGCGCCCGGGTGATCAGCGATTTCCGGGTGATGGGCGATCAGCGGGAGCTGTTCGGCCTGGTGGCGTCGGTGCCGACGGCGTGGCGGACGCTGGGTGAGATCGCCCCGCGGGGGACGCGGACAGGCAAGCGGATCACTGCGGCAGCTGACCCGCGGCGCGGCGGCACGCCTGGGCGCAGGCGGTGGCCCGGCACGGGGCGCTGCCCGGGATCCGGCTGGCGGAACAGACCCTGGACGGCGTGACCTGCATCCGGCTGGATGCCACCGTGACGTTCGCGCACTCGGACAAGGAGCTGGCGGAGGCGAACTTCAAAGGGCTTCGGCCATCACCCGCTGCTGGCGGTATGCGATAACACCGGCGGGGAACCGCTGGCGTGGATGCTGCGGAAAGGATCAGCGGGCAGCCAACACTGCCGTGGACATATCGCCCTGGTGGACGCCGCGGCCCCCGCTGCCGCCGGCGTTTCGGCGGCTGGCTGATGATCACATGCGATGGGGCCGGGGCCAGTCACGACCTGGTCAGGCACCTGGACAAGCTCGCCGCCCGGCTGGGCCGCCAGCTCATCTACTCGGTCGGCTGGCTCTGGGAGAGCGGGAGAAGGCGGCGCTGCGGCTGGTGCCCGAGGCGGCCGGCAGCTCGCCATCGCAGCCGCGGGGAGGTCCGCGAGCGCCGCGCCGATGACGCCTGCGCGGACATCTCCCTGCGCGCACCGGGCCTGCTGGATCGAGGAAGCCCACGTCACCGAGCTGACCGGGCTGCTGCGCGCGGGACCGGACGGGGACAAGCTCAAGGCCTGGCCCGCCACGATGCGCGTGTTCGCGCGCCGCGAGCGGCCGCATCCCGGCGCCCAGCTGACCTTGTTCGAAGCCGGGGACGGCTGGCGGTACTCGCTGTGGGTGACGAACCGGCCCGCCGCCACCACAGGGCTGGCTGGGGCAGAACGCCTATATCGACGCCGCGCACCGGGTCCAGGCCCGGGTCGAGGACGCCATCCGGACCGGGAAGGACACCGGCCTGGGCCACTTCCCCTCCCACGACTTCAAGATCAACGCCGCCTGGCTGACCGCCTCGATGACCGCCCTGCATCCTGCTGGCCTGGCTGAAACTGCTGGCCCTGGACGGCGACCTGGCCAAAGCCGAGCCGAAGACGCTGCGGTACCGGGTGCTGCACGCCGCGGCCCGGCTGGTGCGCGGCGGCCGGCGCGGCCACCTGAAATCCAGGCCACCTGGCCCTGGGCCGATGCGATCACCGCCGCGTGGCAGCGCATCGACGCCCTCCCGCAAGCACCCTGACCAGCACGAAACCGTCCCTGCGAGCAAGGAAGGATAACCCCGGGGGCCCGTGGAGCCCCCGGCCACCCGGCCCGCCAGCCGGGCGTTCAGCGTACCCGCGCAACATCAAGAACCGGGCATCCCAGACATAAGCCCCAACCGGCCCGCTGCCGCTGACCGCCGCGCCCTGTGGATGAATGATCGAGGTTAACTTCGTGGCCTTGGATCGCGTAGCGACGTGCGGAGCGCGCCCTTGACCACGATCTTGCGAGGCTTCAGGATCGGGCGCCGGAGGGATGGCCATCTCTTGCAGTCCCGTGTGCCTAGCGCTCAGTCGTGATGGCGGGGGATGTCGGTACGGGGGGCCGCGGGGGTTGAGTGCGCGACGGCGCCAAGGTGGCCCGGAGGGGCCAAAGGAGGCAGCCGGAGCCCGGCCCGCCATCTTTCTGAGCGACTGGGACCGGGTTGCGGACGGGTGTTGCGCCAGCCAGGCGTTAGCGTATCGGCGCGCGGCCCTCGCCAAGATCGGTGATCATGTGCGGGCCTGGAAACTGGAAACCGTAGAGAAAGTTGTAACAGATCAAGAAGACTGCAGGGATAGACACGGCGTACAGGCCTCAAAGCGAGGGGACATACTCTATAGACGCTGGCTCGAAGACTCCCGCTGAAGGGAGAAGGGCATGAAGATCGCTTT
>CAVQKF010000011.1:0-583528 GCA_963712955.1 uncultured Actinomycetota bacterium | reverse complement strand
GCGAACTGTGGTCGTCACCGGCGACGGCCTCACCATCGACGACGTGGTAGATGTCGCGGCGGTGCGGGCCCGTGCCGTACTCGGGCCGGACGTGCCCGCCAGGATGGAAGCGAGCCGCAAGGTGGTCATCGCGGCGATCGGCGGTGATCAGCCCGTCTACGGCGTCAATACAGGCTTCGGCGCACTCGCCGATACCAAGGTCCCGCAAGGCGACCTAGCCCTGCTGCAGCACGCGATCATCCGGTCGCACGCGGCGGGCACCGGCGACCCGCTGGATCATGGCGCCAGTCCGGTGCGGTGCTGCTGCTGCGCGCGAGGACGCTCGCGGCCGGGTACTCAGGTGTACGGCAGGATCTGCCCGAGCGACTGCTCGAAATGCTCGCGCGCGGACTGCTTCCCGTGATCCCTGGCAAGGGCTCGGTGGGTGCGTCTGGTGACCTGGCGCAGCTCGCCCACCTGGCGCAACCGTTGATCGGCGAGGCTGCGGCGCGCGGGTGCCGCGGACCCTGCAGGCCGTCCTGCCGCGGAACTGCTCGCAGAAGAGGGCCTCGCGCCACTGAAACGAGCCCCCAAGGAGGGCCTTGCGCTGGTCAACGGGACCGAGCCGATGCAGGCGCTGCTCGCATTCTCGGTGCACGAGGCCGACATGCTGGTCCAGGCGGCGGACGTGGCGTGCGCGCTTTCCGTCGAGGCGCTGCTCGGCACCGACCGGCCGTACGACGAGCGGGTCCAGGTGATCAGGCCACACGCTGGCCAGCAGGCGAGCGCGGCCAACATGCGCGCGCTGCTCGCCGGTTCGCAGCTGATGGCAAGCCACCGCCATAGCCGTCACGCCGTGCAGGACGCATACTGCCTGCGCTGCGCTCCGCAGGTGCATGGCGCCGTCCGCGACGTGCTCGCGCACGCGCGCCGGGTGACGGAGACCGAGCTTGACTCGGTCGTCGACAACCCCGTCATCGTTCCGGACGGCACGGTGATGACGACGGGCAACTTCCACGGTGAGCCGCTCGCCTTCGCCGCCGACATGCTCGCGATGGCGCTCGCGGAACTGGCCAGCATCAGCGAGCGGAGGGTGGACCGGATGCTCGACCCGGCCTTCTCCCGCGGCCTGCCGCCGTTCCTGGCACCGGAGGCCGGCACCAACTCCGGCTTCATGCTCGCCCAGTACACGGCCGCGTCGCTGGTCAGTGAGAACAAGGTGCTCGCGCACCCGGCGAGCGTGGACACGATCCCGACGTCGGGTAAGCAGGAGGATCACGTGTCCATGGGCTGGACGGGGGTGCGCAAGCTGCGCGATGTGGTCGCGAACGTGCGAAGCTGCCTGGCGGTGGAGATCCTGTGCGCGGCACAGGGCATCGACCTGCGGGCGGTGAGCCCGTCCTGGGGTGCCGCGCCTGCCGCTCCGATGCGCGCCGTGCACGACGAGGTCCGCGCGCACGTTCCCGTGATGCTCACCGACCGTGAGGTCGCCGACCAGATCAGCGCCGTCGATCGGCTGCTGCCTGATCTCACCGCGGCGGCAGCCGCGACATGCGGCGGCCTCCTGTAAACCCGGCGGCCGCACTTGCCGAACTATGATCAGCGTTGATCTGACCTACTGTGGCGCAATACCAGAAACATCAGCAACATCGGAGACGTAGGTGCGGCACGCGCATCTCCTCCTGGACCGTGAATGTGACACCGCGGGTCGCATGGCGACCTGGTCCATGCACCGTCCGCCTCGCGCCTGTGTTCATGTTCCCGACCTTCCGGCGCCATCCGCAGGAAGATGCGAGCGCCACCCCGGCCACCGTTAAGGTGCATTCTCGTGAAGGCATGGGTGAACGGTGAACTGCACGACGCCGACGACGCGCGGGTGGCGATCTTCGACCATGGCCTGACGGTGGGCGACGGCGTCGACCGTCGTGGCACTTGAAGACCTTGGACCCGGTGTGCCCGTCGCCGACGTGGCTGTCGTGCCCTGGGCACGCAACGAGCACGGCGCGCTCACCGGCCTGAAGACCATCTCGTACGCCGAGAACGTGCGAGCGCTCGCCTTCGCCCGCGAGCGCGGCGCCCTCGAGGCGATCTTCGGGAACACGGCGGAAATCTGTGCGAGGGCACCGGAACGAACGTGTTCCTTGTCACAGGGGGACACCTGGTCACACCGCCGCTCTCGGCGGGCTGCCTGGCCGGTGTCACCCGCGGGCTTGTGATCGAATGGTGCGGCGCTGAGGAACGGGACGTGCCGCTCGGCGCGCTGGCCGAGGCCGAAGAGGCGTTCCTCACCTCCACGATGCGCGACGTGCAGGCGATCCGCAGCGTGGACGGGAAGCCGCTGCCCGATGCGCCTGGCCCGGTCACAAGGAAGGCGGCCGACGTGTTCGCGCAGCGCGCTGCGGAGAACTCCGATCCGTGACGCACCCCGGGGTGAACGCCTCCAGGCTTCCTCTAGGCTAGGTCGTCATGGCAGGACGGCCGTTGAGCGAGATCGTCGAAGCAGGCTGGGCCGAGGCGCTTGAGCCGGCAGCGGCCCGGATCGCGGCGATGGGTGACTTCCTGCGCGCAGAGGTGGCCGCGGGCCGCCGTTACCTGCCCGCGGGCGTGAACGTACTGCGCGCGTTCAGGCAGCCGTTCTGCGACGTGCGGGTGCTGATCGTTGGGCAGGACCCGTACCCTACACCTGGGAATCCGGTCGGCCTGAGCTTCTCGGTGGCGCCCGATGTCTGGCCACTGCCGCCGAGCCTGGTGAACATCTTCCGCGAGTACGGCGCCGATCTGGGCTACCCGCTGCCGTCAAACGGCGATCTCAGCCCGTGGACGGAGCGCGGCGTGCTGCTGCTCAACAGGGTGCTTACGGTTGCGCCGCGCAAGCCTGCCTCACATCGCGGCAAAGGCTGGGAGGAGGTTACCGAGCAGGCCATCAGGGCGCTCGCCGCCCGTGACGCGCCCCTGGTGGCGATCCTGTGGGGCCGCGACGCGCGGAGCCTCACGCCACTGCTCGGCGGTGTCCCGTGCATCGAGTCCGCGCATCCGAGCCCCAACTCCGCCGACCGGGGGTTCTTCGGCTCGCGGCCGTTCAGCCGTGCGAGCAGGCTGCTCGAGGAGCAGGGTGCCGCGCCGGTCGACTGGAAGCTGCCGTAACGGTCATCGCTTCCACAGCAGGTCTTCGAGTTCGCTCTCCACGTCCACGAACTCGTCTTCGTGGCCGGCGGGAACGAGCTGGTACGTGCGCCGGATGAACTCCGCGACTGCGGCCGCGGGCGCCTCGAAGAGCGCCTGCCCGAACGGCGAGGACAGTTCGATGTTGAGTACCTCGCCGTCGGTGCCTGCAGCCGGCCAGACCTGGACGTCGCCCTCGCCGCCGTTTTCCGCCTCGTGCCCGGCGATGAGCAGCTCTCTCGCGAAGATCCACTCGACCGGCTGTTCCATGCCCACGTGGAACGCCATACGAACGGCGTAGGGGTCATCGCCGCGGTAGCTGAGACTGGCGACGAGCGGTACCGAGGTGTGCTCCGGGACGACGAGCTGCATGCCGAGCTTGGCGGAGACTTTCGTGCTGGCGTTCATCGTGGTCCAAAACCTTTACCTCGTCGGGTCCCGCCGTCGCGGGCGCTACTTGGTGCAGACGCTCGCCAGCGGGGATGAGGCGCTCGGGGGTGAACTTCCTCACTCCTAAGGATTCCGCTAGCGGGGCCGCCTGTAACCTCGGTCATGACTCGCAAAAGCGACATGAGCTGGGCAAACGCTCCTCACTTGACAACGATGTGGCCGGTCAGCCTTGTTCAGTTACCGGGCTTCGCAGAGCGTGATCGTCGTCTCATACCGTAACTTTGTGTACAGAATCTATGACGGTCGACCGCCGGAGGCGGCCTGCCGGGCCTCGTCGGTGCCGGGCCCGGGAATGCGCTAGTCTGTGACCGCTCGGGCGGGGACGGCTTCGCCGCATCCAGTCGGCCGCCGCGCGAGGAGGGCGATTAGCTCAGCGGGAGAGCGCCTCGTTCACACCGAGGAGGTCACTGGTTCGATCCCAGTATCGCCCACCCCAGGTAGCAGGCCAGTTGCGATCAAGTAGCAAGCCGGTTGCAGCGTCTGTACAACACCGAAGTACAGCAACGCTAACCATCGAGTTGGCTGCCTAAGCGCTACAGCGCGCTGCGGCACCGGGATGCCCGGTACCTGACCGCGAGCGACGAATGTCCCGGTTTCTGGCGTTGAATTCCTGCTTCTTCGGCAGCCGTACTTCGCGACCACGTGTTCACTGATGAAGCAGTCGGAGCCCCATCAGTCGGAGCCCCATCAGTCGGAGCCCATGTGGATGCCTTCCCCACGAGGCCACAAGCTTCACGGTGGGCGCGCAGGCGCACGACAGGCCACAACTGCTATTTCCGCATCGGGGCCAGGCTGCTGCGCTGGCCGCCTTCGCGCTCAGGCGAGGATTTTTGCCTTCTCGCGCTCGAATTCCTCAGCCGTGATGACGCCGCGGTCGCGAAGGCCGGCGAGCTTCGCCAGCTGATCTGCGGAGCTGGCCGGGGATGCCGATGCGGCCTCCTGGACATAGCTGCGGAGTGCCTCGTCCTGCCGTTGAGCCTGCTGCACGGCCCGATCGTGCATGCCCCCGCCGCGGGCGATCAGGTAGACCAGGACGCCTAGCAGCGGGATGAACAGCACGAAGAGGAACCACAGGGCCTTGCCCCAGCCGGACAGGTCGTGGCTGCGGAAGATGTCCGAGAATACTGCGATCAGGATCCAGATCCAGATTACGAACAGGAAGATCTCGAGGATCGTCCAAAACACGCCCAGCAGAGGATAGGAGTAGGAACTCGCGGAAGCGAATGGCATGAATGTCTCCCTCGTCGCGAAGCAATGCCGTCAAGTCCCGGGGCGCGCGAGCGCTAACGTACACGTAAGCCGCCACGATCATACTGGGACCAGCGGTACACGTCACTCCTATAGGGTGACAGGGGACATTCGCAGTCTGTCAACTATGGCTGGGGCGTCCGTGGCGACAGGTGGGAGCTGCCCTGGGCGCAGTTGGGCACACAGGCGTGGGAATGTTAGCCGATACGGCAACGGGCCGCGGCAGGTGACCAGCCGCGGTAGGTGATCAGCAGCGGCAGGTGATCAGCCGCGGTAGGTGATCAGCCGCGGTAGGTGATCAGCAGCGGCAGGTGATCAGCAGCGGGTTGGGCATCAGTCCGGTAGGTCGTCGGGCTTGCTCACGACGACGCCGAAGAGGTCGCCGATCGCGGCGAGGCTGGCCGCTTGAAGCGCCGGCGCGGGCACCGGAACGCCGCCGGTTCCTGGCAGCTCCCTGGTGGCAGTGGCGCTGGCCACCACCGTCGGGCGGTAGCCGAGGTTGAAGGCGCCGCGCGCGGTCGAACTGACGCACATGTGCGTCATGAACCCGGCCAGGATCAGCTCGCGGCCGGGTGCTTCGCGTAGCCGGGCGTCGAGGTCTGTGCCGACGAACGAGTTCGGATAGTTCTTCACGATGACGGGCTCGCCAGGAACAGGAGCGACCTGCTCGCTGATCTGCCCGATCTCGGCGTGCACGTCGTACGGGGAACCCTCCCCGGCGTCGTGCATGATGTGGAGGATCGGAATACCGGCGCCGCGCGCGCGGGCGAGCAGGCGCGCCGCCTCCGCCAGCGCGGCCTCGACACCTTCCAGCTGCATGACACCCTGGCGGTAGGTGTTCTGGCAGTCGATCATGATCAGCGTTGTATCTCGGAACGCCGCCGGCTGATCGCTAAGTCCTATCAGATCCCGCAGGGTGACCTGTGCCATGTTGATCGCCTGCTTCGGTGGTGGCTGAATCGACGCTAGCACCGACGCTAGCTGCGCAGTGCGTCGTCCGCCAGCGTCATGGGACCACCCTGCGGGTTTTCTGCCACGTTCATGGGACCACCTGGTCGCCAGTTGCGGGACCACGGGGCCTGTCTGTCCCGTCTCCAGTAAGTCGGCCCTGTCTCACTGATTCCGGCCTATTAGCCCCCGTGTCTCACTGAATCCGGCTGTGACTGACAGCGATATTTGGCATCTGCCAGGTTTAGGTGGCGAGTGGCCTGCGGGGAGCGGGGCGTCTTTGTGCCTGTGATCTTTAGTTGGCCCCTGGGATCGGTAACTGGCCCCTGGCCGCGCGGCTCGGTGACCAGCTGCGACCCCCAGCTTTAGTTGGCGGTTCCCAGAAATAGGTGGCGGTTCCGTCGAAACGTGCAGGTCGGGTCGTCGACTCTGGACCAGGCCGCCAAGCAGGGCTGGGAACTCCCGCGAACAAAACCTGGGAATCCGCGAGAACCCGCACGTCGATCACCTCCCGGCCGCCATCTATGGCTGGGGGTCACACCAGCAGCATTTTCGTCATCATCAGGCGGGTCCTCGGCCTGCCGACGTTGTCCAGCGGTGCTCGTCGAAGCTGACGGCGGAATGACCGCACTACCGCTAACGTGAGTGCGCTGGTCGGTGAGGGAGGTTCCTAGCGCTGGCGGGAGTCGGCGTTGGTCTGCGGCTTGGCTGGTCGCTGCAGGTCAATGGTGGTGGCGAGTGAGTCGGTGTAGGGGCGGAGGATCTTCTTGAGGTCGGCGTAGTGGGGTTTGAGAGGGCTGGCTAGGTAGACGCTCCACATGTTGGTGCGGCGCTCGTTCCAGGTGGGGTCCGGGCGGGGCTGCTGGTCTTGGATGGGGCAGGGGGCGAGGACGTGCTCGCCGTGGGTGATGCGGGTCCAGACGATCTGGGAGGCGAATTCGCGTTTGCAGTCGCCGAGGCCGGGCTGGAACGGGCCTTTTGTCCGGGGCAGCTGGTCGGTGAAGGTCTGCCATGTGGCGATGTCGATGTACCAGGTGCGGAGGGCTTCGCGGCGGTGCTGGTAGTCGATGAGGTTGCGGGTGTCGTTGAGCTGCCGGGCGAGTGCGTGCACGGCGATCCGGAACTGCGCTGGGCTCGCGTCGGTGGCCGGGCGGGCGGCCGTGGCCAGAGCTGACGACAGCGAGGCGCTGGTGTAGCGGTGGTCGATGCCGAGGAAGGCCGCAGCGTCGGAGAGCGGGCCGCCTGCCGCCATCTGGACCAGCCGGACTGCGGCGGCCCTGCGGATCAGGCGCGGGCTGGCCCCGCCGAAGTGGCGGAAATGCCGGTCGAACCAGTCGTCTTGGAGTTGCTCGGGGATGTGCTCAGGTCCGAAGCGGACGCTGGGTGCGGGTGCCCGGCGGGCGTAGGGGTGCCGGCCGGTGCGGTGGTAGGTGTGCACGAGGGGCTGGAGCGCGTCTCGCAGGCCGTCGGAGCACTGGTGTTCGATGGCCCGGTAGTGGCGGGTCCACCGGGCTTGCGGGCTTTTCCTGATCACGCTGTCTCGGATGGGCGTCAGGTGCTGTGCGAGTGCTCGCCGGTCATCGTCGTCGAGGATGCGGACGGCCGCGGTGATGAGAGCAGCGCACGGGAGCGGGTCCAGCGGCGGGGTGTCGTAGTGGCGGTGGGTGGTGGCGTTCACCTTGGCGAGGTGATCGCCGAGGGTGTCGGCGAGGGGCTGGGCGGGGATCAGGTTTCGGCCTGCTGGCCATGCCGCGGTGATGAGGCTGCAGACCATCCGCAGGTCAGCGAAGTACTGGAGGGTTGTGGCGGGGTGTCCTGCGCTGCGGGTCGTGGTCGGCCCGCAGGGATGGAGCAGGTGGAGAAGGCGGTCTTGGACGGTCAGCAGGTCGTGGAGGCCGGCGGGGCTGCCCGGCCTGCTGCGGATGAGCATCGAGGCGGGCTCCGCAGGAGATGGCGCGGTGGGAGCCGGGTCCGGGTCGCAGGGCGGTCCGGCATTGAGCCGGATGCAGGCCGCCGTCGCGGATGCGGGGCACCAGGCTGGCCGAGGTTCCGTCGGCCAGGGCTGGCTGCCGGCATGAGGGACACAGATGATCCAGCAGCCGGCCGTGAACCGGGCAGGCGAAGACCACCGGCAGCCTCCAGGTCTTCCGCCAGGGCCCGCCGTAGTGCTGCTGGATGGAGCTGCCGTCTCCGGCCAGGCACTGGGGGCAGTACCGGGTCGCGGAGGTGAACACCCATGGGCTGGTGACCGAGCGTGTGCCCCACTGGTCACGGGTGATCGCGGGAGCAGCCCATGGATACCGGCCGGCCATGCTGATCATGCACAATCCGGTGATCTCAGCGGTGCTGAGCCTGGTGGCGTGCGCGAACGACAGGGCCGTCGCGGTGTCCAGGACCATCATGTGGCCTCGCGGAGCCGACAAATGCCGGCCGGGGTCGCTGGCGGACAGCCCGGTGAGCTGAAGGACCTGACCGGGAGCCAGGTCGAGACGGCAGGAGAGCCGGAGCAGGTAGCCGGGCAGGGACTCCTCCGGCAGCGGGTCCAGGCTGCGGGGCAGCGGGCGCATGTGCCTCAGGTCCCTGGTTCGCGGCGGGGCCGTGGTCATCGGCACGGTGTTCCCGCCGCGCTTGCGGCTGCGGCGCGGGCGGCCTGCGGTGTGCCGCGCGCTGAGCTGGGATGGGAGCGGCCTGGCTGACGGCGGTGCTGCCGGGCAGGGCCTTGCGCAGACGTCCTGCGCCGGGCCGTGGCATGCCGGTCACGGGGCCTGGCCGCCGGGTGCGGGCCCGTGATCGTCGAATGCGGTGTTGCGGGGCCGGCGGCGTCCGCGCTGAGCGGGGGCCCGGGCAGCGCCGCTGGTGGTGTCCTCGGCCGGGCCGGTGGTGACTTTGTCCAGGAGGGTTTCGGTGAGGCATTCGGTCCCGGTGTCCATGGCCAGCGTGGCGCCGTCTTCGATGAGCCGCTCCAGGCGCCCGACAACACCGCCGGTGCGGCGGAACAGGTATTCGGGCATGACGCCGCCGGTCAGCATGCCCGGCCGGGTGCTGAGCAGCCGTAGCTGCTGCTCGATGCCGATCAGGTGCCTGGCCCAGGCGGTGATGCCGGCCAGGCTGTCGTAGCGGAACGGGTCGAGGGTGATCAGGTCGAAGCGGCGCGCGGTCTGGGTGGCGGCCGCTCCGATGTGCTCGTCGCCTCCGGGGCGGCCTTCGCCGAGCAGGCCGGAGCGGGGAATGTCGACCCCGATGAGGATCAGGGTGACGTTCATGCTCATCAGCGACCGGATCAGGTCCAGGGTGTCCTGGTCGTCGGCGCGGTGCATCTTCAGCCGGGTGACATCATCCAGGATCAGCACCTTCGTGCCGTGGTCGTGCAGTGAGGCGCGGACGGTGCGGATCAGCTGCGGCAGTGTCATGTTCTTGTGGCCGGCGCCGAAGAAGCCGAGGATCGCCTGGCAGCAGCTTTTCGGCTTGGCGGTGACCGGTGTCTGGGCGTAGGCGACCGGGATGTGCAGGTCGCGGGTGCCGGGCACGGCGGCGGGGTTGGCGTGCTGGTGCAGCGCCAGCCACTGGTCCTCGAACTCGGCGGCGACCTCGCAGGCGGTCTCGGTTTTCCCCTGGTAGCCGCCGCCGCTGATCATCAGTCCGGCGCGGGTGGTGGGGTTGTGCTTGAGCGCGTTGCCGTGGATCCGCGAGCGCATCAGCGCCGACACCGCCGCGCTCATCGGCGTCTCCTGGAACGCCAGGTTCGCGTGGGTGGCGGCGCGGTGCAGGTCGTGCAGCATCTTGTCGCGGGGGCTCATCACCTTGTAGGCAGCCGCCGCCAGGCGCGGGGCCGGCACGAAGTCGTGGCGCGTCAGCCGCCACTGCCGCCAGCCGTCGGCGCGCTCGCGGTCTCGCGGGGGCCCGGGAAGAATGAGCGGCAGCAGCTCAAGGCCGGCCCGGTCGCGCGAGGTCACCTGGCGTCCTGCTCATCGGTGCCTGCCGGGCCGGGGAGAGTGAGCAAGCTGCCCCGCCGGTACTGCTCGCCCAGCCGCGGCGGCGGCTCCAGCGGCCCTGCCACCACCTGCTCGCGGCGCCGCCGCCGTTCAGCGTCGACGGCGCGGGTGGCTGCTGCGGCCCGCTCCGGCCAGCCCGGCGCCGCACCGCTGGCGGTGCCGGGCTGCGGTGAGTCCCGGTCACAGCAGGCGCCCGGCTCGCCGGCCGGGGGACGGTCGGCGGCTGCCGCTTGGCCGCGCAGCACCTCACGGGCGTGCACGGTCCGCTGGGCCTTGCCCGCCGGCGCGTGGCCGCCGCCGATCAGGTCCAGCAGCACCGGCAGCAGCTCCGCATCGGACGCAGGACTCAGCCCTGCGTCTTTGGCCTGGCGGAGCATCTGGGTGACCCGGGCGTCGCCGAACGAGGGCACCTCCCCGGCGGCGGGCAGCCCAGCCCAGCGCAGCTCATGCCAGTCATGGGTCAGCGGGTCCTGGAAGAAGCAGAACCTGCGGTCCCGCGGATCGGACCGGATCACCCACTTGCCCTTGTGCACGCCACCCCGGCTGGACGGCCCGTCCCGGTAGGCGTCCAGGCCGGGACCGTCGTACCACAAGCCCTTGATCTTCACCCCGCGCCTGCCGTGGGTCGCCACGTGGTGGACGGGCAGCAGCTGGTAGTACAGCTGCGGGGAGGGGATCTGCAACGCGAACCCGCCCTGGGCCATCGCGGCGGCGAACAGCGTGTTAGGACTGTGCGCGGTCCCCGGGTCCCAGCAGGGCGCGTACTCGCCCAGCTCCCGGTTCTGCCAGACGCGCACGATCCAGGTAGCGATCAGGTGCTCCATCTCGGTCACCGTCCACACCGCGTCGCCCTCGGGGTCGGCGCCCCGGTCGGCGACGTCGATCCCCCGGTACCCGGCCAGCATCTCCAGCAGCAGCGACTGGATCCCGGAAAATGCCCGTTCAACGGCCTGCTTGTCGGTTGGCCGCAGCACCCTCGACGGCAAGATGTTCGCGCCGATCACCAGCTGCACCTCGGCCAGATGGTGGTTCTTGTAAACCGACCCGTGATCGGTGGTGACCGTCTCGGGAGCGAAAAACGGCAGGCCGGCCACCCGGTGCCCGGCGAACTCGGCCACCACCGCCGCGGGGATGCCCGGGTAGGGCCATTCCATGTCCTGTCCCCAGTCCCGGCGCAACGGCAGCGGCATCATCACATCCCGCAGCAGCATCGCCACATCCACCGAGGTGTCCGACACCAGGGTGAGCCGGAAAGCGACCAGCGAATGCGTGAACATATCCAGCGCCAGCGTCAGGTGGACCGTCACCGGCTCGCCGAACACGGTCTCGCGGACCTTCACCCCAAGCGGGGTGGTGTCCAGCGCGACTACCTGCCCGGGCCGGTGCACCACGACATGCTCCCCGGTCGCCTCCAGCCGGGCCGCCGACCGGGCGTATTTCTGCCGGGCACCGCCGGGCCCGAACCATTCGATCCACACGGCCCGCAGCGTCTGGTAACTGGGCACCGCCACCGCACCCGGGCCGAAGGTGTCCCGCGCGTACTGGTGGATCATCCGCTCACGGGTCTTCATCGACACCCGGGACCGGTGCAGCGTCTGCTCGCGGACCCAGAAGATCGCCTCGCGGAGCTGGGCGGTCATCGTGTAGCGGCCGGTGCTGCGCCGCAGCCAGCGGCCGTCAGCACAGCCCAGGACGCCGAACCGGGCGCAGTCGCCAGCCCAGCGCTGGAGGGTGCGGACGCTGAGGCCGGCCAGCCCCGCCGCCGCCGCGACATCAGGCGCCAGCGCCCTGACCTCGGCGACCTTGGCCTCCCGGCGCGCCGCCAGCGTGGTGGTCGCCGGGTGATAACCGTGCCGCGGCTCACCGGGCACCGCATGCAGCGCGCTCCCGCTGCGGTAACCGGTCTCGGCCTCCATGACATGCGCATACCGCAACTGCACCAGCTCACGCTGATGACCAGTCAGGTCAGCCAGCCCCGCCGGCTGGCGTCCCCGGCTCGCCGCCGGCAACGCCATGGTGCTCGTCGAGGCGCGGCAGTCCGGATGGTTCACCAGCCAGCCGACCGTCTGCGCCTGCTCCGCACCGCCGCCTGCCGGGCGGATCGCCACCCGACCCAGATGCGGCCAGAACGATACCACCACCCACTCAGCCCCGCCGATCACCAGGCAGGTGCCCTCCGACAGCTCAAACGACGCCTTCCCCGGACTCACCGCCCGGCCCGCCAGACCAGGCTCCCGTCACCAAGCGGCGCCGCAAGATCAACGCCCAGCCGCCGATGCCAGATCAAGTGCAGCGCGTGCGCCCGCGCGACCGGCGGACAGCACCTCCCCGCGACCAGCTCGCCGAACGGCACCCGGCCCGCGCCCTCGGCGGCGCCCAGCAGCTCGGCCTGCACGCCCAGCGGATCCGACAGCGCCCGGCGCTGCGCCGACAAGGTGTCCAGCGTCGTCACCACGTGCGCCCGCCAGCCGGTCACCACCAGATACCGCCATCCGCACGACAAGGCAGCCTCCGCCGACGCGGCGAACTTGACCCGGTCCCGCTCGCCGATCCGGCCCGCCGGCCGCACATCCACCAGCCAGGTCCCATCCCCGGTGACCACCAGAAAGTCCGGGGTGTGCTCCATCACCACCCCGCCGGCCGCCCGGAACCGCATCCGGTGCGGCTGGGACACCACCGTCACCACATCCGCGACGAAGTCCAGCGCCAGCAGCAGATACCGCTCGGCGATGCTCTCGAACCCGTGATGCCGCCCCGTTGACACCATGAACTGCAACCCCGGCCGGTGCCGCTGGGAGGTGCGCCAGGCAAACGGCCGCACCGGCCGGCAGTCCGCCACCCGGACCGACCCCGCCTCGCCGACCGGGCACACCACCTCACCCTCGGGCGTCTTCCACGCCATCGTCCACCGCCCGGCCCAGCCCGCCTCCAGCGCCAGGCCATCCCGGTCCCAGCCGCCGGCCTCACAACCCGGCGTCACCAGGTCCAGCAGCCCGCACGCATCCGAGCAGACCCCGGCCGTCGGCCAGCCGCCTGCAGCACCTGAAACGATCACGCCCGACCGCCGTCCCAGCCAGAACTACACCAATGTAATTCTGTATGAAATACCACACAGAGCCGCGGAAAGAGCCAGCTTTCGCCGAACTGGGCTACCGTTCACACGTGCCCGGCACCACGACCGAGTCGATCTCCTCGCCCAGACGGGCCGCATTCGGACGGCGGCTGCGGGAACTTCGCGAGACCAAGGGCATGACCCAGACGTCGCTAGCAGCAGCAGCCGGACTGAACCGCTCGTTCTACGTCCGGGTCGAACACGGCCAGCACTCGATCTCCGTCGACCGGCTCTACGCCATCGCCACCGCACTCGACGTCGACATCAGGCAACTGTTCCCCGACATCGCCGACAACCAGGCCAGCCCCGCGCGCATGGCGACAACGCCAGCCCCGCAAACCCGGCCACGCGCCAGCTAAACCTGGCAGGCCATCCACCCAGCCCGCCCGCCAGCATCATCCAGGCCACGCGCGCCCAGCTCACCCGCGGATCCACTCGCCACCTAAACCTGGCAGATGCCAAATATCGCTGTCAGTCACACCGGCCCGCTGCGGCCTCGGTCTGACTACTCTTGGACCGTTAATTACATGGTTGTAGTTTTGATCCGGGATTGCGGGCTGGCTGGTGGATGTCGCTGCACTGGACCTTGGATGCAGTGCTGAGCTGCGGTTCTGGGTGGAGTTCGTGCGGGAGGACGGAACGGTGCGCCGGGTGCCGCTCGCGGTATGCGCTTGCGAGCGGTTCGAGGATGCGGTGCCGGTGCGGTCGTTTCACTGGGTGAAGGGGGCAGCGCATTTCCCGGGCTCGTGGTGGTCCTCGACCACGCGGGCGCACGTGGGTTTCGAGTCGTGGCTGGAACGCGATCATGTCATGCTGATGGACTTCGATCCGGGCATCACGGGTATCGCTTCCCAGCCGTTCTGGCTGCACTGGCGTGATGAGGACGGACGACGGCGGCGGCATGCGCCGGATTTCTTCGCGCGGCGGGCCGATGGCGGCGGGGTGGTGGTGGATGTGCGTCCTGATGACCGGATCCCGGCAGGGGACGCCGAGGTGTTCCGGGTGATGGCTGCGGCTTGCGGGCAGGCGGGCTGGGAGTTCCGGCGGGCGGGCATGATCGATCCGGTGGTGCGGGCGAATGTGCGGTGGCTGTCGCGTTACCGGCATCAGCGGTGCCGCAGGGAGCCGACGGCGGCTGCGCTGCTGGAGGTGTTCGCGGCGGGCCTGCCGCTGCTGGCTGGCGTGAGGCTGGCCGGTGATCCGGTCGTGGTCCTGCCGGTGGCCTATCACCTGCTGTGGCGGCGTGAGCTGAGCTGTGACCTGTCGGTTCTGCTGGAGGGGACCTCGATGACGTGGCGGTCGCCGGAGGGGAGCACATGATGACCGGGCTGGCCGGGGCGGAGGGGATCAGGGCCGGGGATCAGGTTATTGTCGATGGCCGGCCGCGGGTGGTGCTGGGCGCGTCGGGGACGGCGGTCCGGTTCGCCGGCGATGACGGGATCGTGGAAGAGGCGGCGCTGGCCGAACTTGCGGGCAGCGGGCGGCTGCGGCTGGCGCCGCGGGTGACGGGCGGTCATCAGGGCGCGGGGACCGGGCTTGCGGGCCTGCCGCCGGAGGCGGCCGAGCGGGCACGGTGGTGGGAGGCGCACATCATCGAGGTCGTGGACGGGATCCGCCCGGATGCCCCTGCCGGGACACCGCCTTGCCCGGCCTATGACGTGGAGCATACGAGCCTGCGCCAGCGGGAGCTGGCCAAGGCAGCCGAGCTGTCAGTGCCGGGCAGTCCGGTCGCGGCCTCCACTGTCAAGCACAGGCGGCAGCGGTGGCAGGCCGAGGGGCTGCCCGGGTTGGTGGACAGGCGCGCGACGCGGCGCCGCAGCCCGGCTGGCCGCTGCGGACCGGTGGTGGCCGGGGCAATGGAGCAGGCGATCGCCGAGGCGACCGACCAGTCGTCGCGGACGGCGACGTTCATCATGTGGCGCACCCGCGAGCTCCTGGCCGAGCGGGGGGAGGCAGGCACGGAGCCGTCACGGGCCACGATGTTCCGGCTGTTCTCCCGGCTGTCGGCGGGCAGGCACACGACCGGGTCCGCGGCCACCCGGCGGGGGCTGGCGGGCCGGCCGCAGCGGATGTTCTCCCAAGCCAGCCCGGCGGCACCGGGCGAGCTGATGGAGATCGACTCCACGCCGCTGGACGTGATGGTCATGCTGGATGACGGGGTGCCCGGCCGGGTGGAGCTGACCGGGATGATCGACGTGGCGACCCGGACGGTGCCCGCGGCGGTGCTGCGGCCCTCGGCCCGGTCGGTGGATGCCAGCGTGCTGCTGGCCCGGGCGCTCACCCCTGAGCCGATGCGGCCAGGGTGGCCGGCGAGCCTGGCGATGGCGCACTCGGCCCTCCCCTATGACCGGCTGCTGGGCATCGACGAGCGGCTGCGGCACGCCGCGGCCCGGCCGGTGATCGTGCCGGACACCATCGTCATCGACCACGACTGTTCTCTCCACTTCCGCTCCTCGTGCGCCACCTGGGATCAGCATCCGCCGGCGCACCTGGCGACCGGATCGGACAAGCCGCATATCGAGAGGATGTTCTCCTCGCTGGGCACGCTGTTCTGCCAGTTCGCCGCCGGCTACCTGGGGCGCAGCGCGGACCGGCGCGGACGCGGCGCGGCCGTGCAGCCGGCGTGGTCGCTGATGCAGATGCAGGATCTTCTGGACGAATGGCTCATTTCGGTCTGGCAGAACAGGCCGCACGAGGGACTGCGGGATCCGCTGCACCCGCAGCGGACGTTCTCCCCGAACCAGAAGTACGCCGCGCTGATCGAGACCGCGGGGTACGTGCCGGTCCCGCTCAGCGCCGAGGACCATATCGAGCTGCTGCCCGCGGTCTGGCGGGCCGTCAACGCCTACGGCGTCAAGATCAGCCACCGGACTTACGACGCTGCGGAGCTGAACCCGATCCGGCAGCAGCCTTCGGGCGTCAGGGATGGCCGGTGGGAGGTCCACCGCGACCCTTACGACGTCTCGAAGGTGTTCGTCCGCGGCCCCAGCGGCTGGATCACGTGCCCGTGGAAGTACCTGGACCGGGTGCCGGTGCCGTTCGGGGACCTGGCCTGGGATCACGTGTCGGGCCAGCTGGCCGGGCAGGGCCGCGGTGATGCCAGCGAGCTGGAACGCGCCCAGGCAGTCGATGAGCTGCTGCGCCGCGCCTACCACGGCCCGCCGGTGCCGGACCCGGAAGCGGAGCAGGGACCAGCGGGCGGCGTGACGGCCCGGGCCAGGTCACGGCCGCGAGGAGGCAAGCCGGCGGCCCGGGACCTGCGGGTTGCCGCCCGCACTCGCGCCACGTCGGCACGGGACACCGCCGGCACCGACGGACCCGCCGCAGCGGCACCGGCCGGCGAAGCTGCTGCCTGCGCACTGCCCCAAGATGACCAGCCTGTCGCCAAGGTCATCCCGCTCGGCATCTTCGACCCGTTCGAGGAAGCCAGGAAACGATGGTGAACACCGGCGAGGCCGTGGCGGCTGGCCACGGACCGGCCGTCACAGGCTCAGATCCGCACCGGCACCTGACGACGCTGGAAGGATGGCGGGACTTCATCCGCGCCGCGCCCGCACCGACGGCCCTGCTGCCCGGCGGCCAGTACGCCGCCCTGGACGAGGATGCCCGCCGTGCTTATGACGACGAACGGCTGGACTACCACACCCGGCTGGGCGTGGTCGCCACCTCGACGCTGCGGAAGGTCGTCACCACCGGGCGGCGGCTGACGCTGCTGAACCGGCATGCGATCAGCGCCCGTCAGGGCCTGATCCTGTCCGGCCCGGCTGGCACCGGGAAGACCACCGCGATCGCCCAGTTCGGCAAGACCCACGAGGCCATCGACCGCGACCGCCATCCCGGGCTGGACCGCATCCCGGTGATCTACGCGACCGTCCCGCCCGCGGCGACCCCGCGGATGCTGGCCATGGAATTCGCCCGCTTCCTGGGCCTGCCGGTCCTGCCGCGGGCCAACATAACCGACATCATCGAGGCCGTCTGCGGTGTCGCCGTCGATATGCGCGTCAGTGCGGTGCTGGTCGATGAGATCCACAACATGCAGCTGGCCACCCGCAGCGGCGCGGAAGTATCTGACACCCTCAAGTACTTCTCCGAGCGCCTGCCGGCAACATTCGTCTACGCGGGCATCGACCTGGAGCACCAGGGCCTGTTCACCGGCATCCGCGGCCGGCAGATCGCCGGCCGGTTCACCCTCATCCCCGCCGTCGCTTTCCCGCTGGCCGGTGAGTGGCAGAGCGTGATCCTCACCCTCGAAGACGCCCTGCGCCTGCACCAGCACCAGCCCGGGACACTGGCCTCGCTGGACAAATACCTGCACCAGCGCACCGGCGGGATGATCGGCAGCCTGTCCCACCTGATCCGCGGCGCTGCAATCGAGGCGATCCTGACCGGCACCGAGCGCATCACCAGGAAGCAGCTGGAGACCCTCGACATCGACCACGCAGCCCAGCAGAGCTCAGCACCCGGGCCGGCGGCCAGGCACCGGGCCAGCGCCCTGTGACCGCCGCCGCGGTGCGGCCTCTGCCAATCCGGCCCCGGCCCGCAGCCGGCGACACCCCCGCCACCTACATCCGTCGGCTCGCCCGCGCCAATCACCTGCGTCCCGCCTACCTGAACCGCTACCTGCGCGACGACGCTACGGGCCAGCCCAGCATCGACATGCTTGCCGCCCTGGCCGCCAGGCCCGCCAGCTCACTGATGCACGCATTCAGCCAGGAAGCGCCGGCCAGACGCCGCCGCTATTTCACCGGATCGCGACGCCAGGAACTGTTCGAAGCCATCCGCCGCGACGCCGGAACCAGTCACCGGTCGATACGGGCACTCGCCGACGACTACGGCCTGCACCGGCGGGTAATCCGGCAGGCGCTCGCGGCACAGCCCCCGCGGCCGCGCAAACCCCGCGGACCATCCAGGCCCCGCCCCTCGCGGCTGGACCCCTACACCGTCATCATCGATGCCATCCTCGACGAGGACCTCCGTGATCCGCGTCGGCCCGCCCGCACGATCAGGCAGATCCTGGACCACCTGATCACAGAGCACAACGCGACCGGGATCTCCTACGAAATGGTCGCCAGATACGCCGTCAGCAAGCGCAGCCTGCGACCGCGGCCGCACAAGCCAGCTGCAGCTTCACCAGACACGGCCGAAATCCGGCCCGCGCACCAGGCCGCCTGGTCACCAGGACACCAGGCAATCGAACAGCACGACCTGCTCCAGCTCCGGGAACTCCTGGACGCCGGGAACGACGCAGAAGACGAGACTCAGGATGGACTCACTCTCCTCCGGCACGCCGTCCACCGTGAGCACACCGCCCACGTCGAGCACGGCGGCCCTCTCCACGTCGGGATGACCGTGCTGCTCCTCGCCCGCGGCGCCGACCCGCACCACCTCCGCGACGGCACATCCATAGAAACCGAAGCCGAGATCCTCGGGCACTGGCTTGCAGCCGAAGTCATCCGTGCATGGAAGCCAGCTAACACCGGACAGGACCCTGGGGAACGCGCGGGCCGGATTCAGTGAGACACGGGGGCTAATGGGCCGGAATCAGTGAGATAGGGCCGACTTACTGGAGACGGGACACTGTCGCACGGTTGCCGTGCCGTCGGCGACCGCCACGCCCATCCCAGGTGATCGCCGGCGAGCCTATGAATGGAAGACGAAGAACCCACCCGACCAGGAGCCCTCTGGCCGTGGCTCGCGCCGGCGATCTGCGCCGACGGCCCCGCTGACGGCGCCGGCGGCGACGCCGAACAGCGGGCCGAGGACAAGCGCGGACAACCACGCCAGCTCGGCGGGATTGTGCACCATCGTGTTGAGCGTGAGAATGTTGATCAGCAGCGCGGCGGCGCCGCCAGTCATCGCGCCGGCCGCAGCGCCCTGCTGGACACGGGCCTGCCGCAGCGCCGCCGGGCTATCCGGGCCCGACGTGCGCAACGCGGCCGCCAGGCCCGCCGCGGCGGGCGCGCCCAGCCCCACCACCGGCAGCACCAGCCAGGGAGCGAGGTGGGGACCGCCCGCCGCCGTCAGCGCGTACACGATGAGGCCGGCGCCGGCGCCGGCGCCGGCGCCGATGGCCAGGGTCGCCGGTGCCAGCGGTGACCACCGCGCCGTCACGGCGAGGATCCCGGCCGCATAGACGGTGATCAGCAACTGGACCGGCGCAAACGCGAATACGAACAGGCCGGCGATGGGGGCGCAGACTCCCACCGCCGCAGGGTCGATCGGCGGCCGCCGGGCCGTGACGACGAGGATCACTGCCATGAAGGCGGCGATCAGCCCCAGGTCCACCGCCTCGCGTGCCCAGCCAAAGGCTCCAGCGGAAGCCGGGCCCGCGAAGGCTCCGCCGGCGAACTGGTCCACGCGGGCAATGCCCAGCACCACGGCGCAGACCGCCGCGCAGCCGCTGACCCGCACGACCCGCGCCGCGATGCTGTCGCCGGCCGGGCCGAACACGCCGCGCCGCCGGGCCACCCACGGCAGCCCCGCCAGCGCGGCCACCAGCACGATCACCCTGGCCCTGTCGAACGGGGTTTCCGGATTGGCCGACGCGCCCCGCCAGCCGACCCACACCACCCCCGCCGCGGCCACCGCCACCGCGGCGACCCCCAGCCGGTACCCGATCCTGCGCGCCATCCCGGCCTCCCTCGCTACCAGCCATAACCCGCCGGCCAGCCACCACAGCCGCGGCCACCCGGCCGGCACCTCGTCGGCCTCGGCCGACACCGCCGCGCCCCACTGGCGCCGCCCGGCGGGCAGCACCCGCACCCAGCGCCGCAGCAGCCCGGCCAGCGCCCGCGTCAGCGGGTCCATCACAACCCTTCCCCCGCAAGCCGCCGCCGCGGCGCAGCGGCCCGCCGCGGCGCAGCCGCGCGCGGCGCCGGGACCGGCGCGTCAGCCAGCGCCGCCCGGGCCAGGGCCAGTCCCTCGCTGCTGAGCCGGTACAGGTGCCGCCGCGGCCACCGGCCGGCTGCCCGTCCTCCCAGCACGCCTCGACCAGTTCCCGGTCAGCCAGCCGGACCAGGATCGGGTACAGCGTGCCCGACTTCAGCCCCGTCTGTTTGGCGAGGTCATAGCCGTGCCGCCACCTCGACGGCTCAGCGCACAGCGCCGCAAGGACCGACAACGTCTGCACGGAGAACCCCGAACCACGCGCCACGCGATTACTCTACCTAGATAGATGCATTGGGGTACAGGACGTTTCGAATTTCTTCCGATGCGCCCGGGGTAGCACGTCAACGCTGAGCGGGACGACGACCCACGCTGGCGCGCCGCTGATCTGGCGGTGCCCACCTTGCCCGTGCAGAGGCGGGAGGGGCGAAAAATCGTTCGCGGCATCCACCAGACTGGGTTCCGCGTATACGGTCGAGGACCTCGAAGGGCATCGGTGGACCGTCGCCCAGGCCCGGCCGCGGCAACTCTGATCGGTGGCGAGCTGTGCCGGGGACGGTAGCCGTCGCGTTCAGGGTGACGTCGAGCCAGGTCCCTTTCGCCGTACCCGCGCGGGGAACTGCGGCCGACGCCGGGATGGGCGCGCTGCGGTGTCCGGCGGCGTGAGCGCCGGTCGGGTTGCAAGTGACTGCAGGGCGAGCTGGACCGCCGTGTCAAGCTGCGGGTCGGCCCCGCGTGCCCAGTCGTCAGGGGAGATGACGACCTCGACGTCGGGATCGACGCCGTGATTCTCCACGTCCCATCCGTAGGTATCGAGCCATGTCGCGTGCCGCGGCACGGTGATCGCGGTGCCGTCGACGAGGTGGTGCGCACCATCGATTCCGATGACCCCGCCCCACGTCCGGGTCCCGACGACCGCGCCGAGGTGCAGGATGCGGATCGCGGCGGTGACGATGTCGCCATCGGAGCCTGAGTGCTCGTCGGCGACGGCCACGATTGGGCCGTGTGGCGCGTCGGACGGATAGGTTTCTGGCCGCAAACCGCGCGGCACGTTCCAGCCGATGATCCGTCGCGCCAGTTTCTCCACGACGAGTTCGGAGACATGGCCGCCACGGTTTCCGCGTACGTCCACGACAAGCGCGTCGGCCGCCATCTCCACGCGCAGGTCCCGGTGAAACTGCGCCCAGCCGGCGCCCATCATGTCCGGCACATGAAGATACCCGACGCGGCCATCACTGAGTTCACGGACGCGGCGCCGCCGGCCCGCTACCCAGTCCTGGTAGCGCAGCCGCTCCTCGTCACCGAGTGGCACCACCACCACGCGCCGCGGCGGGCCGCCCTGGGCGGGGCTCACAGTCAGTTCCACCGCCTTGCCGACGGCGCCCACCAGCAATGGGGCCGGTCCGGCCAGCGAGTCAACCGGCCGGCCGTCGACCGCGATCAGCTCGTCTCCCGGCCGGATCGCCGCGCCCGGCGTGGCGAGCGGTGACCGCGCCCGCGGATCGGAGGATTCGCCCGGAAGCACCCTGACGACCCGCCAGCGGCCCGCGGCGTCCCTTTTCCAGGTCGGCGCCGAGCAATCCCACCGGGTGCGAGTCCGTGTGCTGCGGTGCAGGCAGCACATAGGCGTGAGATGTGCCGAGCTCGCCGAGAACCTCCCGGAGAAGATCGGCGAAGTCGTCGGATCCTCCAAGCCCATCGAGCAGCGGACGGTACGCGTTCAAGATCGCGTCCCAGTCCACCCCGGCCATGTCCGCCACCCAGAAGTCGTGCCACATGATCCGGCCGGCCTCGTCGAAGGCATGCCGCCAATGCTCGGCGGGGTCGGCCATGACGCGCACCCGCGACAGGTCCACGGACACTTCGTCATCGGAGGAGTCGCTGGAATCCACCTTGTTCCGCGACGGGATCACCCGGAGCTTTGAGTGATCGCGCACGACAAGCCTGCTGCCGTCACCGCTCACCTCGAACCAGTCCAGTTCCTCGACCAGTTCCTCGCACTTGCGCCGCTTCAGGTCAAACCGCTCCAGGGCCGGCCGCGGCGACTCGGCGTCAATCTCCGGGCCGCTCTCGCCGAGCGCTCCCGACAAGGGCTCCTTGAGCCACACCAGTCCGCCGGTGACTCCGCGCAGCGACGAGTAGCGGAATTCGGCCACAGGCAGCTGGATCACCCGCTCGGTCAGGCCCTCCAGGTCGACTGTCACCCGGCTCGGCCCGGACTCTCCGCCGTCGGCGTCGCCGCTCTGCCCTTCGCCGCTTTTCCCTTCGCAGCCAGAGTCCTCGCCTGAGTCGTCACCTGAGCCCTCGCCACCGTCCTTATCGGAGATATCAACGGGACGCCCATCGGGCACCGGGGCGAACGGCGATGGAGTCGTCGCGGCAAGCGGTACCAGGTAGGGCCGGCACCCGTAGGGAAACGACAGATCGAAGAAGTGCGCGTCGTATACAGGATCGAAGCTGCGCCTGGACAAGAAGGCGAGGTAAGCGCCGTCTGCGGTGAACGCGGGATCGGTGTCCGTGAAGCGCCCATCGGTCACATCCACGACGGCGCGGTCCGCCACCCGGGCCAGGCGCATCCGGCTGAGCGGTCGCGGACCCGGATGGGACCAGGCGAGCCACGCCGAGTCAGGTGAGTAGGCGAGGCCGGTCACCGGCCCGGCATCGGACGCGGCCAGTTCGGCCGTGTCTCCCGTTTCGATGTCGACCACGTGCAGCCGGCCGTCGTGGCTGGCGACCGCGACGCTTGTCCCGTCCGGAGCGGCCCACAGGTCGGCCACGAGGCCGAGCCTGCCAGCCGCGAGGCGGCGGGGTCCGGTCGCCGCGTTCGTGCCGGTGCCCGGGGGGATTCCGGTGGCCGGGGGGCTTCCGGTGGCCGGGGGGCGTGCGGTGGCCGGAGGGATTCCGGTGATCGGAGCCACCTCAAGAGTGTCCCGGCCATCGGTGTCTGCCACCCACACCACCCGGCCGGTCTTGCCGAGGACACGGGGAAGCCGGGCGCGGACGCCCGCCGTCACGGCCAGCGCCCGTGCCGGGCCGTCGCGGTGTGTCAGCCAATGCACGGTGCCTTGGACCTCCACCGCGCTTGCCCGGCCGGTGTGGTCGCATGACAGGTCGTCCAGGGCATCGTCCGGGTCCAGCAAGTAAGGCTGACGTGCCGTGTTTGCGGAGCCGAGCACGATGTCGATCCGCCTCGCCTCACTTTCCAGGTCGTCGAGCAGCCAGATCTGCCCGGCGCCCTGGTATACGATCCGGCGGCCGTCGGTACTGGCGTTGCGGGCGTAGAAGTCCGCGTGGTCGGTGTGGCGTCTTAGATCGCCGCCGTCGAGCTGGCAGGAGTACAGGTTGCCGACGCCTTCATGGTCGGACAGGAACGCTAGCCGATCGCCAACAAGCAGCGGGCTTGCCAGATGGCCGCCGATGTCAGGCAAGATCCGCGTAAAGCGTGACTGGCCTGCGGCCGCACCGGCGGCTCCGCGTTCCACCCACAACTGACCGGTCCCGCCACCACGGTAACGCTTCCAGTGCGCGGGATCCCGGCCCGCGACCGCGGTCAGCAGGACAGCTCCATCGGGTCCCACTGTCAGGTCCCCCAGCGGACCGTATCCCAGCCGCGACGGCGGCCCGCCGTCAACGGGGACGGCGTACGCCCAGGCGTGGTGCGGGAACGGCTGGCCGTACGCGGTGACCGCAAGCACCTGGCCAGTCGCCGTCCACCCACGCACCCGGGTGGTGACATCGCCCCAGTAGGTGAGCCTGCGGCTTGGCGCGCCCCCCACCGTGGCCAGGTGCACCTCGGGCGCACCGTCGCGCCGACTGGCCCAGGTCACCATGGTGGCGTCCGGAGACAGCCGCGGGTGGCTCGCCGGCCGCCTGTCGCATGACAAACGCCAGGCCCGGCCACCGGCGACGCTGGCGATCCAGACGTCGTCTTCCGCCACGAACGTGAGCACCTCCTCGCGGATATGAGGAAAGCGCAGGTATCTGCGAAACGAAGCAGCCAAATCCACCACGGCCTCATCCTAGAAAGTGCAGATCATGATCAGCCATAACGGCTGCCGCGTGGCGACGTGACGTCCCGGTGCGGGCTCGTGGACGGAGCGCCCGTGCTTGCTGCGCGCGGCGCTGCTGCCTTAAGGTGCAACCGTGATTACGGCCGTGCATACCCTGGTCTACGCCGATGACGCCGAGGCGGCACGCGCGTTCTTCCGAGATGTCCTCGGCTGGGCGCACATCGACGTTCACGGCGGCTGGCTCATCTTCAAGACCGGCCCGTCCGAGCTCGGAGTGCACCCGACCTCGGATGACCGCGGCGGCCAGACATGGTCGACAAGCCCGCACCATGAGATCACGCTCATCTGCGACGACATCGAGGCGACCGTCGCCGAGCTTGGGGCCAGGGGTGCGGAGTTCACCCGTGACACCAGGGACGACGGATTCGGGCTGACGACCACGCTGAAAGTCCCCGGTGCGGGTGAGATGATGCTCTACCAGCCCCAGCACCCGCCTGCCTACAGCCTGTAACACCCCTGGCGTGGCCGGGCACCTCCGCCGCCAGCTTCAAACAGCGCGTCAGCCCGGTTGCTCGGCACCCGACGCCCACGCTCGTTGGACAGCAGTCACTGCGTGCGGTGCGGCAGAGTTAACTCAGCCCACAACGTCTGCTGGCCGCCTGCAGTGCCACAATGACCCCAGCGATGGGCAACCGCATCGAGGATAACGAGCCATGCGTTTTGCTCATGGTACGGCTTGGATATCTCCAACCGTAGGCAGTCCGGCGTGATCCGCACCGTGATGGTGTGCTCGCGCACATGCTCGGCGTTACTTTTGTCAACTCCAGCATGCTGCCCGTCTGGAGACGTCACGGGCGTGGGTCCAGGCGTGGGTCCTCGGTCACGAGAGCCGAAACAACCTTCCCGCCTATCTCGGGCAGTATGTACCAGCTCCACTGTGCGCTCAGCGACTCGACAAGCAGCAGGCCTCGGCCGTACTCGGCATCTTCATTTGCGTTCACACGCACCGGCGACTGTGGATCAGCATCCCATACCAGAATCAAGATCCGGGTTCTGTCCGAAAGCAGCCACAGGCGTACCGGAAAGACGTAGTCCAGGAAACGCGAGGCCTTCACGGCGTTGGTCAAAAGCTCAGTAACGAGCAGCTCGACTCGCTCGCTGAATGTACGAGTTCCCACTCCCACAGAACCTGCCTAGCGTGCAACCGGGCGCAGGGCACCGCACCTGCGAGCGGGCCGAGTTCGAGAAAGGTTTGTAGTGGCCACTCATCGGCCATGCTCATCCCTTGAGGGTAGGGAGGCAGAACCGGCACCGGAGTCTCGCTCTGGGGAATAGCCTGGATAGGCGCCCGTCCCGCAACAGTGTCGGCTCCGCCTCCAGCAGGACGAGCACGTTCACCAGGCGTCAGCCGTGGTGATTCACTCATACTGCTGCTCATGAAAGAACTTTCACAACGCCGATAGCGCCAGATCAGCCAGCACGGCTCGCTCACACGGCCAAGCGCAACCACAGATACTGCACAGACCGCGGTCATTGACGTGCTGGTCCAGCTCGTGCTGCGCCGTGGCAAGGTGACGCACCAGTTCTGGCAGCAGGAAGTCGGTGGAATCAGTCATGGATGCCTCGGTCAGTACGGATGCGGAACCGGTCGGGTAGTACATGCACCGACCTTTCCGCCTATCACGCCCACGCGCGACCACATAACCGAAGAGTGTTTGCGCGCTGGCGGGTACAGAAATGTCCCGCGTCTGGGAACTTTCTGCGCCCGCGCGGAAATGCATGACCGTTTCCCACGGTGATCTCCTTCTGATCATCGGGCGACGTATCATTTCCCCAACACACATGACGACGATCTGCGCAGGTTAGAGGAGGAGTCGCGAGATGCCACGCAAGCACCGCAGCAGGCGTTCGAGGCTCGCAGCACTGACGAGCCAGCTTCGCAGCGACGGCCAAACCTGGGCGCAGATCGCGGCGCACATCGGCCAGGAGGAACATGTCAACGCTCGCGTGGCCATGCGCCTGGCTCATGGTCTGAGCCAGCAAGCGGTGGCTGACCACTGGAACGGGCTCTTCGTGGCAGGTGACGGGCCGCCTCTCACCGCCAAGCAGATCTCCTACTGGGAGACGTGGCCCGAGTCAGGCCGGGAGCCGAGTCTTGAAGATTTACGGCGACTGGCTCAGATCTATCAGTGCGACGTGGGCGACATGGTGGAGAACGGGAGCTACCGTCATCTCGACGAAGCGCAAGCCGAGCTAGATGCAGGTACGGTAGCTGCACGGTCTCTGGTCGCGGCACGAGCGGCGCTACCCGATATGTATGAGAGTGGGGACCTGGCAGCACTCCTTCAGTTGTCAGGCTCAGGTGACGACGAGATCATGAAGCGACGAGCCTTCTTGCTGAGCATGGCGGCTGCCGGGTTCGGGGCGAGCGGCCCGGTAAGCGTCTGGGAGACGATACGACACGAGCTGAACTGGACGCTCACGGGCCGCGGTGAACGTGCGGCGGCCGATGTCGATGAGTGGCACGAGATCGCCCTGGAGTACGGTCAAACCTACGCGAGCACGCCGCCCGCAGAGCTCCTCGATACGCTCATGCTTGACCTCTCCGGGCTGCAATTGGCATTGCGCCGGAACCCGGCCGACGCGACCGGGCGGGAACTGTCGCGAGTCGGCGCGTTGCTTGCGGCCTTCACTGCGCAAACCGTGGCCAACCTGGGGCACGTCCGACAGGCGCGAAGATGGTGGCGGACGGCCAGACGCGCGGCCGACCAGGCAGGCGATGCCTACAGCGCACTATGGATACGTGGCCGGGAGATCATACGAGCCGGTTACGAGCACCGGCCGACCACAATCACCCTGCAGCTCATCGACGAGGCCGAAGCCCAGCTCGATCATGCACCAGCCGAGGTTGCCCCGCGCGTGCTTGCCGGGAAAGCCCAAACTATGGCGCTGCTGGGCCGGAGGTCCGACGCCGAGCGCACGCTGGAACACGTGCGCGATCGGTTTAGCAGCCTGCCAACGGCAACAGCCAGCCCCAGCGGATCGCTTTTCTCCTGGGGCGAGGAGTGCCTGCACTTCACCGAGAGCTTCGTCTACTCTCGCCTCGGCGACGTCAACCAGGCCGACCGGGCGCGGCGCGCAGCCCTGCCGCTCTACATGCCATCCGACGTGCGCCAGCCCGCTCAGCTTGAGCTGCACCGCGCCATGTGCCTCGTGCGCAGCGGGGATGTTAACGAAGGCGCCCGCCACGCTCAGGCTGTCATCGCCACCCTGCCTGCCGCCCATCGCATCCGCCCGATCGTTGATCTCGGCCGGACAGTGCTCGGCGCTATACCGCCAGCCCAGCGAGACCGGCCGAACATCCAGGAGTACCGCGACTGGCTGGGCAGTTGCAATGATGCGTCGAGTCATCAGCTCACAGCTTCATGACAGAAAGACCGCCTCCGGTGACTGACCCAGATGTCCGCACCGAGTACTACGACGCTGACGGCACGGTCAAGCTCCAAGAACCGCTCATGGCGCTGTACCTCAAGAGCCACTTCGATCAGCAGCACAACCCGTGGTACAGCCCGGAGCAGTTTTGGGATCGGCTGGTCAAGCTGTACGCTCCAGGCCGGGACTTCGGGCTCGTGGTGGCCTGGCGCGACGACAAGATGGTGGGCTACGCCTTCGGCAGCCCCAGCGACAAGGCCGAGGATATCTGGGAGATGGCGCGCAACGCCCTGCCCGAACTCGACTTGCCGAGCACACCCGGGCCAATCTACGTCTTCCGCGAATTTGCCGTTGACCCTGCCTACCAGGGCCAGGGCTACGGTCGCTTGCTACATGACGCGTTGCTGCACACTCGGCCGGAACGACTCACGTACCTTCTCGTGCGGCCGGACAACACATCCGCCAAGCTCGCGTACCTATCCTGGGGCTGGCAGAAGGTCGGGCAAGTACAGCCGTTTCCCGACGCACCCGTCATGGACGTAATGGTGCGGGCGTTGAGCAATGAGAATCGACGTTAAAGAGCCCCTGTTCCTCAGCGGGCCCAACCAGATTGATGAGCGCCGTGACGGCGTCATGTTGGCTTGGCGCATACGCCGTTGCCGACGGCATCGGCGTCCACGGCTTTGGGGGTGGGCCGCGCGGTGCCGATGTGCGCTGGCGATTGATCGAGTATGGCCTTGAGATCGCCGGGCATTTCGCCGGGACTGATGAGTCCGAGCCTGCGGGTGGTCCGGGTGAGTGCGACGTGCAGGTCTGCCCGCCCGCGCGGAGATGCCTGCTCGATCCCGGCTGGGTCGACGATGATGACCGAATCGAACTCAAGTCCTTTGGCCTGCTCGGGGGTGAGGACTGCCACCGGGGCGTCGAGGTCCGGCCCGGGGGAGAGGTTGAGTGTCGCGGCGGTCTCGGCGACGCGGGCCGGTGGTGCGATCAGGGCCACGCGCCCGGTACCGGTCAGCTCTGTCTCACGCCGTACCAGCTCAGCGAGGCTCTCGGCGCCGGCGTACCACGGACTCTCGTTGGAGTCGCGCACGGATAGCGGCGGGTCGGCGGTCGGTGGCAGGAGTGCAGTTGCCAGCGCCATGACGGGCGTGGGGGTGCGGTAGTTCACGGTCAGTCGCGCGGTGCGCCAATGTCCGGCGGCGACCGGGTCTAGTACCTGCGCCCACGAGTCGGCGCCACCGGGCGTGCTGGTCTGCGCCAGGTCGCCGACGACGGTCATGGAGCGGGCTGGGCAGCGGCGCAGCACCATCCGCCAGGCCATCGCGGACAGCTCCTGCGCTTCGTCGACGATCACGTGCCCGTAGGCCCAGTTCCGGTCTTGCAGTGCCCGATCGGCGAGCATGCCGCTCGGTCCGGCCTGGGTGTTCCGGCCGGCGATCCAGGTCGCGAAGGTGTCGGCCTCCAATGCTGGCAGGACGATGGCGTCGTCTGCGGCGAGCTGCGCGACGAGCTGCGCCGCGTATTGGACTGTCTCGGCGCGCTCGGCCTCATCTGCGGCGCGTCTGCGCCTGGCCGCCCTTTCCGTGGCGTCGAGGGTGCCGAGGACCTCGGCCAGTTCGTCGAGCAGAGGCACGTCGGCGGGTGTCCACGGTCTTGGCGTGTCGCGGGCGATTGCGGCGCGTTCGCCGTCGGTGAGGTCAAGCCGACGGGGTTGCTGGTAGAGCTGTGTGAGCAGTTGCTGCGGCGTGAGCTCGGGCCACAAGACGTCGAGCACGCTGCGGATGGCCGGCGCAGCAGCCAGTTCGGCGCGCAGGTCCTCCTCGTCACTGGGCTGCAAGATCCGCTGGCCGCCGAGGTCACGCACACGCTGCCGGGCCAGGTCCCGCACCACCGCGTTGATGAACGCACGCCGGGCCGTGTTGTGCGGCAGGGGTGCGCCGGTGTCGGGATCGAGGCGCCGCTCTGCTTCAGCGCGGGCCTGGCTGCACATGCGGGGCGTGAGCCGAGAGGTGGTGCCGTCGATCTTGATCTCAATGGCGGTGGCCGGCACCTGGCGCAGATCGGCGACGGCCTTCGACAGAACGCCCGCCATCTTGATGTCGCCTTTGACCCGGGCGGCCTGCGGTGATTCTGGGCTGCGGGCGTCGGCACCTGGGAACAACGAGCCCGTGGTTGCCGGCACGACGTCATTCTCGCCAAGCGAGGGCAGCACCTGATCGATATAGCGGAGAAATGTGGCGTTCGGGCCGATTACCAGAATTCCGCGCCGTGCCAATTGCTTTCGGTATGTATAGAGGAGGTAGGCGGCCCGGTGCAGCGCGACAACGGTTTTCCCGGTGCCCGGCCCGCCCTCGACGACGAGAATTCCACGCCGGTCCTCGCGAATGATGCGGTCCTGGTCTGCCTGGATGGTGGCGACGATGTCGCCCATCCGCCCGGTCCGGCCGCGGCGCAGCGACGCCAGCAGGGCGGCCTCGCCGGTCAGCCGGGTCTCATCGACGGCGTCCAGGTCGAGCACGTCGTCGTCCAGGCTCACGACTCGCCTGTTGACGGTGTGCAGGTGCCGGCGGCGGGTCACTGCGTACCGCTCCCGCGCGGTGGCGCGATAGAACGGCTCCGCCGCACGGGCACGCCAATCGACCAGCAGCTGATCGTGATCGTCGCTGCGCAGGCCGAGCCGGCCGATATAGAACCGGTCACCGCCGTCGAAGTCCAGACGGCCGAAGCACAGGTTCCGCTCCGCAGCGTCAAGCTCCGCGGCACGGTCCTGATACAGCTGAGCAAACGACTCGCGCTCCGACCACCCCTGGTCATTCTCCGCAGTCGGACCGAGATTCACCGCGCCAAGCCGCTTCAGGCGGATCGGACCTCAAACCGAGCCGCTGCTAGTCCATGCGACGGGCAGCCGCTTGACGCCGTGCTGGAAGTTCGAGCGCAGGTAGGCGGGTTCGCCAGCGTAGGTGAGCGACGACGTGCGGGTCAGCACCTCGTCGAACAGGGCGCGCATCTGGATGCGGGCGAGGTGGGCGCCGAGGCAGAAGTGGGGACCGTGACCGAACACCAGGTGCGGGTTGGGGTGGCGGCGGATGTCGAAACGGTCAGGGTCAGGGAAGACCGCCTCGTCGCGGTTGGCAGACGTGAACGAGACGACCACCTTGTCGCCCTCGCAGATGCGCTGCCCGCCAAGTTCGCAGTCGGAGGTCGCCGTACGGCGGAACGTCATCACCGGTGTCCACCAGCGCAGCATCTCCTCGATCGCCGCCGGCATCAGCGCAGGATCGGAGCGCAGCTCGTCCTGCGCGTGTGGGTGCTCGACCAGTGCGATGCAAGCGCCTGGCAGGCCGTTGCGCAGGGTCTCATTGCCCGCGACCGCGAACAGCCAGAACATGTTCTCGAACTCCTCGACCGACACCTGGCCGCCGTCGTCGTCGGCCTGCGTCAGGAGGATCGACATGACGTCATCACCTGGGCGGCGGCGCTTCTGTTCCGCCAGCAGGTGGGCGTAGGCGTAAAGGTCGGGCATGCCCCCGCGGGTGCGGGGGTCGGGCAGGCGGCCGTCGGCGTCCGCCCGCGGCCGCAGCGACAACGCCTCCTGTGCCATCGGCGTCCCACGGGACGGGTCGAACTCGGCCGACGAGGCGTAGTCGGGGTCCTGGTAGCCGATGACCCGGTTGGACCAGTCGAACAGCAGCCAGCGGTCCTGGTCCGGCACGCCGAGGACATCGGCCAGGGTGAGCAGCGGCAGGTCGGCGGCCAGGTCCTTGGCGAAGTCGCACTCGCCACGCTCGCCGGCAAGGACGCGATCGCAGACGGCACGCGCGTGAGCGCGGATGCGGTGCTCAAGCTGTGCGACCGCGCGCGGGGTGAACGAGCGGCCAAGCAGTCTCCGCAGCCGGGAGTGCTCCGGCGGGTCCATGTTGAGCATCATCCGGCGGACGTAGTCGAGCGTTTCGCGTGTCGCAGGGTCGCGGATCTGCGTGGCACCGAGCCATGAAGAGAACAGCCGCGGCTGCTTCAGGGCCGACTCGACGTCGGCGTGCCGGAGCACGAGCCAAAAGCCTGGTCCGCCTGGCCAGCCGAGAACGGGAATCTCGTCGACCCAGGCGACCGGCATGTCCACGCGCAGCCGGGCAAGCGCGTCGTACGGCACGCCGTCGACGTAGGTCTCGGGGTCGAACACGACCTCGGTGTCGAGCCGGCCGTCATCATCCCCGCCCAAGGAACTCCTCGATGGATGTTGCGAGCGCGACAGGCGTCTCGAACATCGGGTAGTGCCCGGCGCCCCGGAGCACCTCAAGCTCGGCATTGGGATACAACGCCAGCCACGTCTGCTCCATGACCTGCGCCGACAGCGCCGGGTCGTGCTCACCGGCCATGACCTTCACCGCAGCCTCATTGCCCCTGACCCGGTGCGAGAAGTCGGTCTTCGCCCATGACTGGAGATACGCTGCGAACGCCTCGACGGCCGAGTCGTCGAGCGAGCGCTGAACGACCTGGTCGATGAAGGTTTTCGTGAGCCTGGCGCCCGTCGTGAAATTGATGATCGCCGCCCGGTTGTCACGATTGCCGGCCGCACCGGAGAATAAAGCCCACCCGTCGTCGTCGAAGGGCACCCCGGTCGCCGGCACCGGGTTCAGGCCCACCAGCCGTCGCACACGGTCCGGAGCCTGCAGCAGCACATGCTGGATCGCCATGCCGCCCATCGAGTGCCCGACGAGCGAGAAGCGATCCCACGCGAGTTCGTCGGCGAGCGCGACAGCGTCCGCTGCCGCCTCCTCCATCGTGAAGTCGCCTGTGACCTGCTTGCGGCTGCCATAGCCGCGCAGGTCCATGAACACGTAGGTGTACGTCGACCCGTCGAGGTAATCGGGAAGCGAGCCCCACCCCCGTGCCGAACCGAACCAGCCGTGCAGCGCCAGGACCCGGTGGCCCCCCGAGCCGACAGTCATTCGCGAACTCGCCACTCCCGCCTCCCGGTCCACCTGTTTTGTCCGCATCCTTGATCCCGCCTGCTGCAGACTCTAACCGCTCGACGCGCCCGGCGGGACGGGACGGCCCGCCCTCAGGGTCGCCCTGTCCGTCCCACGCGAAGCGCCGCTTTGTGCCGCGATCGAGGCTGCCTCAGCAAGAACGCCAGCGTCTCATGGCAGTCACTTCTTGTTACCGCAAGCTCGCTGAGAGCTAGTGATCGGACTCGCTGGGAGCTAGTGATCGGATAAGCATAAGCGTCTGTTGTGACGTATTCATGATGCGGATGCGCTATCGATAGTGTCTTGAGAGCCGTATCTGCGTTAAAGTCACGGAGTGCCGAAGTTTCGGATCAAGGAAGCCGCGGACCTCCTCGGGGTCAGCTACGACACCCTGCGCCGCTGGGCCGATGGGGGCCGGATAGAAAGGACCACGGACCCCTCAGGGCGGCTGGCTGTGGACGGGGTCGCACTCGCCCGGTTCGCGCAGGAGCGGGCCGAGTCCGCCAGCCACGCGGAAGGCGGAGAAGCGGTCGCTCATTCGGCCCGCAACCGGTTCAGCGGCCTGGTCACCCGTGTGGTCCGCGACACCGTGATGGCTCAGGTGGAGATCCAGGCGGGACCGCACAGGTTCGTGTCGCTGCTCAGCCGCGAGGCCGTCGACGAGCTCGGCCTTGAGCCGGGAGTGCTCGCGGTCGCAGCCGTCAAGGCGACGAACGTGTCCGTCGAGATCCCCAAGATCCGCTTATCTCGCTCCAGGCGAGACCCAACCTAGGAGTCACAGTGCGCCGTTTGGCCGTCACCCTCATCGCAGCCGGGCTCGTGGCGTCGGCCCTGGCCGGTTGCGGGTCAAGCAGTTCGGGAAGCTCGGCGGCGTCGGCAAGCGCGAGCAGTTCGGCGTCCACGTCGCTGTCGGGATCGATCACCGTGTTCGCCGCGTCCTCGCTGCTTGGAACCTTTACCCAACTCGGGAAGCAGTTCGAGGCCGCCCATCCAGGGGCGAAGGTGACGTTCAGCTTCGGTGCGAGCTCTGCCCTGGCCACCCAGATCGTCAACGGCGCACCGGCTGACGTGTTCGCGTCGGCGAGCCCAACGAACATGCAGCAGGTGGTCGCCGCCGGCGACGCGTCCAATCCGGCGACATTCGCCAGCAATGTGATGGAAGTGGCGGTGCCGCCAGCCAATCCCGCGGGCGTCACGTCCGTTAACGACCTGGCGAAGTCGTCCGTCAAGGTCGCGTTGTGCCAGCCGCAGGTGCCGTGCGGGTCCACCGCGGCGAAGGTGTTCGCCAACGCCAAGGTCACGGTCAAGCCGGTCACACTCGAGCCGGACGTGAAATCGGTCCTGGGCAAGGTCGAACTCGACGCCGTCGACGCGGGCATGGTTTATGTGACCGACGTGAAGGCCGCGGGCGCAAAGGTCACGGGCGTGCAGATCCCGGCTGACCTCAACGCCTCGACGTCCTATCCGATCGCCGCGATCAGCAAGAGCGGTGACGCGGCCACCGCGCAGGCCTTCGCCGCCTACGTCTTGTCCCCCGCGGGCCAGAGCGTGCTCGCCGCCGCCGGGTTCGAGAAGCCCTGACCCCCGAACCGGGGCGGCCACAGTGGACACCCTCGCCACGCCGTCGCGTCTGACGGCCCGCGACCGGGCCCGCCGCGCCGCCCGGGGCGGTGGTTCGAGGTCGGTGCCTGCGCCCTTGCTTGTACCGGCGCTGATCGCGGTGGCCTTCCTTGTGCTGCCCCTGATCGGGCTGGTGGTCCGCGCCCCCTGGGGCAGGCTCGGCTCGGTCCTGAGCGGGTCGGATGCGACCCAGGCCCTCCAGCTGTCGCTGTGGACCGCGTCGGCGGCCACGGGCATCTCCCTGGTCATCGGGGTGCCGCTGGCGTGGGTGCTGGCCAGGGGCAGCTTCACGGGGAAACGGCTACTTCGTGCGCTCGTGACCCTGCCCCTGGTGCTCCCGCCGGTGGTCGGCGGGGTCGCGTTGCTGCTGGCGTTCGGCCGCGACGGGTTGGTCGGCAGGTACCTGGACAGCTGGTTCGGGCTGACGATCCCCTTCACGCCCCTGGCTGTGGTGATGGCCGAGACCTTCGTGGCCATGCCGTTCCTGATCATCACCGTCGAAGGGGCGCTGCGCTCGGCCGATCAGGGCTTCGAGGAAGCGGCGGCCACCTTGGGTGCGACACGGATGACCGTGTTCCGCCGCGTCACCGTCCCGCTCATCGCCCCCTCGCTTGGAGCGGGCGCCGTCTTGTGCTGGGCCCGGGCCTTGGGTGAGTTCGGGGCCACGATCACCTTCGCGGGCAGCTTTCCTGGGCGCACAGAGACCATGCCCATCGCCGTGTACTACGCGCTGGAGAATGATCCGGACGCGGCGATCGCGCTCAGCCTCGTGCTGCTGCTTGTATCCGTCGCGGTGCTTGTCTCTCTTCGTGGCCGCTGGCTGCGGGGCGGCTCGGCCCCGTGACGGACGAGGGCAGCTGCAACCTCGTCGTCGATGCTGAGGTCAGGCGCGGCGACTTCACGCTCAGCGCCACCTTCACCGCGGCGCCCGGTCAGGTGGTCGGCGTGCTTGGGCCGAACGGCGCAGGGAAATCCACCCTGCTCAGTGCGCTGGCCGGGCTGACCCCGGTCGCCGCCGGCCGCATCGTCCTCGCCGGGCAGGTCATCGATGACGCGGGCACCGGAGCGTTCGTCGAAGCCGCGGAGCGGCCCGTCGGTTTCGTGTTCCAGGACTACCGGCTGTTCCCGCACCTGAGCGTGGCCGGCAACGTGGCGTTCTCGCCACGTGCCCGCGGCCGGGGGAGGCAGGCGGCTAGGTCGGCGGCGAATTACTGGCTCGACCGGCTCGGCCTGACCAGCCTCGCCGACCGCAGGCCCGCGGATCTGTCAGGTGGGCAGGCTCAGCGGGTGGCATTGGCCCGCGCCCTGGCCGGGGAACCCGCGCTGCTGCTGCTGGACGAACCGCTGGCAGCCTTGGACGCGCGTACCCGCCTTGACGTGCAGGCCGAGCTCAAGCGGCACCTATCGGACTTCGCTGGACCATGCCTGCTCGTCACCCACGACCCACTCGAAGCTCTCGTCCTGGCTGACCGGCTGCTGGTCCTCGAAGACGGGCGGATCGTCCAGGAAGGCACACCCGCGCACGTTGCCCGCAGGCCCGCCACGGAGTACGTGGCCAAGCTCGTCGGGCTGAACCTGTACGCAGGCCGCGCCGACGGCTCCGGGGTGGCGGTCGCCGGAGGCGGGGCCTTCGTCATCCCCGACCACGGCCAGCGCGGTGACGTGCTCGTCGCCGTCCGCCCGTCCGCGGTCGTCGTCAGCAGCCAGCGCCCACAGGCAAGCAGCGCCCGCAACACCTGGCCCGCACGGGTCGCCGGCCTGACGCTGCTTGCCGACCGGGTGCGGCTCGACGCCCAAGGGCAGCCGCCCGCCCTTGTAGACGTCACAGCCGCGGCCGTAGCGGAGCTGTCGCTGAGCCCAGGCAGCCAGGTGTGGCTCACCGTCAAGGCCACCGACCTTGAGGTCTACACTCGCCCAAGCAGCCAGAGGATCGCGCGGTGAAGAACTGCGAGCTGGTCCTTGGCCTCACCGCGTGGGGGTGCCGCCTCAGGTGTGCCCAGCCCACGCCTCGCGCGTTACGGATAAGACGTCCGAACACACGTGTCAGCCTTCCCGAGCCGTTCAAGGTCAACTGGGATCTCGCCGACGGCTGGGGTACCTCGGCCAATCTTCCCGGGGTCCCTCTGGACGGCGCAGTCGTGTGGTTGGGAGTTGGCATACTTGGCTGCGGCAGCGTTCGCCGCCGGGCACTGACCGGAGGCGCGGCCGCAAGCATCGAGGTCGCAGAGCCGGCAGATCCAGGCACCGCCGTCCTTGCCGCTGACAATGCTGGCCATGAGGCGACCCATGAGCGAGTGCAGCTTGTCCCGCTCGCTAGTGGAAAGCTCATCCAATACGTCGCTCAGGACCGCGGCGCGCGCGGCCGAGATTCGAATGGCTACCTCCCTGCCCTCCTCGGTCAAGGCAACCGATCGGGAACGGCCGTCGTCGCCTGGCCCGCGCGTCACCAGGCCTGCGTCTTCGAGCCGGTCGACAAGCCTCACAGCGCCCGACGGCGTGAGCCCGAGCACCTTGCGTAGTTGGTCAAGTGTGGGCCTGTCGAGGAAGTGGTGCAGCGCGGAAAGCGCCGCGGCTGCCGACAGGGATTGCCCGGCGGCTGCGGCGACCGCGGCTGAGGCGCGATCGGTGATGGCCGCTGCGAGGGCGCCCAGCAGGTTGGCCTCCCGTTCGAGTGCGCTCACTCGATGACGTATGTGAGGGTGAAGGGCATGAATGGGTAGTCGCTGTGGGTCGACACGCTTGCGCCTGTACCGCTGATGCCCGCCAACTCGCCAGTGCCAGAGCCCGTCACCACGAAAGACTCGCCGCGCGCCGTCTTACCGTCATATGTCCCGTGGCCGTGCAGCACAAAGCTGCCAGAACGGCCGTCCACGTTCCCTGTGATCTGCATGAGCGTCGCGTACGTACTGGTGCCGTCGGCGCCGTAATACATCAACGCCTCGAACGAGGCGGCCGCCAGTCCGTCATCCGGGCCCGTCAGCACGACGTCGGCCCTGGTAAACCTGCGGCCGTCGGCGAACTCGCGGTACGGCTTCTCATCCCACGATGCGATCTTGAATCTCGTCTCCACGATCTCCGTCATGGGATAAAGATATGTGTGAGTCAGTCATATATCAACCAAGAACCCCGGCGCGCGGCCGGGGCACGGCCGGCTGGCTGGGACCCGTGGGAGCCGTGGCGGCCGGTCATCGGCGGGTGGGGCGGCGGGATGCGCTCCGGCAGGTCCCAGCGGTGTCACGTGTCACACCCGCCGCCCTGGTCCAGTGCGCTTGGCACGCGGTGACCGCCACCCGGACCGGCACCGAACACTGGCCCCTCCGGACATTCCCCGCCGCGCCCTCACCACGTATCCATGAGGACACCCGCCCGGCCGAGCCTCCGGAAGGTCCGCCCCATGCGCATACACCACCCCGGCAAGACACCCGACACCGGTCAGCCCCGCCGCACCGCGGACCGTACCACCACCCCCGCCCCGCGGCTGGCCGCATCGGTCTACAGCTACGCGGTCGACAGCCTGCTTGACAGCCCCGCTCAGCCGCTGGCCACCCCGCTGACAGAAGAGATGGCGGCCCGCCTCGGCGGGGATTTCTGCAGGGTCCCCGTCCACACCGACGGCGCCGCCCGCGCCGGTGCCACCGAGGCCGGCGCCCGCGCCGTGGTGCACCCCCTTGAGGGGACTGCTGGGCGGTTCCCGGAGCGCGCTCCGGTCCAGCGACTTATGAACCCGGCCACCTTCACGGCGAGCACTGATCTGACGACCGACAAGATCCCCTTATCGCGGGGCCGCGACAAGGTAACAGCTGTGGATGACGCACTTGAGGCCTACCACAAAGTCACGTATCTGCAGGCCGCAGAGAAGCTCACCGCCCTCGACAATTTGATCACGGCCTGCGGCGGCTATCTGGCGCTTCCCGACAAGGAGGCCAAGCGTAAGCCTGGCGTGCGCGCTCTTCGGGCCGAGGCCAACGCCGAGCGGTCCCTCGTCGAGGGGTTCGGGCGAGCACTCGGCGCCGACGGACTGGCCAAGGCCAGAGCCCTCGTTGAAGTTGAGGACCAGGTCGTCGCGGCCAAGCTGGGCGGCGAAAAGTCAACGCTCCACGGCCTCAGCATCGAGCTGGGTCAGGCCATCTGGGCTGCGGTGCATGCGCTTTCCGATGAGGACAAGCGAACGTTCATGATGGACGACATCAACACGCTCGACAAGATGTCCACAAACGAGGCACTCCCGCAGGTGACCCGCGATGTACTTCGAGAAGTGGTGGCCAACGTCGAGCTGCTCCACCTGGGCCCGGGCAAGGCGGGAAGTGGTTTCACCAGCAAGGACGATCCGAAGTACTTTGTCTCTAACGAGCCCACCAAGGCCCTGGGAAGCGGGGAGCGTCTTGGGTCATTGGCTCATGAGCTGACGCACGTGTCGACCTCGGAGAGCTACCGCAATACCGTGTTGATGTGGGCGTTCACCAAGGACCTAAGTGATACAGAAATCAAGGCCCGCAGCACCGAGCGCCTCGGGCAGCTGAACGCCCTCATCAGACTCATCAACGCCATCCCAGACCTGCACCAGACGCAGAAAGATCAAGTACGTAAACAGCTGGATTATGCGAAGGATCCCAACCTGCTGGCAGACCCGAACAAGCTCACCGAGGAAGAACAGAAGAGGTACAAGGACCTGGCCGGTGAAGGGGTCAACTGGAGCAGCTTGATCGAGTTCGACACGTGCGTCAATCAGTGCCTGGTTTACATGGCGAGCTGGGGTGTCCCCAACGACGAGCCGTTCCATGCACACCTGCAAGAGGTCGCCCGGCAGGCCTACGACGAACGTAAAGCCGCGCTCACAGGCTAGCCACCACGCCGGCGCAGGTCGGAACTGCCTGTCGCTGCGGCAGATCTACGCGGCTGACGTTGCCGGGTGCGAGGACGGTCAGGCGCAGCGACACCACAGGTTCTGGGATTCTGGCGTCTCTGTCCCCAATCGCGTTACGATCAGCGTCCATATGGTCACCTCGTGCACCGAACATATGCCCTGCACGTCGGCCATGTTGGCTGCGACACGCGGACACGCCGAGGTTGGCGCTTGTTTCTGCCGTTGGCGGCATCGCTGCCGGTCACCGTATCCGGCGGCCTGTGAAGAGGCAGATCAGCAGGCGCAGGGTGTCGCGGGCACGGGCACGGCGCGCGGTGTCACGGGACCAGACCAGGGGGCAGGCGATCGCGACCACGATCACCAGCATCAGGGTGGCGCCCGCCAGGCGCACGAGCAGGTAGGCGGTGATCAAGCCTGGTGCGGACACGTCCACGATCGCCTCCGGGGGTTGCCGGCAGAATCAGCTATGAGGCCTGGATTGCTGCCTTGGCCTCAGTTCCAGGTTGGCGCCAGCACGGAGCCCGCGAGCATTTGCTGACACTAGAGCAGCAGGTATTGACGTTGCGTTGCTCCTGTCCCCCGGCTTCCCGTACCGTTGTGTTGACGATTATTGACACCTGGGTTTGCGCCGGGGGTGCCGCCGTGACCGGAATCGCGTTACCAGGGGAGGACCGTCTCCCGCCCGGACCGCATCGCGCCCTGCTGGAGGCGCTGCACGGTCTGTATGAAGGGGCCGGGAAGCCGGGCCTGCGCCGGATCGCCGCGGGGATCACTAACGGCGAATTCCGGGACACCATCAGCCATGAGAAGGTCGGTGCCCTGCTCCGCGGGGTCGGCTTGCCAGGCTGGCTGAAGGTGGAATGCGTCGTGCGCCAGCTTGCCGCGTGGCATAACCCCCGTCTCGACCCAGACGAGGAAGCGGCCCGTTTCACCGCGCTGTGGCTAGCCGCTGATCGCGCGCGGCGAGCCCGCGAATCCAATCCCGCCACAGCGGCGGTGCAGGATTCCGCTCCTGTGGCCAATGATCCGGCGGGACCAGCAGTCGCAATGAGGGCGGAAGGCACCATGCCACCAGAGCTTCCTGGCGAAGCCGGGCTGTCGTCAGTGGTCCGCGGACGGGATGGGATCATCCACCGGCTTTCCCAGGGCCTGGATCCGCAGCACCGCCCTCGACGCCCGCAGGTTCTCGCGGGCGCAGCCGGGATCGGCAAATCGACCATCGCATGCAGCGTGGCAGGTTGGGCACGACGCGAAGGCCTGCGGCGGCGGGCCTGGTGGGTCTGCGCCGCTGATGAGGAGCAGCTTTCCCGCGACCTGGCTGGCGTTGCCCTTGATCTAGGCGTCGGCGAGGCCGACTGGGCACGTCTGGGCACCCGCCCCGTGGCCGACCTGAGCGACGTCGCCGACCGCTTGTGGGAGATGCTTGAACGCGAGCAGCCGGGCTGGCTGCTGGTTATCGACAATGCAGATGACCCCGGGTTACTGGGCCCGCAAGACGGGACGGGCTGGGTCCGCAGGGCCGCGCGCGGGCTTATGCTGATCACCACGCGCGATGGCGACACGGCCAGCTGGCCCGGGGCCGACCTGATCCCGGTCGGCCCGCTGCCACCCGGGGCCGCCGCGCAAGTTCTTACTGATCTCGCTCCGGCCGCAGGAGATCGCACGGCAGCACAGGCGCTGGCGCAACGGCTGGGATATGTGCCGCTGGCACTGCGACTCGCGGGAATGTACCTGCGACAGGACTTCGGCTCCGGGCGCACCTTCGATGAGTACCGGCACGCTCTGGATCACGCTGACAATCCTGAGCTGTCGCTGAACGCCCTCGGGCAGGCCGGATTCCCCCAGGCCCGGCCGTTGCTGTGGCTGCTGGCACGTTACGCGCCATCGAGTCTCATCCTGGAAGAGATCATCACCGGCGGCACGATGCCGCCGTGGTCCCCGCGGCGCCCGGCAACCGGCATTCACCCGCTGGCCCGCCTCCTCGATCCAGGCCAGGCGCTACCAGCAACCCAGCTGGCTGAGTACTGCCACACCGGCCTGCAGGAACTGCAATCGGCCGGGCTCATCGAGAGGTCCAAATCCGATGATGGCCGGAAGGTGATCCGGGTTCACGCCGCGATCTCCGAGGACGCCCGGGCGGTGATGGACAACGGCCCGGTACCAGCGGGCGGACCGGACCCCGCGCTGGTCCGTGCGAGCGCTGCAGCGGCGGCCTGCGCGTTCGCTCGCACGCTGGACACCGGAAGCGCCGAGCACTGGCCCTACTTCCGCGTCCTGACCCCGCACGTTGAGGAGCTACTGCAACACACCGCTGCCCATCTCGGCCCGCGTGCCCGCCGGGACCTCCTGACGTGCATGGTGCGCTGCATCGCGGCACACATATGGAGTAAAGCCGAACATCGCGCCGAACAACTCGCGCTCACCGCCATGACACTCGCCGCCGACCTGGGATGCCATGACCAGGATGTTTTGGGCTTGCGCCACGTGCACGCCTGGGCCCGCTGCGAGCAGGGCTGGCTGACCGAGGCAGCGGAGGCTTTCCACGACATCCTGGCCAGGCAGCTGCAAATGAAAGACGCTGCCACACGGCTCGACACGTTGCGCACCCGCCAGCAGCTGGCCTGGACCCTGGGCCGCCAAGGCAGGTGGGCAGATGCCGAGGCAGGGCTGCAGGAGGTGATCCGCCTGCTGGATGACCGTCGGCGCCAGCGTGGGGCCGAAGGCCACGATGCCCGCATTCTCCGCCTCCACACCAGATGCAAGACCAGCTGGTGCGTCGGTCGGCAAGGCCGCTGGGCCGAAGCCGAACAAGGCTACCGGCAGCTGGTCACCGACCGGGAAGAGGTACTCGGCCCAGACCACCCAGACACCCTGGACGCCAGATACAACATCGGAAAAGCTCTTGCCTGGCAAGGAAAATGGACCGCCGCCGAGAACCAATGGCGCCACACCACCTCTGACCGGGCGCAAGCCCTCGGCGAGCATCACCCCGACACGCTGCTGGCCCGCCAGCTCCAACTTTACGCCGGCGGCTACCAGGCCTGGCAAAGCGACGACCGGCGCGCACGCCGGATAGCAGTAGCCGGGCTGGAGATGGTTCTCAGCGCCCAGCGGGAAAAGCGCGGCGACGACCACCGCGAAACCATCGAGACACGTGCTCTCCTGGCCGCACTGCGCGGCGATTACTCACCCGACATGATGTGGCCGGAGGATCTTCCCCGGCCGGGCACGGATTGACCAGCCGGGCCGCAGCCATGCGACCACAGCGCGTCATGAGCGAGCCACCGGGAAACCGGAGCCGTCCTACCAGATGGGGGATTCTCGGCACGGGTGGGATCGCCCACGTCTTCACCGAGGACCTGATCCGGCTCGACGATCACATCGTTGCGGCCGTCGCCTCCCGCACGGCAGCCACCGCACAGTCCTTCGCCGGCACATACGGAATCGAGCGCGCCTACGGATCCTATGAAGCGCTCGCCGCCGACGACGAGGTCGATGTCATCTACGTGGCCACGCCCCACTCAGGTCACTTCGCCGCCGCGCGGCTGTGCCTGCTGGCCGGCCGGGCGGTGCTGGTCGAGAAACCCTTCACCACCACAGCAGGCCAAGCAGAAGAACTTGCCGCGCTCGCGGCAGAGCGGCGCCTATTCGCGATGGAAGCGATGTGGACCCGCTTCAACCCCGTGATCCGCCAGATCAACGACCTGGTGACCGGAGGGATCATCGGCCAGATCACCTCCGTGCAAGCCGATTTCTCGATCGCCCCCGCATACGACCCGGCGCACCGGCTGTGGAACCCCGACCTCGCCGGTGGCGCCCTGCTCGACCTCGGCATCTACCCGATCGCGTTCGGATCCATGCTGCTGGGCACGCCAGACGTGATCCGCGCCGTGACCACGCCAGCGCGAACCGGCGTAGACGCCAACACCGCCATCATCGCCCGCTACCCCGGCGGCGCGGTCGGCCTTTACCAGTGCGGCCTATGGGCCGACTCGGCAACCACGGCAACTATCACGGGAACGGGCGGATACATCACCGTCGATCCGCTCTTCTTCCGCCCGCACAGCTTCACCATTCATCGCAAAGACGCGCCGCCACAGCGCCACTCCATCGCCCTGGACGGTCACGGGTACACCTACCAGGCTGCAGAAGTTGCCCGCTGCATGCGTGCAGGACTCACGGAATCGCCGCTAATGCCATTGGCCGAGACCCTCGCGATCATGCGAACACTCGAATCCGTGCGAGCCGCGTTCTCGGACACCTCCTGCGCAGCTGACCGACCGCCGTCAACGGCAACCGGTGACCGGGTGGCCAAGTAGACGTCACGCTGGCCAAGCATTGCCAGGTCGTGGCGGCAGGGCTCCTCGTCAGCCTTGTCGGCGCACTGTTCGTCACCGCATGAATAATCAAGGTCGGCGCTGCTTCTCCAAAGATCAGCGCCGCTTCCCCAAAGAGGGGAGCATGTTGCGCACGGCAGACGTCACCGCGGCGGGAAACTTCCCAACCAGCTGACGCACCGGCGGATGGGTGTAATGTGTTTCCCAATACTCGGGATGGACAACATCGATACAAGCGTCGTCGACATCAAAGGCGCGCTTTTTGGAAAAAAGCAGGATATTCTGTCGGTACCAGCAGTCGACCCTCCGGTCCGCCCATATGGTTGGCCGGATAACGTCGAATGGTTTCAGTCCGGCGTGGGCGAACTTTTCAGCCCAGTATGAAGGCCACTGTTCGTTGACATGATGCGTGCCACCCTGACCCGGAATTGCAGCTGAAAAGAGAACGGTATCAGCGTGACTGGCGAGAGACTGCACAAACGCATCAGCGCAGGATTCCTCCAGGTGCTCCGCCACCTCGAGGGACTCAACCAGATCAAATCGGCGGCCTAGCGAAAATGGACTCCGGAGATCCACCGGTAGGAAAGTCGTGGGCTCTATCTGCATCGCCGCGCTGTCAAGGTAGTCGCCATCCAAGCCGAGGACATCTGTCACGCCCTGGTTAATCCACTCTGCGAGCCAGGTCCCCACACCACATCCGACGTCAAGAACCGACTCGGGCCGTACAAGCTTGTTGACGAGCGGAACCACTACTGCGGCGGATTTACGTGTGCCGGGCGCGTAGTGTTCAAAAAAGGCCGTATCGTATTTCGACGCCAAGTCTCGTGTCACGTCCCGGGAGTCTAGCCTTCATCCGGGGTCCACGTCAAAGTCCTAGCGCCATGAACCAACTTCCCTTCTGCCCGGCTGGGGCTAGACGCCAAGGAACGGATTAAGCATAAGGAACGCGGTCGCAGCCAGAGTTGAGGTACATCCTCTGTAGCTATTCATCCCTGAGGTAGCGAGGCCGGGCTATCCGCAAAGTAGTTTCGGCTGGTCACGGTTACTGGCGGCCAGGTGACTTGACCAAGAAGAGCGGAAGGGTGCCCGGCGGATGCTGGCGGAGGCGCTGCAGGACTGCAGAGGTGGACGCTTATATCGCCCGGTTCGCTTATATCGCCCGGTTCGCTGAGGAGCGGGATGAGAGGGATGAGAGGGGCCGGCGCCTGGTTCACTGAGGCTGAACTGACCGCGCTGCGGGCACGGGCCGACGCCGAGGGACGTTCGATGCGGAAACTTGCACATGACGTGCTCACCGAGCGCACCACTCAGGCGGCTGCCGACTCGCGGGTGATGGAGGCCGCCGGGTACGTCGTGGAGCTGAGCCGTGATCTGCTCAAGAGGCTCGCCGACCGATGACCATCTAGTACTACAGCCGCATGCTGTGATGGCGCCCGGCGTGGCGGCGTGACATGAGGCGGCCACCGCGGGATCTTCTCGGGTGTGTGGAACCTCGAAGATGCGGTGGCCGTGGAGCCCACGTTAGACCAGTCGGTGTGGGCCGAGTCGTTTAATGAGATGTTCGCGCTGGTGGCGGGTGAGTTCGCGCAGGCTCAGTCGCGCTGGCGGGCGCGTGGGTACCTGCTGGGGCTGCTGTCCCAGAGCGAGCGGAAGAACGGGTGGACGATCGCGGAGTTCGCTGGTGACCGGTCCCCGGATGGGATGCAGCGGCTGCTGAATTTTTACGCCTGGGACGCTGATGCGGTCCGGGACGCGGTTACCCGTTACGTGGTGGCGCGGGCCGGTGACGCGGGCGGGGTGGTGGTCGCCGATGAGAGCGGGTTCCTCAAGAAGGGCCGCCGGTCGGCCGGCGTGCAGCGGCAGTACACCGGCACCGCGGGCCGGATCGAAAACTGTCAGGTGGGGGTGTTCCTCGCCTATGCCGTGCCGGGGCGGCGGTTCCGGGCGCTGATCGACCGGGAGCTGTACCTGCCGGAGTCGTGGGCCAGCGACCGGCCGCGCTGCCGGGAAGCCGGGATCGGCGACGATGTGGAGTTCGCGACGAAACCGGAGCTGGCGCGGCAGATGATCGAGCGGGCTGTCCGGGCGGCGGTGCCGTTCTCGTGGTTTGCTGCCGATGAGGTCTACGGCCAGAACCCGCACCTGCGGTCCTGGCTGGAAGGCGAGCACATCAGCTATGTGATGGCGGTCCCGTGCAGCCAGCAGGTCACCACCGCCGCCGGGAACAAGCGCGCCGATGCGCTGGCCGCGCTCGTGCCCGCCCCGGCCTGGCAGACGCTCAGCTGCGGGGATGGCGCCAAGGGGCCGCGGCGCTATGACTGGGCGCTGATCGCCACCGCCAGCAAAGATCACCAGCTGCTGGTGCGCCGCTCGCTGACGCCGGGCGAGAAGGGCGAGCTTGAGCTGGCGTACTTCCTGTGTTACGCCCCGCGCGGCGCCACCCTGGCCGAGCTGGTGGCCGTGGCCGGGGCCCGCTGGGCGGTGGAGGAGTGTTTCCAGGCCGCCAAGAACGAGACCGGCCTGGATCATTACCAGGTCCGGCTGTATCACGCCTGGTACCGGCACGTCACGCTGTCGATGCTCGCGCACGCGTTCCTCGCTGTCACCGCCGCCGCGTGCCGCCCCCCGCCGCCCGGCCAGCAGCAGCCGGGCGGGCCCGCAGCCGGTGGCCCCGCCACAGAGGGGGCCCGCCCGCCAGCACACACAGTGACACCACACCACCACGCTGTGCCGGCTACGTCCTCCTGCACGATGGCACCGGCCCGCTGATCCCGCTGACCGTCAACGAGATCCGCCGCCTGTCCGCCAGCTGGAACCAGCCCGCCCGCCGCCCCGGCCACCGCGAGCATTGGTCACGCTGGCGCCGGCGTCACCAGGCCCGCGCCCAGCTCAGCCATTACCGGCGACGTAGACAACCCGAGAATCACAGGCTGCGGCTGTAGTACTAGGTGCTTGCGGATCCGGATCGACAAAAAGTTGTCTATGTCGGTGCGGCGTGGCACTCTCGGGATAGGGCCCTCCATGGCTGAGGGACAGCCGGTCTACCGGCACATATGAACACCGCCGAAAGCCGCAGACCCAACCAAAAGGGACGCAGACACCTCGTCTCCGACGGAGACCATAGGGCGACCCCTCGGGCCTGCGCACTTCGGACCTGATCGGCCCGCGCGGGTGCGCGTAAGCGTACGCCGAAACGCGCGAGCCTGTTAGGCGTGCGCTCTTACCGGCTACAGCACCCGACTGCCCCTCAGGGGCCACTCCTTCCGGGCGAAGTCCCGGACGGAGCGTAGCTGACCTTCTCTCGCGGTCCCCGGCCAATGCCAGGGCGCTGTGGAGGCTCTCGCCGAGGCGGAGGCACGGGGGAGCCAGATAGGGAGCCAACCAACCTGGATACCCCTGGAGTACCATGGAGCCCCGGAAGGCCATTTTCCCAGGTCAGAGACATGTTTGCGCAGGTGAAGACTTGACACAGCCACAAGGCCAGGACCTGGCGGACATCCGGGCGCACCGTGAGGAGTTGCGCCGCCGCTACCTGCGGCCGACCGGGCAGCGCCCGGGGACCACGGTGCAGGGCGTACATCACATTGCCCTGATCTGCCGTGATGTGGAAGAAACGATCCGCTTCTACCAGGACTTCCTCGGGTTCCCGCTGGTCGAACTCGTCGAGAACCGTGACTACGCGGGTTCGAGTCACTTCTTCTTCGACATCGGAAACGGCAATCTGCTTGGGTTCTTCGACTTCCCCGGGCACGATCACCCGGCGTTCACAGAGACGATCGGCGGCGTCCAGCACATCGCGATCTCGGTGTCGGCAGAGCAGTTCGATGCCGCGAAGAAGAAGTTCGAGCAAGCCGGCATGGACTACCTCGGACCCGACAGGGGCGTTGAGGACAGCATGTACTTCCGCGACCCCAACGGCATAGGCCTCGAGCTCTACCGCGAGGAATTGGGCATCTTCAACGGCGAACCGCTGCTGGCCTGATTACCTCGCCCGCGCCGCGGGATGAGCGCGGCGCCGGCCAGGCGAGGGCGCCCGCGCCGTACACCAGCATCCGCGGCGCCGGCCACCGCCATACCCTCATCCGGCGCCCGCGCCGGCGTCGGCGCGGGCGCCGGACGAACCGGCCGCGGGATCGGCCCGCGCAGCGAGCAGGCCACCGACCGCGCCGCCAGCCACGGTCCGCCCGAGGAGCTCACACAGGCAGGTTCCGGCGATAAGGCAACTCATCGAAGATCACGCTGTTAAGATCCGTTGCCTAGAATCGCCGGTCGGCCAAGCTCAAACCTTGGGGGAGGGCCTGGAATGATGCCATGGACTGGCCAGGAGCTGGACCCCGGAGTTCACGTTCCTGCCACTAACCCCGGTACCGCAGCTCCGGTCACCAACCCCGGTACCGCAGCTCCGGCCACATGCTCTCCGGACCTGGTTCTTTACCGGAGAGCGGTTGCCGATCTGCTGATCGAAATCGTGGGACGTTCGGGTCACGGCGACAGGGGCGCCAAGCACGCGGAAACGATCCTGGCCGGCCGGATGGCCGAGCCCGCGTTCGCAGCCGTGCTGTCCGCGACGCCGAACGGTATGCCCGGAGCGGCAGAAAGGCTGCTGCTCGAGGTCCGGAACTGCCGGCCGAGCATCCGGGCCTCGACCGTCGGCCTGGCCGCGATGATCCGGATCTACCTGCTGGCCCAGATTGACGCCATGTGGTGGGGGCACGTGCCGCCGCTCGTGACGGACTGCGACGTGCTCAACTCCACCGACCTCGTGGATCTCGAAGCGCTCAGGCGCCGCGGGATGCTTGGTTTCCAGTACCGCCTCCAGCCAGGAAACCTCCCCGCGCGGGCCGCACGCGCGGCAGAGCGGCGTGTGCGGCCCGGCCGGACTCCGCGCACCGCTGGCCTGCTGTTCACCCGCGCCAGGCCCGAGGCCGTGGCTGTGGTTAACCAGTTGTCCTCGATGTTTGCCACGGTCTCACCGCCTGGCACACCGCCGCTGTGGGTCACCAGCCTGGCACGGAGCATCGAGCACCAGCATCGCCTGCGCGCTCTGGGCTACGCGGCGACGCTGCCAAGCTCGCATTGCGTCGGTTACGCCGTCGACATCGAGATGTCATGGTTCCGCCGGTTCAAAGCACACCGTGCCCTGAGGGCGCTGCTGCTCGAGCGCCAGAGCGAGGGAGACGTCAACGTCATCGACGAAGGACAGGTCTGGCACGTGTGCGTCAGCCCTCTCGCGGCACCCGGCTTGCGGGGCAACTACGACACAGGCTTGCGGGACAGCTACGACACTGAAACGGCCGACTGAACAAGGTGTGCGGCATCGCCCTCATCCTCGGCCGTGGTGCCGACCGTCCAACTTTTCTCCGGATGATCCAGTCCCTGGCGCCGCGCGGCGAGGCCGAAGAGGTTCGCGTCTATGACGACCTGCTCGTGGGCACGCAGCGGCTGCGGATCGTGGACAGGGAGCGCGCCATTCAGCCGTGGGTCTCCGCGGACGGCCGGTGGATCCTGTGCTTCAACGGCGAAGTCTTCAACCACAGGGAGCTTCACACCGAGCTGGTGAGTCTCGGTCACCAGCTGCGCACCACCAGTGACACCGAGGTGTTGCTCGAGGCCTTTCTCGAATGGGGCGATGACGCGGTCCGCCATCTGCGAGGAGAGTTCGCCTTCGCGATCGCCGACAGAGCCGCCAGGCGCGTCTACCTGGCCCGGGATCCCCTCGGAGTGAAGCCGCTGTACTGGTCGCGCCGGGGCGGCTGCCTCTACGTGGCCTCGGAGATCAAGGCGCTGGTGCCTGTGGCGGCTCCGGTCAGCGAGGTTGGCCCTGGCCATCATGGCTGGGCTGATGCTGCTGCCGGGCCGGTCCTGGTGCCCCACGTCGACCTGCTGCGGCTGGGTCAGGACCAGCCGCCGATCGAAGATCCAGACGAGGCGGCCAAGCTCGTCCGGATCGCGCTGCGGGACAGCATCCGCGTGCGGGTGGACACCGACCTGACGGTTGGCGTGATCCTGTCGGGCGGCGTGGACAGCTCGCTCGTTCTCCTTCACGTGCTTGCGATGCACCCCGACTGCGTTGCGTTCACCGTGGGCGCGCCCGGTAGCAAGGATGTGGCCTACGCCCGGCGCCTGACGGCCGAACTCCGTGTACCCCACGAGGTGATCGAGCTGCACCCGCGGGATATTCGCCTTGGCGACATCCGTGAGGCTATCCGGATGTCGGAGCTCACCGAGTACGGCGACATCATCAACGCTGTGGTGTCGGTGCCGCTCTTCAGGCGGATACATGAGCTGGGTATCAAGGTGGTGCTCGGCGGCGACGGCTCCGACGAGCTTTTCGGCGGCTACCCGATGTACTACAGGATGGGGCCAGAGGAGACTCGGCGGCTGTTCCTGCACAAGATCCGTAACCTGTGCCGTACCGAGTTGCAGCGGCTGGACCGCACCAGCATGGGCCAGGGCACGGAAATCCGGGTGCCATTCCTCGACCTGTCACTCGTCGAGCTTGCGATGCGCATGCCTATCGAGCTCAAGTTGCGGGCCGGGCAGGAGAAATGGATCGTGCGCGAGGCGTTCGCTGACCTGCTGCCCGGCTACATCCGCCAACGCCCCAAGGACATGATGTCCTATTCGTCGGGCCTGCATGAGCGAGCCCGGCTGTACAAGCCGCTGTTTGCCCGGCTGCACCGTTCGTTCGGCTACGACATCCTCGAACCTGTGCGCCGTGACTTCGACACCGTCCTCGAGCGGTCCGGCCACGATCTCGACAGGGCCCTGGCCGAGTGTGCAGCCAGGCAGGATTACAACGTGTTCGAGCGCGCCCGGGATCTGGCGGGTGCGGCGCGCTGGAACGCCGCGCCCGCGGTCCGCAACGTGCAGCGCCTTGCCCGGGCGCGCCGGCGCGCGCTAGAGGTAAGGGCCGAGCAGGGTCAGGTCGGCGGCTGACAGCCTGTCGCGGGCGGTCTTGGCCTGGTGCCAGTAGGGATAGATAAGCGGCGGTGCGCTGACCATGTCCAGCTGCGCCCGTTCCTCCGCCGTCAGGACCAGATCGGCGGCGGACAGGTTGTCGGCCAGCTGGGTGGAGGTTCGTGCGCCGATCACCAGCGACGTCACGGCGGGCTTGCCGAGCAGGTAGGCCAGCGCGACCTGCGCCGCGGACACGCTGTACTCCTCGCCAATTCTGACCAGGGCGTCGACCGTGTCATGCAGGGCTTGCTGGTCGCGGACCGGCGGCTCGTTCCAGTCGGTCAGCTGCCGCGAGCCGGCTGGCGGCTGCCGGTCACGGCGGTACTTGCCGGACAGCAGCCCACCAGCAAGAGGGCTCCAGATCAGCACCCCGAGTCCTTGATCCACTGCAGCCGGAATCAGCTCGTACTCCGCCTCGCGGGCCTGGAGCGAGTAGTAGATCTGCTGGCTGACGAACCGCGGCACGCCGAGCCTGTCGGCTGTGCCAAGCGCCTTCATCAGTTGCCAGCCCGCGTAGTTGGAGACCCCGACGTAACGTACCTTGCCCGAGCTGACCAGCAGGTCAAGCGCCGCAAGCGTCTCGTCCAACGGGGTGAGCCCGTCCCACTCGTGCAACTGGTACAAGTCGATGTGATCGGTGCCGAGCCGCCGCAGGCTGGCTTCACACCCGGACACGATGTGGTGCAGGGACAGGCCGGCGTCGTTGGGCCCCTCGCCCATCGGCATACGCACCTTCGTGGCGACGAGCACCTGGTCGCGGCGGCCATGCAGGACCTGCCCGAGGATCTCCTCGGCCAGGCCGCCTGAGTACACGTCCGCGGTGTCCACGAGGTTGACCCCGGCCTCCAGGCACTGGTCCACCTGGCGGCGCGCCTCGTCCACGCCGGTCGAGCCGACACTCTCGAAGCCTCCGCTGCCACCAAACGTCATGGTGCCCATGGTGAGGACGGAAACCCGGAGACCTGACCTGCCAAGCGCGCGATATTCCATGATCTGACCCTACTCAGTAGCCACGCCCAGGGGCCTCTTGCCTGCCAGGCACCGGGCGTTATGATCCGAACATACATACGAGTTATTCGCAGGAACGTGGAGATGTCACCGAACGCCGAGGAAGTACCGCCGCCACGAGAAGAAGACCTGCGGCCAGAGACCGGCAGGTACCGCCCGTGCTTCAAGCCCGTACTGATCACCATCGCCGGCCGCGGCCGGTTCGGCATCCTGCGCGCCTGGCTGCGATCGGGCGACGGCTGGGTGTGCCATGTCGAGTACATGAACAACGGGCACGGAAGCACTGACGGGTGGTACCGCTTCGACCCGAACCTCATCCAGCCCGCCTCGGTCCCGCACTCCCCATCGTGGTGACACCTCTGTATCGAGGCTTCGCCATTCGGAGCATGGGCGTGGGAGGGCCGGCTGAGGACGCGGAAGCCCTTACGCTGGCGGCTGGGATGCGCCGAGTGCTGAGGGGAGTCGGTGTGATCACGCGGCCGCTTGTTCCGGCGAGTGACGGGCCGGACGACGAGGTACTTCGGGCAAGGATCGTGCACCGGCTGGAAAGGCTCGGGCCGGTGCCTGCGGCATCTTTCCATGACGCGTGCATCCTGATGGATGGCGATCCACCGGTGGCCTCTGATGCCCATCTGGTCGGCCACCTCGTGCGTGAGCTTGAGAGCTCGATGCGCGCCGCCCTGCTACCGCCAGGAACGCACGCGCCGAGCTCTCGGCCGGAGGAGGCCACAACAGCGGGAGCCGAAGCGCACGGGCGGACCGGGGCGGTGCTGCAGGCCGTCCGCCGGCTGGTCCATGCGCTCGGTGACCTGATCCGGGCGGTGTTCCAGCCGCCTGACGCGCGCGTGCCGCGGCCGCATGAGGAGGCGGCCGTCACCTCGGCTGCACACGCTCACCGGCTGGAAGTCCGCGCGGTGCTTGACTCACTGGGGATTGCCTGCGACAGCGACGCGGGGAAAGCCTGGCTGGGGTACGCGGGCCTGTGGCATACGCGTGCATATTGGCGCGGGCCTGGGGTGCCGCGTCCTGTGGATCAGGAGTTTCGCCGCTCCTTCGGATGCCTGGTGGACATGCTGGATGTGGTGCTCGAGGAGCATGAGGCCCGTTACCTGGCGAGCGTGGATCGACTGGACGCGCTTGCACGAGCCGTGAGGCCGGGCGACGAACACGCCAGCGAGTTGCGGCAGGAGTTCCCGCAGGATCCTGTCACGATGGAGCGCTTCTTTTCGCTGCTCACGAGCCCGGCCTGGATACGGCCGTTGCGGAACCAGGCGTTCTTCACCGAGCCTCCGGCGCCTGTCGCGGGCGAGGACGGCCCCGGATGGCTACCGGATTGGCCGGCGCTGCGTTACCTGGTTCGCGTCGCAGGCCAGGATCCCGCGCTGGCTGTCGAGGTCGCCATGGACATTCCGGCGACCGAGAACCCGTTGGTGAACGCGGGCCTTGTGGACCTGGCGCTTGAGGTCCCCGCGGCCGACAGCGTCAAGCTCCTGCCGCGGATCAGCCGCGACCTGGCAGGCGGGCACGAGACGGTGGGGGCCCAGCGGTTCTGCGCCTTGGCCCTGCACCTCGTGGATGGCGGCATGCCCGCCTCCGCGCTCGGCCTTGCCCGGGTGCTCTGGGGCTTTGCCCCTTCGCCCGAGGGGATCGTTCCCTGCGCCGCCGGCGGCCTGGGCACACGGATGGGAACCTTGGATTACGCCGAGAGCCTGCGGACCTGCCTGCCGCCGCTGGTGACCGCAGCCGGGCCGGCCGTGCTCGAGGCGATGGCCGACCTGCTCGACGACGCGATCACCCGCACCGCCAGCCCCGCGATGATCGAGAGCCGGCAGGATCTGTCGACGCTGTGGCGGCCGGCCGTGGAGGGCCTGGCGGATACGGACATGGACGCGAAGACCGCCTTGGTCAGCGGGGTGCGCGACGCTGCCGAGCAGTTGGTCCGCGACCGGCGTCTTGACGTTGAGGATGCGCTGCGGCGCCTGGGCTCGCGGGATTGGCCGATCTTCCGCCGTCTGGCACTGCACCTGCTGAGGCGGTTCGGGGCCGCATGCCTGAAGGAGGTCGCCCGGCGGCTCACGGACGCTGCTGCGATCAGGGACCCGTTCACCGAACGCGAGTTCATCCTCCTTGCCCACGACTATTTCGCCGCGCTCGGCGCCCAGGATCAGCAACGGGTACTGAATCTGATCGAGCAGGGCCCGGACGTCGGCCGCTGGGTCGCCACTTACGCCGCACAGGTCGGCGAGGAGCCACCAGGGAACCAGATCGACCGTTGGGCAGCCGAGTGGACCCGCGACCGGCTCGGTGTGCTTGAACCGGCCCTGCCGCAGCAGACGCGGGACTCTTACGGCGAGCTCGTGCGGCTGGTCGGCGAACCCGCGCCCGCAGACCAGACACGAGCCACGTCCAGGTTCATGAGGGACTTCACCGGTGCGCTTGCCGTCGCCGGGATGGGCGCCACCGGGCTGGGCGCCACCGGGCTGGGCGCCACCGGGATGGGCGCCACCGGGATGGGCGCCACCGGGCTGGGCGCCACCGGGCTGGCCGGGTGGAGCATCGACAGGGCGATCGGCTTCCTGCAAACCCGGCCGCCGAGCGCCACACCGCCCGTGACGGGGGCAGCGAGTCCGACCGTGATACCGATCAGGACGTCGGGCGTGACGCCAACCGTGACGCCGGCCGTCACGAGCGCATCGGCGCCGGTGCCCACACCGGCCGTGACGCCTGTGGGCTCCACCATCTTCGACCTGGCTGAGGAACTCGGCAGCGCGGTCCGCGGCAGCCCGCTGCGCTTCTCGGCCGCGGCCGGCCGCTTCGCCGGCCTGCCAGAGCCTTACGTGGCGCAGATCCTCAGCGGCCTGCATGCCGCGGCGGCGGGCGGCGCCGACCTTGACTGGGACTCCATACTCCGGCTCTGCCGATGGGTGTCGGACGACACGGCCCCTGAAACCGGCCTGCCCATGGCCGGAGAGCCCGACTGGCGCGGCGGCCGCCGCGAGATGATCCTGCTGCTCCGGGCCGGTTTGGATCGCGTACCTCCGGTCATCCCGATCGGCGAACGTGAGCGCGTATGGCAGATCATCGACTCGACGTTGAGCAGAAACGCTCCCGCCTGCAGCGACGGCCCGATCACAGCGGACCAGGCGCGGGCCAGCGCGCGGGCGGAAGCCCTCACCGCCGCCGTCTCCTATGGCATTTGGGTCCGCAGCCACGATCGCGACGCCGACCTCGCTGACGTTTTCCTCGCCCTCGACCGTCACCTCGACCCTGATGCGGAACCCTCGCTCGCGGTGCGGGCCGTCTACGGCACCGAGTTCCACCGGCTGGCCCGTCTGGACAGCGCCTGGGCCGCGAGCGCGACAAACCGCATCTTCCCGCCCGGTGAGGAAGGCCGCGAGCTCCGGGACGCGGCCTGGGGCGCCTACCTCGACGTCCCCGGGCCGATCAGCCGGGACGTTTGCGCGCTGCTGAACGATCAGTACCGGCTCGCGGTCGACCGGATCGCCGCGACCAGCGACGGACGCGTCAGCACGCGGGACGTGCGGCTCGGCCATCACCTGATCACGCGGTACTGGGCCGGCGATATCACCCTCGATGGTGGCGACCAGCTCATCGGCCGCTTCTACAAGCGCGCATCCACGGCCGTACGTGAGCAGATGACCAAGTTCATCGGCTGGAACCTGCTCAGCCCCGCCACCGTCACCGACGCAGGCGTCCTCGCGCGCCTCACCGAGTTGTGGGAGGAACGCCTGGCGACAGCCTCTCCGAGCGCCGACAGGGACGAGCTCGTCGGGTTCGGCGAGTGGTTTGCGAGCGGACGGTTCGACGATGCCTGGTCGTTGCGGCAGCTTGCGCGCGTCATCACGCTGACCGGTGACGCGAAGCCCGACATCCTCGTATTGAGCCGCCTGGCTGAGATCGCTACCGCCCGTACCCTGCTGTGCGTGGACATCCTCAACGAGTGGGTCAGGCAGCTACCTGACGATGCGTGGCTGCTCAGCGCCCGGGAAGAGTATCTGCGCCGCATTCTGGCTGCCGGCCTGGCCAGTCCGGACCCAGGGACCAAGGCCCTGGCGGAGGAAATCATCAACGGCGCCGCCGACCGGGGGCACTCGCGATTTCGGGATCTTGTGTCGGCTGGCACCGCCTGACCGGCCGAGTGATCGGCCTGCCGGGCGGCGGGACTCGACGAGGCCCCTCCATCTCATACATGGAGGGGCCTCGTCGTCTTTGGCCTATTTTGCCTGAGCTGCGGGCTGTAGGCACGCAGCGGCACGCCGGCAGAAGCTAGGCCGCCACGGGCACTGCGCCAAGGGTGCACTGCGCCATGGCGGGGACGGACAGCAACGAGCCAAAGTTGCGGGCCGTGACCGCCTCCGTGCAGCGGACCAGTGACCTTGGCGGCTACGGGCTCACCTCGGGATGGCGTGTCACGCCGCGTGAGCCGTTAAGGATCATTTATCCCGAACGGCTGCGTGTGGTGACACTGGACGTCGCACCGGTGTCACCCACCTAGCGCTGAGTCCGACAGACGCGCGATCTGGCGCATCTTGTTGGTCGCGTCGAGGGCGGCGACCTTGTACGACTCGGCGAGGGTCGGGTAGTTGAAGACTGCGTCGGTGAGCAGGACCAGGCCGAAGAAGTTCGTCTCGAACTGCCGGCGTATCTCGGCCATCGGTTGCTGCTCCACGGGTCCATACAGCCCGTATCCGGCGTTGTTGATAAGTACGCGGATCGCGCCCGCGTCGGCTTCGACCGCGGCGACCGCCTTCGTCATGGACGTCTCGTCGTCACGTCGAGTGGCAGGGTATGGATGCCGCGGCCGGCGAGGTCCTCGAGCGTCTCGACCCTCCTGGCCGTGGCGTAAACGGGCAGCCCGGCCTCGCGCAGGCTGATCGCGGCTGCCCGGCCGATCCCTGACGAGCAGCCGGTGATGAGCACCGCTCCCCGAAGTGTCCTGCCGCTCATGCCGCTCCCCTTCCAGCCGTCCCTCAGGACCTGGACCACTACCTGGTTAGACACAGCGTGGCATGGCTGGACTCGGGCCGTGCTCGGGCGCCGTTGCCCGGGCAGCTCACGTCCACAGGGCGTCGAGGGCGGCGTCGACGGTCGCGGCGAGCGCGCTGGTGCGGGGGATCACCGGCCGCGCCGCGCCTGCGTCCACGCTGTCGCACACCCCCAGGGCGGCCGCGTGCAGGAAGCGGCTGAGCGGTGCGTAGCTGTGCCTGTCGCTGCGCGCCGTCCTGTAATGGTGCATCCGCAGCGGCGCGTAAAGAAAAAGCTGGTCGCGCGCGCGGGTGACGGCCACATAGAACAGGCGCTGTTCTTCTGCGAGCCCGGCGGGTGTGGAAAGGGCCATGTCGGAGGGGACCGCGCCGTCCACCAGGTGCGGCAGGTGCACGACGGGCCATTCGAGGCCCTTGGCCGAGTGGACAGTTGAGATGACGAGGAAATCGTCGTCGAGCCGCGGCGGCCCGGCGAGGCCGGAGGTGGCGGCGGGCGGGTCGAGTGCAAGCTCGACGAGCGCCTCCTCAAGTGACGGCCTGCTCGCCGCCGCGTCGGCCAGCCGCTGAAGATCGGCGATGCGCACAGGGGCGTCTGGATAGCGGGCCCGCAGCGGCGCGTTAAGCGCGGCCAGGATGGCGGCGGCACGTTCGGCCGTGCGCGGCAGCGCAGCGGCTTCAAGCAGGCCACCGACTGTCGAGGCCAGGGCGTGCCTGGACCGGCTCGGCGCGGTCGCAAGCGCGGCGGGCCAGCGGTGCGCGGGCGCCGCCTCGCCCGGCCGGAGCTCGGCGATGATGCGGCGCGCGTGCACGGGGCCGATGCCATCGTGCAGCCTGAGCAGCCGGAACCAGGCGAGGTCGTCGGACGGGTTGGCGACAAGCCGGGCGGCCGCGAGGAAGTCCTTGACGTGAGCGGCCTCGGTGAAGCGCAGGCCACCGTACTTGACGAAGGGAATGCGGGCGGCAGCGAGCTCGATCTCGAGCACGTCGGTGTGGTGGGCCGAACGAACAAGCACGGCCTGGTCACGCAGGTCCAGCCCGGACTCGTGGGCCTCGAGGACACGGGCACGGATTTCCCGCGCCTGGGTGGCCTCGTCGTGGCAGCGCACGAGCAGTGGCGCTGGTCCGCTGCCGCGATCACCGGTCAGCGTGAGCTCGAGCCCGCCCGCCTGCGGCCGGATCGCGTTGGCGAGCGCGAGGATGCAGTCACGCGAGCGATAGTTGCATGCCAGCCGGAGGACCGCGAGGTCCGGAAAGGTCTCGCGGAGCGCTCGCAGGTGCGCGGGGTCGGCGCCGCGGAAACCGTAGACCGCCTGCGCGTCGTCACCGACGCAGGTCAGGCCGCGCCCGTCGGGCTTGAGCAGCCGGACGATGTCGGCTTGCACGGTGTTCACGTCCTGGTACTCGTCCACGAGCACCGCGTCGAAAAGGCCGCGAAGGGCAGGTCCGGCCGCCGGGTCGGTGAGCGCCGCCCGCCAGAGCAGCAGCAGGTCGTCGAAGTCGACGAGCCCGTGACCGCGCTTGTGCGCCACGAAGGAGCGGAACAACGCGCCAAGCTGGCCGGTGAAGTCGGCACACCACGGAAAGCCGGCAAGGACCACCTCTTTCACCGGCCGCTGGGTGTTGACGCAGCGCGTATAGATGTCGGCGCAGACAACCCCGCGCGGAGCGCGCCGCTGTGTGCCTGCCAGGCCGGCCTCGGCCCGCAGCGCGTCGAGCAGGTCCGCGGTGTCTGCGGGGTCGATGAGGCTGAACGCGGGCGGCAGCGAGAACGCCTCCGCGTGCGCCCGGATGATCCGGTGCGCGATGGCGTGGAACGTGCCGCCCCAGACCTGCCCGCCCGCCTCACCCATGCCCGCTGCGACACCCCCCTCCACGCGCCCGACCATGTCGTCGGCGGCGCGGCGGGTGAATGTCAGCAGCAGGATCCGGTCGGCCGCCACACCCCCGGCCTGCAGCCAGCCCACCCGGGCGACGAGCGTGGAGGTCTTTCCCGTGCCTGCGCCGGCGAGCACGAGCAGCGGCTCGGGCCCATGCGTTGCGGCCCGGCGTTGCTCGCCGTTGAGCTGGGAGAGCAACATCGACATGTCGAACATGCGGACGAATATAGCGGCTTTTCTCGTGGCGGCCCCGCGCGGCACACCAGCGATGGTGCGGCAGAAGAATAATGCATAACGGCTGCCGCGGGTGCGGCGACCGCTGGTGCGGGGGGATCCCGGGGGGTCGCCCCCCGGGGGGCGGCCATAACGGCTGCCGCGGAATGTGGCGACCGCTGGTGCAGGGGGATCCCGGGGGGTCGCCCCCCGGGGCGGCGGCCATAACGCTTCGCAGGGGCCCGCGCCCGGGCCGGTGCGGTTTCCTGCCCACCTGCCCACCGGACGGCGGCCCGGGTGGCTCAGCCGTCCGGGCCGCCGTAGGGCCGTGTCCGCTGCACGGGCATCTACATGGGCATCGGCGCGAGTTCGAAGATCTCGATGCTGAAGCGCCCCTTGCCCTCGGACAGGAAGGGGTGGCCGTCGGCCAGCGCACGCGCGGCGTCGAGGCCCTCAGCCTCGATGATCGTGTAGCCGTTCTGGTCAGTCGGTGCCGTGTCCGATCCGTCGTCACGGACGGCCGAGCGCGCGCCAAATGGTGCGCCAGCGTCAACCAGCGCCGACCCGGCGCGGCCCATCCATTCACCCCACGCCCGCGTCTGCTCGGCAGACTGCTCGGCCGTGAAGTCCTCCATCGGCGTCGCCGGGCCACGGTACAGGTACAGGAACTTGCTCATGTGCGACTCCTCTCGTGACGAGGAGAGATCGGCCCCCGAGCCGACGATGTCTCCCCGGAGGGCGCGCACCGCGCGCGCCTACCCCGACGACGAACGGCACAACAGGAAATCGACAACCAGCTAGATCGTTGACCGGAACGCGGCCCGTGATCCGGGTGTGCTTGGCGCTGACCGTGAACTGGTGGCGTGCGGGCAGGGTTCCTGCGTCTTCCCCCCCGAAAACGTCGTTCCAGCGGGCGAAATGTCCGTTTTCCGTGACGTTTTCGGGGGGGAAGTTATGTTGCTGGCCTGCAGGCGCCGGGCCGGTGGGCTGCTCAGATTTTCCAACGATCCAGGCGGCCCGTGTCGGACCTGTGCCCTGGGATGCGTGGCTCGGGCCTGGGTGAGGTCACACGCGGCGGCAGGCGGCGCTCACCAGAATCCGTGCGGCGGCCTCGGCGGCCTCGGCGGCCTCGGCGGCCTCGGCTGAGGCTGGGTCCGCGTCCAGGACAACGTCAAGGTCGTGCGCTGATCTTCGGGCGTGCGTTCTGCTGCGACACCCCTGGATAGTCTCCACTGGCGGCTCTTCGCACTGCGGCACTGACCACCTTCGCGGTCAGGGCAGCATCGACCGGCACGGCGAGGGAGGTGTTGGTGACAAGAAGTATCACCGCTCCGGCTTGGGCAAGCACGATGTCTATGCTGAGCTGGATCCCGCGCAGCGTGCCGACGGCGCTGTAGGCGTGGGTCTGTCCGCCTGAGCGCGAGGCCGCCGCCGGGGCCAGCGCCAGGCGAACGCGATATCCCTGCTCGGTCACGGTGACTGAGTCACATCCCGCAAGGGCCTTAGCGAGCTCGCCTGTCAGCTCACCGGCTGTCCGCCCGACTGGCATCATGACCGCCTCGTCGAGCCACGGCCCTATCGGAAACCTGAAGAACTCCACCTGCTCGTGTACCACGGTGCCGCTGCCCAACAGCTTCTCCAGGCGCTGGCATCCGGTCAGGTTCGAAGGGAGGTTGCGGCGATCAAGCGGCCGGACGATGAAACCGGTCGGCAGGTCGCCCAGACGGAGCAACTGATTCCCGAGAGTATCGGGCGCTGCCGACGGCGAGGCCGGCGTCGCGGGCTGCCGTGCGGATGCCGCGTGCCGCGGCGTGGCCGGGCCTCCCGACCAGCACCCGCTCACAGCCAGGCCGACGACCAGCACCCCGGCAAGGGCACGGGCAACCGCGCTTATCAGGCGAGTGGCCCGAGGTCGAGCGGGCCGGAGATCGGGCTGTCCGCCTCGCGCACCAAGGGGAACATATCGGAGGATACTCACACTCGGAGTGTGACATTTGCCGCGAAGTGCTTCGGCCTTCGCGGCCCAGGGAAAGCTGGCGGTGGCCTTGCCCAGCTTGCGGCGCCGGCCACCGCCGGGTTCGTATTGCTACCGCTTAGTACCAGCCGCTTGCGGTCTCGTGGATCCACGCGTGGCGCGGCGAGCCGTAGACCCGCTTGATGTACCTGAGGCCCCAGCGGATCTGGGTCCTGGCGTTCGTCCGCCAGTTGGGACCTGCGCTTGCCATCTTGCTGCCGGGGTCAGCCTGCGGGATCCCGTACGCGCCAGAGAACGGATTCTCTGCGCGGGGGTTCCAGCCGCTCTCCCTGCTCCACAGCGAGTTCAGGTACGTGAACTGCCGGGATGTCCAGCCGTAGGAGTGGAGCATCGACCTGGCGATCTGACGGGGGGCCCGGTTGATCTGACTTGCCGCGGGCGCATCAGCCGTGAGCGGCTTGGTGAATGCGTCAAGGACGAGGGTGCCTCGCGGGCTTGGCCCGGCGCTGATCGTATGCGCAGGGGCCGCGGTGGCCTGCGTCGTAGCGCTGGTCAGACCGGCTGCTGCGCCTGAGGCGATGGCGGCCACGGCGATCGTTGACCCTGCTATCGCGCGAGTGAGTGATGAGAACTTGCCGTTGGGGTTCCTTGCGGGGGCCAAAATGAACCTTCGGTCGGGCACGCAGTGTGCCGCTTCCACCCGTGGTCACGTGCTCGCCACCAGCGAATCGGGGCTAAAGCAGTGGCGTGCGGACGTGGCGCGGGTCAGGGCGACGGGCCGGTTGGACGACCATCGCGCACGCTGGGTGCTTGAAGGTCCAACGATGCCCGAGATTCGGACCGCGTGTACCCGAAATCGGCAAATGAACGCTATGACCTCAATCATACAAATCATAATAGTTAGTCCAAATTACGCCTTCCACCTGCGGTTTCGCCGCGGGAATGCGCGGCCGTCGGGCGGATGTTAGACACGTCACAATATGACAGATCAACTTGTGGGTTAATACGCTCCGTAATCGTTTTGGCGGCGGCCACCCGCTCGCCCACCGGATCACGCGCCAGTGCCAGATTCCGGGGCACCCTACCGGTCAGGAAGCCAGAGGTACCTCGACCTTCGATCACCAGCGCCGTACCCAGCAATGGGCCATCGCTGGGCCCAGAGAGCCCCAGCAATGGGCCATAGCTGGGGCAGCGTCATGGTGTGGCGCACCGTCTCGGCGAAACCATGTCGGTGCAGCACCTGGAGCCAGTGGGCTACTGGCACCAGGCCCATTCCTGCGTTCCGGACGCGTCCGCTTCCCGCGTTCCGGACACGTCCGCGCGGTCCCGGCGGAGGTGCCGGGCCACCAGCGGCGGAACCAGCGTGGGGTGTCAACCAGAGGAGACTTGCCAGTCTCGCTGTGCTCGACGCTCGGTCGACGCTAGCTGCTTGATAGTCTCCTAATTGTGCGCCTTCCAGCTGACGGAGTGGCTGATCGAGCCATGCAGGCCGATATTCAGCGACCCCTCCGAATCAAGCTGGGTGCCACCTGCCTGCATGACGTACCTGAAGTAACCGTTCGATGCGGAGGAACCGGTCTGGCCGGCCGCCGAACGAGACGCCGCGATCGCCGGCCGCGAAGGTGAATAGCACGATGGTGCGAGTGTGGAGAATTGTGCCGGACTAACCCGCCGCGCCACGGTGACGCCCGGGTCGCCGTCTTACCCTGCTCCTCATGGCATCGGCTGCCTCGGGTACGGGGCGACCCGGAGGAGCAGGCATATGGGGTGGAGCAGCCGTCAAGGGCAAGATGCGGAGCCGGTCGGCCAGGAGCCGGAGTCGCCGCGCCCTGTGGATTCGCGATCCCACCGTTCGGCGCCCGCGTCGCTCGTGAATGGCGCGTTACAAGATCGTGAAGTGCTCGTTGCTGGCGCCTATTTCGCCGATTTGGTCTTCCAGGATCTGTCCGGGCACGTCCGGCCCGGTGCCGAGGTCTTCGCCGGGGGTTTCGATCTGCTGCCCGGTGGGGCCTTTACGTTAGCGATGGCCATGCACCGGCTGGGGCACGACGTGGTGTGGGCCACCGACTTCGGGACGGATCTGTTCAGTCAGCGGGTCCTGTCTCGCGCCCGCGAAGAGGGCCTCGACGAGACGGGCTTTCGCCATCATCCCATTGAGCTGCGCAGCGTCACGGTGGCGCTGTCGTCGCCCGGTGACCGGGCCATGGTCAGCTATCAGGATCCGGTGAGCGTGCAGCCGCTGGCCGTACTGCTGTACGAACATCGCCCCCGGATCCTGATGCTTCCTAAGCTTCGGTGTGGTGCAGAGGTGGAGGCTGCCCTGCGGGCCGGCCAGCTCGGCACCGAGGTGTTCGTGGACTGCCAGGATGTTCCCTGCACCCTCGACACCCCCATGGTGCGCGAGGTCCTCGCACAGGTTGACGTGTTCGCTCCCAATGCCGGCGAGGCGCTGAGGCTGACCGGCACCAGCACGGTCGGCGACGCCCTGGAGGTGCTGGCCGGCCTGGTGGGCACGGTGGTCGTCAAACGGGGTGGCGCCGGAGCTGCCGCCGTCCAGGAGGGGAAGCGGTACGATGTCGCCGCCGTACCGGTCGATGTCCTGGATACCACCGGCGCCGGGGACTGCTTCAACGCTGGATTTGTGCACGCCCGCCTCGCAGGGTGGCAGCTTCCCGACTGTCTCGCGGCCGGCGTCGCCTGCGGCGCCGCGGCGGTCACCGGCCCCGGCTCGAGCGCCGCACCCGACCTGGCCGGGCTGCAGCACTGGCTCGGCCGGGTGCCTCGGTCTTGACCGTCCGCCGGGCGTGGAGGGGGTACGGCATGAAGATCCTGGTCGCGGACCTGGATGGCACACTTCTGGGCGGCGAAGTGGCCGGCCGGCACCGGCTGCATGCCGCTCTGGCGCGTCACTCGGAGGTGGTGGTGGTCTTCGCGACCGGCCGAGGGCTGCCCTCGGTGCGTGAGGCGCTGCGCGACCCGCTGCTGCCTCGGCCGCGATGGATCATCGCTGACGTCGGGGCCAGTGTCATCGACGGGGTGGACCTGACCCCGGTCGAGGCCCTGCAGGCGCGTCTGCGGGCCGGCTGGCCCGGTGCGCAGCGGGTGAGTGCCGCGCTACGCTGCTTCCCCGCGCTGAGTTATCAGAACGGCGTGGCGCAGGACGGCCGTTGCTCGTTCTACCTGCACCCCAGGGAGTTGACGCGGGAGATTACGGACGCCGTGCGGGCGCTGGGGTGCAGGTGGCTGTACTCGGCGGACCGCTACTTCGATGTGCTGCCGCCGGGGGTGTGCAAGGGCAGCGCGCTGGCGGCTCTGGCCCGAGAGCAACAGTGGCCGATGACCTCGGTCCTGGTCGCCGGCGACTCCCTCAATGACCTGTCGCTGTTCCAGCTGGGCGCGCATGGCGTGATCGTCGGCAACGCCGAGCCCGGTCTCCTGGAGGCCGTACCTGCGGACGACACCGTTTACCGGCCCGGCGAGCGGGGAGCAGCCGGCATCCTGTCGGCCCTTCAGGACCTGGGCTGGGTGGAATGCGGCTACCCGCTGGTGGTCGGCTACCACCGCCCGCCGGTCAACTGGACTCCCGGCGGATGGCAGCCTCCGTCCAGCCCCAACGGGATCCTGCCCACCCTGTGCAGCTTATTCAACGGGAATCTGGAGGCCGTCTGGGCTGCCGCCGCCGTCCTCGGGCGGAACGCGCCCGCCGCCTGCCTCGGCGAACACAACACCGGGCTGCCGCTGTCCTTCCTGCCGCTGAGCCCGGGCGAGTGGACCGGGTACTTCCACCAGGCCTGCAAGGAAACGCTGTGGCCGGTGCTGATGTCCCAGCCCCAGCTCCTTCGCTTCGATCCGGCCGCCTGGTCACACTACCGCGCGGTGAACGCGCGTTTCGCCCAGCACATCGCCTGCCGGGCCGCACCGCGCGCGACCGTGTGGCTGCACGACTACAACCTGTGGCTCGTGCCCGGCTTGCTCCGCGCGGCCCGCCCCGACCTACGCCTTGGCCTGTTCCACCACACGCCCTTTCCCCCGCCCGACGTCTTCGCCGCCCTGCCCACCGCTCCGGAGATCCGCGACTCCCTGGGCTGCCTGGACTGGGCCGGATTCCATACCGAGACCTTCGCCGCGCACTTCCGCCTGGCCCTTGCCGGCACGCGACGACCCCCGCGCCTGGGTGTGCATCCCCTGGGTGTCGACCGTGGCGCCATCGAAGCCCTGGCCCGCACCCGCATGCCCTACCGCCGGCCATCTGGCGGACCGCTGGTGCTCTCCGTCGAACGCCTGGAGTACGCCAAGGCCCCGGTGCAGAAGGTGGAGGCCATCGCGGCGTTGCTGACCCGCTGCCCGGACCTGCGCGGGCACCTGCGGTTCCGGCTGGTGTGCCCGCCACCTGAACCCGGCATCACCGCCTACGACACGACCCGGCGGGCACTCGAACGCCGCATCACCGAGATCAATCACGCCTGGCGCACTGGCAGCTGGCAGCCCATCGACTACCTGCCTCGCTGTCTGTCCTTCACGGAGGTGGTCGATCACTACCTTGCCGCCGACGTGTTCTGGGTGACCTCGCTGCAGGACGGGATGAACCTCACCGCGAAGGAGTTCATCGCCGCCCAAGCCGCCTGCGGGCTGACCGGCGTGCTGGTCCTCTCCCGGCCACGCCGGCGCCGCCGCACAACTCGGCACCGCAGCACTCCTGACCGACCCCCACTCGCCCGCCGACCTCGTCGACACCCTGCGGCAGGCCCTGGCACTTGGCCCCGCAGAACGCCGCACCCGGCTGCAACACCTGGCCGATCTTCTCGGACACGACCATCCTGCGGACTGGGCCGCACAGATCATCGCTGCGATCCAGGGCCGCGACAGCTCAGCTCCGTGGCACCACCAACATCAATCAGGGCAGCCTGCGCCACCGGTAGACACTGGGTGATCGCCGGTGGGACCGGCGAACTCGCCGGCCCCGGCGCGGTCACAGGTGAGGAGCTGGTGATGATCTGAGAGGGATCTCAGGTGGCGGTGTGGCTACAGCGCCCGGGAGTCAGGTGCACGTGCTCCAGCAGCAGGCCCACCCGATCGTCGGCCAGTTCGTAGCGGATGATCCGCCCGTCGCGGCGGGCCACTACCGTCCCCGTCGCCCGCAGCAGGCGGAGCGCCTGGGACACCGTGGTGTCGTTCATGTCGGCGGCCACGGCGAGGTCGGTCACGCTGATCGGACCGGCGTTGGCGATGCAGAGCAGGAGCGCGAGGCGGCTTGGGTCGGCCACCAGCTTGAACCGCTCGGCCCAGCCGGCGACGTCCGCGGGTTTGCCAAGGGCTCCGATGGCCTGGCAGACGCGCTCGTCTTCGAGGACATGGCGGCTCCTGCGGTCCGGGGGCACCAAGTGCATCGGATAAGTCTGCCACAAACAGTTCGATAACTGCTGATCTGCTGAGGCTCGATGGGATGCTGCGGTAGCCGTTCTGCGGTGACGCCGCTGCGGTCGAAGCCCGCGGCGGGGCAGTTCTAGCGGCGTCCGGTGAGATCAAGGTGCTGTCCCGTTTACCCCAGCGATGGCCCATTGCTGGGTCAGAGCCCAGCAATGGGCCATCGCTGGGGCTGTTCAACGGTGGTCCTCACGGCCCGGACGCGGGCGCGGTGCTCATGGCGCCAGCCTGAAGGGCGGGTACCTGTCGGTGACGAGGGTGAACGCGTAGGCAAGCACCCGGTTGTGCCAGCGGAACACCGCCTCGACGAAGCCGAACATGCCCGTGGGGTAACGGCCGGTGAACAGGATGGCGAACCAGGCCACGATGACGACCACGATTGCCGCGATATCGAGGAAGAAAAGCGCCACGTAGTGGGGGATGGCAAGGAACCACTTCACCAGGGGAAGCCACCGGTTGAGGTCGCGGTCCGCATCGGGGTAGGCGTAGTCGAGGTGGACAGCCTGGTGCTCGTCGGTGGACGGGTAGCGGTCGCCCATGAGGGCGACGTAGGTCCCGACCCGGTTGGCAAACCGTTGCAGCTCAAGGTTCCAGTCGAACCACCACCTCGGGTACTTCCGGCGGAACAAGATCATGAGCAGCGGGGCGAAGAACAGCACACCCCCGGCACCGGCGGCGACCTCCTGTGTACTGCTCCCATATGACCACTGCCATGTCTCTCCGGACACGGCGCCAAGGATGATCGCGATCGGGATGACCACGATGATGCGGAAGAACGTCGTCAGTCGGTTGAGCGGCTGGTCCGGATAGTCGACAGAAAACTGAACCGGGTAGCGGACCTGGTCCATCACTCACCCCTTCCTGGGCAGTTCCATGATTCATTCCCGGCCGCCCGCGAATTCAAAGCCGGTGCCGCCAACGGTAGCCCGCACGCCTGCTGGAGCAAATAACAGCAGGTCAAATGGCTCGAACGTCCAGTTCTCCAAGCGCAGGCGGGGCACGCAGCGCGGGCTGATCCCCCGTGCAGGCCGGCGTCGGCTCGGCCGGTTTGTCGTCGGGGGTTCTGGCGGCCGCTTCCCGAGGTCTGCGGGGCGGTCGCCGCGGCCGTGGGCGTGCCGCCGCCCCGTGCGGTGCCTGCCCGCCCCGTGCGGTGCCTGCCCCGGATCGCGCTCGCCGCGGCCTCCGTCATCGAGTTCCAGGCCCGGCTACGCGGGCGCCAGCCGACCGCGACCCGGAGCGACGTGAAGACGCTGATGGAGGGGAACCGGCGGATCCGCGCACCAGCATTCCGTGAAGCGGCGACGCTACCCAGCGGCCGGGAAATACCGGTCGGTGAATTCGTTACGGAACTTGCCGTTGGGGTCCTGGTGGCGAAGGAGCGCACGGAAGTCCGCCGACCGTTCGTACAGCGCGGTCATGGTCTCAGGAGGCGTGCCGAACAGCTTTCCCCAGTGGGGCCTTGCTGACAGGGGAGCGAGGCGCTGTTCAATGGCGGCGATCACCGGAGCCACGGCCGGCCCGTCATCGATCCATGTGAAGTGCAATCCCACGGTGTCCCGCTTGTAACTCGGGCTCATCCACAGGTCATCAGGCGCGACGGTGCGGATCTCGGAGATCTGCAGGACAGGGGGCAGGCGGTCGCGAAGGGCGGCGACCTCGGCGAGCGCCGCAACCGCGAGATGACGCGGTACGAGGTACTCGGACTGCAGCTCCTGGCCACTGCTCGGCGTGAAGTCGAGCCGGAAATGCGGCAGCCGCTCGTGCCAGGGACCGGGTATGCCCAGCTGCCGCGTGCAATAGACGGCTGGCCTGCCAGGTACCGGGTGGCGTGGGCCGTCGGCAAGCCTGGCGTCCATCCATCGCTGTTCCGGTCTCCAGGAGTCTTGCTCTCCAACGCGACGCTTGACCCACAGCTGGTTGTGCCGCGAGCCCTGCCAGTCGGTGAACACGCTCACGCTGTAGCCGCTGGAGAAGATCTCCTCGAAGCAGGTCGTGCAGGCCAGGCAGGCAGATCGTCGTACACGTGCTGCCGGACGTCGAATGCCGGGATGACGTCCAGGGTCAGGCTGGTCGCGACGCCGAGCGCGCCGAGACCGACGACGGCGCCGCGGAAGCGGTCATCGGCAGCACCGCCGGTGTCGCGGCTGAGGGTCAGCATCTCGCCTCCAGCGGTGACCATTTCCATGGCCGAGACAGCTGTCGCCAGGTTGCCGTTGGCGTCCCCGGAGCCATGCGTCGCGGTCGCGCAGGCACCGGCGACCGAGATGTGCGGCAGCGATCCCAGGTTGGGCACGGCATAGCCCGCCGCTTGCAGGCGCACGGCCAGTTCGCCGTACCGGATCCCTGCGCTGACCGTGACGCTGGCCCGGCCGGTGTCGATGTCGATGTCGGGCCTGGCCACGGTCAGGTCGGCCGTCGAGACGAGCACGCCTGGGGTGTCGGCGATCCGGTTGAACGAGTGCGCGGTACCGAGGGCGCGCACGCGCTCGCTTCCCGAGACCAGGGCCTGCAGCTCCTCGACAGTGCGCGGCCGGTGCACGCGCTCGGCCGTGAACACGACATTTCCCGCCCAGTTGGTCGGTCGCCCCGGCATTTCATCACCATCGATCCGTTGCCGGCCCTGGTAATTCTCCGCTTGGCATACCACGATGGGCCGCGGCGCAGGGCACGCAGTCCTGTCCGAAGACGGTCGCTACCCGCCACCCATCGGCAATACCAAGCATGCGTTAGGGACCTATCTACCGCGCAATGCGGCGAGCAGCGGTATCGCGGCGATCTTCTCTTCGGTCAGTTCGGGCCACAAGATCCCGCCGGATGGCCGGGGCCCGCGGCGCCCGCGGCAGTCGATGACGCGGGTCCGCCGGGCCTCCAGCGTCGTGATCATGACGAGGTGCTGGTCTGGGCACTCCCATATCCTGCACCACGCCGGATGAGGTACAAGGGGAGTATGACCAGCACGGCGCTTGTGCTTGGCAGCGGCGGGGTCACGGGAGTGGCGTGGGAAATTGGGCTGCTTGCCGGGCTCGCGGACCATGGCGTGGACCTCACAGGGGCGGAGCTTGTAATCGGTACGTCGGCCGGCGCAGTTGTCGGCGCTCTGATCACGGCTGACGCGAGCCTCCGGGAACTGTACGCCGGGCAGCTTGCGCCGCCCGTTGGGGAGGTAGGGGCGAAGCTTGGCGCCGGGACGCTGCTGCGCTGGGGGCGGGCGGCGGCCGGTCCGTGGGACGCCGCGCGCACACGTGCCCGCATCGGCCAGATGGCGCTCGCCGCGAAGACCATGCCCGAGGCGAGGCGCCGCGAGCTTCTCGCGGCCAACCTTCCTGCGCACGAGTGGCCGCGCCAGCGGTTTCTCGTCACAGCGGTGGACGCAGGATCCGGTGAGTTCACCGCCTTTGACGCCGGCAGCGGGGTGGGGCTGGTGGATGCCGTGGCCGCGAGCTGCGCCGTACCCGGCATCTGGCCGCCCGTGACCATCGGCAACAGGCGCTGGGTGGATGGCGGCGTGCGGTCGGCTGTCAACGCCGACCTGGCAGCGGGCTGCGACGCGATTGTCGTGCTTGCCCCGATCCCTTACGGGTTCGGCCCGATGCCCAGCCTGCGCGCCCAGGTGGCTGAGCTGGAGAAACATGCCCGGGTCGTGGTGGTCTCGCCGGATCAGCAGACGCGGCGTGCCATTGGCCTCAGAATGCTGGATCCGGTGCGGCGCGTGCCGGCCGCCCGCGGCGGTCACGCACAGGCCGCGGCGGTGGCCTCGGATGTAGCGGCCGTTTGGACCGGTACCACTCCCAGGTAGCCGGGAGCCAGGCGAGCGGAGGTGCCTTCTTCCGCGCGCTTTCTGGCCGCGCCGTTTCCGGCCGTGTTCTTGTCACATTCGCACCAGCGTCTTGAAGACCCGCTCGGGCGCGACGCCGAGCGCCTCGCTCGCCTCCAGCCCGTACGAGCTGCGCCGCTGGTCATGCTCATACAGATGCACGCTGTGCGCGATGTCCAGCCTTGTCAGCAGGGCCGTCGCCGTAGTGCCACGTCCCGCCACGTTCAGCTACCCGAAGCGCTCGTCCCGAGCGCGACGACGGCCGGTTCCCCGATCCAATCCACGACCGCTACGCGGGGGTTCCGCGATGGATCTGGAATGGCGCGAAGCTCTGGGCGACGGGCATGAGCTCGATCATGTTGATATTGACATGGCCCGGTAGCGACGCCACCCAGTGTACCGTTTCCGCGATGTCGTCGGGTGTCAGCGGCTCGACGCCCGCGTAGACCGCGTCCGCCTCGTCCTGGTCGCCGCCGAACCGCACGAGGGAGAACTCGGTCCCGCCGCCCATGCCGGGCTCGACGCAGGTGACCCGTATGCGCGTGCCATGCAGGTCGCTGCGCAGATTGAGGCTGAACTGGTGCACGAATGCCTTGGTGCCGCCATACACGTTGCCGCCCGGATAGGGGTACGTGCCCGCCACCGATCCCATGTTGATCACGTGGCCGCGGCCGCGCGCGACCATGCCGGGCAGGACTGCGCGCGTGCAGTAGACAAGCCCCTTGCAGTTCGTGTCGATCATCTGCTCCCAGTCGTCGACATCGGCCTGGTAGGCCGGCTGCAGGCCTTTCGCGAGACCGGCGTTGTTCACCAGGACGTCAATCTCCGCGAACTCCGCGGGCAGGGTGCGGATCGCGTGGCTGACAGCCGCCCGGTCCCGCACGTCGAGTTCGAGCGGAAGCACTCGCGCGCCGAACTCCTCGGCGAGACCGGCGAGCCTGCCGGCTCTGCGGGCGGCCGCGACGACGCGCACGCCTTCCGCCGCGAAACGCCGCGCGATCCCCGCACCGAACCCTGTGCTCGCGCCGGTCACGAATACCGTGCCGGGTTGGCTGGCCGTACTGGCTGAACTGGCCGTACTGGCTGAACTGGCCGTACTGGCCGTACTGGCTGAACTGGCCGTACTGGCCGTACTGGCCGTACTGGCTGAACTGGCCGTACTGGCTGAACTGGCCACGGATGCATTCACCGTCCGTCAGTGCTGCGCCGGCGATCGAGTCGGCGAAGGTACGCCGCCCGGATGCGATCGGGCACGACCGGGCGTCCCACGCATCATGTCCAGATCATAGGGGTTGCGTGTGATCCCGCTGCCGCCGCCGCGCCTGGCGCCACCGAAATGTATGCATATTAGGCCATACGGCGCGAGCTGTATGTCATCACATATACCGGGATTCGCCGATTAGCCTCACGAGAATGCTTCAGGCTAGGTAACGATGGCTCGGTAACGATGGCTCGGTATTACGCGATGCCATGCACAAGGGGAACCGGCCGCAACGGGGGAAGCATGAGGAAGATCGTCATAGCCATGGCTCCCGCATTCGCGGCGCTCGGCCTGCTACTCGGTACGGTTGCGGCCAGCCAATCGCCAGTTTCGGCACCCATGGGCACGGCGACCGCGGAGCCCGTTATGTACGGGACGGAGAACGACGCTTGGGCCTTCAACTGGTATCACGGGGAAGTCCGGCCGGGCGGCATTTACTTCGGTGCTGGTGGTGACAGAAACATAACCAAGATCCAATGGCTTCAGTGGAACGCGCTACGCGCCTACGGTTTGGGCGCGCTATACCAGCGGACCTGCTGGGGGAACTGCTTCAAGGGCACCAATACCACAGTAGGTATCGCCCTTGGGCGCGTGCGAACCCATCACGGACACCGCTATTACTCGCGGATGACTGTCTTCTCGAACCATCACACACACAAGGTCGTCTACAGCTACGGCACTTGCGGGGCCGGCACGTCACACGAGGCGTTCTGGCGCCCGCCCGGGCCCGGATGTGGTGGGGTGCCCACCCGGCCCCGACCCGGAGCCTCGCAGGCCGCCACTCCGGTCCGTGCCCAGGTAAAAGCCCAGGCGGGGGGGTTTCTGGGGATCGCCCCGCCAAGGTCGGCACAGCCCGAACGGCTGCGTGCGCTGGCGCGATCTTGCCAGGCGAGCACGGCAAGCGGTGGCGAACCCTGCATGTGACGGGCGTTTCATGCCAGGACCTGACCCGGTCTCGATTTGGGCACGAATCGGCCGCGACTGGCTGTGTGGCCTTGCGGACAAGCGCTCGGTAGGTGTGAATGACGGTTCATAGCACCGGGTTGTATCCCCCCAGAGCCGGGGATTGGTTGATGAATGACCGTTCAGCCGAACGGGCGGGGAAAACGGCGCAAGCGCCGCGGGCCGGCGCCCTCGACGTACGCGGCGTGACGGTGCGCTTTGGCGGGCTCACGGCGCTCGACGGGGCCGTCGCTGACCGTCAACCCGCGCCAGGTGGCGGGTGTCATCGGCCCGAACGGTGCGGGGAAGACGACCCTGCTCAACGTGCTCTGCGGCTTCGTCAGGCCGCAGGCGGGCAGCATCTGGTTCGACGGCCGGCCGTTGGCCCGGCTGCGCCCGCATCTCCTCGCGGCACTAGGCATCGCGCGGACCCTCCAAGGGGTGGCCCTCTTCAGCGGCCTGAGCGTGCTCGAGAACGTCATGATGGGCGCGACCTGCCGGGCCAGGGCCGGATTCACGTCGGCGCTGTTCGGCCTGCGCCGCTCCGACAGAGACGAGGGGATGCTCAGGGAGCACGCGCTCGAGCCGGTCCCCCGGACCGCCGCTAGGTGCTGCCCCGCGGCGGGCGCGGGGTCAACGCGCCGGACCCCGGCGACGTGCTCAACGTCCTCGCGAGTGGACTGCCGCCGCGCGCGATGTGACCAGGACGGTGTCATCTTCGGGTCGCATGACACACCGCGTAGCCGTTATGGCTGATGGACGTTCCGCACGCCGGGCCGACTGATCAGCGCACGATCCGGCGGGTTATGGTAGCGGCAACGGGCAAGCTGACCGCGCAGAGCAGGGAGCAGAGAGCGGAGGGCTGGCGATGGGCGCTCGCACCTGGATCGAGTCATGGCCGGTCTACCGCCAGCTGAGCGGGCCGGACAAGACCGGGCGCGGCGCCGCCACCAGGAGCCAGCGGACACGCAACCTCAAGCCGCGGGTCGCGGTAGCGGACAAGGTGGTCAAGTCGGTATGCCCGTACTGCGCGGTGGGGTGCGGCCAGGACGTCTACGTGAGCGGCGGCCGCGTCACGCAGATCGAGGGAGATCCGGACTCGCCGGTCAGCCGTGGCAGGCTGTGCCCGAAGGGATCGGCGAGCCTGCAGCTCACGACCGGCACCGCACGTCAGTACCAGATTGCGTACCGGCGGCCGTTCGGGACCGAGTGGGAGCACCTGGACCTCGACACGGCCATGGACATGATCGCCGACCGGGTGATCGCCGCACGCCGGTCCGGCTGGCAGTGGGACCATCAGGGCACGCGTGTCCGCCGAACGGTCGGCTTCGCGAGCCTCGGCGGTGCGACCCTGGACAATGAGGAGAACTACCTGATCAAGAAGCTGTTCACCGCGCTCGGCGCGATCCAGATCGAGAATCAGGCGCGGATTTGACACTCCTCCACCGTTCCCGGTCTGGGGACAAGCTTCGGTCGCGGCGGGGCGACGACGTTCCAGCAGGACCTGCAGAACTCTGACTGCATCCTGATCGAGGGCTCGAACATGGCCGAGTGCCATCCGGTCGGCTTCCAGTGGGTGATGGAGGCCAAGGCCCGCGGCGCCAAGCTGATCCACGTCGACCCGCGGTTCACCCGGACGAGCGCGGTCGCCGACGTGTACGTGCCGTTGCGGGCGGGCAGCGACATCACGTTCGTCGGCGCGCTGATCAATTACGTGCTCAGCAACGAGAAGTACTTCCGCGACTATGTCGTCACCTACACCAACGCGCCGGCGATCCTGACCGAGGATTTCGCCGATACAGAGGATCTTGACGGCGTCTTCTCCGGCCTGGACCGTGAGCAGCGCACCTACGACTTCCGCGCCTGGCGCTACCAGGGCAAGGAGGTGGCGCCCGCGAGCGGCAAGAGGGGCAGGCTCGCAGACACCGGCGGCGGCGCGCTCGGCCAGGTGCGGCAGGCGGCGCGGGGTGAGGCACATGGATCCGGTGGCGCGGACGCCCATCCCGCGCCGGACACCGACGAGACGCTGCAGCATCCGCGCTGCGTGTTCCAGGTCCTCAAGCGGCATTTCGCCCGCTACACACCGGAGATGGTCGAGCAGGTCTGCGGTGTGCCGCCGGAACTGTTCGCCACGGTATGTGAGCTCGTCACGGCCAACTCGGGCCGCGACCGCACCACGTCGTTCGTCTACAGCCTCGGCTGGACGCAGCACACGGTCGGGGTGCAGTACATACGAACAGCGGCGATCCTGCAGGCGCTGCTCGGCAACATGGGCCGCCCTGGCGGCGGCATCCTCGCCCTGCGCGGGCACGCGTCCATCCAGGGCTCGACCGATATCCCCACCCTGTTCGACCTGCTGCCCGGTTATCTGCCGATGCCGCACGCACAAGGAAACTCCGATCTCGACGCCTACGTGCGTGCCGAGTCCACGGACAAGGGATTCTGGGCGAACACGCGGTCGTACATGGTCAGCCTGCTGAAGGCGTGGTGGGGAGAGGCCGCGACGGCCGACAATGGCTTCTGCTACGACTACCTGCCCAGGCTGACCGGCAGTCACAGCACGTACGACACGGTCGTGGCGCAGATGGAGGGCAGCTGCAAGGGCTACTTCCTGTTCGGCCAGAACCCTGCCGTCGGCTCGGCCAACGCGCGGATGCAGCGGCTCGGCATGGCCAACCTGGACTGGCTGGTGGTGCGCGACTTCGTCCAGATCGAGAGCGCTACCTGGTGGAAGAACGGGCCGGAGATCGAGACCGGTGAGATGCGCACCGAGGAGATCGGTACGGAGGTGTTCTTCCTGCCCGCTGCCGCGCACACGGAGAAGGGCGGCACCTTCACCAACACGCAGCGCATGCTGCAGTGGCACCATGCGGCCGTGGAACCTGCCGGCGACGCCCGCAGCGACCTGTGGTTCATCTACCACCTCGGGCTCAGGATCCGGGCGAGGCTCGCCGGGTCCGCCGATGACATCGACCGGCCGGTCCTCGACCTCACCTGGGACTACCCGACCGCCGGGCCGCTGGCCGAGCCGGACGCCGAGGCCGTGCTTGCCGAGGTGAACGGCCGGGATGCGGATGGCCGGCCGCTGTCGTCCTTCGCGCAGCTTGCCGGCGACGGGTCGACGGCATGCGGCTGCTGGATCTACTGCGGCGTCTACGCCGATGGCGTCAATCAGGCCGCACGTCGCAAGCCGGGCAAGGAGCAGAGCTGGGTGGCACCCGAATGGGGCTGGGCCTGGCCCGCGAACCGGCGCGTGCTCTACAACAGGGCGTCGGCGGATCCGGATGGCAAGCCGTGGAGCAAGCGCAAGGAACTCATCTGGTGGGACGAGGAGAAAGGCAAGTGGACCGGCCACGACGTGCCCGACTTCGTCGCCGACCGGCCGCCGTCCTACCGGCCGCCCGAGGGAGCTACCGGGGTGGACGCGCTGTCAGGCATCGACCCGTTCATCATGCAGGCAGACGGCAAGGCATGGCTGTTCGCGCCGGCGGGCCTGGTCGACGGCCCGCTGCCGACGCACTACGAGCCGCAGGAGTCGCCGGTCCGCAACCTGCTCTACGGCCAGCAGCACAATCCCGTGCGCCGCTCGTCAAGCACGCGGAGGACAGGTTCCAGCCGAGCGGTAACGAGCCAGGGGCCGACGTGTTCCCCTACGTGACCACCACCTACAGGCTCACCGAGCATCACACCGCCGGCGGCATGTCAAGGCACCTGCCCTACCTGGCCGAGCTGCAGCCGGAGTTCTTCTGCGAGGTGTCACCCGCGCTCGCGGCGGAGCGGGGACTCGAGCACCTCGGCTGGGCGACGATCATCACGGCGCGGAGCGCCGTCGAGGCCCGGGTGCTCGTCACGGAGCGGATGCGGCCGCTGACGGTGCAGGGGCGCGTGCTGCATCAGGTCGGCCTGCCCTGGCACTGGGGGCCGCAGGGTATACCACCGGAGACGCCGCCAACGAGCTTGCGCACCTGTCACTCGACCCGAACGTGCACATCCAGGAGGTAAAGGCGCTGGCGTGCGACGTCCGTGCCGGACGGCGGCCACGCGGGCCTGCGCTGCGCGACCTGGTCCGCGAATATCAGGAGCGGGCGGGAATCACCGACGCGACAGGGACGGAGATGTGAGCGTGAGCGCGGACCCGGCCGGCCTCGCCGGTTACACCGAACATCCGCCGCGGATGGGTTTCTTCACCGACACGTCCGTGTGCATCGGCTGCAAGGCATGCGAGGTGGCATGCAAGGAGTGGAACGCCGTCCCAGAAGACGGCCTGCTGCTCACCGGCATGTCGTACGACAACACCCAAGCACTCGGCGCCTCGACCTGGCGGCACGTGGCCTTCATCGAGAAGCCGGCCGATGACGCAGGGGACCTGCGCTGGCTGATGTCGAGTGACGTGTGCAAGCACTGCACCGAGGCCGCCTGCCTCGACGTGTGCCCGACCGGGGCGCTGATGCGGACCGAATTCGGCACGGTCGTCGTCCAGGAGGACGTCTGCAACGGATGCGGCTACTGCATCCCCGCGTGCCCGTTCGGCGTGATCGACCAGCGGCGCGGTGACGGCAGGGCGTGGAAGTGCACGCTCTGCTATGACAGGCTAGGCGCCGGTCTGCAGCCCGCCTGCGCCAAGGCCTGTCCCACCGACTCCATCCAGTTCGGTCCGGTGGACGAGTTGCGTGCCCGTGCACAGCTTCGGGTCGCTGAGCTGCATGACGCGGGAACGCCAGGGGCGCGGCTGTACGGCGAGGACCCCGCGGACGGCGTCGGCGGAACCGGTGCGTTCTTCCTGCTGCTTGACGAGCCAGAGGTCTACGGGCTGCCACCCGACCCGGTCGCGACGACCAGGGACCTGCCCCGCATCTGGCGCCATGTGGGGATGGCGGCCGCCGGGCTAGCGGCCGGCGCCCTCGCCGCGTGCCTGGGCAGCCGGGCCTGAGGAGTTCGGGCCTGAGGAGTTCGGGCCTGAGGAGGTGGGTCTGGGGCAGCCGGGCCTGAGGAGTTCGGGCCTGAAAAAGGCGGGCCTGACGAGGCGGGCCTGAGCAGGCGTGGGGCCGGGATGAGGAGGAGCATGTGAAGAGGCGCGGCGAGCAGGCGATGGTCCCCGACGCCGAGTTCACCTCGTATTACGGGCGCCCGGTGCTGAAGGAACCCGTGTGGCATTCACCGGACGTCACGGGCTACCTGTTCCTCGGCGGGCTGGCGGGTGCGTCGTCCGTGCTCGCCGCGGGCGCCCAGTTGCGCGGGTGCCCTGACCTCGCCCGCGGGGTGAAGCTCGGCGCGGCGGGCGCGATCGGGCTGTCCGCGGCCGCTCTGATACATGATCTTGGCCGTCCCGCCCGGTTCGTTAACATGCTGCGGGTATTCAAGCCAAGCTCGCCGATGAGCGTCGGGTCCTGGCTGCTTGCCGCCTACGGGCCGGCGGCGGGCGCGGCCGCGATTTCCGCTGTGACGGGGATGCTGCCGCGCGCAGGGATGGCGGCGACCGCCGCAGCCGCGACGCTCGGGCCAGGCATATGCACCTACACCGCAGCGGTGATCTGCAACACAGCCGTGCCGGCCTGGCATGATGGCTACCGCGAGATGCCTTATCTCTTCGCAGGATCCGCCGCAAGCGCGGCAGGCGGGCTTGGCCTGCTCGCGGCCCCGTGCGACCAGGCGGGGCCCGCGCGCAGGCTCGCGGTACTCGGTGCCGCGGCCGAGATCACCTCGGCGCAGCTTCTGACCAGGCGGATCGGCATGACGGCCGAGCCGTACCGGTCAGGCATTACCGGGCTGGCGCTGCGTGCAAGCGAGGCGGCGACGGCCTGCGCGCTTGGCGTGGCGTTCATCGGCCGGCGCCACCGGGCGGCCACCGCGCTCGCCGGCGTCACGTTGCTTGCCGCCTCGGCCACCACCCGGTTCGCCATCTTCCACGCCGGCCGGCTCTCCGCACGTGACCCGAAGTACACGATCGCGCCGCAGCGCGGACGCCTCACCGAGCGGTCGCCCGCAGAGCCGTCACCCGCAGAGCCGTCACCCGCAGAGCCGTCACCCGCAGAGGGCCATCGATCATGGTCGGGGCGACCTTCGTGGTGATTGCTGAGGACGAGGCGTACGTGGGGGAGGACAAGCCGGGGCGACGGGATCACGGACGCGGGCCCGCTGGTCCTGATCGATACCAGTGGCAGTCACCATCGATACCAGCGCCCGCGCGGGCCGGCTGCGCTCGCCCCGCGCAGGGCGAACCCGAGCAGCCAGATCACCAGGACCACCAGCGCGATCCACCACAGCACGTGCACGGCGAAGCCCAGCCCGCCAAGGATGAGCGCGATCACTAAGACCGCGAGGATCAAGGCCATCACTGGTTCCCTTCTTCAGGCCCCTGCCCGTGCAGGGGCACCCCGGCCCGCGTAATGCCGGCCGCGCGGTTATGTCACCGAAGTCCGCCGGCTCAAACATGTTCCGCCGCACGGATCGTGGGGCTAGATCGTTGACCGGCAGATATGAGCAGCCAACCCCGGCGCCTGCATGCCAGAAACACAACTTCCCCCCCGAAAACGTCGCGGAAAACGGACATTCCGCCCGCAGGGACGACGTTTTCGGGGGGGAAGACGCAGGACCCTGCCGGCACGCCACCAGTTCACGGGTCGGCGCCCAGCACGCCGGATCGCCGGCCGGGTTGCCGGTCAACGATCTAGGCGTCGTCTCAGCAGGCCCGTCACATTCCACGGCCAGGTCGCAGGCCTGGGCGTCGTGTAGCTTGAGTAGGCCTGAGCGCTGGACCTGGTCGCCGCCACCACGGTAGTCGTTGGGGATCAGCGTTCGTCCGCTCCGTGGCCGGCTGGGCGCCGTCAGCGTAGTCCCCTCGCCACACAGGGGAGGTGACCGGTTCGATCTCGGTATCGGCTAGTGCCGCGTCTGCGCCAGATCGCGGTTAATACTGAGCCGCTCCGTAATCCCAACTTCCGGCGGCTTTTCTTCGGACAGGGCATCGCGTTCATCGGGTTCCAGGTCACCGCCGTCGCGGTGCCTGTACAGATGTACGAGATCACCCACTCGTCGTTGTGGGTCGGCCTGCTTGGTGTCGCCGCGCTGGTGCCCCTCGTCGCCTTCGGCCTGTACGGGGGGGCGATCGCGGATGTGGTCGACAGAAGGCGGCTGTACATCGCAGCGTCATGCGTGCTGTGGGCCGTCACAGGGGCGTTCCTGCTGCAGGCGATCCTGCATGCCCACTCCGCCTGGGTCCTGCTCGCACTCATGGCGGCCCAGTCGATGGGCTTCGCCGTGTCTTCGCCGGTCCGGGGCGCGATCGTGCCGCGCCTCCTCGACACGTCGCTCGTTCCGGCAGGTAACACGCTCAACTTCACCATGAGCAACGTCGGCACGGTCGCCGGGCCGCTGGTCGCGGGTGTGGTGATCGCCAGGTTCGGCTATGCGGCCGCTTACGCGGTTGACGCATGCCTCTTCACGTTCGGCCTGTACGCGGCGCTGCGGCTGCCGGCGCTGCCGCCACTCGACGGCGGTGGCCGCGCGGGGCTGCGCTCCGTCATCGACGGGCTGCGCTTCATTGCGACGCGCCCCGTGCTCGCGCTGTCGTTCGCGTTCGACATCATCGCGAACGCCTTCGCGATGCCCCGTGCGCTGTTCCCGCAGGTGGCGGCGGAGCGGTTCGGCGGGGCAAGTGCGGCGGGCTGGCTCTATGCCTCGATCGCGATCGGGGCCGTCGTGGGGGGCCTGGCCTCGGGCTGGATCAGCCGCGTGCGCCGTCAGGGGGTGGCCCTGGTCGGCGCCGTGGTCGCGTGGGGCCTGCTGGTCGCGGCCGCAGGTCTTGCGCGCTCGCTGTGGCTCGCCGTGGTGCTGCTCGCGGGCGCAGGCGCCGCGGACCTCGTCTCGGCCGTCTACAGGCAGACCATCCTGCAAGTGAACGCGCCTGACCAGATGCGCGGGCGCCTGCAGGGCGTGTTCATCGTGGTGGTCGCAGGTGGCCCGAGGCTCGGTGACCTGCGGGCCGGTGCGACCGCGGCGGCCGTTGGGGTGACCGCGTCGTGGGTGGGCGGCGGGATCGCCTGCGTCGTGCTCGTGCTGCTGCTTGCGATCGCCGCGCCCGCGCTTGTCCGCTACCAGCCGGCGGCGGGCCAGCGAGATCGGGGAGGCCACGGCGACCGGGCTACGCTGCAGCAGTGACCGACCTCACAGACTTCGCCCGGCTGATCCCCGGCGACCACGGCCTCTGCGTCGTATCCACGCTCCGCAAGGACGAGACCATTCAGGCATCCGTGGTCAACGCGGGTGTCCTCGGCCATCCGCTGACGGACGGCTCCGTGGCCGCGTTCGTGGCCAGGGGCGGCGCACGCAAGCTTGTCAACCTGCGTGAGCGTCCGCGCGCAACGCTCGTGATCAGGGCCGGCTGGCAGTGGGTCGCCGCGGAGGGACCAGTCGAGCTGGCCGGCCCGGACGACCGGTTGCCGGGCATCGACGCGGAACGACTGCGGCTGCTGCTGCGCGAGATCTTCACCGCCGCCGGTGGCACGCACGACGACTGGGACACCTATGACAGGGTGATGGCCGGTGAACGGCGCACCGCGGTGCTCGTGACGCCGGATCGCGTCTACTCCAACCGCGCCTGAGGATTGCGGAGGCCCGCCCACACGCGGTGCTGACGGATGCCGCGGGCGTGGCGCGCCAGGTGTCCGGCGCCGGGTGGCCGGGTGGCCGGGGCGTGGGGAGCCGCGGCCTGCGGGGTTGTCGTGCCAGGCTCAGTCCCAGAGCACGTGCAGCTCGGGTGGTTTGCGGAAGACGAGGCCGCGCGGCGCAGGTGGGCGTGCGGGGTCGAGGCGCAGGCCCGGCAGCTGGTCGAGCAGTCCGCTGATCGCGGTCTGGGCCTCCAGCCGGGCAAGGTGCGCGCCGAAGCAGAAGTGCGGGCCGTGCGCGAAGGCCAGGTGCAGGCGGGTGTTCTCGCGGCGGACGTCGAAACGGTCCGGGTCGCCGAACACCTCCGGGTCGCGGTTCGCGGCCGTGATCGACACCCGGACCAGATCCCCGCGCCCGATCGCCGTGCCCGCGAGCGTCACCTGTTTGGTCGCGTAGCGGTCGACCACTGCCGCGGCAGGCTCCAGGCGTGCCGATTCCTCGATCGCGTTCTGCAGCAGGTCAGGATCCGCGAGCACAAGCTTCAGCTGGCCGGGATGCCCGAGCAGGTACGCGATGGCATTAGTGATCATCCCCTCTGTGGTGTCGATGCCGCCGAACATCAGCACCGCCGCGTTCGACACCACCTCCGCCGCGGCTAGCCCACTGCCTTCGGTCAGCCCTGCCGCGGCAACAAGCAGCGACGAGCCAGGTCCGTGCAGCAAGGTGTCCTCCACACGCGCCCGGAGCAGGCCGAACGCCGCTGCGCCTGCCGCCTGTGCCTGCCGCCCGGCGGTGATATCGGAGATGGCCTCGACGAACGCGTGATACCAGGACCGGATGACGGTGGCGTCTGCGCCGGCCAGGCCGAGTGCCTCGGCCACCACGGCAACAGAAAGCGGCCCGGCGATCGCCTGCCGAACCTCGGCGGCGCGGGCGGGCCCGATGGCGGTGATCAGGCGGTCCACCTCCGTCGCGATGAACGCCGCGAAGCGCGTGCGCACATCTGCGGGACGGAAAGACCGGGCGAACGGCTCGCGGTGCCGGATGTGCGCCGCGCCGTCGAGTGAGAGCATGCTCGGCCCGATGATCTGAGCCGTGGAGAAACGCGGATCGTCGACCGTGAACGTCGCCGCGTCGCGCATCACCCGCAGCGCGAGATCATGCCGCGTCACCAGCCATCCGCCGAGCGCGGGCAGCCACGAGACGGGCTCGCGGGCGCGCAGGCGCGCGAGCAGCGGGTGCGGGTCTGTTTCGAGTTCCGCCAGCGTCGCGGCCTCGCCGACCTCCTGCCGCGTCACCGGCCGCCGGTTTCCCTGCGCGACGCACCCGCCGCCCGCGGGCCGCGCGCATGCCGCCAGGCGCCGGGCGCGATATGGAAAGTGGCCGCCGTCCGGGCACTCGCAGTCCGAGGATGGGCCACGCTCACATGCCGGAGTGTAATAGCGCTTTCTTCAGGAAGTTCGCCTGAGGGCACGCCGGCGGTGCCCGCGCCTTGGCAAACGTGGGCGCGACTATCCGGTCACCGTGAGGTCGAGTCAGTCCCGGCTGGCTGTTTGACATACCGATCCCAAACGGCTCACGCGGCGTGACATCATCGTGTCGGGCGCCGCTCGTCCGGGCGGATATCCGGGCGCGCCACTCACCCAGGATCGCTAACATCGGTGCTGCGGGCCGTATGCGATGAATGCTGCGGGCCGATGTGGAATCAATCCATCACCAGCTATCCAGGGAGTATCCGTGTCTACCGTGCCGCAGTTGCGCATCATCCTCGCCGGGAGCGAGCATGTGGTGGCGGTCGGCACGACGGCCGGCGACGCCATCGCCGCGATTGGCGCCGCAGGCGCATCCCCTGGCGGCGGGACCGCGGTGGCTTCTCCTTCCACCGCGATCGCGTCCAGGGTCAATGGTCAGCTGCGCGACCTCGCGTGGCCGCTCGCGGACGGCGACGCCGTGGAAGCCGTCGCGATCGGCAGCGAGGACGGCCGGGCGATCATGCGGCACTCGGCCGCGCACGTCATGGCGCAGGCGGTACAGGAACTGTTCCCTGAGGCGAAGCTGGGCATCGGGCCGCCGATCGAGAACGGCTTCTACTACGACTTCGACGTGAGCCGGCCGTTCACCCCTGACGACCTGGCCGCGATCGAGCGGCAGATGCGGCAGATCATCAAGCAGGGCCAGCTTTTCTCCCGCCGCGTGGTCAGCGACGACGAGGCGCGCACGGAACTGGCCGGCGAGCCGTACAAGCTGGAACTGATCGGGCTCAAGGGCGGCGCGTCCGAAGAGAGCGGCGGCGCGTCCGAAGAGAGCACTGCGAGCGGGGCCGTTGTCCCCGAGGAGGCCTCGGTCGAGATCGACAGTGCCGCCAGCGGCGAACTCACGATCTACGACAACCTCGACGCCGCCACACGTGACCTGCGCTGGAAGGACCTGTGCCGCGGGCCTCATCTGCCGACCACGCGGCACATCCCCGCGCTCAAGGTGATGCGGAGCAGCGGCGCGTACTGGCGCGGATCCGAGCAGAACCCGCAGCTGCAGCGGATCTACGGGACCGCGTGGGAGTCCAGGGAAGCGCTCGCCGAGCACGTCCGGCTGCTCGCAGAGGCCGAGCGGCGCGACCACCGGCGCCTCGGCTCGGAGCTCGACCTGTTCTCCTTCCCGCCCGAGGTCGGCGGAGGCCTCCCCGTCTTTCATCCCAAGGGCGGCGTGGTCAGAAAGGTCATGGAGGACTACCTGCGGCAGCGGCACGCCGAGGCCGGCTACGAGTTCGTCAATACTCCACATATCGCTAAGTCGACATTGTTCGAGGTCTCCGGGCACCTCGGGTGGTACGCGGACGCGATGTACCCGCCCATGGAGATGGAGGGCGCCAAGTACTACCCCAAGCCGATGAACTGTCCCTTCCACATCCTGATCTACCGTTCGCGGCAGAGGTCCTACCGGGAGCTGCCGCTGCGGCTGTTCGAGTTCGGCACCGTTTACAGGTTCGAGAAGTCCGGCGTGCTGCACGGCCTGACCAGAGTGCGCGGCTTTACCCAGGATGACGCGCACATCTTCTGCACCTGGGAACAGATGCCGGCCGAGCTCACATCGCTGCTTCAGTTCGTGGTCGGCCTGCTGCGTGACTTCGGGCTCACCGAGTTCGAAGCCGAGCTTTCCACCCGTCCGGACAAGTTCGTCGGCGAGGTGGAACAGTGGGATGAAGCCGAGGTTGCGCTGAAGGAGGCTCTTGACAAATCCGGCCTGCCCTATGTGATCTCCGAAGGGGAGGGCGCGTTCTACGCCCCCAAGATCGATGTGCACGTGCGGGATGCCATCGGGCGCCGCTGGCAGCTGTCCACGCTCCAGGTCGACCTGCAGCTTCCGACGCGCTTCGAGCTTGAGTACCAGGCCACCGACGGCGCGAGGCCCCGCCCGTGCATGATCCACCGGGCGCTCTTCGGCTCGGTGGAGCGGTTCTTCGGCATCCTGCTCGAGCACTACGCGGGCGCGCTCCCGCCCTGGCTCGCGCCGGTTCAGGTGGTGGGGATCCCGATCGCCGACGCCCACGCGCCATATCTGTCCGGCGTCATCGCGAGCCTCCGCGAGCGGGGAATCCGTGCCGAGACCGACGATGGCGATGACCGGATGCAGAAGAAGATCCGCAACGCGCAGCGGCAGAAGGTGCCCTTCATGCTGCTGGCCGGCGACACCGACGTGGCCGCGGGTGCGGTGTCGTTCAGATACCGGGACGGAACGCAGCGCAACGGTGTCCCTGTGAATGAGGCGATCGGCGAGATCGTCCAGGCCGTCGCCGACCGCATCCAGGTCTAGCCGCGGTCGAGCCGTGGTCTAGCCGCGGTCGAGCCGTGGTCTAGCCGTGGTCGAGCCGTGGTCGAGCCGTGGTCTAGCCGCGGTCGAGCCGTGGTCTAGCCGCGGTGAGCCGTGTCTAGCCGCGGTCGAGCCGTGGTCTAGCCGCGGTCGAGCCGTGGTCTAGCCGCGGTCGAGCCGTGGTCTAGCCGCGACATTTCAGGTCCATTAGGCGAGTAGGTCCCGGTGCCTGCGGGCCAGCAACACAACTTCCCCCCCGAAAATGTCGCGAGAAACGGACATTCCGCCTGCCGGGACGACGTTATCGGGGGGAAGTCGCAGGGAACCAGCCTCAACACCCCAGCTCGCGGTCGGCGCGCAGTGCGCTTGGATCACCGGCCGGGATTCCGGTCGCGGTCGAGCAACCAAGCGTGGCTAGGGGCTTTATGAGTGAATGGGTTACTTCGCAGTGATCGGTAGGACCTGGGTGGTCCGCGCGGCGCGGCCCGGCCGCGGCCCTATGCTGCATTCATGGTAGACCGTGACTCGCCGGTACCCCGGACGCCCCGCAGCGGACCGGACTCTGTCAGGGAGCCGGAGCCTCCGGCGCCGGAAAGTGCCCTCCTGATCCAGGAAGGGACGGGGGATCCGGACGGCTTCAAGCGGCTGTGGACTCCGCACCGGATGGCCTATATCCGCGGCGAGAACAAGCCCGGCGAGCAGGCAGCGGGGGAGGCTTGCCCGTTCTGCCGCGTCCCTGGGCTCTCCGACGAGGACGGGCTCATGGTCGCGCGCGGCCGGACCGTCTTCACCGTGCTGAACCTCTACCCATACAACAGCGGTCACCTGATGGTGTGCCCGTACAGGCACGCCGCGGATTACACCGAACTCGACGAGGCGGAAACGGCCGAACTCGCCGATCACACCAAGCGGGCGCTGCGGGCGCTGCGCGACGCTTCCGGCGCGCAGGGATTCAACGTCGGCATGAATCTGGGTGGGATCGCGGGCGCCGGCATCGCCGCGCACCTGCACCAGCACATCGTGCCGCGGTGGGGCGGCGACACCAATTTCATGCCGGTGGTCGGGCAGACACGAGTGCTGCCGCAACTGCTCCGCGACACCCGCAAGCTCGTCGTGAAGGCGTGGCCCTCCGATTGATCACCGGCAGATTTTCCATGATCGCGGTGAGTCAATGCGCCCGTCATTACGGCGTATAACCCACCGCGATCACGAACCAGGCCGTCAAGCGGGCCGTGCCGTGGGCCGCTCAGCCGGTCTTGGAGGCGCTCGCCACCTTGTCTGCGAGGTGCGACGGCAGCGGCTCGTGACGCAGGTACGACCGGGCGAAGGTGCCGGTCCCCTGTGACATCGAGCGCAGATCGATCGCGTAGCGGGTGATCTCGAGTTCGGGAATCTCGGCCTTGACGAGGGTCCTCCCGCCAGCCACCGACTCGGTGCCAAGCACCCTGCCGCGGCGTGACGACAGGTCGGACATCACCGCACCCACGTAGTCGTCAGGGACGAGCACTGACACCTCGTCCACAGGCTCGAGGAGCAGCACGCCTGCCTTGTCTGCGGCGTCCTTGAGTGCCAGCTTGCCGGCCTTCTGGAATGCCATGTCGGACGAGTCCACCGAGTGCGCCTTGCCGTCGAACAGTGTGATCCTGACATCCTCCATCGGGTATCCGGCCAGCGCGCCGAGTTCCATCTGGGCCCTGACGCCCTTCTCGACCGACGGGATGAACTGCCGTGGCACGACGCCACCGACGATCTTGTCCACAAACTCGAAACCAGCACCGGATGGCCGGGGCTCGATCTCGATGTGGCAGATCCCGAACTCGCCATGGCCGCCGGTCTGCTTCACATTCCTGCCGAGACCTTTGGCCTTGCCCGCGACGGTCTCACGAAGCGGCACGCGAAGATCGACGGTCTCCACCTCGACGCCATACCTGTTCGCCAGCCGGTCAAGCAGAACGTCGGCGTGTGCCTCGCCCATGCACCACAGGACGAGCTGGCGGGTCTCCGAATTGTTTTCCATACGCAGCGTCGGATCCTCGGCGACCAGCCGGGCCAGCGCCTGCGACATCTTGTCCTCGTCCGCCTTGGACTTGGCCTTGATCGCGACTGGCAGCAGCGGCTCCGGCATCGACCACGGCTCCATCAGCAGCGGCCTGTCCTTCTCCGACAGCGTGTCCCCGGTCTCCGCGGAACTGAGCTTCGCTATCGCACATATGTCGCCCGCCACGCACTGCGCGACGGTCCGCTGGTGCTTCCCGAGCGGCGAGGTGAGGGCACCGACACGCTCGTCGGCGTCGTGGTCCGCGTGTCCGCGGTCGGCCATCCCGTGCCCGGAGACATGCAGCACGACGTCGGGCCGCAGGGTTCCTGAGAACACCCGCGCCAGGCTGATCCGGCCGACGTAAGGGTCGGACGTGGTCTTGATGACCTCAGCGAGCAGCGGGCCCTTCGGGTCGCACTGGAGCCCGTTCACAGGCGCGCCATCGGTTGAGGTGACGGCCGCCATCGTGTGCTCGAGCGGCGAAGGGAACCCCTGCGTCATGACCTCGAGCAACTCGGCCATGCCGATCCCGTGTGGGGCCGACGCCGCGAGCACGGGATAGAAGCTGCCCCTCGCGACCGCCTTCTCGAGATCCTCGATGAGAACCTTGGCGCCGATGGACTCACCGGACAGGTACCTGTCCATGAGGCTCTCGTCTTCGCTTTCCTGGATGATGCCCTCGATGAGGGTGCCTCGGAGGTCCTCCACCTGTGGCAGGACATCGGGATCTGGATCTGTTTCCGTGCGAGTGCCGCTCGAGTAGTCGTAGAACCTCTCGGAGAGCAGGCCCACGAGGCCCCGGACCTCACCGCGCTCGCCAGCAACAGGGAGATACAGGGGGGCGACGCCGTCGCCGAACGCGTCCTGGCAGATCGACAGCACCTCTTCGAAGTCGGCACGCTGATGATCCACCTTGGTGATGACCACCGCACGGGGTTTCCCGACCACCGCGCATTCGTCCCATAGCATGCGGGTAAGCCCGTCCACGCCCTCCGCCGCGGACACGGCGAAAAGCGCGGCATCCGCCGCCCGGAGGCCGGCACGAAGGTCCCCAACGTAGTCGGCGTATCCCGGAGTATCGAGAAGGTTGATCTTGATGCCCGAATGCATGACAGGTGCGACGGTGAGGTTCACCGAACGCTGCTGCCTGACCTCCACCTCGTCGAAGTCGCTGACCGTGCTGCCGTCCTCGACACGCCCTGAGCGCTGGATCGTTCCCGTGAACAAGAGCAGCGCCTCCACCAGGGTCGTCTTGCCTGCTCCCGAGTGGCCGACGAGCACGACGTTCCGAACGCCGTCGGGCTGGTCGGCCACTGGTGCCCTGCCCGCGGCTCCCGCGGTCCCTGCTTTGTCCGCCACCAGCATCGCCTCCTGCCGGGTTGAGTGTTGTTCACCTGCCGGTGTGTTCACCCTTTACCTGCCGGCGCTGTTACCACAACCCCTGACCCGGAATCACCCGGCGCGCACCGATCACGCGCCCTGTCGACCGGCTCCCTGACCGGCCTGGCGCGCAAGCCCAGGCACTAGGATCGGACGGCCATGCTCAACGCCCTGCGACCCAGCCTCGACCGGGTGCTCCTCCCGATCGGACGCCTGCTCGCGCGTACCGGCGTCACGCCCAACGAGATCACGGTGGTGGGCACGGTTGGAGTATCCTGCGGTGCGCTCGCACTCTTCCCGACCGGCCACCTTTTCGCTGGCACGATGGTGTGCACGGCATTCGTCGTCACTGACATGCTTGACGGTGCGGTAGCCCGCGTGACGGGCAGTACAGGAGCATGGGGCGCCTTCCTTGACTCCACGATGGACCGCATCGCGGACGCCGCGATCTTCGCCGGTATTGTGTTGTGGTTCTTCGGCGGCGGTCACAGCAGGCTGCTCGCGGGCGTCGCCTTGTTCTGCCTGGTGGCAAGCGCGCTGGTGTCCTACGCGAAGGCGCGCGCGGAGGGCCTTGGCCTGCGCTGCGGAACGGGCATAGCAGAGCGCCCTGAGCGGCTCGTCGTCTGCCTGGTCTCGACCGGGCTCTCCGGCCTCGGCGTCCCCTATGTGCTCGCCGGCGGCCTGTGGCTTATCGCGGCCGGGAGCGTTGTCACCTTCGGGCAGCGGGTACTCGATGTCCGCCGTGGCGCGCTGGCGGCGCCAAGGACGTAGCTGAGGGAGACAGGTGTGGAAGCGCTGAAGGACCGCTTGACGTCAGCGGGGTACACGCTCGGCTGGGCCCTGGTCCGCCGGATGCCGGAAGCATGGGCGCGCGCCCTGTTCATGCTGGCGGCCGACATCGCGTGGCGCCGCCAGGGCAAGGGCGTGCAGCAGCTCGAGGCGAACCTGCGCCGTGTCCTCGGGCCCGACGCCACGGGCAAGGAACTGCGCCGCGTGTCCCTCGCGGGGATGCGCTCCTACCTGCGTTACTGGCTGGAGGTATTCCGGCTGCAGAACATCAGTCCTGAGCGAATCCTTTCCCACATGCGCTCAATCACCGGCGTGGAGGCGACGGCATTCGCCTACATGGCCGAGGGCCGCGGGGTCATCTTCGCGCTGCCGCACATGGGCAACTGGGAGCAAGCGGGCGCCTGGATCATTCTCCGCGGTGCCGGCTCCTTCACCACGGTCATGGAACGGCTGCGCCCCGAGGCGCTCTACGAGAAGTTCGTCACGTTCCGCGAGAGCCTGGGCATGGAGGTGCTGCCGCTCACGGGCGGCCAGCTGAATGTGTTCGGCGTGCTCGCACAGCGGCTGCGTGCTGGCCGGATGGTCTGCCTGCCCTGCGACAGGGATCTGACCGCGAGCGGTGTCGAGGTGACGTTCTTCGGCGAGCCCGCCCGGATGGCAGCGGGACCGGCCGCTCTCGCCGTGCAGACAGGGGCGGCGCTGATGCCGGTGACGCTCTATTACGAGGGGGATTACTGGTGTGCGGACATCAACCATGAAGTCCCTGTCCCACCGGAGGGCACGCGGCAGGAGAAGGTAGCCGTGATGACCCAGCAGGTGGCCCGCATCTTCGAAGCCGGCATCCGTGAGCACCCAGAAGACTGGCACATGCTGCAGAAGGTGTTCGTGGCCGATCTCGACCCCGCCAGGCTCGCGGCAGCCTCGGCCAACGCAGCCGGGACCACTGCAGCCGCCGACACTGAGGAGGTGGCCGTGAGCGGCAGCGACGGCGGTGCACGTGCCCACGGCGCGGGCGGCGGGCCAAGCCGGGGCGCCATCGGCGGCGCGGGCGGCACCGAGAGCGCCGGCCCGTGAAAGTAGGCATCGTCTGCCCCTACACCTGGGAGGTCCCCGGTGGTGTGCAGGCGCACGTCAGAGACCTGGCGGAGGCGCTGCCCGGCCTCGGCCTCGAGGTCTCGGTGATCACTCCGGCCGATGACGACACCCCACTTCCTTCGTACGCGGTGCCGGCCGGGCGGGCCGTGCCCGTCCCGTACAACGGGTCGGTGGCCCGGCTCGCGTTTGGTTTCGTGTCCGCGAGCCGGGTTCGCCGCTGGGTCCGGGACGGCGGCTTCGACGTCTTGCACGTGCACGAGCCCATGGCGCCGAGCCTGTCGCTGCTTGCCTGCTGGGTCGCGTCAGGCCCGATCGTGGCGACCTTCCACACCGCGATGGTGCGGTCCCGCGTGCTGCACGCCGCTCACCCGATGCTGCAGTCGGCGCTCGAGAAGATCAGCGCGAGGATCGCGGTGTCCGAGGCAGCGCGCAAGCATCTGGTCGAGCATCTCGGCGGCGACGCCGTACTGATCCCGAACGGGGTCGCGGTGGGGAGGTACGCCGCCGCGGCCCCGATGCCCGGGTGGCCGGGCGGCGGCGGGGTGATCGGCTTCCTCGGCCGGATGGACGAACCGCGTAAGGGCCTGGAGGTCCTGCTTGGCGCTTTCGTGCTGCTCGCGGCCGAGCGGCCCGAGTTGCGCCTGCTCATCGCGGGCCCTGGCGACGCCGACGACGTGGTCGGCAAGATCCCTGCGCCGCTGCGTGACCGTGTCGTGCTGCTCGGCCAGGTCAGCGAGGAGGTAAAGGCCCAGCTGTACCACTCGGTCGACGTATTCTGCGCGCCCAACACCGGCGGTGAGAGCTTCGGCATAGTCCTTGCCGAGGCCATGGCGGCGGGCGCCGCCATCGCGGCGAGCGACCTTGAGGCGTTTCGCCGGGTGCTGCGCGGAGGCCGGGCCGGCGAGCTGTTCGAGACCGGCAACCCCGCGGACCTGGCGAGGGCGGCCGGGCGGCTTCTTGACGATCCGCAGCGGCGCGCGGAGGTGTCGCGCGCGGCGATGACGGCGGTGCGTGCCTATGACTGGTCGGTGGTCGCGCGCGATGTGGTCCGGGTGTATGAGACCGTGGTGCCCGGCGCCGACCGTGTCGCCGTCGCTCCATGAGTGTCGCGCTGTGAGCGCGCGGCATCCTCTCCCGCCTGGTTCCGCACCCCGCTGAGGGACACCGATGGATGGCCTACTGACCAATGTGGCGATCGTCGTCGCGGTCGCTGTGCTCGTTGGCTTTTACCTGTCATGGCGGGCGACCAGGCTCGACCGCCTGCATGCGCGCGCCGAGGCCGCCCGGGCCGCCCTTGACGCGGCCCTGGCCAGGCGCAGGGCGGTCGCACTTGAGCTCGCGGCGTCCGGGCTGCTCGATCCGGCGACGAGCCTGCTCATCGCCGGTGCGGCGCATGATGCGAGGGCCGCGGGCCAGCTCGAATCCGTCGCCGCGGTCGGCGGGGAGGCGCAGCCGCGCGAGCTGGCCGAGAGCGATCTCTCCCGAGCGCTCCGGGCGGCATTCGGCCAGCCGGGGTTCCGCGAGTCGCTGACAGGCAAGGGCGACGCGGACGAATTGCTCGCAGAGATCGAGGGCGCGGGGCACCAGGTGTTCCTGGCGCGCAAGTTCTACAACGACGCGGTCGCCGCGACTCTGGCGGCACGCAGGCGGCGCCTCGTGCGGTTGCTGCGCCTCGCCGGGGCGGCGCCGGGCTCCTGTGTTCTTCGAGATCGACGACGCGCCGCCGGTAGGTGGCGACGGGAGCGATGGCGCGGACATGCCCCGCCTCACCGGCTGATCATTCGGACGCGGCCGCGTGGCGCGGCGCCGCACATGACGGATGCACGGCCACTAGGTACGGGCGTGACGCGGGTAGTGGCCATTGGGCCAGGCAGACGGCAGCGAATACCATGGAAGGACAGGTAAGGGACGGTGCGGCGATGCTCGCCACGACCCGCCGCGCGGCCCGCCCTGCATCCGGTACGTGCCGGAAGGTCCTCAGAGTCCTTGTGGACCGGACAAGTCATCCATCACCGCGAGAGGTCGGGCATGTCCATCAGCACTCCCGCCGCCAGCCCCGCTGACGTCAGCGCGAGCCCTAAGACAGGCACCGCAAGGGTCAAGCGGGGCATGGCCGACATGCTCAAGGGCGGCGTGATCATGGACGTCGTCACGCCGGATCATGCCAAGATCGCAGAGGACGCGGGCGCTGTCGCGGTCATGGCACTCGAGCGGGTTCCCGCCGATATCCGCGCACAGGGCGGCGTGGCGCGGATGAGCGATCCAGACATGATCGACGGCATCATCAGCGCCGTTTCCATCGCCGTCATGGCCAAATGCCGTATCGGCCACTTCGCCGAGGCCCAGGTGCTGCAGGCCATCGGGGTCGACTACATCGACGAGTCCGAGGTCCTTACCCCGGCGGACGAGAGCCACCACGTCGATAAGTGGAAGTTCACTGTGCCGTTCGTGTGCGGTGCCACCAGTCTTGGTGAGGCGCTGCGCAGGATCTCCGAGGGCGCGACGATGATCAGGTCCAAGGGCGAGGCCGGGACAGGCAACGTGGTGGAGGCGACCAGGCACATGCGCCACATCACGTCGGAGATTCGCCGTTTGCCCACCCTGGCGAGCGAGGAACTCTACGCGGCGGCCAAGGAACTCGGCGCACCTCACGACCTGGTCGAAGAGGTCGCCAAGGCCGGCCGGCTGCCTGTCGTGCTCTTTACCGCGGGGGGCATCGCCACCCCCGCGGACGCGGCAATGATGATGCAACTCGGCGCTGAGGGCGTGTTCGTGGGATCAGGCATCTTCAAATCAGGTGACCCGGCCAGGCGCGCCGCTGCGATCGTCAAGGCGACCACCTTCCACGACGACCCGGATGTAGTCGCCAAGGTGTCGCGCGGCCTCGGCGAGGCCATGGTCGGCATCAATCTTGACAGCCTCCCTCCGGAGCAGCACTACGCCGGCCGCGGCTGGTAGCCGGCGCGATCTTGCAGGTTGCCCGCAAAGCGCGGCGTCAGAGCTCAGCGTCCAGACAGGAGGGTCACCCCCGTGTCCACGACACCGGTCATCGGCGTGCTCGCCCTGCAGGGCGACGCGCGCGAGCACCTGCGCGCGCTGCGCGAAGCCGGGGCACACCCCGTCGCCATACGGCGGCCATCCGAACTCGACGGGGTCGACGGCCTGGTGATCCCGGGCGGTGAGTCCACCACCATATGGAAGCTGGCCACGACGTTCGAGCTGATGGAGCCGGTGCGCAAGCGGATCGCCGCGGGGATGCCCGCGTTCGGCTCCTGCGCCGGGATGATCATGCTCGCGGACCGGCTGCGGGGCGCCGCACCCGGCCAGGAAACGTTCGGCGGCATCGACATGACGGTGCGGCGTAACGCGTTCGGGCGCCAGGTGGATTCGTTCGAGACAGAGCTGGACATCCGGGGCATTGAGGGCCCCAGGCTGCGCGCGGTCTTCATCCGCGCGCCCTGGGTCGATCAGGCAGGCGCGGCCGTCGAGATCCTCGCCGCGGACAGCTCCACGGGTAGGATCGTGGCCGTCCGGCAGGGGCCGCTGCTTGCGACCGCGTTCCACCCGGAGCTCACCGCGGACGACCGCGTCCACCGGCTCTTCGCCGACATCGTGAAGGGGAGAAAATGAGCGGCCACTCCAAGTGGGCCACCACCAAGCACAAGAAGGCGGTCGTCGACGCGAAACGCGGCAAGCTTTTCGCAAAGCTGATCAAGAACGTGGAGGTCGCAGCCAGGACGGGCGGAGGTGACCCGGCGGGCAACCCGACGCTCTTTGACGCCATCCAGAAGGCGAAGAAGAGCTCGGTGCCGAATGACAACATCGATCGCGCCCTGCGCCGCGGCGCCGGCCTTGAGGCCGGAGGCGCCGCCTACGAGACGATCACGTACGAGGGCTACGCGCCGGGCGGCGTCGCGGTGCTCGTGGAGTGCCTGACAGACAACCGCAACCGCGCCGCGTCCGACGTGCGCACCGCGTTCAGCCGGAACGGTGGCTCAATGGCCGACCCGGGTTCTGTGTCGTATCTGTTCCACCGCAAGGGCGTGGTCATCGTGCCCAAGGCGGGCGGGCGCACCGAGGATGATGTCGTCGCCGCCGTGCTCGAGGCGGGCGCGGAGGAAGTCAACGACCTCGGCGAATCGTTCGAGGTGGTGAGCGACGCCGCCGACCTGATCCGCGTGCGCACGGCCTTGCAGCAAGCCGGGATCGACTACGACTCCGCAGAGGCCGCGTTCCTGCCGGCCATGGAGATCCCGCTTGATGAGGAGCACGCCAAGAAGGTGTTCAGGCTGATCGATGTCCTCGATGACTCCGACGACGTGCAGAACGTCTACGCCAACTACTCGGTCAGCGACGAGGTCATGGAAAAGGTTGGCTGATCGGATGACTGGCACAGCCGTGGTGAGCGTGGAGATCCGCGAGAGCGTCGGCGACACGCCGGGCCCGCTGCGGTGGACGCTGCGGCCGGCCAGGTAGCGTTCCTGCCGAACACGTGTTCGCCAGCGATCGGGATGGTGGCCGTCATGCGGGTGTTCGGGGTCGACCCGGGGCTGACCCGCTGCGGGCTTGGCGTGGTCGATGGCGCACCAGGCCGGCCGCTCTCGCTCGTCGGGGCGGGCGTCGTGCGTACCCCGTCGAGCGACGACGTGGCGGCGCGGCTGCTCGCTCTCGACCTTGCGATCGGGGTGTGGCTGGACAGGTACCGCCCAGACGCGGTTGCCGTTGAGCGGGTGTTCAGCCAGGACAACCTGCGCACGGTAATGGGCACCGCGCAGGCGGGCGCGGTCGCCATCGTGTGCGCGGCGCGGCGGGGGATTCCTGTGGCACTGCACACGCCGAGCGAGGCCAAAGCCGCGGTCACAGGGAGCGGGCGCGCGGACAAGGCGCAGGTGACCGTGATGGTGACCCGCCTGCTCCGGCTCGCAGACCCACCGCGGCCCGCCGACACCGCGGACGCGCTCGCGCTCGCCATCTGCCATCTGTGGCGCGGCCCGGCCGAGCGGCGGCTTGCCCGCGCGGTCGCGGCTCATACCGCCGGGGGCCCAGGGTCACCCGGCGGCCCAGGGTCACCCGGCGGCCCAGGGTCACCCCGGGGCCTTGGAGGTCCGAGCGACGGCACCATATCCCCCCGGCCCAGCTCAGCAGCAGGAGGTGCAGAGTGATCTCCCACCTGGACGGCACGGTGTCTTCTGTCGCACCTGACGGTGCGGTGGTCGATGTCGGCGGGGTCGGCCTCGCCGTGCAGTGCACACCCGCGACCCTGGCGAGGCTGCGGCCGGGTGAGCGGGCGCGCGTGCCGACCTCGCTGGTAGTGCGCGAGGATGCGCTTACCCTCTACGGATTCGCCGGCGAGGACGAGCGCACCGTTTTCGAGCTGCTGCAGACTGCGAGTGGCGTCGGGCCGCGGCTGGCGCTCTCTATGCTCGCCGTGCACAGCCCGGACGCGCTGCGCCGCGCAGTCGCAACCGAAGACCTCGCGGCGTTGATGATGGTGCCAGGCATTGGCAAGAAGGGCGCGCAGAGGATCGTCCTCGAGCTCGCGGGCCGGCTCGGCGCGTCAGGGCCTGACGTGGGCACGCCCGCCACGAACGGCGGGAAGGACGGCGGGACGAACGGCGCGGGCGGTGCGGCGCTTGCCGGCGGCGGGCCGGGTGGCTGGCGCGAACAGCTTCACGCCGGCCTCACCGGGCTCGGCTGGTCGCCGCGTGAGGCGGAGCAGGCGGTTGCCGCCGTGGAGCCCGAGCTCACGGCGATGGCGGCAACCGGCAGCCAGCAGGACCAGCAGGGCCAGCAGGGCCAGCCGGTTGACCTGGCGGTGGCCCTGCGTGTCGCGCTGCGTCAACTGAGCCGCACGTGAGCGCCGCCGGCCGCGCAGCGGACAACGAGGTCGGCGACGTGACGGATAGCGGCACCGGCGGTGTGACGGATAACGGCACCGGCGGTGTGACGGATAACGGTACCGGCGACGTGACGGATAACGGCACCGGCGGTGTGGCGGGTGTGGCGGGCAGCGGTACCGGCGGCGCGGCCGGCAGCGGCGCCGACCGTGTCGTGTCTCCGCTCGCCGACGCCGACGAGCGGGTGATCGAGGGCGCGCTGCGCCCCAAGCGGCTCGATGAGTTCATCGGGCAGGCGCGTGTCCGCGAGCAGCTGACGCTTGTGCTGCGCGGTGCACAGCGGCGCGGCAGGGTCCCTGACCACGTGCTGCTTTCCGGCCCGCCGGGTATCGGCAAGACCACGATGGCGATGATCATCGCTGCCGAGCTGGGGTCGCCGCTGCGGATCACCAGCGGCCCCGCGATCGAGCGTGCCGGAGATCTGGCGGCCGTCCTTTCCACGCTCGCCACGGGAGAGGTCATCTTCATCGATGAGATCCACCGGCTCGCCCGGCCGGCGGAGGAGATGCTCTACCTGGCGATGGAGGATTTCCGTGTCGACGTGGTGGTCGGCAAGGGCCCAGGCGCGACCGCGATCCCGCTGGACATCGCCCCGTTCACCCTGGTCGGCGCGACAACGCGGGCCGGGTTGCTTCCGGCTCCGTTGCGGGACAGGTTCGGCTTCACTGCCCACCTCGACTTCTACGAACCGGGCGAACTCGAGATCATCCTGCGGCGCTCGGCCGGCCTGCTCGGCGTGCCGCTGTGTGAGGACGGCGGCACGGAGATCGCACGGCGCTCGCGCGGCACGCCCCGGATCGCGAACCGGTTGCTCCGCCGTGTCCGCGACTACGCGGAAATCCGCGCCGACGGCGTGGTGAACCGGCCGACCGCGCGTGCCGCCCTGGAGGTCTACGAGGTGGACGAGGAGGGGCTTGACCGGCTCGACCAGGCGGTTCTTGACGCATTGCTCCGGCGGTTCAACGGCGGGCCTGTCGGGCTTTCCACACTGGCTGTCGCAGTCGGCGAGGAACCAGAGACCGTCGAGGTCGTCGCCGAGCCCTTCCTGGTCAGGGCCGGGCTTCTTGCCCGGACACCGCGGGGGCGAGTCGCGACTCCGGCCGCGTGGGCACACCTCGGCCTTACACCCCCGGCCGCGGCACAGCCGCCAGGTGGCATGCCGTGGCAGTCGGCCGCGGCGGGGGATCCGGTGCTTTTCGACCTCACGCAGGCAGCAGGCGAGAGCGTCGCTCCGGGCGGGCCAGATGTTCGGTCCGGGCGGACGCTGCCATAACCCAATGCCATGAACTCAGGCGCCGCGTCCCTGGCGTGAGCACCCTGCTCCCGGCACCGTGCCTGCCGGGCCGCGCGCTGGAACTGCTGCCTGCCGCCTGTCGTCTTCAGCGGGCCGGCGGGGAGCGGAGGGAAGCGCACGACCGGTCGCCGTGGTGCTTTCGTGTACGTTTCTGGTAGGAGGCACCCTGATCCCTGGCACGGACAGCCGGATTCCACGGCATCGGGCGCACAGTTGCGCACCGGGCCCGGTACGATCACGGGCGCGACACAATTGGGCCTGGGAGGCCGTAGCCTGTTGGAGCGACCTCCATCCGTCGCTAAACTCCGACAGTTGGTCACCGGCTGTACCGTGGGCGCCAGAGCCTGCGGGCTACCGGCCAGGTGACCGGGTGCGTTGAACCAACTGGAAGGATGCCCCGCAGATGGGCGACACAATCCTGGCGGCCTCGTCGTCGAAAGGCGGCTCGCCGGTCACTCTGATCATTATTCTTGTGCTGATCTTCGGCGTCTTCTACTTCCTGATGATCAGACCGCAGCGTAACCGCCAGCGTCAGGTCTCGCAGGTTCAGGAGGCTGTCGTGCCCGGCCAGCGGGTCCGCACCACGGCGGGCATGTACGGGACTGTCATCGCGGTCGAGGATGGTGACGTGGTGATCGAGATAGCGCCAGGTGTGGAGGTCCGCTACCTGAAGCGCGCCATCATGGACGTGCTCTCCGACGCACCGTTCGATGCCGCGGCCGAAGACACGGGTAACGGCGCGCAGCCGGCCGCTGACGCGGAAACGCACGCGGATGAGCCTCAGGACGAGCAGCCTGCAGCGCAATCAGCGGACGGCACCGACGCGGCCCGCGGCGGCCAGGCGGCGGAGAAGTAGCGCAGACGCACACCGGACCGTAACGAGGACAGGCGAGAAGTGGCTCCTCCGAAGAGTAACGTCCCGAGGCCGGGACGCGCGCTTGCCGTGCTGGCGGCGCTCATCCTTGTGCTGCTGGTCGCGATCGTGGGCAAGGACGCGTTCAGCCCGAGTCAGTGGCACAAGGGCTTCGCTGTGAAGCTCGGCCTCGACCTGAGCAGCGGCACGACGGTGACCCTCCAGGCGGTGACCGCCCACGGGGGCAAACCGCCGCAGGCGAACATGCAGAAGGCCCTGGAGATCCTCCGCCAGCGTGTGAACGGCACAGGCGTCACCGAGGCCCAGGTGACACAGGAAGGCAGCGACATCATCACTGTCGCTGTGCCAGGTGTGGGCCAGCAGGACCTCGTCCGTAAGGTCGGCAAGACCGCGCAACTGCGGTTCCGCCAGGTGCTGCTCGAAACGTCGAACACGCCGGCCGCATCGGCCACTCCCACTCCCACTCCCACTCCAACGCCGTCAGGCACCTCGTCGGCACATCCCACTACGTCGCCTAGCTCGTCGCCGAGCGCCAAGGCATCTCCCTCGCCCACCGGGTCCGCGCATGCCCTCGGCGGATTCCGCAGCGGCACGTCCGGTGCGGGCGGCACGGCGCTCGACCGTGGTGCCGTTCGCCTGACCGCCGCTTCTTCACCGTCACCCACGCCATCCGCAGCCGCGACCCCGTCGCCGACGCCGACCTCGTCGTCCGCCGCCTCGCAGAGCGAGGACACCAGCGGAGTGGATCCGGCGGTGCTTGCCAAGTTCGAGAAGGTGGACTGCAGCAAGCCCAACTGGCAGCAGCAGATCGGCTACAACCCGGACGCAGAGGACAACCCGAACGCCCAGCTCGTCTCCTGCTCGCAGGACGGCAGGATCAAATACCTCCTCGACGTGGCCAAGGTCGAGGGTACCGACGTGACAGGTGCCTCGGCCGGCCTGCCCAACTCTGGCACCTCGGTCGGCACCCAGTGGCAGGTCAATCTGACCTTCGACAGCGCGGGCGCCAAGGCGTTCGGTGACGTGACCACTCAGATGAACAGCCAGTACGGCGCCAACGGTAACCCGACGTCGGTGCGCGACCAGCTCGCGGTCGTGCTCGACGGCGTGGTGATCTCCTCGCCCAACATCGACCAGGGGCCGATCACCGGCGGCAATGCCCAGATCTCAGGGAACTTCACCCAGACCAGCGCGACCGACCTCGCCGACAACCTGAAGTTCGGCGCGCTGCCGCTGAAGTTCAACGTTCAGGCGGTGAACACGGTGTCGCCGACCCTTGGCCGCGACCAGCTGATTGGCGGCCTGATCGCCGCGGCGATCGGCATGGCCCTTGTGGTGCTGTACTCGCTGCTCTACTACCGCGGACTCGGCCTGATTTCCGTCTCCAGCCTCCTGGTCGCCGCGCTTCTCACTTACCTGTCCGTGCTCGCCCTCGGCAGGTACCTGGGATTCACGCTTTCACTGGCGGGGATCGCGGGCCTCATCGTGGCGATCGGAATCACCGCAGACTCGTTCGTGGTGTTCTTCGAACGCCTACGTGACGAGGTACGGGAGGGGAACTCGCTGCGCTCCGCCGTGGAACGCGGCTGGCGGCGCGCCAGACGCACCATCCTGGTGTCCGACACCGTGTCCTTCCTGGCCGCGGCGTTCCTGTACTATTTCGCGATCGGTGACGTCAAGGGCTTCGCGTTCACCCTCGGGCTCACCACCATCATCGATGTGGTCGTGGTCTTCTTGTTCACCAAGCCGATGATCACGCTCGCCGCGAACACCCGGTTCTACGGCAGCGGCCACCCGCTCTCCGGGCTCGACCCGGCCAGGCTTGGCGCGAAGGTGTCCTGGCGAGCGTCGCCCCGGCCCGCGACCTCGGGAGCGGGGGTTGCCCGCGCCTCCGCCGCGCCGCAGGGCGACAAGGCGCCGCCCGGCGACAAAGCGCCGCCGGGCGACAAGGCACCGCCGCGAGGCGGGCAGGCCCGGTCTCGGACCAGTCCGAAGGAGGCATGATGCTGCGCCTCGGTGAAATCGGCGGGCGGCTCTACCGCGGTGAGGTCTCGTTCGACTTCGTCGGCAAGAAGCGGATCTTCTATCTGATCTCCGGGTCCTTGCTGCTGATCAGCCTGGTCGCGATTGTCGTGCGCCCGCTGAACTACAGCGTCGAGTTCAAGGGCGGCTCGGTCTTCGAGTTCACCAAGCCGGGAATCTCCGTCTCCGAGGTGCGCACCGCCGCAAAGGCGGGTGGAGCACCGGATGACCCGATCGTGCAGGCGCTCAGCGGTGGCAAATGGGAGGTCCAGACCCAGCCGCTCACGACCGATCAGGTCACCAGAGTTCAGGACACGCTCGGCTCACGGTTCGGGCTCAATCCGGACAGGGGCGTCAGTGTCAACTCGGTTGGCCCGAGCTGGGGCAGGGACATTTCGCAGAAGGCCCTGGAGGGGCTGATCTGCTTCCTGATCGCGATCGTGCTGTACCTGACGATCGCGTTCGAGTGGAAGATGGCCGTGGCCGCGATCATCAAGCTGTTGCACGACATCGTGATCGCCGTCGGCATCTACGCACTTGTCGGCTTCGAAGTGTCACCAGCGTCGGTGATTGGCCTGCTGACGATCCTCGGCTACTCGCTGTACGACACGGTCGTGGTCTTCGACAAGGTCAGGGAGAACACTGCGGGGTTGCTCGGCGGCGCCAGGATGACCTACAGCCAGTCCGCCAACCTCGCCGTGAACCAGACCCTGGTCCGCTCCATCAACACGGCGATCATCGGCCTGCTGCCTGTCGCCGCGATCCTGTTCGTCGGGGCCGGCCTGCTGGGCGCGGGCACCCTGAAGGATCTTGCGCTCGTGCTGTTCGTCGGAATGCTCGTCGGCACGTACTCGTCGATCTGTATCGCCACCCCGATCCTCGCGACGCTGAAGGAACGCGAACCGCAGTACAAGGCCCTGGCCCGCAGGGTGGCGGTCCGCGAGTCCGGTGCGCGCTCGGAGCGGCGGCAGGCGAAGAAGGCGAAGGCTGGTGTCGCGGCGACCAGTGCTGTCGCCGTCGGCACCGATAACCCAGGCGATACCGGTACCGATACCGATACCGGCACCGTCGGCGACGGTGCCGACACCGATGCTGGATCGGGAGCGGCGGCCACGGCGGGCGCGGCACTCGGTGGACCCGGCCGCGGCGGCGCCGCGCGGAACCAGCAGGGTCAGCAGCGCAGGGGAGGCCAGCGCCAGCAGCCCAGGCGGTCGAGCGCGGCCAAGCGACGCCCGAGTGGCAAGAAGAAGAGGTAACTTGGTGCGCTCAAGCGGGTGCCCGGGCGCTGTCGGCGGCCTTGGTGTCGAAGCGGGTTGTGACGGCCCGGGTGGTCTTCCTGGCTGAGGACGCGGCGCGCGGCGTATTGAGCGACCTGATCAGGGCACGGATCCGTGACGTGCCGGATTTCCCGAGCCCAGGGATCATGTTCAAGGACATCACGCCGCTTCTTGCCGATGCGGCCGTATTTGACGCCGTCATCAGCGCTCTCGCGGTCGGCCACGGTCCCGTGGACAAGGTCGCCGGAATCGAGGCACGCGGCTTCATCCTGGCCGCTCCGGTCGCGTGCCGGCTGGGTGCGGGTTTCGTGCCCGTGCGTAAGCAGGGCAAGCTCCCGGCGGCGACGCATGCGCAGACGTACCAACTCGAATATGGGACCGCGACCGTCGAGGTGCACAAGGACGCGTTCACCGCCGGTGACCGCGTGCTCATTGTGGACGACGTACTCGCCACTGGCGGTACCGCGCGGGCGACTGCGGAACTCATCCGCCGCTCCGGCGCCGATGTAACCGCGGTCGTAGTGCTGCTCGAACTCGGCCTCCTTGGCGGGCGGAAGGGCCTGGCCCACCTGAACATCCGCCCGCTGCTCACCGTCTGACCCGCCCCTCAGCAGCGCCCAGGTGACGTGTCCTTCGGGGGCAGGGCCCGCGGCAGCGGGCAGGATCTCAGCGGTCAGCTCCCGGTCCCGGTCCCGCGCCGATGTATCGCAGCGCAGCAACGCGAGGTGCCGGTCACCGCAGCCACTCGGCGAGTGCCTTCCTCTTGGCCGCACATCCGGAGACCGGCTCGCCGCGCCACTGGGGTACAAGCGACGGCGTCAGCGGAGGCGCCTGCCACGCTGCCGCCGCCGCACGTACAAGCTGATCGGCTTCAGCGCGGCGCGGGTTGACAGGAAATCTGCCTGTTTCGAGGAAATCGTCGATGGCGTGGGTCGCCGCCGCATCGTCGAGCAGGAAGCCGTGCAGTCGCATGACCACCCCTGACGGTGCGGCGACCCGTGCGGTGAGCGGGGACGCGACGGCGTCGGCGAGCGACGACAGCACGGCCTCCTTCACGCCAGGAGGCGGGCAGGTGAGCAAGTCCCGCAGGACCGGTCCGTGATCGTCCACCGAGCGGATGAACGGCCCGTCCGCGGAGATGTGCAGCGGCGTGGCCGCGCCGATCGCCGCACCGAGGCCCCGCAGGATGGCCCCGGTGACAACGCCCCACCCCTCGGCGTTCGCCGGCGGGTAGTAATCGCGCCCGGGATCGATGAGCGGATCGAGAAGGACGATCTTGCTTACCGGCGCGTCTGACACGGTGGCCAGATAGGTCTCGACGGCGAGCGAGCCCTCACTGTCCGCGACGATCGCCACCCGGAGGCGGCTTCGCTGGTGGATGATCTCAACCTGCTTGGTGAGCAGCCGCACGGTTGCACCCAGTGGCTGCTGGGTCGCCTGCGGCGAATAGCTCAGCGGATCCCCGTCGGCATCGAGACCGCGGTAGGAGAAGCGCTGGACGGGCAGACCAGGGCCGATTGGCTGTGGCGCCGTTCCGTTCCAGGCGCTGTGGAAGCCGCTCACAAGTAGGACCGCGGGCCCATGCGCCGAGTCGGCTGAGGCCTGGTACGTCGCGCGGTCGGTGGTGGCGCTGGGTCGTACCCCAATGGTGACGCTGGCCACGAGGATGCCGGCCACGGCTGCCACGCCCATCGGGGCAAGCGGGATCGGGATCGATGCGCGCTGGTTCGCGCTCGCGCGCACGATGCCGACGTATGCCCGCGCGTTGAACAGTCCGGTGAGGGCAACGGCCAGCGGGGCCGCCCAGACCGGCACGGCGGCAGCGACCGCGCCTCCCGTGGTGATGGCGGCGAACGTGCCCAGTGACCATGCGGCGGCCCGCCATGGCGGAAGGCGCCGCCACCACGACGTGACGCCGCCATGCGAGGTGAGGATCGAGATGATCACGGCCACCGGCATGCCGGCAAGGAAGAGATCGGAGACCGGCATGACATCCATCGCCGACACCGAGGCGGCGGACGGCGACATAAGCACCGCGGAGACGAGCGTGAACGCGGCCGTCCGCCGCAGGATCGCGCCGGCGGCGGGCCGTGGCTGGCCTGCGGGCCACGCGAGCATGATAAGACCGCAATCGAGCGCTGACCGCCAGGCGAGCATGGCGACGGCCTCCACGGCGAATGCGGCCCACGAGGAGTGATAGGTGAGCAGGAATCGCAGGTCATGGTAGACGCCGTACGGCGCGGGCGCGGTGACACCCGGAGCAAGCGGAACCGATCCGCGCAGCCCGACCGCGATGAGCACGACCCCCTCAACGCCGGGCAGTCCCGCGCATGCGACCCCGAGCCACACGCGTGACCCGATCCCCGGCCCTCGGCCCGGCCTCATCACGTGGCGGTCGGCGCCACGTGATGACGGCGGTCGATCGGCCCGCCGGGTGGCATCGGCGCTGCTGCGGCGGTCACCATCACGGCCTCCCGAGGTTCAAGCGCTGACGATGTGCCCGCTTGGCCCGGCACGGATACCACGCGGCGCTCGGCACCCGCCTGGACCTGGCTCCGAAGTCGAAAACAACCGGGAGAACGCTCACATGCCCGGCCGCGGGTCCGTTTTGGCGGCCACGCCGCCTGCGCGCGGGCCGCGGGCAAACGGCGCAACCGGCCAGGCCGGCTCGGCAGCAGGCACAAGCCACCGCGGAATCCTTTGCTGTCATGCTGTTGTTGCCGTAGACACGCGTGCTGCGTCACGAGCGGATGGCGGGATCCGGCCGGGCGGGGCTCGCGGACCGGCGGGAAGACTGCGTTTTATGCCTCATTACGAATGGTCCTGGCAATTCGCTGCGATCGTGGCTGCGTGCCTGTTCGTCGTGGCGGGGCTGGCCTGGCTGCCGCGCCGGCGACCGGTGAGCCTCGCCGTGCCGTTCGTGCGTGAGGCCGGGCTGGTTGTGGGCTTGTTCGCGCTTTGGCAGTACGCGGGCAGCTTTTCTGTCATGGGCACCGACGGTGCCATGCCTCGCGCGTGGTGGATCTGGCACACCGAGCGTGCCTGGCACCTGCCGAGTGAGGCCGCGGTCCAGCGTCTGGTGCTGCCGCACTCGCTGATCGTCGAGGCGTTCAACGTCTACTACGCCACGATGCATTTCACGGTGCTGATCATCTTTCTGATCTGGCTCTTTGCCCGCCACCGCGATCATTACCGTCACGTTCGCACCACGTTGGTCGGGCTCACGGCCGCGTGCCTGCTCATCCAGCTGATTCCGGTGGCGCCGCCCCGCATGCTCGCCGGAGTCGGACTGGTCGACACGGCGCAGGTCTATGGCCAGTCGGTGTACGCATTTGGCGGCGGAGTGGCCGACCAGCTTTCCGCGATGCCCTCGGTCCATGTGGGATGGGCCATGCTGGTCGCCATTGGTACCTGGCGGGCCACCGTCAGTCGCGGCCGCTGGCTCGCGGTCGCGCACGCGGTCGCGACCTGGATCGTGGTCATCGCCACTGCCAACCACTTCTGGCTTGATGGGATCGTCGCGGCTGCGCTCCTGCTGCTCACCTTGCTCGTGGCTGCCGCGGCGCGCGCCGCGGCATCGGCAGTGCCCATGCTGAGTGCCGCATGGCGACGCGACCTGGCACCTCCCGAATCGTCCGCCGATAAGCTGAGTGTCTCGGCGGAGGTAAGGAGTACGGGTGTGCGGTGACGTTGTAGCAACCGGCATGACCGGTGCCGACGCCGCCGTGACGGGGCTCGCGGGCCCCCGTCGGCCTGATACGGGAGATTGCGGGTCACCGGGGCCGCAGGTGCCCGGTGCCGGTGCCGCGGCGGCTTCTGGCCCCGCCGTGCCAGGGAACATTCCCGGGGATGAAGCCGCGGCCCGCCAGGCCGCTGCCGGGCATGCGGGCCCGCACTGCTGGCGCCGGGCAGCCTCCCGCGGATACAGGTCAGCCGGCTACCGTCGCGGCGGGCCGTGCCACTCCGGCGCGGCGACAGGCATCGGCCCGGACTGGACCGGAGCGGGCCGCGCCTGACGACGCCGGATCGGCTCGGGTAGTACCGGCTCAGGCCCCCGACCAGAGCGCACCGGATCGGCGTGACGCGGATCGGCGTGACGCGGATCGGCGTGACGCGGATCGGCGTGGACCGGATCAGTACGGACCGGGCCGCGGTGGACCACGCCGCGGCGCACCAGGCCCCCCAGATACGGTTGAGCCTCGCGCAGATGCGGCGCAGACTCGCGAAGCGAGTTCGCCACCTGCCGCCGCCGCGGAAACCCGCCCTGCGGGCACTGCGGCCCCCACTGCCCCCCCGAGCCATGCCGGAGTGCGCCGCAGGCTCGCCAGGCTCGGCGCTCAGCGGGCAAGCACCATGAACCCCGTGCTCGAACCATTGATCAAGACGGTGCGGGCTACTCATCCGAAGGCCGACGTCCGCGTCATCGAGCGCGCCTATGACGTCGCCGCCTACTGGCATCGTGACCAGAAGCGCAAGAGCGGCGACCCGTACATCACACACCCGCTCGCCGTCACCACGATTCTGGCCGAGCTTGGCATGAATCACGAAACGCTGTGTGCCGCACTGCTGCACGACACGGTCGAGGACACCCCGTACACGCTGACACAGCTCCGCTCGGAATTTGGCGAGGACATCGCGGCCCTGGTGGATGGTGTCACCAAGCTCGACAAGGTCAAGTACGGAGAGGCCGCCGAGGCGGAGACCGTCCGCAAGATGGTCGTCGCGATGTCCCGTGACATCCGGGTACTCGTGATCAAGCTCGCCGACCGGCTGCACAACATGCGCACCCTCAAGTACCTGCCGCGGGCCAAACAGGAACGCAAGTCCACGGAGACGCTGGAGATCTTCGCACCGCTCGCGCACAGACTCGGCATGAACACGATCAAATGGGAACTCGAGGATCTCGCGTTCGCGACGCTGTACGCGAAACGTTACGACGAGATCGCCCGCATGGTCTCCGAGCGCGCACCACGCCGGGACGTTTTCCTGCAGGACGTGGTCACGGACGTCGCGGCGGACCTGCGCGAAGCGAAGATCAAAGCGACCGTGACAGGCCGACCCAAGCACTACTACTCGATCTATCAGAAGATGATCGCCCGCAATGTCGAATTCGACGAGATCTACGACCTCGTGGGCATCCGGGTACTTGTCGACTCGGTCCGCGACTGCTATGCGGCTCTCGGCACGATCCACGCGCGCTGGAATCCCGTGCCCGGGCGCTTCAAGGACTACATCGCGATGCCGAAGTTCAACATGTACCAGTCGCTGCACACCACGGTGATCGGCCCAGAGGGCAAGCCGGTTGAACTGCAGATCCGCACCTGGGGAATGCACAGGCGTTCGGAATACGGCGTGGCCGCGCACTGGAAGTACAAGGAGGACACCGTCCTCGGTGGCCGGGGCAAGGACGGCAAGGACGGCAAGGACAGCAGGGACGGCAAGGGCGCGACAGGGGACATGGCGTGGTTGCGCCAGCTTGTGGACTGGCAGAAGGAGACCGCCGACCCGGCCGAGTTCCTCGAGTCGCTTCGCTTCGACCTCGCCACGTCCGAGGTGTACGTGTTCACCCCACGCGGCGAGGTGATCGCCCTCCCGCAAGGAGCGACGCCCGTCGATTTCGCCTATGCCATCCACACCGAGGTCGGCCATCGCACCATCGGTGCCCGTGTCAACGGCAGGCTTGTCCCGCTTGAGAGCGCACTCGACAACGGCGACACGGTGGAGATCTTCACCTCGAAGGCGCAGGAAGCCGGGCCGAGCAGGGACTGGCTGAACTTCGTCAAGAGCGCCAGGGCCCGCAACAAGATCCGCCACTGGTTCTCCAAGGAACGCAGGGAAGCCGCCATCGAGGCGGGCAAGGACGCGATCGCGCGGGCGATGCGCAAGCAGGGCCTGCCGCTGCAGCGTCTTGCCTCGGGCGACGGCCTGGCCGCAGTCGCACGCGACCTGAAGTACACCGACCTGTCAGCGCTCTACGCGGCAGTCGGCGACCGGCACATCAGCGCCCAGGCCGTGGTGGCCAAGCTGGTCCGGTCGGCTGGCGGCCCGGCCGGCGGGGGGAAGACCTCGCCGAGGTGACGCTGCCGAGCCGCGAGGCGAAGCCGCGGCTCGCCGGGGATCCGGGAATCGTGGTGGAAGGCGCACCTGACGTCTGGGCCAAGCTGTCTAAGTGCTGCACGCCGGTGCCCGGCGACGAGATCGCCGGATTCGTCACGCGCGCGAGTGGGGTCTCGGTCCATAGGAAGGACTGCGTGAACCTGCGCCACCTGCAGGACGCGCAGCCTGAGCGGCTGGTCGGCGTCCGCTGGTCACCGACGGAGGATTCGGTGTTCCTCGTCGCTATCCAGGTCGAGGCACTGGACAGGACGCGGCTGCTCTCAGATGTAACCCGGGTGCTTTCCGACCAGCACGTCAACATCTTGTCGGCGTCAGTCACGACCACAAGGGACCGGGTGGCCGTGAGCCGGTTCACCTTCGAGATGGGTGACCCCAAGCATCTCGGTCACGTACTCCGTGCGGTCCGCGCGATCGACGGCGTCTATGACGTCTACCGGGTGACCAGCTGACGGCGACGCCGCCACCGCATGACGGCCCGCCCGGATCAGCGTGACGGCCCGCCCGGATCAGCTGCTGAACTCAGACAAAGTCCGCTCTGCCTCGGTGAGCCAGGACCTGCGCGCCGCGAGCGCCTCGTCCGCCCGCGCTGCGGCCTTTTCGTCTCCCTGCTCGCGCGCACTGGCAAGCTGCTTCTCGAGCCCGCTGATGGCCGCACGCAGTTGCGCGACCGTGCCCTCAGCGCGCGCACGTGCCTCCGGGTTGGCCCGCCGCCACTGCGCGTCCTCCGCCCTGCGGACCGCATCCTCGACCCGACGTAGCCCCGATTCGAGGTGGTCACGTGCTTCGCGCGGCACAGGGCCGGCCTCCTCCCAGCGTTCCTGTATCGTGCGCAGAGCCGATCGCGCGGCGCGGACGTCCTTCACCGGGAGCAGGCGTTCCGCCTCGGTGAGCAGCTTTTCCTTGGCTGCGGCGTGTTCACGCAACTCCGCGTCGCGCTGGGCGAACAACTCGCCGCGTGCCTTGAAGAAGGTGTCCTGCGCCGCCCTGAATCGGTTCCACAGCTCATCCTCTACGCCGCGTGCCGCACGGCCCGCCGATTTCCAGGAGCGCATCAGCTCACGGTACGCGTTAGCGGTAGCCGTCCAGTCAGTTGACGACGCGAGGGCCTCGGCCTCGGTGACGAGCGTCTCCTTGCGGATCCGCGTCGCCTCCCTTTCGGTTTCCAGGGTGGAGAAGTAGGCCTTGCGGCGCTTGGTAAAGGCATTGCGCGCCGCGGACATCCGCTTCCACAGCGCGGCCTCGACCGCGCGCTCCGCGCGCGGCGCCGCCTTCCATTCCTCAAGAAGCTGGCGCATCCGCTCGCCGCTGATCTTCCAGTGCGTCGCTTCCGCGGCAATGCGCTCCGCTTCAGCGACGATCCGTTCTTTGATCTCCCTGGCTTCCTTGCGCGCACCTTCACGCGCCGCCTTGAACTCTTCACGGCGGTGGTCGACCAGGCTGCGCAGGTTCTCGATGCGGGCATGCAGGCCGTCAAGATCGCCTATCGCATGCGCGTCGGTGACGGCCTCGATCAGGCGCGCAATCCCTGCCTGCGCGTGGGCGGGTGACAGGTCGGTGGTCCTGATCCGCTGCTCGAGCAGGTCCACCTCGGTCACTAGCGTCTCGAACTTGCGCTTGAAGAACGCAAGCGCCTCTACTGCGTCCCCCGCCTGCCAGGAGCCGATCGCACGCTCACCGTCGGCTGTCCGCACGAAAACGCCGCCGTCGGGGTCAACCCGGCCCCACGGATCGTTCGGGGTGCTCACCGCAGACCTCCTGGCTCCTGCTGGTCAGGCCCTGCCAACTTCGATTGGCTCAGGTCCTCTTGATGCTCACACTCTTGATGATGACGCTCTCCTTCGGCGGCCCGTCACCAGCGCCGTTGGCGTTGGAGGCGACGCCGGCCTTCGCCACGCTCTGCAGGACACTCAGCCCCGAGGTGATCGTGCCGAACGGCGTGTAGTCGGCAGGCAACGTCGTGTCCTTGTACACGAGGAAGAACTGGCTGCCATTGCTGCTCGCCTGGCTGGAATGTGCCATGGCCACGGTGCCCGCGGGGAAGTCGGCGCTCGCGGTCGCGGAGTCGCCCGCGACTTCGTTGGCGAACCGGTAACCAGGACCGCCGCTTCCCGTGCCCGTGGGATCACCGCACTGCAGCACATAGATGCCGCTGGTGGTGAGCCTGTGGCACTTGGTGTTGCTGAAGTAGTTCTTGGCAGCGAGATAGACGAACGAATTGACCGTGCAGGTCGCCTTGCCCTGCGCTAGGTCGATGACGACGTTCCCGCGGTTTGTCCGGATCGTGGCTTGGTAAGTGCCGTTAAGGTCGGGCGTGGCGGGCGGGGTGCCGACCTTGCGCGCCGCAGGCGGCGCTGAGATGTACGTGCAGTGCGACACTGACGCGGCGGGCTGCGCCTTACCTCCTGGGGCCTGGCTGCTCGGCGTGACCGACGGGGTCGCGGAACGCGCGGGCGCGGCCGCCGGGGTCCCGCCGGCGGGAGCGAAGAGGAAGTAACCGACCACCGCGAGGACGATGACCGCGACCCCGGCTGCGCTGACAGCGGTCCACTGCCGCACACGCCTGGTCCGCTCTGCACGGCGCCGCATCTGGCGCTCGTACCGCTGGCGGGCCAGCTTGCGCTGGCGATCCTGCTTACCCACCCGTCCGGTCCTCCTTGTCCTGGTTGTACCGTATGCGCTTACGGTGCAGTCCTGGTTGTCTTATTTCCATCGCCGCCGCGGCCTGGCTGCCTGACATGGCGAGCGCGGACGCACCATCTCAGGCAGTCGCATCCTCGCGCCTGCTGACACTGTTTTCAGCCAGTCCCGCTGGCTCCGCCATTTCCTGTGGCCAGGAACGTGCATGGAACCTGGCAGGGAAACTTCGCGAATCGTACCGGCCGCGGGCCCATTTCGCGTGATCCGTTATCGGTTCGCAGCACCTCCGTCATCCTCGGTACCCTACGAGCGTGCTCGTCACCGGCTTTCCCGCAGGCTCATTCGCCGCCAACTGTTACCTGGTCGCGCCCGCGGCCGGCGAGGAATGCGTCATCGTCGACCCTGGCCAGGACGCTGAGCTGGGCATCGACGAGCTGCTGCACGAGCACCGGCTGAAGCCCGTCGCCGTGCTGCTCACGCACGGTCACATCGACCACGTCTGGTCGGTAGCGCCTGTGTGCGGCGCAAAGGACGTGCCCGCCTACATTCACCCCGGCGACAGGGCATTGCTGTCAGACCCGGCGCGCGGCTTCCCGCTTGGCCCGGCTCAGCAGCTGTTCGGCGGGCTGAAACTGTCCGAACCCGACGACGTCAGGGAACTCACCGACGGCCTGACGCTGCGTATCGCCGGGCTCGAGATCACCGTGGACCACGCGCCAGGCCATACACCTGGGTCGGTCATCTTCCGCTTGCCAGGCGAGGCGTCGGGCCAGTTCGCCGCCGCGCCGCGCCGCGCCGCGGAAGGCGAACAGCACGTCACCCCGGGGCAGGCGGACCTCCTGTTCTCTGGTGACCTGCTGTTCGCGGGCTCGATCGGGCGTACCGACCTGCCCGGTGGTGACTATCAGACGATCCTGGAGAGCCTCGCCAGGATCTGCCTGCCGCTTCCCGCGGATACGGTGGTGCTGCCCGGACATGGCCCGGACACGACGATCGGCGCCGAGCGCGCGGCCAATCCGTTCCTCGTGCCACTGGTACGCGGCGCCGGCGCCGCTGCGTACCCGAGCGCGGGTGCGGCCGTCAATTCGGCTGACGCCCCAGGGGAAGATGCCGGGCCCAGGAGGCTGTAGGGGCCAAGGAGAGCCCCGCGCAGCCGTTCGGGACAATGAGCCCGTCAGTGATGACCGGGCGGCGCACAGCCTCAGTGGAGCAGTTGCAGCAGCGCGGAACGGTTGCAGCAGAGCGGAATGGTTGCAGCAGAGCGGAACGGTTGCGGCAGAGCGGAACGGTTGCAGAGGAGATGTGGCGGTGATCCGCACGCATGAGGCGGGAACGCTCCGGACGGAGCATGCGGGACAGCAGGTGACACTGGCCGGCTGGGTGGCCCGCAGGCGCGACCACGGGGGCGTGGTCTTCATCGACCTGCGCGATGCCTCCGGCGTTGCGCAGGTAGTGCTGCGCGACGCGGATCCTGAATCCGGCGCCGCCGCGGACGACCTGCGCTCGGAGTACTGCGTCAGGGTCACAGGGCGGGTCGGCCTGCGGCCTGCGGGTAACGAGAACCCGGATCTGGCCACCGGCGAGATCGAGGTCGTCGCCGATGCCGTCGAGGTGCTCAGCGAGTCCGCGCCGCTGCCGTTTCCTGTCGAGGGCACAGAGGAGCTGAACGAGGAGATCCGGCTCAAGTACCGCTACCTGGACGTCCGCCGCGCCGAGACCGGTCGCGGGCTGCGAACCCGCTCCACGGCAACCTACCTGGCCAGCGAGGTGATGCGTGAGCATCGTTTCGTCCAGGTGGAGACCCCGTATCTGACCAGGTCCACGCCAGAGGGCGCGAGGGACTTCCTGGTGCCTGTGCGGCTGCGCCCAGGTCACTGGTACGCGCTGCCGCAGTCGCCGCAGTTGTTCAAGCAACTGCTCATGGTCGGGGGTATCGAGCGCTACTACCAGCTTGCCCGGTGCTTCAGGGATGAGGACCTGCGCGCGGACAGGCAGCCGGAGTTCACCCAGATCGACCTCGAGATGAGCTTCGTCACGCGGGAGGATGTGCTCGCCATCGCCGAGGATCTCGTCGAGCGGCTCTGGGCGGAGATCACCGGGCACCTGATACCGAGGCCGATCGCGCGGATGAGCTACGCCGAGGCGATGGACAGGTACGGCTCGGACAAGCCGGACCTGCGGTTCGGGTGCGAGCTGACCGACCTGACCGAGTATTTCGGGCGGACGCCGTTCCGCGTTTTCCACGCGCCCTACGTGGGCGCGGTGGTGATGCCCGGAGGCGCCGCGCAGACCAGAAAGGAACTCGACGGCTGGCAGGAGTGGGCCCGCGCCCGGGGTGCCCGTGGGCTCGCCTACGTCACGGTCGGCGCCGATGGCGGCCTCAGCGGCCCTGTCGCGAGGAACCTGTCCGACGCCGAGCGCGGCGGCCTGGCGGAGGCGGTCGGCGCCGCACCAGGCGACTGCGTGTTCTTCGCCGCGGGCAAGCCCGCCGAGGCCAGGCAGCTACTCGGTGCCGCGCGGCTGGAGATCGGCCTGCGCTGCGGCCTGATCGACGAGAGCGCTTGGGCCTTCACCTGGGTCGTGGACGCCCCGATGTTCGAGGAGGACGGCGAGGGCGGCTGGACCGCGGTGCATCACCCGTTCACGGCGCCGCTGCCCGAGTGGGCGGACAAGTTCGAGTCGGCGCCCGGCAGCGCGCTCGCCGACGCCTACGACATCGTCTGCAACGGCAACGAGATCGGCGGTGGCTCGATCCGTATCCACCGTGCAGAAATGCAGCGGCGGGTCTTCGGCGTGCTCGGGTTGTCACGGGAGGAAGCCGGGTCGAAGTTCGGGTTCCTGCTCGAGGCGTTCAGGTACGGCCCGCCGCCGCACGGCGGAATCGCGTTCGGGTGGGACAGGGTTGTCGCGCTCCTCGCGGGCAGGCACAGCATCAGGGATGTGATCGCGTTCCCGAAGTCGGCATCGGGCGCCGACCCGCTTACCGGTGCGCCGACCCCGATCACCCCGGCCCAGCGGCGCGAAGCGGGCGTGGACGTAATTCCCAAGGATGTTCCCTAACGGCTCACGCGGCCTGCGCCACTCTCGTCGCCTGCGCCACTCCCGCTGGGTGAACCACTTCCACTACGTGCGCCACTCCCGCCACCTGGGTCACTCCCACTATGCGTGCCACTCCCGCCACCTGTGCGACTCCCGCCACCTGCGCGACTCCCGCCACCTACGCGACTCCCGCCACCTGCGCCACTCCCGCCACCTGCGCCACTCTCTGCTGGGCCCTCCCGGGTTGACGCACCGGCCGGCAGTCTGACGACGGCACGCGCGCCGGGCGCCGCGTCTTCTAGCCAGACGTCGCCGCCATGCGCCCGGACGGTGGCGCGCACGATCGCGAGGCCAAGCCCGGCGCCGCTTTCGCTGCCCTCCTCGCGGCTGCGGGCGTCGTCCAGCCTGGTGAACCTGCCGAAGACCCGCTCCGCCTCGGCCGCCGGGATGCCAGGCCCGTCATCGGTGACCGCGAGCAGCGCATCCGGGCCGTCGCGCGACGCCGCGACGGTCACGCCCGATGCCGCGTACCTGACCGCGTTGTCGATCAAGTTGAGCAGAACCCGGGTCATACTGTCGGGGTCACAGCGGGCGATCACACGCTCGCTGCCCGAGACCGTGACGGGAACCCGTGCGCCGTCGTAGCGCGCGGCGGCGTCGCTGGCGAGCGCGGCGAGGTCAGTGGTCCGGGTAGCGCCCTGCTCGCCCGCCCGCTCGTCCAGCCTGGCGAGGACGAGCAGATCCTCGGCCAGCGTGGCCAGCCGCAGCGTGTCGGCGAGCACGTCACGCGCGGTCTGCTGCCAGTCCTGGCCGTCCGGGTGGTCTATGGCCACCTCGAGCTGAGCCCGGATACTGGCGAGCGGGCTGCGCAACTCGTGCGCCGTGTCGGAGACGAAAGCCCGCTGACGTTCCTCGGCCGACTCCAGCCTTTGCAGCATGTCGTTGAGCGTCACGGCAAGGCTGTGCACCTCGTCCCTGGTCTGCGGCACGGGCAGCCGCCGCGTGCCGACCGCACCGCTGATCTCCTGAGCGCCCCTGCGCAACTCGGCGATGGGCCGGAGAGCGCCGCCGATCACCAGCCAGTTCACGCCAGCCAGGAACACGACGAGGACCGGAGTGCCGATGAGCGCCGCGTGCCAGAGCATCCTGATGCTGTCGTCCACCTGGGTGAAGGAGACTGCCGCGATCACCATCTGGCCGCCGCGGCAGGGGACGGCGACCACTCTCAGCAGGCCAGGCAGCCCGTAGGGCCTGCCGTCGAGCAGTACCGCGTGCCCGCTGCGGGCAGCGGCGGCGAGCGTGTGCCCGGACAGCAGCGGCACCAGCCGGTCGGCGCCAGGTGAGGCCGCGACGATCCGGCCGCCGGTGCCGAGCACCTGCACGGTGACGGTGCCGCCCGCCACCGGGACCGGATTGGGGAGCCGGTTCGCGTCGGCGAGCGCCGCGACGCCCTTGGCCCCCTGCCGCGCGGTGCCGTCGATTGCGGTGACAAGCGAGTCGGCAAGAGCGAGGGTGCCAAGCGCCGCGCCACCGGCGAGGGCAACGGCCACCCCTGCGGTAGCCGTTATGGTCAATCGGGCCCGCAGGCCCCGTCGCCGCCACCAGCCGGAGAGCCTGGACCGTCGCGCTGCCCGGTCGGTCGGCATCACAGTTCAGCCGCCATCGCTGGCCAGCCGGTATCCGACGCCGCGCACGGTCTGCAGGCCGCGCCGCCCGAAGGGTGTATCGATCTTGCGGCGCAGGTATCCCACGTACACCTCCACGGCGTTCGGGTCGGTGGTGTCCGCCGCGTCCCAGACATGCTCGAGGATCTCGGTCTTGGACACCACGTCGCCGACGCGGCGCAGCAGGTACTCGAGCAGCGAGAACTCCCGTGGCGTGAGCTCCACCTGGCAATCACCGCGCCGCACTACACGCCTGCCCGGGTCGAGCACCAGGTCACCTGCGCGCAAATCGGCCTGCCGCGCCTGGCCCCACGCCGAAGTAGCGCACGGAGCCGTGCGGCGAGAACAACATAGGAGAAGGGCTTGGTGAGGTAGTCGTCGGCGCCGAGGTCCAGGCCATCCGCCTGGTCGTACTCACCGTCCTTTGCGGACAGGATGAGGATCGGCACCCAGTTCTCCTCCGCGCGCAGCCGCTCGCATACCCGGTACCCGGACAGCCCGGGGAGCATCACGTCGAGCACCACGGCGTCGTATCCGCCCTCCCTGGCCAGGTGGAGGCCGTCGTTGCCGTCGTGGGCGAGATCGACGGCGAAGCCCTCGGCCTGCAGGCCGCGCCGGACCGCGGCGGCGAGCCGCCACTCGTCTTCGACCACGAGCACGCGCATGTACTGGCCTCCCGGATGTCGCTACTTGCCCGGCATGTCGCCGGTTCCAGTCTCGCGCGGATTCACGCTCAGCATCACCACAGCGGCTCTCAGCATCAGCACAGCACCTGTGCGGCACAGTGGCACTTGAAAGACCGCGGCGCGTCCGTGCGTGTATCCCGCACGGACGGGGCCAAACAGGTCACTGTGCCTAACAGTCGCAGAGCCGAACAAGTCACAGAGCCACACAAGTCACAGAGCCGAACAAGTCACAGAGCCACACAAGTCACAGAGCCAAATAAGTCACAGAGGGGTGACATGTCACCGTCGGCCCAGCTCTCCCGTCGCCTCAGGTGGGCGGTTCCGATCGTCGCCGTCGCCGTCACAGGGGGCGTGGTCGCCGCGTCTCTGGTCTCCGCGGCCCAGGCGACCCCCACGCTCCCGCGCCGCACGCCCGCGCAGTTGCTCGCGGCGGTGGCCGGGCGGACGGGACCTCCGCCCGCGATGACAGGCACGGTTGTCGAGACCGCCGCGTTCGGCCTGCCGGACCTGCCTGGCGCCGGTGACCCCACCTCGCTGCAGTCCCTGGTCACCGGTTCGCACACGATCCGGGTGTGGTATTCCGATCCACAGCACATCCGGCTGGCGATACCCGGCCAGCTGAGCGAGACCGACCTGATCCGGTCCGGCCAGGACGTCTGGATGTGGTCGAGTGTCCGCAACACGGCGACGCATGTGAAGCTTCCGGCCGCCAGCGGTGGCGCGCGAGAGACCTCGCCGACGCAGGCGCCCCTGACGCCGCAGCAGGCCGCGCAACAGGTGCTTGCCGCAGTCGGGCCCACGACCACGGTCAGCGTCGCAAGCAACGTGGCCGTGGCCGGGGAAGCATCCTATGAGCTCGTCCTCGCGCCGAAGGACAGCCAGTCTCTGATCGGGCAGGTGCGTATCGCGGTCGATGCCACACGCAATGTGCCGCTGCGGGTTCAGGTAATGCCGCGTGGTTCGGCCACCCCGGCGTTCCAGACAGGGTTCACGTCGATAGCGTTCACCCAGCCGGCGGCCGCCAACTTCGCGTTCAGCCCGCCAGCCGGCGCCAAGGTGGTGCAGGAGAGCTTGCCTGCCGGGCGTGGCAGGGCGGCCGCCGCGCGCGACGCGGGCAAGGCCGCGGCCGGCGGCACGGTCGTCGGGCAGGGCTGGCTCGCCGTCGCTGTGATACACACGACCTCGTCGAAGCCGAACGGTAAGGCGGGCAGTCCCTCGCCGGGCGGCAGCGGAAACAGCAGTGCGGGCCGTGAGCTGAACGCGCTGCTCGGGGCGGCCTCCCAGGTGAATGGCTCCTGGGGCAGCGGCAGGCTGCTGCGCACGAAACTTGTTTCCGTGCTGCTTACAAGCGACGGGAGACTGCTGATCGGTGCGGTGACGCCTGATGTGCTCTACAGCGCGGCGGCGAAGACCGGCCCGCTGGCCGGCCAGGCTGGCCGATGAGCACAGCGTCGTCCTCCCCGCGGCTTGACGGGAAGTCCGGCGCCAGCGAGGTGGCGGCAGCCGCGCGACCCCTAAAGTAGGCGCGGCCCCGGCAGTCGCAGCGGCCCCGGCAGTCGCAGCGGCCCCGGCAGTCGCAGCGGCCCCGGCAGTCGCAGCGGCCCCGGCAGTCGCAGCGGCCCCGGCAGTCGCAGCGGCCCCGGCAGTCGCAGCGGCCCCGGCAGTCGCAGCGATCCCGGCAGTCGCAGCGATCTCTACGAATGGCCTGAGCAAGCGTTTCCGTGGCGGCCAGCTTGCCGTTGACGCCATAGATCTCGACGTGCCGCGTGGGAGTGTCTACGGCTTTCTCGGCCCCAACGGCTCAGGCAAGACCACCACGATCAGGATGCTGCTCGGCCTTGTCTACCCGACAAGCGGTACCCAGGAACTGCTCGGGGCCCCGATGCCCGCCGCGGAGGCGAGCGTGCTGCCACGGGTCGGCTCCCTCGTCGAGGGGCCGGCGTTCTACCCCTTCCTCAGCGGCTGGGCCAACCTGGCGCGCATCGACGCGGCGGACCGGACGGCCGACCCATCCACGGCGGCGGCGCGGATCAATGAGGCGCTCGAGCGGGTCGGCCTGCTCGCCGCCGCGAAGAAGCGCTACCGCGTGTACTCCCTCGGCATGAAACAGCGGCTCGCGATCGCGGCGGCCCTGCTCATACCGCGCGAGCTGATCCTGCTCGACGAGCCGACGAACGGCCTCGACCCGCAGGGTACGCGCGAGGTCCGCGGCCTGATCAGGGAGATCGCCGCCGGTGGGATCACGGTGTTCGTCTCGTCGCACCTGCTTGCCGAGGTCGACCAGATCTGCTCGCACGTCGGGGTGATGCGTACCGGGCAGCTCGTGTTCCAGGGCACGCTGCAGGAGTTGCGGGATCGCGGGCCGCACGCCGCGCAGCGGATCCAGGTCGAGACCGCCGAGGCGGAGCGGGCAGGTGAGCTGCTCACCAAGCTCGGCCTTCTCGACGTGACGGTCGCGGGCCGCCAGATCGGCGCGCAGCTTGGCGGCCAGACACCAGAACGGGTCTGCGCCGAGCTCGTCCACGCGGGCATCCCCGTTTCTGGGCTGAGTTCTCCCAGGCCCAGCCTGGAGGATCTGTTCGTCGAGCTGACGGGGGAGGGCTTCAATGTCAGCGGCTGACATGGTCGTGGATGGCCGAGGCGCAGCGGGCACGGCCGCCACGGTGCCGCCACCGGGGGCGGCACCTGTGGGCCGCGCCCCCGCGGCCGGCCGGGCGTGGCTCCGGTTTGCGCGTTCCGAACTCGGGCTTGTCTTCCGGCGGCGGCGCAATCTTGTGCTGTTCGCCGTTGTCGCCGCTGTGCCAGTGATCATCGGCGTGGCGCTGCGGCTCGCCGGGTCACCGCGCGGTGACGGCGCCGATGGCCCTGCGTTCTTCTCGCAGGTGACGGGCAATGGGTTGTTCCTCAGCTTCGCGGCACTCACCGTGCTGCTCACGCTTGTGCTGCCGCTTGTCGTCAGCGTGGTTTCCGGTGACTCGATCGCAGGGGAGGCCGGCTATGGCACGCTGCGCTATCTGCTCACCGTTCCGGCTGGGCGTACCCGGCTCCTGTTGACCAAATACCTGGTGGTCGCCGCGTTCGCGCTGTGCGCCACCGCACTGGTGACGGTGGCGGCGGTCATCGCGGGGCTTGCCCTGTTTCCCGTCGGCCCCATGACCCTGCTGTCAGGAACCACAGTTTCCATAGCCGATGGGCTGGCACGCCTCGCATTCGTCACGCTGTACGTGGCGGCGGCGATGGCCTCGCTCGGCGCGATCGGGCTGGCCATTTCCACGTTGACCGAGCACGCTATCGGCGCTATCGCGGCGACCGCGATCATAGCCGTGGCCAGCGAGGTGATCGACAACGTGCCGCAGTTCGCTGTCGTCCACCCCTATCTGCCCACGCATTGGTGGACATCCTTCGACAGTCTCCTTCGGGCGCCAATCGCCACCAGCGACCTATTGCATGGGCTGCTGTCGTTCTGCGTGTATGCGGTTATCTTCTTCGCGCTCGCGTGGGCCAGGTTCACAAGCGGCGACGTCACCTGCTAACAGCCCGGGATACTGTCGGGTCGTGGCGAGATCGCAGGCGGGGCAGCCCGAAAGCCTGTTCGATGCTGCCGCGGGCGAGGCCGCAGCAGCGCAGGCGCCACTCGCCGTGCGGATGCGGCCCCGTGACCTCGACGAGGTGATCGGGCAACGGCGCCTGGTGCGGGACGGCACACCCCTTCGCAAGCTTGTCGAGGGCGACGCCCCGATGTCACTGCTCCTGTGGGGACCGCCAGGTACGGGCAAGACCACGCTGGCGTATGTGGTGAGCCGGGCGACACGGCGCCGCTTCGTCGAGCTTTCCGCGGTCAGCGCGGGTGTCAAGGACGTGCGCGCCGTCATCGACGCCGCACGGCGCGATCTCGGCATGACGGGCACGCAGACCCTGCTCTTCATCGACGAGGTGCACAGGTTCAACAAGGCGCAACAGGACGCGCTGCTGCCCGCGGTGGAGAACCGCTGGGTGTCGTTCATCGGCGCGACCACAGAGAACCCGTTCTTCTCTGTGATCAGTCCGTTGCTTTCCCGCTCGCTGCTGCTCACCCTTGAGCCCCTGACCGACAGCGAGATCGCCGCTGTGGTGGAGCGGGCGCTCCGCGATGACCGGGGGCTCGCAGGGAAGGTGACCCTGGAGCCAGGGGCGGCCGGCCATCTGGTGCGGCTCGCTGGAGGTGACGCACGGCGCGCGCTGACCTACCTGGAGGCAGCGGCTCTGGGGGCAAGCGGCGGCGCCATCGACGTCGAAACCCTGGAACGGGCGGTGGACCGTGCGGCGGTCCGTTATGACCGCGCCGGTGATCAGCACTACGACGTGATCAGCGCGTTCATCAAGAGCATCCGGGGCAGCGACGTGGACGCGGCGCTGCATTACATGGCCAGAATGATCGAGGCGGGGGAGGATCCGAGGTTCATCGCCCGGCGGCTGATCGTGCACGCGAGCGAGGACATCGGCATGGCTGATCCTTCCGCGCTACAGACAGCGACCGCGGCCGCGCAGGCGGTTGAGTTCGTCGGCCTGCCCGAGGCCCGCATCAACCTCGCACAGGCGGTCATCCACCTTTCCCTCGCGCCGAAGTCGAACGCGGTCATCAAGGCGATAGGCGCGGCAGAATCGGATGTAAGGAAGGGACTTATCGGCCCGGTGCCCGCTCATCTCCGTGACGATCACTACCCGGGAGCCGGCAGGCTGGGGCATGGCAGCGAGTATGTCTACCCCCATGATCACGAAAGCGGCGTCGTCGCGCAACGGTACGCGCCTGACGCGGTCGCGGACCGGACCTACTACCAGCCGACAAGGCACGGCGCGGAGGCCCGCTACGCGGAGCGTGCCGACCGCATCCGCGCGGTGATCCACGGCCGCGCGGATCGTGATGGCGGTCCCGCGGGTGATCCGGGCCCCGGCCCTGGTGGTGACCCTGATCCCGGCGCTGGTGGTGACCTTGGCCCCCAGCGAGGGTGACCGTATTGCCGGCGGGGGTGACCTTGGCCGCGGCGCTGCTGGTGACCGTGGCCGCGGCGCTGGCGATGACCGTGGCCGCGGCGCTGGCGATGACCGTGGCCGCGGCGCTGGCGATGACCGTGGCCGCGGCGCTGGCGATGACCGTGGCCGCGGCGCTGGCGATGACCGTGGCCGCGGCGCTGCTGGTGACCGTGGCCGCGGCGCTGGCGATGACCGTGGCCGCGGCGCTGCTGGTGACCGTGGCCCGTTCGCTGGTGACGGCCCTGGCGCGGTCGGCAGATTGTGACCACAGGGCAGCGCCGGGCACCATGGGTGCTGTTCGTTAGATGATCACGTTGGGCGTCCGGGCGCACCTGCGGGGATTCCGGCGATAGGGTCGTGCAGACGTAGCACAGGTGCCTGGCAAGACGCGCGGACGTGGGAGGAGCAGGCATGCTGACGGCCGTGCAGGCGGCAGCCTTGATCGCCGCGATCGCATTCGGAGTGCTTGCCGCCGCGAGCGTGTACACGCTCGTCAAGCTCGCCCGGCTGATCTCGGAGGCGTCCGGCGTCGTTGCCGAGTTCCGTGTCCGCAGCGATCTGCTGCTCGGGCGGGCGAATTCTGCGGTGGACCGTGCACACGAGCAGCTCGCGAGGACGGATGCCATCACCGCTGACATGGACGAGGTCAGCTCCAACATCGCGGAACTGACCGCGGACGTGTCGATGCTGACTGGCGCGGTCCGTACGGTGCTCGGCGGCCCACTCGGCCAGCTCGCCGGTTTCTCGTTCGGCGTGCGCCGCGCGATCGCGCTGCGCCGGTCAGGCGCGGCCCGGCGGGCCGGGCCGCGCGCTGAGCCTGCGGCCCGCGCGATGAGGGCCGATGCGCACGGCGGACCCGCCGCGCTGCCCGTCGCCCGGATTCCAGCGCCGGACCATGGACGGCAGGGACTGCAGAGCGGGCAGGGACGGCCGGGACTGCAGAGCGGGCAGGACCGGCAGGACCGGAAGCGAAACGGGCGGAGGGCACCGCAATGATCGGCATGATCCGCCGCGGGTTCTGGCTCACCGTCGGCGCTGCGGTAGGTGTGGGCGGATATCGTAAGGTAGCGCGGCTGGCACGCGCCGTTTCTCCAGATCGTTCACCGGCAGGTGCCGGACCGTGGACGACACAGTCGGTAGGGACTGGAAAGCCGGCACGGACTTCGGGACCGGCACGGAGAACAGGGCAAACACGGACTTCAGAGCAGGCACGGACTTCAGAGCAGGCACGGACTTCAGAGCAGGCACGGACTTCAGAGCAGGCACGGACTAGGGAGCCTGCATGGGCGGCAGGTGCCGGATCGTGGACGGCAGGGACGGCATGGCTTGTGCGTGGCGCGCGCGCGAGCGCCGGGTTCGCTCGTGACGTGCGGGAAGGGATGCGTATCTACCGGCTTTCGGACCGGGGAGAAGCGCCTACGCTCGGAAGACACCGCGCTATCAAGGACTGGGCGTTCGCGGAAGGTGAATGCTCCGACGACGTGAAGGATGGCCGCTGATGGAGTCGGCTCAGATCGCCCGCCGCTTCCTGAGCTACTTCGAGCAGCGTGGGCACACGGTGGTGCCTTCAGCCAGCCTGATCGCAAGGGACCCGACGTTGCTGCTGATCAACGCGGGGATGGCGCCGTTCAAGCCGTACTTCCTTGGCCAGCAGACGCCGCCGTTCCGCCGTGCGACGAGTTCGCAGAAGTGCGTGCGTACCGAGGACATCGAAGAGGTCGGCAAGACGGCCAGGCATGCCACGTTCTTTCAGATGCTCGGGAACTTCTCCTTCGGTGATTACTTCAAGGAGCAGGCGATCCCTTATGCGTGGAACCTGCTGACGCTCGCCGAGAGCGACGGCGGCTTCGGTTTCCCCGAGGGCAAGCTCTGGGTGACCGTCTACCAGGACGACGACGAGGCGCTGGGGATCTGGCGGGACCAGGTAGGCGTGTCGCAGGCGCGCATCCAGCGGCGTGGCATGGCCGACAACTTCTGGTCGATGGGCGTGCCAGGGCCCTGCGGCCCGTGCTCGGAGATCTTCTACGACCGCGGGCCTGAGTACGGGGCCGAGGGCGGCCCCGTCGCGGACGAGGACCGTTACCTGGAGGTCTGGAATCTCGTCTTCATGCAGTACGAGCGTGGGCCTGGTCAGGGAAAAGAGGGCTACCCGATCCTCGGCGAACTGCCGTCGAGGAACATCGACACGGGCATGGGCCTGGAGCGGATGGCGACGATCCTGCAGGGCGTCGACAACCTTTACGAGGTTGACACCACCTGGAAGGTTCTCGATCGGGCGGCCGACCTGACCGACTCCAAGTACGGCCGTGATCCAAGAACCGACGTCTCGCTCCGCATCATCGCCGACCACGTGCGGACCGCCGTCATGCTGGTCGAGGACGGCGTGATCCCGAGCAACGAGGGACGCGGTTACGTGCTGCGCCGCATCCTCAGGCGCAGCATCCGCAATCTGCGGCTGCTCGCAGGAGGCCAGCGCGGCGGTGCCCGTGGCGAAGACCGCTTTATGCACGAGATCTCCGCAGCGGCGATCGAGGCCATGGGTGAGCAGTATCCCGAACTCGTCAGGGACGCGCTGCACGTCCAGACGGTGATCGATGCTGAGGAGGAGTCTTTCCTCGGCACGCTCCGCACGGGCACCGCCATCTTCGAGGCCGCGGCGGAAGAGAGCAAGCGCCGCGGTTCTGTGAGGCTCGCAGGCGAGCAGGCGTTCCAGCTGCATGACACATACGGGTTCCCGATCGACCTGACGCTCGAAATGGCCGCGGAACAGGGCCTTACCGTGGACGAGGAAGGGTTCCGCAGGCTCATGGGCGAGCAGCGCCAGCGGGCCAAGGAAGACGCCGCGCGTAAGCGGACCGGCAACGTCGATGTCTCGGTCTTTGGCCAGTTGCTCGACCGCTCGGGCAGGGTCGCCTTCACCGGCTATGACGAATCGGCCAGCGAGGCCACGGTCGTCGGGCTGCTTGTCGGCGGTGTGCCAGTGCCCGCGGCCGGCGCGGGAACCGAGGTCGAGGTCCTGCTCGACCGCACGCCCTTCTACGCGGAAGGCGGCGGCCAGCTTTCCGACGCGGGCGTCATCACAGCTGATGGTGGAGGCGCCGAGGTCGAGGTGTTCGATGTCCAGTCGCCGGTCGCCGGGGTCATCGTGCACCGCGGCAAGGTCCGCTCGGGCGAGATCCGGGTGGGCGACGAGGCCTACGCCGAGATCGACATAGAGAGGCGGCGCGCGATCTCCCGGTCGCATACCGCGACCCATCTGGTGCATCGCGCGTTCCGCGGCGCACTCGGCGAATCCGCGGCACAGGCGGGGTCTGAGAACTCGCCTGGCCGGTTCCGCTTCGACTTCACTGCGGGCGGCGCGGTCCCGCCGTCAGTGCTTCACGACGTTGAGGATGAGGTCAACGAGGTTCTCATCGGCGACCTGGATGTACGTGCCTTTCATACCTCGCTCGAAGACGCGCGTGGCATGGGCGCGCTCGCGTTGTTCGGTGAGAAATACGGCTCCGACGTCAGAGTCGTCGAGGTCGGCGATTACTCGCGTGAGCTCTGCGGCGGCACCCATGTGGCGCGGTCGGGCCAGCTTGGCCTCATCAAGATCCTTGGCGAATCCTCTATCGGCTCCGGAATCCGCCGGGTCGAGGCGCTTGTGGGCCTGGACGCGTTCCGCTTCCTCGCCACAGAGAGCGTTCTGGTATCGCAGCTTACGCAGCAGCTGAAGGCACGTGCCGAAGAGCTCCCAGAACGCGTGGCCGTGATCACGTCACGCCTGCGTGACGCGGAACGTGAGCTGCGGCAGCTCCGCTCGGCGCAGCTACTGAGTTCCGCCGCTCAGTTCGCTTCGGAAGCCGAGGACGTGGGCCCTGTGGCATTCGTCGCCAAGCGGGTGCCCGACGGCACCACGGCAGACGGAATCCGTGAGCTGGCCCTGGACATCCGTGGCAGGCTCACCGCGCAGCGGCCTGGCGTGGTCGCGCTCGCGGGCGTGCCCAAGGACCGGCCAGTGGTTGTCATCGCTGTGAACGAGGCAGGCAGGGCGGCCGGGCTGAAGGCGGGCGCGTTGGTCGGCGTGGCCGCCAGTGCGCTCGGCGGCGGTGGCGGCGGCAGGGACGACGTCGCCCAGGGTGGCGGTGCGGCTGTTGCCGCGGGAGGGATGCATGCCATCAATGCCATAAATGCGGCCTTTGGCGCCGTACGCAGCGCTGTACGGGACACCGCGGCCTCCGGGAGCGTACCGTAAGATCGTGTTTGAGGCAGGGCAGCAAGCGCAGGCAGTGCAGTCAGCAGACCGCCCGGTGAGGAGCGGTGTGCGGCTCGGGATTGACGTCGGCTCGGTGCGCGCCGGTGTGGCGCGCAGCGATCCGGGCGGCGTGCTCGCATCGCCGCTTGCAACCATCCGCCGTGGCCGTGGTGACGTGGATGCCGTCGCGAAGCTCGCCGCCGAGCACGGCGCGGCTGAGGTGATCGTCGGTCTGCCCACATCCTTGTCGGGCCGGGAAGGACGTGCCGCGGCCGACGCACGGGAATTCGCGGCGAGGCTCGCCACCCGTCTCCAGCCGCTGCCGGTGCGGTTGTTCGATGAAAGATTCACCACGGTCACGGCCCACGGTGCGCTTCGCCAGAGCGGCAGGGACGAGCGCGCCAGGAGGCAGGTGGTGGACAAGGCAGCGGCAGCTGTGCTGCTGCAGGCAGCCCTCGACACCGAGCGGGGGACCGGCGGGCCGCCAGGCGAACTCGCGCCCGCTGCTCAGGACTCACCCCGCGAGTTCGCACCGTGAGCGTCGGGCGTGACCAGGGCAGTCAGGGACCTCGTGAAAAACCGGGGCAACAGGGACGGCAGAGCCAACAGGGACGGCAGAGCCAACAGGGACGGCAGAGCCAACAGGGACGGCAGAGCCAACAGGGACGGCAGAGCCAACAGGGACGGCAGAGCCAACAGGGACGGCAGAGCCAACAGGGACGGCAGAGCCAACAGGGACGGCAGAGCCAACAGGGACGGCAGAGCCAACAGGGACGGCAGAGCCAACAGGGACGGCAGAGCCAACAGGGACGGCACCGCGCCGCACCTCCGGAGCCATATGAGCCGGAGCCATATGAGCCGGAGTCACATGAGCCGGAGTCACATGAGCCGGAGTCACATGAGCCGGAGTCACATGAGCCGGAGTCACATGAGCCGGAGTCACATGAGCCGGAGTCACATGAGCCGGAGTCACATGAGCCGGAGCCGTATCAAGGTTCACCGCCAGACCCGTACCTCGGTGCCTCAGACCCCTCTCTGGTCGGTCCGCCCGCACCTGCGCCTGGCGCCAGGCCCGGACAGTACGCCTGGCCGCCGTCGGCGCCCCACCAGCCGAACGGCTACCCCGGCCCACCATCGGTTCCGGACCCGGCCGCTCCGTCGGCTGACCCGTATCCGGGCACCTCATCGAGGCCCTCGGCGGATCCGTACCTGGGCACGTCATCCGGCCCGTTGCAGGGACTTTCTGCGGAACCTGGCCGTGTGACGCCGCCAGGCATGCTGGGGGACCCTGGCAGATCTGGCTACCGTCCTGCGGCTGACCCGAACGGCGGGTACATGAACGCCGGTAGCCCGCCGGGTGAGCATTACAACGGTGACGTGCCTGCTGATCTGTACCACAGCAGCATGCCCAAGGATCCGCACCGTGCGGCGCTGCCCGGCAGCAGCCACGCGCGGCCGTCCGGTCCGTACCGGCCTGGGGCAGGCCAGGACCCTCCGCCGCCGCAGCCCGCGCCGCCGTGGTCCCGGGTATCCTCGCCTCCCACCGTGTCTGGGCCGCTGCCGCAGGTGCCCGCCGTGGCCACGCAGGCTGAACCCGCGGATCCATACCCGTGGCCGTCCGCCGATCCCGGGCGGCTCGGGTACGGCGGACAGGTCCCGCCGGACCCGCCGGGCCCTTTGCATCCTGAGCCGCCCGGGATCTCTGGTCCCATGCCCGGGCCGCCCGGGATCTCTGGTCCCATGCCCGGGCCGCCCGGGATCCCTGGTCCCACGCCCGAGCCGCCGTGGCCGGATCACCAGGCCATATTGGGGCCGATGCCTTCTGTTCCTGCGGAACCAGACCGGTTTCACGACCAGGACGCGGATCGGCGCCCGCAGGGCGATTACGCCGACGAGGCTGATCCGGACGACGCGTACGGCTGGGAGCCCGAAGGTGAAGAGGCCAGCGGGCCGATCGTCCCGATGGGGCCAGGCGGCCGGCGCAGCCGCCGTGGCGATGGGCGGGCCCGGCGCCGTGGCCGGCGCTTCAGCGCGCCGCTGATCGCTCTGCTTGTTCTCGCGCTCTTCCTGTCAGGTGGCGGCATCGTTGGTTACCACTTCCTGCGTGAGTACGTGGTACCGCCGGACTATTCCGGGTCCGGCTATGGCAGCGTCGTCGTCCAGATCCAGCAGAACCAGACGGCCACCGACGTGGCCCGGACGCTCTTCGGTGTTGGCGTCGTCGCGAGCACGCGGGCGTTCGCCAAGGCGGCCGAGCAGAGTTCACAGCAGACCGGGCTCGAGCCGGGCTTCTACCGGCTGCGCCTGCACATGAAAGCGGCGCTCGCGTTCGGCCTGCTGCTCAACCCCGGAGCCCGCATACAGCTGAAGGTCACGATCCCCGAGGGCCTGCGGGCCAGCCAGATCGTTGCCGCACTCGGCGCGAAATCGGGAATACCACTCAGGGACTACCATTCGGCGCTCGCGGACCCGGCTGCGCTCGGCCTCCCGTCGTACGCGGGAAACCAGCCGGAGGGTTACCTGTTCCCGGCCACCTATTCGGTGCAGCCGCGCATGACCGCGGCCGGTGTGCTTCGGGCCATGGTGCTGCAATTCGATGCCGAGGCGGCGCGGATCCACCTGGTCACCGGCGCACAATCGGTGAACCTCACCCCCGCCGAGGCCGTCACCGTGGCCAGCCTCGTGCAGGCCGAAGGCGGCTGGGTCGCTGACTTTCCCAAGATCGCACGAGTGATCTACAACAGGCTGGCCATGAATATGCCACTGCAACTGGACAGCACTGTCATGTACGCGCTGCACACGTACGGGATCCTCGCCACGAATCAGCAGCTCCAGGTCCGCTCCGCCTACAACACCTATCAGCACAGCGGGCTGCCGCCTGGCCCGATCGACAGCCCGGGAGATGCCGCGATCCATGCCGCACTGCACCCGGCGGCCGGCAACTGGCTCTACTTCGTCACCGTCAACCCCAAGACCGGCCTGACCCAGTTCACGTCAAGCCAGGCCACGTTCGTCCAGCTCAGGGCCGAGCTCGAGAAGAACCTTGGCCAGGGCGGATGATCGCCGCCTGGAGAGCCGGGACCGGCCAGCATGAACGGCTGCCGAGGCGCCGGGTCTGCGGGGGGATCCCGGGCCACCGGGGTCTGGGGTGTCCGCAGGTCGGTACGGTGTCCTCCGGGGCTGGCACGGCATGAAACCGGCGCGATGAGGGCTGCCGTCCTCGGCTCACCGGTCACCCATTCGCTCTCGCCGGCGCTGCACCGGGCCGCGTACGCGGCGCTTGGCTTGCACGGGTGGAGCTATGCGGCGATCGAATGCGACGAGGTCCGCCTGCCTGGCTTGCTGGATGGGCTGGACGACTGCTGGGCGGGACTGTCGTTGACCATGCCGCTGAAACGGGCCGTGCTGCCCTTGCTCGATAAGATCGACCCGCTCGCCGCGGCCGTCGGCGGTGCCAACACCGTGGTGCTGTCCGGCGGCCGCAGGCTCGGCTACAACACCGACGTCGGCGGGATGGTAGCCGCGCTGGCGGAGGCGGGGGTTACGGAGGTGGGCACGACCGCGAGCGCGCTTATCATCGGGGCTGGCGCCACGGCCTGTTCCGCCCTTGCCGCGCTCAGAGAGATGGGTGCGCACGAAGTGAACGTCGCGGTGCGCGACACGAGCAGGTCGGGCGAACTCGAAGCTGCGGCCAAACGGCTTGACGTCGCCATCCGGGTCCGCGCGATTGCGTCGCCCGCCCGTACGTCGGTGATTGCCGGAGCTGCGGGAGGGCTCGTTATCTGCACCGTGCCGCCCCGTGCAGCCGACGCCGTCGCTGGGTCGCTGTTCGGCGGGCGGCATCCGCCTCGTGTGGTATTCGACGTCGCGTATGACCCATGGCCGACCCGGCTCGCAGCGGCGGCCCGCGGCGCGGGATCGACCGTTGTCGGCGGGTTTGATCTGCTGCTCCACCAGGCCGCGCGGCAGGTCCAGCTGATGACAGGGTACGCGCCGCCGCTCGGCGCCATGCGGTCCGCGGGATTGGCTGAACTGGCGGCACAGTCGTGAGTCACGCCGCCATGTAACGTTTGAATTACTGAATGATTTGACGCCCCAGTATCCGGCGGGTCAGGCTACGAAGATGACGGACACGGCGCCGAACGAGCCGACGGCGCCGAGCGAATCTGCGCCTGGGTCCGGACGGCCGAACACGGCGCGCGAACACGGGATCCGGTGGGGCGACCACTGGGATGACACGCCGCTTGATCTGCTACCGGTGTCGCGCCTCGCTGGCCTCGCCGCCCGGCTGATCGGCACCTACTGGTGGTACACGGCTGAGGGGACCGGTGTCAGCTCTGCCGGGCTTGGCGTTCTTGCCGCGCTCGAGGAGGAGGATGGCCTCAGGTCAGGCGAAGTGGCCGCAAGGTCCTGGGTTACGCCGCCCATGGTGAGCTACCTGGCCGACGTGCTCGAGCGCGATGGGTATCTGACACGCCGCAGGGATGCCCATGACCGGCGCGTGGTCCATCTGCACCTGACAGGTGAGGGCCGCGAGAAGCTGCGCGACGCCCGCGAGTACGTGGCTGCTCGCTGGAAGACGGCGTTCGGCTATGTCGACCCGGCCGACGAGCCGGTGATCCGCAGATTCCTGCTGTCAACCGTGAGCCGGTTCGGCGAGCTGATCGACCAGGAGCAGCAGTGACCGTGCTTGCGCCGCACCACAAGGTCCCTGCCTGGAGTGTGTCAACAAACTGATGGTGACTGCCAGGACATACCTGGGCCCGGTCCGGTGGGGTAGAGTTAAATGCTAACCAGCCCGGTACACCCGTACCGGGCATGCAAGCGGAGGACTATCTCCCACCTTGCCAGCTCCTGGCTGGCGGGTATGGCTGCGATTCCGGGCGTTTAGCGCGCTGGCCGGATGGGGCGGTTACCAGCATGGATGACGTCCATGCTGGCAGTCGGCCTCTACGGGTGGTGTGGCGTCCGCGCAGTTCGATGGCCCCGCATGCATGCCATGCGGGGCCGTTGTTGTGTGGCACTGCCTTTGTGGCAGGACGCCGCAGCGAGCCTCGTCGGCAGTTCCGAGAGGTCCTGCCGCCGGAAATGTGGCGGCAGGCGTGACGCCCAAGGAGGTCACATCAGCCCCGAACCGAGAATTAACGAGCGTATCCGCGTCCCAGAAGTCAGGCTCGTTGGTCCAAATGGCGAGCAGGTCGGGATCGTAGCCATTGGCGATGCGCTCCGGTTGGCGCAAGAGGCCGACCTTGATCTGGTGGAGGTGGCGCCTACTGCACGACCCCCGGTATGCAAGCTGATGGACTACGGCAAATTCAAGTACGAGTCCGCGCTCAAGGCCAGGGAGGCGCGCAAGAACCAGGCGCAGACGGTCATCAAGGAGATCAAGCTCAGGCCGAAGATCGATCCGCACGACTACGCCACCAAGCGAGGACATGTTGAGCGGTTCCTCAAGCAGGGTGACAAGGTCAAGGTGACCATCATGTTCCGCGGGCGCGAGCAGTCCCGCCCAGAGCTCGGGTTCCGGCTGCTCCAGCGGCTCGCAGGTGACGTTGAGGAGCTTGGCTTTGTGGAGGCGCAGCCCAAGCAGGACGGCAGGAACATGATCATGGTCATCGGGCCGAACAGGAAGAAGAGCGAGGCCAAAGCCGAGCGCGCCGCCGCGCGTGCCGTGCCAAGGGAACGCCGCAGCCCGGACGCGCCGGCCAGTAGCTGACAGCGGTTAGCCTGCTTGTTCCAGGCGGGCAACGTGGGGGTCCGGCGATCGCCCGTCGTGGGGGCCGCTCAGCGCCGCAGCGACGTTGACCTGCCTATGTGGGGCCAGATTGCCGACCTGTGTGCGGACATGCGAGGAATGCGGCGCGGGCACACACGTGCGGGAGAAAGACCGTGCCTTGGGGCACATGGGAGACACCGTGCCTTGAGGCACATGGGAGACGTCGTGCCGCGAGGCACGCGACAGGACGGAGACGACGGCGACCATGCCGAAGATGAAGACCCACAGCGGGGCCAGGAAGCGATTCCGGCTTACAGGTTCTGGCAAGGTAATGCGGCGCCGCGCCAACCGTAATCACTTGCTCGAGCACAAGCCGTCCACGCACACCAGGCGACTCGGGCGTGACGTGGTGCTGTCCGACGCGGACGCGAAGAGGATCAAGAAACTGCTCGGGAAGTAGCCCGGGCCCAGCCGAGGGAGTCAGGAACATGGCACGCGTGAAGCGGGCGACGGGCGCCCACAAGAAGCGCAAGACCGTCCTCGAGCGGGCGAGCGGCTACCGGGGCCAGCGGTCACGGCTGTACCGCAAGGCCAAGGAGCAGGTTCTCCACTCGATGACGTACGCCTACAGGGACCGAAAGGACCGCAAGGGCGCTTTCCGGCGACTGTGGATTCAGCGCATCAACGCCGCGGCACGGGCGAATGGCATGACCTACAACAGGTTCGTGCAGGGGCTTCGGGCCGCAGGGGTGGAGGTCGACAGGCGCATGCTCGCCGAGCTTGCCGTCGCGGACGAGCAGGCCTTCGCCGTTCTGGTAGAGGTGGCCAAGAAGGCACTGCCGGAGGCCGGGGCGCAAGCGGACACGGCGGTGGCCTGACACGCGCGCGAACTCTGCCGCGGCACGAAGCGAGCTCACGAGCGTTCGCTCGCCGCGGGTGAAGGCCGCCCGCAGGCTGGCCAAGCGCGCACTGCGTGAGCGCGAACGCGCATTCCTCGCGGAAGGCCCGCAGGCGGTCAGCGAGGCACTGGCAGCAGGCGCCGCGGTCGAAGAGGTATTCGTCACCGCCCAGGCGTCCACGCGGCACGCCGCGCTCGTCGCGAGCGCAGGACAGGCCGGTGCCGCCATGCACGTGGTCAGCGGAGAGATCATGGCCGGGCTCGCTCAGACCACAACCCCGCAGGGGATACTCGCGGTCTGCGGCTTTGTCGACGTGCCACTCGGCGATGTGATCGCCCTGTCACCGCGGCTGGTCGCGGTGCTCGCCCACGCGCGCGATCCAGGCAACGCGGGTACCGTGCTGCGGACGGCGGACGCGGCGGGGGCAGCCGCCGTGATCTTCAGTGACGCGTCCGTCGACCCCTACAACGGCAAGTGCGTCCGTGCGTCCGCGGGAAGTTTGTTTCATCTGCCCGTCGTGGCGGGCGCCAGGCTGGCGCCGGCCGTCGACGCGCTGCGCGGCGCAGGCCTCCGTATCCTGGCCGCGGACGCTCGTGGCAAGCGCTCGCTCGATGAGGTGATCGCGGCAGATACGCTGCGTACCCCGGCGGCGTGGCTGTTCGGCAACGAGGCGTGGGGACTGCCGGGCGAGTTGCTGAGCCTGGCCGATGACTCGGTGGCCGTTCCCATCTATGGCCGCGCCGAGAGCCTGAACCTGGCGATCGCCGCGGCGTTGTGCCTGTACGCGTCGGCCCGCGCACAGCGCGGCTGACCGGGCAGCAGCGAGGGGATGACATTTAGGAGCATGGCTTCCGCCAATCGACCGCCGCGCCAGAAAAGGGCGCTGACCAGGCGGAATATGCCGAAGCATATCCCGCAACGTGCGCGATGCAACGTTCAGTAGGCATCGGGGGGCTGCCGCCCAGGGGGCGTGAGGCGCTAGAGTCTGATCACGTTCCGTTACGCCATTGTGGCGGGTGTGGCCGCATTTCGAGTGCTTGCTGCCAGCGGCCAGAGGAGCGCGCACGGCCGGATGGAGGCTGCGAAGGAGTGGACCGGACCAGGCACCCAGCGTCGGGTGCGGGCGCGGGTTATCCCGGTGCCGCCGGTTTGCCTGACGGCGGGCGCGGCGGCGCACAGGCGCGGTCGGCGCCGTGGGTCCGCCGCGGCCGTTCGGACCGCGAGCGATTCGCCGCCCTGCAGACCGGCCGCAGCCCTGGTGGCCTGGTCTGCCCGGACGACCTGCCCGATGGCCTGGTACTTGCCGACGGCACCGGCCGTGTGTCCGTGTTCAACCGCGCGGCAGCGCGGTTGACCGGTATCGCCCCGGCCGACGCCATCGGCGCCGACATCCGTGAGGTGCTGCCGCTGCGTGACCGCGACGGGCGGGACTGGTGGGCGTTTGCCGATCCCTACCACGGCCTGAACATTCGGATCCGGCACCCGGAGGTATCGCTGTACCTCCCTGACGGCACCGAGGTGCTCGTCACGGTCGCGTACTCGCGCGAGCGGCGCCACGGCCACCAGGTACGCAGGCTCACCGTGTGCCTGCGGGGCGCTGCGGGGCTCGCCAGGGTCGAGCGGAGCCGGGCTGATCTCGTGTCCACCGTGGCGCACGAACTGCGCTCACCGCTCACCAGCGTCAAAGGATTCACCGCCACGCTGCTGGCCAAGTGGAACCGTTTCACCGATGACCAGAAGCGGGTCATGCTGGAGACGGTCAACGCCGATGCCGACAGGGTCACCAGGCTGATTACTGAGCTTCTCGATGTGTCCAGGATCGAGTCCGGTCGGCTTGAGGTGCACCGGCAGGTCGTTGACGTCGCGGAACGCGTGCGGAAATTGATCGCAGGACGGGTGGCGGCAGGGGAAAACGCGGGCAGGTTCAGCCTCCAGGTCCACGAGCCGATCCCTGAGATGTGGCTGGATCCCGACAAGGTCGACCAGATCCTCGGGAACCTTATTGAGAACGCGGTACGGCATGGTGCTGGTACCGTGACGATCGTGGTAGAAGCGGCGCTCGGCATTGGCCCAGGGGGCGGCGTCGCCGTGTCCGTGCGCGACCAGGGCGAGGGCATCGCACCGGAGTTCGCGCCGCGGGTTTTCCGCCAGTTCTGGCGGGCTAAGCGCCGTGGTGGCACCGGCCTGGGCCTCTATATCGTCAAGGGCCTTGTCGAGGTGCACGGCGGCACGATTGCCGTGCACCGCGCGCCAGGGGGCGGCGCCGAGTTCCGATTTATCTTGCCCGCCGGGACGCCCGACTTCGCCTGACGCGCAGCGGTCCCGGTGGGCTTGATCGCCGGGCCTTGATCGCACCGCCCGGTGTTACCGCTATCGCCGCCCCGGGGGCACGAGCCCTCGCGGTCCCCGGTACTGTCGGCGCAGGGGACCGGCCGCGGGTAATGCCCGCCAGGCACGCATCGCCAGCCGGGAAACCCGCCGATCCGGTGCCGTGCCCGCAGGGATAACCTCCGGCGAGCAGAAACGCCGCACCTGACAGATAAGCCCGCCCGCCTGCAAGGGGAGCACATTGCATGTCCGCACCAAACAAGTCATATGACCCCGTCGAGGTGACGCCACTTTCAGCTGGCGAGCTCGAGCGCATGCTCGGCGAGGCACGCGCCGCCATAGGGCAGGCGCGGGACCTGGAGGAGCTCAAGGCGGCGCGGCTGGCGCACGCGGGCGACCGGTCGCCGCTCAGGCTCGCGAACCGGGAGATCGGGGCGCTGCCGCCCGCCGCGCGCGCGGAGGCTGGCAGGCGGGTCGGCGTCGCACTCGCCGCGGTCGCTGAGGCTCTTGCCGCCAGGCAGGCCGAGCTGGAGGCCGAGCGCGACCAACGGGTCCTCACGGAGGAGACGGCCGACGTCACCCTGCCCTGGGACCGTGCGCCGCGCGGGGCCAGGCATCCGGTCAACACGCTGCAGGAGCGGCTCGCCGACGTGTTCATCGGCATGGGGTTCGAGATAGCCGAGGGCCCGGAGATCGAGGCGGATTGGTACAACTTCGACGCACTCAACATCGGGCCTGACCACCCGGCCCGCAGCGAGCAGGACACCTTCTTCGTCGCCGCTGACGGTGAGCCAGCCACCGCTGCCGGGTCCCCGGCGCAGCCGGCGGCGGACCCGCCGGCAGCGGGACCCGCCGGCAGCGGACCCGCCGGCAGCGGACCCGCCGGCAGCGGACCCGCCGGCAGCGGACCCGCCGGATGACGCGGGGCCTGCCGAACTTGCCGCGGAATCCGGGATGGTGCTTCGCACGCACACCTCGCCCGTGCAGATCCGTGCGCTGCTCACCAGGCCGCTGCCTGTGTACGTGGTCGTCCCTGGCAAGGCATTCCGCACCGACGAACTCGATGCCACTCACAGCCCCGTCTTCCATCAGCTCGAATGCCTTGCCGTGGACGTAGGCCTGACCATGGCCGATCTGCGCGGGGCGATCGGTGCCTTCGTGACCTCGATGTTCGGCGAAGGCCTTGCCACCAGGTTCCGGCCGCATTTCTTCCCCTTCACCGAGCCCTCCGCCGAGGTCGACATGGAATGCCACGTGTGCCGCGGCGCGTCCGTCGCCCCAGGCGCGCCGCCGTGCCGTACGTGCAAGTCGGAAGGCTGGATCGAGCTGGGCGGCTGCGGCATGGTCAACCCACGCGTGCTTGTCGCCTGCGGAATCGACCCGGATAGATACAGCGGGTACGCGTTCGGGCTCGGCATCGAGCGAACCCTGATGCTCAGGCACGGCCTGGCCGACATGCGGGACGTCATAGAGGGCGACGTGCGGTTCACCACCGCGTTCGGGATGGAGGTCTGATGCGCGTCCCGCTTTCCTGGCTGCGCGAATGGGCGGCCGTGCCCGTGGTGCCTGCGCGCGAGGTGGCCGACAGGCTGATAGCCGCCGGTCTCGAGGTTGAGTCCGTCGTCGCCGTCGGGTACGACATCCGCGGTGTGATCGTCGGCGAGGTGCTCGCGATCGAGGAGCTGTCCGGGTTCAAGAAGCCGATCAGGTACTGCCAGGTGGCTGTGGCCGCGGGAGAGCAGGCGGAGCCGCGGGGCATCATCTGCGGCGCCGTCAACTTCGCTGTGGGGGACCGCGTGCCTGTCGCGCTTCCTGGCGCGGAGCTGACGGGCGGTTTCGAGATCACGCGGCGTAAGGCGTACGGGCAGCAGTCGGATGGGATGATCTGTTCCGCGGCCGAGCTTGGGCTCTGGGACGACCACGCCGGCATCGTGGTGCTGGAGGACACGGCGCCTGTCGGCGCAGATTTCTCGGAGTACGCCGGCCTGTGTGATGAGGTGCTCGACGTCGCGGTCACACCCGACCGGGGGTATTGCATATCGATTCGCGGGATGGCGCGGGAGGCCGCGATCGCGTTCGACGTCGAGTTCACCGATCCCGCCGGCGCCGGGCTCACCCCGGACTTTCAGGCCGAGGGCAGCGCCGTGCACCGGGCAAGTATCGACGATCCCACCGCCTGTGACCGCTTTGTGCTGCGCGAGGTGACAGGGCTGCGCCCAGGGTCGGTGACGCCGATCCGGATGCGGGTACGGCTCGCGCGGGCCGGGATGCGCCCGGTGTCGCTCGCAGTCGACATCACCAACTACCTGATGCTTGAGCTCGGCCAGCCACTGCACGCCTTCGACAAGACCAAGCTCCGCGGGCCTCTGGTCGTCCGGCGCGCCAGGCCGGGTGAGACGCTTGAGGCGCTCGATCACGTGGTGCGTACGCTGCACCCTGGGGACATCCTTATCGCCGACTCCTCTGGCCCGATCTCCATGGCCGGCACCATGGGAGGGCTTAATACGGAGATCGACGAGACTTCGGCCGATCTCGTCATCGAGGCCGCCCACTTCTCTGCCGTCGGCATCGCGCGGATGAGCCGTCGGCACCGGCTGAGCAGCGAGGCGTCATACAGGTTCGAGCGTGGCGTCGACCGCGAACTGCCGTTGCGGGCCAGCGCGAAGGCGGTCGCCATGCTGGCCGAATTCGGCGCGGCTGCCGTGGTGCGCGGCTGCACGCACGCCCAGGTCCCTGTGGAGTACGCGGCGATCACGATGGCGGCCAGCCATCCGGACCGGGTCGCGGGAATGAGCTACGGCCGTGCCGCCGTCGAGCGACGGCTACGTCAGGTCGGCTGCCAGGTCCGCCCAGCCGAAGGCGGCGAGCTTGTTGACGTGCTCCCGCCATCCTGGCGACCGGACCTGACCAGCCCGAACGACCTCGCAGAGGAGGTCATCAGGCTCGAGGGGTACGAGAACATTCCTGTACGCCTGCCCCGTGCACCCGCCGGCCGTGGCCTGACACAGGCACAGCGGACGCGACGCGCGGTGAGCCGGGCATTCGGCGCCTCGGGATATGTCGAGGTGCTGGCGTTCCCGTTCATATCCGCCATGGACTTCGACGCGCTCCAGCTGGCCGACGACGATCCGCGCCGCCGTGCGGTGCGATTGGCCAATCCGCTGAGCGACGATGAGCCGCTGATGCGGACCACGCTGCTACCCGGGCTGCTGCGCACACTGGTGCGGAACGTCGGGCGAGGGTTCGGCGACCTCGCGCTCTATGAGACGGGTCTGGTCTACCTTCCGCGCCCCGGTGGCCCCCGGCGCGCACCGCGGCTCCGTGTGGATCGCGGGCCCACGCCGCAGGAACTGGCCACGCTCGACGCCGCGCTACCTGAACAGCCGCTGCACGCTGCGGTGGTGCTCGCGGGGAACAGAGCACCTGCTGGCTGGTGGGGTCCGGGCAGGACGGAGGTCTGGGCCGACGCTGTGCAGGCCGCCAGGGATATCGCGGCCGCGGCAAATGTCGCGCTTACCGAGCGCCCGGCGCTGCAGTTTCCCTGGCACCCGGGCCGGTGCGCGCAGTTGCTTGTCATGACCAGCGAAGGCGAAGTGCGGGAGGCTGGTTTCGCGGGCGAGCTTCATCCGAGGGTCGTGGCGGAGTTCGGGTTGCCACCGCGCAGCTGCGCGATGGAAATCGACCTGTCGCTGCTCGAATCGGCGGTGCGCCGCCCAGTCCAGGCGCCGCGGCTTTCCACGTATCCCGTCGCTACCCAGGATGTGGCGATTGTCGTGCCCCGTTCCGTGCCTGCGGCGGATGTCGCGGACGCGCTGCGGGAGGGCATTGCCGCCAGCGGCCTGGCCGACCTGCTCGAGGAGATCAAGCTTTTCGACGTGTACACAGGCGCGCAGGTCGGTGAGGGGAACAAGTCGCTCGCCTACACACTCCGCCTCCGCGCGCCCGACCACACACTCACCACGAGCGAGGCCTCTGCGGTCCGCGATGCCGCGGTAGCTGAGGCCGCACGCCGGATTGGCGCGGTACTGCGCGGGAAATGATCGGCTCCGTGCCGTGCCGTGCCGTGCCGTATCGTACCGTGCCGTACCGCGTGCCGTGCCGTGCGGTACCGGGTGCCGTGCGGTACCGGGTGCCGTGCGGTGCCGGGTGCCGTGCCGTGCGGTGCCGGGTGCCGTGCCTCGGGTGCCGTGCCGTGCGGTACCGGGTGCCGTGCCGTGCCCTGCCATGCTTCTCGCCATGGCCTCCCACGGAAGCCTGTCCGTTCAGTGTGTCGCTGACGTGTTCGGGGCGGAGGTGTTGGGGGCGGAGGTGTTCGGGGCGGAAGTGTTCGGGGCGGAGCCGTTGGGGGCGGGCAGGACCGCGAAGAACTCAATGCTGCCCCGATGGCACTCCGACGCCTGCCCGGTCTGCAGCACCCGGGGAGTCGGATACCCCTCGCATGTCCAGCCATCGACAGACACAGGTCCGCCGCCGCCATTTCCCGGCGCCTTACCGGAAGCGACCTTGCGCGTATAGTCGCCCTGGACCCGCAGCGCCACCGCACAGTCGGCGGCACCCGGCACCACGACTCTCACCAGCACACGTGCCGCCGTGTACGACGTGCCGCAGGTCGTTCCCGCCGCGGAATGACCGCTCGGCGCGGCCGATGACGATGATCCCGCCGGGCGAGCAGAGGAACTGGTGGAGCAGCCCGCCGCCAGGGCGAGGGTGAGCACCGCCAGAGCAATCTGTCCGACATGCAGCATCGCCAATCTCCCTCCAGCGTTCTCATCATGCCGTCGGTCACTGGTGCTGTAAGCAGCCCCCCGGCATTACTGGCCGGCTATCAATCTGGGATCAGCGCAGGGCGCGGACCTACCTGAGCGTCAGCACGGCAGGCGGCAGGCGGCAGGCGGGTGCAGGTGGGACGCCGGGGCCGCGTGGGGACGTCGTGGGCCGTCCTCGGGCGGTCGCGGGCCGCCCGAGGGCTGCCCGAGGGCTGCCGCCACGGCACCGTGGCCAGGCAGTTTGCATAATATTTCGCTGGCATGCATAATAATGCGAGATTGTCGACCACAGGCGCGGGAGGCGTCCCTGGGCCGCGCCGCACGGGCACCGGCAGCGACGCCCGCGCCATCGCGGTTCCATCGCGGTTGCGCGGGGACGCCCTGGCCGGGCTCTTGCGTCATTTGCCGGTGTCCGTGGTGCGTTACGGCGCCGGGGGCGCGGTCACCAAGCCCCGTAGGCCCCCGACAGGAAGGAAACGGATGGGCATCCAGGTGGCGGTCGCAGGCGCGAGCGGGTACGCGGGCGGTGAACTGCTTCGCTTGCTTGCCTGCCATCCAGGCATGGTGCTCGGGCCTGTCACCGCCGAGTCGCATGCGGGCGAGCCGGTCACCGCTCTCCATCCGCACCTGGTGCACCTGTCCCGCCGCACGTTCGAGCCGCTGGATCCGCAACGGCTGACGCAAGCGGACCTGGTCTTCCTCGCGCTTCCGCACGGGCGCTCCGCGGCCGTGGCCGCGGAACTCGCAAGCCACGTCAGGATCGTCGATCTCGGAGCCGACTTCAGGCTCGCCGACCCCGCTGCCTGGCTGCGGTTCTACGGAGGTGAGCACGCCGGGTGCTGGACCTACGGGCTGCCCGAACTCGCGGGCGCACGCGCGCGGATCACCGGCGCGACGCGGGTAGCGGTCCCCGGATGCTTCGCCACAGCGGCGATCCTCGCGCTCGCACCGCTGCTGCGGTCCGGCCTCGCGGAGCCATCGGACATTGTGATCGTGGCCGCGTCTGGGGTCTCTGGCGCGGGACGCGCGGCAAAGCCGCACCTGCTCGGCGCCGAGGTGATGGGCGCGGTGTCCGCCTACCAGGTGGGCGGCGTGCACCGTCATACGCCGGAGATCGAGCAGGCCCTCGCAGAGGCCGTGGCGGCGCAGCCTCCCTCAGGCGGGCATGTGACGGTCTCGTTCACGCCGTCCCTCGCGCCCATGCCCAGGGGGATCCTGGCGACCTGCACGGCGCGGCTCACCCCCCGCGCGTCGGGCGCCGCAGGTGTGCCGGGCGCAAGCGAGGTGACCGCGCTGCTGCGTGCCGCGCTGGCGGATGCCTACACCGATGAGCCCTTCGTGCATGTGCTGCCCGAGGGAAGCTGGCCATCTACCGCGGCGACCGCAGGTTCGAACGCGGTGCACCTGCAGGCCGCCGCGGACACGCGGGCGGGCCGCGCCGTGGTGGTGGCCGCCATCGACAATCTCGGCAAGGGCGCGGCCGGGCAGGCCATTCAGAACGCCAACCTAATGACCGGCCTGGCGGAGACCGCTGGCCTGACCGCACACGGAGTCTCACCATGAGCGTCACCGCACCCATCGGATTCCATGCGGCCGGCGTGGCGGCCGGCCTCAAGCAGGGAGGCGGCCGCGATGTCGCGGTCGTGGTGAACGACGGCCCATCCAGGGCCGCAGCCGCCGTCTTCACCTCCAACCGGGTCAAGGCGGCGCCGGTCCTCTGGAGTCAGCAGGTGGTGCGCGGCGGCCGGGTGCGCGCGGTCGTGCTCAACTCGGGCGGCGCGAACGCGTGCACGGGCGCGGTGGGCTTCCAGGACGCGCACGCCACGGCCGAACGGCTCGCGGCCGCTCTCGATGATTCGGCCGGTGAGATCGCGGTCTGCTCGACCGGCCTGATCGGTGAGCGGCTGCCCATGGACGTGCTGCTGCCGGGGGTCGACGCCGCGGTCGCCGCATTGTCGCGCGCCGGGGGCCTCGCCGCCGCCGACGCGATCCGCACCACGGACACGGTTGTCAAGATCGCTTTCAGGAAGGCGGGGCACTCTGACCCTCTGAGCGCCGGCCCGGTGAGCCGGGGCCCGAGCAGCGGCAGGCCTGCGGCCTCTTACGCCGTGGGCGGCAGGCCTGCAGCCTCCTACACCGTCGGCGGCATGGCGAAGGGGGCCGGGATGATCGCGCCCGCGCTCGCGACCATGCTCTGCGTGCTCACCACCGACGCGGATCTTCCCGCAAGCGGATTGGACGGCGCGCTGCGGGCCGCCGTCGGGCGGACCTTCGACCGGGTGGACACCGACGGGTGCATGTCGACCAACGACACCGTGCTGCTGCTGGCAAGCGGCGCATCAGGGGTCCGCCCCGATCCGGCCGAGTTCACCGCTGTGGTGACCGACGTCTGCGCTGACCTCGCCCGCCAGTTGGTCGCCGACGCGGAAGGGTCCACGAAGACGGTCGCTGTTGAGGCGATCGGTGCGGCGAGCGAGGCCGACGCGCTCGCCGCCGCGCGTGCGGTGGCCAGAAGCAGCCTGCTCAAGTGTGCGCTTGCCGGTGAGGATCCGAACTGGGGCCGGGTGGTGGCCGCCGTCGGCACCACCGATGCCGCCTTCGAGCCTGACCGGCTGAACGTCGCGATCAACGGCGTGTGGGTCTGCAGGGGCGGCTGCGCAGGTGATGACAGATCCAAGGCCGACCTGCGGCCCCGTGAGATCACTATCACGGTCGACTTGTCCGCAGGACCGCATACGGCGACGGTCTGGACGACCGATCTCACCGCCGACTATGTTCACGAGAACTCGGCATATTCGACATGACGGACAAAACACACGTGGTCGCCGCCGACGCACCGGACATGGCAACCCCAGCAATGGGCCATTGCTGGGGTAATAGCTCCAGCAATGGCCCATTGCTGGGGTCAGCGGAGCACCGCGCGGGTGTGGCGCGGGATCGCGTGGCGGCGCTTGCCAAGGCGGCCACGCTGATCGAGGCACTGCCCTGGCTCGGCAGGTTCCACGGGCAGACCATCGTAATCAAATACGGTGGCCATGCGATGACGGACGAGTCACTGCGCCGCGGGTTCGCACAGGACGTGGTGTTCCTGCGCTACGCCGGCCTGCGGCCGGTGGTCGTGCACGGCGGAGGGCCGCAGATCAGCGCGCACCTGGACAGGCTCGGCATCGAGAGCACCTTCATAAGCGGCCTGCGCGTCACCACGCCTGAGATCATGCATGTGGTCCGGATGGTGCTCACCGGGCAGGTCAACAGGGACGTCGTCGGGCTCGTCAACCAGCACGGGCCGTGGGCGGTCGGCATGTCAGGCGAGGACGCGAACCTGCTCACCGCGCGCCGCGTGGCGCCGGAGGTGGACGGCGAGACCGTCGACCTCGGTCTTGTGGGCGAGATCACCGACGTCGAACCAGGTGCGGTGCGCAGCCTGCTCGCCGACGGCCGCATCCCTGTCATCTCGAGCGTCGCCAGGGGAGCACATGGCGAGATCTACAACGTCAACGCCGACACCGCGGCCGCCGCACTCGCCGTCGCCCTCGGCGCCTCCAAGCTGGTGGTGCTCACAGACGTTGAGGGCCTTTACGCGGACTGGCCAGCATCCGACGAGGTGATCAGCCTGCTGAGCGCGGCAGAGCTCGAAGGCCTGCTGCCCGTGCTGACCACGGGCATGGTGCCCAAGATGGCGGCCTGCCTGCACGCGGTCCGCGGCGGCGTGCGCCGTGCACACGTCCTCGACGGGCGGCTTCCGCACGCACTGCTGCTTGAGATCTTCACCGATCAGGGGATCGGCACGATGGTGATCCCGGACGGAGCGAAGCCATGAGCATGACCGGGGCCGCCGTCGGCCTTCCAGGACAGGACTGCCAGGCGACACAGCGGCTGCAGCGACGTTTCGCCGCCGCGCTGATGCCGAACTACGGCATGCCGCCCGTCGCCCTGACCAGGGGCCAGGGCTGCCGCGTGTGGGACGCCGACGGGCGGGAGTACCTCGACCTCATCGCCGGGATCGCCGTGTCCTCGCTGGGGCATGCCCACCCGGCGGTCATCGAGGCCGTGAGCCGTCAGGTCGCGTCCATCGCGCACACGAGCAACCTGTTTTTGCACGAGGGCGAGGTCGAACTCGCGGAGCGGCTGCTCGGCCTTCTCGGCGCGGAGGGGAGGGTTTTCTTCACCAATTCAGGTACCGAGGCGAACGAGGCGGCGTTCAAGCTCACGCGCAGGTTCCGGGGCGCGAGCCCCGGCTGCGCGGGCTCCTATGTGGTGGCCGCGGAGGGAGGGTTTCACGGGCGCACCATGGGCGCGCTCGCGCTGACAGGTAAGGCGCAGATACGCGAGCCGTTCGGGCCCTACGGGGTGGACGTAAGGTTCGTGCCTTACGGTGACGCGGCGGCGCTGCGCGCCGCGGTGACCGGCGACTGCTCCGCCGTCTTCCTGGAGCCGGCCCTGGGTGAGGGTGGCGTGGTGCCGGCCCCCGATGGGTACCTGCGCGCCGCGCGCGAAACCTGCGATGCCACGGGCGCGGTGCTTGTCCTCGATGAGATCCAGAGCGCGATCGGGCGGACAGGCAGGTGGTTCGCGCACCAGCACGAGGGCATCAGGCCCGACGTCCTGACGCTGGCCAAAGGGCTTGGTGGCGGCCTGCCCATCGGCGCGTGCATCGGACTTGGCCGTTTCGGCACGGTATTCGGCAAGGGTGACCACGGCAGCACCTTCGGCGGTAACCCGGTCGCCTGCGCGGCAGCGCTCGCGGTGCTTCACGTGATCGAACGCGATGGCCTGCTCGCCCGCGCCGCGCAGACGGGGGACCTGCTCCGGACGGGGATCGCCGCCATGGCGCACCCACTGCTCGCCGGTGCCCGCGGCTGCGGCCTATGGCTCGCCGCCGTGCTGACCCGGCCTGCCGCCGCCGCGGTGGAGCGCGCCTGCCGTGAGGCCGGTTTCCTGGTCAACGCCGTGCAGCCGGACGCGGTACGGCTGGCGCCGCCGCTCGTGCTCAGCGCCGCTGAGGCGGAATCCTTCCTCGCGGCGTTCCCCGCTGTCCTCGGCGCCGTGGAAGCTGCAGGAACCCCAGAGGCAGCAGGGCCGGAGGAAGCCGCGGGCGGCGCACCCCCCGCGGCGGACAGCGCGGCACCCGGCGCTGCGGCGGCGCGCGCCGGGGAGGGCTCGTCGTGACCGGTGCGAGCCCGATGACCAAGGCGGCCAGGCTTGCCTGCATCGCTGGAATCCTTGCGCACGTTCCTGTCCGCTCACAGGAGGAACTTGCCTCGGCGCTCGCACAGGCCGGCGTGCAGGTCACGCAGGCCACGCTCTCGCGTGACCTCGAAGAGCTTGGCGCGGTCCGCCTGCGCGGCGCGGACGGGGCGCTCGTCTACGCGCTGCAGCGGTCGGCGAACATGCCAGGCGCGCAGCCGGGCGGCCTTCCCGCGCCAGGGTCCGGCGGGACACCAGAGGCGAACGGACGGCTCGCCCGGATCGCCACCGAACTGCTCACCTCGGCAGAAGCGAGCGCGAACCTGGTGGTGCTGCGGACCCCGGCCGGGGCCGCGCAGTTCTTCGCCTCCGCACTCGACCACGCGAACTGGCCGTCGATCCTCGGCACGGTCGCGGGTGACGACACGGTGCTCGTCATCACCAGGGACCCGGGCGGTGGCGCCCAGGTAGCCGCGCAACTACTCAGGCTCGCGGAGCGCCGCGAGCCGGTCAAATGACTAGATACCAGGGATGGATGGAACATGGCAGAACGCGTTGTACTCGCATATTCGGGCGGCCTTGACACATCGGTGGCCATCGGCTGGATCACCGCGCAGACAGGGGCCGAGGTGATCGCTCTCGCAGTCGACGTCGGGCAGGGCGGCGAGGATCTGGAGACCATCCGTAGGCGCGCCCTCGCCTGCGGAGCGGCGGAGGCCGAGGTCGTGGATGCGCGGGCCGAGTTCGCCGCGGACTACTGCGTCCCCGCGCTGAAGGCGAACGCGCTGTATATGGACCGCTACCCCCTGGTTTCTGCACTGTCGCGGCCCCTGATCGCTGCGCACCTCGCCAGGGTCGCCGCCGCGTACGGGGCGACCACGGTCGCGCACGGCTGCACGGGCAAGGGCAACGACCAGGTCAGGTTCGAGGCGAGCCTCGCAAGCCTCGCCCCACAGCTCCATGTGCTCGCCCCGGTTCGCGACTGCGGCATGACCAGGGACAAGGCGATCGCGTTCGCCGAAGAAAATGGGCTGCCGATCGACGTCACGCGCAAGTCGCCTTATTCCATCGACCAGAACGTCTGGGGCCGGTCGATCGAGACCGGGCACCTGGAGGACATCTGGGCCACGCCGCAGGACGACGTGTACGAGTACAGTGCCGACCCCACCGTGCCGCGCGATCCCGACGAAGCGGTCGTGACGTTCAGCGGCGGCGTGCCTGTGGCTGTCGACGGTACCGGGCTCTCCCCGCTGGAGATCATCACCACCATGAACGCCCGCGCCGGTGCGCAGGGAATCGGCCGGATCGACATGGTGGAGGACCGGCTGGTCGGGATCAAGAGCCGCGAGATCTACGAGGCGCCCGGCGCGATCACGCTCATCACCGCGCACTCCGAACTCGAGAGCGTGTGCGTTGAGCGCGACCTCGCCAGGTTCAAGCGGCAGGTGGACCAGCGGTGGGGTGAGCTCGTCTACGACGGCCTGTGGTTCTCGCCGTTGAAGCAGGCGCTCGACGGGTTCATCAAGCAAGCGTCCGTGCATGTGACCGGGGACATACGGCTGCGCATGCACGGCGGCAGCGCGGTGGTCACCGGGCGGCGCAGCCCCGTTTCCCTCTACGATTACGAGCTCGCCACCTACGACACCGGTGACACATTCGACCAGTCGTTTGCGAAGGGGTTCGTGGAGCTGTGGGGGCTGCCAAGCAAGATCGCCGCGGTAAGGGGCCGCAAGGTGGATGCCTGATTCGGCCTATGCTGAGCCGACCCAGCCCCCGAGCCCCTGATGCCGCGGCGGACCGCCCGCGCGAGCGGGCGGATGGGACGCCGGAGCGGGCGGATGGGACCGCGGGAGCCAAACGGATGGGAGCAGCGTGCCAAAGGAGCAGCGGAAGACCCCGACCCGCCTTTGGGGCGGCCGGTTCGACGCGGCCCCCGCCGAGGCGCTTGCCCGGCTTTCTGTCAGCGTCCAGTTCGACTGGCGGCTCGCGCCGTACGACCTGCTTGCGTCCCGTGCGCATGCGCGGGTGCTGCACAAGGCAGGGCTGCTCACTGACGACGAGCTGAAGCGGATGCTCACCGCGCTTGACGACCTGGGCGTGGCGTGCCGGCGCGGTGAGTTCCGCCCGGCGGCCTCGGACGAGGACGTGCACACCGCGCTGGAACGTGGGCTGCTCGAGCGGCTCGGCGCCCTCGGCGGCAAGCTGCGGGCCGGCCGAAGCAGAAACGACCAGGTCGCCACCGACCTGCGCCTGTACCTGCGCGATCACGTCAGGCAGATCGTGTCACGCCTGGCCGAGCTCGAGACCGCACTTCTCGGCCAGGCCGAGCGGCACAAAGACACCGCGGCCCCTGGGATGACGCACCTGCAGCATGCCCAGCCGGTGCTGTTCTCGCATCAGCTTCTGGCGCACGTGCACGCGTTCGCCAGGGACGCGGCACGCTTCAGGGACTGGGACAGGCGCGCGGCGGTGTGCCCGCTCGGCGCCGGAGCGCTCGCGGGTTCCTCGCTGCCACTTGACCCAGAGGCGGTGGCCGCGGAACTCGGCTTCGACTCGGCAGCGCCGAATTCGATGGACGCGGTAAGCGACCGCGATTTCGCGGCTGAGTTCCTCTTCGTGGCGGCTCTGCTCGGTGTGCACCTGTCCAGGCTTGGCGAGGAGGTTGTGCTCTGGGCGTCGCGGGAGTTCGGCTGGATCGAGATGGACGACGCGTACGCGACAGGGTCGTCGATCATGCCGCAGAAGAAGAACCCGGACGTGGCCGAGCTTGCGCGCGGCAAGGCGGGCCGCCTGATCGGTGGCCTAACCGGCCTGCTCACCACGTTGAAAGGGCTGCCGCTCACCTACAACAGGGATCTGCAAGAAGATAAGGAACCCGTGTTCGACGCGGTGGACACGCTGATGCTCGTGCTTCCCGCGACGGCGGGCCTGATAGCGACCGTCCGTATTGATACCGAACGGCTCACGCGGGCTGCGCCTTCCGGGTTCGCCCTCGCCACCGACCTGGCCGAGTTGCTGGTCCGGCGCGGCGTCCCGTTCCGTGAGGCACACGAGATCGTGGGTCACCTCGTCGTGTGGTGCCAGGTGCATGGCACCGAGCTCGGCGAGGTCAGCGACGGGGACCTGGCGAAGATCTCAACGCTGCTCACCCCGGACGTCCGCGATGTCCTTTCGGCGACCGGTGCGATCGCCGCACGCCGCGCGCGCGGCGGTACCGCGCCGGAGCGGGTCGCCGAGCAGCTCACCGCGCTGCGCGCGGCCGTGGACGAGCAGGCCGCCTGGGCCGCGGGCTGACGCTGTGCAGTCTCCACGCGCTGCAGGGGCGCCCGCCGCCGCAAAGACTCCGGCTATCACCCCAACCCCAACCCCAACCCCAACCACCCCATCAGTCTCCTCGGCGCCGCAGCCCTCACCCACCCCATCGGTCCCGCACGAATCGCTCACGCCGCGCTCCTTCTTCGACCGCCCGGTCCTCGATGTCGCTCCCGGGCTGCTTGGGCACGTGCTCGAGCACGAAACGGGCGAGGGCCTGGTAGCAGTGCTGATCACTGAAGTGGAGGCGTACGCGGGCGCCGTAGACGCCGCGTCCCATGCCTACCGTGGGCCCACCCGGCGCAACGAGGTCATGTTCGGGTCGCCTGGTCACGCGTATGTCTACTTCACCTATGGCATGCACTTCTGCGTCAACCTCGTCTGCCTGGGCGAGGGCACCGCGGCCGCGGTGCTGCTCCGGGCCGGCCGGGTGATCTCTGGCGTTCCCATCGCACATGCCCGGCGCGCCAGGAGACGCAACGCAGCGGTCGGCGCAGGATTCGCAGGAACGGGGCACGCAGGGACGGGGCACACAGGCGCCAGGGCAGGGGATAGGGACCTGGCCAGAGGGCCCGCCAGGCTCTGCCAGGCGCTGGGCATTGACCGGACGCTGAATGGCGCCGACGTCTGCGGCGCGTCGTCACCGCTGCGGGTGAGGCGGGGCGAGATCGTGTCACCCCGAGTAATCCGTTCTGGACCAAGAACGGGTGTACGGGAGGCCGCCGATGTGCCGTGGCGGTTCTGGGTGGCGGGCGAACCCACGGTCTCCCCATACCGTGCATACGTGCCAAGGACCGCCACGGACCGCGGAACTGCTTCGACGCGATGACCTCGCCGCTGTGGGTGTCGCGGGATCGCGACGGCCAGGCCCCTCCGGCCGTTCCGTGATCGGCCAGCTCCGCCGGTAGCTGAAGGCCGCTACTCTGAGCGAGGGATGGCTCGTGGGACATCCGTTTCCATGATCGTTGTGGATTTCTGGTCATATGTGCGGGGAATGCACAGCGTTCATGGAATACAGCCCTGGTGCGCGAGATGAGGGAGCCGTGGCCGACATCATCGACGAGCTGACCTGGCGTGGCCTGCTCGCGCTAACAACCGATAAAGAGGCCCTGGGTAAGGCGCTGGAGACCGGTCCTGTCACGTTCTACTGCGGCTTCGATCCCACCGCCCCGGGACTGCATATTGGGAACCTCGTCCAACTGCTTACGGTCGCGCGGATACAGGCGGGGCACCGGCCGATCGGGCTTGTGGGCGGCGCGACGGGGCTCATTGGGGACCCGAGCGGCAAGTCGGACGAACGGGTCCTGAACCCGCGGGAGATGGTCGCGGGCTGGGTGGAGCGGATCCGCGGTGAGGTGGCACGGTTTCTCGACTTCAGCGATGGGCCGGCGGGTGCGCTGATAGTCAGCAATCTGGACTGGGCGGGCTCGCTGCCACCCTCGAATTCCTGCGCGACATCGGCAAGCACTTCCCGGTCAGCCAGATGCTGGCGCGGGAGTCGGTCAAGGCGCGGCTGGAAGCGGGCGGGATAAGTTACACCGAGTTCAGCTACCAGGTCCTGCAGGCGCTGGACTACCTCGAGCTGCACAGAAGGTACGGGTGCACGCTGCAGACCGGGGGCAGCGATCAGTGGGGAAACCTCGTCGCCGGAGTCGATCTCATCAGGCGGGTCGAGGGCGCCACCGTGCACGCCCTCGCTACGCCGTTGATCACCAAGCAGGACGGGACCAAGTACGGCAAGACTGCCTCGGGCGCGATCTGGCTGAATCCCGAGATGACCAGCCCGTACGCCTTCTACCAGTTCTGGTTCAACGTTGAAGACGCCGAGGTCGGGCAGCTGCTCAGGGTGTTCACGTTCCGGACGAGGGAGGAGATCGCGGCGCTGGAGCGCGAGGTCGCCGAGCGGCCGGCTGCCCGTGCGGCGCAGCAGACGCTCGCCGAGGACGTGACTACGCTCGTGCATGGGGCGGAAGAATGCGAGCGCGTGGTGGCGGCGAGCCGTGCGCTGTTCGGCCAGGGCGAGTTGCACGCCCTCGACGAACGGACGCTCGCCGCGGCGCTCGCGGAGGTGCAGAAACGCACCGTGACTGTTGGCAAGGAAGAGCAACTGCCGCCGCTTGTGGACCTGCTCGCGGGGTCCGGGATCGTGGCGGGTAAGTCCGCTGCGAGGCGCTTGATCGCGGAGGGCGGTGCGTACCTGAGTAACCGAAAGGTGACAGACGTGAACGCCCGCCCCGACCATGCGGATCTTCTGCACGGCCGGTTCCTCGTGCTGCGCCGTGGCCCGCGCACCCTGGCGGGCGTGGAGGTCCTCCGGGCCTGAGAAGGCGTTGTCGTGCGCCGCCCTTGCTGCTCTGCCGGCCTGCGCGGCCCCGGCCTGCGGCCCCCGGCTGCGGCCCCCGGCCTGCGCCCCGGCCGGTGGGGCCGCCGCACCCCGGGTCGGTCTCGTTCGCTGCCCCGATCGCGGCCTCCACAGCTGCCTCCACAGCTGCTTGCGCGTGCCTCCACAGCTGCCTGCGCGGCTCCTTGCCCGGCCGTCGTGTCGCGATCGTGTCACGTTTCTATGCGCTTAAGGTGACGAGGGTCTCACGCGAAGTCACGGGAACCTAGCGAATAGGGGCCGCGCGGACGCCGCCGACGCCACGAAGCGGTTGGCCCGACGCAGTCGCGGCAAGAATTCATAGCAGGTTCACGGTGCCGTCCAGGCATGGCTACGATGCCCTGGCCTGCATGTTCTGTAGAAATTCGCGGCAAGAACCCAGTCACGTGCCTCGCGGGCGCACGCTGATACCGAGTTTCGATTTGACGCGGTCGCCGATGGTGCCTAGTGTTCTTCCTGCCCCGAGTGAGCGCGGGACGCCGCAAGGCGGCCGGTCGCCGGGGACCCACTCAGTCAGCTGCAACGGCCCGTTGTCTACGGACGGTCCGGTGCGCGGTATCGTAGTGGTGACGGCAGGCTCTCTTGTCAGCAAAGTTCTAGGGAACCAAGTTGACAGAGGTGGGTCTGGCGGGTAAGTTAGAAGGGTTGCCCCTGAAGAAGATGTGAGTCTTCGGACGGTGTGCGTCCGCTCCTTGAGAACTCAACAGCGTGCTAAAAGCCAGTGCACATGCACATACCCCGTCCACATGGGCGTGAGCCGAATTGGGTTCATGATCGTGTGACGGATTTGCCAAGATCGCCTTTACCGCCCGGCCAGGCCGGACGGTGGGCACTCCGATGTGTCAGCAGCCCACGTGCCACGCACGTGGTTGCACATAGACATCCAACGGAGAGTTTGATCCTGGCTCAGGACGAACGCTGGCGGCGTGCTTAACACATGCAAGTCGAGCGGAAAGGCCCCTTCGGGGGTACTCGAGCGGCGAACGGGTGAGTAACACGTGAGCAATCTGCCCCTAGCTCTGGGATAGCTCCGGGAAACCGGAATTAATACCGGATGCAACCATGGAGGACATCCTCGCATGGTGGAAAGGTTTCCGGCTAGGGATGAGCTCGCGGCCTATCAGCTAGTTGGTGAGGTAATGGCCCACCAAGGCGACGACGGGTAGCCGGCCTGAGAGGGCGACCGGCCACACTGGGACTGAGACACGGCCCAGACTCCTACGGGAGGCAGCAGTGGGGAATATTGCGCAATGGGCGAAAGCCTGACGCAGCGACGCCGCGTGGGGGATGACGGCCTTCGGGTTGTAAACCCCTTTCAGCAGGGACGAAGCGAAAGTGACGGTACCTGCAGAAGAAGCGCCGGCTAACTACGTGCCAGCAGCCGCGGTAACACGTAGGGCGCAAGCGTTGTCCGGAATTATTGGGCGTAAAGAGCTCGTAGGCGGCCTGTTGCGTCCGCTGTGAAAACCCAGGGCTTAACCCTGGGCCTGCAGTGGATACGGGCAGGCTAGAGGCAGGTAGGGGAGAATGGAATTCCCGGTGTAGCGGTGAAATGCGCAGATATCGGGAGGAACACCGGTGGCGAAGGCGGTTCTCTGGGCCTGACCTGACGCTGAGGAGCGAAAGCGTGGGTAGCGAACAGGATTAGATACCCTGGTAGTCCACGCCGTAAACGTTGGGCGCTAGGTGTGGGATCTTTCCACGGATTCCGTGCCGCAGCTAACGCATTAAGCGCCCCGCCTGGGGAGTACGGCCGCAAGGCTAAAACTCAAAGGAATTGACGGGGGCCCGCACAAGCGGCGGAGCATGTTGCTTAATTCGACGCAACGCGAAGAACCTTACCAAGGCTTGACATGCAGGGAAAAGCCGTAGAGATATGGTGTCCGTAAGGGCCCTGCACAGGTGGTGCATGGCTGTCGTCAGCTCGTGTCGTGAGATGTTGGGTTAAGTCCCGCAACGAGCGCAACCCTCGTCCTATGTTGCCAGCGGGTTATGCCGGGGACTCATAGGAGACTGCCGGGGTCAACTCGGAGGAAGGTGGGGATGACGTCAAGTCATCATGCCCTTTACGTCTTGGGCTGCAAACATGCTACAATGGCCGGTACAGAGGGCTGCGAGACCGCAAGGTGGAGCGAATCTCGAAAAGCCGGTCTCAGTTCGGATTGGGGTCTGCAACTCGACCCCATGAAGTCGGAGTCGCTAGTAATCGCGAATCAGCAACGTCGCGGTGAATACGTTCCCGGGCCTTGTACACACCGCCCGTCACGTCACGAAAGTCGGCAACACCCGAAGCCGGTGGCCTAACCCTTTTGGGAGGGAGCCGTCGAAGGTGGGGCCGGCGATTGGGACGAAGTCGTAACAAGGTAGCCGTACCGGAAGGTGCGGCTGGATCACCTCCTTTCTAAGGAGCACCTGGCGCGCCAGCCGTTGGTCTGACGCGTCCAGAGCCACAACTCGGGCGAGTGTCCCGACGTGGTTAGCTCGTTAGTGGAGCACTGGCTATTCGGTCTGGACTGCGTCCACGTTTCGTCTAGTACACCCGCTCTGGCGGGAGGAACGGCGATCCGTGGCGGTGCCTGGGCCGAGCACGCTGTTGGGCCCTGAGGGAACGGGCGCAAGTCTGGCTCCTCACGGTCGCACGGCTGGTAGTGCCGACGGCGCATTCTGCGAGCATCGTGTCGGATGGCTCCTGGTAACAGGGCCCCTGACATGTTCATGTGAACAGAGTGTGCCGGACGCACGTTCTGGGAACAGCGCCAGCCGGATTTCCGCGGGAGTGCATCCTGCGGGACTCCCGCGGCTTGGACCGGCGTTCCGCCGAACGGCCTCACCGGTCGCAACCAGGGTTTGCCTGGATGCGAAGGGTTGAGGGACGCGGTGACTAAGGACGCAGGGACCGCCCGTATCTTGAGAACTGCACAGTGAACGCGAGCATCATCATAGTGCCAAGTTACTAAGGGCACACGGTGGATGCCTTGGCACCAGGAGCCGAAGAAGGACGTAGGAGCCTGCGATAAGCCCCGGGAAGCCGGCAACCAGGCTGTGATCCGGGGATTTCCGAATAGGGAAACCTGATAGGGCGTAATGGCCCATCACCCCTGCCTGAACACATAGGGCAGGTGGAGGTAACGTGGGGAAGTGAAACATCTCAGTACCCACAGGAAGAGAAAGCAACCGCGATTCCCCGAGTAGTGGTGAGCGAAAGGGGAAGAGGCCAAACCAGTCACGTGTTAAAGCCAGCAGGCGTTGCGTGACCGGGGTAGTGGGACCGCTCAGCCGGAGCTGCTGATCCGGCAGGGAGTAAGAAATCGCTTGGATAGCCGAAGACGTTGGAAAGCGTCGGCATAGCGGGTGATACCCCCGTAGGCGAAATCTGGGCGACTCCCGAGAGGTATCCCAAGTAGCACGGGGCCCGAGAAATCCCGTGTGAATCCGGGAGGACCACCTCCTAAGCCTAAATACTCCCTGGTGACCGATAGTGAACCAGTACCGTGAGGGAAAGGTGAAAAGTACCCCGGTGAGGGGTCGTGAAATAGTACCTGAAACCGTGTGCCTACAAGCCGTGGGAGCGTGTCGGCCTCTGGGCCGACGTGAAGTGACCGCGTGCCTTTTGAAGAATGAGCCTGCGAGTTACGATGTGTGGCAAGGTTAACCCGTGAGGGGGAGCCGTAGCGAAAGCAAGTCTGAATAGGGCGTCTCAGTCGCATGTTGTAGACCCGAAGCGGAGTGATCTACCCATGGGCAGGTTGAAGCGCGGGTAAGACCGCGTGGAGGACCGAACCCACCAGGGTTGAAAACCTGGGGGATGACCTGTGGGTAGGGGTGAAAGGCCAATCAAACTCCGTGATAGCTGGTTCTCCCCGAAATGCATTTAGGTGCAGCGTCGCGTGTTTCTTACCGGAGGTAGAGCTACTGGATGGCCTAGGGGGCCTACAAGCTTACTGAAGTCAGCCAAACTCCGAATGCCGGTAAGTGAGAGCGCGGCAGTGAGACTGCGGGGGATAAGCTTCGTAGTCGAGAGGGAAACAACCCAGATCACCAGCTAAGGCCCCTAAGCGTGTGCTAAGTGGGAAAGGATGTGGAGTTGCCGAGACAACCAGGAGGTTGGCTTAGAAGCAGCCACCCTTGAAAGAGTGCGTAATAGCTCACTGGTCAAGTGATTCTGCGCCGACAATTTAGCGGGGCTCAAGCACACCGCCGAAGCTGTGGCGTTCGCGCATATACCAGGCTGCCGGGCCCTGCCCGCGCGGTCCAGGTGCGCGGACGGGTAGGGGAGCGTCGTGTGGCGAGGGAAGCGGCGGAGTGATCCAGCCGTGGACGCCACACGAGTGAGAATGCAGGCATGAGTAGCGAATGAGGGGTGAGAAACCCCTCCGCCGGATGACCAAGGGTTCCTGGGCCAGGCTAATCCGCCCAGGGTAAGTCGGGACCTAAGGCGAGGCCGACAGGCGTAGTCGATGGACAACGGGTTGATATTCCCGTACCCGCCTTGACGCGCCCATGCCGAGCGCGGCGAAGCTAAGCACGCGAGACCGGTGAGCCCTTCGGGGCGATCCGATCGACCGTGCGACCCAAACCGTTAGTAGGCAAGCGATGGGGTGACGCAGAAGGGTAGCTCTACCGGGCGATGGTAGTCCCGGGGTAAAGGTGTAGGGCGGTGCGCAGGCAAATCCGCGCACCACGTGCCTGAGACCTGATGCCGAGCCGATTTAGGCGAAGTGAGTGATCCCATACTGCCGAGAAAAGCCTCTAGCGAGCGTCATGGCGGCCCGTACCCCAAACCGACTCAGGTGGTCAGGTAGAGAATACTAAGGCGATCGGGTGAACCGTGGTTAAGGAACTAGGCAAATTATCCCCGTAACTTTGGGAGAAGGGGAGCCCTGCCCGGTGACGAGGCTTGCCCTCGGAGCTAGGCGGGGTCGCAGATACCAGGGGAAAGCGACTGTTTACTAAAAACACAGGTCCGTGCAAAGTCGTAAGACGACGTATACGGACTGACGCCTGCCCGGTGCCGGAACGTTAAGGGGACGGGTTAGTGGCCTTCGGGCCGCGAAGCTCAGAACTTAAGCGCCGGTAAACGGCGGTGGTAACTATAACCATCCTAAGGTAGCGAAATTCCTTGTCGGGTAAGTTCCGACCTGCACGAATGGCGTAACGACTTTCCCACTGTCTCAACCACGGACCCGGCGAAATTGCACTACGAGTAAAGATGCTCGTTACGCGCAGCAGGACGGAAAGACCCCGGGACCTTCACTACAGCTTGACATTGGCGTTTGGGACGTCTTGTGTAGGATAGGTGGGAGACTGTGAAGCGGACACGCCAGTGTCCGTGGAGTCAACGGTGAAATACCACTCTGGTCGTTCTGAGCGTCTAACCTAGGTCCGTAATCCGGATCAGGGACAGTGTCTGGTGGGTAGTTTAACTGGGGCGGTTGCCTCCTAAAGAGTAACGGAGGCGCCCAAAGGTACCCTCAGCCTGGTTGGCAATCAGGTGGCGAGTGTAAGTGCACAAGGGTGCTTGACTGTGAGACAGACATGTCGAGCAGGAGCGAAAGCTGGGACTAGTGATCCGGCGGTGGCATGTGGAAGCGCCGTCGCTTAACGGCTAAAAGGTACCCCGGGGATAACAGGCTGATCTTCCCCAAGAGTCCATATCGACGGGATGGTTTGGCACCTCGATGTCGGCTCGTCGCATCCTGGGGCTGGAGCAGGTCCCAAGGGTTGGGCTGTTCGCCCATTAAAGCGGTACGCGAGCTGGGTTTAGAACGTCGTGAGACAGTTCGGTCCCTATCCGCTGCGCGCGTAGGAGACTTGAGAGGGGCTGTCCCTAGTACGAGAGGACCGGGACGGACGAACCTCTGGTGTGCCAGTTGTCCTGCCAAGGGCACGGCTGGTTGGCTACGTTCGGAAGGGATAACCGCTGAAAGCATCTAAGCGGGAAGCTCGCCTCAAGATGAGGTCTCCCTCGGGGTAAACCCGGTAAGGCTCCCAGCTAGACGACTGGGTTGATAGGCCGGCGGTGGAAGCACGGCAACGTGTGCAGCTGACCGGTACTAATAAGCCGAGAGGCTTGGCTCTATATTTCTCGGGCTCAGGCCCGGCAATGATTTTTCGCGTTCACTGTGCGGTTCCCGGGATGCGGTCGGTGACGGCCTTACATCTCCATAGGGTTACGGCGGTCATGGCGAAGGGGAAACACCCGGTCCCATTCCGAACCCGGAAGTTAAGCTCTTCAGCGCCGATGGTACTGCGTGGGGGACCGCGTGGGAGAGTAGGACGCCGCCGGACATCTTTCGCTGAGGGCCGCCCAACAAACGGGGCGGCCCTCAGCGTTTTCCTATGCCCGCAAGCCGAAGGCGAGCCAGGGGAAGGCGTCCGCGTCATGCGCCTGGTGCACGGGCGAGCGGTGATGCGGTCTGCGAAGATGTCCGGGTGACGCACGCCGGGTGATGGGTGGAGAGATACGTGAACGAAGACCGGCGAGGAGGGCGTGCGGCTGGCGGCGGCAAGCCCAAGAGCGGTCGCGCTGACAACGCTGGCCGCGCGGGGCAGGGGCGAGCAAGGCCCGGTGCACCTGACACAGGGGACGGTAAGCAGCGAGGCAGAGGCCGTCAGGAAAAGACGGCTTGGAGCCGTGCGCGGGGTCCTGCGGGTGCCCGGCAGCCAGGCGACCGTTCGGGCGGCGGGGCAGACCGTACGGGTTCAAGGGGCCGCGGCTTTGGTTCCGCGGGTGAGGCGCGGCCTCGGCCGGAAGGCGGCGGCGGTCGCGGCGCTGGTAGCCGGGGCGGCCGTCCGACTTCTACCGGTGAGGCGCGGCCACGGGCGGAAGGCGGCGGCGGTCGCGGCGCTGGTAGCCGGGGCGGCCGTCCGACTTCTACCGGTGAGGCGCGGCCACGGGCGGAAGGCGGCGGCGGTCGCGGCGCTGGTAGCCGGGGCGGCCGTCCCACTTCTACCGGTGAGCCGCGGCAAGGGCGGTCCGGTGGTGGTTCTGGCAGCGCAGGCCGGCCGGTGGCCGCGGGAGTACCACCGGCGATGCGCGCCCACGGCCGGACGGTGCCGCCCGCCGGCCTGGCGCCAGCGCTGGTACCCGGCGTGGCAGTTCCGCAAGTGGCCGTGCGGGGCCGGCGGGGGAGGGGGACGCGAGGCAGGAGCGGGCTGGCCCTTCAGATGACCGGAGGCGGTTCCAGAATTCTTCCGGCACCTTGCGAGGCGGTTCGAATGCTGGCGCATACGGCGGACGCGGACGATCCTCAGCACCTCCTCGAGGTGGAGCCCGGCCCGTGGCCCCACATCCTCGAGGTGGAGCCCGGCCTGTGGCCGCCGCGAGGCTGGTTACGGGGGGCCCGGAGATTCCCGTTCATGTCGGGGCGGATCAGGTCGACCCGCGCGTACGGGCTGAGCTCAAGACCCTGCCCCGTGATCTCGCGGAGCGGGTAGCCCGCCATCTTGCGGCCGCGGATCAGGTCACTGATCCCGAGCTCGCATATCATCATGCGGCCGCTGCGAGGAAACTCGCGGCGCGCGTCGGCGTCGTCCGCGAGGCCTGCGGTGTTGCGGCCTACCTGGCCGGCCGGTGGGCGGAGGCACTTTCCGAGCTACGCGCCGCACGGCGCCTCACCGGCCGGAGCGGCTACGTCGCCATAATGGCGGATTGTGAGCGTGCGCTGGGCCGTCATGACCGTGCACTGGCCCTTCTCACCGGGCCGGACACGGCGAAGGCGGGCCGCGCGGAGCAGGTGGAGCTGCGAATCGTCGAATCTGGTGTGCGGCGTGACATGGGCGCCACCGAGGCGGCGGTTGTCACCCTCCAGCTTCCCGAGCTGACCGACGGGCGGCTGCGGCCGTGGTCAGCGCGTCTGTATTACGCCTACGCGGATGCGCTGGCGGACGCCGGGCGCGCCGGGGAGGCGCGGGAGTGGCTCGGCCGCGCGGCGGCCGCGGATCCGGATGGTGAGACCGACGCCGCGGACCGGCTCGACGAGCTTGATGAGGTCATGATCGAGGACCTTGAGGACCCTGCGGCCGGAGAAGACCATCAAGCTGACGTCACCCAGCCGCGGCAGCCGACCGGTCCAGCCAGTGCATGATGCCCGCGACGTTGGAGGCTGCACCGGAGAGCCGCTCGAACTTGGCGGCGACATCGGGGTCGGCATCTGGCAGGAACACGGCGTAGCGGTCCTTGGTCCGCTCGTGCACCAACGCCACCGCGTGATCGAGATCAAGGCCGGAGCCCCGGGCACGCGACACCTGATCCACCCATACGTGAAGTTCCTCGGCTGAGCGTCCCAGCGCCTCATCGACAGCGCTGACCGGGCCGAAGTGGCTGAACAACAGGCGAGCGGGTCGCAGCGAGGCGAACATGCGCAGCGACCTGAGCGCCGTTTCCAGGTCGAAATCGGGTGGTGGAGTCGCCGGCCGCACATCGGCGGTCTCCGGGATGTAGACACCGGCGGCGTCGCCGACGTAGAGATCTCCGCTTTCCGAGTCGAGCAGCCCCACGTGGTGCTTGGCATGCCCGGGGGAGTAGTGGCTGTTCAGTCGCCTTCCGCCGCCCAGGTCGATCGTGCCCGTCTCTCTTACCGCCCGGATACGGTCCGCCGGGGTTGGTGCGAGTTCACCGAACAACTCATCGAGTTCATCTCCGTAGACCATGCGGGCGCTGTTCATCAGCCGGCTCGGGTCCACCAGGTGCCGCGCGCCCCGTTCGTGCACGACCACCTCCGCATGCGGGTACATCTCGGCGATGTTGCCCGTCCCGCCCGCGTGGTCGAGGTGGATATGGGTGACCACGACCGTGGCGAGCTCGCTGGGCCCGACACCGAGCGCCGCGAGCGCGTCGCGGACAACAGGCGCGGATGGCCCCGTGCCCGTTTCGACGAGGCAGGCAGGCCGGCGCGGATGAGATCAGCCGGCGGTAATGCCGTGGTACCCCGCCATCCGTGTGTCGATCTGGAAGACGTCATGCCCGAGTTCAGTGATCGCCGAAGAGCCGTCGGACTCCGGCCCGGCCTGATAGCCGGGCGCATCGCCGGGGCCCGGGGAAGCCTCAGGGCTGTGGGACTCTTCACTGGACCGCCCCGACCTACCGCTCATGCCCTCATCCTCGCAGACGTGCCGGGTGACGCACCGCGTGAGAATCGGCACCGCCGGATCGAGCACTGCTCACCTCGGCCCATGAGCGGGCGCACCCAACCCGCTGGCCTCGCCACAGAGCGGTCGGCCCCGTTGTCAGGCGCGCACCCCCGGCGCAATTGAATCGTAATTCAAAAGCTCTTTTCATATCTTATGCTTTATGCTATAGTGCAAACGTTATTAGGTATTGTTCGCCGCATGGTAAGTAATGAACAGCCGAGCGATACCGCACTGACCGCAGCCGCTGCGCGCGCGGCCCATCTGATCGTCGATAATGTTCCATGGATCTTCGTCGACGTGACGGCGTCAGCGCTCCTTGGAGATCGAGCTGATGAGCTCATAGGTTTCCACCGCGCCCACGGCACGCACATTGTCCTGTCAGGCGCCCGAGCGCAGGTCACGTGCCGGGCCCGCTACACCGAGGACCGCCTTGCCCGCAACGTGCGCCGTGGCGTCACGCAATACGTGATCCTCGGTGCCGGCCTCGACTCGTTCGCCTACCGCTCGGAACTGGCCGGTCAGGTACGGGTCTTCGAGGTCGATTACCCGGCGACTCAGGACTGGAAGCGCCGCCGGCTTTCTGCCGCGCAGATCACGGTGCCGAGCGCCGTCACCTTCGTCCCTGTCGACTTTGAAACCGACTCGCTGGCGGGCCGTCTCGTCCATGGCGGATTCGATCCGTCCAGGCCCGCGCTCGTCAGCTGGCTTGGCGTCACCATGTACCTGACGCGGGGGGCTATCAGCGAGATTTTCGCGACAATTGGCGGCTTCGCGCCCGTCACGGAGGTGATCGTGGACTACATGCTGCCAGCAGGCATGCGGGACGCGGCGGGCACGACCTACGTCGAACTCGTCACGCCCGTGGCCGCCCAGCGTGGCGAGGCCTGGCTGAGCTTCTTCACCCCGGGCGAAATGTCGGCCCTGCTGGAGCAGCACGGCTTCGAGTCGGTCGAGCATGTCCGGCAGCGCGACGCGGTCGACGCCGCGGCGTGGGACCGGTCCGACTCACTCCGCCCCTTCGCTCTGTCGGTCCTTGCCCAGGCGACCGTCGGCGGGCCCAGGTCAACCCGCGGCAGGTCCAGGCGCATTACAAAGCTGGCGACGCCCTTCACGTCCGGGCCGCGGGCCTGAGCGTTGCGCGGTCAGTCCCACGATCGGCGACAACTTTCGTCGCCGCGCGAACGCTAGCTAGCCGCCGCGGTGGTCGGTACCCGCGCGTTTGTCTGCGGCCCGCCCGGGGGCGGCTCTGTGCGCGGCTGGCTCGGCGCCGCTGGCCGCCGCGCGCGGCGGGCCCCGGTGCGGCGCCACGGCCATCCCGCCCACCAGGTCGGGCGCCTCGGGCACGCCGAGCAGGGCGTAGACCGCGGAGCCGTCGACGGTCTCATGTTCGACAAGCAGATCGACGAGGCGATCGAGATGCTTACGGTGCTGCTCGAGCATGTCTGTAGCGCGCCGCTCGGCCTCGCGCAGCAGGCGCGCCACCTCGTTGTCGATTGCCGCCTGGGTCTGCTCGGCGAACGGGCGGCTCGTCATCTCGGCGCCACCTCCGCCGAGGAACACCGATCCGCCCACCGGGTAACCCACCGGGCCGACCGCGGACGACAGGCCGAACTCACGCACCATCTTGACCGCGAGCTCGGTGGCCTGGGCGAGGTCGTTCGCCGCCCCGGTCGAGCCCTGCCCCAACACGACCAGTTCCGCCGCTCGGCCCGCCAGCCGGACCGCGAGGCTGTCATCGAGATAATCCTCGCCGTACAGGTGACGCTCGACGAGCGGAAGCTGCTCGGTTACCCCGAGTGCCTGTCCCGCGGGCAGGATGGTCACCTTCGCGACCGGGTCCGCGTGCTCGGACAGGGCCGCGACGAGCGCGTGGCCGGCCTCGTGCACGGCCACCGCGTGTTTCTCCTCGGGCAGCAGCACGTTGGAGCCCTCGCGCCGCCCGAGCAGGATCCGGTCGCGGGCATTCTGGAAGTCGGAGGCGATCAGGACCTCGCGGCCGTCGCGTACGGCGTTGATCGCCGCTTCGTTGACGAGGTTGGCAAGGTCGGCACCCGAGAACCCGGGCGTCCCGCGGGCCACGGTATTGAGGGTCACATCATCGGCGAGCTTCTTGCCGCGGCAGTGCACGGCGAGGATCGCTTCCCGCTCGGCGAGGTTCGGAAGCGGAATGGTGATCTGGCGGTCGAACCTGCCCGGCCGCAACAGGGCGGGATCGAGTACCTCGGGCCGGTTCGTCGCGGCGAGGACGACGATGCCCGACGCCGAGTCGAAGCCGTCCATCTCCGACAGCAGCTGGTTGAGCGTCTGCTCCCGCTCGTCGTTGGCGACCACGACCCCGGTTCCAGCGCGGCGGGAGCCGATGGCGTCGATCTCGTCCATGAAAATGATGGCTGGGGCGCGCTTGCGCGCCTCCATGAAGAGGTCACGCACCCGCGCCGCACCGACGCCGACGAACATCTCGACAAAACTCGAGCCGGCAACCGAGAAGAACGGGACATCTGCCTCGCCCGCCACCGCGCGTGCGATCAGGGTCTTGCCCGTTCCAGGCGGGCCGATCATCAGCACGCCCCGCGGCGTGTTGGCACCGGCGCGCTTGTATCGCTCGGGCCGCCGGAGAAAGTCGACCACCTCGGCGATCTCTGCCTTCGCCCCCTCGTAGCCCGCGACGTCCGCGAATGTAGTCTTGGGCTGCTCGGCGTCGAACACCTTGGCCCTCGACCGGCCCACCCCCATGATGCCCTGAAGCTGGCCGGCGGCCCCGCGGGACAACCGGATCCAGAACCAGCCGAGTACGAGGAACGGCACCAGCAAAATCAGCCACGACAAGACCTCCGAGCCGAACGACGGCCCGGGCGGCGCCGCGACGATCGACACCTTGGCAGCCTCGAGGCGGTCGAGCAGGCTGGATCCGGCGAGCTGTACGGGGATGACCGTGGTGAACTGGTGGCCGCCGGCAAGCGTGCCCGTTGCCACACCGGTCGACTGGATGTTGACCGTCTTCACCTTGTGGCTGCTGACGTCGGTCAGGAACTGCGAGTAGGTCAAACTGACCTGCTGCGAGCGGTGCAGCGCGGGCAGCACCACCCAGAGCAGCAGCATCAGCAAGATCGCGATCGGCAGCAGCCAGTGCCGCCAGGCCGGTGGCGGCGGCGGTGCCGGTGACGACGGCCGGTCGCCAGGCGGCGGTGGCTGTGCCTGTTTGGTCATGGAGTTCCTCCGTCCAGGGCCGGGCGGCGGGGCCGCGTCCAGGGCCGGGCGGCGGGCCCGCGTCCAGGGCCGGGCGGCGGGCCCGTGTCCGGAGCCGGGCGGCGGGCCCGCCACGGCAATCCGCTGTGGCCCGTCACGGAAGACCGACGTCATCGAAACCAGGTCTAACCATACGCGAATGCCCGGATCACCAGCCCAGTGCGTGGCTTTGGCCCGAACGACGTTGACTTGCGTGGCATCTGTTCCCCGAGGGCCGCGAGGGCAGCCACGTCCGACACCAGCGGCGGGTTGCAGATCACGGCCGTGCCGCCCGGTGATGCGGCCTGGATCGCGCCGGCAGCGTCGTTGTGCACCATACTCACGGCGCTCTGGTCGTCACGGATCCGCCAGATCTCCTTGATGAGCAGTTCGTGCAGCACCGACGTGTCGATCCGGAGCCACCGCTCGCTGCGCCCGGCGGGTGCGGCCCCGGCGAGTTTCGCGGGATCCGGATCGGTGAGCAGGTGGTACCGGCCATCGCCGGCCAGCAGGAACGCGGTGCTACGGCCGCCGGAGGACCCGGCCGCGCCTGCTACGGCGAGGCCGGCGTCACGCAGGGCATGCAGCGCCGTGCCCAGGCCGGTCTCGCGCGGCAGCGCGCGCACGGTGAACGCTGCCCTGGCAAGCTCGGCAGCGGTCGCCGCCGCCAGACCCGCGATCACCCGGTGGATTGGGTCGATGCGCGGCGGGTAGGCCCGCGAATCCACAAGCAGCGCAAGGCCGTAGTCCCACGGGCCGCCGCCGACGCCGTCCGCCTGCTTGTGCGCCTGAAGCTCGAGGTACGCCGCGTACCTGTGATGCCCGTCCGCGATCATCGCCTGCCGCTGCGCGAGGTCAGCGGAGGCCGCCGCGACGCGGGCCAGGTCGGTCACAGCCCACAGCCGGTGGGTCATCCCGTCGGTGATGGCCTCGATCATCGGTGGCTGGGTGTCCGCCACTTCGTCCACAAGCTGGCTCGCGTAGCCGCCTCCCTCGTAGAGCAAGAAGATCGGCTCCAGGTTGGCCTGCGTGGCCTCCATCAGCCGGCGCCGGTCAGCGACCACGACCGGTGTCACGCCCTCGTGCGGGAGCACGATCCCTGCCGTCGGGGGCGCCAGGGCGATCGCGCCGATCATCCCGCGCTGCAGACCCTGCCGCGACCCGGATGCGGACGTCCCTGGCGGCGCTGCGGACGTCCCTGGCGGCGCTGCGGACGTCCCTGGCGGCGCTGCGGACGTCCCTGGCGGCGCTGCGGACGTCCCTGATGGCGCTGCGGACGTCCCTGGCGCTGCGGACGTCCCTGGCGGCACCTGCGGCCCCGGCCGGGACGCAGCCGCTCCGATCGGCCGCTCCTCGTAGACATACAGGCCCGCGTCGGGGTCGGGGACGAGGACGCCGCCCGCGATCCACTCGCGCAGGTTCCGCCCCGCGACGCCGTAACTGCCTTTCGGCTGGCTCTGGCCTTCCCCATCGACGGGCAGCGTCAGCCGGACCACGTTGTGCGGGTCCGCATCCCTGAGCCGCTCGGCGGCTGCGGCCCCGAGGACGTCGTACGGTGGAGAGGTGACCGCCGCGAGGCCGCTCACACGCTCAGGCGCGTAGCGAACCCCACGGAACGGCGCGAGCACGAGACCGGCGGGCTCCCGGATGACGGGTGGCCGACGGTGCCCGCCACGGGTCCTGCCAGTGGGCTGGCTCTTTCGCGGGTGCCTGTCTTGAGGAAAGGTCTGCACACATGTCACAAGGATTGGGCGACAGCGGGGATTCCCGCACGGACCAGCGGCAAGCAGATGCCGGTCAGGTGCCCGGCGCGCCCGACGGGGATGTTTACGCCTGGTACCGCCGCGGCCTCGAACTGCTCAAGCAGCGCAGCCCTGCGGCTGCCGCGCAGCTTCTCGAGCGTGCGGCGGCTGCCGAGCCGTCCTCACGCAGCGTCACCGAGGCGCTGGCCCGCGCGCAATTCGACACCGGCAGATATGAGGCGGCCGCCGAGAGCTTCCGCCGGATCGTGGAGAGCAGCCCGTCAGACGACTATGCCCGCTTCGGCCTCGGCCTGTCCCTCGCCAGGGCTGGTGACCCTGCCGCGGCGGCCGGGCATCTGGCCCTCGCCGCCGCGATGTGCCCGCACGTGCGGCACTACACAAGCGCGCTGCGCGGCGTGCGGGCGACGCTCCGCTCGCTCGAACGCACGTGAGCGGCCAGCCGGAGGGCGGACCCCCCACGGTGCCGCCGACGGCCGGACCCCGACAGACGCCCGGTCTGCGCGCCTGCCCGCGCCCGCTCTGCGAGGCCTATGACACGGCGCTGCTCGACCTGGACGGCGTGGTGTACCTGGGCGGCACCGGGATCCCTGGTGCCGCCCAGGCGCTCCAGAAGGCCGCGGGAGGCATGGGGCTCGCGTACGTGACCAATAACGCCTCCCGCACCCCGCGCGCCGTAGGCGAGCAACTGGCGGCCCTGGGCGCCCCTGTCCGGCCAGGGTCGGTGATCACCTCCGCGCAGGCTGCGGCAAGAATTCTTTCCGAACGGCTGCCGCACGGATCTTCCGTGCTTGTCGTGGGCGGAACAGGCCTGAGGCTGGCCGTGCGCGAGCGTGGGCTCCGCCCCGTCACGACAGCCTTCGATCGCCCGGACGCGGTGGTCCAGGGCTACCAGCGGAACCTTGACTACCCGCTGCTCGCCGAGGGAGCGCTCGCTGTGGCCGCCGGGGCGCTCTTCGTTGCGTCCAACTCCGACGTGACCCTGCCCTCGACCCGGGGCCGCCAGCCGGGCAACGGCGCGCTCATCCAGGTGATCGCGGTGGCGACCGGGCGGGATCCGATCGTGGCGGGCAAACCCGAGCCGTCCATGCACAGGGAGGCGATGCTGCGCACAGGGGCGCGGCGGCCGCTGATCGTCGGGGACCGGCTTGACACCGATATCGAGGGCGCGAACCGGGTGGACGTGGACAGCCTGCTCGTCCTTACCGGTGTGAGCCGTCCGTCAGATGTGGTGCTCGCACCGCCGCACCAGCGTCCCTCGTACCTGGCCGCTGATCTCACCGGGCTGCTCGAGCCACATCCGGTGCCAAGCGGCGGGCAGGGTGAGCCGTTCAGGTGCAATGGGTGGCAGGCACGCTGGGTGGGCGGCGGCACGGGCGGCACAGGTAACGGCGGCGGCGGTGGCAGCGCGGATGGCACCGCTGATGGAGGTGCTGATGGAGGTGCTGATGGAGGTGCTGATGGAGGTGCTGATGGAGGTGCTGATGGGATGCTGACGGTAAGGGAGCGCGGATCGAGCTGACCGGATCGGGTGACAGGATCGACGCGCTCCGGGTGCTCTGCGCCGCATGCTGGTCGCGCGACGGCGTGACGGCCGGCACAGTGGCGGAAGCGCTGAGGGCCGCGAACCTGCGCTAGGGGCTGACGCACGCACCACGGGGCGGCCGCCTGCATGTCTGAAGATGCGGACCATCCGCGCCGCTGGGTGGTTGATGCGGGATCCGCCTGGAGTCGGATGCCCGGATCAGCTTCTGGCACGATGCGGCGATGGGCCGGGTAAGCCAGACTTGTTATGCCTGCGGGGGTTCCGGGTCGTCCCCCCGGTCCGGCGCTTGCGGGTTTCCGTGACGATCCCCGCGCGAGCACACGGCTCCTACGCGATAGCAGGAGGGAACAAACCACATGATCGAGGCACGGGGCCTCACTAAGCGCTTCGGCGACAAGCTGGCGGTGGACCAGCTGTCGTTCACCATCGTCCCCGGCCGGGTGACGGGGTTCCTTGGCCCCAACGGCGCGGGCAAATCCACCACCATGCGGCTGGTCCTCGGGCTCGACCGGCCGACGGGCGGCAGTGTGACAGTCAACGGCAAGCCGTTCCCGCAGCTCGCGCAGCCGATGCGCGAGGTCGGCGCGGTTCTCGACGCGAAGGCCGTGCACGGCGGGCGCAGTGCCCGCAGTCACCTGCTCTGCCTGGCGCAGGCTGGCGGGCTGCCCAAGCGGCGAGTGGACGAGGTGCTTGAACTCGTCGGCCTCACCGATGTGGCGTCCAAGCGCGCGGGCGGATTCTCGCTCGGCATGGGCCAGCGTCTCGGCATCGCGGGTGCGCTGCTCGGCGATCCGCAGATCCTGATGTTCGACGAGCCTGTCAACGGGCTGGACCCGGAGGGAATCCGGTGGATCCGTAACCTGATGAAGGCGCTCGCCACGGAGGGCCGGACGGTTTTCGTGTCCAGCCATCTGATGTCGGAGATGCAGAACACAGCCGATCACCTGCTCGTGATCGGCCGTGGCAGGCTCATCGCGGACTGCAGCATGCAGGACTTCATCGACCAAAGCTCCGAGCAGACCGTGCGCGTGCGCACCCCACAGCCGGACATGCTGGCCAAGCTGGTCGCGGAGGCAGGCGGGCGGACCGGGTCAGTATCTGACGGCGTGTTCATGGCGTACGGGCTCGTCGCGCAGCAGATTGGCGACCTGGCGTTCGAACACGGTGTCCGGCTGCACGAGCTTTCCCGGCGCAGGCATCGCTTGAGGAAGCGTTCATGGAGCTCACCGCGGACAGCGTCGAGTACCACGCGGGACTTCCCGGCCAGGAGGGACCGCAGGGCCAGCCCGTCCCCGGCCAGCAGGGCCACCCGGTCCCCGGCCAGCAGGGCCACCAGAGCCCGCCAGTCCCCGGTCAGCAGGGCCAGCCCGTCCCCGGCCAGCAGGGCCCGCAGATCCAGGACCGGGTTCGGGCCAACGAAGCGAACAGGGGCTAGGACATGGCAACGACAACCGCGCGGGCCCCACGGCCGGCCGCACTCCCGGCACCCCATGGCCGGGTCGGCATCGTGGGGGCGCTGCGCTCGGAATTCACCAAACTCCGCTCGGTCAGGTCAACCTACTGGACACTGCTCGCGGTGATCGTGATCACCGTCGGCCTTGGCGCCCTGTTCAGCTGGGGGACAGCCTCGCACTGGAATCAGATGTCCCCGGCAGGACGGGCTACCTTCGATCCCACCGCCACGAGCCTGGCCGGGGTCATCCTGAGCCAGCTTGTGATCGTGGTACTTGGCGCGCTGACGATCACCTCTGAGCACTCGACGGGCATGATCCGGACGTCGCTGACCGCGATGCCGCGCCGCGGCGTGGTCTACGCGGCGAAGGCGATCGTGTTCGCCGCCGTCGCGCTTGTCGTCGGCCTGATCGCGAGCTTTGCCGCGTTCTTCGTCGGCCAGGCGCTGATGTCCAGCAAGCACATCAACGCGACCCTGGCACAGCCGCACGTGCTGCGGGCCGTCATCGGCGCGGCGCTGTTCCTTGCCGTCTGCGGGCTGCTCGCGTTCGGCATCGGCGCGGCGCTCCGGCACACCGCGGGGGCGATTACGGCCTCGATCGGCCTGCTCTTCGTGCTGTTCATCCTGTCGGCCTTCCTGCCTGAGTCCTGGCGGGTGCATGTCGACAAATGGCTTCCGTTCAATGCGGGCAGCCAGATCTGGACGGTCGTGCCAAGCGCCCATATGTTCTCGGCCTGGACCGGGTTCGCCGTGTTCTGCGCCTACGCGGCCATCGCTGTGATCATCGGCCTGATCCTGTTCCAGCGCCGCGACGCGTAGCGCCAGCGCCGGGCGGTGACTGGCGGCCGGCCTGCTCACAGGAAGGCCGCCGGCGCGGATCCGCCTGGGTTCCTGCCCCTGAACCTGGCCGGCACCCGGGCGGATCCGCGGTTCATGGGCAGGATGATCGTAACCGGTCCTATGGCCCGGATCCCGCAGGGTCGGCCCTTCTTCTTGACAAGCCCGTGAGGCACCGCATCGTTGGAGGTCAGCAGGCGCGTGAGGCGGTAGAAGACACGGTGCCGCGGCTCAACCCGGGGCAGGATGCTGACCGGGGCAGGGATGCTGACCGGGGCAGGGATGCTGAGTACCAATCGCAGGGGCGCCAGAAACCTGCCCTGGTGAGCCCGGCTCAGCCGACGGCGCCTGCCAGTCTTTCCGGGCCGGAATCCTTCAGGTCGAGGATGCTGTCGCCCTCGGGTTCTGGCAGTTCGACTGCGCCCGCACCCGCGCTCGGCCGCCTCGGCCGCCGCGACGGCGAGCCAGAACTCCCGCCTCGGCCACGGTAGATCAAAAGCCCGTTGACCCCGTCAGGCACGGCGTCGAGCGCGGCGTTTACCTGCGGCAGCCCACGGAAGGTCTCCCATTGGGCATCGTCATCAAAGGCGACCTCGAACACCACGCCCCACTGGTGCTCGTGCCACCCCCAGTCGGTCGCGCCGTTGGTGACGGCCGACTCAGTCAGTGCCGCGCCAAAGGAATCCTTCCACCGGGCTGCGGAAAACTCCCCGTGGAAGACCTCGATGGACCACCATTCCGCCACGGCACCCACGGTAAGCCGTGCGGGGGGTGGCGTGCCAGGACACGGCCGGCGCGGCGATTCTGCTCTGGGCGTAGCGTGTGTTAGGCAGGAGATGGGCAGGCGCCTGAGCTGCCAATAATCGGGACATCAGGGCGACCGTTTGTGTTCGCGGGCGCGCTTTCTGTTCGCGGCCGCGCCGCCTGATCAAGCTTCGACCGCGCTGGAGGACAGATGCCCGACACCGCGCCGACCGTGCTGATCACCGGTGCCACCTCTGGGCTCGGCCGTTACCTGGCCGTAGAGGTCGCGCGTTCCGGCTGGAATGTGCTCGCTCACGGGCGTGACCCCGCGCGAGTGGCTGAACTCTCAGCTGAGCTCGGCGGGCCCGGCGACCCTAGCGACCCTGGTTACCCAGGAGGGCTGGGCGGCGGGGGCGCACGGGGTTACGTTGCCGATCTGGCTTCGCTCGGCGACGTGCGGCAACTGGCGGCCCGGGTCAGCGCGGAGGTGCCGCGCCTTGACGTGCTTGTAAACAACGCGGGGATCGGCTTCGGAGCACCAGGCGAGGGGCGGCAGGTGAGCGCGGACGGGCACGAGCTCAGGTTCGCGGTCAACTACCTGGCGCCCGTCCTGCTCACCAGGTTGCTTGTACCCCTGCTGACCGCGTCAGCCCCGTCCAGGGTCGTGAACGTCGGCTCGCTCGGCCAGATCGCGTTCGACCCGTACGGGGCAGAGTTCGAGCACGGCTACAACGGTGTGGATGCCTACAGAAGGGCGAAGCTCGCCCTTGCCGCGTTCACCTTCGACCTGGCCGAAGAACTCGAGGCCGCCGAGGTCATGGTGACCTGCCTGCATCCGGCGACCTTAATGAACACCCCGATGGTCACGCGCGGCGGCATCACCCCGGTATCGACGGTCGAGCAAGGAGGCGCGGCAACGATGCGGCTGATCACCGATCCGGCGCTCGATGGGGTCACCGGGCAGTTCTTCGACGGGCTCGCTCAGTCGCGTGCTATGCCGGAGGCCTACGACGTGGATTTCCGCCGCAAGCTCCGCGAGGTAACTGGCGGGATGCTCGGCGAGGCAGCCCAATGAAGCCAGCCCCGTCACCCGTGCTCACCAGGCTGGTTGCCAGACCGCCGTCCGCTTGACGGTGGCGTCTTCAAGCGCAAGGAGCACGGGGACGTCGTAGGCGGCGAGCTCGGCGAATCCAGAACGTGGCAGGTACGCGCGGCCCAGATCGCCCACGAGGACGGCGGCGCTCCGTGTGTGTGCGCGCTGGAGGAACCGCAGCATGCGGTCGGAAAGTTCCTTCTCGTAGAACGCATCGCCTGCGAGGGCGACGTCTGCGGTGCCTGCGAGGGCGTGGTCCGCGGTGCCTGCGAGGGCGTGGTCCGCGGTGCCTGCGAGGGCGTGGTCCGCGGTGCCTGCGAGGGCGTGTGGCGCGCCGGCGTCTGCCTGTGCGGCGCGGGCGTCCCGGGGTGCGGCGCCGTCCCCGAGGATGTCGGCGGCCATTACGGTTACGGTGACGGCGTTCGCCCTGGCATTGAGGGCCACGGCCGCGATGGCGAACGGGTCGATGTCGGTGGCCGTGACGGCCGCCGCGCCGGCCATCGCGGCCGCGATCGCAACGAGCCCGGAGCCGGTGGCGACGTCGATCACGCGGCGCCCGCGGACAACCTCGGGATGATCGAGTACGTAACGCGCAAGCGCCTGCCCGCCAGCCCAGGCGAACGCCCAGAACGGTGGCGGAAGCCCGGAGCGCCCGAGCGCCTGCTCCGTCATCTCCCACAGGTTCAGCGGCTCATCGGCGAGATGGAGCCTGATTTCGGGCACGAGGCCTACGGGCAACAGCCGCGTGCGCGCCGTGATGAACTCTGCCATCACATCCGGATCCATAATGGCTAACGCTGACATGTCGGACACCAGAAGGTGACACGATCGGCCGAGGTACGGCCGGCACCGCCCGCGCTGCGGGTACCGCCCGCGCTGCGGGTACCGCCCGCGCTGCGGGTACCGCCGGCACCGGCGCGGCCCTGTGGGGCCCTTTGCACAAGCGTGCGGCAGCGGCGACAGGGCAGGCCGGACCGGCCGTACACCCACGTCTCCTCACCGTGCCGCCACGCCCCGGTGGTGACCTGGCCAATCCGGTCCTTGTTCGCGTCGAGGAGCCGCTGGGCCAGCGACACGATCCGCTCGAGATCGTCGACCTCACCGACCGGGCGCCATGGGTTGACCCCGCGCAGGAACAGCACCTCGGACTTGTACAGGTTCCCGATTCCCGCGAGGCTCCGCTGGTCGAGCAGCGCCTCGCCGATACCGCGCCCAGGAACCGCGCTGAGCCTGCGCACCGCCTCCTCGGGGTCCCAGGCAGGGCCGAGCAGGTCGGGCCCGAGGTGGCCGATCAGGGTGTCCTCCTGCGCGGCGGGCAGCACCTCCACGACCCCGAGCTGGTACCCGATCGCGATCCAAGTGTCGTTGCCGAGCACCAGGCGCACGCGATGATTGGCCGGCACCGGGTCTGCGGCGGGGCGGATCCGCCACGAGCCGTCCATCCGCAGGTGCGTATGCACGATCAGGCCGCCCTCGACGCGTGTCAGCATGTGCTTGCCGCGCGAGACGACCTGCGTGACAATCCGCCCGGTCAGATCAGCCGTCGCGAACCTGGGCACACGGAAATCGCTGCGGGTCACCACGTTCCCCGCCAGCGCGGCGTGCAGGCGACGCGCGTACCACCAGACAACATCCCCCTCCGGCATCGTCCCAGCATGGCAGTCACATGTCGCCTTCCGGACTGCTGCGGCTGGACAAACTATCTTCGATAGAGGTAGATACGGATTATAACCCTTTACTAACCCCATAGAAGACGAAGCCGAGATGCCGAAGATCAACGTCTATCTGCCCGATGAGCTCGCCGAAGCAGTCAAGGCGGCGGGCGTGCCGGTGTCCCCGGTCTGCCAGCGCGCACTCGAACAGGCCGTGCGCCGCGTGACGGTCATCCGTGAGGTAGCCTTCAGCAGCGGCGCGGATGTCGGCAAGCTGACCTCACGGCTCACCCGTTTCACTGGGCGGGCCGCGACCGCCGTCAAGGTCGGTGCCGCGCAGGCGCACGAGAGCGGTGCGCCGAGCGTCGGCACCGAGCACCTGCTTGCCGGCATCCTGGCGGAGGGCAACAACCTGGCCCTGACCATCCTGCGGTCAATGGAGATCGAGCCGAGCGAGGTCCGGTCTGAGCTTGACCGCCAATCCGCGGCGGCCGCATCGCCCGAGCGCGCCCCCTCATCGCCTGACGCCGGCGATCCCGAGCGGAAGTTCTCAGGCCCCGCCGCGGGCGCTCTCGAACTGGCGGTCATGGAGTCGTCGTCGCTTGGCCACAACTACGTCGGCTCCGAGCATCTGCTGCTCGGGCTGGTCGGGGAGACGGAGGGGATCGCAGGGCAGGTACTGCGCGGTCTGGGCGCCGAGTTGCGGCTGTCGCGCCGCGCCGTCACTGCCGCGATCGCCGGTTACGCCCATCTGCGGGCCCAGCAGAGCACGGACGCCGGCGACGCCGGGGCGGCCATCCGTCACGACCTGCAGCACGTGGCCCAGCGACTCGACCGGCTTGAGGAGCGTCTCGCTGCGCTCACGGGCGATGAGCCGGGCGAGCCAGCCGATCCACCGGCCGGCCGTTAGCGGCCCAGGCAAGGGTAAAATCTCCTATGCGCTTAGCCGGATCAGCACAGCGTCGCGGTCAGCTTCCGCCTGCTGCGCCGCCCATTCGGCCCTGATCTTGAAACGGCCCACGATGGTACGTGTTGACAGTCGGCTATCCCGGTAGGTTTTTGTGCGCATACGTCACCTGGGTCACAGCGAGCCAGATCAAACGCTCTTGTGGCCTGTCCACAGGTTGAGGCGAGGTTGAGGCGCGTCAACTGTGCCCGAACAGGGCGCTGACTGACTCGCCGTTGTGGATCCGGCGCATTGCCTCGGCAAGCGCGGGCGCCACGGACAGGACCTGGAGTTTCTGCACGCGCTTGGCCGCCGGGATAGGCACGGTATCGGTGCAGATGATCTCGAGCACGTCTGGCTGTTCGGCGAGCTTGGCGAGCGAGCCGTCAGCGAACAGCCCGTGCGTGCAGACGACGCGGATCGCGCCCGCTCCGCGCTCGCGTAGCCGGCCGAGCAACTCGAAGATCGTCGTCCCCTTCGCGATCTCGTCGTCAAGCACGATCACGTCGCGGCCAGTGACGTCGCCGATCACCTCCGCGATGGTTACCTCGTCGTCGGTCAGCCGCACTTTCGCACCCGCTGCCACGGGCACGCCGAGCATGCGCGCGAAGGCGGCGGCCGGCTTCGCGTTGCCGAGGTCGGGCGACAAGACGACGCTGTTGGAGAGGTCGTAGCCGGTGAAATGGCTGGCGAGCTCACGCAAGGCGTTCAGGTGATCCACGGGGATGCTGAAGAAACCGTGCACCTGCGGCGAATGCAGCGTCATGGCGAGCACCCGGCTCGCACCGGCGGTCACAAGCAGGTCGGCAACCAGTCGGGCGCCGATCGACACCCGCGGCGCGTTCTTCTTGTCCGACCGCGCATAGGCGAAATGCGGCATTACAGCGGTGGTCCTCCCAGCCGAGGCGCCCCTGGCGGCGTCCACCATGAGCAGCAGTTCGACGAGGTGCTCCTGGACGGGCCGGACCAGTGGCTGGATCAGGAAGACGTCGCGTTCCCTGCAGTTGGCCGGCAACTGCACTTCGAGGCAGTCGTTGGCGAAGCGCTTTACTCGCGCGGGATGCAGCGGCACCCCGAGATGTCCGCAGATGTCGGCGGCTAGCTGTGGATGAGCGCTACCGCAGAACACCTCAATGTCGCGCAAGGCTGCTCCTTGCCTGGGCGCCGCGGCATCAGCGGATGGCCGCAGGCGCATGTTACAGGCAGGCGTTAAGAGCACTAAGAGCCCTGCCCGCCGCCTCCCGCCCGCACGGCGGTAACGGTGAGCACGGTCACAGGCGCTGAACAGGCGGGAAAAATCTGCGTGACGTACACGGCGACGGTCTGGCCGGGAGGGAAGATGCGGAGCGCGTGCGCCGTGATGGGTTGACAGCGCGACGCGGGGTAGTTGGCGGCGGCGGCGACGCCGAGCGTGGCGTGGGCCGTAGCGTTCGTGGCAAGCACCACCGTGGTGACCGGGTAGAGCGGATTGCGCGTCGCGGCGCTACCGATCTGATGGCCGGGTGCGCCGCTGACGAATGACACCCCAGGAAAGCCGTACAGGGTGCAAGCGCTCGCGGACACGTTGGTCAGCCGCAGCGTGTAGTAGGCGGTTCCTGCGGCGGCTCCCGCCGGCGCGAGGCTCGCCCGCAGAGTGGAGTTTGCGCATGACACAACGACCGCCGTGGTGCGCGGTGGCGCAGACACGGCAGCCACGCTCGCGCGTGCCGCTGACGCGGACGTGCTTGCCGGGGAGGCCGGACTGTGCGTAGATCCACAGGCCGCCACCTGCGCCACCGCCAGGATCACGGCGCCAGCTGCGATCATGCGCCAGGAACCGGGCACAGATGATGTCATCGAGCCATCCTCGTCGTGAATCTGAACCTCACCCGTCACGCTTATGAGGTCGCACGCGCCGGGTTCGTTGTGACGTAGTCCCCCGGCTCAGATGCGCCCCGGATCAGCGGAACCCGGCTTACCCAGCGTGGCGCATTGCCGTTCTGCGCGGCGCCGTCGCCGGTCCCTGGCATCGTCCTTGGAGCCCTATGGTAGGTGAGCCCGCCCCGTCCGCAGAGGACAAACACGTGGCCACAGTGACGTGGCGGGCGCGCAGGGCGGGCCGCAGATCACAGACCGGCCGCTGCGGTCAGCGGCAGACCAGCCCGTACCGGGCGTAGCTGCACCTTCTGACTGCCAGCGGCGGATCAGGTTGCCCTTCGACCGGCGTCGAAGATATCGGACCTGGTCCTCGTGGCTGCGGTGACAGGATCGGCATGGCTGCGCGAGGGCGTGATAACTGCATCACCCGCGGCGCCTGCGCGGCACGCCGTGAGTCTCCTCGTGATGGCTGCGGTCACTTGCCGTCGCCACGGGCCGCCTTCCGCCCTTGACGGGAGCAGAGCCGCGCAGCTCAGAAGATGCCGCGCAAGCGGAGCAGGTCGAATATGCTCGCCTGGATCTTGAGGCGGCCGCTCGAGAGCGCCCGGGCGAAGTGCAACTGCTCGTCGGCGAGCGCCACGAGGTCGTCGCTTGCCGCCGTGAACGTCACCTGAGCAGGCCCCGTACCTGGAGCCGCCTCGCTGATCGGGTCGGCTCCGTGTGGCCCGAGCCTTGTGCGGAAGTCCACGTCGAGGTCCGTGACACGGCAGCTAATCGTGCGATCAACAAGGTGCCTCTCTCGGTCTTGTGCTGTCATCCCTGAAATACGGGACGCCACTTTCTCCAGTGCCCTGCGGCATTCGTCAACCGTCGCCATCGACGTCGCACTCCTGCTTGGTCCCCACCGAGTGCCGTGTCCGGACGGTAGCGTTCCTGGTGGGTCCGGTGCACGGTACGTACCCCTCCCGTCCGACTCGAGGAGTCTGAAACGGATGATGAACGACAGTACCCGAACGGCGGCCCCGGACAGCGAGCCAGGGACGCTGGAGACGACAATGGGGGAGCCACGCGTGGACGAGGCGCTTGCCAGGCTCGCCGGGCTCGGTGATCTGCCTGATGCCGGGCATGTCGAGGCGTACGAGCATATTTACCAGCGGCTGCACGGCCTTCTCGGCGAACTGGAGACGGTAAGGCCTGACCCTTCCCACGAACCCCACGATCGTGACGGCGCCTCAGATGGCCAGGCGGAACAGGCTTGACGCCGAACTCGTCCGCCGCGGACTCGCCCGGTCACGTGAGCACGCCATCGGGCTGATCTCGCAAGGGCGGGTGCGGGTCGGCGGCTCGGGCCCGGGCGGCGTCAAACCGGCCAGCCAGGTCGACACGTCCGCACCGATCAACGTCGAGGAGCCTGCGGACGGCGCACCGGACTACGTTTCCCGCGGCGGCCAGAAGCTGGCCGGGGCACTGGCCGCGTTCCCTGGCCTGCCCGTGGCCGGTCGTAGGTGCCTGGACGCCGGGGCTTCCACGGGCGGCTTCACCGATGTGCTGCTCCGCGCGGGAGCCGCGCACGTTATCGCCGTCGACGTCGGCTATGGTCAGCTCGCGTGGTCGCTGCGCACCGACCCGAGGGTTACCGCCATGGACCGTGTCAACGTGCGCGACCTGCGGCCTGGGCAACTCGGCTACGCGCCGGACCTGGTCACGGCCGACCTATCGTTCATCTCGCTTACCCTGGTGCTCCCCGTCCTGACCGCGTGCGCCGCGCCAGAGGCCGATTTCCTGGTCCTGGTGAAACCGCAGTTCGAGGCGGGCAAGGGGAAGGTCAGCGCCGGCGGCGTGGTCCGCGACCCAGCGACCAGGGAGGAAGCGGTGACGAGGGTGGCGCGCGGCGGCGCCGAGCACGGTTTGGGTGTCATGGGGGTCACAGCGAGCCCGCTTCCTGGCCCGGCAGGGAACGTGGAGTACTTCCTCTGGCTGCGGCGGGGCGCGCCGCCGTTTGACCCGGCTGCCGCGACACGGGCGATCGAGAAGGGACCCCGCTAATGTCGGGCCCGATGAACCCCAAGCGCGCGGTCCTGGTGGTCGCGCACACCGGCCGCCACGCAGCGCTGCGCAGCGCCCGGCAGGTCGTCGACAGACTCACGGGTGCGGGGATGGTCGTGCGCCTCCTCAGCTCGGAGGCCGATGATCTTGCCTGCGCCAGTGTCGATGTGGTCCCGGTCAGCCCGGCGGCGGCGGATGAAGCCGAGGTTGTGATCGTCGTCGGCGGTGACGGCACCCTGCTGCGTGCGGCCGAGCTTGCCCGGCCCGCGGGTACGCCGCTGCTCGGGGTGAATCTCGGCCACGTCGGTTTTCTCGCAGAGGCCGAGCCCGACGATCTCGCCGCGACCGTGGACCGGGTGGTGCAGCGGCGGTACGGCGTCGAGGAGCGGATGACCATCGACGTCCTGGTCCAGAAGAACGGCACGGTGACGGCCTCTACGTGGGCACTGAACGAGGCCACGGTGGAGAAGGCCGCCCGCGAGCGGATGCTCGAGGTGGTCACAGAGATCAACGGCCGGCCACTGTCACGCTGGAGCTGCGACGGGCTTGTGTGCGCGACGCCGACGGGCTCCACGGCGTATGCGTTCTCGGCCGGTGGCCCTGTCGTCTGGCCGGACGTTGAAGCGCTGCTCCTTGTGCCAATCTCCGCGCACGCCCTGTTCGCCAGGCCCACGGTGGTCTCGCCACGCTCTGTGGTCGCGGTTGAAGTGATCCGCGCATCAGGCCACAGCAGCGCACCGGCCGCCACCCACGCGCCCAGTCTCGCCTATGAGGCATCTGATACGGCCGGTGGGGTGATGTGGTGCGATGGGCGGCGAAGGGTCGATCTTGCCGCCGGAGCCAGGGTGGAGGTGCGCCGCGGCGCGCTCCCTGTCGCCCTCGCAAGGCTGTCGGGCAAGCCAGGCAGCACGGCGTTCACCGACCGGCTCGTGGCGAAGTTCGGCCTGCCCGTGACCGGCTGGCGGGGCCGGAGGGAGCATCGATGAGCCGCGCCATGCTCGAAGAAGTCCGCATCACAGGGCTCGGGGTCATCGATGACGCCATCCTTGAGCTTTCGGCCGGATTCACCGTGGTCACCGGTGAGACGGGCGCGGGCAAGACGATGGTCGTCACCGGCCTCGGACTGTTGTTCGGCGGCCGCGCGGACCCGGCGCGGGTGCGGCCTGGCGCGGACCGGGCGGTGGTGGAGGGCAGGCTCCGCACCGACCCAGAGGGTCATGTCGCCCGTCAGGTCGAGGAGGCTGGCGGCGAACTGGACGAGGGCGGCACGCTGATCGTCAGCCGCTTCGTATCAGCAGAGGGCCGGTCACGGGCGTTCGCCGGGGGCCGGTCCGTCCCCGTCGGCCTGCTTTCCTACCTCGCCGATGACCTGGTGGCCGTCCACGGCCAGGCCGACCAGCAGCAGTTGCTCAAGCCCGCCCGCCAGCGCGGGGCGCTCGACCGTTACGCGGGCCCGGAGCTCGCGGTGGTGCTCGGTGAATATCAGCGCGGCTATCAGCGCCACCGCGACGTGCGCGGCGAACTCGACGCGATCCGCGCGATGGCCCGCGAACGCGCGATGGAGGCCGACGCACTCAGGTTCGGGCTCGGTGAGATCGAGCGGCTCGCGCCCGCCGAGGGCGAGGATGATGACCTGCGCGGCGAGGAGGAGCGGCTCGCCAATGCGGACGCGCTTTACGCCGCCACCACCACCGCGCACGAGGCGCTGCTCGGGGATCCATCAAGCGCAGAGGCCGCCGCCGATGCCGTCACCCTGCTCGGCGCGGCGCGGCATGCACTGGATTCGGTCAGCCGGCACGATGCGGCACTCGCTGAACTCGCGGGACGGCTGTCAGAGGTGTCTTACCTGATCTCCGACATGGCGGCAGAGCTTGCCTCCTACGCGCAGTCAGTGGAGGCCGATCCTGGCCGCCTGGCCATCGTGCAGGAACGGCGCGCCGAGCTGACCCGGCTGGTCAGAAAGTACGGGGGGGCGCCCCCCCGGGCTGGCACCGCCGGGGGATCCGGGGGGGCGTCCCCCCGGGCTGGCCCCCCCGGCGACGCCGGCGAGCCGCCGGGCTCCGTGGCGGCCGTGCTCGGCTGGGCGAAGCGGGCCGCCGGAAGGCTCACCGAGCTGGACTCCGACGACGAGCGCATCGAGGAACTCGCCGCCGAAGAGGCGGACCTCGCGGGCAAGCTCGCGGAACTGGCCGGTGATCTCACCGGGCTGCGGGTGCAGGCGGCGGAGAAGTTCGCCGCCGACGTCACGGCCGAACTGACCGCGCTCGCCATGCCGCACGCCCGGCTGCAGGTGGCGGTGGCGCCGCTGGACGAGCCGGGACCACACGGCGCCGACGAGGTGGAGATCAGGCTCGCCGCGCACACAGGTGCGCCCGCGCTGCCACTGCACAAGGGCGCCTCCGGCGGCGAGCTTTCGCGTGTCATGCTCGCCATCGAGGTGGTGTTCGCCGGTGCGGACCCGGTACCGACGTTCGTGTTCGACGAGGTGGATGCGGGCGTCGGCGGCAAGGCCGCGGTGGAGATCGGCCGCAGGCTTGCCCGGCTGGCGCGCCTTGCCCAGGTGATCGTGGTCACCCACCTGCCACAGGTGTCGGCCTTTGCAGACAATCACCTCGTCGTGGAGAAGTCCGGGGACGGGCTGGTCACGAGCAGCGGCGTCACGCGGCTGGACCAGCGGGGCCGGATCAGGGAGCTTTCACGGATGCTGGCCGGCCTTGAGGACTCCGAACTCGGCCGGGCCCACGCGGAGGAACTGCTCGCCCTCGCCGCCGAGGAACGGGCCAGGCTGGCGGAGCGCTGATGCCGCGGACCGTTGATGAGCGACGCGGGCTGGCATTGGTCATCACGCCGTCGAAATCGATGAAAATGCCGCCGCCGCGCGGGGGCCGCGCCGTCGAAATGGCGTCGGTATAACGAGATGTCCCACGTCGCTGGGTCCCAGCCACGCCACGACAACGGTATCCGTCGACCTGCCCATCGCGGCGCGGCGCCAGCGCGGCCAGACAGGGTGGCAAGAGCGGGTACCCACGGCCAGGAATGGCCAACTGGAGCCGATAATCGGTGTGTCTCCGCTGAGCCTTATGCGGCAGTCTGGAGGATTCCCGCAGCATAAGGGCGTGCGAGGTCGTGTCCCAAACACGCCGCAATAGGCTGTGTGGCGATCGGCACCTGCAGCTTCTGGCAAGATTGCTCTTGATGAAGGTCCCATCCCTGAAGGCTCACAAGGCTCGCCGTACCACGGCAGATGACCTGCCGGGGGTGACGGCCGTAGCCAGGCTCGACCGCAGGACGAAGAATCTCACCAAGAGGCTGCGGCCCGGTGAGATCGCCATCATCGACCATGTCGACCTCGACCGGATGGCGGCAGACGCGCTGATCGCGCGGCAGGTGGCAGCCGTGGTGAATGCCGCGCCGAGCATCAGCGGCCGTTACCCGAATCTGGGCCCGCAGTACCTGCTTGAAGCGGGCATCCCGCTCGTCGATGACGTGGGCCAGGACGTGTTCGCCAAGGTCGCAGAGGGCGACATCGTCCGGCTCGACGGCGAGACGCTCTACGCCGACGATCAGGTGATCGCCAAGGGAACGGTGCAGAACGCGGAATCGGTTGACGCCGCCATGGCCGAGGCGAAGGCAGGCGTCGCCGTGCAGCTCGAGGCGTTCGTCGCCAACACGATGGAGTACCTCAAGCGTGAGCGTGAGCTGCTCCTCGAGGGTGTCGGCGTGCCGGCGCTGAAGACCAAGCTCGAGGGCCGGCACGTGCTTGTCGTGGTGCGCGGCTACGACTACCGCGAGGATCTTGTGGTGCTGCGGTCCTACATCCGCGAGTACCGGCCGGTGATGCTCGGCGTGGACGGCGGCGCTGACGCGCTGCTCGAGGCCGGTTATGTGCCCGACATCATCGTGGGCGACATGGATTCTGTGTCCGACGCGGCGCTTGCCTGCGGCGCGGAGATTGTCGTGCACGCCTACCGTGACGGGCAGGCACCAGGGCTGCAGCGGATCCAGGAAATGGGCCTGGCCTCAGTCGTGTTCCCCGCGGCAGGCACAAGCGAAGACGTCGCGTTGCTGCTCGCCGACGATCTGGGCGCCAGCCTGATCGTCGCGGTCGGCACCCATTACACCCTCACCGAGTTCCTCGACAAGGGGCGTTCCGGTGGCTCGAGTACGTGGCTGACCCGGCTGCGGGTGGGCAGCAAACTCGTCGAGCCCAAAGGAGTGAGCCGGCTGTACAAGAGCCGAATCTCCGGCTGGTGGCTGCTCGTCATGGTCCTCGCCGCGTTCGTCACCCTGCTCGCCGCCGCGAACACCTCGTTCGCCGCACACGCCTTCTTCGAGTACTTTCGCGCGGAGTGGGACGCATTCCTCTACTGGCTAACCGGACTCTTCTAGTGATCGATTTCCGTTATCACCTGGTTTCCATCGTCGCGATCTTTCTTGCCCTCGCGATCGGCATCGTGATCGGCACCGCCGCGCTGAACGGCCCGGTCACCCTGGCGCTGCGCAAGGGCAACGCGTCCCTGAGCGGCGAGCTGTCCAGCGAGCGCGTCCAGGTGGCCACGCTGCAGCAGCAGCTCAACGCGGCGGGCACGTTCGCGCAGACTGCCGCGCCGCAGTTGCTCGCCCACCTGCTCGACGGGCAGCGCGTGGTGGTAATCGACGCGCCCGGCGCCTCGGGCGCCGTGGGGCAAGGCGTCACGACCATGCTGCATCAGGCGGGCGCGACCATCAGCGGCCAGGTCCTGCTGCAAGACAATTTCTTCGCCACGAGCCAGAGCACGCTTACTCAGATGGACACGATCTCACAGAGCATCAAGCCGGCGAACCTGACTTTGACGGGGGGCTCACCTCAGCAGCGGGCGGCCCAGGTGCTTGCGAGCGCGGTCGTCACCAAGACGGAGCCCGGTCTCGACGACGCTACCAGCCAGGGAATCTTGTCCAGCTTCGCCGGGCCGGGATTCCTGACCACCAGCGGGCAGCCCGCCGCTCGTGCCACACTCGCGGTCGTGATAACGCCAGCAGATCCGCTCACCGGCCCGGATGCGGCCGCGACGAACCAGGCGCTGACCGAGGTCGCTGCGGCGCTGAGTTCAGCCAGCCGCGCGGCGGTCATGGCGGGGCCGGCGAGCTCCACCCAGCCGGGCGGCGCCATCGCGGCGCTGCGGGCCAGCGACAGTGCGAACCAGGTGTCAAGCGTGGATGACGCCGACCTGCCATTCGGGCAGATCGTCGTCGCGCAGGTGCTTGCCGAGCAGATGAGCACGCACACCCCGGGCAGCTACGGCACAGGGCCCGGTGCCACCCTGGTCGGGCCGAGCCCGATGCCCACAGCGACGGCCGTGGGCATCGCGTCGCCCTCGCCCACACCGACGAAGCGCGCGAAGGCGGGGGCAAGGCGGTGAACGCCACCAAGCGCCGTGCCGGCCATGGACTGCTCAGCCCGCTCAGCCCACCCAGCGCCGGCGGCCAGACACGTGGCGGCTCGCGCGGCCGCACATCGCTGCTCGCCGCCCTCGTCGGGGCCGGCACGGCCCGCGCCGCCTACGCCATGCTGAAAGCCCGCCCGCCGGGCGGCGAGCAGACCTGGACCCGGACGAACCACCGCGGCGAGCCTGTCACGCTGCTCGAGGGCCCGGCAGTCGCCGCGGGCGCGGTCGCTGCTGCCGCCGTCGCTCCTGGTGTGCCGGCACGCGCGCGGGCGGCGGCGGCGCTTGCCGGCGCGGGCGCGGCGGCGTTCGGTGGATATGACGACCTCGCTGGGTCTGGCGACCGGCGCGGGTTCCGCGGTCACCTGTGTGCGCTGCGCGAAGGTCAGCTGACAACCGGCGCCGTGAAGATCGGTGGAATCGGCGCGACGGGCGTTGGCGCCGCCGTGGCGCTCGGCGGCTCGCCGGTCGACCTGGCGATCAACGCAGGCCTCGTCGCGGGCGGCGCGAACCTGCTGAACCTTTTCGACCTGCGCCCCGGCCGTGCGATCAAGGTGGCGCTGGCCGCCGCCGCGCTGCTTCGCGCCCCTGTCCTGCCCGGGGCGGCAGCGGCTGCAGGGAGCGCCGCCGTACTGCTCGGCGAGGATCTCGGCGAGCGGGCCATGCTCGGCGATGCCGGTGCCAACGCGCTCGGCGCCGTGCTCGGCACCGCGGCCGCGGCGAGCCTGCCGCGCGGCCCGAGGCTGGCGGCACTCGCCGCGATCACGGGCCTCACCGCCGCAAGCGAGGTCGTCAGCTTTACTAAGGTGATCGAGCGGACGGCACTCCTGCGCTGGCTCGACATGCTGGGCCGGCGCCCTGCCGTGCACGCGCCCGCCGGCCTGGCCGCCCCGGCGGTCGGCGCACCTCTGGCGGCGGCCGGCCCCGACAGCCGCTCGGACCTGCCGGCCCAGGGGGACGAGAAGGGGCGGGCAGCAGCTACGGCGGGCCGTGCGGGGACGCCGCGGTCATCGACCGGCACGTGAGGCGCGGGCTCGGCCGCGCGGCAGTCCTGATCGGCGCCATCACCGTCGTGGCCCGCTTGGCCGGATTCGGGCGCACGCTGGTATTCGCGCAGACCGTCGGCAACACCAGCCTCGGGACCGCGTACTCTACCGCGAACCAGGTGCCGAACATCATCTTCGACATCGTCGCGGGCGGTGCGCTCACCGTGGTGGTGGTGCCCGTGCTCGCTGGCCCCGCCGAACGCGCGTCCGGCGACCCTGCGGCGGCCGCCGATGCACGCCGCACCGCCTCCGCCCTGCTCACCTGGACAATCCTGCTTCTCGTACCCCTGAGCCTGATCCTGGCGCTTTCCGCGAGGCCTGTCGTAACCGTGCTCCTCGGGCACCCGCACGGCTCCGGATCGGCCGACGTCGTGGCCGTCGCCACGCGGATGCTCGTGGTATTCGCGCCGCAGATCGCGCTCTACGGGCTCGCCGTCGTGATCTATGGCATCCTGCAGTCGCACCAGCGGTTTACCGCGCCCGCGCTCGCACCGCTCGTTTCCAGTTTCATTGTGAGCGTCGCGTACCTGGCGTTCCTGCCGCTCGGCAACGGATACCAGAACAATCTGCGTGGCCTGCCGACGTCCGCCGAGCTCGTCCTGTCCGTGGGCACAACCGCCGGCGTGGTGGCGCTCGTGGTGACCGTCGCCGTCCCTGCCTGGCGGCTGCGGCTTCGCCTGCGGCCCGCGCTGCGTTTCCCGCATGGGGTCGCCCCACGCGTCCGCGGCCTCGCCGCCGCGGGAATCGCCACACTTGTAGCGCAGGACGCGGCGCTTGTGGCGGTCATCGTGCTCGCCAACTCGCGCGGCGGGACGGGCGCGCTCGTGCTCTACAACTATGGCTGGCAGATGTTCTTCCTGCCCTACGCGGTGCTCGCCGTGCCGGTGGCGACCACCGCGTTCCCGCTGCTCTCCGCGCACGCCGCGGCGACAGGGGCCACCCTGGCGGCTGGCGCAGGCGCCGCCGTTCCCGTTGAGGCCCCCGGCGCCTCCGCCGACGCTGTGGGTGTGCCCGCTGAGGCCGTCGGCGTGCCCACCGCCGCTGGCGCGGCGCAGCCCGCCGAGGCCGGGGCCGTGCCGCCTGAGGCCGGGGCGGTGCCGCCTGAGGCCGGCGCGGCAGCGCCCGCTGAGGCGGGCGCCCTGCCCCCTGAGGCGGGGGCTGGGCAGGCTGCCGGAGCGGATGCGGAGGGCTCGGCAGGCCGATTCGACGCCGTGGCAGCCACCTCGACCCGCACAGCAGTGCTTGTCTCCTTCCTCGGTGCCGCCGTGCTCGCCGGGGCCGCGGCTCCGGCCGCCCGTGTTTTCGTCCACCCGGCCAGCGCACGCGAATTGACCTTCACGTTCCTCGCGTTCGCGCCCGGGCTGATCGGTTACGGGCTCGTCGCCAATCTCAGCCGGGTGCTGCTCGCGGGCGGCCGGAGCCGCGCCGCCGCCGTGACCACCGTCGCGGGCTGGCTGGCAGTGCTTGCGGCGGATCTCGCGGTCGTGCCGCTCGTGCCACAGCGCTGGGTCGTTCCTGCGCTCGGGCTCGGCAACACCATCGGCCTCACGGTAGCGGGCGCCGCGCTGCTCACCGCCGTCGTCAGGGCCCGCGGCAGGGCATGCCTGGCGGGCCTGCCACGCGCAAGCGCCGCTGGGCTGGGAGCCGCCTTCGCAGGGGGAGCGGCGGGGGCACTTCTCGCTGCCGCCGCGAGCCACGCGATCGGCCTGACCGGTGCGCTGCCCGCGGCAGCGCTCACCGTCGCGGCGGGTGTCGTCACGCTGGCCGTCTTCCTCGCGGTCGCCTACCTTGCCGACTCGGGTGACCTGCGCACCGTCACAGCACGGGTACTGAGGCGGCGGTCCGCATGAGCTCCGGCGACCACGGGGACCCTGCAGTGGCGTCCGTTACGTTCGTGCTCGGCACGACGGCGGGCGGGACCGGCAGGCATGTGCGCTCGCTCGCGGCGGGACTTACCGCGCGGGGCATCGAGGTCGCCGTCGTGGGCCCGGCCGCCACGGAGCGGCTGCTCGGGTTCACCGGCGCCGGCGCGCGGTTCGCGCCGCTGGAGATCGCCGACCGGCCGCGGCCTGTACGTGACCTCGCGGCCGTAGCGCGTCTCGGGCGGCTGCTGCGCCGCACTGGCACTGGTTGGCCTGTCGCTGGCGGGGCCCGTGGTGCGGAGGGCGGCGCGGCACCCAGCCGCGGATCCGGGGTTGTGCACGCTCACGGGCTGCGGGCCGGCGCGGTCGCCGCGCTCGCCCTCGGCGCCGTCAGTCTCCCAGCCCGGGGCCGCGGCGGGCCCGCATTCGTCGTCACCGTGCACAACGCGCCTCCGGCAGGTGGTGGCCCGGCCGGGGCGATCTTCGGCATCCTGGAGGGGATCGTCGCCCGCCGCGCTGACCGGGTGCTGTGCGTATCGGGCGATCTGGCCGCGCGCATGAGCCGCCGCGGCGCGCGGTCGGAGGGGCACGCCGTGGTCCCCGCCCCTGCAGGGCCCGGCGTTTCCGCGGAAACGGCGCGCGCGGTCAGGGCCGGCCTCGGCGCGGGCGGCCGGCCCGTGGTGTTCGCATGTGGCAGGCTCGCCGCGCAGAAGGGATTCGGTACGCTGCTGGACGCCGCCGGACGGTTGCGCGGGTGCGACCCGCAGCCGCTGGTGGCCGTCGCAGGCTGCGGTCCGCTCCACACGGAACTGGCCCGCCGAATTGATACAGAACGGCTGCCGCTGCGGCTTCTCGGCCAGCGCGACGATGTCCCTGCCCTGCTGGCCGCCGCCGACGTGTTCGTCTTGCCGAGCCTGTGGGAGGGGCAGCCGCTCATCCTGCAGGAGGCGCTGCGGGCTTGCCTGCCGATCGTGGCGACCCGGACAGGCGGGATCCCTGACCTGACGGGACAGGACGCGGCTCTGCTCGTGCCTCCGGGCGACCCGGAGCGACTCGCGGCCGCGGTGCTGCGGGTGCTCGCGGAGCCCGGCCTGGCGAAGCAGCTTTCTGCGGCGGCCGCCGAACGGGCGCGATCACTGCCGGACGAGGAGGCCGCCGTCGACGCGGTGCTCGCTGACTACAGGTCCGTGCTCGGCGGTCTCCATGCGAGTTGCCCGGAAGAGCCACCGGCATGACGCGTTCATCCGCCTATGCCGGAAGTCCCCGGGTCCTGCCGCTCACGCTCGCTCGTAGCGAACCCGCCACCAGACGCTGGGTCGCACAGACATACCTCATCGCGGCAAATGAGGGCGTCTGATCTTTCTCGCAGGATCAGGATCTCGGCGGTCTTCCACACCCCCTCGCGCCGGGACAGCCGCAGCCATGAGACCGCCCGCCTGATCAGGAGGAAGGGCATGTGAGGCGGGCACATGACCGGCGATCATCACGGCCGGAGGGCTGGCGGGGCAACTCTGCTGGTCAGAGTCGTGGACGGGATTCTCGGCACGCTCACCGCCCAGGCGGCCAGGCGAGCAGTCCTAGCTAGATGAACTCGGCCAGCTCGCGGAGCAGGGCTGACTTGGGCTTGGCGCCCACGATCTGCTTGACCACCTGCCCGTTGGAGAACACGTCCATGGTCGGGATCGTCACGATCCCGTAGCGCTGCGGAACGGCCGGGTTCTCGTCGATGTTGAGCGTGACGACGTCGATCTTGTCCGCGTGCTCGGTCGCGATCTCCTCGAGGACCGGGGCGACCATGCGGCACGGACCACACCATTCGGCCCAGTAATACACGATAACCGGCTTGTCGCTCTTCAGGACCTCCCCCTCGAAGGTCTCGTCGGTAACGACCTTGGTCGCGCCCACTTCCTGCGAGGAGGAACTCGACTGCGGTGGTGACTGGGGTGCCGTCTGCGGTGGTGATTGGGGTGCCGTCTGCGGTGGTGACTGGGGTGCCGTCTGCGGTGGTGACTGGGGTGCCGTCTGCGGTGGTGACTGGGGTGCGGTGGTGCACGCGGCCACGCCAAAGAACCCGGCCAAGGCGAGCACGGCGATAGCAAGAGTCTTCCTCATCTCAATCTCCTCTCGTGAATTCCTGGAGATTTCTGACCGCGCGGCCCAGGAGCAAGAGCGCTCGATTCGGCCTCCGTCCGCCCTGTCGCCGTCGCCTGGCCCGGCCTACCCTCTCCAGAGGCCAGAGGGCGGGGGGGAAATACGTACCGGCCCTAAGCTTGCCGTGTACCTGCTTCCTCGTTCGCCGTGCTCGCCTTGGGGTGCTTGCGGACGTTGTGACGTGCGGCTGGTCGGCGGTTGTTCGATCCGGGCGGGCCCCGGTGCCGGGCTTACCGGGTTCGCTGCGCCGGCCGGGCAGGTGGTCTTCGCGTGGATGTTCCAGAACCCGCGCCGCACCCGTGCCGGGGGTGAGCCAGCCCGGCGGGGCGGGGCGCTCCCAGGGCCGGCGTGCTGACCTTCTTCGCCCATAATCTGAACCCGGCGATAATGCGGCGCTGGCTCCTGAAGGCGTTGCCGGCGGGGGATCTCGCGCTGGGCTTGTTCGCATAACCGCCCGTCCGGATCGCTTCCTTGCCTCCCCGGCGGACGCCGGGGAGGCAAGGAAGCGAGACGGCGCGGTTCCTTCGCGGGAGGATCCGGCGCGGTCACCGTGGACTGACCACGGCGGCCGGGGCTGCGCCGCTGCTCGGTTACCTCATCGGGCTCGGCGTAATTCCCGCGCCCGCGCACCCGGTGCCGATGGGACCGGCCGGGGTGCTGCTTGACCGGTACCGCAGTACCTGGTCAGCCAGCGGGGGCTGAGCTGTCGGCGTACGACACTGCGCAGGACTTCGGCGGCAAGCCGGTCGCTCAAATCCACCTGCAAGCGCGTATCCCGCTCGGCTTCCACGGCAGCTGGATCCCTGACAACTAGAAAGGTGTGTGACCCCCGGTGGCCCGCGGAGGGCTCCGGGATGCCGCGTACCGAGCATCCTCGCGATTCCCAGGATGAGCGTTCAGGCCAGCGCGGGATACGGTCGTGGTGTGCTGATGCGCCGGGCCGGGGCCGCGACTGCCAGCGTCTCGCTGTTCGCGCTTGCCGGGATGCATGCGGCCTGGGGCGCTGGCTCCGCGTGGCCGCTGCCGGACCGTGGCGCGCTTGCGGACGCGGTGATCGGATCTGCGGAGATGCCGGCCCCGGCCGCGTGCTTCGCCGTCAGCGGCGCCCTGCGGCCGCGGGTGCGCTGGTCGCTGGCTGGCCAGTCCGATGGCCGCTTGCGCACCGGCTCGGTACCGGGACGGTGGTGGCAGTCCTTGCCGGGCGGGGCACCCTGGGCCTGGCCGGCCGCACCCGGCTGGTTGCGCCGTCCCCGGCGTCGGTCCGGTTCATGCGCCTCGATCGCCGTGTGTACTCGCCTTTGTGCCTGGCGCTCGCCGGCCTGTCAGCCCTGTCAGTACAGCCCCAGAAAAAGCCCGGGCCGGGCATCTGAGTGGGTACCGCAACGCCCGCTTCTGCCGCAGAGGGCGCGCAGGACCAGTGGCCCAGCGTGGTCGTGCCGATGAGTGCGCCTTGTTGCGGTCCGACTCCAGCGGCTCGTGGGGTACGTCCGGCCAGCGCAGCGACTGAGCTGGGTTGGCAGGACCTCGGTATGTGAGGCTGTTACTGGGTGATCTGCCGCGCCGCCAGAGTGTGGCCCGCCGATCTGAGCCGGGCGGCAAGCGCGGCACCCATCGCCGTCGCGGGTGTGAGGACACCGGCACGGTCGGGCAGGCGGTCGCGGTCCAGGGCGAGGCAGAGCGCGCTTTCGCCGAGCATCACCGACGTGGCCGCGTAGCCCGGATCGCCCCGGGCCGCGACCGTGCTGAGGTATCGCACGCCGGCCGAGGTACGCGTGTGGATCTCCATCCGGAACAGGCCCGCGCGGCGTGTCCTTTCGCTGGGACCCTCGCCGGGCGCCGGCAGGATGTGGCCGAGCAGCGCCCTGGACGGCCGGAACGCGAGCCCTGCCGCCAGAGCTGCCAGCGCGGTGCTGACCGCGGCGGCCTGCGCGGGCGCGGCACGCCCGGTGCCGAAGCCGGTGACCTCGCGGTAACGGAACCGGCGGCCGTATGCCCAGCCCTGCAGGGCGTTGCTGCGACGCACGACGCGGGTGTTGATGCCCGCCATGAGGAACGGGCCGACCCAGATCCCCAGATCGTCGTCGCGCCCGATCCACCCCAGGTCACGTTCGCTGCCGAGGTCGGGTTCGGCCGCGCGATCGGGGCTGAGCGCGTACGGATCCCGCACCACCTTGCGGGCCGCCGCACTGGCCCGCACCTCGTCCCCCTGTTCCATCACCGAGGCCAGCGTCCCGCCGCTCGGACCGCCCTTGAAGGCCCTCACGACCAGCGTTGTGTCCTCCAGCTCGCCCGCATCATCCGTGCGGGCCGCATCATGCAGCAGCAGCACACCAAGGTCGGAGGGGATGGAGTCGACCCCGCAACAGTGCACGATGCGGGTGCCCGTGCCCGCAGCCACGTCGTGGAAGCGGTCGATGCTCTCACGTATGAACAGCACCTCACCGGACAGATCCGCGTAGTCGGTGCCCGCGTGGGCGCAGGCCTCGGCCAGCGGGAGCCCGTGACGCCGGTAGGGCCCCACCGTGGTCGCCACCACCCGGGCCGAGCGCGCAAGCGCCGCAACAGACGTGGCATCGGCCGAGTCGGCCACCAGCAGCGGCCAGGCCGACGCAACAGCGCCGAGCCGCGCCCGAACGCCGGCGAGTCGTTCCGCGGACCGTCCCGCCAGCCCGATCCGGACACCGGCCGGGGCATGATCGGCAAGGTCGCCGGCCACCAGCCGCCCGACGAAGCCGGTGGCGCCGAACACCACAAGGTCCAGGTCACGGTCTCCGCTCACCGTTTCATGTTAGGGAAACCCGCCGGACCCGGCCAGCGAACGGGACCGACCCCATTGGCCCCGGCGATCTCACCAGCGCTTGGTGTGGGGCCCCCGTGTCCTGGCTCATCGGGCACCAGCCCCCGGCGGCGTGGGACATCCAGAGGAGGTGGCGGTCCTCCAGGGCGCTGCCGTGAAAGACATACAGCTGGTATCGGGCCCGGCGAGACTAGCCACGCTTGGTTGCCCACGCGTGATCGTTGACCCGGAAAATATGAGCGGCCCACCGGCCCGGCGCCTGCAGGCCTGTAACACAACTTCCCCCCCGAAAACGTCACGGAAAACGGACATTCCGCCCGCAGGAACGACGTTTTCGGGGGGGAAGACGCAGGAACCTGCCCGCATGCCACCAGTTCACGGTCAGCGCCAAGCACGCCCGGATCACGGGCCGGGTTTCCTGTCAACGATCTAGTACTACAGCCGCAGCCTGTGATTCTCGGGTTGTCTACGTCGCCGGTAATGGCTGAGCTGGGCGCGGGCCTGGTGACGCCGGCGCCAGCGTGACCAATGCTCGCGGTGGCCGGGGCGGCGGGCGGGCTGGTTCCAGCTGGCGGACAGGCGGCGGATCTCGTTGACGGTCAGCGGGATCAGCGGGCCGGTGCCATCGTGCAGGAGGACGTAGCCGGCACAGCGTGGTGGTGTGGTGTCACTGTGTGTGCTGGCGGGCGGGCCCCCTCTGTGGCGGGGCCACCGGCTGCGGGCCCGCCCGGCTGCTGCTGGCCGGGCGGCGGGGGGCGGCACGCGGCGGCGGTGACAGCGAGGAACGCGTGCGCGAGCATCGACAGCGTGACGTGCCGGTACCAGGCGTGATACAGCCGGACCTGGTAATGATCCAGGCCGGTCTCGTTCTTGGCGGCCTGGAAACACTCCTCCACCGCCCAGCGGGCCCCGGCCACGGCCACCAGCTCGGCCAGGGTGGCGCCGCGCGGGGCGTAACACAGGAAGTACGCCAGCTCAAGCTCGCCCTTCTCGCCCGGCGTCAGGGAGCGGCGCACCAGCAGCTGGTGATCTTTGCTGGCGGTGGCGATCAGCGCCCAGTCATAGCGCCGCGGCCCCTTGGCGCCATCCCCGCAGCTGAGCGTCTGCCAGGCCGGGGCGGGCACGAGCGCGGCCAGCGCATCGGCGCGCTTGTTCCCGGCGGCGGTGGTGACCTGCTGGCTGCACGGGACCGCCATCACATAGCTGATGTGCTCGCCTTCCAGCCAGGACCGCAGGTGCGGGTTCTGGCCGTAGACCTCATCGGCAGCAAACCACGAGAACGGCACCGCCGCCCGGACAGCCCGCTCGATCATCTGCCGCGCCAGCTCCGGTTTCGTCGCGAACTCCACATCGTCGCCGATCCCGGCTTCCCGGCAGCGCGGCCGGTCGCTGGCCCACGACTCCGGCAGGTACAGCTCCCGGTCGATCAGCGCCCGGAACCGCCGCCCCGGCACGGCATAGGCGAGGAACACCCCCACCTGACAGTTTTCGATCCGGCCCGCGGTGCCGGTGTACTGCCGCTGCACGCCGGCCGACCGGCGGCCCTTCTTGAGGAACCCGCTCTCATCGGCGACCACCACCCCGCCCGCGTCACCGGCCCGCGCCACCACGTAACGGGTAACCGCGTCCCGGACCGCATCAGCGTCCCAGGCGTAAAAATTCAGCAGCCGCTGCATCCCATCCGGGGACCGGTCACCAGCGAACTCCGCGATCGTCCACCCGTTCTTCCGCTCGCTCTGGGACAGCAGCCCCAGCAGGTACCCACGCGCCCGCCAGCGCGACTGAGCCTGCGCGAACTCACCCGCCACCAGCGCGAACATCTCATTAAACGACTCGGCCCACACCGACTGGTCTAACGTGGGCTCCACGGCCACCGCATCTTCGAGGTTCCACACACCCGAGAAGATCCCGCGGTGGCCGCCTCATGTCACGCCGCCACGCCGGGCGCCATCACAGCATGCGGCTGTAGTACTAGGGCCCCCCGGTCACTCTCTGTTACGTGAGGCCGCTCAGGTCGGTGGCCTCACGCTGGGCGCATGCCTGCGCCAGCTTGTACGCCAGGCCCTCCGCGTTGGAGCTCGTGAGCACGTCTGCGTGGGCGTGGGCGTGGGGTGCCCATCCAGCGGCCGTTGACATGCGAGATCCAGTAGTGCTCACCGTAGAGCCTGACCAGCTCCTCGCGGTCGGCCACATCCTGCGCGGTGGGAACCATGGGGGCTGGCATTCGGTCCTCCGTCCGTCGGTGGTGATGGTGGTGGTGGCACCGCCCCGCAGGGGATGCGACCTCCGAATGGCCCCACGGGACGGCACTAAACGGCACGGTAGCAGAGATACTGCATGCAGTTCCATACAGTTCTAGGGGGTTAGAGGGATCTCCCTGGTTAGCTATGTTGATCATGTGAACATTGATCACGACTCGGCCACGCCGCCGTATCTGCAGCTGGCGGCGATCTTGCGCGGGCGGATCGAGGCGGGGGAGATCACCACACGGGTGCCTGGGGAGAAGACGCTGCAGCAGGAGTATGGCCTGGCGTTGGCCACGGTCCGCAAGGCGGTCAAGGTGCTCAGGGAGGAAGGTCTCGTCCGCACCGTGCCAGGCTGGGGAACCTACGTCATCGAGCGCTCGGTGTGACGGAGGTCACGCATGAAACTGCCCTAGTGGTGCCCTAGTCGCGGTTCTCAGTCACAGATCTAGGTGGGTGAAACTCCGCCGTCGCGGACGAGGCCATCGCCACCCTGACCACCCATCGCCACCCTGACCACCCTGCCCCACGGCCGCGCGGGCACACCGCCCCGGCACGGCCACCGACACTGAGGACCAGACGATGCCTCACTACCCGATCGCCGGCAAAGTCGTGCTGGTCACCGGCGCAGCCAGCGGCATCGGCCGGGCCACCGCCAGGACGCTGCACACCCGCGGCGCCCACGTGGTGCTCGCCGACCTGCGCCAGGAGGCCGTCGACGCCGTCCGCAGCGAGCTCGGCCGCGAGCGCTCTCTCGCCGTCGCGGTCGACGTCACCGACCGCACCGCCCTCGACGGCGTGGTCGCCGCAGCCGTCGACCGGTTCGGCGGCCTCGACGTCGCCGTCGCCAACGCCGGCATCGCGGCTGACCCGCCTGCCACCGTGCTCACGATCGACGAGGCCGTCTTCGAACGGGTCGTCGAGGTCGACCTGCTCGGCGTCTGGCGTACCGTCCGGGCGGCCTTGCCGCAGGTGGTCGCCCGCCGTGGCCACGTCCTGATCACCTCGTCGATCTACGCCTTCGCCAACGGCATGGTCAACGCACCTTACGCGGTCAGCAAGGCTGCAGTCGAGCAGCTGGGGCGGGCACTGCGGCGGAGCTCGCCGGGCACGGCGCCACGGCCGGCGTGCTCTATCCGGGTTGGGTGGCTCCGCCTCCCGGCGTGCCGGCCGAAAAGAACATCACCTGTTCGTTCTCCAGCCCATGCGGCCACCGTCCGATAGCGGATCGCCCTCAGGTGTCTCGGGTGCCCTATCGTCCGCGGCGGTGCAAGGCGTAGCCGAGCGCGGAGATGGCGGGAATCAACGTGGCGGGCACAAGGTTGGCGGGCACGCCGACGACGCGGGGGAGATGCCCTGGCTGGTCCTCAACAGCGGTACCGGGGGTGGCGAGTGCGAAGAAGAACGGTGCCCACGAGATCGTGGGAAGCAACGCGGCGGTCGTCACGGCCTGGTCGCGTTCGCCCGCTCGCTGGCCGGGTCGCCACAGCAGCCACAGTGCGAGCAGCTGCGTGCCGGCAACGGTTCCCCACCCGGCGGCGCTATGGAATCGGGCGTGAGGCGGCCACTTGGGGTTGAACACATGCGTACGGTTGAGGTCGGCGCGCCCGGTGCCGAGGATCGTGCCAATAGCCGCGCCGGTGAGGACCACACGGCTGATTCTCATATCCGCACCTGTCCTTCCGGCGCATCAGTGGCGACTGAGCGAGGCCCGGCGGCTGCGCCTGCCTCCGCGTTGCGGAAGCGTGCGGCGGAATGGGCCGCCTGGCGGCGTTGCAGCCCGCGGGGTAGCAGTGGGAGCATCCGCATCGCGATCCGGTAAGCCCGGCCGGGGAATACCAGCGCCGCGCCGCGGTCGAAGCCAGCGAGTGCCTCGCGCGCGCACCGGGCCGCGCTGATCCGCAGGAACTGTGGCGGCCCGCCGGTCATGCCACCGGCCGTCCCGGCTAGGCTGTCGAACTCGCTGTCCACAGGGCCCGGACAAACCTGGGTGACGACCACCCCGGTGCCGGCCAGATCAGCGCGCAAGGCTTCGCTGAAGCCATCGACGAAATGCTTGCTGGCGGAGTACGCCGCGGCCACCGGCATCACCGTCAGCCCTGCGCCCGAACCCATGTTGAGCACCCCGCCGCGGCCACGTCCCACCATCGAGGGCACCAGAGCTGCGGTCAGTTGCGCGACCGCGATCACGTTGGTGTGCAGCACCTGCCGGCTGCTGCTCCAGTCCTTCCGGTCGAACAACCCCTGGTCGCCGACGCCAGCGTTGTTGATCAGGACGTCTACAGGTCCAACCTGCTCAGGCACGTCGGTCACGACGCGGTCCACGTCCCCTTCGTCGGACAGGTCGGCCGTCAGGGCCACCACCTGCAGCTGTGGATGTCGTGCCAGCAGGTTGGCCCGCAGCCCCTCGAGCCGCTCGGCGCGCCGGGCGAGCAGCACCAGGGTCCCAGCCCGGCCCGCTAGCTGGACGGCGAGCTCACGACCGATGCCTGCGGAGGCACCGGTTACCAGCACGGTGCCGCCATCCAACGGAGGGCGTACGGTCGCAATCACAAGCCTACCTTTCGAGTTGAAGGTGATGTCGGTGAGGATGCGTCGCTGCTCCGGGTCGGGCGTGTTGTGCAGCCAGCCGCCGGTGCGCTGGCCGCCCAGGGATCGCGGCCGGGACGAGGTTCATCACCCGTATCGCTCAAGGGTCACCTCCCCAGCATCGGCGCGCTGGGACACAGTTCTGCACCGGGCAAAAGTTATACGCGCGCTACTTTAGCTGGGAGGTTGTTGGGCGGCCATTGCCGGTGAACAACTGTCAGTCAGGGAGAAAACCGCCCCTTACGCTGTGCTCAGAGGTAGGGCGCGCCGCCCTCACCATCCCTGGCCACCCACCCGACGGCCAGCACGTCCGCCGGGTCCAAAACGTCCCACCCGTCATCGCGCGAGGTTTCAACGAGCCCGTCAGGGCGCAACCGTACGCCCAGCAGCGGGTGCTTCTCATCATTCAGGGTCCACCGCGCGCTCAGCCCCCGGAACACGAGCCTGACCTGCCCTTGCTTGCCGATCACCGGTTCCAGCAGTTCAACAATTACCGTGCCGTCCACAGCGCCACCTTACGTGCTGGCTCTATGGGCCGGCCTTCCGTGGGCATGGCATCGCCGAAGGTGTGACGGCCCGTGGTTCTTCTACGATCCGCGGGGATGCCGGTTGACGCATCACGCCTTCTGCGCGGCGCCGCACCACATCGGCAGCGGACCGGCGTCCGCGGCACCGGGGTCGGGTCGCCACTGGGGCAGCTGGACGACTCCGGGCTCGACCACGTCCAGTCCATCGAAGAAACGGGCGGTCTCGTCATGGGTTCGGAGGACAACTGATTCACGCATCTGCTGGTTGAGACGGTTGAACGTCTCGCCCACCGCCTCGGGGTGCACGTCGCTGGCGAGGTGGGAGATCGCGAGATAGCTGCCCGAGGGCACGGCGTCGACCAACCCTGCCACGATGGCGTGCGGGTCCTCGGCGTCGCTGAAGAAATGCAGGATGCCGAACAGTATGACCGCGACTGGCTTGTCGAAATCGAGCGTGCGCGCAGCCTCGCGTAAGATCATCGCCGGGTCGCGCAGGTCACCGCAGATATAGTCGGTGACGCCCTCTGGGGTGCTCGTCAGCAGGGTATGGGCGTGGGCCAGCACGATCGGGTCGTAGTCGACGTACACAATCCGCGCCTGCGGTGCGACCTGCTGCGCGGCTTCGTGGACGTTGTTCTCCTTGGGGATCCCGGTGCCGATGTCCAGGAACTGGCGGATGCCCGCCTCGCCGGCCAGGTAACGCACCACGCGGCCGAGGAGCGCCCGATTCGCGCGGGCGTCCGCGCGGACGCCATCGAGGCCGCCGGGCCAGGCCGCGAACGCCTGTTCGGCGGCGGCGCGGTCAACGGCGAAGTTCGCCCGGCCACCGAGCAGGTAGTCATACACCCGCGCGACGTGCGCGACCGTCGTGTCGATCTCGACCGGCTCGCGATCCGGCCCTGGGCGAGCTAACCCGTTGTCCTTCACAGCGCGCCTTCCCCGCAGCACGGTGATCTTCTCCATTTGCTGCACTGTCCAGATTTTTTGATTGTGCTAAGTATTCAGCTGCTGGCACGGCTACCGCAACAGCTTCGTGAACCCGGTGCTCGCTGGCCAAGCCTCATGGGCCGAGCGCCCCGCCGGCCCGGAAACCAATTACGATCCCGAACGGCTGCGCGGGCGTCCTCAACCACGAGGCCCTCGACATAAGGCCGAGTGGCCGGCGTATCCGGCCGGGATCACAGCTCACGCCAGACGCTTCCATGCCAGTATTGTGAACATGCGTGTTTTTGGATTGTGCGTGGTTGGTAATTATGTGGGAGGCGTGGATGATTAGCCCCTACGTGCGCCGGCTGCGGCTGGCCGCGGAACTGCGGGCGCTGCGCACCGATGCGGGGCTGACCCATGAGCAGCTCGCGCAAGCGGATCGGCCAGTCCCGGGCGCAGATCTCCCGGCTGGAGAATGGGCACGTGGTCGACCAGGCCGACGTCATCAACATCCTGGACGCGCTCGGCGTGGACGGCGACCGGTGGACCCAGATCGTCACGATCGCCCGCGAGGCAGGTGAGACGCGGCTGGTGGGAGTCCACCAGGGGAATGGGTGGCCGGCAGGCGCTGTACGCGAACCTGGAAGCCGGCGCCGCTCGATCAGGCAGTATCAGCAGACCTTCCTGCCAGGGCTGCTGCAGATCCCCGAGTTCGTCCGGGCGCGGACCGATGCCGACGCCACGCTTGAACCGACAACTGTCACGGCCGAAGGCGTGCTGGCCGGGAACGCCGGACGGCAGCGCATGCTGCGCCGGCCCGGCGCGCCGACCCTTGAGGTGATCGTTGATGAGGTCGCGGTCCGCCGCCTGGCTGCCCCGCCGGAGATCGTCAAGAAACAGCTCTACCACCTCGCCACGGTGGTGAACGGCAACCCGAGGATCTCACTGCGCGTGCTGCCGGTCGATGCCCTCATCGCCAGCTACACCGTGCCCCGATGCACGTTCTCGATTTACACCTACGCCGATCCAGGTGATCCGGCAGTGGTCGCGATCGACACCGTCACCTCCGACCTGATCCTCACCGAACCCGCCGACGTGACCCCCTACCACCAGCTCTACACCCGGCTACGCGACGCCGCCCTGGCCCCCGCCGACAGCCTCGACCTGCTCACCAAGGCCGCCGCCACCCTCCCCGAAACTAAGGAATCACCATGAACGAAGGCAAGTACCCTGACTGGCGCAAATCGAGTTTCAGCGAAAGCAGCGGCAACTGCGTGGAGGTCGCATTCGCTGGCAGGCGCAAATCCAGGCACAGTAACGACAGCGGCAGCTGCGTCGAGGTCGCGAGCGCTGAGTGCGTTGCCGGGATCCGCGACTCCAAGCATCATGGCCGAGGGCCCATCCTGGAGTTCACCCCGGACGCGTGGAAGGCGTTCCTTCGGGCAGCCAAGAGCGGCGAGTTCGACCTGTAGATTCCCAGTGAACTGTTCCGCCTTCGTGCTCAGACCCGCTGAAACCGCCAAGTCGCAGCGATCAGGAATGAGCATTTGTCTCTGGTAACCGCCCGGGACCTTGCTCGCCAGCGGGCTGGGGTGGCTGCCGCAATGCCTGACGGTTGCCGCTGGCGTCCGCGTCACCTGTCCGGGCAGTTCCGTCACTAGCCGGCGCCGCGCCGGTGAGGAGAGCGAGGACTTCGCCGATGGCGGGTTCCTGGCTGGCGGGCTCCGGCAACGGCAGGTGGGCCTGGATCTGGTAGCGGTTGCGGCGGCCGTCTTTCTGCTTCACCACGTCGCCGGCCTCGGCCAGATCGGTGACGATGCTGTAGGCGCTGCGCTCGGTGATGCCCAGTCTTGCCGCGATGTCGCGCAGCCGGACGCCGGGGTCGTGGGCGATGCACAGCAGCACCCGGGCGTGGTTGGTCAGGAAACCCCAGGTCGGCACACTCGAAAGATTACCCTAGTTACTCGATACGCTACCTTGCTTGCCTGAAATTCATTGCTATCGATCCAACGCCGAACGTGACCCGAACGGTCCTGGCACCGTGATCGAACGTCAGCGGCACGTCGCCACCGTGAGGGGAGCCTGGCGGAAGACCACGACCAGGACGCCCATTTCGGCGAACTCGCCGACCAGATGCCCCATCCCATCCCATCCCATCCCATCCTGACCTGACCGCTGCCTCAGATCCGGCTGTCCCAGCGGTCGTAGTAGGGGCGTATGCCGAAGGCCTTCGCCAGCGCCCATAGCGGCGGGAGCATGAGGTTCTGCACCCCTATGGGCGGCGAGGTCACCCGGCTTTCGTGGCGGTCATGGCGTGCTGGTCCGGCGCCGGTACCAGGCGACGGTCGTGGCAATGGCGGCGGCCAGCGGAGTGCCGGCAGTTCCGAACGTGGACTCGTATTTGCTGGTGTCCAGGACGAAGGGCTGGTCGAACTCGTAGGCCATCTCGGCCAGCTCCCGCAGCATCGGGTTGACCAGCCCGAGGGCGCGCACGGCCAGCTTGGGCAGCGACCGGACGGCGACCCGATGCCCGACCTCGCCGGCCACCAGATCCAGTAGCGCCCGGGTGGTGACCGTCTGCGGGCCGGGCAGATGCCACACCTGGCCGGCCGCGCGGGCGTCGGTGCCGAGGGTGGCCAGGCCAGCGGCCATGTCGGGAATGTAGCTGTAGGTGTGCGGCAGTTCAGGGTTGCCGATGCAGTCGGCGCGCCGACCGGCCAGGGCGTTACCGAAGACCCGCTCGCCCAGCATTGACCCCTCGGTGACGCCCGGGCCGAAGAAGTCCGAGGCCCGCCCGATGGCGATGCGGACCCGGCGGGCGGCGGCGCCGGCCAGCAGTTCGGCGGTCATCGCCGCCCGGGTCCGGCCCTTGACGGTCGTCGCGGCCAGCGGGAGGTCCTCCGTCATCGGCCTGCCCCCGGTCGGGCCGTAGCCGTACACGTTCTCCAGGCTCACCAGGAGCGCGCCAGTGCGTTCGGCGGCGGCCAGCACGCCCCGCTGCAACGGCGGGAAGAGTTCGGGCCACTGGGTGTACGGGGCGTTGAGGCACTGGTAGACCACCGACGCGCCCTCGGCCGCGTCGGTCGCGGCTTCGGGGTCGGTGACATCCGCGACCCGCCAGTCCACGCCGCCCGCCAGCGTGGCTGGCCGGCGCCTGGACACCGCCCGGACCGCAATACCCAGCCCGGCCAGGTGCGCGGCGAGCGCACTGCCGACCTGGCCGGTCCCGAACACGACGTGCGGCCGAACCTCACCCATGACCGGGTCCCTTCGCTGGCCCTCGAGCAGCCCCGGCGGTCGGCGACTGCCGGACCTCGATGTCTGTGATCCACACTGCCCTAGTTTCAAAAAACTAGCAATTGATTTCTAGAATGATCAGCTAAACTTGGTCCATGCCGGAGTGGAGCTTCCCCACCACAGCCATACCACAGCCATGCCCGGGCCCCCGTGCGCATCGCCCGTGACCACGCGCGCGGCGCCGGCACCGGGCGGGGCTGCCGGGTGGCACCGCTCGCGTGCGTGGACGGGCAGTGCTACGACCGGTGCAGCCGAGGCTGGGATCACTTTCTGCCGAGCCTGCGCGGCTTTGTCGAGACCGGCACCGGCAGTCCCCTCGGGTGACACCGCATCCCGGTTCTGCCCCGTCCGGCCGCCGGTTCTTCTGCAACGCTCCGGGGCGCACCGGGCTGGGGGCATTCGGCGGCACCGCGCTGGTACCGCCGGGATATGGTCGCGTCTGTGGCCCACGACCTCGTTGCCGAGGGGCAGCGGATCCTCACCGGTGGCCTTCCTGAGCCGCCCGTGCGGCTGAGCAGGCGGCACCGCCTCGCCGCGCTCGCGGCGGACGTGGACGGCGACGTGGCCGCGGTGCTCTTCGCCCGCCGCGGGACCAGCGGCCAGCCCTGGTTCGAGGTCGTGGTCTTCGAGCGGGATCACGGCGGCGGCTGGGAGAGCCCGGGCGGGAGCGGCGGGCAGGCAGAAGACGACATCCTCGATGACCGGCCGCCGGCCGCGGCGCTCGGCGCGCCGCTGCGCTGGGAGGGCGGCGGGACCTGCCAGGGGACGCTGGCGCCGCGCTTGCGCCCCGGCCTGCTTGGCCTTCGTGGCCGGCGCTTGCTGAACCATACGCTGGTCCGGGCAGCGGCCGAGACCGCACAGGTGCGCGTCCGCGGCGCACACGGCGAACGCACCCTTCCCGTTCCACGCCATGGCCAGCTCGTGGTGGTCTGGCGCGGTCGCTCCGCGCCATCGCTCACCCCGTGGTCGGAAAACGGAGTGCCCATCGGGCCCGAGGTCTCTGTAGCCTCCGGGGGGTGGTGAAGGGCTGGCCGCCGTAGTGACGGGCACCGTGATCGGTTCCGCCTCATTTGGTCCAGAACGGCTCCGCGCGCTGGCACCGCCCTCCCGGACCCGCAAGCCGAGTTGTACGCGATCTACGTAGTGCCACGGCACTGGTCGGCAGGCGCGGTGGCCGCCGCATCCGCGGCAGGCGCAGTGGCCGCCGCATCCGCGGCAGCCGTTATGGACATGCCGGGTAATCAATCATCGAAGGCGATGCACGGGCCGGCAGGTTCTACGGGCTGCCAACGCGCCGCTACCAGCCGCGGTCGCGCCACTCCCGCAGGTGGGGGCGTTCATTGCCGAGTGTCGTGTCCTTGCCGTGACCTGGGTAGACCCACGTACCGTCAGGCAGCGGGCCGAAAACCCTGTCCTGCAGGTCGTCCATGAGCTGATTGAAGCGCGCCGCATCACCGCCCGTGTTGCCCGGTCCGCCGGGGAACAGGCTGTCGCCGGTGAACAGATGCGGGGTCTCCGCGAGCTCGCCGCCCGCGTCGTAGCAGAGCGCGACGCTGCCAGGAGTGTGGCCGCGCAGGTGGATGACGCCGAGCACCGCGTCTCCAACGCGTACCTTGTCGCCGCCCGAGATCGGTTCCGCCACCTCGACAGGCAACGCCCCTGCGTCGGCGGGATGGGCGGCCACAGGCGCCGCTGTGGCCTGCTGGACCGCGCGCAGCGCCTCCCAGTGGTCCGGGTGGCGGTGGGTGGTGACGATCAGCGAGAGCTTCGTGCCGTCGATGAGCTCGAGCAGCCTGCCTGCCTCATTGGCCGCGTCGATCAGCAGCCCTTCACCCGTTGCCGTGCATCGCAGCAGGTACGCGTTGTTGTCGAACGGGCCCACGGCAACCTTGGTCACGGTGAGGCCGGGAAGTTCCCTGACATCGGGCGGCCCGCCGACGACGACGTCTCCTGTGTAGCTCACCTGGTCCTCCCTGACGTGCTGGTCGATGCTTCGCCATTGTGCTCCCTGCCGCGCGCGGCCGGGCCGCCCCGGGGGCGGCCTCACGAAACACCGGCAGAACTGTCGTACCCCACGGATACCATGGCGGGGCACCCATGTGCTGTGAGGAAAAACCGGGAGCGCCGTGGCTGATCGTCTCATCGTTCGCGGGGCACGCGAGCACAACCTGAGGGATGTCTCGCTCGACCTGCCCAGGGACGCGCTCATCGTTTTCACCGGCCTGTCTGGCTCGGGTAAGTCCAGTCTCGCGTTCGACACGATCTTCGCCGAGGGCCAGCGCCGTTACGTGGAGTCACTGTCCGCTTATGCCCGTCAGTTCCTCGGTCAGATGGACAAGCCAGACGTGGACTTCATCGAAGGCCTGTCGCCCGCTGTATCCATTGACCAGAAGGGCACGAGCAGGAACCCGCGATCCACGGTCGGGACGATCACCGAGGTCCACGACTACCTCCGGTTGCTCTATGCTCGCATCGGCAAGCCGCACTGCCCGGTCTGCGGCCGTCCAATTGCCAGGCAGACGCCCCAGCAGATCGTGGACCGGATGCTCGAGCTCGAGGAGGGCACCCGGTTCCAGGTGCTGGCGCCTGTGGTGCGGGGCCGCAAGGGCGAGTACAGCGAACTGTTCCGTGAACTCCAGACCAAGGGATACTCGAGGGCCCGGGTGGATGGCGTGATCGTGCGCCTGGACGAGGCGACCGCCGGCCAGTTGCCTGCGCTGAAGAAGTACGAGAAGCACGACATCGAGGTGGTCATCGACCGGCTTGCCGTCAAGGACACCGCGCGGCGGCGGCTCAACGACTCGGTGGAGACAGCCCTGTCCCTTTCCGGCGGTCTCGTCATCCTCGATCTTGTTGACCTGCCCACCGGCGATCCGCACAGGGAGCGGATGTACTCCGAGCACCTTGCCTGCCTCTACGATGACCTCTCGTTCGAGGAACTCGAACCGCGCTCGTTCTCGTTCAACTCGCCGTGGGGCGCCTGCCCGGATTGCACAGGCCTCGGGACCCGGATGGAGGTGGATCCCGAGCTTGTCGTGCCCGATCCGGCCAGGACGCTCGCCGAGGGCGCGATCGCGCCCTGGAGCGGCGGGCACGTCGCCGACTACTTCATCCGGCTCATCGAGGCGCTCGGCGCCTCCGTCGGCTTCAGCGTCGATACGCCGTGGCACCGGCTGCCCGCCAAGGCGAAGGAGGCGCTGCTGCGCGGTTACGACACCCAGGTGCATGTCCGCTACAGGAACCGTTACGGCCGCGAGCGCTCGTATTACACCTCATTCGAGGGTGCCATCCCTTATATCGAGCGCCGTCACTCCGACGCGGAGAGCGACTCGAGCAGAGAGCGGTACGCGAGCTTCATGCGCGAGGTGCCATGCCCGTCCTGCCACGGTGCGCGGCTCAAGCCCGTCGCGCTCGCCGTCACCGTGGGCGACAGGTCGATAGCTGACATCGGCGCCATGGCCATCGGCGAGCTCGCGAAGTACCTGCTGGCCCTGGACCTATCCGAGCGGGACAAGCACATCGCCGAACGCGTGCTGAAGGAAGTCAACGCACGGCTCGGCTTTCTCCTCGACGTCGGGCTTGACTACCTCACCCTGGATCGTGCGTCCGCGACGCTTGCCGGAGGCGAGGCACAGCGGATCCGGCTGGCCACGCAGATCGGCTCCGGCCTGGTGGGCGTGCTTTACGTGCTCGACGAACCGTCCATCGGCCTGCACCAGCGTGACAACCACCGACTGCTCGAAACCCTGATCAGGCTCCGCGACATCGGTAACACGCTGATCGTGGTGGAGCATGACGAGGACACCATCAGGACCGCCGACTGGGTGGTCGACATCGGCCCTGGCGCGGGGGAGCACGGCGGCACCATCGTGGTGTCGGGCCCCGTCGGTGAGCTGATCGCCAGCGAGAAATCACTGACAGGCGCCTACCTGTCCGGCCGCAGGAGCATCCCGGTTCCTGAGCAGCGGCGCCGCGTGTCGAAGGGCCGCCAGCTGGTGGTCAGGGGCGCACGCGAGCACAACCTGCAGGACATTGACGTGGCGATCCCGCTCGGCTGTTTCGTCGCGGTCACCGGGGTCTCGGGGTCGGGCAAGTCGACGCTGGTCAACGACATCCTGTACGTCGCGCTCGCCAGGGAACTGCACGGTGCGCGCACGCAGCCTGGCAAGCATGTGCGGATCACCGGCATGCAGCATCTGGACAAGGTGGTGCACGTCGATCAGAGCCCGATCGGCCGTACCCCGCGTTCCAACCCCGCCACCTACACCGGGGTGTTCGACCACATCAGGCGGCTGTTCGCGCAGACCACGGAGGCGAAGATCCGGGGGTATCAGCCCGGCAGGTTCTCTTTCAATGTCAAGGGCGGCCGGTGCGAGGCGTGCTCGGGCGACGGCACCATAAAGATCGAAATGCAGTTCCTCCCTGACGTGTACGTGCCCTGCGAGGTGTGCCACGGCGCCCGCTACAACCGGGAGACGCTCGAGGTCCACTACAAGGGAAAGACGATCTCCGAGGTTCTTGACATGCCGATCGAGGAGGCGGCGAGCTTCTTCGAAGCGGTCCCGCCGATCCGGCGGCACATGCAGACCCTCACCGACGTGGGCCTTGGCTACGTCAGGCTCGGCCAGCCCGCGCCGACCCTGTCCGGCGGTGAGGCGCAGCGGGTAAAGCTGGCGTCGGAATTGCAGCGCCGCGCCACCGGCCGGACGGTGTACGTGCTCGACGAGCCGACCACGGGCCTGCATTTCGAGGATATCGGCAAGCTGCTCGGGGTGCTCGGCCGCCTGGTGGACGCGGGCAATTCTGTGATCGTGATCGAGCACAACCTCGATGTGATCAAGACCGCTGACTGGATCATCGACATGGGCCCCGAGGGTGGCTCGCGCGGCGGTCTCGTCATCGCGACCGGAACGCCGGAGCAGGTCGCGCGCACGGACGAAAGCTACACGGGCCAGTTCCTCGCGAAGGTTCTGGGCGGGTGACCGCCGCGGCGGGCGAGCTTACCGTCGCGACCTCCCACGGCGAGGCCCGCGTTCTGCTCGACGGGGCGCCGGAGCGGGCGTTCCTTGTCGCGCTCACCCACGGCGCCGGTGGCGGAGTGGATGCTCCCGACCTGCTGGCGACGCGCGACGCCGCGCTCGCGCTCGGCGGTGCCGTCGCCAGGGTCGTCCAGCCCTACCGGGTCCGCGGCGCCCGCGCGCCCGGTTCGGCCGCCCGGCAGGACGCGGCCTGGATCGAGGTCATCGCAGCCCTGCGCCCGCCGGGTGGGGGAATCACGCTGATCCAGGGCGGCCGGAGCAACGGTGCCAGGCTCGCGTGCCGCACCTCGCCCGCGGTGCGGGCTGATGCCGTGATCGCGCTTGCCTTCCCGCTGCATCCGCCCGGTCACCCAGAACGCTCGCGCCGCGACGAACTGCTCGCCGCGGGTGTCGAGGTTCTGGCGGTGAGTGGCAGCCGCGACCCGTTCGGGATTCCGGACGCGGCGGACGCCGGGCAGGTCGTCGTGCTTGAAGGGGAAGGGCACGCGTTGTCCAAGAATCCGGCTGCGGTGCGTACGGCGGTCTCCGCCTGGCTTCGTGAGCGGATGTCACGCAACGGGTGAGCGCTGCGACAAGTCTGTCGGCCGATGTGGCGCGATAACGTCGCCGTCCGGCAGCAGTTCGCCCGTGTCGTCGAATAGCACGATCCCGTTGCAGAGCAGGCTCCATCCCTGCTCGGGGTGCGAGGCGAGCGTGTGGGCCGCTTCGCGGTCCGGTGATTTGGCGTCCGGACATCGCGGCGTGTGTGGGCACATCGAGGTGCCTCCTGGTCCTTCCCTGGACGGGATCTTCCCCATCCAGCTTGCTCTTTATCTGTAGGACGGCGAAGTAGGACACGCCGTTCAGCCGCGGAAGACCCTGTTCCGGCCCTGAACGTCCGTCCGTCCGGCGCGCCGACGTAATCAAGGTTAGCCGCTCACCAGCCCCGGTCCGTCCGTCATTCACGCCTCCGCGACCGCCCGTAACGACACGGGCGCCGGGCTCGGGCTGTCCGCCACCCCTGCCGTCGCGGGCTCAGGCTGTCGCGTCTTCGGCCGCCCACTCCCCGGGCTGAGGCGGTACACGGACAATCCCAGCAAGGCGGTGCTCTTCGCGGAGGGTCAGCAGCCGTTCCGCCTCCGCTGTCCACATCTTGACCTCGGGCTTGGCCCTGGCCTTGCGGCGGTAGATCCAGTCGTCGTACCCGAGTGGCCCGATCTCGATGCGCTCCGTGGCGTACGCGGAACGCATGACAGCGGTCAGCGCGTCGTCGAGAACCAGCCCAAGCGTGCGAAGCCTGATCGCGGGCGCGCGGACCGCCTGCGCCTGCCGTAGCGCGTCCTCCGCGTCCCGTGCCGCATGAAACAGATCCGGGAACTGCGCGGCAAGCTCGGCGTCCCCGGCGTACTTTTCCATCGCCTCGCGGCTCGGCCTGCGGCCCGTGACCATCGTGACTCTCCCTGGCCAGTCGTGCGTCGCCTGTACGGTGCGTCGCCTGTACGGTGTTGCGCCCTACGGTGCTTCGTGTGTACCTTCTGCGGCCGCTGCGCCGCGGTGTGCCTCAGCGTACGCGCCCCGCCGCGGGGTGTGCGTCGGCGGGCCCGGCCATCGAGGCCCCGCGGTCAGCGGTCAGCGAGCGAAGAAGTGCCAGCCGAGCCATCCCCAGAGCAGCAGGATGAGCACGCGCGTGATACGTGTCTGCATCAGGAAGCCGACCATCTGGCCAGCCGTCGGAATCCGTGAGCCGCGGCGGCGAGCCACCACTTCAAGCACGATCAGGGCGATCGCGATGACAGTAAACCCGAGGACGGTGATCGTATGTGTGTTCAATGGCCGGTCACCGCCTGATCAGTCCCCACCCGGCCAGCAGCCATGCCGCGAAGGCGGCGCTCTTGACCGCGTGATAGTCCATCAGCGGACCCGCGACCACGCTGAGAGTCGGATGCCACCACTGCGAGCCGTCTCTGAAGCCTGCGGCCTCCCACTCGAAGAACATCATCGCCGCGATCGCCCAGTACGAGGCGCCGGTGATGTCCAGGCCTTCGGGCGGCGGGATTCGTTCTGGCGGCCAGCGGAAGGCGATCAGGGCAAGCCCAACCCACGGAACCGCCACCGCGATCGTCGCTGCCGTCGTGAACGAGGCGATTCCGCCTGCGAGCCACGAGTATCCTGCGACGCCCGCACCTGCGATGGCCGTCCGTACCGGGTGCTTACCCCAGTCGGGATTGCGCTCAATAGCCATCCGTGCTCCTAGCTAAGGATCTTATCCGCTCCAGGTCACAGCAACCGCAACCGTCGCGGCCTGCGCCGCCTTCCCGCCTTGGCCCATCTCGTCTCCACAGTGACCACGATTCGGCCATTCTTGCCCGGGTTCAAGACGCGTGTCCTTGTTCACCGCAATCGGCCGTCCTGGCCGCTCCAGGCGCCGCGTACCTCCGGGCCGGACCTAAGGCCGACCTAAGGCACACCAGGGTTGGCCCGGGGTGCCGTGGACCGGTGGGCGCGGGCCTCTAACACGTCGCGCTGTTAACACGCCGGTCACATGCGCGATTTCGGAACGAAACCGTAGCCAGGCACGATCATCGTTGTGGGTCAGGTACAAGGCGGGACAATGTACGGGCTGCACCGGCTGGCAAGGACGGCCGCAAGCTCGTGCATGGCAGTTCGCCGCGGCTCCGCTGCGGCAGGCTCCACGTGCGGCGACATGGCGCGGCGGTGATGGCGCGGCACGGACAGTCTCACCTCGCTGGCGCGGCGGCTTCCACTAAGCCGTCGCGCCAGCGGCCCGTTAGCGTGGTCAGGTAATGCCCGGCATGTGACCGGGTGGACGCTCTGCCCGGGCCGCGGGCCTCCCGATGGCAACAGCCACGGCGCCGTCAGGCAGGCCTGACATCACCCGGACATGCGCGGCCCTCACCGTGGCGCGTACCTACCCCTTCAGACCCGGGAAATCCTGCTCCCAGAACTCGCCGGGCCGGCGGTCAGGTCCGGGCGCGGCCGCGACGCCGTGGCGGGTTTCCTCCACGTCCCGCAGCTGGACCCTGCGGATCTTCCCTGAGATCGTCTTCGGCAGCTCTGCGAACTCGATCCGCCGGACGCGCTTGTAGGGAGCCAGCCGGCCCCGCGCGTACCTCAGGATGGCGAGGGCCGTGTCCGCTGTCGGTTCCCAGCCCGGCGCGAGCATGACGTAGGCCTTGGGCACGGCCAGCCGGATGGTGTCAGGCGAAGGGACGACCGCGGCCTCGGTGACGGCCTCGTGCTCGACAAGCACATTCTCGAGCTCGAACGGGGAGATCAGGTAGTCGGAGGCCTTGAACAGGTCGTCGGTCCGGCCGACATAGGTGATGTAGCCCTCGGCGTCCCTGCTCGCGACGTCGCCGCTGTGGAAGTAGCCGCCGTCCATGGCAGCCTCGGTCAGCGCTGGGTCGCCGAGGTAGCCGGTCATAAGGCCGAGCGGCCGCTGCGAGAGGTCAAGGCAGATCTCGCCCTCGTCGGCAGGTGTACGTGTCGAGGCAACGACGAGTGCCACCGTGTAGCCGGGAAGCGGCCGGCCCATGGATCCGGGTTTGACGGGCTGACCGGGGGAGTTCCCGATCTGCGCGGTGGTCTCGGTCTGACCGTAGCCGTCCCTGACCGTGATGCCCCAGGCCTTCCGTACCTTCTCGATGACCTCGGGGTTCAACGGTTCACCCGCGGCCACGCACTCCCGCAGTGACGGCGGTGCCGTGGCTAGATCTTCCTGGATGAGCAGCCGCCAGACCGTGGGCGGCGCACAGAATGTCGTCACCCCGTAGCCCACGAACACCTCGAGCAGCGCCTTTGCCGAGAACCGGCGGTAGTCGGCCACCAGGGCGGTGGCGCCTGCGATCCAGGGCGCGTAGACGTTGCTCCATGCATGCTTCCCCCAGCCAGGCGAGGAGATGTTCAAGTGCATGTCGCCGGGCTGGAGGCCGAGCCAGTACATGGTGGACAGATGCCCGACCGGGTAGGACACGTGGCTATGCTCGACGAGCTTGGGCCACGCAGTCGTGCCTGAGGTGAAGTAGAGCAGCAGCGGATCGGCCGCGTGCGTCACGCCGTCAGGCTCGAAGCTGGCCGGGGCCTGGCGGGAATCATCGTATGAATGCCAGGCCGCCACCGGCGGCCCAATGGCAATGGGCGTCCAGCCCCCACCGAGCCCGGCGAACTTACCGGTCTGATCTGACTCCGTGACCACATGCTGGACGGCGCCACGCGAGATCCGCTCGGCGAGATCCTCCGGCTGCAGCAGCGTGGTCGCTGGGATGATCACCGCGCCGAGTTTCATCGCGGCGAGGATGACCTCCCACAACGGTGCCTGGTTGCCGAGCATCAGCAGCACGTGATCGCCACGGCCGACGCCAAGGCCCCGCAGCCAGGCGGCGACCTGGTCCGACCGCGTGCTCAGCTCCGCATACGACAGCTTCGTGTCTGGCCCGTCCTCGGTCACGATCCACAGCGCCGGCCGGTCGGGATGCTCACGGGCGAGTACGTCGAACCAGTCGAGCGCCCAGTTGAACTCGTCGAGCTGCGGCCAGCTGAATTCACGCCGCGCCGCCGCGTAGTCGGCGCGCTGCCGCAGCAGCAGGTCTCGCGTTAACCGGAACACTTCGGTACCACGACGCTGATCGCTCATACCGACATCCTCGTACCGCCGTCACGGTCCGCACAACGGGGCCGCCACCCGCTGCGGACCCTGGCGGCCGGGAAGTTCGCCTCAGCAACCAGCGGCTGCGCGCGTACTCAGGCAGGGTCAGCCCCCCGCGCTGTCGCCTGCATGCGCGCGCGGAGCTGGCCGACAAGGCAGGCGTCCACCGTCGTGCCCTGAACCGAGCCGTTCAGGCGGGCGGCTGCGTACAGCCGCCCGCCATCACTGTAGAAGATCTTCCACTCGGGGAACTCGGCCACCAGGTCGCGCAGGCTACCGGTCGTGTCGACGACCTGATGGCCGTTGCGGACGCACGTGTCCCGCAGGATCGTCCAGTGTAACTCGCACATATCACACCAGTCCGGGTCCGCGCAGTGGTCAACGCCGTCCGCCATGAAACGTGACCGTGGCACGAGCACGCGGACCTTCGCCACCGAGCCGCAGGTCGCGGTGCTCTCGCAGCGGGCATCGGCAGGGGGCGTGGTCGCTTGATACGAACTCATCAGCTTGAACCGTTCGTCATGATCCTTGTTGTCTGTGCTACACAGCCTGTCGTCAAAGGACTACGCTGCGGTAGGGGAGACAGCCTGCCAGGACCTCATGTCGGATCCAGAGCGGTCTATGTCGGACCGGGGTAGGAGCCGGAATGCCACCATCACGAGACCTCGACCCAGGCGCGAGCCCGGTTGCCCTGTTCGGCGCGGAGCTGCGTTACTACCGGACTGCGGCCGGCCTGAGCCAGGAGCAGCTTGGCGAGAAGGTTGGCTATTCTGGTGCGCTGGTGGGAGCGGTGGAGACCGCACGGCGGATACCGACCGAGGATTTCGCGCAACGCTGCGATGCCGCGCTGGACGCGGGCGGGGCCCTTGCCCGTGTGCGCGAACGCCTGAAGGACTACATGAAGTATCAGGCGTATCCCGCGTGGTTCCGTGGGTGGCCCAACATCGAACGCGAGGCGGCGACGCTGCGGACATGGGAGCCTGCGGTTGTGCCCGGGCTGTTACAGACCGAGGAGTACGCGCAGGCGGTCATGTGTACGCGGGTGATGGACACCAGGGACCAGATTGACCAGTGGGTCGCCGCGCGGATGGAACGGCAGACGATCCTGGCGCGGGACGAGCCGCCGATGCTGTGGGCGGTGATCGACGAAGCCGTGCTGCGGCGCCCGGTCGGCGGCGCCGGTGCGATGCGCGGCCAGCTCGACCACCTGATGGAAGCGGGGCAGCGGCCGAGGGTCGTGCTCCAGGTCATCCCGCTGAGCGTGGGGGCTCATGAGGGCCTGCGGGGCCCGTTTGTGATCGCGGACTTCGATGACGCCCCGAGCATCGTTTACTTGGAGACGGCACTGGCCGGACAGATCGTCGAACGCGCCGAGGACGTCGCGGCGGTCACGCTGACGTGGGATACCTTGAGGGCTGAGGCACTGCCCCGCACCGTCTCGCTTGAGCTGATGGAGGAGGCGGCCAAGACATGGAGCTGAGCGGCGCCGAGTGGCGCAAGTCCAGCCGGAGCAGCAGCAGCGGTGGCAACTGTGTAGAGGTGGCGGGCAACCTGCGCGGCGTAATCGCCATTCGCGATTCCAAGGACCCAGACGGCCCGAAGCTGGCCTTTACCCCTGCGGAGTGGGACACGTTTTCCGCTGGGGTGCGGGCGGGTCATTTCGACCTGGTGTAAACGCCAGCAGTTCCTCGAGAGCACTTCGCTCTTCTCTGGTACGTCTGCGGTGAGCCAGGTTATCGCTTACCGTCTCATCTGCCGCGGCGCGTCCGGCCATAGTGGTGGCCGGTGCCGTCAGCCGCCGTGCCGTCGGCGCGGCGCATGATCTGGGCGCCGTGGCCAGCGACCCTGACCCGCGTGGACGCGCGGAGCTCTGGTATCTCGGTGGCGATGTTCCCTTGCGCCGTGTCGAGCACCAGCTCCCACCGTTTGCCGAACCGCTCGGGGGGGAGGGTGAATGCGACGGGGTCGGTGTGCGCGTTGAAAAGCAGCAGGAAGGAGTCGTCCATTACCGGCTGCCCGCGCGGGTCCGGTTCGGTGATGGCCTCGCCGTTCAGGAAGACGGCTATCGCCTTGCCAAAGCCGGCTCCCCAGTCCCGGTCCGTCATGTGCCGCCCGGACGGGGTGAGCCATGCGATGTCCCCGGGCCCGTCACCCGAATGCGGCCGGCCAAGGAAGAAACGCCTGCGCCGGAATACCGGGTGGTCACGCCTGAGCTCGGCAAGCATCCGTACGAACTCGAGCAGATCGGCGTCTGCGTCCTCCCAGTTCACCCAGGAAACCTCGTTGTCCTGGCAGTAGGCGTTGTTGTTGCCCTGCTGGGTCCGCCCGATCTCATCGCCGGCGAGCAGCATCGGGATGCCCTGCGCGCAGAACAGCGTGGCGAACACGTTCCGCTGCTGGCTCGCCCTGATCCTGAGGATGGCGGGATCACTCGTCGGCCCCTCCGTGCCGCAGTTCCAGGACCGGTTGTCGTCGGTGCCGTCGGCACCCGATTCCCCGTTGGCGTCGTTGTGCTTGGTGTTGTAGCTCACCAGGTCCCGGAGAGTGAACCCGTCGTGGCAGGTGACGAAGTTCACAGACGCGACTGGCCGCCGGCCGCTCGCCTCGTACAGGTCACTCGACCCGCTCAGCCGGGACGCGAATTCCGGCAGCGTGCCCGGATGACCGCGCCAGAAGTCGCGGACCGTGTCACGGTACTTGCCGTTCCACTCGCTCCACAATGGGGGGAAGTTGCCGACCTGGTAGCCGCCTTCGCCCACGTCCCACGGTTCGGCGATCAGCTTGACCTGTGAGACAACCGGGTCCTGCTGCACGAGATCGAAGAAGGCGGACAGGCGGTCCACGTCGTGCAGTTCGCGGGCGAGCGCGGCGGCGAGGTCGAACCTGAAGCCGTCCACGTGCATGTCAAGGATCCAGTACCGCAGCGAGTCCATGACCAGTTGGAGCGCGTGCGGGTGGCGGGCGTTCAGGCTGTTCCCGCAGCCCGTGTAGTCGAGGTAGTAGCGCTTGTCCTCATCCCTCAGCCGGTAGTAGGCGGCGTTGTCGATGCCACGGAAGGACAGGGTCGGGCCCATGTGGTCGCCCTCGGCGGTGTGGTTGTAGACGACGTCCAGGATCACTTCGATCCCAGCCCGGTGCAGGCCTTTCACCATCGCCTTGAATTCGAGCACCTGCTCGCCGAACTGACCCGCGGAGGAGTAGCCGTTGTGCGGCGCGAAGAAGTTGATGGTGTTGTAACCCCAGTAATCGGTGAGGCCGCGGGCAACGAGGGCGTGCTCGGGCACGAACTGATGGACCGGCATGAGCTCCACGGCGGTGATGCCGAGTTGCTGCAGATGATCGACCAGCGCCGGGTAGGCCAGCCCGCCATAGGTGCCCCGCTGGTCCGACGGCACCTCGGGGTGAAGCAGCGTCAGGCCGCGCACGTGCGCCTCGTAGATCACCGTCTCGTGGTACGGAATGCGCGGTGGCCTGTCGTCCCCCCAGTCGAAGAAGGGGTTGATCACGACGTTCTTCGGCATATGCGAGGCACTGTCCGCTGTGCTCAGCCGCCCCGGATCGGCGAAATGGTAAGAAAACAGTGACTCGTGCCAGCTGACCTGGCCCTGCATCGCTTTGGCGTACGGGTCGAGCAGCAGCTTGGCAGGGTTGCACCGGTGCCCGCGGCCCGGATCGTAGGGGCCATGCACGCGGTATCCGTACCGGGTCCCCGGGCCCACTCCGGGCAGGTAGCCATGCCATACGAACGCGTCAACCTCAGTGAGCTCGATCCGGGTCTCAATGTCGTCCGCACCAAACAGGCACAGCTCTACCCGCTCGGCGGCCTCTGAGAACAGGGCGAAATTCGTACCCGATCCGTCCCATGTGGCCCCAAGCGGATACGCGGTGCCTGGCCAGATGCGCATCCGTCTCCCTCGTGTTCCTCACCTCCACCAGCATCCCAGCGTTCTGGCCGGAGGTCATCCACACGCAGCAGACGCTAACCTTAGCCTCGATCACTACGTGGTATTTACCCGCCGCGCGAGACACATGCACGGCCGACGATCGCAGCTGTGTCGATTCGGGCCGGCAGGGTCCCGTACGCGTGCCCCCAGTCACCGTCCAGCCGGGACGCGCAGAATGCGTCGGCGACCGCGGCCGGAGCGTGGCGGACCAGCAGCGCGCCCTGTATGGTGAGGGCGCTGAGTTCGGCCAGGCGTCGTGCCTGCCGTGCCGAGTCTGGGTTTCCCCTCGCAGCCGCCAGGCCGGCCGAGAGCCTGGCCACGGCGTTATCCAGCCGCGGGTCGGCGCCACCGGCCTGGGCGAGCTCGGCCCACAGTACCTCGCCTGGCTCGGGTCCGGCCGTGTCGCCGGCGCCCCGGACGAGAGCGCGGAGCAGATCGAGGGCGGTGACGTTGCCAGAGCCTTCCCAGATCGAGTTCAGCGGTGCATCACGGTAGAGCCGCGGCATGCCTGAATCTTCCACGTAGCCGTTACCGCCCAGGCATTCGAGTGCCTCGGCCGCATGCGCAGGCGCGCGTTTGCAGACCCAGTATTTCGCCGCGGGGAGCGCGATCCTGAGAAGGGCTGCCTCGCCGCGGTCGCCGCGGGCGGCGCGATCGGCCGCGCCGGCCAGCCGCATGGCGAGCACTGCCGCCGCCTCCGCCTCGATGACCAGGTCGGCGAGCACACTGCCCATGAGCGGCTGATCGACAAGCCTGCTCCAGAACGCCTTGCGGTGACAGGCGTGATGCACGGCGGCTACGGCGCCCTGCCGCATCGCGGCCGCGCTGCCTAGGACGCAATCGAGCCTGGTGGCACTCACCATGTCGATGATCGTGCGGATCCCGCGTCCCGGCTCCCCGATCCGCCAGGCGAGCGCGCCGTCGTACTCGACCTCGGCTGACGCGTTCGAGCGATTGCCGAGCTTGTCCTTGAGCCGCTGTATGCGCAAGCCGTTGAGGGTGCCGTCGGGTAGCACCCTTGGCAGCAGGAAACACGTGGGGCCGGCCGTCGGCATCACATCCTCTGCCGTGGCGCCGGTTGGCTCCGCCACCTGGGCGAGGACGAGGAACAGGTCGCACATCGGCGCAGAGTTGAACCACTTGTGACCGGTGAGAACGTAACAGGTGCCGCCCCCGGACGGCGCGGGCCGCGCCACCGTCGTGTTGGACCGCACGTCGGACCCGCCCTGCTTCTCGGTCATCGCCATACCAGCGAGCAGGCCCGCCTTGCCGTCCGGCGGTTCCAGGCCTGGCTGGTAAACCCGCGCGGCGAGCAGGGTGCTGAACCTGGCGTCAAGTTCGGGGGCGTGGCGAAGCGCGGGCACCGCCGCGTACGTCATCGAGATCGGGCAGCCGTGCCCGGCTTCGGCCTGCGCCCAGACATAGAACTTCGCCGCGCGGGCGACGTGCGCGCCCGGCCGCGCGTCCTTCCATGGCGCGGCGTGCAGGCCGTGGCGGACTGCTGTGTCCATCAGCTGATGCCAGGCTGGATGGAACTCGACCTCGTCGATCCGGTTGCCGTAGCGGTCGTGGGTGCGAAGGACCGGACCGTACTCGTTGGCGAGCCTGGCGCGTGTGGCGGTCTCGCCGCTTCCGGCAAGCTTGCCGAGTTCATGCAGCTCTCGCGTCGCCCACCCGCCTCCCTCCCGCTCAAGCGCGGAGACGACGGCGGGATCGGCGGCGACGTCGTATCCGGCCAGGGGTGGTGGCTGATTCAGCACCTCATGGATGGCGTGCGGTCGCATGCAAGCTCCTGCAGGATCTTCTGGCCGCCAGGACCAGCCATAGGACCGGCCATTGGGCCAGCCGTCAGGGCCGGGCTGTCAGGGCCAGGCCGCCGGTTTCCAGAACGCTGTCACGCTCCGCAGCCACACCAGCGTCACCCGTGGTATTCATAAATGTATACCTACCGGTTCAGGCAGTTACCGAGCGAGCCTGGCACTCGACTACCCCCCCGAAACCGTTGTAGCAGTGCCCGGAATGCCCGATTCGCGTGACGGTTTCGGAGGGGAAGATGCCGCAGACCTCGGTTCCCGGACGTCCGGGCTGCCAGCAAGAGCCGCGCGAGCGCCTGCGAGGCCGCTGCGGTCAGGCAAGGTTGCGCGCGGGTACGGCCGCTTGTGGTGCCAGCCGTGTGATCCCGGCGGACGCGGCGGCGTAGCGGCGGAGCACAAGGTCGGCGACTTCGGGAGCCGCTGCGAGCACGCCTGACACGGCGGAGGCGCCCGCGGCCAGGGTGGTATCGCGCACCTTGTCGGCGAACACCCCTGGCGCGAGCAGGTAACTGGCCACCACCACGTTCCTAGCACCGCTCCCCCGCAGCGAGGCGACGGCGTCGGCTGGGGACGGCGAGGCAGCGGACGCGAAGGCGGGGACCACGTCGTACCAGCCGCGCAGCCCATGCCAGTCGCTCGCGAGCCGGGAGATCACCTCCGTGGCCGCCGGGTCCGTCGATCCCGCGGCGGCGAGTACCACGGCCGTGCCAGGATCGCCGATCTGAACACCGGCCTGCGTAAGACGCCGCTCCATCGCGCTGATCAGCAGCGGGTGCGGCCCGAGCGTCTCGCCGTAACGGATCCGCAGGCCCGGCAGCGTGACGGCGGCGTACCGCAGAACCGAGGGAATGTCCGTCTTGCTGTGATACGCGTCAGTCAGCAGCAGTGGCAGCGCGACAACCGTGCGGGCCTGGTCAGTGCTGGTCCGGGGGGAGGACCCGCCGGGACCCCCCGCCTCCGCGCTGGTCCGGGGGGAGGACCCGCCGGGACCCCCCGCCTCCGCGCTGGTCCGGGGGGAGGACCCGCCGGGACCCCCCGCCTCCGCGCTGGTCCGGGGGGAGGACCCGCCGGGACCCCCCGCCTCCGCGCTGGTCCGGGGGGAGGACCCGCCGGGACCCCCCGCCTCCGCGCTGGTCCGGGGGGAGGACCCGCCGGGACCCCCCGCCTCCGCGCTGGTCCGGGGGGAGGACCCGCCGGGACCCCCCGCCTCCGCGCTGGTCCGGGGGGAGGACCCCCCGGGACCCCCCGCCTCCGCGCTGGCGTCGGGGAGAGCGCTGCCGTGCAGGGCGCCAAGAACCTGCGCCGGCGACGGCGGCGCGTGGTCCAGGTAGGCGGTGACGACCTGCAGGCCTGGCAAGCCCTGCCGTGCGGACCGCCGGCGCACCCCATCGAGCAATTCCGCCACGGCCGCGGCGGCGCGTGGATCCCTGCTGCCGTGCGCGATGGCCAGAAGCGGCGGCGGCCGTCCCTGGCCACCTGCGTCGTCGGTGCCGATCACGTGTGGATGCCGCATTCGGTCTTGCTGGTCCCCGCCCACCGCCCGCTGCGCGGATCGGCGCCAGGCTCGGCGCGCAGTGTGCAGGTGGCGCAGCCAATCGACGGATAACCCTCGGACACGAGCGGGTTGACCAGCACGCCATACTTTTCGATGTAGGCGTCGACCTGGTCCTGCGACCAGCTGACAATCGGATTGACCTTGACCATCTTCCTGCGCGGATCCCACTCGATGGCCTGGGTGCCGCGCCTGGAATTCGTCTCCTCCCTGCGAACGCCCGTGATCCACGCGTCGTATGGCGCGAGTGCCTGCTCAAGCGGCACGACCTTGCGCAGGTAGCAGCACAGATCCGGATTGCGCCCGAACAGCCGCGGGCCCAGGTCGCGATCCTGCTCGGCCACTGTCCGCGACGGAGTGACGTTGATCAGGTTGACCGGATACACGGCCGCTGCCGCATCGCGGGTGCCGACGGTTTCGGCGAAGTGATATCCCGTGTCAAGGAAGATCACATCGATTCCTGGCTTGACCCGCGACGCAAGGTCGATGATCACTGTGTCGGTCATCGACGATGTCACGCAGATCCGTTCTCCGATCTCCCGGACCGCCCACCGAACGATCTCCTCCGCAGGCGCGTCCGCCAGCTTGTCGCTCGCCCGTTCGGCGAGGAGTTCGGGATCGGCTGACGCACCCGGCGCCGTGGAGATCATAGGGCAGCTCCGATACCAGCGAATCTCAGCTGGAAGGCACGAGCGCAGCTACGGCAATGCCAGCTGCCATCCTGCTCACGAGGCTCTAGATCTTCCTCGCCACAATAGGGGCAATAAAACGGGATCGCTCGCTCAGCCACAGGATTACCTCGTTCATCAATTTCGACGGGGGTTCCGGAGGTCGTCCCCCGGGCCAGCGCCGTACGGTTGAAGGTCACTCTCGGCTGCCCGTGCGCTCCAGGCAGCAAACGTCTCACCGGGCTCCTTGGCTGCCGCATACCTGCGAAGCAGCCGCTCGACATAGTCGGGAAGGTCTTCGGCGGTGCTCTTCAGCCCGCGTACCTTCCTGCCGAACCCCGACCCTGTGGCATCGCCGCCGGCCAGCGTACCGCCGAGGTGTATCTGGAAGCCCTCCACCTGGCGGCCGTCCGGGTCTGTGACGAGTGAGCCCTTGAGGCCGATGTCGGCGGTCTGTATGCGGGCACAGGAGTTCGGGCACCCGTTGACGTTGATGGTGACGGGATCTGCGAAGTCGGGCAGCCGCCGTTCAAGCTCGTCGATGAGGCCGGCCGCCCGCTGCTTTGTCTCCACGATCGCGAGCTTGCAGAATTCGATGCCCGTGCATGCCATCGTGTGCCGGCGGAAGACGCTCGGCTCGACCTGCAGGCCTGCTGCTGCGAGCCCAGCGGACAGGTCATCGACGCGGTGGGAAGGAACGTCGAGAATGACCATCTTCTGCTCGATGGTGGTGCGCACGCGGCCGCTGCCGTACTCGGTGGCAAGGTCGCCGATCGCGTGCAACGTGTCACCAGACAGCCGGCCTACGACCGGCGCGAAGCCCACGTAGTATCGGCCGTCGCGCTGCCTGTGCGCGCCGACATGGTCACGCCGCCCGTCGCTTGGCGGCTGCGGAGCGGGCCCGTCTTGCAGCGCGTAGCCGAGATACTCTTTCTCGAGCACCTCACGGAACCGCTCCGGTCCCCAGTCCGCGACCAGGAACTTCAGCCGCGCGCGGTGCCGCAGCCTGCGGTAGCCGTAGTCACGGAAAACGGACGTGACACCCGCCCAGACCTCGGGCACCTGACCGGTCCTGACGAACGCGCCGAGCCGCTTGCCGATCATGGGGTTGGTGGAAAGCCCGCCCCCCACCCACAGGTCGTAGCCGGGCTCTCCGTCCGGTCCGGCCACGCCCGCGAATGCCACATCGCTAATCTCGTGCACGGTGCACTGCACGGTGCAGCCACTCATCGCCGACTTGTACTTGCGCGGCAGGTTGGAGAAGGAAGGGTCGCCGATCCATTGGCGGTGGGTGGCCATGATATCCGGCGTCGCGTCGATCACCTCGCGGGCGTCGATGCCCGCGACCGGGCAGCCAAGGATCACCCGCGGGGTGTCGCCGCAGGCCTCCATCGTGGACAGGCCCACCGCGTCGAGCGCTTCCCAGATCGCTGGCACATCCTCGATGTTCACCCAGTGCAGCTGGATGTTCTGCCTGTCGGTGATATCGGCTGTGCCGCGCGCGTAGGAGCGTGAGATATCCGCGATCGTCCGTAGCTGGTCACCGCTGAGCTGACCGCCGTCGATCCGGATGCGGAGCATGAAGTAGCGGTCGTCGAGCTCCTCGGGCTCGAGTATGGCGGTCTTGCCGCCGTCGATGCCGGGCCTTCGCTGCGTGTAGAGGCCGAACCACCTGAACCTGCCGCGCAGGTCGGCCGGGTCGATGGAGTCGAAACCCCGCTTCGAGTAGATGTCGATGATGCGCTGGCGGACGTTGAGCCCGTCATCGTCCTTCTTGGATTCCTCGTTCTTGTTCAGTGGCTCGCGGTACCCGAGGGCCCATTGGCCCTCGCCGCGGCCCTTTCCCTGGCGCGGCGTCCGTGCGGCGCTTGCCCTGGCCCCTGGCGGCGACGAGGTAGCGGTTGGCGGTGAATCCGGTGATGGCATGCGACGGTCCTCAAGGTCGGCAGGCGCATGCCAGGTGTGAGTGCGGCTCGTGAGCAGCTCGACCAGCTCGGCGCTGAGCTCGGCGGATACGGCTCAGCGGCGCGGGCACGCGCCCGGATCGTTAGGGGCAGCGGTCAGTTAGCGCGTCGACACAGCGCGCTGCGGACGCGGAGCAGATCCACGTGCCTGCGCGTAACGAGCAAAGGGTCCGCGGCAGCCATACCGGCATGGTCACACGTCACAGCACGGTGTGTCCAGGAAGACTCCTGCACGTTCACTTGCTTTTGCTCGCCCACGCTGGGTAAACAGTTCGTGAATCCGGCCCTATTCCCGCCATCGCATCGGACTTTGACCGCGGTACGGATTTGCGACGCCGGTCGCGATCTAGCTTGCCACCGGCCCTGCTGAAATCGGCCGGCCGCGAGGCCGGCATGTGCTGGCAGTCGCACCAGCTGCCGCCCGGGCAGTCGTCATGCCGACGCACCCTGCAGGCAATGCGGATCATGAAACCGATTGTTGCCCGGCATGGCTTCGGCCAATCACAAATAGCCGGGCGTGACCATCCGCGCGGAGGGTAGGAGGCTGTCTGGGAACCTCGTGTGCCGCGGGGCTTCCCTGCAGGCTCCAAGCCCGCGACGATGCCTCGCCCCCGAGGGGCGACCGGCCGGTTCGAGGAAGTGGCCGGCATGAATGAGCAGTCCGCGGAAGCCGTTCGGGATGCGGTGCGGCTTCCGTTTCCTGACCGGCGCGGCGCCGGTCGTGCGCTCGCTGCAGCCCTGCGACGCCGCTTCACGGGACCTGACGGGCGCCTGACGCTCGAGCGGCCCCTCGTGCTCGCGCTGCCGCGCGGCGGAGTCGCGGTGGCCGCCGAGGTCGCACGGGATCTCGGCGCCCCGCTCGACGTGCTCGTGACCAGGAAGATCGGATACCCGCGGCAACCGGAGCTCGGCGTCGGCGCGCTCGCGGAAGGCGGTGATCCCGTCTTCGACAACGCCACGCTGCGAGAGCTGGGCATCGAGAAAGCGGAACTCGCCGGGGTCGTCGCGCGCGAGCGCGCGGAACTCCAGCGCCGTGTCGAGGTGTACCGTGGCGGCCGGCCGCCACCAGATGTGCGCGGCAGATCCGTGATCTTGACAGACGACGGCCTCGCCACGGGTGTGACGGCCCGCGCCGCGCTGCGCGCGCTGCGAGCCGCACACGCCGGGCGCACGGTGCTTGCGGTTCCGGTGGGTTCACCGGCGTCCGCGGCGGCGCTCGCGGTCGAGGCCGACGACATCGTCGCACTCGCTCTGCCGCGCCGCTTCCGTGCCGTGGGTGAATGGTATGTGTCGTTCGGCCAGCTGACCGACGCCGACGTCCTGGCTCTGCTCAACGAGGCCGCGGGCAGCACGCACGCCGCCCCCTGATCTCACGAAGCCCGGTGCTTCGGGGAAAATCTCCGTACCCGCCCGCGGCTCATCCCGGTCGTGGCGGAAGGCCGTCAGGCCGCGTTCGCCCGCCGCATCCGGCGGCGCCGTTCGGACGAGCGCTCGTCCTCGTTCTGGCCACCCCAGGTGCCGTACTTCTCCGGGCGCGCAACCGCGTAGCTGAGACACTCGGTTCGCACCGGGCACTGTGCGCAGATCGCCTTGGCCTTTCGTTCACGGATCTCTCGCTCCGGCTGCCGCTCGCCGTCGGGCCCGAAGAACAGCACGAGATCCTCACCCCGGCACGCGGCAGCATCCTGCCAGCCCCAGCTCGGGCGCGGAAGCACGGCGGTCTGCCGACGTACCTGAGACATGTATCGATCACCTCAACCGGGTCGCTTGGTCGTTCCACAGTCCGTAAAGCATTAGGCTCGTAACAGGCGAAGCCACACGCGGCGCCGTTTCCGGCCGTCGCATCATGCAACGCTCTTTGGTGGTCCGGTGTTCCCGGCCGCCCGGGTCCGGTCGTCGCTACGTGCGGTGACCAGCAGACCGAACGGCTAGCGCGGCCCAGCGCCGGAGACCCTGAACGCTGCGCCTGGTGCTGTCCGTGTGAGCCGCAGTAATCATGTCACCCCTAACCGGTGCCGCGCAGGCCGGGTAGCAATAATGCGCCTAACAATTAACCGTGCTGTGTCCTGGCCCGCGACCGGCGCGGCGGCGGCTCGTCAGTACGGGCGCCGGGTACCCCTTCCCGGTCCTTCCCGGCGGCCCGCCCCGGACCAGCACCGTTTGTCGCCTTTGCCGCCTGCGACGATCCGCAGATGGACGATGTTACTGGACAGGCTGTGCGTGTTGGCGCCACCATGGGCTGCATGCCAGCACCGGACGTAGCGCCGTTGCCGCGCCTCGGCGAGGTTTTCTTCGACGTCCGGGGCAACTCCCGTACCATGCGCCTCAGCTGGTACGCGGATACGGGCGTGGCGGTATTCAGCATCTGGCAGGCTGGGACCTGCACCGGTACGTTCCGTGTACCGATCGCCGATCTTCCCCGGCTTGTCGAAGCACTGCAACGCGGTCCTGCGGTCGCAGCCGCGCCGTACGGCGCGTACACCGATCCAGCGCAGGTAGATCCCGCGGGCCGCGGTAGTTACGCGGAGCCTGCCTCGCGGAAGGGCTATCGCGGCTCCGGCTACCCCAGGCAGCCCGAGCCTTCCGCGTCCCACGGGCATCCCGATCCAGGGGAGCACGCTGGGCAGGCCGGGGCCGCCGCCCACGGTGGTTATTCCGAGCCCGCCCCCCGGGGTGGTTACCCCGGCCCCGGCGGCTTCTTCGGGCCTGACCCGGCCGGGCGTGGCAGCTACCCGGAGACGGGGGAGTACCGCCGGCCTGCCGGGGCGCCCGGCCACCTGGGCTACCCGGGCTACCCGGAGCCTGCCCCATCCGGCGGCTACCCAGGCACAGGTGAGCACCACAGGCATCCCGATCCCCCCGGCCACGGGCGTTACCCGGAGCCTGCCCCATCCGGCGGCTACCCAGGCACAGGTGAGCACCACAGGCATCCCGATCCCTCCGGCCACGGGCGTTACCCGGAGCCTGCCCCATCCGGCGGCTACCCAGGCACAGGTGAGCACCACAGGCATCCCGATCCCTCCGGCCACGGGCGTTACCCGGAGCCTGCCCCTAACACCGGTTGTCGCGACACCGACGACCGCGCCGGCCAGATCGGGCCCGCTATCCGCGCCAGTTACTTCGAGCCGGGCACTTACGCAGGAAACACCGAGCATGGTGATGTCGGCGGCTACCGCGATCCGGGCGACTGGCCCGGGGCTGACCCTGGCGCTTACCGGCCTGGGGCATCAGGTGCGCGACGCTCCGGCGACGAGAATCCCCGGACAGTGCCCTACGGATACCCGCCCGCCACCGATCGTTGAGCGCGCGCTGGCCGATCCGGTGACCGGCGGTCGCTGAGGCGAGGCCACTCGACCACCACTCGACCCCAGGATGGCGCGGCGACGCGTCGGCCCGCCGCGGGCCTTGGCCACCGCCCGCGGGAACATCTCAGGGTCCCGCCGCGTTACAGCCCATTGCCGGTGTGGCAGTGTGCCCCGGGCCGCACCTTTTGCCCTCGCGGAATACCGTCAGGCTGGAGCCGCGTTGCGCCATTCGCCGAGGAGGCGACCTCCACATCGGCATCCTTGCGCCGGGGACCTGCGCCCTTGTGGGCGGCGGTCCCCGGCGCAAACTGTATGCGCGGGTGTCATCGATCCACTGATACCTGCACTTCCCATGGCATCTGGGATGCGACAGGTGATGACCAGAACAGACACCCGCGAGGCCGCCAACGCGATCAGACCGGAGTTCGCGACCGTATGCGGTTATCTCATCTTCTGCTGGATACATAATTGACAGGAGAAGGGGGACTCCAGTGGCACAGAAGGTGTTGGTCACGTACGCATGTGACTATGACAAGAAAGAGATCCCGCAGGGCCAGGAGCGAACCCGCGCCTTCGGCCTTGAGGGGCAGAACTATGAGATCGACCTGTGCAAGAAGCACAGTGACAAGCTCGACGAGGTTCTCAAGAGGTATGCAGCATACGGGCGGAAGGCGACCACGCGGGGAGTCCGCCGCCGCCGTAGGACGGCGGCGCACCGCCAGCGGAGCGCGCAGATCCGTGCCTGGGCGAAGAGCCGGGGTCTTCCGGTGAGCGACCGTGGCCGGATCCCTTCGGACGTCATCAGCAGGTACGAGACGACGCACCACTGACCGGGTTGCATGATGCGTCAGAGGGGGCGCGGAGGTCAGACGGGGCGCGGAGGAACGTGTACGGCCGGGTTCGTATGGCCCGGTCGTGGCGGCGGCTACCTGGGTGCTGGGCTGGAGATGGGCCCGTCGTCTGTGGCCACCGTGACATAGGTGAGACCGGTCCCGGTGACCCCGCGGCGCGGGCACGGCAGCGGGCTGCGGTGCGGAATCAGTAGCCGAGCCGTCGCAGCTTGGCATCGCCGAGGCCGAAGTGATGGGCGATCTCGTGCACAACTGTGATCCGTACCTGGTCCGCCACATCCTGCCTCGAACCGCAGATTCTCAGGATAGGCAGCCGGTAAATGGTGATCCTGTCGGGCAGCACGCCCGCGTACCACTGCCCGCGAACGGTGAGCGGCACACCTTCGTACAGGCCGAGCAGCCCGGGTTGTGGCGGGTCGGCCTCGTCTTCGACGAAAACGGCGACGTTGTCGATCAGAGACGCCAGTTCCCGCGGGATGCTGTCGAGTGCCTCGGCCACGAGCGTCTCGAACTCTTCCTCGCCGATCATGAGCACCATTCCATTGTGACGCGTAATCGTCCGCGCACCCCACAGCGCGGCGGCCGGTGGCGCCGTGCCGCAAACATCGTGCTCAACACATGGTGGGTACCCGGCCTCAGTCAAGGGCCGGGTACGCCACCATCATCGTGAGGGCTCCTGGTCCGCCGTCATGCCGGTGCGGACCAGGAACTGGCTGCTAGCGCTGACGGACCAGGGGCCCGCCGACAGGCAGCGACAGCGGGCCGGGCATGTTGTTGGTAACAACCGCGGCAGACGCGTACCAGGCGGCCGCGGCCGTCACGACACCCACGTAGCCGCCGACCTTAATGACCGACGTGTTGCTCGCGAAGTTCCCAATGAACAAGATGATCTCGGTCGCCTGCAGGGTGAGGAAGACGGTGAACACGGCGATGTTGATCTGCGTGCTCCACAGCAGCATGTAGATGTTGAAGATCGCGAAAGCCAGCAGGATCCAGCCCAGATCATTCTGGACCTGCGATACCGCCGTTGCGGTGGGGGCTACGAGCAGGACATACAGCCCGAGCCCAATCCAGAACCCGCCGTACGTGGAGAAGGCGGTGGCGCCGAACACGTTCCTGTTGCGGAATTCCCACATTCCGGCCAGCACCTGGACGAACCCGCCGTAGGCCAGGGCGTAGCCAAGCCAGGCGTCGGTGCCGCGGGTCCAGTCCGCGTTTTTCGCGGAAAGAAGGAAAGTGGTGAGGGCGAAGGCGGCAAGACCAAGCGCGCCGGGATCGGCTATTGGTGAGGCGGCGGTGGTGGCGGCAGAGCGATCTTCTGTGACGCTCATGGTGACTCCTAGCGGCGAGGACGTGGCGCGGCCTGGCTTTGGATGCAAAGCCACGGCGGTGCCGGGATTGGATGGCCCGGATCGGAGACCACACCGGCACGTGGAACAGGCCGGCGCCGCGCATGCGTCGCGGGTGGCTCAGCGAGACGAGTGCCGTCCGGGCCCACAGTGACCTTCCTTCGGCTGATGAAGGCTCAACAGAACCAACTGGAAGACCTGATTCGAGGGTAACTCTGCCAACGACTCTGGTGCCGTGTCCAGATAGACACTTCATGCGCGAATCGCGGGCAAGATGCGCGAATCCGCACGAGCCATGCGTCCAAGGCGCCCTGGCAGCCCCGTCGGCGGTCGCACGCGACGACCGCGAGGATGCTGGCCTGCTCCGCGTGGAGTAGGCCGGAAACCTCCCCTCGGTGGACGCGAGCACGCCGGTGCGGCCGCACAATTGGCCTAGAGCGACACCTGCCCGGCAAGGAGGACCGACCGATGACGACCAACCATGCCATCCGCGCGTCGGATCACGACAGGGAGCATGTCGTCGAGATCCTCCGCTCCCAGTACGCGGAGGGCCGCTGACGCTTGAGGAGTTCGACCAGCGGATGGCCGCCGCGTACGCGGGCAGGACCTGGGGCGATCTCCTCGATCTGACGAATGACCTGCCGGCTGAGGTCCGGCTCGGCGCGGACCTGACCGCGACGCAGAGCCCCCGGCCCGCTGATCAGCAGCGGCCATGGACTCCGCTGCCGCTGCGGTTCGTGCGGCTGGCGCCGCTGCTGCTTGCGGGGGTAGCGCTCACCTCACTTTACTGGGGCGTCCTTGGCTACCCGGATCATCACCACCACTACCTCTCGTTCGTGCCCGTCTGGCTGGTTGTGGTGGTCGTGGTCTTCCTGCGCCGGACCTCGTACCGGTACGGCCGCGGCCGTACCGGCCGGTTTCGCTAGCTGCCGGCCCGCGGGTTGCTGCTTCCGGTTGCTGCGATGCCCCACGGCCCGCCCGCTACGCTAACCGCGGGCGGTGGGGTCGGCCAAGCGGGTGCGGGCGGCTTCGGCCAGGGCCAGGAACAAGCTGAGATCCTCGCTTACCTCCGGGTGCCACTGCACGGCGATCGCGAACGGGTACCCGTCCAGCTCGACGGCCTCGATTACCCCGTCGTCCGACCAGGCAGCAGCCGTGATCCCGGCGCCGAGCCGCTCGATCGCCTGGTGGTGGTGGCAGGCCACGCTGAGCGGGTCCCTGCCCAGGATCTCCGCGACACGGCTGCCCGGCGTGACCTGTACCGCCCGCTGCCCGTACTCAGCGGGCGCTGGGGCGTGCCCGTCGTGGCCGGCGGTTTCGGGCACATGCTGGAGCAACGTGCCGCTCCGGAAGACATTCAGCACCTGCAGGCCGCGGCAGATGCCGAGAACAGGCAGACCCGCATCGAAGGCGGCCTGCAGCAGGGCGAGTTCCGCTGCGTCCCTTCCCGGATGCACTCCCGCCGTCCGCGGGTGGGGCTGTGCTGCGTAGAGCACCGGATCGACGTCGCCGCCACCACTGAGCACCAGCCCGTCCAGCCGGCCGACCGCCCGCTCGGTGCCGGGCACCGGAGGCAGCACCACCGGCACGCATCCAGCGGCGGCAATCCGGTCCACATACGCCTGCGGTACCAGGGTGGCGTGCGCCTCCCATCCTGCCCATCGCGCGGGCTCAGCGTACGCGCTGATCCCGATCACGGGCTTGCCACGGAATCTGTCTGCCATGGAATCCATCATGGGCGATCAAATCGGGCCGGCAAATCGGGCCAGCAAATCGGGTCAGCAAATCGGGCCATCAAATCGGGCCGGCAATCGGGCAGTGGGCACGTCCACCATCCGCCGCGCGCGCCAGGCAACGGCCCGGTTAGGGCGAGGCAGGTCGGCCAAGCCCAGTCGGGAGGCCCGAGGCCGCTGCGCGGTCGAGCAGCACCAGCGTGCGGCGCCGGCCCCTCGCCCCGGCCGCGGGCACCTGGACATAGCCGGCGTCGGAAAGCGCCAGCCGTGCGGCGCCGGCCTTCTCCGGGCCGGCGGCGATCATCCAGACCTCGCGCGCCGCCCGGATCGCGGGCAGCGTGAGGGACAGCCGCAGCGGCGGCGGCTTTGGCGCGCCGTGTACCGCCACGACAGGCCGTTCGTCGTACAGCGCAGGCATGCCGGGGAAAAGCGACGCGACGTGCCCTTCCGGGCCGATGCCGGCGAGCAGCACGTCGAAGGACGGCACCGGACCGTGATCCTCCGGCCGGGTGGCGTGGCGCAGCTGTACCGCATACCTGGCCGCCGCGGCCTCCGGGTCGTTGCCGTCCGGTCCGTCCGGGCCTGGCATCGGATGGACCCGCTCCGGATCGGTATCGACGTGGTCGAGCAGCGCGGCGCGCGCGCCGGTCTCATTGCGCTCCGGATCACCCGTGGGCAGGAACCGCTCGTCACCCCACCAGATGTCCAGGTGCAGCCAGTCCACAGCGTCACGGGCCGGCGCCGCGGCGAGCTCGCCGAGCACCGCCGTGCCGATGCCGCCGCCTGTCAGCACGAGAGCGGCGCTGCCCTGCGCGGCCTGCGCGTCCACCAGCCTGGTGACCAGCCGCGCGGCGACCGCCTTGGCCAGCAGCGCGCCGTCGCGGTGGACAATGACCTCTGGCGTGCTCATGGCCCGCCGACGCTGAGCGCGAATTGCGCCGCAGACTCCATGTAGACCTCATCGGGATCGAGCCGCCGCAGCTCCTCCGCGAGCAGGTCGGCGGTTTCCCTGCGATGCAGCGCGACCATGCGATCCGGCTGCCCAGCACGGGACAGGGTGGCTACCCGCCCGTCCGGCCTGGTGACGGAGATGTCACCGTCCGCGCAGGAGATGAGCACTTCCGTGATGCCAGGTCCCGGCGATGCCTGGTTGGTGAAGGGCGCCCTGAGCTTCAGGGACAGCCAGGCAGCGAGCAGCACGGCAGTTGCGTTGCCGTCTTCCGCCCCCACCAAGCCGCCTCGTACCACGCCGTGGGGCTGGTCGAGCGCCGCGGCGATGAGGGATCGCCAGCCCGTCGCCCTCGTCCAGCTGAAGTCGGTGTCACCCGGCGTGTAGTGCACGGCCAGTCCGGCCAGGGCCCGCGTCGGTTCCGGTGCCGCCGCCACATCGGTGACGCGGCGCTGTGCGAGCTCGCCGAGCGGGTCTGCGGCGGGCACGCCTGGCGCGCTGCCCGGCCACCAGGTCACCACCGGGGTGTCAGGCACGAGAAGCGGGGCGACCACGGAGTCTGCGTGGTCGGCGAGTGGTCCGTAGAGGCGCAGCAGCACGGTCTCACCCGGGCCGCTCTCCGCGACCCGGATCTCCGCGTCAAGGCGCGGCCGCGAGCGGGGATCACGCTTGATCACCCCGAGCACCCGGCAGGGATGCTCGCGGGCCGCCTGGTTGGCGGCACGGATAGCGTCGTACTGGGTCGTCTCGTCGGTGCCGATCACCAATGTGAGCACCATTCCCATGGTGGGACCGCCGAGCCGGTGCCGTGCCTGAGTGAGCGCCTGCTGGATCTGCGCTGTGGTGGTGTCGGTCAGATCGATCGTCATGGTCAATCCTCGTCCTCGGCTACCCGGCTACCCGGCCACCCGGCTAGTGGGCAATTGGGCTACTCAGCTACCGGCTACAGGCGGCGCCAGACGCGCCCCTCGCGGGCCATCAGCTCATCCGCCGACGCCGGGCCCTGTGTGCCCGCCGCGTACGGCTCGGGCTTCACGTGCTCCGTCCAGAACTCCTCGATCGGATCCAGGACCATCCAGGACAGCTCGACCTCTTCGTGCCTGGGGAACAGTGGCGGGTCACCGATGAGCACGGCGAGCAGGAGCCGCTCGTACGCCTCCGGGCTCGATTCCGTGAACGACTCGCCGTAGGCGAAATCCATGTTGACGTCGCGGACCTCCATGGCCGTGCCTGGAACCTTGGAGCCGAACCGCACCGTCATGCCCTCGTCCGGCTGCACCCGGATCACGATGGCGTTCTGCCCGAGTTCCTCGGTATCCGTCTTGGTGAAAGGCAGATGTGGCGCCCGCTGGAAGATCAGCGCGATCTCGGTCATCCGGCGTGTCAGCCGTTTGCCCGTGCGCAGGTAGAACGGTACGCCCGCCCAGCGGCGGGTATCCACGCCCAGCTTCACCGCGGCATAGGTCTCGGTCCGTGAGTCCGCAGGGATGCCGTCTTCCTCGAGGAAGCCGCGCACCTCGACGCCGCCCTGCCAGCCGCAGGCGTACTGGCCGCGAGCGGAACCCAGGGTCAGGTCATCGGGGAGCTGTACCGCGGAAAGCACCTTCTCCTTCTCCGCGCGCAGCGAATGCGCGTCGAAGGAGACCGGCTCCTCCATGGCAATCAGCGCGAGCAACTGCAGCAGGTGATTCTGGATGACGTCACGGGCGGCGCCAATCCCGTCGTAATAACCGGCCCGACCGCCGATACCGATGTCCTCGGCCATGGTGATCTGAACGTGATCTACATAGCCGCGGTTCCAGAGCGGCTCGAACATGGTGTTCGCGAAGCGCAGCGCCAGGATGTTCTGGACCGTCTCCTTGCCCAGGTAATGGTCGATACGGAACACGGTATCCCTCGGGAACACGGTGTCCACGATCGCGTTCAGCTCACGCGCGCTCTTCAGGTCGTGCCCGAAAGGCTTCTCGATCACGACGCGGCGCCACGGCCGGCGGTCGTTCTCGAAAGGCCCGTCGCCAGGGGACGACAGCCCGGAACGCTTCAGCTGCCTGACCACGTCCGGGAAGAACTTCGGCGGGATCGACAGGTAAAAGGCGTAGTTGCCGCCCGTACCGCGCCGTGCGTCCAGTTCGGCGACCGTCTCGGCCAGCCGGTCGAATGCGTCGTCGTCAGCGAATTCGCCAGGAACGAACCGCACCCCCTCGGACAGCTGCTGCCAGACCTCATCCTTGAACGGCGTGCGCGCGTGTTCCTTCACGGCCTGATAGGTGACCTGGGCGAAGTCCTCGTCCAACCAGTCCCTGCGGGCGAATCCGACCAGGGAGAACCCCGGTGGCAACAGGCCGCGGTTGGCCAGATCGTAGATGGCCGGCATCAGCTTCTTGCGTGCCAGGTCGCCTGTGACCCCGAAGATCACCAGAACGCAGGGCCCGGCGACGCGGGGGATGCGCCGGTCTCTCGGGTCCCGCAGCGGGTTGGCGGGGACGGCCGCCGGTTCGTTCATTCCATTCCTCCTGCGGTGGCGCCCCCTTGCGTCCACCCGCCTGTCATTGTGCCGCCTGTCGCCGCGGTCGTAGCGGCCGCGGTTGCCGCGGCCCCGGGTGTTGCGGCCCCGGTTGTGGAGGGCCCGGTTGTTGCGATGCCGGTTGTGGCGGGCCCGGTTGTTGCGGCAGCGAGCAGTTGCTTCAGGCCGGCTGCCCTGTTCCGCAGATGCAGCCGGACGGCAGGCCGGCCGCGGCTGCGAAGCGCACCGAGATCACCGAGTGCCTGGGCCAGCTGCAGCCGCCCAAGTGAGTAGGGCTCACCGGGCACCTGCACGTCCCGCTCGAGAGCACCTGTGATCTGCAGAAACACGCCAGTCTGCGGGCCGCCCTTGTGATATTGGCCGGTCGAGTGCAGGAACCGGGGTCCCCAGCCGAACGTCACCGGACGTGTGGTCCGTACCGCGAGCGCGGTGCGCAGCCGGGCCGCGTCGCTGTCGCTCGTCCTGTCGAGAAAGGCCATGATCGTCAGGTAACCGCCATCGGGCAGCGACCAGATGAGGGAGTCAATCACACCGGCCAGGTCGGTGGCGCCGCGCAGTCGTTCAGGATCCGCGTGAACCTCCACCACGCCGTCGACGAACGCAGGCTCACCGACCGGCAGCGGCGTGTCGCCGGCCCTGGCGAGCATGGCGGCGGTGTTGTCCTTGGATTCCTGGACGTTCGGCTGGTCGAATGGGTTGATGCCGATAATCCGGCCGGCCAGCGCGGTCGCGTACTCCCACACGAGGAACTGCGCGCCGAGCGGACCGGCAACCGCTGTGTCCACGGGCCGCGGCGGCCTCGATGGCGCCGCCGCCGCGCCATGGCGTTCCTGCTGCGTACCTGACCCGAGCCCGAGCAGGTGAACGTCCGGGCCCGGGGAGAACCCGGGGGCCTGCGCCGACTCGACTACCACCGGCAAGATCCCGTGACCCTGCTTGCCCGTTGACTCGGCGAGCAACTGCTCCGCCCAGTCGCCGAAGCCGGAGATACCAGAACCGTGGTCCGCGATGACCGCCTTGTCGTGGCCATCGACCGCGAACCCGCCCAGCGCGGCGCCGAGCACGAGTCCCGGGTTGTGCTCGTCACGGCTGAGCGCAGGCATCACGGCCTCCGCCTGGTCGAGGAGGGCGGCCACGTCCACGCCGGCGAGAGCGCTCGGCGTAAGCCCGAACGCGGTGAGCGCGCTGTACCTGCCGCCCACGTTGGGGTCGGCGAGCACGACGTGATAGCCGGCCTTGCGCGCCACCTCCTCGAGCGGCGAGCCAGGGTCAGTGACGATCACGAACCGGCGCGCGACCTCCTCGGGCGTGAACCCGAGGTCATGCAGGGCCTGCTCGTAGATGCGGCGATGGCTGTCGGTCTCGATCGTCGTCCCGCTCTTGCTCGACACGATCACCAGCGTGCGGTCCAGCCGGTCGCCGAGTGCGCCCGCGACCTGGTGCGGGTCGGTGGTGTCGAGCACGGTCAGCGGTGCTCCGGCCGTGCGTGTGATCACCTCGGAGGCCAGGGACGAGCCACCCATGCCGGCCAGCACGATGTGGTCGAGCCTGTCGGCGTGGGCGCGCTCGGCCAGCTGGGCGAATTCGCCGAGCAGCGCGCGTGAGACGGCCGGTGCGTCCAGCCAGCCCAGCCTGGCCGCGGCCACAGGCTCCGCCGCTTCGCCCCACAGTCCCGGATCCTTGGCGGCGAGCTTTGCGGGCACGCCGTCCTCGACGAGCTTCGCCACCGCGCGCCTGGTGGCCTCCGTGACCGCGACGCTCCTGGTTTCGATGCTGACGCCTGCTACGGCGCCAGCCAGGGTGCTCACCGCCCGCTCGCCTGTCCTTGCGCATCCGCCCGCACGCGTGCCATCTCCTTCTCGATCGTGTCAAGCAGCTCGGCCCATGAGGCGGAGAACTTCTCCACGCCCTCGTGCTCGAGCACCGCCGTGACGTCGTCGTATCCGATGCCGAGCTCTTCGAGGTCCGCGAAAAGCGTGCGTGCTTCCTCGTATGTGCCGTGAATCGTGTCGCCGCGCAGCTCCGCGTGGTCGGCGACGGCATGCAGGGTTGCCTCGGGCATCGTGTTGACGATCCCGGGCGCGACCAGGTCGACGACGTACCGCGTGTCGTCGTACGACGGGTCCTTGGTGCTTGTCGACGCCCACAGCGGGCGCTGCGGGTGTGCGCCCGCGACGCGCAGCGCATCCCACCGCGGCTCACTGAACCTCTGCTCGTAAAGCTCGTAGGCGAGCCGTGCGTTGGCGATCGCCGCCTTGCCGCGAAGCTGGCCCGCCTCCGGCGTGCCGATCTTGTCGAGCCTGCTGTCCACCTCTGTGTCCACCCGGCTGACGAAGAACGAGGCCACCGAGGTGATCGCGGCCAGGTCGTGCCCGGCGGCCGCCGCCTTCTCCATTCCCGCAAGGAACGCGTCGATGACCCCGGCGTACCGTTCGAGTGAGAAGATCAGCGTGACGTTGACGCTGATCCCCTCTGACAGGCACTGGGTGATAGCGGGCAGGCCCTCCGGTGTCGCCGGGATCTTGATGAACAGGTTGGGCCTGTCGACCATCCACCACAGGGCACGCGCCTCTGCCACGGTCCGCGCGGGCTGATCCTTGGCGATCCTCGGATCCACCTCGAGCGAGACACGGCCGTCCACTCCGGCGGTCGCGTCATAGGCCGGCCGGAGCACGTCGCAGGCCCAGCGGATGTCGTACGTTGTGATCGCACGCGAGGCCTCGTCCACCGACACGTCACGCAGGGCGAGGTCGCGGGTCTGGTCCGTGTAGGTGGATCCCTTGCGCAGCGCGTTATCGAAGATTGTCGGATTGGATGTGACCCCGACCACATGCCTGGTTCGGCTGAGTTCTGCCAGGTTGCCCGTGACAAGGCGGCTGCGGCTGATGTCGTCCAGCCACACTGCCACGCCCGCTGCGGACAGTTGCGCGAGCCTGTCGGTCGGCTGCGAATTCGTAGGAGGCACGGTGTGGCTTCCTTCCCTCTGCTGCCTGCCTGGCGGCCAGCCGCGCCGGGTATGTGGCGTTCCGGCCCGCCATTTTGTGGTTTGCCCGTCTTGAGTTTCAGTCTTCTCCGACTGTCTTTCCCTGCGGGGACGCGGCATCCCGCGCCGGAACCCCCGTTCCTTGTCCTGCGCCCGCGGCCTGTTCACCTGGGCCACCCCCGGCGCCCCAGGGTCCTGTGGGAGCAGTGGGACCCGGAGCGGCAGCACCGGCCCGCGCCTTCGCGATGCTCGACCTGGCCGCCTCGGCTACCCGCTCGGCCGTGATGCCGAACTTCTCGTACAGGGTCGGGTACGCGGCGGAGGCGCCGAAGTGCTCGAGGCTCACGTACTCACCAGCGTCTCCTGCGATGGCATGCCACCCCTGCGAGATACCCGCCTCCACGCATACCCGGGCGCGCACACCCGGCGGAAGCACGCCCATCTGATATGAAGCGTCCTGCTCAGCGAACCATTCCAGGCAGGTCATGGAAACCACCCGCGCGCCAATTCCCTCGCCCGCGAGAATGTCGCGCGCGGTGAGCGCGAGCGGCACCTCGCTCCCTGTGGCGATGAGCAGTACGTCAGGTTCGCCCCGCTCGCCCGCGCTTTGGCCACCAGAGCTGGCCGGCGCCTCAGCGAGGACGTAGCCGCCGCGGGCCGCGCCCTCAGCGCTCGCCAGGCCCTGCGCATCGGCGGGCCCGTCACCGGGTCCGTTACCTGGCGCACGATCAAGGACGGGCAGCGTCTGGCGGGTCAGGCAGAGCGCTGCGGGGTGCGCGCGCTCAATAATGGTCCGCCAGGCGACCGAGGTCTCGTTCGCGTCGGCGGGGCGGACCACATCAAGGCCCGGTATGGCGCGCAAGGCCCACACGTGCTCAACAGGCTGGTGGGTCGGGCCGTCCTCGCCGAGCCCGATCGAGTCGTGCGTCCACACGTAGGTGACGGGCAGGCCCATCATCGCCGCGAGCCGCACGGACGGCCGCATGTAATCGCTGAAGACGAGGAAGGTGCCGCCGTAGGGCCGGGTACCGCCGTGCAGCGCAATGCCGTTGAGGATCGCTCCCATGCCATGTTCGCGGATGCCGAAGTGCAGCACGCGCCCGTAGCTGTTACCAGGGAAGTCCCTCGTCTGGTACTCCTCGGGGATGAACGAGGGCTCTCCCTCCATCGTCGTGTTGTTGCTCTCCGCGAGGTCGGCGGAGCCGCCCCACAGTTCTGGCAGGGGCGCTGCGAGCGCGTTAAGCACCTCGCCCGACGCCCGGCGGGTCGCCATCCCCTTCGGGTTTGCGGGGAACACCGGCAGCGCATCCGCCCAGCCATCAGGCAGCCGGCGGGTCGCCATGCGGTCGAGCAACTGCTCGCGCTCCGGGTTGGCGCGTGCCCATTGGGCGAAGGTTTCGTCCCATTCGGCGCGCCACCGCTTGCTGCGCTGCATCACCTTCCGTGCGTGGGCCAGGGCCTCTTCTTCCACTGGGAACGTGACACCTGGGTCGAAGCCCAGGATCCGCTTGGTCGCTGCGACCTCTTCCGCGCCGAGCGCGGAGCCGTGGGCTTTGCCCGTGTTCTGCTTGTTCGGCGCGGGCCAGCCGATGACCGTGCGGAGGGAGATGATTGACGGCTGGCTCTGGTGTGCCCGGGCCTCGAGGAAGGCGCGGTGCAGGGCCGCCACGTCCTCGTGATAGGTCGGTGCGGCGCCGTCGTCATGGCGGAGCCATTCCACTCGCTGCACGTGCCAGCCGTAGGCCGCATACCGGGCGCAGACATCCTCCGATTTTGCGATTTTGGTGTCGTCTTCGATCGATATGTGATTGTCGTCGTAGAGCAACGTCAGGTTGCCGAGCTTCTGGTGCCCGGCGAGGGCCGACACCTCATGGCTGATGCCCTCCTCGATGTCGCCATCCGAGGCGAACACGTAGATCTGGTGGTCGAACGGGCTCAGCCCGGGCGGCGCGTCCGGGTCGAACAGGCCGCGTTCCCTGCGCGCGGCCATCGCCATGCCGACGGCGTTGCCGATGCCCTGGCCAAGCGGCCCTGTTGTGGTCTCGATCCCCGGGGCGATGCCGTGCTCGGGGTGCCCCGGGGTCCGGCTGCCCCACGTGCGGTAGTGCGCGATGTCGTTGAGCGTCATACCGTAGCCGGACAGGTACAGCTGCAGGTAGAGCGTGAGGCTGGAGTGCCCGCACGACAGTACGAACCGGTCCCGGCCCGGCCACCACGCCTCCGCGGGGTCGTGCCGCATGATGTGCTGGTAGAGAAGGTAGGCGGCGGGAGCGAGGCTCATCGCCGTCCCAGGATGTCCGGATCCGACTTCCTCGACGGCATCCATCGCAAGGACCCGGATCAGATCGACGGCGCGCCGGTCAGTTTCTGTCCATTCGAACGCGCGCGGCTGGTTGGTCACGGCGAGATCTCCCGTCTCACGGAGCCGGACTACGCCCATGGGCGGCACGCAACGGCATTGCCGCGCGGCCTGGCTGCCCTGCGGCGCGTAGGGCGATCATTGCAATGAGCCTATCTCTGGACCCGGCCAGTGAGCCGCTTGCCCCACGCCTCGGCCACGGCGGCATCACCCGTGCCGTCGCGGACCGGGCGATCGGCACATGCCCGCCAGGCGCGGTCACCGGTCAGCCGGCGTCCTCCTGAACACGGCTGACCGGCCAGGTCCTCGCGGCACCACCAGGCCGTGAGGCCGACGGTCAGATTGTCCCTAACGGCTCGCGCAGGGATCGCCCGCCTGGTCGGCGCAGCCTGACGGGGGGTTCCGGGGGGTCGCCCCCCGGGCTGGCACAGCCCTAACGGCTGCCGCGCGTGCTGCTTCCCGATGGGCGCACCGTGAGTAGCAGATATACTCCCGATGTGACGATCGTTATTTCTCGCATTTAACGACTGTCACCCCAGCGATCGAACGAGACCTGGACTGCGCCGGGGCGGCGTCCCGGCGCAGTCCAGGTCTCGGGCGCGGTTTGGGATGCACGTCCTGCCTGGTTCCTTGCCAGCAATCGAGGGCCGCCGCCCGAGCCCGCGCCGGACGTTGCCTGTCTGGGAGCCGGACGTTGCCTGTCTGGGAGGTGGCGACGAGTGAACGCCCTAGCCCTGTTCGCGGCGGTTTTCCTGGCTTGCACGGTGGAGGCCGTCGAGGCGGCCACGATCGTGCTCGCCGCGGGGACCGCCAGGGACTGGCGGTCCGCGACGACAGGGATGCTGACCGCGCTCGCGACGCTTGTGCTCATCGTCGCGGTGCTCGGGCCTGCCCTTTCTGTGGTGCCACTGGGCGGGTTGCGGCTGGCCGTCGGCGGTCTGCTGCTCGTCTTCGGATTGCAGTGGCTGCGCAAGGCGATCCTGCGCGCCAGCGGTTACAAGGCGAGCCGCGACGAGGACGAGATCTACCGCAGGGAAGTCGCCGCCGCGTCGGCCGCGCCTTCGCGGCGATTCGGCTCGGTGCCCGACTGGTACGGCTTCACGCTCTCATTCAAGGGCGTCCTGCTTGAAGGGCTCGAAGTCGCCTTCATCGCGCTCACCTTCGGCAGCAACGCGCGGGACGTGCCACTTGCGGCGGGCGCGGCCATATGCGCGGTGCTGATCGTCGCGGCCGCCGGCGCGGCGGTGCGCGGTCCACTGTCCCGTGTTCCAGAGAATGCGATGAAGCTCGTCGTCGGGGTCATGCTCACGGCCTTCGGCACCTTCTGGGGGGCCGAGGGCGCGGGTGCGCACTGGCCAGGGTCCGATGCCTCGCTGGTCGCACTGATCCCGGCCGTCGCGGTATTCACGCTTGCCCTCATCGCGATGCTGCGCCGTACGGCCGCACGCCAGACTGACGACGCCCCGCCGGCCACCGTGCCCGCGGAGGCGGGAGACCTGTGATGGGCGCTCACGGGCAGGGCAGTCCTGCACCGGCCGCTTCCCGGATCGGGCCGGCGGTGATGGCGCGCGCCGCGGCGTTCCTCGGCTTCTGGTACGACTTCGTGGTGGGCGACGATTGGCTGGTCGCTGTGGGCGTCCTCGTTGCCCTTGTGCTCACCTACGCCGTGAGCCTGACGGCCGTCCCCGCCTGGTGGCTCATGCCGGTCGCCGTCGCGACGCTGCTGCCCGTCAGCCTCCGCCGCCTGACCCGCCGCCGCTGACGGCGTGGCCCCCCACCTGCGGTGCTTGGTCAGCACCAGGTCGTGGTTGCGGGGCGCGATCTGTGGTGGGATGCCCCGCTGGTCGTCGTGTGCGGTCATGCCCGGGCCCCAGAATTCCGCGAGCAGGTCGCGTTCGGTGGGGTCGGCGTTTCCCGGCTGTGCGGTGTAGATCGTGGGGATCTCTGCTCGGTCGGCCAGGCCGCGAAGCCTACTGGTGTTGATCATGAGGTCGGTGAAGGGGGGCTCAGAGCGGCAAAGATCTACAGCCAACCAACCCTGTAAACGGGCAGTGGCCAAGATTCAGGCCCGCACCGGTGTGTAGACAGGTGCTACAGTTCCGGTTTGTTACATTGTGGGTAGGCCTTCCGGGGCCGTGGCAGTAGTAGAACGCCAGGTCAGCCGGGTCGGACAGGCTGCGGCGGATCAGCGCCCAGTGCCGGGGCGAGGAGGTCGCGGCCCACGCCCATGCGTAGTCGCGGTGGCCTTTGCAGCCGGGCCCGCACGAGCGGGTCTCCCACGCCGTCTTCGGCACCATCGCGGCCAGGACGGCGACGGCCGCCTTCCGCCCGGACGGGAGCCTGACCTAGAAGTTCACCGGGACCGCGAGCACGTACCCCATCCCAGCTTTCTCGTAGGCTTCCCGCAGCTTGAGCTGCGGCCGTACACCTCGTCGGCGGCCACCCACGTGAACGGGATACTGGCGCCGACCGCGCCGGTGACCATCTCAGGCGCGTTATGTGAGTTGATCTACTGGCAGGCGAAGCATCTTTGCATGAGAGTATGGGCCGCGATGGTCGCGGCGGTGCGGGTGAGCAGTCCCCAGAACGTGTGCGCGCCGTGGCGGGCCAGCTCCATCAGGTCGGTGATCTCGCCGAAGGCGGTCTCGATCCGGTTGCGCCGCTCGGCGATGATCTTCTGCAGGATCGCTGGCATGCTGCGGCGCTGGTTCCTGATGGGTGGGATTAGCACTGCGGTGCCGCGGGCGGCCTGCCCGGCGGCGACGGCGGCGCCGTTGAAGCCCTTGTCACACAGCAGGTCGCGAGGTGGTGGCCCGGCTTCCAGCAGGTCCTGTGCTACGTCGTTCATTGACGGCGGCGGGCACGATGCTCCAGGCGCGTACGATGCGGCTGCTCAGGTCCGTCTTGATCGCTAGCCGGAAGCCGTAGAACCACTCGGCGTGTGCGGCGTCGCGGCCGAACCGGGCATGCAGGCTATTGGGCCCGGTCCAGCTGGCCTGGCTCTGGTGCGGCAGGCGGGAAACAGATGCGGCCAATCCCGGGCGACCTCGGCCAGGAACCCGGCTTCGCTGCGGCGGCCCACCTGCACGACGAACAGTATCTCGGCCCTCAGGGCGCGCAGTTCCGGAAGCTCGCGGCTGCGGCAGGCCTGTCTTCCTTCTGGCTCGACGCCGGGAACACTTATGACCTCCCGGCGGGGTCATGGACCGACATCCTCGTTACGAGCGATGACGACCGTGTGCTGATCGATATCAGCGGCGGAGTGGCTGGCCTCGTAAGCCACTGGTCAAACCCGCCCGCCGCGCTCTACACCGCTGCTCCCGCACCGACACTTCCCGCTGCCTGCGCCTGGCGGCACACGCGGAACGGACACAGCGTGCGGATTCGGCGACGCACCGCCATCGCAGGGGACTTTCGTCCCTGGCGGGGCTGCGGCTGCAGGTGGACAGTCCGGTGTGGGACGTCTTCCGGGAAGATTCGGCGGCCTGCACCGGCAGCGGCGCGTGTCCCGAGGGGCGGTCAACCGCACGCGAGGGAGACCGGCGATGGTCGAGGAGAACGTCAAGGGGACCGGGATCGGCTCAGGCCAGGCAGCCGATGTCCGCAAGGGCCTGCAGACCCGCACGCTGGCCGATGTCGGGACGGTCGAGGTGTGGCTGACCACCAAGTGGTGGGGGTTCGAGCTGCACCTCAACCAGGCGGGCGTGGACGCGCTCGTGCAGATCCAGGACCTGATCGCCAAGGTGATGGAAGAGGTGTTCTTCCCCGAGTTCTCCGAGATCATCGCGATCGCGGTCGAGGTCAAGGACAAGTGGATCAAAGCGGTGTCGCACGGGAACGGCTGCAAGATGGTCTCGCCGTGGGTCGCCCCGACGATGCTGATCCCGGTCACCGATACGCCCAAGGACGACAAGAGCCTGTGGTGGGCGGTGTTCGACAACACCGATGGCTGGGGCGATGACACCCAGTTCACCGAGACCTTCAGCGCCAACGGTCCGTCCCTGGCCGAACACGACGGGCTGCTGTACTGCGCGCACCGCGGCGCGGCCGACGACTCCCTGTGGTGGACGGTCTACCGGCCCGACACCGGCTGGAGCGAGGACCGCATCTTCCCCCACCACTACAGCGCCACCACCCCCACCCTGGTGGAGTTCAACGGCGTCCTGTACTGCTTCCACCGCGGCCACGGCTCCGACACCCGCCTGTGGTACTGCACCCTGTCCGCCGACGGCACCACATGGAACCCCGACATCAACATCGCGGGCGAATCCAGCCCCGCTGGCGTCGCCGCTGCGGTCTTCAACGGACGCCTGCACCTGATGTATGAATCCAGCGAGGGCAAACAGCAGATCATCCACATCTCCACCAGCGACGGCCACACCTGGAGTGCCCCGTCGGCGCTTCCCGACCACAAGACCGCCACCGTCCCTGCCCTGGCCGTCTACCACGGCAAACTGCACCTGGTCCACCGCGGCGCCGGAGACGACACCAAGCTCTACCACGCCACCTCCGCCGACGGCGTCTCCTGGACCCCCGACCTCGCGCTCCCGCACCACCTCAGCCTCGGCGGCCCCGCCCTGGCTGTCTACGCCGACCTGCTGTGCATGGTCCACCGCGGCAACACCAAAGACGACAACCTCTGGTACGCCACCTACAACGACACCACCTGGAACACCGACACCGAATTCCCCAACCACCACAGCGCCGACACCCCCGCCCTGGTTGACTACCGCGACCCCAACGCCACCACCACCAACTACCGTGACCCCACCACCACCAGCCACCAGCTCCTCATGGTCCACCGCGGCGGCAACAAAACCTGACCAGCGGCCAAGGCAGCACGGCGGTCCGGGCGAGATGGGCGTTCCCCTCCCACCCGGACGTCCCCGCGCACGGCCACCCGCCCCCGGGGCCCGGGGCGGGGCTGGTGTTTCAGCCACTAGTGACGTCGAGCCCTTGGCGCATGACCTCGGCACCTCGCTTCGCCCTGGGAGTTCTCGAACCCGGGGGCGGAACTCAGCGGATAAGAAGGGGCCGGCGATGACCACGCACGTCGTCCCGCTCCGCTCCGCCGCCGACTCGCCGCGGCCGCCCACGACGCGCCCTCACCGCGGCGCATCGGCACCTCGACCGGTGCAAGCTGTTGGCCAGCACCGTCAAGGCCTACAAGCGGCAGACCACCGCCTACACCGCCTGGCTGGCCGAGAACGCCTTGGAACAATGCTCCGAACAGCCGCCGCCGTCGACAGCGCCTCCTGAGCAACGACCAAGCCCCACTCACACCCGGACGCCAGATAGGCAGTAACTACGCGCCCGACCTAACCGAGCTCAGCGTTGCCGCAGGTCAGCAAAAGTGTGTTTGCTGGCGCGGTGATTACTACGGCGACCCAAGCGGCACGGCTGGCTGGTTCATAACGGTCTCCTGTGACGTGTCGGGAGGTCAGGGAAGGGGCGACGGCGGCGGTGCTTTTTGCAGGATCACCAGGTCGTGGCTGCAGCTGCGCAGCACGCTGACACGCTCCCGCAAGACCTCGCGCCACGCGCCCTGCGCGCACAGGCTTGCGATCGGCGCCTCGTAAAGGCCGTCGTCTTCGACCCTGAGCACTACGGCGAATATTCCGCCCGGCCGCAGGATCCGCACCAATTCCCCGAAGCTGTCCAGGGGGACCTGGTTGCGGGTGAACACACCGGCCGACACCAGGCCGCCGAAAGAGCTGTCGGCGAAAGAGAGCGGGCCTCCCAGCGCCTGTAAGTGCAGGTCCTTGTATAAACCCTGGTCGGCGAGCCGGTCGAGCGATGCGGGGCTGATGTCCAGGCCCTGCAGGTTGCCGAAACCGTAGGAGCGGAGTTCGCGGCCCAGCAACCCGGTGCCGCAGCCGACGTCCAAGACCGCAGCGCCGTCGTTCAGGTGCGGCTTGAGGGTGTAGGCGAGGTGGTTCAGCAGCCTCATCCAGCCGTTGTCGTGGTGCTGACAGTCGTAGTCGGGTGCCCACGCGTCGTAGGTCCGCTGCACCTCGGCGATCCCGCCGAAGTGGTCGGTCAGCCCGCCAGGGTAATCCTGCTCCTGGCGTTCGGCCAGGATCTGGTAGAGGACGTCCTTGATGATGTGGCCGATCATCTTCAGGTCGTGGGGATCCAGGGATGAGGGCAGTCGCAGGTCGCAGGCCGAGGAGATGATGGCCTCGGTGGCGTCCAGGGCAGGCGGCTGGGTGAAGGAGTAGCGCCAGTTTCTGAAGTAGCGGGCGTTGTCGCCTCTGCCGAAGATCTGGATGGGTACCCCCCGCCGTCCGGTTTGCTGGACGAATACGTCGACCTCGTCGGCGGTCAGCCCGACGAGGGTGAACTGGAGGCTGTCAGGTGCCCGCTCCAGCCGCGCCGCTGGAGCCGGGAGGCGGATGTTGCGGGCGGAGCCGATGACCTCGGCGAGCCGCCGGTACCTGTCCCGCCCCCCGGCGATCCTGTCGTCGAGCGTGGGGAGCTGGGGGCGCAGGACGGCGGCGGTCAGGTTGCTCATCCGCAGGCTGAAGTTGGGTACCTGCGGCTTCAGCTTCTCGAACAAGGCGTCGCCGGGCGGGCGGGCCAGGTGTTTGGTATAGAGCTTCTCGTAGCAGCCCGCCGCCAGCACGCAGTACGCCGCCAGCTCCTCGTCGTCGGTGGCGATCAGGCCGCCCTCACCGGAGTTGAGCATCTTGTAGCTCTGAGTGGAGAAGCACGCGAGCTTGCCGTGATAACCGACCGGCCTGCCGTCCCAGGTGGCGCCCAGGCTGTGCGCGCAGTCCTCGATAAGCATGATCCCGGCTTCGTCGCAGATGCCCTGGACCGCCTGCGGGTCCGGCACGTGCCCGCGCATGTACGACAGCACCACGCACTTGGCGTTGGGGTGTTGCCGCAGCGCGAGCCGCAGATCGTCAAGGTCGATCACATAGTCGGCGGTGCACTCCACGAAGACCGGTGTGGCGCCGGCGTGCACGATCGCGGACGGGACCGCGGTGAAGGTGAACGCGTTGGTCAGCACCGGGTCACCCGGCCCGGCCCCAGCCGCCTTCAACGCCAGGAAGATAGCGCTCCCGCACGAGTTGACCGCGATCACATACTCGCGCCGCAGGTAGCGGGCGAACTCGCGCTCCAGCATCGCCACCTGCAGCGCCGGACCGTCACCGCCGTTGCCCAGCACCGCAGGCCCCCCGCCGGCGAGCAGTTCGCCGGGGAAGTCGTAGCGGAATAACGACCCCTGCCGCATCACCTCCACCGCCCGCTCGATCCCCTCAGCCGGTACCGGGTCACAGGTCGTGAAGCCCTTGGTGAAAGCAGCCACCGGCGCCCCCCGTCCCCCGGGCGCCGACCCGCTGATGGATTCGGCCGTCATGATGTCCCTTCTCTATGTCAAACCTACCTATAGTGCTCTAAGTTACAACTCCCACACGCCCGGTTCCTGCCGTCTTTCCCCTTCTCGCACAGGGATCGGACCCGCCCCGACCTCGCCGCCTCGCCGTTCAGCTCCGCCGGAGCGGTGCCAGGTCCCACCGTCCGGTCAAAACCAGCCACGTCCCCCGCCCCGGCTGCCAGCGCGCTCGCCGGCATCCCGCTGTTCGTCTCCGACGAGCCGATCGGCGTGGCCGGCGCCAACGCCACCACCGTCCTCGTGCGCCGGGTCAAGCAAGGCGTCGCCGAATGGTTCCGGCTTCAGCTCAAAGAGAAGGCGTGGCGCGGTTCCGTGAGCACACCATCGCCGGGTACAACGCCGGCAAACCCCCCTACGGCTACGCCGCCGACAAGATTCCGCACCCCGTGCCGATGAAACGGGCCGAGGCGGTGCTCCGCCGCGAATTGATGGGGTGCCCGCCCAGGCCGCCGAGAGGCTCACGATGGCGCAGAGGGCGCCAAATAGGGCCCCCTACGGGCCATCGATCTTTCGCGGCCGGCGTCCGGCCAAGGGCCGGGTCGCGGTCGTGACACCTGGGGCAAATGGGGTGGCACAGCAGCATTGCTGTGGTCAGAGCCCCAGCAATGGCCATTGCTGGGGTAAATCTCCTATGCGCCGAGCCGGATCAGCACAGCGTCGCGGTCAGCTTCCGCCTGCTGCGCCGCCTATTAGGCTCGGAATTCAGATCCGCGGGCCGATCAACCCTCGGTACGCGGTGAGCACCCTCAGTGAGTCCATGATCGTGGTTGATTTCATGCACATGCGACACAAGATCCACCACGATCACGAAATTGCGTCCAGGCCGGGCGGATCGGGTGGTCCGGCCGGGGCCGGATGTGGCTGGCTTGGGGTCTCCGGCCTCAGGTGAGGTCGAGTTCCCCGCGGCGGGCGGAGGCGGTGAACGCATGCCACGCGGCACGGCTGAAGATCAGCTTGGGGCCCGCCGGGTCCTTGGAGTCGCGGACCGCGACGGCGCGGTCCAGGGGCGCCACCTCGACACACGCGTTGTCGCCGCCGCTGCGGCTGGACTTGCGCCACTGGGTCATCGGAACGGCCGCGACCTCGACGCACTGATTGTCTCCGCCGCTGCGCCTGGACTTGCGCCACCGGGCGCCGGCAAGGTCGGTTTCGCTGATCACTTCAGCTCCTTCGCCACCGCGGCGATCATGTCCACGGTCTTCTCCGGGGTGAGCGCGAGCGTGCGGATGCGCTCGAACGCCAGCGTATATCGCGTCACCTCCGCCACGCTCTCCAGATAGAGGTCGCCCATCGCGCCCTCCATGTACACCACGTCGGGGTCGTCCTCGCCGGGGAATTCGATCAAGATGAATGAGCCCTCCAGACCTGCGTGCGCCCCGGCGTCGAACGGCACCACCTGAAGCGTCATGTTCGGCCGCTCCGCAGCCGTGATCAGCGCCGCAAGCTGGTCGCTCATCACCGTCGCCCCGCCGATGTGGCGGCGCAGCGCCGCCTCGCTGAGCACGCACACCAATTCCGGCGGGTCCTTCCGGCCGAGCAGCGCCTGCTGGCGCGCAATCCGGGCGGCGACTCGCCGTTCCACGCGCTGCTTGTCGTAACTGGGCCGGACTGCGTGGATGACCGCGCGTGCGTAAGCCTCGGTCTGCAACAGTCCGTGGACGAGTTCGGGGTAGTACATGCGCATCACGGAAGCAGCGTCTTCGAGTGCGACGTACGAGCCGGTGAACACGTCGCGGTAGGACGTCCACCAGCCGCGGCGGCGGGCGTCCTTGGCCAGCTGGACGAGCGCCTCGCGGTGCGGGCTTGGCACGCCGTACATGTCGAGCAACTCGCGGACGTCCAGCCAGTCCACGCGGGGCGTGCGGGCGTTCTCCAGCCGGAACAGCTTGGAGGTGTGCCATTCCATCCGGGCCGCGACGTCATCTTGGGTCAGCCCTGCCTCGTGGCGCAATTCTCGCAGGGCCTGTGAGAGGCGGCGCTGGCGCACGGTGGGGATGTGGTCCGCCATCTACGTAACCTTTCATCATGCATGGATTGAGTAAACAACCTTGCAGCCGACGCGCTTGTGCGCGATGCTGGGATCACAGCATGACAGAACGTGACGACATCCGGTCAGGTATTGAAACAAAACGCTCGAAAACCGAGAGGGTGATCGCGGATGGCGGCAGGTGGCCCGTGCTGCGCGGCGGCATCTCCACATCGCGGCAGCCACGTCATGCGCTGGCTGCGGATCTTCGCCGGGTCGCCTGCGCAGGTGGTGGAGGTCCGCAAGTTCGTTTCCTACCTGCTCGCCGGCTGCCCGGCACGGCAGGACCTGGTGCTTTGTGCGTCTGAGTTAGCGACAAACGCCATCGTGCACACCGCATCGGGCGAAGGTGGGTTCTTCGGCGTGGAGGTGGTGCGGACACGCGGCGGCGCCGCACGCGTGCTGGTCACGGACGCGGGCGCGGCCACGGTGCCCGCGGTGAAAGCGCACAGTATCGACCATATTGACCATATTGACGAGCTGGAGCCGGGTGGACTCGGGCTTGCCGTGGTGGCCGCCCGTGCGAGCCGTTGGGGATATTGCGGCTCGTCACCCTGCCGTACGGTGTGGGCGGAAGTCTGCTGGCCCACCCAGGCGCAGACCTGCGGGGACGGCGGTGACCGGGCCGAGCCTGTGGTTACCTGAGCGCCAACTCACCGGGCCACCTGCGGGGCGCGCCGGCCTCACCCACTACAGTGTGTCGGCGAGGGCGGTAGCCACAAATCCGAAACGCATCCCCGAGGTTCTGTGTGACCCCATTCATCACGGATCCGCCGTGACTCACGTCTCGCAAGCGGCCCCCACGGTCGGCCAGGCAATGCGCGGCGCAGTCCCGCGGCGTTCGCTGCGTAGCACGCTTCGCGCCTATATCGCCCTCACCAAGCCGCGGATCATCGAGCTGCTGCTGATCACCACGCTGCCCGTCATGTTCCTCGCGGCACGGGGTCTCCCGCCGCTGTGGCCGGCGATCGCCACGCTGGTCGGGGGGGCGGTCTCCGCGGGCAGCGCCAACGCGCTGAACTGCTACATCGACAGGGACATCGATCGCAAGATGCGCCGCACGCGGCGACGGCCGCTCGCCGCCGCGCCGCAGGAAAGGGCTGTCACGCCGCGGGCGGCCCTGATCTTCGGCGTGGTGCTCGCGGTGGTCTCCACCTGCTGGCTGTGGCTGGCCGTCAACTGGCTGTCCGCCGCTCTCGCCCTGTTCGCCAACCTGTTCTACGTGTTCGGCTACTCCCTGATGCTCAAGCGGCGCACGTCGCAGAACATCGTGTGGGGTGGCCTCGCCGGCTGCATGCCCGCGCTCATCGGCTGGACCGCGATCACCGGGCGGCTGTCCTTGGCACCGCTGCCCCTGTTCCTTGTCGTGTTCTTCTGGACCCCGCCGCATTTCTGGGCGCTTGCGATGCGCTTCAAGGAGGACTACGCGGCGGCCGAGGTGCCGATGCTGCCGGTCGTCGCAAGCAACGCCGCGGTGACGCGCAGAATCATCAGGTACGCCTGGGTGATGGTCGCGTGCTCGCTGCTGCTCTGGCCCGTCGCGATGACCGGGCCACTCTACCCAGCCGCGGCCGCGATCCTTGGCGCGCTTTTCCTGACCGAGGCCTACCGCCTGGCCCACCGGGCACGAGCGGCCGGGGCGGCGGGCGACAGCGCCCAGCGAACCAGCACAGCGCAGGCAATCCGTCCGATGCGCCTGTTCCACTGGTCGAACACGTATCTCGCGCTGCTCTTCCTCGCCGTCGCGGTCGATTCGCTGCTGCACTGAGTGTGCCGCTCGCTTACAGCATCGGGATACGCTCCACAGCTATGGTTTTCCCCGCGCCGGTTTTCGACCCGAAGGCAGTGCTTGAAGGCCGTGCACCCGGCCGGACCAGCGTCGGCCTCATCGTGGGCACCATTATCGCGGCCGCATGTGCGCTGGTCATGCTGTTGATTTACGCGGCGGAGAGCGAGTTGCGCGGGCACAGCGAACTGCCATTCCTGATCGCTGTCCCGTTCGCGTTGCTGCCTGTGCCGCTGCTCGTCGCCCTTGTGCTGTTTGCCGATCGGCTTGAACCGGAACCGCGGTCGAGTTTGATCTTCGCCTTCGCGTGGGGAGCCGGGGTCGCCGCTCTGGTCGCCATCATCATCAACACGCTTGGCCTCGAGTACGTCACGATGCCGGCCCTGGGTAAGACTGCCGGGCAGTATGTGTCCGCGACGTTCGGCGCGCCGCCCGTCGAGGAAACCCTCAAGGGGCTCGTACTGATCCTGCTGCTCAGGCTGCGCAGGCAGGAGCTCGACGGCCCGACAGACGGCATCATCTACGCCGCCATGGTCGGCCTGGGCTTCGCGATGATGGAGAACATCAGCTACTACATCGACGCCCTGCTGAAGCCGGAGATAGGCGGGGCGAAACTGCTCGGCATCACCTTCGTCATGCGCGGCGTGCTCTCGCCGTTCGGTCATCCCATCTTCACGTCGATGACCGGCATCGGAGTCGCGTACGCCGCGTCACATCGGCGGGCCGGGTGGGCGATACCACTTGGCTGGCTGGGCGCGATGCTCCTGCACGGCACCTGGAACGGCCTGTCGGCGTTTGGCCTGGCCGGGCTCGGCATCGCCTACCTGATCCTGTTCTGCGTCCTTATGGGTCTGATCGCCGTTCTGGTGCATGACCGGCGCAGGATCGTGTCGCTCATCAGGCGATGCCTACCCGCCTACGTGCCAACGGGCCTCGTGACACCGCAGGACATCGAGATGCTCGCCACGTTGCACGGCCGCCGGGTAGCACGCCACTGGGCCCGCATGAACGGCGGCAGGCGCGGCGAAGGCGATGGCCGACTACCAGCTTGGCGCGACCGAGCTGGCCCTGGTGCACCAGCGGGCCGAGCGCGGCGTGATCTCGCCCTGGGAGTTCGAGGCACGAAGGCAGGGACTGCTCGGTCTGATGCACGCGGCGCGCCTCGCATTCCTGAGCCGGCGCACACAGCCACCGAGCCCGCCGTGGGCAGCGCAAGGCCCGTCCGGGTTTATCCAGCGGGACGCATACCGCGCGCCGGTTCCGCCTCCCGGCTTTCCTCCGACCGGGCCAGATCCCCGGTATCAGGCACCTCCGCCGAATCGGCCGTGGGGCCCTCAAGGCTAGCGCTAGCCGCGGGGGAGTCCGGCTGGTCATCCGCAGGGTGTCGCGCCGCGGCCGCTGGGCCCGCCTCCGCGGCGGTGATGCTGCCACGGTCGCGCAGCGCGAAGAACAGCAGCAATGCCGTGATCCACACGAGCACCGAACCGAGCACGTGCAGCGCGACGAGAACCGGCGGCAGGCCGGTGAAGTACTGGATGTAGCCCAGTGCGCCCTGAACCGTCATGACGGCGAGCAGCACCCAGCCCAGCCTGACCGCCCGTGGCGGCGCGCCGGTCAGCTTCAGCCCGACCGCCAGCGCCAGTGCAAGGCCGCCGAACAGCCAGCCGATGTCGGCGTGCAGTTGGGTGACTCCCTCGAGCGGCAGGTGATACCTGGGCGCCGCCGCGTTGCCGCTCGCGGGCCCGTTCCTGTGACCACCGTCCCGGCGGCGAACATCAGGCCCGCTATCGCGATCACCATGCCGCTGAGAACCCGTAGGTCAGCCCGCACGAGCGGGCGGGCAGGGATCATCTCCTCGCCACAGCGTACGTAAAGCACGACCGCTACGGCCACAATCGCCATCGACACCAGGAAGTGCACAGAGACCATGGCCGGGTTGAGCGCGGTCAGCACGGTAATGCCACCGAGCACCGCCTGCAGGACCACGCTGGCGGGTTGCGCCGCCGCGAGCCAGACCAGGTCGGTGCGGCGTGCCAGGCCGGCCGTCACGGCCAGCGGGCCGCAGCCGCCATGCGGCGACGAAGACGGCGACGGCGACGGCCATCACCACGAACGTGAGCAGCCTGTTACCGAACTCGATCCAGGTGTTGACGATTGTCTGGCCGGGCGTGCGGGCCGCGACCATGCTTCTCGTCGTGCACTCGGGCCAGTCGGGGCAGCCGAGCCCGGATTGGCTCAGCCTGACGGCCGCACCCGTGACGATGATCCCCGAGTTCGCCACGACGCTGGCGAGCGCGAGGCCGCGCATGGATTGCGGGCTCGGCCGCCAGACAAGAGCGATCAGCCGGGCTGCCGCGCTGGTCCGGGCGGGCCCGGCCGAGCCCTCCGCTGCGGCTGTCCGCTTGGGCGACGCGCCGGATGTCCGCGCGGTCGACCCGCCGGAGTCGCCTGAGGCGCTTGCGCCGGATGGGGCGCCGACATTGGTGGCCACCTGCTCATCGTAGGAGCACAGGCGCGAGATCTGAGTACCTGGCTCAGATCCTGGCCGGCAGATCGCGTGCGCGGGGTGCCCTGTCCCTAAACCACGCTCCCAGAAAGCACGCTCCGCGACTGTGCCCCGCCGATCCCGCCCCGCCGATCCCGCCCCGCCGATCCCGCCCCGCCGATCCCGCCCCGCCGATCCCGCCCCGCGGTCAGGCCTCCAGCCTGCCGGCTGACGCGCCGCGGGTCGCGCCGATGCAGGCCACCATGACGCAGCCGATGGCGATCCACTCGGTGGCTGTGAGCAACTGGCCGAGCAGGACGAGTCCGACGAGCGCGGCGACCGCGGGTTCGAGGCTCATCAGGATGCCGAACACCCGCGGCGTCATTCTGCGGAGTGCTTCGAGTTCGAGCGAGTAGGGGATGACAGAGGAGAGCAGTCCGATGCCCGCCCCGATCGCGAGGATCCCTGGTCTGAAGAGGGCGGCTCCCCCCGTGACAAGGCCCACAGGGGTGATGGCGATGGCGGCGACCACCATGGCGATGGTGAGCCCCGACGAGCCGGGGAACCGCCGTCCCGTGGCGGCGCTCAGCAAGATGTACGCGGCCCAGCACACGGCCGCGATGAGCGCGAAAATGACGCCGATCACGCTGACGTGCCCGCCGCCGCGGGTCAGCAGGACCACGCCGATGGCCGCGAGCATCACCCAGCCAAGATCAACGAGTCGGCGCGAGGCCGCGACCGCGACAGCGAGCGGTCCGAGGAACTCGATGGTCACTGCGACGCCGAGCGGTATGCGAGCGAACGACTGGTAGATCGCGAAGTTCATGGCGGCGAGCGTCAGGCCGAACGCGCCGGCCACCCCGAGCGAGCGCCAGTCGGTCCCCTGCCGCGTCGCTCTACTCCCCGGCCCCCGCAACAGGCGGTGTGCGGTCAAGGGGACGAGCATCACGATGGCGGAGGACCACAGCCGCAGGAGTGTCACGGCGGCCGGCGCGACCACCGCGAAAAGCTGTTTGGCCAGGCCTGCCCCGACCTGTACGGAGATGATACCCGCCAGGACCAGTGCGGGCGGCGGGACAGCGCCAAGGATCGCGCTCGGTGTGAGCTGGGTCCCGCGGACCCGATCGGCCGTGTGGCGCCACGCCCCGTTCGCCAACGTGGCCGTCCTCAGTGCCGTCCTCAGCGCGATCGGCCTGCTGTCCCGGGGGAGCGACCCCCCGTGGGCGACAGGGCCCCCCGCTTCGATCAGTCCCAACGGAACGCGCGCGCGGCGAGCGCCACGCCGATGATCGCCCAGACGGCCAGGATGGCCAGATCGCGCCATGGCAGCCCGGATCCGTGCTGCAGCACCGACCGCAGCCCGCCGGACAGGGCCGAGATCGGCAGCAGTTCGAGCACGCCGCGCATGCCTGCGGGGAATTTCGACAGCGGGAACATGACCCCGCCGAGGCCAAGCAACATCAGGTAGACGAGGTTCGCGGCCGCGAGGGTCGCCTCGGCCCGCAACGTCCCGGCCATCAGCAGGCCCAGGCCGCTGAACGCCGCGGTCCCCCCGAGTACAAGCAGCGGCAGCGCGGCGGCGGCGGCCCATCCGCCGTGGGGCTGCCAGCCGAGCCCGAACGCCACGGCGGCGATCACCGCAAGCTGAAGTATCTCGATGGCGAGCATGGTCAACGTGCGGGCGGCGACAAGTCCGCCGCGTGACAGCGGCGTCGCGCCGAGTCGTTTCAGCACGCCGTACCTGCGCTCGAAGCCAGTGGCGATCGCCTGGCTGACGAACGCGGTGGACATGACCGCGAGCGCGATGATCCCTGGAGTGAGGAAGTCCACCCGGCTGCCATGCCCAAGATTGAGCACCGATGCCTCGCTGAAACCCGTGAGCAGGAGGATCGGGATGATCAACGTGAGCAGCAACTGTTCACCATTGCGCAGCAGGCCGCGCCCGTCGAACACTGCCTGCGCGACAACCATGCGACGCAGTGGCGCGGCCCCTGGAGCCGGAGAAAGATCATTAGCCATAACGGCTGCCGCGCCGCGCGCCGCTTGGGGCGCAGCGGGGGGACCGGGGGGTCGTCTCCCCGGGCTGGCAGAGTCCATAACGGCTGCGCTGGCTCCGGCCACGCCTGCCGCTGCGGGCCTGCCAGGCGGCGGGCCCGTACCCTCCGGTGACCCCGTGGTCTCCGACGGCACCGTGGTCTCCGGTGACCCCGTGGTCTCCGACGGCACCGTGGTCTCCGGTGATCCCGTGGTCTCCGATGGCACCGTGGTCTCCGATGGCACCGTGGTCTCCGGTGATCCCGTGGTCTCCGGTGACCCCGTGGTCTCCGATGGCACCGTGGTCTCCGATGGCACCGTGGTCTCCGATGGCACCGTGGTCTCCGACGGCACCGTGGTCTCCGACGGCACCGTGGTCTCCGGTGACACCGTGCCACGTGCTGCGGGCGGATCTGGTCCGAGCATGGGGGCCGTGCGAGCAGGACTCCTTGTAACTGGGCCTGCCCTGTTCACCTTGGTCATAGGCTCGCCTTGCTCATGGGCGCAGGTCCCGCCCGGTCAGCTCGAGAAACACGTCCTCGAGCGTGCGGCTCGCGAGCCTCAGGTCGTCGGTCCGCACCTGATGCACGCCGCACCAGGCGGCGACTGCGGTGAGCATTTCGGGCGTGCCGGCCGGGTCGTCGCCAGTGTCGATCACATAGTGGCCGGCCTGCGACTCACTGGCCGAGCTTCCAGCGGGCAGGGCGGCGAGGAGGCTCCCGAGGTCGAGGCCCGGCCGGGAACGTAGCCGAAGCTGCCGGCGCCCGCCGGTGAGCGATGCCGGGGTGCCGGCCGCGACAAGGCGTCCGTGGTCGATGATCGCGACACGGTCGGCCAGCCGTTCTGCTTCGTCCATCAGATGCGTGGTGAGCACAACACTCACCCCGACTGCGCGAAGCTCGGCGATCAGGTCCCATGTCGCGAGGCGGCCCTGCGGATCGAGGCCCGCGGTCGGCTCGTCGAGGAAGAGCAGTTCGGGCCGCCCAATGATGGCGGCGGCGAGCGACAGCCGCTGCTGCTGCCCCCCGGACAGCCGTCGCACCGGCGTGCGCACAGTGGTCGTGAGGCCGAGCCGGTCGAGCAGGGCCACAGGATCGGCGGGACGGGCGTGGAAGCTCGCCATCAAGCGGAGATACTCGCCTGGTCGCGCGGCGGGAGGGATCCCGCCTGACTGCGGCATGACTCCCACCTGCGGCCGCAGCGCACGGGCATCGCGGACCGGATCGAGGCCGAGGACCCTCACTTTGCCTGCGTCGGGGCGCCGGTAACCCTCGCAGATCTCGACCGTGGTGGTCTTGCCCGCCCCGTTTGGGCCGAGCAATGCGGTCACCTCGCGACGCGCGGCGTGCAGGGTGAGGCCGTCGACTGCGGTTACCGGCCCGTAACGCTTGGCCAGCCCGGTGATCTCGACAGCGCAGACACTCACGCAGGCGAGTCTAGAGACGCGTCCGGGGTGACGATGCCGCGGCCCCGTTGCCCAGGGACGCGGTGCCTTCTCGCGCCCAGGGCATCCCGCCAGCGCCTCCGCCCCCGCGCCGCGTCCGCGGCGTCCTCCCGCGCCGCGTCCGCGGCGTCCTCCCGCGCCGCGTCCGCGGCGTCCTCCCGCGCCGCAGTGGGCGCGTTACTCGACGGTGACGCTCTTGGCCAGGTTGCGTGGCTTGTCGATGTCCCTGCCGAGCTTCATCGCCACGTGGTAAGCAAAAAGCTGCAGCGGGATCGTGAGCAGGATCGGGTTCAGCTCGGGCTCGTTGCACGGCACCTCGATGACGGCGTCGGCGAGACCATCGGGCAGGTCGGCATTGGTGACCGCGATGACTGGGCCGCCCCGGGCCTTCACCTCCTCGATCGTGCCGATGTGCTTGGCAAGCAGCTCGTCTCCTGGCACCACGGCCACCGTCGGCATGCTGGCGTCGATCAGGGCCAGCGGGCCATGCTTCAGCTCGGATGCCTGGTACGCCTCGGCATGCACGTAGGAGATCTCCTTCAGCTTCTGTGCACCCTCCCGCGCGACCGGCCAGCCGCGGACCCTGCCGACGAAGAACATGTGCTGTGCGTCCGCGTACCTGCCGGCGACATCGGCGATCGCGCTTTCCTCCGCAAGAACCTGCGAGATCTGCTCGGGCAGCCTGCGCAGGCCCTCGACGATCCGCCGCCCGTCAGCCACGGACAGGTCGCGGACCCTGCCGAACAGCAGGCCAAGCATCGCGAATACGACGGCCATGTTCGTGAACGCCTTCGTGGAGGCGACGGCCACCTCCGGCCCGGCATGCAGGAAGATGCCGTTGCCGCATTCGCGGCCGATCGCACTGCCGACCACGTTCACGGTCCCGAGCAGCCTGCCGCCCTTGCGCTTGAGCTCCTGGACCGCGGCGAGCGTGTCGAGCGTCTCACCGGACTGGCTGACCGCGACAAACAGCGTGTGGGGGTCAACCGAGGGATTGCGGTAGCGGAACTCCGAGGCCGGTTCCGCGTCGGCGGGGATACGGGCAAACTCCTCCATGAAGGCCGCGCCCATCTGGCCCGCGTAGTAGGCCGAGCCGCAACCGAGGAAGGTGACCCGCCTGATCGTGTGGACGTCACGGGCGGTGATCTCGATGCCGCCGAGGCGTGCGGTGGCGAACCGGTCGTCCAGCCGGCCGAGCAACGCGCGCCTGACCGCCTCTGGCTGCTCGTGCATTTCCTTGCACATGTAGTCGGAGAAGCCGCCGAGGTCGTAGTCCTCGGTTGTCAGGTCGACCGTGGTCGGAATCTTGTCGGTCGGGCGCGCCCCCATTGTGCTTGTGTGGAATTCCTGTGCGCGCACGGTGGCCAGTTCGCCGTCATCCAGGTAGACGACGCGCTGCGTGTGCCGCACAAGCGCGGCGACGTCGGAGGCGACGAACATCTCGCCCTCACCAACGCCGAGCACGATAGGGCTGCCGTTACGTGCCACCACGAGCTCGCCTGGCCTGCGCGCATCGAGGACAAGCACGCCGTAGGCGCCCTCGACCCGGTGCAGTGCCGCCCGCACGGCGTCCTCGAGAGATGCGGCACCATCGGCGATGGCCGCCGCGATCAGATGTGCGAGTGCCTCTGTGTCGGTGTCTGAGACGAATTTGATACCGTCGGCGGTGAGTTCTTTGCGCAGCCGTTCGGCATTCTCAATGATCCCGTTGTGCACGACCGCGATTCGGCCGCTGGCGTCCACGTGCGGGTGGGCGTTGACATCGCTCGGCTCCCCGTGCGTCGCCCATCTGGTGTGCCCGATGCCGACGGTCGCCTGGGTGGGAGTGCCGACAAGATCACGCAGGCCTGCCACCCGCACCGCAGCCTTTGTCACCCGCAGCCTGCCGCGGTGGACGACGGCGATCCCGGCCGAGTCGTAGCCGCGGTACTCCAGCCGGTGCAGGCCCTCCAGCAGAATCGGGGTTGCCTGGCGATGACCGATATAGCCGACGATTCCGCACATCGCGTGTGCTCCTCTCTGTCCGCGAATCTGTCCGCGAACCTGTCCGCGAACCTGTCCGCGAATCTGTCTGTGAACCTGTTCGTCTGGCACCGCCGTCTCTGCGGCACCGTCGTCCGTCCGGGGCCGCGTCCGTGCGGCACTGTGCTTGGCCTCCGGGCAGCGTGTCTGGCCGCCCAGTGCTCGCCGCCCGTGCCTGGTGGCTGCCTGGCGCGTTGCTCGTGCGTCAGCCGTAGACGATCCGGCGGAGTTGGCGCTCCGACAGCCCTGGGGCGGCCACAGGCCGGTGCGTCAGTTCGTCCGCGATCAGGGGCCAGATCTGTGGATTCTTGTACTGGCGATGGTGAAGCTCGTTGTGCCTGCGGCGCACGAACTCCTCTGCGGTCTCACCGAAGTAGGCCATAACGTCCGCAATGACCCGCTCCGCGGTGCCCGGCGCCAGTCCCGTCGTCGTGCAGACGTGCCGGACAAGATCCTGAGGGGCCGGATGTGTCACATCACTGGAGACTGTCAACTGGGATGGCCTTTGGTCAAGCTTCCTGCCCGATTAAGGGCAGAAAGTGAGGACAAAGTGTACTCAGCCACCCAAGGACCCCGTGGCGGGGCCACGGGCCACCGGCTACGTCGATCGTTGACCGGAAAGTGTGGGCAGGTCAGTGGTCGTAGGCGGGGAGCGCTTGACAGTCGCAGGAACCGGCCTGCACGCCCAGTTCACGGTCGGCGCGCAGTGCGCTCGGATCACCGGCCGGGATTCCGGTCAGCGATCCAGGGGCTCCAGGCCCCCGTCCAGGGCTAGCCCGGCCGACACCCCGCACAGGATTGCCCCGCCCATGCGACGCGGGCCTGACCAGCCCCGCCCATGCGCGCGGGCCTGACCAGCCCCGCCCATGCGCGCGGGCCTGACCAGCCCCGCCCGGGGCTCACGTGCCTGTAGGCCAGCCGGACCACGAGCCCGTCTATCCTATGGCACATACCACACACGAGCCTACTCATGGCACACCCGGCCACAGGCAGCCCCGGCTCGTGGCGCATCCGGTGCGCTGGAGGAATTTGGCAAGGATTATCTTGTGTAATCGGGGCCCTGTGAGACATTCCACTCCGCACAGCGTTGCGCGTAGGGATGGATTTACGCCACACTGATGTTGTGAAATATATGCGGCAGACCGAGGCGATCAGCGGGGTGGCGGGACACGACACCCGCGGCCGGGTGGCTGCTGCTGCGATTTCTCATCCGGGCAACGAGCGCGGCACCAAGGCGCGCGTCGCCCGCCTGATCCTCGAGAACGGCCCCATCACAGCGTTCGCGCTCAGCAGCCGGCTCGGGCTCACACCAGCGGCGATCCGGCGGCACCTCGACGCGCTGCTCGCGGAGCGGATGATCGAGGCGCGGAAGGCCCGCGTCTACGGTAGCCGTGGCCGAGGGCGCCCCGCGAGGCTGTTCGCCATCACCGATGCGGGCAGGAGCGCGTTCGAGCACGCGTACGACGATCTCGCGAGCAATGCACTCCGCTTCCTCGCCCGGACACGCGGTCCTGAGGCAGTTGCCGACTTCGCGCGCGAACAGGTCAACGATCTCGAATGGCGGTACAGGCCCGTGGTCGAGGCGGCGCACGCGGACGAGCGCGTCAAGGCGCTCGCGGAGGCGCTGACGGCGGATGGGTACGCCGCATCGGCTGACATCGCGCCCGCAGGTGGCGGCCAGCAGCTTTGCCAGCACCATTGCCCGGTCGCGCACGTGGCGGCCAAGTTCCCTGAGCTTTGCGAGGCGGAGACCGAGGCGTTCGGCCGTCTGCTCGGCACGCCGGTGCAGCGGCTCGCCACCATCGCGCACGGCGACGGAGTCTGCACGACTCACGTGACCGACATGTCGATGATGCGCTCGCCCGCGCCCCCGCGGGAAAGCACCGTCAAATCGCCCACCACGAAGTCCGAGTCCGGAGGGCTCTCCTGATGACTACAACCACGCGCCCCGAACTCGAGGGGCTTGACCGATACAAGTTCGGCTGGTCCGACACGGACGTGGCAGGGGCCACGGCACACCGCGGCCTTTCCGAGGACGTCGTCAGGGGCATCTCGGCCAAGAAGAACGAGCCGGAATGGATGCTCAACCTGCGCCTCAAGGGGCTGCGGCTGTTCGGTAAGAAGCCGCTGCCCGCATGGGGCGCCGATCTCACCGAGATCGACTTCGACAACATCAAATACTTCGTCCGGTCGACGGAGAAGCAGGCCACGAGCTGGGATGAACTGCCGGCGGACATCAAGAACACGTACGACAGGCTGGGCATCCCCGAGGCGGAGAAACAGCGCCTTATCGCTGGCGTGGCGGCCCAGTACGAGAGCGAAGTCGTCTATCACAAGATCCGGGAGGACCTGGAGGAGAAGGGTGTTGTCTTCCTCGACACCGACACGGCGCTGCGGGAGCACCCGGAGCTCTTCCAGGAGTACTTTGCCACCGTGATTCCGGTCGGCGACAACAAGTTCGCGGCGCTCAACACGGCGGTCTGGTCCGGCGGCTCGTTCATCTACGTGCCGCCAGGTGTGCAGGTGGAGATCCCGCTGCAGGCGTACTTCAGGATCAACACAGAGAACATGGGCCAGTTCGAGCGGACGCTCATCATCGTGGACGAGGGCGCCTACGTCCACTATGTCGAGGGCTGTACCGCGCCGATCTACAAGTCGGACTCTCTGCACTCGGCGGTCGTCGAGATCATCGTGAAGAAGGACGCACGCTGTAGGTACACGACGATCCAGAACTGGTCGAACAACGTCTACAACCTGGTCACCAAGCGGGCCGTGGCCTACCAGGGCGCGACCATGGAGTGGGTCGACGGCAACATCGGCTCCAAGGTAACGATGAAGTACCCGGCCGTGTACCTGATGGGCGAGCATGCCACGGGCGAGACGCTGTCCGTCGCGTTCGCGGGGGAGGGCCAGCACCAGGACGCCGGGGCGAAGATGGTGCACTGCGCACCGCACACATCGTCCAACATCGTGTCCAAGTCGGTGGCACGCGGCGGCGGGCGCACCTCCTACCGGGGCCTTGTCCAGGTGCAGGAGGGGGCCAGCCATTCCAGGTCCACGGTGAAGTGCGATGCGCTGCTCATCGACGCGGTCAGCCGGTCCGACACCTACCCGTATGTAGACGTGCGCGAGGATGACGTGGAGATGGGTCACGAGGCCTCGGTCTCCAAGGTCTCCGAGGATCAGCTGTTCTACCTGATGAGCCGGGGCATGACCGAGGACGAGGCGATGGCCACTATCGTCCGCGGCTTCGTAGAGCCGATCGCGCGCGAGCTGCCGATGGAGTACGCGCTCGAGCTGAACCGGCTGATCGAGCTCCAGATGGAGGGGGCAGTCGGCTAATGGCAGGAATTCAAGGGGCGCCGGAGACGGCGGTCCCCCTGTCCAGGCTGCATGGGCGTGAGTCCTACGACGTGGCCGACTTCCCGGTCCCCAACGGCCGGGAGGAGGAATGGCGGTTCACCCCGCTGCGGCGCCTGCACGGCCTTCATGGGGAAGTTACTGCGCCCGCCAGCGCGGAATCCGGGACAGGCGCACCGGCACCGGGCAAGGTCATTGTGGAGGCCGACGCCGCACCGGAGGTGCGGGTGGAAGAGGTCGGCAGGGACGACCCCAGGACCGGGCGCGCGTTCGTGCCTGCTGACCGGGTAAGCGCCCGCGCGTACAACTCGTTCCGCCAGGCGACCATTCTCACCGTGCCCAAGGACACGGTGGCTTCCCGCCCCACCGTGCTGTCCGTGCGGGGCGAGCGTGCGGATGGCCAGGACGCCGCCGCATTCGGCCATCTGGTCGTCGAGGTGGAGCCATTCGCAGAGGCAGTGCTCGTTCTGGATCACTCAGGCAGCGCGGTCTACGCGGACAATGTGGAGTTCGCCGTGCGCGACGGCGGCTCGCTGTCGGTCATCACCGTGCAGGGCTGGGCGGACGATGCGGTGCACCTCTCGCACCACCACGCGCAGCTTGGCCGTGACGCGCGGATCAAGCACACAACCGTCACGCTCGGCGGCGACGTCGTGCGGATCGCTCCCTCGGTCCGCTACACGGGGCCTGGCGGTGACGCCGAACTGCTCGGCCTGTACTTCACCGATGCGGGCCAGCATTTTGAGCACCGGCTGTTCGTGGATCACGCCGTCCGTGACTGCCGCAGCAGGGTGGAGTACAAGGGGGCGCTTCAGGGAGACGGCGCGCACGCGGTATGGATTGGCGATGTGATCATCCGCCCGGAAGCGACCGGCACCGACACCTACGAGTACAACCGCAACCTGGTGCTCACGGACGGCACCCGGGTGGACTCGGTCCCGAACCTGGAGATCCTGACCGGCGAGGTCTCCGGCGCAGGGCACGCGAGCGCGAGCGGCCGGCTCGAGGACCAGCATCTCTTCTACCTGATGGCACGCGGGATCCCATTTGAGGAAGCCCGCCTCCTGGTGATCAGGGGTTTCTTCGGCCAGCTCATCGAGCGGATCGACGTACCGAGCCTGCGCCCCCGTGTGGCGGCCGCGATCGAGGCCGAGCTGCAGCATTCTGCCGATCCAGCGTGGCTGCGCAGCGGGACATCGCAGACCTCGCAAACGGAGCGTTCATTGGAGGCGGGGCGCTCGCCCGAGATACAGCGTTCACATGACATACAGGCGGCCCCGGCGACAGAGTACCGTCCGGAAGGACGGCGGCCGTGACGGAACTTGACATCTTCGTGCGCGCGTGCGCCCTGTCGGACCTGCCAGATGAAGGCGTGATCGGCGTCGATCTGAGCGGCACTCCCGTCGCCGTCGTGCGCGCAGAGGGCCAGGTCTTCGCGTTGCGCGACGTTTGCTCGCATGCCGAGGTGGCGCTGTCCGAGGGCGAGGTCTACGACCACACAATCGAGTGCTGGCTGCATGGATCCTGTTTCGATCTGCGCACGGGCGACCCGTCCGGGCCGCCGGCGACCAAGCCGGTGCTTACGTATCCAGTGAAGATCGAAGGCGATGACGTGTTCGTGTCGCTTGACGTTTGAGATGGCTGGGCGTACCCCGACGGCCGGGAACGCCAAGAAAAAGAAGAAAAAGAACCGGAGATATAGTAACCATGTCCATCCTTGAGATCCATGACCTGCACGCCAGCGTGGCGGACGGCGGCGGGGGGCCGACCAAGGAGATCCTGAAGGGCGTCGACCTGACCGTGGCGGCCGGGGAGACCCACGCGATCATGGGCCCGAACGGCTCTGGTAAGTCCACGCTCGCGTACGCGATCGCTGGGCATCCCAAGTACGAGGTCACAAACGGGACGGTGACCTTGGATGGTGAGGATGTGCTCGCCATGAGCGTGGACCAGCGCGCACGCGCTGGCCTGTTCCTCGCCATGCAGTATCCGGTCGAGGTCCCCGGCGTATCGGTGTCGAACTTCCTGCGCACCGCCGTCACGGCGGTACGCGGCCAGCCGCCGAAGCTGCGTGCCTTCATGAAGGAGCTGCGCGGCGCGATGTCGGGCCTGGCCATCGATCCGGCCCTCGCGGAGCGCAACCTCAACGAGGGCTTTTCCGGCGGAGAGAAGAAGCGGCACGAGATCCTGCAGCTTGAGCTGCTGCAGCCGAAGATCGCCGTGCTTGACGAGACCGACTCCGGGCTCGACATCGACGCGCTCAGGATCGTTTCAGAGGGCGTCAACCGTTTCCGCGCCCAGGAGGGCCGCGCGGTGCTGCTGATTACTCACTACACGCGGATCCTGCGTTACGTGACGCCGGATTTCGTGCACGTATTCGTCGACGGGAAGATCGTCGAGGAGGGCGGCCCTGAACTGGCCGAGACCCTCGAGATCGAGGGTTATGAGCGCTTCCTGAAGGTAGGCGCATCGTCGTGACCATGACAGGACACGCCGCGGCGGCCGTCGGCTTGGCTGGGCTCGCCCATCCGCCGTTCGACGTGGAAAAGGTCCGAGCCGACTTCCCGATCCTGTCAAGGACGGTGCGGCACGGCAGGTCATTGGTTTATCTCGACTCTGGAGCGACTTCGCAGAAGCCGCGGCAGGTGCTTGATGCCGAGCGGGAGTTCTACGAGCGGCACAACGCCGCCGTGCACCGTGGCGCGCATCTGCTCGCCGAGGAAGCGACCTACGCGTACGAGAGCTCCAGGGCCACGGTGGCGTCGTTCATCGGTGCGCAGCCCGACGAGATCGTTTTCACCAAGAACGCGACCGAGGCGATCAACCTTGTCGCCTATGCGATGAGCAACGCGGCAAGCCTGCCCGCCGCCGACAGCGCGGTCGCGCGCTTCGCCGTCGGGCCCGGCGACGAGGTCCTGGTGACCGAGCTTGAGCACCACGCCAACCTGGTGCCCTGGCAGCAGTTGTGCCAGCGCACGGGCGCGACGCTGCGCTGGTTCGGCCTCACCGAGGATGGGCGCCTGGACCTGGATGCCCTCGGGACACTTCTTGGCGCTCGCACCAAGATCGTCGCGCTCAGCCACCAGTCGAACGTCCTGGGCACGATCCCGCCGGTGACGGAGATTACCCGCCGCGCGCACGAGGTGGGCGCCCTGGTACTTGCCGACGCCGCCCAGTCCGTGCCGCACCAGCCGGTGGATGTGTCGACGCTCGGCGTCGACTTCCTCGCGTACTCGGGTCACAAGATGCTCGGGCCCTACGGCATCGGCGTGCTGTGGGGGCGGCGCGAGCTGCTCGAAGTGATGCCGCCGTTCATCACGGGTGGCTCGATGATCGAGGTCGTGCAGATGGAGGCCTCGACGTTCCTGCCACCGCCCCAGCGGTTCGAGGCCGGTGTGCCGATGGCCGCGCAGGCGGTCGGGCTCGCCGCGGCCTGTGACTACCTGTCTGATCTCGGCATGGCGAACGTGGCGGCGCACGAGGAGATGCTGACGGCACGTGCCCTCGCGGCACTCGGTGAGATCCCCGGTGTGCGGATCCTCGGCCCGCACGACACAGCGGATCGCGGCGGTGCGGTCGCATTCACCGTGCAAGGAGTGCACCCGCACGACGTTGGCCAGGTGCTCGACGACTTCGGCATCGCGGTTCGGACCGGGCATCACTGTGCTTGGCCGCTGCACCGCAGGTATCAGGTCCAGGCGAGCACGCGGGCCACCTTCTACGTTTACAGCACACCGGCGGAGGTGGATTCGCTGGCGGACGGTGTGAGGCAGGCGCAGCGGTTCTTCGGAACAGCGTGAGCCGCCGTGAGTGTTGAATCGCTATCGCGTAAGGATCAAGGCGCTCAACGGGAAAGTGTGATGCAGTCTCAGTCCCTCTACCAGGAGATCATCCTGGATCACTACCGTCACCCGCACCATAAGGGGCTGCGGGAGCCTTACGACGCCGAGGCACATCACGTCAACCCCGCGTGCGGCGACGAGGTGACCGTCCGCGTCCGGCTCAGCGGCGCTGACGGCGAGGCCAGGGTGGCCGACGTGTCCTACGACGCGCTTGGATGCTCGATCAGCCAGGCCAGTACCTCGGTCATGGCGGATCTCGTGATCGGCAAAACCGTCAAGGACGCGCTCGTCGTAGAGAATGAGTTCCTCGCGCTCATGCAGCCGCGGGAAGACGTGGAGCCGGACGGGGACATGCTGGAAGATGCGCTTGCTTTCGCGGGCGTGGCGAAATACCCCGCCCGGATCAAGTGCGCACTTCTTGGCTGGATGGCCTGGAAGGACGCGACGGCCCGGGCGCTGAACGGGAAGGCAGGACAGGCATCATGACGGAGAACGTGATCAGCGAGCAGCCGGTCGGCCACCCTGCGGGTCAGGCCACCGGCGGGGCAATCGAGGAGGCCGGCCCGCACGTGGCCGAGCAGCCCTCGCCCGGGTCCGGCGAGGTGCTTTCGCCCGCGCCCGACGAGCTTCTCGAGGCGCTTCGTGACGTGGTGGACCCCGAGCTTGGTATCAACGTGGTCGACCTCGGCCTGGTCTACGGCGTCGATCTGGGCGATGATGGCGTCGCGACCATCGACATGACGCTCACAAGCGCCGCTTGCCCGCTCACCGATGTGATCGAAGATCAGGCCGCTGAGGCGCTCGATGGCCTGGTTCAGGGTTTCCGCATCAATTGGGTCTGGCTACCGCCGTGGGGACCCGACAAGATCACCGAGGATGGCCGGGAACAGCTCCGCGCGCTCGGGTTCAACGTCTGAACTCTGAACGCAGCAAGGGCAATCTCGCGGGCCGCCAAGCGGCTTCGGGCCCTCTGGCGGGATGGCGAGCGGCATGACGGCCAACACGTGGACCGCGGTTTGAAATGGGCCGGGAGAAGCGCGCGAGGGCGCAAGCCCCCGGCGCGACGCTCCGATCAACCACGCAGGTAGAACGGCTTGGAGTTGGCGGTCGCCCACTGCTCGAGCGGGCCTGGCTCGCATTCGCCAGGAAACGTGACGTCGACAGGGAACGGTGGCCGGGCGACGTCCACCGCATCCTGCACCGCCCCGGTCACCGATTGCTGGGCGCAGCCGTCGTGCGGGTTGTCGAGCGTCACGCTGATGACGAGCCCTTCCCCGCCGTCTGTGGTCAGCCAGGCCCTGGTGGCAAGCTCGGCGGCCCGCACACGCCGCAGGCCGGCAGCGACCGCGCTGAGCAGCCGGGAGGGCTCTTTGGGCGGATGGCCGACATGGATGGCGCAGCCGTCCACCTCGGCGTGCGTACTTGCGAGATAGGCGACGTCGGCCGGGTAGATCGGCACGCTCACCGCGGCGCCCGGGTTCAGCGCGATGCCGAGGCCGGTGGGAAGCAACCGGGCGAGCCCCATGGCCGGCACCACCGCGTGCGGCACCTGCGTGCCCGCTGTGGCCGGTGCGTGGCGCCGGTCCTTGTGCGAGTTCTCCCCCATCGCCTGGCCCGGCCGTCCGAGGACCTCGTTGAGCTGGCCGGCCGAGGTGAAGGCGGGGATGAACTCCACGTCGAGGTAGCGGACGGTCGGCAGCGTGAGCGCGTGCCCGTCGGTGACCGGCCCGTCGTCAGGCAGTGGGAGCCACAGCTGGCCGTCGCAGAGCGCATCGAGGAGTTCACCCATGCGCGCCGTGCCCCTGGCGGCACCATAGAGCGCATGCTCCACACTGTTGGCCGGGAAACCCGTCGCTGCGGCAGGATCGGATCGTATCGTCATCAGCATCTTCCCTGACTGGTGATTGACGCGACCGCGTGCTTCGCATCGGATAAATGGGCGGGCCCTACTGGCCCCGGGAACCCCCGGGAACCACTCGTTATGTGCTTGCCAGGGGATAAAGCTCCCTCGGAATCCCCTGGTCATAGACCATCTGTGTCAGATAGTAAACGCATGGAGGCGTTGCGTAGTGGAAGACACGGCGCGTGGTGCCATGACCGGCGGACGGTGGCTGGACATTGCCCCCGAGCGCACAGTTAGCTGGCTCTCCGCATTTGCCGCCGGGCATGGCGGGGCGGAAGTCGTGCCAGGCGCGGCAGCCGTTCGGTATACGTGTGCAGATGGCGCGATTGCCGAGTGTCACGTGCCATTCCCGCCGCTGCCCGACCTTGCGGCCCCGTCATTGACGACCGCGGATCCGGATGACGTCGCCGAACGGATCGCGGCGCACGCCTTGGCCGACAGGACCGTCGGAGTGCTGATCGTCCGTCTTGGCGGTTACGCGGCCGGCGTCTTTTCTGGTGCTCCGCCGCGTCTCGCCGTGTCCAAGACGGGCTCGCGCCTGGTGCACGGGCGTAGCGCCGCCGGCGGAACGTCACAGCAGCGGTTCGCGCGGCGAAGGGAAAAGCAGGCAGGGGAGGCGCTTTCGGCTGCCGCCGACGCCGCGGCCGGCGTGTTCGACGGCTACCCCAGCCGGCTCGACGCCCTCGTGCTCGGCGGAGACCGGCTCGCGATCGGCCGGATACGCCAGGACGACCGGCTGCGGCCGTTCCTTGAGCTTGCCGTGGAGCGGTTCCTAACCGTGCCGGAGCCCAGGCTCGCGGTCCTCCGCGACACCCCGCGGCTGTTCCGCGCGGTGCGGATCCGGCTCATCGAGCCGACGAAACCCGCGGCGGCGCGCCGCTGACCTATGCGCGGCACAGGTCGGCGACGCGCCCGGGCCGTGGCCGGAAACGTGGTCGCAGCCGTTGACCATGCCTCGTAGAATAGCTCTCATGCTGCCGCGCTAAGTCTGACGGGGCGCGCGCCGCTGCGTTGAGTGCCACCGGGGGACACGCTGTGGGAAGAGCCGGGCAGTCATTCCCCCCGGCGTCCGGGAGCATTGCCAACCGGTCACTCGATGTGGACACCGGCGACGCGCTGGTGAAGCCCGCCCAGTAACCCCGTCACCCGAAGGAGTGGCAGTCCGTGCTTGTTGCGTCTGGCCTCGAGCTGCGTGCCGGATCGCGGCTGTTGATCGACGATACGTCGTTCCAGATCGCCCCGGGGGACCGCATCGGTCTGGTCGGCAGGAACGGAGCAGGCAAGACCACGCTTGCCCGCGTGCTCGCGGGTGAGGCTCTCCCCGCTGCGGGTACGGTGCGCCGCACGGCCACCGTCGGCTACCTTCCACAGGACCCGCGCACGGGCGATCTCGACATGCTCGCCATGGACCGGATTCTGTCCGCACGCGGCCTCGACGAGGTACTCGCCGGGATGCGCAAGGCGCAGCACCAGATGGCAGAGGCGGACGGCCGCAGGGACGCCGCGATACGTGCCTACGCGCGGTTCGAAGACCGGTTGCACGTGCTCGGCGGTTACGCGGCCGAAGCCGAGGCGGCCTCGCTGGCGGCCAGCCTTGGCCTGCCTGACCGGGTCCTCCGGCAGCCGCTCCGAAGCCTGTCCGGTGGCCAGCGGCGCCGCGTGGAACTTGCCCGGATCTTGTTCAGTGGCGCGGACACGCTCCTGCTCGACGAGCCGACGAACCACCTGGATGCGGATTCCATCTCGTGGCTGCGTGACCATCTGCGGGCGCATCGCGGCGGCCTTGTCGTGATCAGCCACCACACGGCGCTCCTGGAGGCCGTGGTCAACAAGGTGTTCCACCTGGATGCCAATCGCTGTGTGCTCGACCTGCACAACGTGGGCTGGCACACCTATCTCGAGCAGCGTGAGGTGGCCGAGCGCCGGCGCAGGCGCGAGCGGGCGAATGCCGAGCGCCAGGCGGCGGCGCTGCAGGCGCAGGCCGACCGGATGCGCGCCAAGGCCACCAAGGCTAAGGCTGCTCAGGGCATGGAGAAGCGGGCACAGCGGTTGCTCGCGGGCACCGCGACGGAGCGCAGGGCGGACCGGGTGGCGCGCCTGCGGTTCCCGACGCCCGCGCCCTGCGGGCGGGTGCCGCTGACCGCTTCCGGGCTGTCCAAGAGCTACGGATCTGTCGAGGTCTTCACCGGGGTGGACCTGGCGGTGGACCGTGGCGGCCGGGTGGTCGTGCTCGGACTGAACGGTGCGGGCAAGACGACGCTGCTGCGCCTGCTCGTGGGGCTGGACCAGCAGGACGCAGGTGAGGTGGGCGCCGGGCACGGCCTGCGCCTTGGCTACTACGCGCAGGAGCATGAAACCCTCGACACCGGGCGGACGGTGCTCGAGAACATGCGATCCGCCGCACCCGACCTGCCGGAGTCCGAGCAGCGCCGGATTCTCGGCTCGTTTCTTTTCACAGGTGACGACGTGAGCAAACCCGCGGGAGTGCTTTCCGGCGGCGAGAAGACCAGGCTCGCACTTGCCCTGCTCGTCGTCTCCGGTGCGAACGTGCTGCTGCTCGACGAGCCGACCAACAACCTCGACCCGGCGAGCCGCGCGGAAATCCTCGCCGCACTTCGTACCTACCAGGGTGCGATTGTCCTGGTCACGCACGATGAGGGAGCTGTCGAGGCGCTACAGCCACAGCGCGTCATGCTGCTGCCCGACGGGATCGAGGACACCTGGGACGATGAGTTCGCGGACCTCGTCGCGCTTGCATGAATCCGTATCCGGTGCGTGCCTCAATACGCCTTGTTAAAAAAAGAAGTGATCATTTGCCTCGATGTGGGTAGCCGATCTAGCGTTAATGCGTGATCATTGCGAGGGACGGTAACGCTGAGGTCACTCCAGATCACGGGAGGTACTTGTGACCGAGACCCTCAAGAAAGGCACACGGGTTACCGGTGCGGATCGCACCAAGCTCGCGGCAGACCTCAAGAAGAGGTACGAGTCTGGCGAGAGCATCCGGTCCCTTGCAGGCGCGACTGGCAGGTCGTATGGCTTTGTCCACCGGATACTCACCGAGTCTGGTGTGCATCTGCGCGGTCGCGGCGGCGCGACCCGTGGCAAGGCAAAGGCTTAGCGCAAAGCGCAGGGCCGAACCCGGCCAGCTCGTCAGGCCCGGCACGTCAGGTCATGTCCGCCCCCCGGACGCCTGTTAGGTGCCAGCCACGAAGAGCGTTAGCCCGGGGCAGACCGTTAGCCCGGGGCACCGAGCCGAGCGTCGCACCCGAGCCTGACGTTAGGCTCGGGTGCGACGCGGGCGTCGCAGATCCGTACGCAACGTCACAGGGTCTGCAGACGCCGGAGCCCCACGGCCGGGCACCCCTCGACGCGGACTCTCCACGACGCCGACGCCCCATGACCGGGTGCAGCGACCGGGGCGCCAGGCCATCGGGCCGGACCACGACCTGGAGGGAAACGCCATGACGCCGAGCACGCCCGGCCTTGAGCAGGCAGGCCTGCGCCTTGACATAGACGACGCACATCCGGGGGGCGCGGTCGCGACGGTGACACTGGACCGTCCGCAGCGCCGCAACGCGATGACTCCGTCCATGTGGTGGGGGCTCGCCAGGATTGGTGCCTCGCTTCCGCCGAGCGTGCGGGTGGTGGTCGTGCGCGGCGCGGGCCCGTCCTTTTCTGCCGGACTTGACCTGCGGCTGCTCACCGCCGAAGGCGTGCCAGGCGAGGATCCGCTCCCCGACATGACCGGCCAGGGATTCGAGGAGTGGATCGCTTCCTGCCAGGAGGGTTACACCTGGTTGCGCCGGCCGGACTTCGTCACGATCGCGGCGGTCCGCGGGCACGCCATCGGCGCCGGCTTCCAGCTCGCGCTCGCCTGCGACATCAGGGTGCTCGCCGACGACGCGAGACTGTGCATGAAGGAACCCGCTCTTGGCCTTGTCCCCGACCTGACAGGCACCAAGCCGCTGGTGGATCTTGTCGGGCTGCCCCGGGCGATCGAGCTGTGCCTGACCACCCGCACCGTGGACGCGGAAGAGGCGCGCGAGCTGAGGCTGGCGGAAATCGTCGTGCCCACAACGGAACTTGATGCCGCGGTCGCTGACCTGGTCGCCGCCCTGCTCGCCACCGACGCCGCGACCGCCCGGGCCACCAAGGCCCTGCTGCAGGAGGCCCAACCCCACACGCTGGCGCAGCAGGCTGCCGCCGAGCGTCGGGTACAGGCGCAGCTTCAGCGCAGCCGTTTCGCCGCGCTGGCTACGGGCGCCACGGCGCCGTCAGGTGACACCCCGCACCCTGCAAGCCGCAAACCCCCCGCCGCTTCGCCGTAACCCCCCGCCGCTTCGCCATAAGCTGAGTGCGCGCGGGGAAGAAGCGTGCCGCACGGGAGGTTCCCGCCGTCATGGACCCCAGAGCCATGAGGATGATGCGGTCATATACCCGCGACCGTTCGGTGACGCACCAGCGGCTCAAGCCGGGCACGGTGCGCCGCATCGCCTCCTACGCCCGTCCCTATCGCCTCGACCTCGTCCTGTTTCTCATCGTCACATGCATCGACGCGGCCATTGTGGTGGCGAACCCGCTGCTTTTCAGGGCGATCATCGACCAGGGAATTCTGCCCAAAAAAACGGCGGTCGTCGTGGCTCTCGCTGGCGCCGTCGCGGTGCTCGCGCTCGCCGACGGCGCGCTCGGCCTCGCGCAGCGCTGGTATTCGGCCAAGATCGGCGAAGGTCTCATCTACGACCTGCGCAATCAGGTCTTCCAGCACGTCCAGCGGCAGCCAATCGCGTTCTTCACACGGACGCAGACGGGCTCGCTTGTGAGCCGCCTGAACAGCGACGTGATCGGCGCGCAGCAGGCGCTGACAAGCACGCTCGCGTCCGTGGTGTCCAACATCATCAGCCTCGCGCTCGTCCTTGCCACCATGTTCTACCTGTCCCCGCTGGTGACGGTCGTCGCGCTGGTACTGCTGCCGATGTTCATCCTGCCTGCGAGATATGTCGGCCGGCGGATGCAGCGGTTCAGCCGTGAGCAGATGCAACTCGACGCCGAACTCGGCTCCATGATGACCGAGCGCTTCAACGTGGCGGGCGCGATGCTCACCAAGCTGTACGGCCGGCCGAAGGAAGAGGCGGCAGGATTCAGCAACCGGTCGGGCCGTGTCCGCGACATCGGTGTGGTGACCGCGATGTACGGCCGGGTCTTCTTCACCGCACTCGTCATGGTCGCCTCGCTCGCGACCGCGGTGATCTATGGTCTCGGCGGCAGCCTGGTCATCAAGGGCGAGCTCGAGCTTGGCACGCTCGTCGCACTGACCGCGCTGCTGACCCGGCTGTACGGGCCGCTCACCGCGCTGTCCAACGTGCAGGTGGATGTGATGACCGCGCTGGTCAGCTTCGACCGTGTATTCGAGGTGCTCGACCTCAAGCCGATGGTGGAGGACCGGCCGGGAGCGACAGCGCTTCCGCGTGCCGCGCCTGCGCCAGCCCGGCGGGCCACGGCGCCTCACGGGGGGACCACCGACCCCGACGGCCCGCAACCCCCCGCAACGGCTGCGCCGGTGATCGACTTCGAGCACGTTTCTTTCCGGTATCCGGCGCCAGACGAGGTGTCGCTCGCCTCGCTTGAATCGATCGCCATCAAATCCGCCGAGCGCAGCCGGGTGCCTGGCGACGTACTGCGCGACGTCTCCTTCCGAGTTGAGCCAGGTCAGCTCACCGCGCTCGTGGGGCCCTCCGGCGCGGGCAAGACCACGATCACGCACCTGGTGTCGCGGCTCTACGACGTCACCTCCGGGGCCGTGCTGATTGACGGGCACGATATCCGCGACATCACGCTTGAGTCGCTGCACGACGCCGTTGGCGTGGTCACCCAGGACGCGCACATGTTCCACGAGACAATCCGCGCGAACCTGGCCTACGCCCGGCCTGGCGCGACAGAGGCCGACCTGGTCGAGGCATGCCGTGCGGCGCAGATCTGGGCCCTGATCGAGTCGCTGCCCGATGGCCTTGACACCGTGGTCGGCGATCGTGGCTACCGGCTGTCAGGCGGTGAGAAGCAGCGGCTCGCGATCGCCAGGCTGCTGCTCAAGACTCCCGCCGTCGTGGTGCTCGACGAGGCGACCGCCCACCTTGACTCGGAATCAGAGGCCGCGGTGCAGCGTGCTCTCGCGACCGCACTCGCCGGGCGGACGTCGCTAGTGATCGCGCATCGGCTGTCCACCATCCGTGAGGCTGACCAGATCCTGGTCATCGACGGGGGCCGGGTGCGTGAGCGGGGCCGGCACGCCGAGCTGCTCGCCGCCGGCGGCCTTTACGCGGAGCTGTACCGTACCCAGTTCGCCCGCCAGGATGGCGGGCCGGCACTGCGCAGCCAGCCACCGCGCAGCCAGCCACCGCGCAGCCAGCCACCGCGCAGCCAGCCACCGCGCAGCCAGCCACCGCGCAGCCAGCCACCGCGCAGCCTGCCACCGCGCAGCCAGCCACGGGGGAACTGCCCGCCGAAGGGCCGAACAGCGGGGTGCCGTCGGGCGCACGATCGTGACATCCGCACGGCCCTGCGCTGGGCACGCCGCCTGGTCAGATCGAGCGGATGGCGCCACCATCTACCGGGATCATCGCGCCCGTGATGTAGGAGGCGGCTGGCGCGAGCAGGAACGCCGCGACCCGCCCGAACTCGTCGGGCTCGCCGTACCTGCGCAGCGGGATCTGCTGAGACTGGCGGGCCCGTGCCTCATCGGCATCGCCCGTCAGGGCATCGAGTTCGTCGACCCTGCCGGTGGCAATCCTGGCGGGCATCAGCCCGTTGACCCGGATCCCGGCCGGGCCGAGTTCATTGGCGAGTGTCTTCACCACGCCGGCCAGGCCAGGCCGCAGGCCGTTCGAGATGGCAAGCTGCGTGATCGGCACACGGACTGACGACGAGAGCACGAAGACAATGGAGCCGCCGCGCCCGGTCATAGCGCCTCCATCGCGTCCATCGCTTTCACCGTCCAGTTCCGGGGCGAGGACGCGCGCCAGTCTGACGGCACCGAGGAAGACGCTTTCGAACGCGGATCGCCACGCATCGTCTGTCGTGGCGGTGACGGTCCCTGCGGGTGGCCCGCCGACGCTGATCAGCGCACCGTCCAGGCGGCCAAACCGGCCCCTCGCGGCGGCGATCAGCCGCCCGGGCGTGGCAGGATCGGCGTTGTCCGCCGCCACCCAGGTCGCGGCGCCGGCCACCGGCCCCGCGTCGGTGCGGGCCACCGTTCCTGCGCCAGCGCCGGCCGTACCTGCTCCGGTGCTAGCTGCGGCCCCGCCAGCGGCGCCCACCGCAGCCGGAGTTGCCGCGCTCCTTTGTGTGCTCTCCGCTGGGCCGCGACCGCCGGCAAACGCGTGCTGCGCCAGGAGCGCCGCGGCCGCCGAGGCCGAGGCCTCTTCGCGGGCGCTCAGCACCACGCGGGCGCCGTCCGCGACCAGCGCCTGGGCCGCGGCGAACCCAAGGCCACGACTGCCGCCTGTGACGAGGTAGACCTTGTCGCGCAGTCCGAGATCCATGCGGCTATCCTGCCGCACCGGGCACGCGATCTGCCGCAGCGCTGCGGGCACCACACGATCTGCCGCAGCGCTGCGGGCACCATACGATCTGCCGGGATGGGCGCTATTCGCGGACTGCTTGCCGCCGCGATGCCGGCCGCGGGGTTGCCTGGCCGATCCCACGCGTAGGCTTGCTGGCGTGCCAGGGGTGCCGCATCTGCGTTCTCATCGTGTTCGTCTGCGTCCCGCCGTTCGCCGCCGGGGCCGGAGTCACACGTTTCGCCGCGCTGCAGCCTATGCGCTCCCTGCCATCCTGGCTGGCGCCCTGACCACGGGCTGCGCCGGTTTCAACAAGGCGTTTGGCCAGCGAGAGGCGATCGTGACGTTCCAGGAGGGCACGCCAGAATCGGTCCGGATGGCGGTGCGTGCCGCCTGTGCCCATGTGCCGCAGGCGATACCCGAACCGTTGCCAACCGACAACAAGCTGTCGGACTACGTCAATGATGTGCGGTACCGGATCGACAATGCGAGCGACGCCGAACTCGCGCAGCTGGAGACCTGCCTGAACAAGTTCCCGTCCGTCCGCGGGGTAGAAACGCCACAGGACGAGAACAGCTGATTGCGGCCAGGTCGGTGGCGCGCCTCCGTATCCTGGCGCACTATGACCCGCCCGCTGCTCACCCGCGCCCGCGCGTGCGCGCTCGCCGGTGCCGCCCTGCTGGCCGGCCCTGCTCTTGCGGCGTGCTCGTCGTCTCAGGCGGCTCAGCACCACGCCGCGGCGGTTACCCAGCCCGCGAGCGCGCCCACCGGTCCTTCGCCCACTCCAGCCGCGAGCCCGTCCCACCCCCGTCCGCCCTGTCCCTCGACGGGCAGTGGGTTCAGTTGCACCATGCGCAGGCACATTGCTGCCGCGGAGCGCTTCCTCGCCTCCAGGCCAGGGACCATCGGAATCGTGCTGCGCGATCGCACGACCGGCGCGGTCTGGCGGAACAGGTACGCGCGGACCCAGGTCTACATGGCCTCGACCAGCAAGCTGGCCATGGTGACCACATTGCTGCTGCAGGACTACGACGGCAACATCCACCTGAGCGGCGCGGACAGGTCAATGATTCACCAGATGCTGCACATCAGCCTCGACTCCGCCGCTGATGATCTCTGGTTCAAGTATGGCGCGTCGTTCTACACCGGGTTCTTCCCGAAGATCGGGCTGACGACGGCGCACTACCTGCCGGAGGAGGGCGTCACCGGCCCTTACTGGGGCGAGATGACCTGTACGCCATCCGACCTCGACCGGGTCATCAACTATGTGCTCGACAGGCTCCCCGCGTCTTTGCGTGGCTACATCGTCGGTGAGATGCGGCACGTCGGCACGGTCCAGCATTTCGGAGTGTGGGGCGCCGGGCCGCGCAGCGATCCAGGCAACAAGGACGGCTGGTCGACAGAGACGCCCGGCTGGATCATCGATTCTGTCGGATTCGCCGGGCCGGGCGCCCGCTACACGCTGACGATGATGAACAGCCTGAACGGCCAGGGCGGCTACCACGAAGGGACGGACACGGTCACCCAGGTCGCGGCCCTGCTCTTCCAGGGCAGGCACGTGCCCGCGCCGACGCTCCAGGCGACCTCATGACCTGCCTGTCGCTATAGGGGCAGCCAGGTCACAGCCACGGGCCGGCGCCAGCCGGTGCGCTCCGGCGTAGACGTTCATCGCGCTGCCGCGCAGGAAACCGACGAGGGTCATCCCGGCTTCGTCAGCGAGTGCCACGGCCAGTGACGAGGGCGCAGAAACGGCCGCGAGCACCGGGACCCCTGCCATCAGCGCCTTCTGCGCGAGCTCGAACGAGGCGCGGCCGCTGACGAGCAGCACATTCCCGCGCAGCGGCAGCCGCGCTTCCAGAAACGCCCAGCCGATCACCTTGTCGACCGCGTTATGCCGCCCGACGTCCTCGCGGAGCGCGAGCATCGTCCCTTCGGCGCTGAAGACCCCGGCCGCGTGCAGGCCGCCAGTGCGTTCGAACACCCGCTGCGCCTCGCGCAGGCGATCGGGCAGCAGGGCGAGCGCCGCTGGGTCGACGCTGACCTGGTCGCCCGTCACGTCGAAGCTGGCGCGCGTGCGCACCGCGTCGATACTCTCCTTGCCGCAGAGCCCGCACGCACTCGTGGTAAGGAAGTTCCTGCGCAGCCGGTCTTCGGCGAGCGTAACACCTGGACCCAGGCGCACGTCCGCGACGTTGTCGTCGCATTTCCTGATCTCGGCGATGTCATCGCGCGCACGAACGACGCCCTCGGTGAACAGAAAGCCGGCCACCAGGTCGATGTCGTCGCCGGGTGTCCGCATGGTGACCGCGAGTGGCTTGCCGCCGATCCGGATCTCCAGCGGTTCCTCCACGGCGAGCATGTCAGGCCGGTGCACGGCCACGCCTGCCGCCGCGGCGCCAGCCACCAGGGGCCGGCCGGGGGATCCAGGGGGGTCATCCCCCCGGGGGGGCTGGCACTGTCCGGCAAAGGCGGGAAACGAGATCCGCAGTACCCGCCACCGCGCAGTCCGGCTCATGAGGGCCGCCCTTCCCACGTCCGCGCCGTTTTTGGAGGCCGCCTTCCGAGGCTACGCCGCGGGCGCCCGCCAGCGTGACCGCTGGTCCAAGCAGTGCGCTGCCTGCCGTGGGACGAGCGCCCGATCCGGCTTGTGTCAGGCTGCGGCAGCCGTTCGGGATCACTGTCGTTTCACGCAGCAGGACCTGTGATCCACCCGGGAGGCCGTCCGAACCGCAAATCAGGCGGTATGGAAGGTACCTTAGGTAGCACTTCGCTGCTGAGGAGGCACACGATGACAGCCCAGGCCATCGACGAGCGGTCACAGATCGAGCAGTCGATTGAGGGAAAGACGCTCTGCGACCACCTTCGGCGGACCGCCGAGGAGCACGGCGACCAGCCGGCCTTCTCCGACCGTGACGGTGGGGAATGGGAGACGTTGACATGGTCGCAGACACGACAGCGCGCGCTCGAGCTTGCCGCCGGTTTCGTCGCGATCGGCTGCAGGCCAGGTGACAGGGTCGCGTTGATGCTGCCCAACCGGGTCGAACACGTACTTGCCGATCTCGGTGCCCTGCACGCGGGCGCCGTACCTGTGACCCTTTACGCCACTTTTGCGCCGGACCAGGTGGCATACGTCGCAGCGAACTGCGCGGCCCGGGTGGCCGTGCTCGACGGCGCGGACCAGCTTCGCCGCTGGCAGCCAGGGCTTGAGCGGCTGCCGAGGCTGCACAAGATCATAGTTCTCGACGCCACCGTGTGCCCATCTGGTGAGCCCTACATGACCTGGGAGGAGTTCGAACGGCTCGGCGCAGAAAGGTACGCGGCAGACCCGGATACCGTGGCCGCCCGTGTGGCCGCGATAGCGCCCGATAACCCGGTGACACTCCTGTACACGTCGGGAACCACAGGAAACCCCAAGGGCGTGGTGAACACCCACCGCGGCGTGCTGTTCGAATCGGTCAGCACGCACGCGGCCGGAACCGTGCCCGACGAACTCCGGTCCATCTCCTACCTCCCGCTCGCGCACATCGCGGAACGGATCCTGACGATCTACGTGCCGATCCACGTGGGCGGACACGTCAGCTTCTGCCCGGATCAGAAGGATCTTCTCGGCACGCTGCAGGAGGTGCAGCCGACCTTGTTCTTCGGCGTGCCCCGGGTCTGGCAGAAGATACAGGCAGGAATCCTCGCCCTGATGGCAGGAGAGCGGGACGAGACGAAGCAGGCCGCCGCGGCGCGAGCCCTGGACGCGGGCCGCGCGTACGTGGAGGGATGCCAGGTCGGCAACCAGCTGACGCCTGACGTCGCCGAAGCCTACGAGCGCGCCGACGCCGAGATGCTCGGGCCGATCAGGTCCCTGCTCGGCCTTGGCAAGGCCGGCGTAGCGCTGAGCGCCGCCGCTCCGCTGCCCGCCGACGTCGGGAGGTTTTTCGCTGGCCTCGGCATCAAGATTCTCGACGTGTACGGGATGACAGAGACCACTGGAGCGGTCACCGCGAACGCGCCGGACGCATTCAAGCTCGGCACGGTCGGCCGGCCATTGCCCGGCATGGAACTCAAGATCGCCGAAGACGGGGAGATCCTGGTCCGCGGCCCGCTCAACACTCCCGGCTACCTCGGGCCGCCCGAGATGTCAGCAGCGCTGCTCGGAGAACATGGCTGGCTGCACACCGGCGACATCGGCAAACTCGACGCGGATAACTTCCTCAGCGTCATCGACCGCAAGAAGGAACTCATCATCACGGCCGGGGGAGAGAACATCGCCCCGGTCGCCATCGAGGGCCTGCTCGTTGAGCACCCACTGGTGGGGCAGGCGCTCGCCTTCGGCGACCGGCAGCCCTACGTGGTGGCGCTGCTTGCCCTCGACGGCGAGGTCGCGCCCGCCTGGGCGAAGGCACGTGGCGTCGAGGCGAGTTCACTGGCCGAGCTTTCCGCCCACCCTGTGGTGATCGAGGCGGTGGGGGAGGCCGTCGCCGCGGCGAACAGGCGCCTCGCCCGCGTCCAGCAGGTCAAGCGCTGGGAGTTGCTGCCGGGCGAGTGGACCCCGGAGAGCGAGGAGCTCACTCCGACGCTGAAGCTCAAGCGCCGCGTCATCCACGCCAAGTATGCCGACGTCATCGGCTCGCTCTACCCGGCCTGACCGGCCCTGGTAACGGCGGGGGGCCCGCGGGATGCCCTGCTAGGCTCGCGCCGGAGGCGTCCGGGCACCTGGTGGGCCCCCCGGTCTTCAAAACCGGTGGACGGCGCTCAGCGTCGTCGGCGGGTTCGATTCCCGTCCGCCTCCGCCAGCAGGTGCCCGTCTCACCCCGGTGGACGCAGTGCACGAATCCGCCCCGGAGGGGAGCAGGGCGCCGAGCCGGGAGGCGATCGCACGTATCGACCTGGCTATCGCCGTGACCGGCCTTGGCGCGCCGGACGAGGGCGCCGTGCTCGGCAGCGAAGCGCTCGCCTCGCCGCGCCAGGTCGATTCGGTACGCGCACGCGCCGGGGACCTGGACGCGATGCTCACGGCCCGCTACCCCCGCCAGGAAGATGCCCGCCGGTTCCATGAGCAGTACCGCACCCTGGTCACAGCGCCCCGCGCGATCGACTAGGAGGCAGCGGTGACACCGGAGCCTGGCGGCAAGAGTGAGATCAACATTCGCATGCCGTACCTGCAGCTCATCGCCGACGGCACGAAGACTGTCGAGGTGCGGGTGGGCTACCCGCGCATGCGGAAGATCCACGCCGGCCAGGATCTGGCATTTGTCTCGGGTGACCGGCGGGTGCTAAGCCGGGTGAAGCGGGTGACCGAGTACGCGTCGTTCGAGGAAATGCTCGATCACGAGGACACCCGCTCGATCGGCGGGGATATGGACGAGAGCCGCGCCGATCTGCTGGCCGCCATCAGGGACATCTACCCGCCGGAAAAGGAACGACTCGGCGTGCTCGCCATCGAGGTGGAGCTGGCCGGCTGAGGCGCCACGCCCGAGGTCACCTCGCCGGTAGCGGTAACAGTCATCGCCGCTCCACCAGACATGGCTACGCCGCCAGACACGACCTTCCCGTGAGCGCGCAGATGCAGCCACCTTGCGAGCCAGGTCCTTTTCACGACCCAGTTCCGGCGCGCCCACGTGAAGGAGGCGGCGCGGGTCTGGATGCTGACGTCGGCTCCGCGCTGCGCGGGCGTCGCAGGTAGATTCGCAGCGTGGATACCCGGCGGCGTGTGCCGCGCACAGATGCCGTGCTTGCCGACCCGCGGCTGGCTGAAGCGGCGGAGCGGCTCGGGCGGCGCCTGGTCAAAGCCGCGGTCACTGATGCTCAGGAACAGGCCAGGTCTGGGCAGATCGCGCCGGAGCGAGTGCCCGACGTCGCCGCGCGGGCGCTCCCAGCGCGCGCCACCACACTGCGCCCGGTCATCAACGCGACCGGGGTGCTGCTGCACACGAACCTTGGCCGCGCACCGCTGTCCCGCGCTGCGCGTGATGCACTGCTCGCCGCGGCAGGCTGCACCGACGTCGAGTTCGATCTCGCGTCGGGTACCCGCGCGCGGCGCGGCAGGGGCGTCATCCAGGCACTCGCCCTCGCTGTCCCTGCCGCGGGGGCGGTGCATGTGGTGAACAACAACGCCGCAGCGCTCGTGCTGGCCGCCACGGCCCTCGCCGCCGATAAGGAGATCGTGGTCAGCCGTGGGGAGCTCGTCGAGATCGGCGACGGGTTCCGCCTGCCCGACCTGCTGACGTCTACTGGCGCCCGGCTCCGCGAAGTCGGCACCACCAACCGGACGACCGTAACGGACTATGTCCAAGCCGTCACTCCGCGGACCGGTTTCGTGCTCAAGGTGCACCCATCGAACTTCCGGATCGAGGGATTCACCGCCGGCGCCAGCGCGGCTGATCTCGCCGCCGCGATGGGGGGCAGGGGCGTGCCGGTGATTGCGGACATTGGATCTGGGCTGCTGTCGGCCGACCCCCGCCTGCCAGACGAACCTGACGCGGACACCATGCTGCGAGCTGGAGCGGGGCTTGTTATGGCGAGTGCGGACAAGTTGCTCGGCGGACCGCAGGCCGGGCTGGTGCTTGGCGAGGCCGGGCTCGTGGCCCGCCTCCGGCGCCATCCCCTCGCCCGCGCGCTGCGGATCGACAAGCTCACCGTGGCGGCGCTCGAAGCCACACTCGCAGGCACTCCCACCCCCACCGCACAGGCGCTCGCCGCCGACCCCGGTGTGCTCATGCATCGAGCCAAACGGCTGGCCGCGCGCATCGTCGCCACCGGAATCGAGGCGCGGGCCGTGGGGAGCCAGGCCGCGGTTGGCGGCGGCGGCGCCCCTGGCCTGGTGCTCGAGAGCGCGGCGGTGACATTGCCCGAGCGGTTCGGTATCGCGCTGCGTGGCGGCGATCCCGCGGTGGTGGGCCGGGTGGAATCCGGCCGCCTGCTGCTCGACCTGCGCGCCGTGCCACCGGAATGTGACGAGGACATTCAGGCTGCGGTGACGGCGGCCTGCTCAGGGGTTCCCTGAGCCGTGGCCACCCGCGGATGGTGCTGTGACCGCTGGGCGGCTGCCCGGACCGCCGCCCGCGGCGCCGGGCCGCCGCCCGCAGCGCCGGGCCGCCACGTAGGCTGAGTGGGTCCTTATATGCCCCTGACGAGGACATATAGGCGACAAGCAGGCGACAACAAACGAGGTGACGCCCGTGCTCGTGGACTCCTTCGGCCGCGTCGCGACCGACCTGAGGGTATCGCTGACCGACCGCTGCAACCTTCGCTGCACGTACTGCATGCCGGCGGAAGGTCTGGACTGGCTGCCCGGGGAGTCCGTGCTGACCGACGACGAGGTCGTCAGGCTGATGCGGATCGGTGTTCAGCGGCTCGGCATCCGTGAAGTCCGCTTCACAGGGGGTGAGCCGCTGCTGCGGCGCGGCCTTGCCGGCCTTGTCGCGTGCACGGCCGCGTTTGATCCCCGCCCGGAGATGTCGCTCACCACGAACGGCATCGGCCTGGCCCGGCTCGCGGCGCCGCTCCACCAGGCCGGCCTTGACCGGGTCAACGTGTCGCTCGACACGTTGCGCACGGATACGTTTGCCACGCTCGCCAAGCGTAACCGGCTTCGGGACGTGCTGGACGGCCTCGCCGCCGCGGCCACGACGGGCCTGGCCCCGGTCAAGGTCAACACTGTGCTGATGCGCGGCGTCAACGACGACGAGGCCCCCGCGCTGCTGCGCTTCTGCCTGGCGCACGGGTATCAGCTTCGCTTCATCGAGCAGATGCCGCTCGACGCGCAGCACGGCTGGCGGCGGGCGGAAATGGTGACCGCCGACGAGATCTGTGAGCGGCTGTCTGAGGAGTTCGTGCTGACGCCCGATGATCCGGCCGGCCGCGGCTCCGCGCCGGCCGAGACGTTCCTCGTCGACGGGGGCCCACAGCGAGTGGGCGTGATCGGCTCGGTGACGCGGCCATTCTGCGGCGCCTGCGACCGGGTACGTCTGACCGCGGACGGCCAGGTCCGCAACTGCCTGTTCGCCCGCGGGGAGAGCGATCTGCGTGGCCCGATGCGCGCCGGGGCGAGCGACGATGAGCTGGCAACGCGGTGGCGGCGGGCGGTGGCGGCGAAGCGGGCCGGGCACGGCATTGACGATCCTTCGTTCGTGCAACCGGACCGTCCGATGTCCGCGATCGGCGGCTGAGCCGGCTATTCGTGGCGCCCACTACGCAAGCTCCAGGCCGATCGTATGACGCGGCTGCCGGCCGGTTCGACGCCGTGATCCTGGCGGGCGGGCAGGCGCGGCGGCTTGCCGGCACCGACAAACCAGGCGTCGTGGTGGGCGGGCGCACGCTCGCCGCCGCGGTGGTGGAGTCAGTGGCGGATGCCGCCGCTGTGATCGTCGTCGGTCCGCGGCGGCCCGAACTGCGCCGGCCGCCTCCCGGCGGCATCCTGCGCTTCGTCAGTGAGGACCCGCCTGGAGCAGGACCTGTGGCCGCGCTGCGGCGCGCCATGGCGGAGGTTTCCGCGCCGCAGGTGGCCGTGCTCGCGGCGGACCTGCCCTTCCTCGGGGCGCAGGTCGTGCGTGCGCTGCTCGGCGCGGCAGGTGACGCCCGTGAGCACACAGGACCGCAATCAGGAGCGATCCTGGTGGACGACGGCGGCCGTCCCCAGTGGCTCGTCGGCTGCTGGCGGACCGAAGCGCTCCGAGGCGCCCTGGAGGCGTATCGCGGACAATCGCTTCGCGGCCTTTTCGCGCCGATGCGGCCCGCCGCGGTCGCCGCCGACGCCACCGCGGGCGAACCGCCGCCATGGCTGGATTGCGATTCGCCCGCGGACCTGCGCCTTGCGCGGGAGTGGGCGGCCCGACGTGGGCAGGGGTGCCAACCGCCGCACTCGGCGTGAGCACGCGAGATGGCGTGCAGGGCGGGCGGTTCTGCCCGGCGCGTCTCCCGGCGCGCATACGCGGGCCGCGGCAGTCCGTTAAGGTCGGCTTCGTGGTGAACACCCTTGATCAATGGACCGATGCGGCCTGTGCGGAACTCGGGCTTGATCGCCAGGAGGCGGACATCGAGGCCGTGCTTGACCTCGCGCGCGACGTGGCACACGGCGTGGCAAGGCCGGCGGCGCCGCTTACCGCGTTTCTGCTCGGTGTTGCTGTCGGCCGGGGCCAGCCGATCGAGCAGGCGGCGCAGCGGCTGCGCGTGCTTGCGTCGCGCTGGGAGGCGGGCGCTTAACCTGCACGTCCGGCCAGCCGCCGGCCGGTCAGAGCGCGGTCGAGCGGGGCGTATCACGCACCCGTGCTGCGCGCCGGCATCGCACAGGCCCGGGCGTGCGCCCGCAATGCCCGCAAGGCCCCAAGGCCCGCAAGCCCCAAGGCCAACAAGGCCCGCAAGCCGCAAGGCCAACAAGGCCCGCAAGCCGCAAGGCCCGCACGCCGCAAGGCCCGCAAGCCGCAAGGCCCGCAAGCCGCAAGGCCCACGGGCCCGCCAGGCAGCTACCGCCGGGCCCCATCGGCAGCCGTACCCGCGACCCGATCGATGGGACTTGCGCTACGAATGTTAGCGATATATCGTTAGCTATCAAGAACTTCAAAAGAAGCTCAGGTTTGTATCAGGAGGTAGGACCATGCGTAACGAAGAACGCTGGCATGAGGACTGGCACCGGAGGCCAGGAGGTGGACCACGCGGGGCGGATGCCGCCACCGAGGGCCGGGTCCGCGGGCGGGCAGGCCCGGGTGGGCCGCCGGGCGGTGGCCGCGGGGCCTTCGGCTTCCGCGACCGCCAAACGGGTGGCCGGCGCGGCGGGTTCGGCTGGCCGCCATTTCCCGGGTCCCCTTTCGCCGATCCACGCCGGCACCGCGGGCCGAGGGCGAAGCGGGGCGACGTACGTGCCGCCGCGCTCTCGCTTCTCGCCGAGGAGCCGCGTAACGGTTACCAGATCATCCAGGAAATCGAGTCCCGTAGTGGCGGGGTCTGGCGTCCGAGCCCCGGCTCGGTGTATCCGGCGCTCCAGCAGCTCGAGGACGAAGGTTTGATCCGCGCGGCGGAGGCCGAGGGCGGGCGCAAAGCGTTCGAACTGACGGATGATGGCCGCGCGTATGCCGAGCGCCATGCCGACGAGCTTGCCGCGCCGTGGGACGCCGTGGCCGGCACCGTGGCCGACGACATGATCGATATGCGTCAGTTGTTCGGCCAGGTGGCCATGGCCGCGTCGCAGGTAGCGGCCGTGGGGACCGAGGCGCAGATCGAGTCCGCGCGGCGGATTCTCATGCTGGCGCGGCGGAATCTCTACGGCATCCTCGCCAGCGACGATCAGGCGCCGGACCAGGGGACGCAGCGCGCTGGCGCGGAGGACGCCCCGGGCAAGGAGTGAAAATGGACGCGGCGGCGTGGCGCGGGATCCAGCGGTCGGCTCATTTCGGCCGACAGGAACGGATGACAGCGTGACAATCCATGGTTGGTCATCAATGGAAGGGACGACGAGGCGAGGGGGACCGGCAGTGACGGTTCACGCGGATGAACAACCCGCGACCGCAGCGCCTGGCACCGGCGATCCGCGGCATCTGGGTGACGCGGTGGCGGTATCGGTTTCCGGGCTGAGCAAGCGATATGGGGACATCGATGCGGTGCGCGGGATCGACTTCCAGGTCCGGGCGGGCGAGACGTTCGGTTTCCTCGGGCCCAACGGCGCGGGAAAATCCACCACGATCAAGATTCTGTGCACTCTTGCCAAACCCACGTCCGGATCCGCCCGGGTCGCGGGGCATGACGTGGTCGCGGAACGCGACGCAGTCCGGCGCAACATCGGCCTCGTGTTCCAGGATACGACGCTTGACAGCTATCTGACGGCCGAGCAGAACCTGCGCTTCCACGCCGATCTTTACGCGGTGCCGAAGGCGGCGATCGCGCCGCGGATCCGGCAGGTGCTCGACATGGTCGGCCTGTGGGACAGGCGCGAGAGCCTCGTGAGCACCTATTCGGGCGGGATGCAGCGTCGGCTGGAGATCGCGCGCGGCCTGCTTCACGCCCCGTATGTGCTGTTCCTTGACGAGCCTACGGTCGGTCTTGACCCGCAGACCCGCTCGTCGATCTGGAAATATATCAACGAGCTGAAGAGCCGTGAGGACATCACGATCTTTCTGACCACGCACTACATGGACGAGGCCGAACACTGCGACAGGATCGCGATCATCGACCACGGGAAGATCGTGGCGATCGACACGCCTGAGGCACTCAAGGCGAGCGTCGGCAAAGACCGGGTTCAGATCCACACGGGGGACGACCCAGCGGCGATCTGCGAGCTCGCAGGCAAATTCGGCATCGAGGCCGGGATTCACGAGGGCGCGGTGACCTTCTCGGTGGATTCAGGCGAGCAGTTCGTGCCCCGGCTGTTCGCCGAGCTGTCTGTGCCGATCCGGTCGGTCAGCGTGTCGCGTCCCTCGCTGGACGACGTGTTTATGTCCTACACGGGCACCACCATCCGCGATGCGGAGGCGTCCGGCAACGATGCCATGCGCCACATTGTCGCGGCCTGGCGAGGGAGGCGATGACGATGGCGACCCAGACGGCACAGACGGCCGATGTGTCCACGGCGGCCGAGGCAGCGATACTCGCGGAAAAGATCAGAGTTGCGGTACCCGAACCGAGCTGGCAGTCGGATCTGCGCGCCGTGTCCATCGTGTGGCGGCGTGAGCTCATCAGGTTCCGCTCCGACCGGCTCCGCGCGGTCACGTCTCTCATCCAGCCCGTGCTATTCCTGTTCGTGCTCGGCACCGGCCTCTCAACGCTCGCCGGACGCGGCCTGCCGCCTGGCGTGGACTTCAAGACCTTCATCTTCCCGGGCGTCGTGGCGATGTCGGTGCTGTTCACCGCCATCTTCTCGGCTGGCTCGATCGTGTGGGACCGTGAGTTCGGATTCCTCCGCGAGATGCTCGTGGCGCCAGTACGCCGGTCCGCCATCGTGATCGGCAAGTGCCTTGGCGGCACGACGATAGCGACCCTCCAGGGAATCGTGATATTGGCTCTTTCCGGGCTGGCGCACGTGCCTTACTCGGCTGGGCTGATCGTCACACTCATCGGTGAGCTGCTGCTGCTGTCCTTCACGCTGACCGCCTTCGGGGTGATGATGGCGGCGCGGATCAAGCAGTTTCAGGCGTTCATGGCGCTCACCCAGATGCTGGTGATGCCGCTGTTCTTCCTGTCTGGGGCGCTGTACCCGCTGAACGGGCTGCCGGCATGGCTGACCGTCCTCACCCGCATCGACCCGCTCACCTACGTTGTCGGCCCGATGCGGCGCGCGGTGTTCACTCACCTGAACTTCGGCCCGCTGGCCGAGCACAGGCTGTCGCCCAGCATAACCTGGGCGGGCTGGCCTGTCCCGTTGTGGCTGTCGCTTGGCATCGTCGCCGCCATGGGGCTTGCGATGATGGGAGTGGCAATCGCGGAGTTCACCAAGACCGAGTAGCGCGGAGTTCCGCAAGGCCCGGGTCCCCCCGGGTAAGCGCCAGGAAACGGCGAAGCTGGCCCAAGGGGCCAGCGAGTACAGGAATTGAAGCGGGCCGGGCGGCTACGGGGGCGAACCACCCGGCCCGCGATCATCGGCGTTCCGACGGGGGCCCGGAACGCCGGCACCGGCACTCCGACGGGGGACCAGAGTACCGGAGTAAATGTTACACCGAATCCCCCCCTTGTACGTCAAGACCTCACTGGCTCCCGATCTGGCGGCAAGTACCCGGCCGTCGCAGTCGGTGTCTGCTTTGAACGAGTGTACGTTGTTATGAGCCTCATGAGATCGGTCCTAGGAGCGAGTATCAGCTTGCTCGCCGGACAGAAATGCTTCGCCGTCGCGACTGCGAGGATCCGCGTTCCAGCCCGTGTGACTCCCGTGTCCTGCGGCGCGATCGGCCGCGGTGCGATCGGCCGCGGTGCGATCTGCCGCGGTGCGATCTCGGCCATCTCGTGCGGTGCCATCTCGTGCGGTGCCATCTCGTGCGGTGCCATCTCGTGCGGTGCCGGCGCTCGCGGCGCCATCGTCTGCGGTGGCGTCTCCCGAGGTGCCGTCTCGCACGGTGCCGTCTGCTGGCGCCAGTGGCCCGCCCGCGGTGCTCTTGCGTTCTGGCAGGTTCGGCTCGAACGGCTCGAAAGCCGCCGCATTGTCAGGCTCACGCCCGCCGTTGGCGAACACGACGGCGAAGTAGGGCACGACGAGTGCGATGGCGGCGCCGATGAACCGCCACACGCCGTGGAACAGGAAGACCGCGAGCAGGAAGGCAACGACACGGACACCCATGGATATCAGGTAGCGCCGCTGCCGGTAGGAGATGTCCTCCGACATGGAACGCCTGGCATCGGTGACCGTGTATACACCGCGCTTACGCCGGGAGGGCAGAACAAACTTCACTGTTCCACGCTATGCCCGGTCCCGGTGTGTAGAAACCGCGCACGCTCCGGGGCAAGATTGTCCGCGCGCCCTGTATAGCGGTTGGCGCCATGGCGGCACAGAGGATCAGCAACCTATGGGAGGAAGCATGAGCGAGCGGACCTATCGCGTGACCGAGATCGTGGGCACCTCACCCGAGGGCATCGAGCAGGCGGTGCGCAACGCGGTGCACCGCGCGGGCCAGACCCTGCGTCACCTCGACTGGTTCGAGGTCACGGAGATTCGTGGCCACATCGAGAACAATGAGGTCGCTCACTACCAGGTCGGGCTGAAGATGGGATTCAGGCTCGAGGACGAGTGAGCGGGCGGGGTCCGGAAGTCGCCCCACCGGGCTGGCACCGCGTGAGCGGGCGGAGCCCCGGGGGCCGCGCCCCCGGGGCTGGCAGACGGGTGACTGCACGCGGCAGCCGTTAGGAATCTAGCTTGTCCGCACCTGTTACCTGGCCAGCGCACTAACTGGCGTTGCTCACCGACGACATATTGAATCCCTCGACCCGCACGGGTGGCGCCGTGACCCGGGGAAAGTGGTCGCTCCATTCGCGCGGCAGGCACGGCCTCGTGCGGCCCACCTCGGCCAGGCGATCGAGCATGCCGACCGGGGATTCGTTGAACCTGAAGTTTCTGACCGCGCCCGTCACCTCTCCGTTTTCCACCAGGTAGATCCCGTCCCGGGTGAGCCCGGTGACGAGCAGCGTCTGCGGATCGACACCGCGGATGTACCACAGGCAGTTGACGAGCAGGCCATTACTCGTATTCGCGATCATCTCGTCGAGGGCAGCGCCGGCGCCACCCGCGCCGGCGTCGAAGATCAGGTTGTCGATGAGCGGGGTGACCGGCAGGCCGGCCAGTCCGGCGGAGTGCCGCGTCTGGATGAGCGCGTTCAGCTTCCCGTCTTTGATCCACTCGGTGGGCCCCAGGGGCAGCCCGTTGTCGAAGACCGACAAGTCGCGCGACGATGCGTGGGCGATGACGAATGGCGCGCACTCGATGCCTGGCTCGCCCGGATCGCTTCGCAGCGTCACAGGCAGGGCGGCGAGCGGCTCACCTACCCTGGTGCCGCCACCCGGTTTGCTGAAGACGGTCCGGCCATCCAGAGCGTCTTTCGCTCCTGCAGCGTAATAGACGAAGATCAGCAGATCCGCGATGGCGGTGGGTGTCAGCAGTGTCTCGTACCTGCCTGCGGGAAGGTCGATGCGGCGCTTCGCCCAGTCAAGGCGCTGCGCGAGTTGCGCGTCGAGGCCGACCACGTCGATGCCGGTGAAGTCACGGCTACCCGTACCTCCCCACGCTGAACGCTCAAGGTCGGCGGACTTGGCGTTCAGCTCCATCCGGCCGCTCGGCTGGTCGTGGCGGAGCCTGAGCCCGGTTGACGTGCCGAGGAAGGTGCAGTTCAGCTCGTGCTGTGCGAAGCCGTACAGCTTCCTGCCACCCGCGTTGGCGGCAGCGAAGGCGTCGCGCAGGGCCCCCGCGAAACCGCTGAAGACGCCGATATCGGTCTCGGCCGCCGGATCGTCCCAGGCGCATGCCAGGCCGGGCCCCTGACGGCTGCCGGGTGGCGGGCGCGATCAGCGGCTGCGCGTCCTCGGCAACCGAGCTCTCGCTTGCCGCCTGCTCGGCCGCCCGCACAACGTCCGTGAGCTGGTCGTCGCGGACCCCGGCCCTCGACACCACGCCCACGGCCTTCCCGCCGGGCCGGTGCTCTATCGCGATCACGGTCAGCCTGCGTGACCGCGCGACCCCGTTCGTGGTCAGCGTGCTGCCTGCCCAGCGCAGGTTGGCGTCGCTTGCTTCTTCGGCGACTACGATGCTGTCGCCGGCCCGGGCGGCCTCAAGGGCCCGTTCCACCGTCTCCTGTGGGGTCATCCTGCCTCTTCCAGCGTGTTGAGGATCCGGACGCCGCGCATCACGACGGACGGGCAGCCGTGACTGACAGGTGCGACCTGGCCTGGCTGGCCCTTGCCGCAGTTGAAAGCGCCGCACAGCAGGTAGGTCTGCGTGCCTCCCACTGCTTCAAGGCTGTTCCAGAAGTCGGTGGTGGTGGCCTGATAGGCGACATCACGGAGCTGGCCGGCCAGGCGGCCATTTTCGATCTTGTAGAAGCGCTGGCCAGTGAACTGGAAGTTGTACCGCTGCATGTCGATGGACCAGCTGTTGTCTCCCACGATGTAGATGCCGCGTTCCACGCCCGCGATGAGCGCCTCGGTGGCCGGGCCGTCCGGATCCGCGCGGAGTGAGACGTTGGCCATCCGCTGCAGCGGCATGTGCGACGGCGAGTCGGCGAACGCGCATCCGTTGGAGCGTCCAAAGCCGTTCAACTTCGCCATCCGGCGATCGACCTGGTAGCCGGTGAAGATCCCGCCGGAGATGATGTCCCACGCCTGGGCAGCCACACCCTCGTCGTCGTACCCGACCGTCGCGAGTCCGTGCCCGACGGTGCGGTCGCCCGTGACGTGCATGACTGGCGAGCCGTAGCGCAGGGTCCCGAGCTTGTCCGGGGTGGCGAAGGAGGTGCCCGCATAGGCGGCCTCGTAGCCGAGCGCCCGGTCGAGCTCGGTGGCGTGACCGATCGACTCGTGGATGGCCAGCCACAGGTTCGACGGGTGAATCACCAGGTCGTAGGTGCCGGCCTGAACCGAAGGGGCGGCGAGCTTCGCGGCGAGCAGTTCGGGGAGTTCGGCCAGTTCGGCGGCGAAGTCCCAGCCGGTGCCCGTCAGGTACTCGAAGCCGCGCCCGGCCGGTGGGCCGATAGAGCGCATCGTGTCGAACCTGCCCGCCTGGCCGTCCACCGCAACAGCGGTAACGACCGGATGAAGCCTGACCCGCTGCTGCGACGCCGTGGTAACGCCGTCGCAGTAGAATTTGCACTCCTTGACCTGCTGGAGGGCGACGTCGACGTGATCCACCCGCTCGTCCGCGAGCAGTCCAGCGCTCCATTCCCGCAGCAGCGCGACCTTGTCGGCGACGCTGATCTCGAACGGATCCGTCAGATAGGACGAAACCCACGTGACCTCTCCGTGCGCCGGCTCGTCCGCAAGCTCGATGCGTTCTGCGTTGATGGCGGCGGAGACCTTCGCGACGTCGACGGCCTGCTGCGCCGTCCGCGCCGCGGCCTCAGGGGTGAGATCGGCTGACGCCGCGAAACCCCACGTGCCTTCACAGATCACGCGGACGGCGAGGCCGAGCTCGTCGGCGTCCACCAGGGTCTCGAGATTGTTGTCCGAGAGCGCGATGTGCTGCCCGCGGACCTGTTCAAGCCGGAAATCCGCGTGTTCCGCGCCGAGGTCGCGGGCCTGCTGCAGTGCCGTATCGGCCAGCTTGCGCAGCGGGAGGGCGGTGAACTCCCGATCGATCGTGTGCTGCGAGCCGGGGTCGCGTGGGGCCAGCCCCCCGGACGAGTGACGCAACGTGCGGTTATCAGCCACGACAGGAAACCTACCTGACATGCGCGCCGGCCCGCCGTGCCGGTAATCTCCCCACGATGATCGGGGTCGAGTGGGAGGCGATGAGAGCCAATTGGGCGGCGATGAGAGCCAAGTGGGCGGCGATGAGAGCCAAGTGGGCGCCGATGAGATGAGCCGGTCGGTCCTCGTCACCGGCGGAAATCGCGGCATCGGGCTCGCCATCGCCCGCAGACTCGCGGCGGCCGGTGACGCGGTGACGGTGACGTCGCGATCGGGCGAGCCGCTGGGAGGGCTGTCCGTGGTCCAGTGCGACGTCACAGACACCGCCTCTGTCGGCGCGGCCTTCGCCGCGGTTGAGCAGGCCCAGGGCCCGGTCGAGGTGCTCGTCTCCAACGCGGGCATCACCCGCGACACGCTGCTCGCGCTGATGAGCGAGGACGACTTCGGCGCGGTGCTCGACACCAATCTGACCGGAGCCTTCCGCGTGGCCAAGCGTGCCGTACGGCCAATGATCAGGATGCGCCGCGGCCGCATCATCTTGATCTCGTCGGTGGTCGGCATGCTCGGTTCAGGCGGCCAGGCCAACTACGCGGCGTCCAAGGCCGGCCTGGTGGGGCTGGCGCGATCGCTCACCCGGGAGCTGGGTTCGCGGAACATCACGGTGAATATCGTCGCCCCAGGGTTCGTGGATACCGACATGACCGCAGCGATACCCGCAGAGAGAAAGGCCGGCATCTTGAAGAACATCCCGCTCGGGCGGTACGCGGCGCCTGATGAGGTGGCCGCTGTGGTGGAGTTCCTCGCCGGGCCGGGCGCGGCCTACATCACGGGCGCGGTCATCCCGGTGGATGGCGGCATGGGAATGGGCCACTGATGGGCATCCTCGACGGGAAGCGGATACTTGTCACCGGCGTGCTGACCGATTCCTCGATCGCGTTTCACGTCGCGCGCATCGCGCAGCTCGAGGGTGCCACGGTCGTGCTCACCGGGTTCGGCCGACTCAGCCTGGTGGAGCGCATCGCCCGGCGGCTGCCGGAGCCGCCGCCGGTGATCGAGCTCGACGTGACAGACAGCGGGCAGCTGGCATCGCTCGCCGAGCGTGTGTCGGATCATGTGGACGGCCTCGACGGCGTGGTGCACGCCATCGCTTTCGCGCCGCAGGGTGCGCTCGGCGGCAACTTTCTCAGTACTCCGTGGGAGGACGTGGCGACCGCCGTACATGTGTCGGCCTATTCGCTCAAGTCGCTCGCGGTCGCCGCGCTGCCGCTGATGAGCGACGGCCCAAGCGAGGGCCGAAGCGAGGGCTCGGCGGAGTCGCCCGAACGGGCACGCACGGGTTCGATCGTTGGCCTCGATTTCGACGCGAGCCGCGCATGGCCGGCATACGACTGGATGGGCGTGGCCAAGGCCGGGCTCGAGTCGTGCGCCAGATACCTGGCCAGGGATCTGGGACCCAAGGGCATCCGGGTGAATCTGGTGGCGGCCGGGCCGCTGCGCACAATGGCGGCAAGCAGCATCCCCGGTTTCGGGCGGTTCGAGCAGATGTGGGGTGAACGCGCGCCACTCGGCTGGGACATCACCGATCCCGGGCCGGCCGCGCGAGCTTGCGCGGCGCTGCTCTCCGACTGGTTCCCTGCCACCACGGGGGAGATCGTGCACGTGGACGGTGGCGCCCACGCGATCGGCGGGTGACCGCCGAGCCCGGGTTGGCTGGTGCGCCGAGGGCAGCCGGGCCCGATCCGGGCCAGCACAGCGATGGCTGGCGGGGGTCCCGGGGGTCGTCCCCACCGGCCAGCACAGCGATCGGAGGTTCGAGGATCTAATGCCAGATTTCCCGCGCTACCCAGGTGGCGGCGGCCCAGGTGACGGTGGACAGGTGGTGCGACCTGAGGGCGAGCCCGCGCCCCCGGCCATCGTGAACGCGGTGAGGCTGATGTATGCCGGTGCGGCGGTGAGCATCATCGGCCTGGTCATCGGGCTCGCGACGGCCGGTGGCCTGAAGAGCGTGATCAGGAAGGCGCAGCCGAAGCTGACTGTGGTCCAGGTGAACAACGAGGCGCGCATCCTGGTGACCGCGACCGTGATCAGCGGCCTGATCGGCGCGGCGCTGTGGCTGTGGATGGCATGGGCCAACAAGCGCGGCAAGTCCTGGGCCCGAATTCTTTCCAGCGTGCTTTTCGGCATCTCCACGCTTAACATCGCGGTGAGCTTCGCGCAGCCCGGCGATCCGCTGAACAGGATTCTCACGGCAGCGGTGTGGCTGGCCGGCCTCGGTGCGATCATCCTGCTCTGGCGCCCCGACGCGAGTGCCTACTACAAGGCTTCAAGCGGGCAGCCCGGATCAAGCGGGCAGCCCGGATCAAGCGGGCAGCCCGGATAGTGCACCGCCGTTTCGGCCGGGTTCGCCAGGGCGTGACGCACGGGGCGCATGAATCGCGTCGGGCGCGTCTGGCGGATCGAGTGCGTCAGCGGATCGGGCCCCTCGGGCGGATGGAACGCGTCAGGCGGATCGAGCGCCCGGGGGCGGATGGAATGTCTGGACAACTCGCTCCCTGCCACCGATACTTCGGCCATGACGGCGCAGGCACCGTTTCCTGAACGCGCGTCTGACGAGGATCGTGACCGGGCGATCGCCGAGCTGCGCGAGCGATCCGTCGCGGGTGAACTATCTCATGACACCTTCGTGCGGCGCATGGATGTCGCGCTTCGCGCGCGCAGCCGGCCCGAACTCGCCGCGCTCTTCTCCGACCTGCCGCCGGGCCGGCTGACCAGGCGGCTGACCGACGCGGTCGCCCGCGTGTCCGCGTTGTCAGCGCGGCTGACGACGGCCTGGCAGGTACCACGGCTGCCACGGTTCACACTGCCGGGCGATCCACGTAACGGCGATGTGCCGTCCAGGTTCACCATTGGCCGCGAGCCCCGCTGCGATCTGGTGATCCCCGACCTCAGCGTGTCGCGCTGGCACGCGGACCTGACGCGTGTCGGCGGCCATTGGCTGCTGTGCGATCTTGGCTCGATGAATGGCACCAGGCGGAATGGCTGGCGAGTCAACTCGCCCGTGCCGGTCAAGGAAGGCGATCAGCTCTCATTCGGCCGGGTCACCTTCATCGTCGGGGGATAGCTTCTGCTACTCCCCACCCGCGTGCCCGCCTACGTTTCCGCCCGCCTGCCGGCTGGCGGAAACGTCGTCCAGCGCGCCCGAGATCTCGGGGGGCAGCACGACCTCCTCGGCCTGCAGAATGCCTGTGAGCTGGCCGGTGGTGCGGGCGCCGACGATCGCCGAGGTGACGGTCGGCCTGTCGCGCACCCAGCTCAATGCCACCGCGAGCGGGGAGACGCCAAGCCCGTCCGCGGCGGTGCTCACCGCCTCCACGATGGCGCGGCTCCTTTCGTCCAGGTACGGGTGCACGAACCAGCCGAAGTGCGGCGTCGCGGCCCGCGAATCCGCTGGGATGCCTCTGCGGTACTTGCCTGTGAGGACGCCCCGCCCAAGCGGCGACCAGCAGAACACCCCAACGCCCCGGTCGGCCGCGGCAGGCAGGACCTCGTGCTCAACACCACGGGTGAGCAGTGAGTACTCGACCTGCAGCGATGAGATGGGCGCCCGGCCCGGCCAGGCCTGCTGCCAGGTCGCCGCACGTGCCAACTGCCAGCCAGCGTAGTTGCAGACCCCCGCGTACCTCGCCCGGCCAGCGGAAACGGCGTCGTCAACCGCGGAAAGCGTTTCCTCGAGCGGGGTCGACGGATCCCACGCGTCCACCTGCCACAGATCCACGTGATCGACACCCAGCCGGCGCAGCGAGGCGTCAAGACTGGCGAGCAGGCTTCGCCGCGAGGCGCCACCCGTCCTTTCCGCACGGCCACCGATCCCGCCGCTACCGCTACCGTCGGCGCCCGGCCCGCCAGCACCCGGTCCGCCAGCACCCGGCCTCCCAGCACGCGCCCCGCCAGCACCCGGCCCCCCAGCACGCGCCCCGCCAGCACGCGGCCCGCCAGCACCCGGCCCCCCAGCACGCGGCCCGCCAGCACCCGGCCCCCCAGCACGCGGCCCGCCAGCACCCGGCCCCCCAGCACGCGGCCCGCCAGCACCCGGCCCCCCAGCACGCGGCCCGCCAGCACGCGGCCCGCCGCCCGGGCCACCCGCTGCGGAGGCTTTCGTCGCGAGAACCACCTCCGACCGGGGCACAACATCGCGGAGCAGCCGGCCAATGATCAGTTCGGCGTCGCCACCCGCATATGACGCGGCCGTGTCGATCAGGGTCCCGCCGGCGTCGGCGAAGGCGGCAAGCTGTGCGGCCGCGTCGTCTTCGCCTGTGTCACGGCCCCACGTCATCGTGCCGAGGCCGAGCCGCGAAACCCGCAGGCCCGTCGTCCCGAGCCGACGCTGCTCCATGACGGGAGGTTAGCGCCTCGGCACCGCCGCCCGGGGGGGTCGCGGCTGGCACGCGGCACTAGAGTCGTGAATGTGACAACGGTTCTCCTGGTGCGCCACGGTCTGACGGCGCTCACCGGGCCGGTACTCGCGGGCTGGACACATGGCGTGGATCTCGACGACAACGGCAGGGCGCAGGCGGAGGCGCTCGCCGAGCGGATCGCGCCTGTGCCGCTCGATGCGATCGTCACCAGCCCGCTCGAGCGCTGCAGGCAGACGGCGGCGGCGATCGCGGCCGTAGCCGTAGCCGGGGACCGCGTGCCGCGCGACGGCCGCGGCGAGATAGCCGTGCATGTCGATGAGCGGGTCGGGGAGTGCCACTATGGCGACTGGACGGGCAAGCGGCTGAAGAAGCTCGCCAAGGATCCGCTCTGGCGGGTGGTGCAGGCACATCCAAGCGGCGCGCGGTTCCCAGGCCCCGACGGTGAGGCGCTGCCCGAGATGCAGCACCGCGCGGTATGCGCGGTGCGGGACTGGAACACGAAGCTTGGCCGCGACGCATGCTATGTCATCTGCTCGCATGGAGACGTGATCAAGGCGATTGTTGCCGATAGCCTGGGAGTTCATCTCGACCTGTTTCAGCGGATCCAGATCGATCCCTGCTCGCTCACCGTCATCAGGTACACGGAACTGCGGCCGTTCCTTCTCCGCCTCAACGACACCGGAGGTGATGTGGCTGGTCTCGTGAGGGCTGCGCACCAAGGCGGCCGCGCGGGCGGCGATGCCGTGGTCGGGGGTGGGGCGGGTGCGGCCGGCTCCACCGGGCCTGCAGGTCGGCAGAAGCCAGTAGAAGCGCAAGGATAGGGATATGCCTGTCTACTTCTACGACCCGCCGGCGAGATTCGTGGCAGGCACCGTCGGCCAGCCAGGAGAGCGCACGTTCTATTTGCAGGCGAGCGGCACCGGCAGGGTTACGAGCGTGACCCTGGAGAAGCAGCAGGTCAGCCTGCTCGCCGAGCGGCTCGACGAGTTGCTCGATGAGGTACTGCGGCGGTCAGGGGGATCGGCGACCGTGCCCGCGGTAGCGCCAACCGACCTGCAGGACGACGCGCCACTCGAGCTGCCCCTTATGGAAGAGTTCCGGGTCGGGTCCATCGCGCTCGCATGGGACGCGGACGACGAACTCGTCGTCATCGAGGCGCAAGAGGAGTCAGACGAGCCGGTCGAGCCGCTCGCCGATGACGTCTCCGCGGACGGCCCCGGCGTGCTGCGGGTGCGGATAACGCCAGCGATGGCGCGCGCCTTTGCCCAGCGAGCGCTGCAGATTGTCGCGGCGGGACGGCCACCTTGCCCGCTGTGCGGCCTGCCGCTCGACGCACAAGGGCACGTCTGCCCACGGCAGAATGGCCACCGCCCAGGCCCGGTAGCGTAGCCATGCCCAGGCGCGGCAACCGGCCAGGCGCGAAGGCCAGGCTCGCGGCAGAGCCGGTAAGGCGTCAGAATCAGGGCATGCGGGAGCCTGGATCGGATCGGGTGCGCGGGCGGCAGGGCAGTGTGGCCGGCCGCAGGGAGGCCGTTCTTGATCTGCTCATGAACGGCCCTATCGAGGTCGAGGGCCAACTATTCGAGGCGTCAAACGCGACGCTTTACTGCCGGATCAAGCACGACGGCATGAGCGCGGCATGTGTGTACAAGCCGGTAGCGGGTGAGCGGCCATTGTGGGACTTCCCGCGCGGGACGTTGGCAGGCCGCGAGGTTGCCGCCTACGTGATATCCGAGGCCGCGGGGTGGGATGTGGTGCCGCCGACGGTGCACCGCGACGGCCCCTTCGGGCCTGGCATGTGCCAGCTGTGGATCGATGCCGACACCACCGTAGACCTGGTCGCACTCGCGCGGCGCACCGACCATGCTGGGCTGAGGGATATGGCCGTCTTCGACGCGGTCGTGAACAACGCCGACCGTAAGATCGGCCACCTCCTCCCCACCGCCCGCGGGCACCTTTACGGCTGCGATCACGGCGTGTGTTTCTCCGAGGAATACAAGCTCCGTACCGTGCTGTGGCAATGGCGCGGACGGCCGCTGCCCGGCAGGGCCCTCGAGGCGCTGCGCCGTCTTCGTGCCGCGCTCGAGAACGGCGAGGTCGCCGCCGAACTCGGCCAGCGGCTGGCGGCTGCCGAGATCAGCGCCACCGCGAGCCGTGTCGACTTCCTGCTCGAGCACCGCGTGCATCCCTATCCCTCTGACGACTGGCCGGCCGTCCCATGGCCCCCTGTCTAGCGGCGACGGCCCAGCGGGGAACGGCTTAGCGTGGAAGCGGGTCCCTGGCTGGTGGCCCGGGGTGAAAGCGGGCACGGCCGGCCGAGGGAGGTCTGGTCGAAGCCGTGGCGACCTGCTCCCAGCCGTCGGCGAGGAAATCAAGCGCGTCCGCAAGAGCACCGATCGCGTAACTCCAGTTGTGCCTGCCCGCCGTAATGCGCAACGTCGCAGGGATGTGTGCGCGGTCGAGCAGAGCCTCGAAGCGGGCCGCTTGGCCCCTGATCACCGGCAGGTCGTCCGACCTGTCGGCTTCGAGCAGGATCCGTTTGCCGCGCGCCCTGCCGACATGCAGGTCAGGGCTGTTTGCGGCGATCAGGGCGGTGTGCCACCCGAACATGCCTGCCGGGTCGTCCGCACGAAAGTAGCCTGCGATGGAGACGATCTGGCCGAACAGCTTCGGATGCCGCAGCGCGATGTTCATGGCACCGTAACCGCCCATGGAGAATCCGGCGATCGCCCGGCGCGAGGCGTCGCGGCGGTGGGTCCCCTCCACCGCGGGGATAACGGCGTCAAGCAGCCGGCTCTCCACCATGTCCAATCCGTCGGCCGAGTCCGCCCATTCCGTGTCCCATCGGTTCTCACCATTGCCATCCGGGCAGGCGACGACGAACGGCGGATAGCCATCCTCGAAGCGCTCGTCGAGGATGCTCGCGAGCCCGTAGCGGAACGCATCACGCGGGCCGCCGGGATTTCCATGGAGGAAATACAGTACCGGGATGACCGCCGAGTCCGGCCCGGGCGGACGCCAGACCCACACGGGGTGCTGGTCGTAGTCGGCGGGGCCACGGACCGTGAGTCGCTGGACAATGCCGTGCTCGTGCGCGGAGAAGGACCACACATCTGACTTGGCAAGCGGGGTTACACCCGATGGCATGATCATCAGAAGGGCGAAGACGGCGAAAACCGCGATGCCTTCCATAAAGCGTGGCCGGTTGCGCCGCGGGCCCTCGGGGCCCGGGCCACCCGCGTCGGCGGGGCGCGGGGCCCTGTGTCGCGGCCCGGCCGCGCGCGTGTTGACCACACGAATCCGCCGCGTCACGCTCCGACACTACAGGACGCGAATAAACCACCTGACCTGGCCATTCACACGTGGCCGTGCCGGTGAGTGCCGTGCCGGTGAGTGCCGTGCCGGTGAGTGCCGTGCCGGTGAGTGCCGTGCCGGTGAGTGCCGTGCCGGTGAGTGCCGTGCCGGTGAGTGCCGTGCCGGTGAGTGCCGTGCCGGTGAGTGCCGTGCCCGTGAGTGCCGTGCCGGTGAGTGCTGTGCCCGTGAGTGCCCCAGTCCGCGACCCAGCTTCGGCGGGCTGTCCCTGGCTCATGTGGCGGGCGTCTCAGCGGTTGCCCGCGTCACCGTGGTTGCCGCGGCGCCGTAGGTACCGCTCGAATTCGCGGGCGATGGCGTCGCCGCTCGCCTCGGGCAGTTCCGTCGCATCCCGCTGATCCTCGAGCGCCCTGACGTACTCGGCGACCTCGCTGTCCTGCTGCGCGAGCTCATCGACGCCACGTTCCCACGCCCGGGCCTGTTCCGGCAGGTCGGCGAGGGGGAGGGTGACATCCACGATGTCCTCGATGCCGCGGATAAGTGCGAGAGTCGCCTTTGGGTTGGGCGGCTGAGCCACATAGTGCGGTACAGATGCCCAGAGCGAGACCGCGGTCAGGCCCGCCTTGCCGCAGGCCTGTTGCAGCACCCCGACGATGCCGGTCGGGCCCTTGTAGTCTACGGGCTGCATGCTGAGCTCCGCCGCGAGCCTCGATTCCGACACCGAGCCCGAGATCGGCACCGGCCGCGTGTGCGGGGCGTCGGCGAGCAGCGCGCCCAGCAGGACGATCATGTCGGCGCCCAGATCTGTGAAGCCCTGCACGAGCTCGTCGCAGAACCCGCGCCAGCGCATGTTCGGCTCGATCCCGTGCACGAGCACGATGTCCCGGTCGATCCCCTCGGGCCTGGCCCGCGATAGCCGTGTCGTCGGCCAGATCAGACGCTCGGTCCGGCCGGCAGCAAGCTCGACGACCGGGCGGGTCACCTGGAAGTCGTAGAAGTCCTCGGGGTCGATTGCCGCTATCGGAGTCGGTTCCCACGCGGCGGCGAGGTGCTCGATCACCCCTGAGGCGGCCTCGCCGGCGTCGTTCCAGCCCTCAAACGCCGCCACAAGCACAGGCGCGGTAAGATCATCGACGTTTTCCAACTCGATGGCCCGACACCTCCTCCGCGCACTTACCATGCCCCGCGCCACGGACCGTACCCGTACCGTGACGGCGCCGGCCATGCCAAACGCCGCATGAACGATTCCAGCCTACGTGCTCAGCGGTGATCGTCGCGGCACGTCGCAGTCCGGCGTGGCTGGCCGGCTGTGGCCATTGGATAGAGTTGGTACACATGAGCGGCCAATCGGGATCCTTGCGTGCCGTGCTCGGTGAGCGCGTCGTCGTGGCCGACGGCGCGATGGGCACGATGCTCCATGCCCAGGACGCACCCCTGAGCGACTTCGAGGATCACGAGGGCTGTAACGAGATACTCAACGTGACCCGCCCGGACGTGGTCCGCGCGGTGCACGACGCGTACTTCGCCGTCGGCGTGGACTGCGTCGAAACCAACTCCTTCGGCGCCAACCTCGGGAACCTCGGCGAGTATGGCATCGAGGAACGCATCTTCGAGCTTTCCGAGGCGAGCGCGAAGATCGCCAGGGAGGCGGCCGATCACTGGACTGCGGCCACGCCGGACCTGCCGCGCTGGGTGCTCGGCTCGATCGGGCCCGGGACCAAGCTGCCGACCCTCGGCCATGTCCGCTTCGCGCGGCTGCGTGACACCTACCAGCAGTGCGCAGAAGGTCTGCTTGCAGGCGGCGCGGACGCGCTCATCGTGGAAACCTGCCAGGACCTGCTCCAGGCCAAGGCCGCTCTCATCGGCTCACGGCGCGCGATCACCACGTCCGGCGCGGACGTGCCGCTGATCGCCCAGGTGACGATCGAGACGACAGGCTCCATGCTGCTCGGCTCGGAGATCGGCGCGGCACTGACCGCGCTCGAGCCCCTCGGTATCGACGTGATCGGCCTCAACTGCGCCACCGGGCCGTCCGAGATGAGCGAGCACCTGCGGTACCTCTCGCAGCACGCGCGCGTCGTGCTGTCCTGCCAGCCGAACGCGGGCCTCCCCGAACTGACCGCGGATGGTGCGCGCTACCCGCTCAGCCCGGATCAACTGGCCGCCGCACACGAGATGTTCACCACCGAGTTCGGCGTCGGCCTGGTCGGAGGATGCTGCGGCACGACACCCGCGCACCTGGCGGCCGTCATCGAGCGTGTGCGCGGCCGCGAAGTGAAGCGCAGGCGCCCGCGTCCCGAGCCGGGGGCCGCCTCCCTCTACCAGCTCGTGCCTTTCCGCCAGGAAACGTCTTTCCTGGCCATTGGTGAGCGCACCAATGCCAACGGCTCGAAGGCCTTCCGCGAGGCGATGACCGACGGCAGGTACGACGACTGCGTGGAGATCGCCAGGCAGCAGACACGGGACGGCGCCCACCTGCTCGACGTGTGCGTCGACTACGTAGGCAGGGACGGCCGCGCCGATATGCGCGAGATCGCCGGCCTCGCGACCGCGGCCACGCTGCCCCTCGTGCTCGACTCCACCGAGCCGGAGGTGATCGAGGCCGGCCTGGAACTGCTCGGCGGCCGCGCCGTCGTGAACTCGGTCAACTACGAGGATGGTGACGGCCCGCAGTCGCGGATGGCGCGCATCATGCCGCTTGTGATGGAGCACGGCGCCGCCGTGGTCGCGCTCACCATCGACGAGCAGGGCCAGGCGCGCACCGCTGAATGGAAGGTCCAGGTGGCCACGCGGCTGATCGAGGACCTGACAGGGAACTGGGGAATGCAGGTCAGCGACATCATCGTGGACTGCCTGACCTTCCCGATCACCACGGGCCAGGACGAGACGCGGCGTGACGCGATCGAGACGATCGAGGCCATCCGCGAGGTCAAGCGCAGGTATCCAGATGTGCAGACCACGCTCGGGGTCTCGAACGTGTCCTTCGGGCTCAAGGCGCCTGCGCGTGCGGTGCTCAACTCCGTTTTCCTCAACGAGTGCACGAAGGCGGGCCTGGACTCCGCCATCGTGCACGCTTCGAAGATCGTGCCGATGGCCCGGATACCCGACGAGCAGCGCCAGGTCGCGCTCGACCTGGTCTACGACAGGCGCCGGGAGGGCTACGACCCGCTGCAGCGGCTACTCGAGATCTTCGAGGGCGTCGACACCGCGACGATCAAGGCTGACCGGGCGGCCGAGCTCGCGGCGCTGCCGTTGTGGGAGCGGCTGAAGCGCCGGATCATCGATGGGGACCGCAAGGGCCTCGAGGCCGACCTTGACGAGGCACTGTCGCAGCGCCCGGCGCTTGAGATCGTCAACGACGTGCTGCTTGAGGGCATGAAGGTCGTTGGCGAGCTGTTCGGATCCGGGCAGATGCAGCTCCCGTTCGTGTTGCAGTCCGCCGAGGTGATGAAGGCCGCGGTCGCCTACCTCGAGCCCCACATGGACCGCGCTGACGAGGGCGGCAAGGGCAGGATCGTGCTCGCCACGGTCAAGGGCGACGTGCACGACATCGGCAAGAACCTGGTCGACATCATCTTGTCCAACAACGGTTACGACGTCGTCAACATCGGCATCAAGCAGCCGGTATCGGCGATCGTTGACGCCGCTCTCGAGCACCGGGCCGACGCGGTCGGGATGTCCGGGCTGCTGGTGAAGTCGACCGTGGTGATGAAGGAGAACCTGCAGGAGCTGAACACCCGGGGGCTGGCGCACCGCTGGCCGGTGCTGCTAGGCGGCGCAGCGCTCACCCGTGCCTACGTCGAGCAGGATCTGGCGGGACAGTTCGAGGGCCAGGTCCGCTACGCCAGGGATGCCTTCGAGGGACTCCGGCTGATGGACGCGTTCATGGCGGTCAAGCGGGGCGAGGCAGGCGCGACGCTGCCGCCGCTGCGTGAGCGTCGCGTCCGCGCAAGGCCCAGGGACGAGATTGATCCGCAGCGGCTGCCGCAAGCGCGTTCCGACGTTGCCACGGATAACCCGGTCCCTGCCGTGCCGTTCTGGGGTACCCGGGTGATCAAGGGAATCCCGCTCGCCGAGTACGCGGCATTCCTGGACGAGCGGGCAACGTTCATGGGCCAGTGGGGCCTGAAGGCGTCGCGTGGCTCGCCTGGGCCCGGCCCGGACGGGCCGTCGTACGAGGAGCTTGTGGAGACCGAGGGCCGCCCGCGGCTGCGGATGTGGCTGGAGCGCGCGCAGACAGAGGGCCTGCTTGAAGCGGCCGTGGTTTATGGCTATTTCCCTTGCGTGAGCGAGGGCAACGACCTGGTGGTGCTCAGCATGGAGGGCGAGGGCGGTTCCGGGCCATCGGGGTCCGGGTCGTCCCCCCGGGTTGGGGGGGAGCTTGAGCGGTTCAGCTTCCCGCGCCAGCGCCGCGACCGCCACCTGTGCCTCGCCGATTTCTTCAGGCCCCGCGAATCCGGTGAGACCGATGTGGTGGCCTTCCAGCTCGCCACCGTCGGTCGGCGGATCAGTGTCGCCACGGCGGAGCTGTTCGAGAAGAACTCCTATCGTGACTACCTGGAGCTGCACGGTCTGTCTGTGCAGCTGACCGAGGCGCTTGCCGAGTACTGGCACACGCGGATACGGGACGAACTCGGGTTCGGCGGTGAGGATCCGGACGATCTCGATGCGTTCTTCCGGCTCGGCTACCGGGGCGCGCGCCTGTCGTTCGGCTACCCCGCATGCCCCAACCTGGAGGACCGCGCCAAGGTTGTGCGGCTGCTGCGGCCGGAGCGGATCGGTGTGACGCTGTCCGAGGAGTATCAGCTCGCGCCTGAGCAGTCCACGGACGCCGTGGTCGCGCACCACCCCGAGGCGAAATACTTCAGCGTTTGAGGCGGCTCAGGTGAGCGGCGCGGCTCGTGCGGCTGATGAGCAGGCGGCGCTTCATGCCGTCATGTTTGACATGGATGGCCTGCTCGTGGACACCGAGCCGCTCTGGTTCGAGGTGGAGAACCAGATCATGGCCAGGCTCGGCGGAACCTGGAGTCACGCGGACCAGGAACGCTTGATCGGCGGCTCAGTCGTCAGGTCGATCGGCTACATGCTGGCCAGGGCCACCGTTCCGGCCGCGCCGGCTACGGTCGCAAGCTGGCTGGTGGACGGCATGGTCGCACTGGTGATGGAAGGCGACATGCCGATGATGCCCGGCGCCCGTGCGCTGCTCGACGAGGTGGTTTCCGCGGGAATCCCGTACGCCCTCGTCACGTCCTCCGAGCGGCCAATCATGGACGCGGTCATCGCGAAGATAGGCGTCGCCTTTGGCACCACCGTCTGCGCGGCTGACGTCCGCGCAGGCAAGCCCGACCCTGAGCCGTACCTGCTCGCATCGAAGCTCCTCGGGGCCCACCCGCACCGCTGCGTGGTGCTTGAAGATTCGCCGAACGGGGTCGCCGCCGCCGAGGCGGCTGGCTGCGCTGTGGTGGCCGTGCCCAGCCTGGTGCCGATCCCGCTGCGGGCGGGCCGGGCGGTCGCGGCTTCGCTGGACGACATCAATCTCGGCATGCTTCGCGCACTCGTATCCACCGGGTAGCCGGCGCGGCGGGAACAGTGCGCCCGGCTGTTCCCTGCTTACCGACTCAGGTAATCCGCACCCGGGGGTCGAGCAGTGCGTAGCAAAGGTCGACAATGATGTTGGCGACGACCACGAACACCGCCGCGATGATGACGAACCCGATGATCACCGGCAGGTTGTCTGTGTAGATGGCCTCCACCGAGGCCTGGCCGATGCCGCCAAGGCCGAACACCGTCTCGACAACGACGACACCACCAAGGAGCTGTCCCACGTCGACTCCGAGCTGGGAAACCACGGGGGTCAGTGCGGCGCGGAGCGCATGCACGTAGATCACCTGGCGCTCGGGCAGGCCCTTCGCCCTGGCCGTTCGGACGTAGTCCTCGCCGAGTGTGTCGAGTAGCTGGCCTCGGCACAGCCGGGTGTAGATCGCCGCCTGCACGGCCGCGAGCGTGATGCAGGGCAGCAGCATGCGGCCCATCCACGGGACCACGCCCTGCGACGGGCCCACGTACCCGTCCTGGATCCAGCTGAACCCGTGCTGGTTAAGCGGCAGGAACACCAGGAGCAGCAGCAGTTGGCCGATGACGAACGTGGGCAGCGAGAGGCCGATCAGCACACCGACGGTGGAGAACCGGTCAAAGAGGCTGCGTGCCCTGGTGGCGCTGATAACGCCGACCGCCAGGCCGGCGACCAGCCACAGGATCACGCCGCCGATGACGAGGGAGACAGTGGGTGGCAGGTCCTGCTTCAGGATCGTGGTAACCGGCTCGCCGTTGTAGTACGAATAACCGAGGTTGCCGTGCACGAGGTGGTCAAGGAAGCGCCCGTACTGCACGGTGATTGGCTGGTTGAGGCCGAGGTTACTGATCACCTCGTTGATGACCTGAGGTGTCGCCGCGTGGCCGGCAAGCTGGTGAGCGACGGTTGCGACCGGCCGGGCGAAGAACAGCAGGAACGCGCCCGTGGCGACCAGCCACAGCACGATGAGGCCGGTGAGGATCCGCCGGATCAGGAATCTCGCGGTCGCCATGTCAGCCCGCCGTACCCGTTACCCCGGCTTGTGGCGGGTACGGCAGTTCGCCGTCCGTGACCACCATGTCCTTCCGGCCCCGGCGGCGCTTGCGGCGGGCGGCGAACAGGCGCTCGGTGCGCGGGTCCATCGCGTCCCGGATCCCGTCGCCGAGCAGGTTGAACGCGAGCGTGGTGATCAACAGCGCGGCGGCGGGGAACACCACGTACCACCAGGCCTGCTGATAGAAGCTCTGCGCGTCGGCGAGGATGTTGCCCCAGCTCGCGCCCGGTGGCTGTATGCCGAGGCCCAGATAGGAGAGCGTGGCCTCGAACACCACCGCGATCGGGATGTACAGCGTGGCGAGGACGAGCACCGGGGCGAGCAGGTTCGGCAGGACGTGGACGAACATGATCCGCCGCGGGCCTGCACCGAGCGACCTGGCCGCCTCGATGTACTCCTTCTCCTTGATGGAAAGCGTCTGACCCCGGACGATCCTGGAGATGCCCGCCCAGGAGAAGAACGAGATCACGCCGATGATCACGGTCAGGCTCGGGCCGATGACGACGGCGAGCGCGAGGGCGAGCACCACGAACGGGAAGGCGAGCACCGCGTCGATGAACCTCGCAAGCACCGCGTCCACCACCCCGCCGAAGTACCCGGCGACCATGCCGATGGTGACCCCGGCGACGGTCGCGATCGCCGTCGTGAAGATTCCCACGAACAGCGAGATCCGCGCACCGTAGAGGATCCGGATGAACAGGTCACGGCCCGAGCCATCGGTACCGAGCCAGAAGCCGTTGGTGCCAGGTGCGACCGGCAGTCCTGATGCACTCTCGCCTGTGTTCGGGTACGTCGTGTTCGGGGGGTGACCGGTGAGCGCGACGAACACCGGCGCCGCGATGGCGAGCGCGACCATGACCAGGATGACGATCATCGACGCGACCGCCATCTTGTCCTGCAGTAGCCGGTGCCAGGTCAGCTGCCACTGGCTGCGGCCCTCGATCGCCCGCTCGGGGGCGGCCTTCGCCGACTGGGCCTCGAACTCGATCTCGGTGACGCTCATCGCTGCTTCCTTCGGCTCACCCGGGCGAGGTTCTCGCCGGCCTCAACCGGAAAGTGGCAGGCGGCCCGGTGCGTGCTTGGATCACCCAGCTTGGGCTCGAGGAGCGGGTCCCGGTGGGTGCAGATTTCCTGCGCCTTCGGGCAGCGCGGGTGGAACCTGCAGCCACTCGGCGGGTCGATCGGTGAGGGCACATCCCCCGTGAGGATGATCCGCCGCCGGCTCGCGGCGGATTTGGGGTCGGCCGCCGGCGCCGCTGACAGCAGCGCTGCCGTGTACGGGTGCCGCGGCAGTTCGTACACCGGGCCCTTGGGGCCCTCCTCGGCGGCGCGTCCGAGGTACATCACCGTGACCGAGCCGCTGACATGCCGCACGACCTCCAGGTCGTGCGCGATGAACAGGTAGCTCAGCCCAAACTCGTCCTGCAGATCGGACAGCAGGTTCAGTACCTGCGCCTGGATCGAGACGTCGAGGGCCGATACCGGTTCGTCGCAGATGATCAGCTTGGGCCTCAGCGCGAGCGCGCGTGCCACCCCGATGCGCTGGCGCTGACCGCCGGAGAACTCCGCGGGAAACCGGTTGTAGTGCTCCGGGTTGAGCCCCACCCGTTCCATCAGTTCCTGGACCGCGCGCTTGCGGTCGGCTCCGGTCGCGGTCTTGTGCACAACGAAGGGCTCTCCGATGATCGAGCCCACCCGAAGCCGCGGGTTCAGCGACCCATACGGATCCTGGAAGATCATCTGGATCTCACGGCGAACGGGGCGCATCACCCGCCGGGACAGGTTGGTGATGTCACGGCCGTCGAAGATCACCCGGCCGGATGTGACCGGGATGAGCCCGGCGATGCAGCGCGCCAGTGTGGACTTGCCACATCCGGTCTCACCCACCAGGCCGAGCGTCTTGCCACGGCGGATCACCAGGGAGACCCCATCCACCGCCTGAACCTGGCCGACCGTCCGGCGGAGGAAGCCGCTGCTGCGAACCGGGAAATGCTTGACCAGATTCTCGACCCGGACCAGGACGTCGTCGCGGTCGACCGCCGCGGCGTCCGGCCGGGCGTCGGCAGCGGCGCCGGGCAGCGTGTCGCTCATCAGATAATGCTCCCGTCCGGGCTGCTGGCGATGGCCTCCGCGACCTCCGCCGCAGCCTCCGACCGGCCCTCATGTACCGCGTGCTCGCGCAGGTCCTCGGAGTCATCCGACAGGCCGGCCGCCGAGGTCGGCAGCCAGCAGGCCGATGTGTGGTAACCGTCCTTACCGACGGCGCGCAGCGGAGGCTCATCGGTCAGGCAGCGGTCCATGACGTACGCGCACCGGGCATGGAATTTGCAGCCGGACGGCAGGCGGATCAAGCTGGGCGGCTGGCCGGTGATCGGCCGGAGCCGCTGGGATGCCGCCGAACTATTCGGTATCGACTCGAGCAGGCCCTTGGTGTAAGGGTGGTGCGGCTCATAGAAGATGTCGTCCTTGTGCGCCTTCTCCGCGGCCCGGCCGGCGTACATCACCATCACGTCGTCGGCGATGTCGGCGATCACCCCGAGGTCGTGGGTGATCAGGATGAGCGCGGTATCCGACTCCTGCTGCAGGTCGAGCAGCAGGTCGAGGATCTGCGCCTGGACAGTGGCGTCCAGCGCCGTGGTTGGCTCATCAGCGATGAGCAGCCGGGGACTGAGGGAAAGGGCCATCGCGATCATGACCCGCTGCCGCATGCCGCCGGAGAACTGGTGCGGGTAGTCATTCACCCGCTGCCGAGGCTGCGGGATCCCGACCCGTCCGAGCAGTTCCACGGCGCGGTCGGTGGCCTGCGCCTTGCTGACCGATTTGTCGTGCGCACGGATCATTTCCGTGATCTGCCTGCCCACCCTGAACAGCGGGTGCAGGCTGGTCAGCGGATCCTGGAAGATGACCGCTATCCGCGCGCCCCGGATCCGGCGCAACTGGTCTTGGTCCAGGGTCAGCAGATCGATGTCCTCGAACACCGCGCTGCCCGACACGTCGGCGCCTGGAGTCAGCCCGAGCAGGGTCTGGGTCAGGACGGTCTTGCCGCTTCCCGATTCACCGACGATGCCGAGCGTCCGGCCCACGTCGATCTCAAACGACACCCCGCGGACCGCCTGGACCTGGCCGTCCGCGGTAGCGAAACTGACGGTCAGGTCCTTCACCTGGAGCAGCGTCACAACATCCCTCCACTTGCTGCCCCGGCGCACCCGACTGCGGCCGACGACGCGAGTGGCGGGGCTGGCCTCGCAAAAGCGTGACACGAAATTATGGCTATCGCCATGCGAGGGCCCGGCCGGGCACACATGGGCGCCATACCCGGCCGGGCCCGCTGTCGCGTGGTCAGGTCAGCCGTTGCTGAGCCAGACCTGGGTGATGTCGGCGTCGCCGATGTTCGGTGCGAACACCGCGGTTGTGGCACCCGCCTCCTGGACGCGCTTGCTCGCATACAGCGGGAAGTTCTGGCTCTGCAGCGGGACAAGAGCCGCGTCCTTCATGATGGCCGTGTCCGCCTGCTGCCAGTACGTCCCCGCCGCCGACGCCGAGGTCGCGGCCTCGGCCTGCTTGATCAGTGAGTTGACCGTGGAACTGTCGTAGCACCCGTAGTTGACCGTGTTGACCACGCAGTTCGGGCCCTGGAAAAGTGCCTGGATGATCGTCCGGCCGTTGTTGCCGTACCAGTCGGGGATCCAGGCGGACTGGCCCAGGTCCCAGGTGTTCGGCTTGGCGTTCTCCGGAGCGTTACCCAGGTCGACGAAGAAGCTGGAGCCGGGCTCGCCCTTGGGTGTCACGTTGATCCCGCAGCTCGCCAGGCTCGCCTGGATGGCGGTGAACGCCCGGGTATTCGACGAGTCATTCGGATACATGTAGACGAGCGTGAGGCCGTTCGGGTAGCCCGCCTTGGCCAGGTCGGACTTGCACGTGGCCACGTTGCCCGACCCGCCGTTGTCCGGGTACAGGTTGGTGTTCTGGTACCCGACGTTGCCCGGCGGGATCACCGTGTTGATGACCGTGGAGACCGCGGGCCCGCCATAGGCCTTCACCACGGCCGCCTTGTCCACGCCGTACTCGATAGCCTGCCGGACGAGCAGCTTGCCCATGGCGCCGCCAGCGTCCGGGCTGCGCAGGTTGAAGATGATGTACGGGAACGTGTTCGACCACGGCCAGATCTTGAAGTTCGGGACCTTGCTGGCCTGCAGGCCGGGGATGGACGGCGGGTTGATCGGGGTGTCCATCGGCAGGTCCTGCGTTCCTGCCTGCATGTCCGCCAGCTGGGTGGCCGCGGAGGTGACCCCCTCCGTCACCTGGACGGTGGACACGTACTGGTGCCTGACCGCGTCGGTGGACTGCTGCCACGCGGGGTTCTTTTGCATCGTGATGGACTTGCCCGGCACATACGAGGTGATCTTGTACGGGCCGTCGGACAGCGTGTTGGTGTCCAGCTGCGGGCTGTTGGGCACGTAGCTGTCGTACTCCACGGGCCTGGCCGAGGAGAATGGCATCGCCATCATGTACAGGAAATCGCTGGCCGGCGCATTCAGGTTGATCTGCAACGTCAGCGAATTCGGCGCTGAGAGCCCGGTAATCGTGTGCGAGTTCTGGAACGCCGCGATGTTTGCCGCGGTCGGCTTGTTCGCCTTGTTGGCGAAGTAGGTGGTCTCCGCGTTGCAGTACGCGGTAAGGCCGGCGATGGTGCTCTTGTAGTACACGGTGTTGCCGACCGGGCTGACCGGGTTGCAGAACGCCTTGAACTCGCGGATGAAGTCCGCCGCGGTCACCTGGCGTGCTGGCGACGAGTCCCAGTCCACGCCTGATTTGATGTGGAACGTGTAGGTCTTGCCGCCGTTGGTGACCCCCCCGTTGGAGGTCGACGGCACCGCGGTCGCGGCGTCCGCTACCGGGGTGGTGTCGGTCGTCCAGCCGGTGCTTGAAACGCTTGCCGCGGGAACGGTCCGGTACGTGAGCATCTGCCGGGTGTAGCCGCGCTCGATCATGTAGTCGGGGGTGTAGTACGCGGGCACCGTGTCGATATGGTCGGGGCCGCTGGCCGCAACAATGTTCAGCGTGCCGCCGAACACCGGCTTCGCCGATGACGTTGATGTTGATGTTGAGGATGTCCCGCACGCGGCGAGGCCAACAGCCGCCAGGACCGCAATTGATAGCGCGGCAACTGGCTTAGGTCGTATCATCGGCACGCTCCTTCTGGCATGACGCAGGGCGCAGCAAGATGTGTGGTCACGTCTTTGAGTACACGCACCGGGGGAGCGTGTCTACGTGGGCGGGCCCACCGGTCGAAAGGGTTTATGCAACCGCAACCACGCTGTTATCTCCGATCGCGTGGTGGGTCAGATTTCTGGAGATTGCCTCGCATCCAGCTGCGAACGCTTCCAGATCATCGCCGGGCCGGGAAATCGCGGCGCCGAGGGTTTCAGATGTCCCCTGCGAACGACCGCGGCGATGGAACCTCAGGCAGCGGCTGCGCGCGGGCAGCGGACTCCGCATCCGCGTGAGCCGTTAGGGACTCGCATGCGTCACCGGTTTCCACGGGCAGCGGCGGCGGTGTACCGCCGAACGCAGGGCAGAGCGCCTTGTGCGCACACCAGTCGCAGATGCGGCTCGTCCGCGGCCGCCAATCGGCCCGCGATCTCGCCCGCTCGACGGCCCGCCAGATTGCCTCAGTCTTGCGCTGGGTCGCGCGCAGGTCAGCCTCGTCAGGCGCGTAGCGGAGGATCTCACCGTTACCCAGATACATGAGCTGAAGCAGCCTGGGAACCTGCCCACGCTCACGCCAGAGCACGAGCGCGTAGAACTTCATCTGGAACAGCGCGCGGGCCTCGAACTCCACCCGCGGCGCGGTGCCTGTCTTGTAGTCAACGACCCTCACGTCGCCGTTCGGCGCGATGTCGAGGCGGTCGATATAGCCGCGGAGCAGCAGCCCGGAATCGAGCAGCGTCTCCACGTACAGCTCGCGGCGCGCGGGTTCGAGCCTGCGCGGATCTTCAAGCGCGAAATACCTGTCGAGCATGGCGTGCGCGTCCGCCCACCACGTGTCACGCTCCGCGTCGCCCGCGAACATCTGCGCGAGTTCGGGATCCTCGCTGAGCAGGCGCTGCCATTCCGGTTCGAGCAGGCCGCGTGCGGCGGGCACGGTCCGCTCGGCGGCGGGCTGATCGAACAGCCGCTCGAGCACGGCGTGCACCAGCGTGCCGCGTGCGGCGGCGGGACTTGGAGGTTCAGGTAGCCGGTCAATGACGCGGAAACGGTAGAGCAGCGGGCACGTCATGAAGTCGCCAGCCCTGGAAGGGGACAGGGCACCGGTCACCCGCGCGGCAGCGGGGCCGGCCACGTCACCGGCGGCGGGCGCTCCGGGGGCAGCGACATCGCTCATGGCAGGGAGCGTACGGGAGGCCACCGACAGCCGCATGCGGGTTGGCGGGACGCCATCGAGACCGCGTGCCTGGCCAGCGTCCCGCCGACGCCATCTAATGGGAATGTAAAAAGCTGATATTCCCAGATCCATCTGTGTGGCCCGTTGTGAGACAGTTTGATGTCAATTCGGTTTCGTCCGGGCCGGTCGTGACCTCGCGCCGAGGACCACCGTTCGCCTGTGCCCGCCGCGTCATCAGGCGCGCTCGTCGGCCTGCCTGCGATCGGTGCCCGCGATCGGTGCCCGCCTCGCTGCGAGATTATTCAGAGCCGCCTCAGCTTTTCTTCAGGGTTGGCACCGAGAATCGCTTCCGCGGCCCGGCGCTTCGGGCTCTTATCGCGTGCTTCCCCTGTCGGTGCTTGTGGCACGGCAGGTGCCAATCGAGGAGAAAAGGCATGTTTTTCACGTACCTGAGACGCGAGCTACGCAGGAGGCGGCGCCAGGCGTTGGTGGTGTCGCTCGGCCTGGCCCTGGGGATCGGCCTGGTGATCACGGTGACCGCCGCATCCGCGGGTGTGAGCAATGCACAGGGCACCGTCCTGCACGCCCTCTACGGAGTCGGCACCGACATGACGGTCACCGCGGCGCCGTCGCAGAGCTCAGCACAGTCGTTCGGCTTCCGCGTCCGGCCGGGCAGCGGCACCCGTCCCGCGGCGGGTTCGAAGATTGACCTCTACCGGCTTGCCGCCTTGCGGTCACTCGGCACCCTCAACTCGTCGTCCGTCACCACTGTGGCAGGGCTGCACAACGTGGTGGCGGCGGCGGGCTCCCTGACGCTGACCAACACCCACATCTCAGGGACCGTTCCTGACTTCTCCGGCGCCGGTGGCGGTTTCGGCGGTGGCGGTGGAGGCGGCGGCAGTGGCGCGGGGTCCCTCACGCCGACGTCGTTCACGGTGAACGGCGTTGACCTCTCTGCGGGCGGGCAGGTGCTCGGGCCGCTGACGTCCGGGAAGATCAGCTCCGGGCGCACCTTCACAGCCTCTGACAGCGACGCCAAGGTCGCGGTGGTGGATTCCGGTTACGCGAAGTCGTCGGGGCTTAAGATCGGCAGCACGGTCACGTTGGGAGACACCAGCGGTACGGGCACGAATTTCGACGTCGTCGGGATCGTGACAGAACCGCCCGGCGACACGCCCGCGGACGTCTACGTTCCGCTCAAGCAGGCCCAGACCTTGTCAGGCACCACTGGCAAGGTGAACACCATCTACGTCGCGGCCAGCAACTCTTCGGCGATCAGCGGCGTGAGCAGCGAGATCAAGCGGATTCTCCCCTCGGCCACGGTGACGACCTCCAGCGATCTGGCGAGTGAGGTGACTGGGTCGCTGGCCAGTGCGGCGAGCCTCGCCAAGAACCTTGGCAAGTGGCTTGCGATCGCGGTGCTCGCGGCCGCGTTCCTGCTTGCCAGTCTCTTCACCATGTCGGCGGTGTCACGACGGACCAGGGAGTTCGGCACCCTCAAGGCGCTCGGCTGGCGCAGCAGGCGGGTCATCGGCCAGGTCATGGGGGAGGCGATCGCCTGCGGCATCGCCGGAGGCGTCATTGGCGTCGTGCTCGGACTCGCCGGCGCCGAGGCCGTCTCCAAGTTCGCGCCATCGCTGACCGCGTCGGTGGGCCTGACGACCGGTTCCGCGACACCGGGCGGCGCACGGCAGTTCGGCGCGGGCAACTTCGGCGGCGGCGCCGGTGGTGGTGGTGGCGGGGGCGGCGGTGGTGGCTTCGGCGGCGGCTTCGGCGGCGGAGGTTTCCGCCGCGCGGCGGCGACCGCCAGCCATTCCGTCGCCGTCCATCTCACGGCGCCTGTCACGCTCGGCGCGATTGGGCTTGCCGTCGTGCTTGCCCTGGCGGGCGGTCTCATCGCGGGGACGTTCGGAGGCTGGCGGGCCGCACGGCTGCGTCCCGCGGCCGCGCTGAGCCGGGTCGAGTGACCGCCATGCAATCCGGTTCCAGTCAGCTCGCCGGTCGCGCACCGGGCACTCACCAGGAGGGGAAGTCATGTACAAGCTGACCGGCGTCACCAAGCAATATCAGAAGGGCCGTGAGGTGGTCCACGCCCTGCAGGGCGTCGACCTGGTCATTGACGATGGCGAGTGGCTGGCGATCCAGGGCCCGACCGGGCACGGGAAGACGACGCTTCTGCAGCTCATCGGCGGTCTCGACCGCGCCACGGCCGGCCGCGTCGAGCTGGACGGCACCGATCTCGGCGCGCTCCGCGAGGGCCAGGTCACCAAGGTGCGCGCCCAGTCGATCGGCTTCATATTCCAGACGTTCAATCTGATACCCACGCTCAGCGCGCAGGAGAACGTCGAAGCCGCACTCGTGCCGCTTGGCCTGAGGGCGCCCGCGCGCCGTAACCAGGCCGCGCGGGCGCTCGAGAGCGTCGGGCTCGGCGATCGGCTGCGGCATCTGCCCTCGGAGCTTTCCGGTGGTCAGCAGCAACGTGTCGCGATCGCGCGCGCCCTGGTCAAGGACCCGACCGTGATCCTGGCGGACGAGCCCACAGGCAACCTCGACGAGGACACCAGGGACGAGATCATCGGGCTGCTCGAGAAGCTGTGGCGCGAGCACGAACTGACCCTCGTGGTCGTCACCCACGACAGTTCGGTGGCACGCCGCGCGCAGCGCGTGGGCCTGATGAAGAACGGCCGCCTTTCCATCCGCCAGGACACCCGGGCGAGCAGGCCTGCCGACTGACGTGACCTGCTGGGCCCGGCCAGCCGGCGGGCCCGGCAGGCCGGGCCCGCCGCAGGCTGCCGCCGCGAAGCGACAGGCCGCGCGATCAGCGGTAGGTGCTGACCGCCAGCTTCGCGGCGACAAGCAGACCCGCCGCGCCAACGATCACGCGTAACGCGGGCGCGGGAAGCCGGCGGACCAGCGAGGGCCCTGCCCAGCCGCCGACGAGAAAGCCGGCCGCCAGGGGAACCGCGGCCGTCCAGAGCACTGGCCCGAAGAACGCGAAGCCCACCGCGGCGACCGCGTTGGCTAGCCCGGACACGACGTTCTTTATCGCATTGACCCTGACGAGGGGCTCGCTGAGCTTGGCCGCGAGCACGGCAAGCATGAGGATCCCACCCGCGGCACCGAAATACCCGGTGTAGATCGACACCGCGTACACGCCCGCGGTCAGCAGCCTGTCGCGTGTGTGCCCTGCGCCCGTGGCCAGGCCGCGGGCCATGGGCTGAACCAGGATCACAAGCGACGCGACCCCGATCAGGCACGGCGCGACGACCTCGAACGTGCGCGGCGGTGTCAGCAGCAGCAGAGCCGCCCCTGTAGCGCCGCCGCACGCGGTCACCATGCCGAGCCGCCAGACGCGCGTGCCCTGGCCGGCTAGCTCAGGACGCGAGCCTGCCGCCGCTCCGGCGCCTGCGAACGCGAGAGCGACGGTGTTCGTGACGTTCGCGCTGAGCGGTGGAAGGCCGATCGCAAGCAGCGCAGGATAGGAGACGACCGATGCGACGCTCGCGACGGTACTGACGATGCCGGCCACCATGCCCACGCCAACAAGCAGCGGCGTCTGGCTGGTCAGCACGCCACGACTCAACCACACCAGAATTGCCACCGCCGCGGCGGCGAGGAGCCAGCCGAGCGCGGACAGGTCGCTGGGCTCATAAATTACACCAGATAGAACAGGATCCAGGCGAGGACCGCGATCGCGGCCAGGAAGTTCCAGACGACGGTGAAGCTGCTCAGCGATGCCTGGAAACGCTGCAGGTTGACCACGTCGCCGACCGCTCCAGGTGCCTCGGCGAACCAGGCGGCCGGCAGCCTGACGGACCCAGTGATGAGCGTTTCCAGCCAGATCATCGCCGCGAGCACGATGACCAGATAGACGGGGTAGAAACCGACGAAGACGCTCGCGAAACCACTGGCGCCTGGGAAGAAGGGGAGGCTGAGCAACTCCCAGATCTGCAGCCCGACAGAGCCGAGGCCTGCCGCAAGCGCCACGATGGCGCCAAGCTGCCATGCGGTCTTGGCGCCGTTCTTGAGCAGCCCGAGGGCGATCGCCTGCACACCCGCGCTCACCACCGCCAGCCCCATGATCAGCGTGCCAGCCCACAGATGCGGCCCGATGAAGCCGGGCGGGCGCCACATGCCGTGCGGGTTCAGCGAGCGCAGGTAGAAGTAGGCGAAGACGAAGGCGCCGAACAGGAACGCCAGGGCACCGATGGCCAGCCTCGAGCCCGTCCAGGCCGCGTTCAGTGAGGCTTCGTGGTAGAAGAGCTCCTCTTCTGTCGCCCCGCCGTCCGATGTGGCGCGCGCTGCATTGGTCTCACTCATGATGTGACCTTCGCTGCCTTGCCCGTCGATGCCGCGCCGGCCAGGGCCCCAGCCACGACGCCGGGCGGCGGGTTCAGGTCGGCGACGGGCGGAGCGTCCGGCGCACCGTACTCATAGGGTCCGGAAAGCACCACGGGGATGCGGGCGAAATTGTCCGGCGGCGGCGGCGAGGACACCTGCCACTCCAGCCCGCGGGACCGCCACGGATTACCCACCTCGCGCTCGCGGACTACAACGGTCGACCAGACGAAGTTGATGACGAAGATCAGGATGGATCCGCCAAGCAGGAACGCCGAGATCGAGACCCAGTCGTTGAGCGTCTGCAACTGGCGCTGGTACTCGAACACGCGGCGCGGCTGACCGAGCAGCCCGACCGCGAACAGTGGCAGGAATGTCGAGTTGAAGAACAGGAACATCGTGCAGAAATGGATCTTTCCGAGCCGTTCGTTGAGCTTGATCCCCATCATCTTCGGCAGCCAGTAGTAGACGCCGGCCATGAAGGCGAAGATCAGGCCACCCATGATCGTGTAGTGGAAGTGGGCCATCACGAAGAACGAGCCGTGCTCGGTGGTGTCCGCAGGCACGTCAGAAAGGAATACTCCCGAGATGCCGCCAATGAGGAAGTTGAAATACATGCCCAGCGCGAACAACATCGGCACGGTGAGCCTGATTTTCGCCTTCCAGAATGTGCCCATGGCCATCAGGTAGATGAACCCGGTCGGAATGGAGATGAGCTCGGTCGTCAGCATGAACAACGGCCGCATGTCCGGGTTGATGCCTGAGTCGAACAGATGGTGCTGCCAGACAAGGAAACTGAGCAGGCTCACTCCGATCATCCCGGCCGCGGCGATGCGGTAACCGAAGAGCGGCTTCCTGCAGAAGACGGGGATGACCTCCGCGACGATGCCGAAACCTGGCAGCGCGAGGATATACACTTCTGGGTGCCCGAAGAACCAGAAGAGATTCTGGTACAGGTAGCTGCTGCCGCCGAGCGTACCGACGAAGAACGCGGTCTGCGCGGTCCGGTCGGTCAGGATCATGTACATGCCGCCGACAAGCACGGGTGCCGCGAGCACCATGAGGAACGCCGTGGCCATCATCGACCAGACGAATACGGGCAGCCCGGCTCCAGCGCATGCCGGGGGCGCGATAGCTGATGACCGTCACGACGATGTTGAACCCGGCCATGATGATCGAGATCCCCATCAGCCCGAAGGCGACCGCGTAGGAATCCATGCCAAGGCCCGCCTGTACGGACAGCGGCGCATATCCGGTCCACCCGGTGGGGAAACCGCCGAACAGGATGCCTGAGAGCAGGATGAGGTAGGCCGCGGGCGTGAGCCAGAAGGACAGGGCCTCGATGCGGGGGAACGCCACCCGCCTAGAGCCGATCATCAGCGGGACGAGGTAGTTACCGAACGGCCCGAGGATGACCGACGTCATCATCATCATCATCATCGTGCCGTGCTCGCCAACCACCATGAGATAGGAGCCCGGGCTGAGCACGTGGTAGGTCGGCGAGAGCAGTTCGACCCTGATCGCCATGGCGGCCAGACCGCCGGTGAGGAAATAGACGATCATGCCGACGAGGTACTGGATGCCGACGACCTTGTGGTCGAGCGAGTACATGAAGTACCTGCTCAGGTTCCTTCCCGTCTGGTCCTCACCCACTACCGTCAGGTAGGGATGGCGGCTCGCCGGACGCCCTGCCATCTTGCGCAGAAGGTCGCTGAACACGCCGAGCCCGGCCAGCCAGCCGGCGACGCCCAAGGCGTATCCGAGAACGATGGGCATATCGCTCGAATCCGACAACGCCAGCTGCTGATCGCCGCTGGCGAGGAAGTTGCCGAGCCAGTGGCCGAGCAGATAGCCCAGCACCGCACCGACAAGCCCGGTGTGGATCGCCGGGCGCATCCACCAGGGCGGTGCGCCCGGCGGTCCGGCCGGACCCTGCCCGCCGGGATGCTGCGCCGTGTCCGGCTGCGTCTCGATGGCCATCCGGTCACCTCTTCGTCGAACCGATAAGGCGGTGCCTGCCCGTGGGCGCGGCCCCAGGGGATGGGTGGATGCTCGCAGGGATCATGGCTGGTACGGGTCCTGCGGCGGGTAGTAGTAGCCGTTCGCACCTGTGATGCCGAGCTTGACGAGCGCCTTGCCGATATTCGGCACCACAGTCGGGTCATAGACGGTCGCATACGGCGGCAAGATCTTGGTCACGCCGGCGAGCCGTGCCTGTGTCGTGGTGGCCCATTCAAGGAACCGGGTGGGGGTTTCCACCCGCCCCACGTTGGCCATGGCGCCGTGGAAGATGCCGCACAGTTCGGCGCAGCGGACCTCGAACCTGCCCAGGTGCTGCGGCTTGGTGAACGCGACATTGTTGACGCCCGGGTTGGCGTCGGCCTTCACCCCGAGCTGGTAAGCCCAGAAGCTGTGGATGACATCGAGAGATGTGACGCTGAACTTGACGTTCCTGTTTTGCGGCAGCACAAGCTGTGTCGTTTGCATGCCACCGAACTGCGGGTAGCGGTAAGTGAAGATCCACTGCTGCCCGATGACCTGGACCTGGAGCGGGGCGCCACCGTTCGGCTTCCAGATGGGCGCCGGTCCCTGACCCGCGCCCGCGCCGGCGGGCACGATCAGCTCGACCGTGCCGAACACGAACAGGCCGAGCACGATGACCGCGGTGGCGGCGATCCAGGCGGCCGATATGCGCGTGTTGCCGTGGATCGGCGGGCCGTCCTCGTCGTCTCCCTCGCGATGCCGCCAGACCACCAGGGCGTAGCCGAAGTAGATGATTACGAGCAGCATCACGGGCGCGGCCAGGACGGTCATGACGTTGATGTCGAACTGCTGGCTGGCGGCTGAGGAGGACATCGTGCCCGGCGGCATGTGCGGACCCATGACGAACCAGAGGAGCGGGTCGGAAACGGCGGCCGCGACGAGCCAGATCAGGAAGATCCGCAGCCCGTGACGCGGCTCTGCCCGGCCGGCTGTGGGCCGGGCGGGAGCCGGGTGCGCGGCCATCAGGCCGCCACTTCAAGCTCGCCGGTCATGTAACCGAGTGTGGACATGGGACCACCGTTACCGTCGAGGAATCCGCCGCCGCACGGAACGCGGCATTGCCAGACGAAGACGCCAGCCTCGGCGGGCGTCTTGAAGCTGAAGGTGTTCACCGTGTGGGGGCCGCTCGTGCACGGGGACGTCCCGCACAGGTTCGGGTTCAGCGGCGATGCGATCGGCACGCTGAGCCCGAGCCCTGGAATCGCGAAGCTGTGCTGTACCGAACATTCCGACCACGAGTTCAGCACGGTGACCGGCTTACCGTCGATGTACTCGACGCCGCCGATGGTGCCCATGACCTTGCCCCACAGCTGGTTCCGCAGCGGTGTACAGCCGTCATAGCCGAGAATCGTCACGTTCACCCGGGTGTCAGCGGGCACCTTGAGAAGCGTGGTGTGATCCCACCGCCCGGTCTGCGGATTCTTGATGAAATACGACACCCAGTCGGGAGTGTCGCTCACCGTGTTCTGCGGATCGGTCTGCATGGTGACATTCACTTGGCCAGCCTTGGCCACCGACGTGTAGTCCACCACCGGCGGGCCGGCGAGCAGGTAGTGGATGACCACGTAGACGACCCCGGCGACCACTGCGGCAAACACGACCAGGAGGGTTGCGACACGAACCGGCAGCGACACCGGTCACCACCTCGCTTCCCCGACTCAGGTGGTACTCCCACGCGAGCGTCTCGGTGAGCAATGCCGGCGGCAGGCATCGCTCACCGCATGCTCCCAAGGAGCGTGCGGGGAAGCAGCTCCCGACACGCTCTCGAAGCAATGTTCCAAATACCATGCGGCAATGACATCGCGACCCGCGCCCGGGCAGGCTGCCGCGATCGCCGGCAGCAGGAGGAGGAAGTCCGCGTGGCCCGCACCTCGCGCTCCCGGCTGGCTGCGCGCCGCGGTGGCCGCGGTCGCGGCGGGCGCTGTGCTCGCCGGCCTCGCCCACAGGCCCACCACCGGCCAGCGCGGCGCCGATCTGCACGCCGTGACACGGACACTCACCACCGGCATCGAGTCGTGCGCGGGAGGGCTACGCGACTCGCTGACCGCGCTGCACGCGATTCAGGCGGGTACCAGCCACGATGTTGCGACCGCGATCAGCATCGCCAGGGACGGCGCGACGAACTGCTCGCCCGCCAGCAACGGGCAGCTTGATGATCTCGCCCAGTACCAGGTGCCGGAGTCACTTGCGAGGTTCAGCCTGCCCGTGACCGTCGACAACCTTGTCACCTGGGCGTTTCCCTGGGCGCAGCGGGTCCAGACGGACATCGTGGCCGTGCTGTCCGCGCAGGGAAAGCCGGCTCGTGATGTGGCCTCCGCGGCCCTGCAAGCCGATAGGCGGCAGCTTGACGCACGGCGGGCGGAGGTGGACGGCGCGCTGACCCGCACCGCACGGTCGCTCGGCTCCGCGGACAGCCCCCCCAGCCTGCCCCTTTAGGGCCCCGTTAAGGCGACGTCGCCGGCGTGCCCGTACGCGTTCTCGTGTGGCCGCTAATTCGCGCTGGCTGCGCGCCAGGGGCTCTCGTACACATAGCATCATGAGCGTGGCAGAGATGAAACCGGATGGGCGTTCAGGGCCAGCAGCCGGGCGGACGCCACCCGGCCGGCAGCCGGGCATACTCCTCGGCCGGCCATTCGGGATCGGGGTCTACATTTCCCCGTACTGGTTCCTGATCGCCGGCGTGATCATCGTCGTATACGCGCAGAATGTTACCACCTCAGTCACGGGACCGGTGCGCTACGTCATCTCGGCCGCGTTCGTCCTCCTGCTATATCTGTCCGTGCTGGTGCACGAGCTGAGCCACTCGCTCGTCGCAAGGCGCTTCGGCCTGCCGGTCAGGCGGATACTGCTGTACCCCCTCGGCGGCGTATCCGAAATCGACCAGGAGCCCCCGACGCCCGGCCAGGAATTCACCGTGGCCGTCGCGGGGCCGCTGCTTTCCCTCGCGCTTGCCGGGCTCGGCTGGGCGCTGACCAAGGTCGTCCCTGCGACCACCGTGCCCGGCGTACTTGTGGACCAGCTCATGCGGGCGAACCTCATCGTCGGAATTTTCAACCTGCTGCCCGGCTTGCCGCTTGATGGCGGGCGACTGCTCCGCGCAGCCGTTTGGAAGCTGACCGGGCGGCCGCACACGGCCACGATTGCCGCGGCGTGGGGCGGGCGGGTGCTCGCCTGCGCGCTGCTGCTCATCCCCGTGATCACCGTTGCCATGGGCGCACAGCAGACCGATCTTTTCGCCACCGCCTGGGTCGCCGTGATCGCGGCGTTCATGTGGCTCGGCGCCGGGCAGGCGATCCAGGTGGCACGGCTACGTGAGCGGCTGCCCGCCCTGCACGCGCGGACGCTGGCGCGCCGCGCCGTGCCCGTGGCGGCGAACGTCCCGCTGGCGGAGGCGGTCCGGCGGGCCGACGAGGCGCAGGCCGGCGCGCTCGTCGTGGTCGATCACGAGCAGAACCCGATCGCCATCGTCGACGAATCGGCGGTGACCGCGACACCCCCGCACCGCCGCCCGTGGATCGACGTGGGTTCGCTTGCGCGCTCACTTGGCCCGGGGATGGTGCTCCCTGCCGACCTGTCCGGAGCTGAGCTGCTTGACGCGGTGCGGCGTGTGCGTGCGAGCGAGTACCTGCTCGTGGAGCCCTCCGGCCAGATCTTCGGCGTGCTCGCGACGCGTGACCTTGACCGGGTCTTCGCCGGCGTATAGCGCCGTTAGCCTTTCCGGCATGACACGACCGCGCCGGGGACCTTTCACGGCAGGCGACCAGGTCCAGCTGACCGACCCGAAGGGGCGGCGGCATCTGGTCGTTCTCGAGGCTGGCAAGGTCTTCCATACCCACCGCGGTTCGCTCCCGCACGATGACCTGCTCGGGCAACCGGAGGGGAGCGTGGTGCGCTCCGCCGGGGGTACCCCCTATGTGGCGCTGCGCCCGCTGCTCGCCGACTACACGCTGGCGATGAAACGCGGCGCCGCCGTCATCTACCCGAAGGACGCCGCACACATCCTGGGTTTCGCCGACCTGTTCCCCGGTGCACGGGTGCTCGAGGCGGGCGCGGGCTCCGGCGCCCTGACCTGCTGGCTGCTTCGCGCCGTCGGCGACGGCGGCCTTGTCGTCTCGTACGAGCGCCGCAGCGACTTCGCCGAGATCGCCCGGCGCAACGTGGAGCTCTTCTTCGCCGGCCCGCATCCGGCCTGGCGCCTGGTGCTCGACGATCTTTCCGCGGACCAGGCCCACTCAGCGCCTTCTGGCGAGTTCGATCGGGTGGTGCTGGACATGCTGGCTCCGTGGGAGTGCCTCGGCGTCGCCGGCCACGCGCTCATTCCAGGTGGCCTCGTCTGCTGCTATGTCGCGACCACCACGCAGCTTTCCCGTACCGTCGAGGCGCTGCGCACCCACGGCAGCTTCGACGAGCCAGCCGCGTGGGAGACGCTGGTCCGTGGCTGGCACGCGGACGGGCTTGCCGTGCGCCCTGAGCACCGGATGATCGGCCATACCGGCTTCCTGATCACCTCTCGCCGGCTCGCGGACGGGGTCGTGCCGCCGGGCAGGCGGAGGCGGACGTAACCGACCTTTTACGCGATCCGGCGCCCAGCCGGGTTGACCTGAGCATGTCATGAATGTGACGATCACGTTTCGGCCAGCTGGGTAGCTCAACTCTGGCTCGGCCGCCCAAGCGGTGAGCACCTCGTTGACCAGGCAAGATGCGCCTGCGCCTCAAACGAACCGAAAGGAGGCGGGTAAGGCTACGTCGGGTCAGGTTACGGCAGGCCCCCAGATAGGTAGGGTCTAGAGTAAGTCGGCTCTCGGAAGGGGGGTTGGGGCATGGCACCTCGCGATGACAACGCCCGCGCCGCGCGGCATGAACAGGAGGTCGCTGACCTCACGACGCAGATCTCCTTCCTCGAGGAAGAGGTCGCAGTGCTCAGGCGGCGGCTGTCCGATTCTCCCCGGCAGGCCAGGGCACTCGAGGAGCGCCTGCGTGACGCACAGGTCAACCTCGCGGCCGTAAGCAGCCAGAACGAACGGCTCGCCGGGACCCTGCGCGAGGCACGCGACCAGATCATCGCGCTGAAGGAGGAGGTCGACAGGCTGGCGCAGCCGCCGTCGGGCTTTGGCATCTTCCTCGAGACGCGGGATGACGGGACCGTGGACGTCTTTACCGGCGGCCGCAAGATGCGCGTGAACGTCAGCCCCGCCGTGGACACAGAAGAGCTCAGGCCCGGCCAGGAGGTCGTGCTCAACGAGGCTCTCAACGTTGTGCTCGCCCAGGCGTACGAGACCGTGGGTGAGGTCGTCATGCTGAAGGAGACGCTCGCAGGCGGTGACCGGGCGCTCGTGATCGCCCACGCCGACGAGGAGCGGGTGGTCCGGCTTGCCGAGCCGCTCCTGTCCTCCCCGCTGCGCGCCGGTGACGCGTTGCTGCTCGAGCCGCGCAGCGGCTATGTGTACGAGCGCATCCCCAAGGCGGAGGTCGAGGAACTCATCCTCGAGGAAGTTCCCGACATCACCTATGCCGACATCGGTGGCCTCGGCCCGCAGATCGAGCAGATCCGCGATGCCATCGAACTGCCCTACCTGCACGCCGACCTGTTCAAGGAGCACATGCTGCGCCCGCCGAAGGGGGTGCTGCTGTACGGGCCGCCCGGCTGTGGCAAGACGCTGATCGCCAAGGCGGTCGCGAACTCCCTCGCCAAGCAGGTCGCGGCGAACGAGGAGGGCAAGAGCTTCTTCCTGAACATCAAGGGGCCTGAGCTCCTCAACAAGTACGTCGGCGAGACGGAGCGCCATATCCGCCTGGTCTTCCAGCGCGCACGTGAGAAGGCAAGCGAGGGCATGCCCGTCATCGTCTTCTTCGACGAGATGGATTCGATCTTCCGTACCCGTGGTTCCGGTGTGTCGAGCGACGTCGAGAACACGATCGTGCCGCAGTTGCTCAGCGAGATCGACGGCGTCGAGGGCCTGGAGAACGTCATCGTGATTGGCGCCTCCAACCGCGAGGACATGATCGACCCCGCGATCCTGCGGCCGGGCAGGCTGGACGTGAAAATCAAGATCGAGCGTCCCGATGCCGAGGCGGCCAGGGACATCTTCTCCAAGTACGTGGTGACCGGCCTGCCGCTGCACCCCGATGACCTGAAAGAGCACGGCGGCTCCGCCGTGGTCACCGTTGAGGCGATGATCCAGCGCGTGGTCGAGCGGATGTACAGCGAGACGGAGGAGAACCGGTTCCTCGAGGTCACGTACGCCAATGGTGACAAGGAGGTTCTCTACTTCAAGGACTTCAACTCCGGCGCCATGATCCAGAACATCACGGACCGGGCCAAGAAGATGGCGATCAAGGAATTCCTCGATACCAAGCAGAAGGGGCTGCGTGTGGCGCATCTGCTCGCCGCGTGCGTGGATGAGTTCAGCGAGAACGAGGATCTCCCGAACACGACGAACCCGGACGACTGGGCGCGGATCTCTGGGAAGAAGGGCGAGCGGATCGTCTACATCAGGACGCTGATCTCCGGTAAGCACGGCACCGAGGCGGGCCGGTCCATCGATACCGTCGCCAACACCGGCCAGTACCTGTGAGCGGCGCTCGCGTCCCGCGCGATGTCGTGACCGGGCCCCGCAGCGCTGTGCGGCTTGCCGCCGTGCGACATTAGGCTTCTGCCATGAGTGTGCGGCGGGTTATGGGCACCGAGACGGAGTACGGCATCTCTGTTCCCGGTCAGCCGGGTGCCAACGCGATGGTGACGTCGTCACAGGTGGTCAACGCCTACCAGGCGGCGACGGCGGCCCGCGCGCGGCGGGCCCGGTGGGATTTCGAAGAGGAGAACCCGCTTCGTGACGCACGCGGATTCGACCTCGCGCGCGAGGCGTCCGATCCCACGCAGCTCACCGATGAGGATCTCGGGCTCGCGAACGTCATCCTCACCAACGGCGCGCGCCTGTATGTCGACCACGCTCATCCGGAGTACTCGACACCTGAGTGCACGAATCCGCTTGACGCGGTCCGCTGGGACAAGGCCGGGGAGCGTGTGATGGCCGAGGCCGCCGCGCGCGCCTCGCAGATTCCTGGCGGTGCGACCATCCAGCTGTACAAGAACAACACCGACAACAAGGGTGCCTCGTACGGCTGCCACGAGAACTACCTGATGCGCCGGGCGACACCGTTCGCCGACATCGTGCGTCATCTCACGCCGTTTTTCGTCTCACGGCAGGTGATCTGCGGTGCGGGCCGTGTCGGCATCGGCGCTGACGGGCGGGGCAACGGGTTCCAGATCAGCCAGCGGGCCGACTTCTTCGAGGTCGAGGTGGGCCTGGAGACGACGCTGAAGCGGCCGATCATCAACACCCGCGACGAACCGCACGCTGATCCTGAGAAGTACCGCCGGCTGCATGTGATCATCGGCGACGCGAACATGAGCGAGATCTCCACCTACCTCAAGCTGGGCACCACGGCGCTGGTGCTGGCCATGATCGAGGAGAGGTTCCTCGACAGTGAGCTGTCGCTCGACGCGCCGGTTGCGGAGCTCCGCGCGGTGTCGCACGACCCTTCGTGCCGGCACCTGGTCACATTGCGCAATGGCAGGAAGCTGACCGCTATCCAGCTGCAGCTGGAGTACCTGGAGTACGCGCGGAAATATGTCGAGGACCGGTTCGGCGCCGACGTCGACGAGATGACCGCGGACGTGCTCGACCGGTGGGAATCGGTGCTCAGCCGGCTCGCCGCGGAACCGATGTCCCTGGCGGGTGAGCTTGACTGGGTGGCGAAGCTGAAGCTGCTCGAGGGGTACAGGACACGTGACGGGCTCGGCTGGGAGCATCCCCGTCTCCAGCTGGTTGACCTGCAGTACTGTGACGTGCGGCCAGATCGCGGCCTCTATAACAGGCTCGTGGCGCGTGGCCGTATGAAGCGGCTCACCAGCGACGCCCAGGTGAGACGTGCCGTCGAGGAACCGCCAGAAGACACGCGCGCCTACTTCCGCGGTCGCTGCCTGCGGCAGTACGCGGACTCGGTCGCCGCGGCCTCGTGGGATTCTGTCATCTTCGACATCCCGGGCCGTGAGTCGCTGCAGCGGGTCCCGACCCTCGAACCGCTGCGGGGTACCCTCAAGCATGTTGGGGGCCTGCTCGACCGCTGCAAAACCGCAGCCGACTTGGTCGCCGCCCTGAGTGGCGAGGATTGAGCACGGGCGGGCAGGACTGACTCCGCCCGGTCGCACCAAGAACTCTCCATAACGGCTGCGCAGCGTGTCGCACGCGCGCAACCGGCGGCCCCCCTCCGCTGACTACCCCCGTCGGCGTTGAATATTTCGAATGAATTCCGGTGCCCGGCGCGAGGGTTGGGCCGGGCACGGCTGGGCGAGGATAGCGTTGAGACTGGGAGGATCACCCCTCAGATCGAACGGAGGTACGTATGGCGACCAAGGACACCGGCGGTCAGCGGCAGACCACCCGTCGGGCCGAGGAGGTCGAGGAAACAGAATCGCAGGTCAACGAGGACGTCCAGGAGCGGCAGGAGAAGCTCTCGGAGGACGTTGACGCGATACTCGACGAGATCGACGAAGTACTCGAGGAGAACGCGGAAGAGTTCGTCCGCTCATATGTCCAGAAGGGCGGCCAGTAGCCAGGGCCTGCGAAGGCGGTTCGCCCTGGGCGGAAAGCGTGGCGGATGGTGCGCTTGCGCGGCCGTCTGTGCATCGCCTCAGTGCGGCGGCAGTAGGGTCTGGACAGTTACCGACTGATTGAGCACGACTGATACACGAGTCGTACACGACTGAGACAGGACTGAGAGGAGCCTCGTGGAATCTGGCTTCGACGGCGGAGGGACATTCCTCGGCGCCAGCACCTCGTCGTTCACGGAGTTCCTCACGTCGTATTCGCCGGGCCTGCTGCCAGGGAACGTACCGCTGCCTTCGCGGCTGGCCGGCGGCCTGCCCGCGGGACCGCCAGCAGAAGCCGGCGCGCACCTCCCGCACGGCACCACGATCGTCGCGGCCGCTTGTGACGTGGGCATCGTGATGGTCGGCGACCGGCGTGCGACAGCCGGTAACGTTATCGCACAGCGCGACATCGAGAAGGTGTTCCGCACGGACGACTTGTCGTGCGTCGGCATCGCAGGCGTGGCAGGGATGGGCATCGAGGTGGTCCGGCTCTTCCAGGTCGAGCTCGAGCACTACGAGAAGCTCGAGGGCCGGGCACTGTCACTCGAGGGAAAGGCGAACAGGCTCGCCACGATGATCCGGGGGAACCTGGGCGCCGCCATGCAGGGCCTCGTCGTGGTGCCGCTGTTCGCCGGCTACGACGAGGACCGCGAGACCGGCCGCATCTTCAGCTACGACGTCGTTGGCGGCCGCTATGAGGAACACAGATTCCATGGCATCGGATCGGGTTCCGTCTTCGCCCGCGGCGCACTGAAGAAGCTGTACCGCGACGGTCTTTCTGCCGACGACACGGTGCTCGCCTGCGTCCAGGCGCTCTATGACGCGGCAGATGACGATTCGGCGACGGGCGGGCCCGACCTCACCCGCCGCATCTATCCGGTGGTCGCGCTCGTGACCGCGGATGGCTTCCAGCGTCTGACCGACGAGCGCACCAGTGAGTTCGTGCAGACGGTGATGGACAGCCGCATGCGGTCGCCCGGCGGGCCTGTCGCTCCGCTGAGCTAACGCAGATGCGGAATCTGCCGGAGCCGCGCTCCACATACAGCAGCCCGCGCCCGAAAGGAATGTGAAGCGGTGTCCATGCCCTTCTATGTGTCGCCAGAGCAGGCGATGAAGGACAAGGCAGACTATGCGCGCAAGGGCATCGCCCGGGGCCGCAGCGGCCTCGTGCTCCAATACCGCGAAGGGATCCTCTTCGTTGCGCCGAACCCCTCCCGCGCCCTCCACAAGATCAGCGAGATCTACGACAGGATCGCGTTCGCCGCGGTCGGCCGCTACAACGAGTTCGAGAACCTGCGCAAGGCCGGTGTGCGTTATGCGGACGTGACCGGCTACCTGTACGACCGGCAGGACGTCACGGCCCGGGGCCTGGCGAACTGGTACGCGCAGGCACTCGGGACGATTTTCACGGAGAGCAACAAGCCGTTCGAGGTGGAGATCGTGGTGGCGGAGGTCGGTGAAACCGAGGAGCAGGACCAGATCTACCGGATCACCTTCGACGGCTCGGTCGCCGACGAGCACCGGTTCGTCGCCATGGGTGGCCAGGCGGACCAGGTAGCAACCGTGCTGAAGGACCGCTACTCCGACGGTATGGCGCTCAGCCAGGCGCTCCGCGCGGCCATGCCGCGCTGGTCGGCCAGGGCAACGGGCCCGAGATCGCGCCGAGCCAGCTCGAGATCGCCGTCCTGGACAGGAACCGGGCGCACCGCACGTTCCGCAGGCTCACCGCGAGGCGCCTGGAGGAGCTGCTCGCCGAGGCCGAGTCATCCGAGACCCAGCCTGCCCAGGAGACGGGCGGTACAGATGATCCCGAACGGCCGCGCTCAGCTGCGGACAACGCCGAGGCCGCGGGCTCCGCTGATGCCGCGGGCTCCGCTGATGCCGCGGGCTCCGCTGATGCCGCGGGCTCCGCTGATGCCGCGGGCTCCGATGGAGAGGGCGCCGACGAGAACGGCGGCACAGGCGCTGCCGGCGGGAAATAGCCTGTTGGCATGGAGCGACGCATTTTCGGACTCGAGAACGAGTACGGGGTCACATGCACCTTCCGCGGCCAGCGGCGCCTGTCGCCGGATGAGGTAGCCCGCTACCTGTTCCGCCGGGTGGTGTCGTGGGGCCGGAGCAGCAATGTGTTCCTGCGCAACGGCGCCAGGCTCTACCTGGACGTAGGCAGCCATCCGGAATATGCGACGCCGGAATGCGACAACGTCGTGGATCTGGTGGTGCACGACAAGGCGGGCGAGCGGATCCTCGAGGGCCTGCTGATCGACGCGGACAGGCGGCTGCGCGAAGAGGGCATCGCCGGGGATATCTACCTGTTCAAGAACAACACCGATTCGGCGGGCAACTCGTATGGCTGCCACGAGAACTACCTCGTTGGCCGCCACGGTGAGTTCGGCAGGCTGGCCGACATCCTCATACCGTTCCTTGTCACCCGCCAGATCATCTGTGGCGCCGGCAAGGTGCTGCAGACCCCGAGGGGCGCCGTCTACTGCGTCAGCCAGCGCGCCGAGCACATCTGGGAGGGCGTCTCGTCCGCCACCACCAGATCACGGCCGATCATCAACACCAGAGATGAGCCGCACGCGGACGCCGAACGGTTCCGCAGGCTGCACGTGATCGTCGGTGACTCGAACATGAGTGAGACCACCATGCTGCTCAAGGTCGGCGCCACTGATCTCGTGCTGCGAATGGTCGAGGCCGGCGCCGTGATGCGGGACCTGACGCTGGAGAACCCGATCCGTGCGATCAGGGAGGTGAGCCACGACATCAGTGGCCGCCGCCGGGTGCGGCTCGCAAACGGCCGGGAGATGAGCGCTCTTGAGATCCAGCAGGAGTACCTGGCCAAGGCGCAGGACTTCGCCGACCGCCGTGGGAGCGACGCGATCGCAAGCCGCGTGCTCGCGCTGTGGGAGCGCGCCGTGCGTGCGGTCGAGACCGACGACCTGGATCTGGTCGCACGTGAGATCGACTGGGTGACGAAGTACCAGCTCATCGAGCGCTACCGGGCCAAGCACGGCCTGCCGCTCGCGTCGCCGCGTGTGGCGCAGCTCGATCTCGCCTACCACGACGTGCACCGCGGCCGCGGCCTTTTCTACCTGCTGCAGAGCCGTGGCGCGGTCACGCGGGTGGCCAGGGATCTGGACATTTTCGAGGCCAAGTCGGTACCGCCGCAGACCACCAGGGCGCGGTTGCGCGGTGAGTTCATCAGGCGGGCACAAGAGAAGCGCAGGGACTTCACCGTGGACTGGGTTCACCTGAAACTGAACGACCAGGCGCAGCGCACCGTGCTGTGCAAGGACCCGTTCCGCGCGGTGGATGAGAGAGTCGAGAAGCTCATCGCGGGGATGTAGCGCTAGCCACGCTTGGTTGCCCACGCTTGGTTGCCCACGCTTGGTTGGCCACGCTTGGTTGGCCACGCTTGGTTGCCCACGCTTGGTTGCTAGGACGCTGACCTGGGGACACCCCAGGCCCCGGTGGCCCGGACCCCCCGCAGAGGTGGCCGGATGTGAAACACCGCTCGCCGGCCACAGGTAGGCTGGCGCAGCAACGGGTTCCGCCGTAACGACTCCGCGTCGCAACCCTGCCCATCGGCACACTCTCCATCACGAAAAGGTCATACATGCGTCGCATCGCCGCCCTTGCCCTACCGCTCGCCATCGTGGCCACGCTGCTCGCCGGGTGTAGTTCGAGCTCGAGCCCGGGCACGGAGGTCAAAGTCGGGGGCGCATTCGGCAAGAACCCGGCCGTGAACATCCCGAAGGTGAAGCCGGACAGCCAGTTGCACGTCACGACGGTGGTCAAGGGCAATGGCCCGCAACTCGGCCAGAGCGACGTCTTCGTCGGTAACTATGTGGGCTACGTCTGGAGCGGCAAGTCGTCCACGCTGAAGGTGGACACCTTCACGCACTCGACGCCCTCCTTGTTCCCGCCGGGCGCGCAGCTGCTCAAGGGGCTGAAGCAGGCGCTGGTTGGTCAGCGGACCGGCAGCCGCGTCCTCGCCGTGATCCCGCCGGCGGACGGCTATGGCTCACAGGGCAACCCACAGGGCGGTGTCAAGGCAACGGACACCCTGGTATTCGTGGTGGACCTGATCAAGGAATACCCGGCGACGGCCTCCGCCGCCGGTCAGCAGATCTCGCCCGGCGGCGGCACCCTTCCGACAGTCGGGAGCGCGCAGGGCACCGCCCCGTCGGTGACGATCCCCAAGAACGCGCCGCCCACGACACTCACGGTCCGCACCCTGATCAAGGGCTCCGGCCCCAAGGTCATCAAGAACCAGCTCATCGTGGTGCAGTACGTCGGTGTGATCTGGGCGAGCAAGAAGACCTTCGACTCGTCCTGGCACAACGGCGCACCGCTCGGCTTTACCGTCGGCGCGTCACCCTCGCAGGTCATTCCCGGCTGGGACAAGGGCCTGGTCGGCCAGACCATCGGCAGCCGGGTACTGCTCGTCATCCCGCCCGCCGACGGCTACGGCAAGACAGGTAATTCGCAGGCCGGTATCAAGGGCACCGACACACTCGTATTCGTAGTGGACATTCTCGGCGCGTACGGCCCGGCCACGGCATAGCGGCGCCGCACCGCATTGCCCCGGGGGGGCGACCCCCGGGATCCCCCCGCAGAACCCGGCGGGTACACGCCGCGCAGCAGTCACGACTGGATTGCCCCGGGGGGCGACCCCCCCGGGATCCCCCCGCAGAACCCGGCGGGTACGCGCCGCGCAGCAGTCACGACTGGATTGCCCCGGGGGGCGACCCCCCGGGATCCCCCGCAGAACCCGGCGGGTACGCGCCGCGCAGCAGTCACGACTGGATTGCCCCGGGGGGCGACCCCCCGGGATCCCCCCGCAGAACCCGGCGGGTACACGCCGCGCAGCCGTTAAGGATCTTGGGGGTTTGTGCTGGCAGGCTGGGTGGCGAGCAGGTCGGCGGCGTGTCTTCCTGCCGCTGCCGCCGCGAGGAAATAGGCCAGATCGTCATCAAGCCCGCGGCCCATCGTGGACAGCCGTACCGGGCAGGTTCGCAGCGTCTCGTAGAGCCCGTCGACGGGTACCCGCACCAGCGAGTGGCGAAGGCCGAGCGGCTCCGCTTCCGCGCTGACACGGGCACCGAAGGGTCCAGGCAGGTTGGGTATCACCACGTCGGCCCGCGCGAGCGCGACGCGGCCATACGCGGTCAGGCTGTGGTGGCTGACACCGCGGTGCCGCTCACGTGGATCGGCCTCGCTGACCCGCAGCGCGGCCACAGGGCGCCCGCGGAGCGCCGCGGCGGCGTTCACTGCCTCGCCGGACGCCACGCCGGAGAATCCCCACCTCGTCCCCGTGCCGAGATTGCCCGGGCCCTGCGACACGACCGCGAGATCCGCGTGCAGGACGTGCCTTGCCGCGAGCAGCCCGGTGTGCAAGGTCACCGCCTCCAGATCGCCGCCGAATGCCTGGCCGACGGTGACCACAGCCGCGATCCAGCCCGCCTGCCGGAGCTCGGCACACGATCGGGAGAACCATGCGGGCAGCGCTCCGCCATCCTGCATCACGTAGGCGACCACCGCACCCGGCCGGGTTGCGTAAAGCGCGGCGAGCACGGCGGGCAGCGCCGAGTGCAGGTCTGCGATCACCACTGGCATCTGGCCCAGGTCATCGGCGTCCCGCAGCGCCTCGTGATAGGCGGAGCCCTGCTCGTCCGCGCCGAGCACGGTCGCCTGCAGGGGCGTGTACCGTGCCTTGACCAGGTGCCCGGGGCCTTCCGCGTCCGGGGGCAGCCGGTCGGGCACCGCGATGACCAGCGCGTAACCGCCGGTGCCGAGGCCTAGGTCAAGCGCCGTGGTATTGAGCAGCACCCGGTCGCCGGGTTCTGGGCGCCCCGTCAGCTCGGTATAGGCAAGGGCCCGGATTTCCGGGCCGCCGTGTTCGCCGAGGTGCCTGTCGAGGTGCCTGTCGAGGTGCCTGACGAGGTGCTTGTCACTGGGGTCCTCCACGAGCACGTCAAGCTCGGCCGCGCCCGGCCACTCACGCCGTATGGAGGAAACCACGCCGCTCCGCCATCTGATCACGTTGGCAGGGTAGCGTCGGACACGCGGAAGGGAGCGCAATGTCACGGCGGAAGACTGAGCGGCTGCTGAGCCTGGTGGTCTGCCTGCTCGCCGCGCGGCGTTACCTCACCGCCGAGCAGATCCGCGCCGCCGTCCCCGGATACCCGCCATATGGTGAGGCGTTCAAGCGGATGTTCGAGCGTGACAAGGACGAACTGCGCGAGCTCGGCATCCCGCTCGAGACAGGTCCGGCCGGGGATGACGACACCGGTTACCTGATCAGCCGGCACGACTACGAGCTGCCGGAGATCACGCTCGAAGCGGACGAGGCGGCCGTGCTCGGCCTGGCCGCCCGGGTCTGGCGCCGCGCGGAACTTGCCGATGCCGCCGCTGGCGGGCTGCTCAAGCTGCGGGCCGCCGGGGTCGAGTCGGAGGATATCCCAGGCATCGAGCCGCGGGTACGCACCGACGATGCCGCGTTTCCCGCGATGTGGCAGGCGGTCCGTGACCGCCGGCCCGTGACGTTCAGCTACCAGGCGGTGGGACGGATCATCCCTCAGCAACGCCACCTTGAACCATGGGGAGTGGTGAGCAGACACGGGCGCTGGTACGTGGGCGGCTACGACAGGGACCGCGACGCGCCCCGGGTGTTCAGGCTCAGCCGCGTCATGGGCCCGGTCACCTTCGAGGGCCCGCCGCGCAGTTTCACGGTCCCTGCGGGGACCGACGTTCGCGACCTGGTGCGGTCGTGGGGCGGGCAGCATCCGCAGCAGCGCACCGCCGTGCTCCGGGTGCGCCACGGCGGCGGATACGGGCTGCGGCGGTGGGCCCGGCAGGTGCCCGGGCCGGACGATCCAGGCTGGGACCGGCTGGAGTTCCCGTTCTCCGAGGTCGACTGGCTGGCCGGGCATCTCGCCTCTTTCGGGTCAGATGTGGTGGTCCTAGATCCGCCCGACCTGCGGGACGCCGTGATCGGCTCGCTGAAGGCTGTGCTCACATGAGCGCGCCCGTCGGCGCGGGGGGCTCCGGCCCGTCCCAGGGAGGCAGGGCATCCATACGGGCAAGCACGACTCGCCTGCAGCGCCTGCTGGCCCTGGTGCCGTACGTGACGAGCAGGAAGGTCGCCTCCATCGCGGAGACGGCCGCGGCATTCGGCCTTTCCGAACAGCAACTCGTCGACGACCTCAACATGCTGTGGTGCGTGGAACTACGGGCGCCCGACCCGTACTGCCCGATCGACCTCTCGTACGAGGGCGGCGAGATCGTGGTCAGCCAGGCGGACCCGGTGGGCCGGCCGCTGCGGCTCGGCGCGGACGAGGCCAGCGCGCTGCTCGTCGCCCTGCGAATGCTTGCCGACATGGAGACATTGCTGGCCCGGGGGGACACAGTGCCTGCCGGGGGAACCCCGGGCACCGGCGGCCCGGTTCCCCCCGAGACGCCGGGCACGGATGCCGCAGCGCCCGCCGAGGGCAGGTCCGCGGTGGTGAGCAAGGTGATCGCCAAGCTCGAGGCCGCGTCCGGCGAGGCCGCCGCGTTGAGCAGCCAGGTCGCTGTACAGGTGGACTCGCCCGGGCCGGTCGTGCTCTCGCGCGCCAGGCAGGCCCTGGCGGCTGGCCGCCGCGTGCACCTGACCTACTACGTACCAGGCCGTGACGAGGCGACCGAGCGCGACGTCGACCTGATGCGGCTGGTCGTGGTCGACGGCCGCACCTATCTGGAGGGCTGGTGCAGGCGCGCGGAGGGTGTGCGGCTGTTCCGTATCGACCGGATCGTCGCCATCGAGGTGCTTACCGCTCCCGCCGAAGTGCCCGCGGGCGCCGAGCCGAAGGATATTGACCAGGCGCTGTACCAGCCCGCACCTGACGACCTGCGGGTCGCTTTCGAACTCGCGCCTGAAGGCCGCTGGGTCGCGGACTATTACCCGTGCGAGAGCGTGGAGGAATTGGGGGACGGGCGCGTGCGGGTCGTCCTGCGCACCGCGGATCCCCGCTGGGTGCGGCGGCTCGCGCTGCGGCTTGGTGACCGTGGCCGTCTGGTGGAGCAGGCCGGGCTCGCCATCGAAGTGCGGCAGCAGGCCGCTGAGGCGCTGGCGCAGTACGGGCTTGCCTAGATCGTTGACCGGTAACCACGCTTGGTTGCTAGGACTTTGAGTCCTGAGTTTTGCAGGGCGTAGCGTCGTGAAGACCCAGGGTCCGCGGCGGAGCCTCTCTGGCTAGATCGTTTGACCGGGAACCCGGCCCGTGATCCGGGCGTGCTTGGCGCTGACCGTGAACTGGCGGCGTGCGGGCAGGTTCCTGCGTCTTCCCCCCCGAAAACGTCGTCCCTGCGGGCGAAATGTCCGTTTTCCGTGACGTTTTCGGGGGGGAAGTTGTGTTGCTGGCCTGCAGGTGCCCGGGCCGGTGGGCCGCTCAGATCTTCCGGTCAACGATCCAGTGCGGGAGAACCAGGAGTCATGATTTCGCTCGCCCGGGGTGTGAGCTGGTCATCGGCCACGCGTACAATCAGCGGCAAGAGGTCTGGCAGCCGACAACTGCGTGCAGTCTCTGTCCCAGCCCCTGCTGAAGAGGACCGATATGGGTGATCTCAGCCCCTGGCATTTGCTGATTCTCGCGGCGGTGTTTGTCGTCCTGTTCGGGTCGCGTAAGCTGCCCGACGCTGCGCGGTCGCTCGGCAAGGCGATGCGCATCTTCAAGACGGAGACGAGGGCGCTCCATGATGACGACGAGAACGCCGGCGCGGCGCGGGCCGTCCAGCCGCAGCAGCAGCAGCCACTGCCACAGCAAGCGCCCGTACATACTCAGGCGCAGTCAGTGCCGCAGCCGAAACCTGTGGCAGTGACCCTCGATGATGGCACGATCGTCAGCGGCGTGCCACTCGCGGAGGCGCAGCGTAACCAGCAGTCAACCTGACACCACCCGGAGCTGACCGTGCCACTGCGCTGGCCGGGTTCTGGCACTGCCGCCTCGGCAGGGGCCTTCGGCAGGCAGGCGAACCCCGACGCACGGATGTCGCTTATCGAGCACATCCGCGAGCTGCGTTCCCGCCTGTTCAAGGTCCTGATCGCGCTGACCGTCGGCTCGATCATCGGGTGGATCTTCTTTGGCCCGGTGTGGAAGTTCATCGAGCGGCCCTACTGCAAGATCCAGATACCAGACCAGCTGGCCAGCCACGGGCACTGCGCTCTGTACGTGACCGGCATCTTCGACTCCTTCTTTCTCCGCCTGAAGATCGCCATTGTGGTGGGGGTCATCGTCTCGTCCCCCGTCTGGTTCTACCAGCTGTGGGCGTTCGTCGCTCCGGGCCTTTACCGGCGCGAACGGCGCTGGACCTACCTGTTCGTGGGCACCGCGGTGCCGCTGTTCGCGCTCGGCGGCGGGTTCGCGTACCTGGCGATGACCCGCGGCCTGAGGTTCCTGCTCAGCCTCGTGCCGAGCGGCGCCGTGCCGATCATCACGATCAATACGTACCTCGGCTACGCGATGGCCATGCTGCTGATCTTCGGCGTGGCCTTCGAAGTACCGCTGACGCTTGTGCTCCTGAACCTGGCCGGTGTGCTCACACACGAGCGGTTCAGGAAGTGGCGCCGGATGATGATCTTCGGCGTGTTCGCGTTCGCCGCGGTCGCCACGCCGAGCCCGGATCCGATCACGATGCTGCTGCTCGCCGTGCCCTGTGTGGTCCTCGTCGAGCTTGCGGAGGTAGCCATCTGGGCGAACGACCGGCGCCGTGCGCGAAGGCCGTCGCCATATGACGGGCTCTCACCTGACGAGCCGCGCCGCTCGACGTGGAGGGCGGGAACGAGCCAGCAAGCGCGGACAGGCGCTGAGCAGCTAAGGCACGGGGCGGGTAATTCACCCCCTAAGCTGACCTCATGACCACTCCGGCGCAGCGGTATGCCGCGTCTCGCCGCCGGTCACCGGCCTTCGAGGGCCTCTACGATTTCGAGTTCGACGACTTCCAGCGGAAGGCCTGCCAGGGACTCAAGGACGGCACGAGCGTGCTCGTCGCGGCTCCCACAGGTTCAGGCAAGACGGTTGTCGGCGAGTTTGCCGTGCACCTGGCGCTCGCGGCCGGCCGTAAGTGTTTCTACACCACGCCGATCAAGGCGCTGTCCAACCAGAAGTACGCCGATCTGGTGCGGCGATACGGGCCAGCCAAGGTCGGCCTGCTCACCGGCGACAACAGCGTCAACGGCGAGGCGTCGGTGGTGGTGATGACCACCGAGGTGCTGCGGAACATGCTGTACGCCGGTTCAAGCACGTTGACCGGTCTCGGCTACGTCGTGCTCGACGAGGTGCACTACCTCTCTGACAGGTTCCGCGGCGCGGTGTGGGAAGAAGTCATCATCCATCTGCCCGACTCCGTTCAGGTCGTGGCGCTGTCGGCAACGGTGAGCAATGCCGAGGAGTTTGGCGAGTGGCTGGTCGAGGTGCGCGGCGACACGACGGTGATCGTGGACGAGCACCGGCCGGTGCCCCTGTGGCAGCACATGTTCGCCGACGGTCGCCTGTACGACCTGTTCACAGGCGGCGGCGCTGACGGGTCAACGGTGAAGGTCAACCCGGAACTCCTGCGCATCGCGCGCCGCGAGGACGTGGCGCCAAGGGCCGGGCGCCGCCCGCAGCGGGGCGGGCACCGGCCGCGCAGATTCCGCCGGCCGAGCCGCGTCGACGTGATCGAGCGGCTGGACGCGGCCGGGCTGCTTCCGGCGATCACCTTCGTCTTCAGCCGGACCGGCTGCGACGCGGCGGTTCTGCAGTGTCTGCGGGTCGGCCTTCGGCTGACCACGCCCGATGAGGCCGCGGTGATCGGCGAGCGTGCGGCGCGGCGGACAGCTGCCGTCGACGACGAAGATCTGGCCGCGCTCGGTTATGCCGAGTGGCTCGACGGCCTCAAGCGAGGCATCGCCGCGCACCACGCCGGCCTGCTTCCGGTGTTCAAGGAGGTCGTGGAGGAGCTGTTCACCGAGGGCCTGATCCGGGCGGTGTTCGCGACAGAAACGCTCGCCGTTGGCGTGAACATGCCCGCGAGGACCGTGGTGATCGAACGGCTCGACAAATGGAACGGTGAGACTCACGCGAACCTGACGCCAGGGGAATATACCCAACTCACTGGCCGGGCCGGGCGGCGCGGCATCGATGTGGAGGGGCACGCGGTCGTGATCTGGCAACCGGGCTCCGATCCGGGCGCCGCGGCCGGCCTTGCGAGTACCCGGACCTACCAGCTCACCTCCAGTTTCCGCCCCTCCTACAACATGGCCGTCAACCTGGTCGGCCAGGTGGGAAGGGAAAGCGCCCGCTCGCTACTCGAATCGTCGTTCGCGCAGTTTCAGGCGGACCGCGCCGTGGTCGGTGTCGCACGTCAGTTGCGGCGAAGCAGGCAGGCCCTTGAGGGCCACTCCGGCGCGATGAGCTGCGACATGGGCGACTTCGCCGGCTACATCTCGCTGCGCAGAGAACTCTCCGACCGCGAGGCGGAGCTCGCGCGCAGCCGCAGCGCCAATCGGCGGGCCGAAACGGACCGTTCGCTGGGGCGGCTCAGGCCTGGCGATGTGATCAGGGTGCCCGGCGGGCGGCGGGCCGGGATCGCTGTCGTGCTCGACGGCGGGGGACACGGCCCCGGGCCCCTGGTGCTTACCGCGAATCGCCAGGTGAAGCGTTTGTCTACGGCTGACTTTCCTTTTCCGGTCGAGCCGGTCGAGCGGGTCAGGATCCCGAAGTGGTTCAGTGCCAGGTCGCCGCAGCATCGCAGGGACCTTGCCGCAACAGTCAGGAACAAGCTTGCCGGGCGGGACCTGCCTCCGCCCAGGCGTGGGCAGGCTCCTGACGACGCCGAGATCAGCAGGCTGCGGGCGCAGATCAGGCAGCATCCGTGTCACCGATGCCCCGACCGGGAGGACCATGCGCGCTGGGCGGAGCGCTATTTCGGGCTGCGGCGTGAGGTCGAGCGTCTGGAGGGGAGGGTGGCGAACCGGTCACACGTGATCGCGAGGACCTTCGACCGGGTCTGCACCGTCCTCGAGCAGCTGGGATACCTCGCAGGGAATGGCACCGCCGACAAGGTCACCGCGCGGGGGCAGGTGCTCGCGGGCCTGTACAGCGAGCTGGACCTGCTCACGGCTGAATGCCTCGCCCATGGGCTCTGGGACGGGCTCGAGCCGGCCGAACTTGCGGCCTGCGTGTCCGCGCTGACCTATGAGTCGAGGCAGTCCGACGATGCCGCCGCGCCGCGTTTGCCGCACGGGCAGGCCAGGGAAGTTCTCGCCGCCATGGTCCGGCTGTGGGGCGAACTTGACGCGATCGAGAGTGACAACTCGCTGTCCTTCCTGCGCGAGCCGGACTTCGGGTTCGCCTGGGCTGCCTTTCGCTGGGCGCGCGGGCACAAGCTCGATGCGGTGCTCACGGAGTGCGGCCTCACCGCAGGCGATTTCGTGCGGGCCGTGAAGCAGCTCGTCGACCTTCTTGACCAGATCGCCGCCGCCGATCCGCAGCTGGCCGCATCGGCGCGGGCGGCCATCGACGCGATGCGCCGCGGGGTCGTCGCCTACTCGTCTGTGGCGTGACGCATGGGACCTGGCTCAGGGCGGCGCGCCATTCCTAGCGCCGGTCGGGAGCGCCTGGACCTTTGCACCACCCTGTGTCCCACGGGCCGCGACGCGGTCGCCGGCAGGCACATCGGCGGCGTCGTGTTCGCTGCCCAGGACCTTGCAGGTCGGCCAGAGCCTGTTTCAGCTCAGGAAATTGGGTGAGCAACGTGTCATCAGCCCCTAAACGAGCACCAGCAGGCGAGGCAGCCTCCGCGGGGTTCCTGATCGTGCTGGCTGGCTGGCTCGCGCGTCGCGGGGCGTCGGGCTTGCGCCGCGTCATGGCCAGTTGCCCGTGATCGAGTCAAGGACGGTCGAGGCGTACGTCGCCGGCTCCTCCTCCCAGACGAAGTGCCCGGCATCGATGATCACGAGGCGGCTGGTGGGCAGCCGTTCGTCGAGAAATTCCGCGTTGGCGAGCGGGACAACGCGGTCGCGGCGGCCGTTGATGATCGTGACCGGCACCGTGATCTGCGGCAGCAGCCCGGCGAGCACGGGTAGCTCCTCGGGATACCTGCGGACATAGCGCATCGACTCGGCGAAGCGGTCGCCGTCGTAGCAGGCCAGGTAGTCCGCGCGGATGTCGCCGGGTATCCCGCCGGCGATGGTGTCCAGCGCCGCGCCGACGATCACGTGCGGGTCCATCCTGCGGTACTTGTCGAGGTCGGGGTCGAGCACCCACGACGCCAGCGGCTCACCGAGCTGGATCGGAACCGCAGTCCCGCCGGTACCCACGATCGCGCTGGCGATCCGCTCCGGATGCGCGGCCGCCGCAAACAGGGCGGCCGCGGTTCCGACATCCGGCGCGACGATGTGCGGCGTACCCAGATCCGCCTCGGTGATGAGCTGAGCCAGGAACTCACCCATCGCTCGCGGGGACAGGAGGTCCTCCCGGCGCTCGGATGCACCGAAACCCGGCAGGTCAACGGCGAACAGGCGGGCGTGCTCGGCAAGCGACGCCCACATCGGCGCGAACGCGTAGACGCTCTCCGGCCACGGACTGGTAAGAACGACCGCCGGCTTTTGCGAGCTACCGCTGTCGGCGTACCGGATCCGGACTCCGTCGATAGTCCGGAAGCGGACTTGCGGGATCGTTGTCGTTGGCATGTAGCAATCCTCCTGATTCGGGTCCGTCCTTCTAGCCCGCGAACACCCCCTGCCCAAGTCCCTGGTCATCCGACCCGGCGGCGGCGCTGGCAAACGCTGTGCGTTGGATCTGTTTCTCTGTCAAAGGGCTCCGATGCAGTCGCCGAGGTCGAGTTCGAGCGGGCCACGGGTCTGCAGGCCCTGTGTGAACAGGGCGGCCGTGCGGCCCTTTGCCGTGTCCGAGGCGACCAGCTGGTGGAACCGCCGGGCGTCGGCGCGGATCGCGTCCGCGCCGGGCAGGGTCAGCTCGTTGAGCACGCGCTTGGCAGATCGCACCGCGTCGGCGGGGAATGACGCGATGCGCCGCGCGAGCCGGGCCACGAACGCGTCCAGGTCGGCATCCGGTAGCGCCCGGTTGATCCAGCCGTACCGTTCGGCCTGTTCGGCGCCGAAGTCGTCCGCGCCGAGAATCGCCTCCATGGCCCGGCCCCGTCCCAGCAGCCGGGCCAGGTGCTGCATGCCGCCCGCGCCCGGGGTCGTGCCGACGCCGACCTCGATCTGTCCCAGGATGGCGTTCTCCCGCGCGGCGAACCGCATGTCGCACGCCAGCGCCAGTTCGCTGCCCGCCCCGCGGGCACGGCCGCGGATCTTCGCGATCGTGACGACCGGCAGCTCGCTGAGCTTGTGCCACAACATGCCCAGCGACGCATCATCTGGCCCGCCCGCCTTGGCCGCTTCGGCGGTGTACTCCGCGACCTTGGTGAGGTCGACGTGCGGGACGAAGTAGTCCGGGTCGGCGCTCTCCAGCACCACGACCCTGGTCTCCTGGTCGGATTCCAGCGCGCCGAGCAGTCCGACCAGGTCGCGCACCGGTTCCGGTCCGATCAGGTTCATCGGCGGCGCGTCAATTACCACGCCGAGCACACCCTCGTCGCTCGGGGCGACCCGCAGCGTGCGGTACACCTGAGTCATCACTAGCTCCTCTACGACTCGTGCTGGTGGCCCTGCGAGACTGCTGTGCCCGGCCGCTGGCGGGTTGGCGTTGTGGGCAGCCCGGCCAGGAATTGCGGCGCCTGCATGCCGGGGCCGGTACCTCCGGCGCGGTTGCCATGTTCGCCAGGCCGCGCTTGCGGGACCAAGGCCGAGGGTGAGTGCGACGCTGGCCAAGGCCAGCAGCAGCGGGCAATCTCGGCTCGACCCGGGCGCCCGGCGCCCGTCGAAGTCCCTGGTCAGTTCCTGGCTGGCAGGGCGGGGGTGAAAAAGTCGGTGAGCACCTGGTTGACGCGCTCAGCCTCGTCGTGATGCACCCAGTGGGAGGCGTCGGGCAGGCGCTCGACGCGGTCGAGGTTGGGCACGTCGTCGTGGTCGGGCTCGGCTAGCTCTTCGCCGAGGTAGCGATCCCGCTGCCCCCAGATGACCAGAGTCGGCGCCTTGATCGGGCGAAGCGCCGCTTCGGCGCGCTTGGGCGAGGTTCGCACCGAGGACCGGTAGTAGTTGATCATCCCGGTTGCCGCGCCCGGCTGCGACCACGCCTCGACGTAGCGTTCGATCTCCTCCGGCGTGTAGGCCGGGTGGGCGTCGCGCAGGAAGTGCCGGAAGAAATGCCAGTCGTCGGCGTGCATGACGGCTTCGGGCAGGTCCGGGAGGTCGAAGAAGAAGAAATACCAGGACTTGCGGAGCTGGCCCGGGTGGTGCAGCCCCTGCGATAGCTTCCGCGGATGGGCCGCATTGAGGATGGCCAGCCGGTCCACGACCTCGGGGTGGTTCATCGCGGTATACCAGGCGGCGGTGCCGCCCCAGTCGTGACCGACGAGCAGCGCGGACTCGGCACCGCGCTCGTGGATGAGACCGCGGATGTCGGCGGCCAGCTGGCCGGTGTCGTAGGCGGCGACGCCGCCCGGCCGCGATGACAGGTTGTAGCCGCGCATGTCGGGCGCGACGACCCGGAATCCCGCCGCCGCGAGCGGTTCGATCTGCAGCCGCCAGCCGTACCAGAACTCGGGGAAGCCGTGCAGCAAAACGATCAGCGGCCCCTCGCCGGCCTCCATGTAATGCAGTCGTTGGTCGCCGATCTCGGCGTAGCCCTCACGAAGTTCGCCGCTTGTGCGGTCCTCGGCTGTGCTCATTACCGCCTCCCTCGGGTTGTGTCAGGGATGACGCTACGATCTCAACCGCTGCATCACCCCAGGGGAAACCCTGGGTTCCCCCCAGGGAACAACCCGGTGGTTCCCTGGCCTGGCCCGTCCGCGGGCTCAGTGAGGGGTTGTACACGCCGCGAACGACGCAGTCGCCACCCCGCGCCAATTACCGGATCACCCTCGACATGTACACCGGCATCCTCGACTGCGCCCGCCAAGCCACCCGGTAATCCATCCTGGCCACGACAAGGGCTGCCACAGGATTACCGTTCGCGTGCCTCATTCCGCGGCCGCAACACGAAGCACAGTTGTTGTCACGGAAGTGACCCGATGCTTCAGCCACGGCACTCATAGCCTGCTGACCGAACGTTGGCTAGGTACGGGTGCAGGCGAGCCGGCCGTCCTCGGACAGCGCCGTTTGGAGCTGCCTGCGCGATGTGATGCCGAGCTTCGCGAACACGTTGCGCAGGTGCCACTCGATCGTGCGCGCGCTGACGAACAGCTGCGCGCCGATCTCCGGGTTCGAAAGGCCCTCGCGAGCAAGCCGAGCGATCTGCTCCTCCTGCGGCGTGAGCTCCTCGCGCGTCCCGGCGCTACGCTTCCGCGTCTTCTCGCCTGTCGCCAGCAGCTCCCGGCGGGCGCGCTCGGCGAACGCCCCCATGCCGATCGCGTCGAACAGATGCTGGGCGGTGCGCAGCTGCTCGCGCGCGTCGACGCGTCGGCCCTCGCGGCGCAGCCACTCCCCATAGAGCAGATGCGCGCGCGCGAGCTCCGGACGCAGCCGCGTACGGCTAAACCGCTCGATCGCTTCGCCATACAAGTCGTTGGCGCCGGTGCCGTCGCTCAGCAGTGCCCGGGAGCGGGCCTCGATGCCCAGCGCGAAGTCGGTGCCGGCCGGCTGGGTCGTCTCCGCGAGCCGCTCGAGCGCATCGCGTGCGAGTTCGGCGTCTCCCACATGCATGGCCGCCTCGACCAGCTCGGGCAGCACCCACACAGACACCCAGTACTCGAAGGTGTTCGAAGTGGCTTGGCGGGCCGACCACGCCGCCTCCTTGTAGCGGGCCAGGCCGTTGTACAGGACCGCGGCCGCCCACTGCGCGTAGAGCGCCGCGCTTGGCCCTCTAGCCGCGGCTTGCTCGATCGCCGCGGAGGCCTCGGCTTCCCTCCCTTGCAGCGCCCGGAGCCTCAGCAACGTGTAGGGCGCGAAGTGGCTCCCGGTCGCCGCCGCGACGCTGTCGGCCTCCGCGACGTTCGAGGCGGCACCCGCGAAGTCCCCCATCCAGGCGGATGCTAGGCCCAACGCGGAGAGGTAGAGCGGCAGCTCCGCAAGTGCGCCGGCATCGCGGATGAGCTGGACCTGCCTCGCGGAGATCGCATGCGCGCCGTCGTTGTCCCAGACAGCATTGCTGGCCGCGGTGGCCATCCAGCCCCAGCGCACGACGTCCTCCACCGGGATGTCGGCAAGCGCTGTCGCTGCCCGCTGCAACACCGGAGTCGCGGCGGCGTGTCCGTCGGTGGTCAGCAGGGCGAGCCCGTCGAGCAGCAGGTCGAGGGGACGCGGATCACCCGGCCTCGGAGGGAGTGCCCGGACGGCGCGGCAGATCTCCAGCAGGACGCTCCTTCCCGCAGCCTGCCCAGCGGCGACGGACGCCGCGCCCCAGGCTGTCAGGTAGGTCTCGCGCGCGAGGTCGAGGTCGAGGTCGATCGGCTCAAGCCGCCTGGCCGCCTTCAGCAGCAACGGCGGAGCATCGCTGGCAAGACCCGAAGCGAAGGCAAGCTGACCGCGCACCAGGTCCACCCGGGCACTTTGCAGCTCATCCAGCGGCCCGGCCTCCGCCGTGGCCAGGAGCGCGAGCGCCGCATCGAACGCGCCGGCCTGGAAACTCGCCCGCGCCGCGGTCAGCGCGCGCTCGGCTCGTTGCGCCGGGTCGACCGTGAGCTCGGCGGACCGTTGCAGGAACGCGGCCGCCGCGGCGACGCCGCCGCGAGCCTGCGCACGGTCGGCCGAGCGTTCGAGCTCGGAAGCGACCTCCTCGTTGGACCCCGGGGTGGCGCGGGCGCGGTGCCAGGCCCGCCGGTCCGGGTCGGTCTCGGCGACGGTGGCATCGGCCAGGGCACGATGCACGCGGTGCCGGTCGTCGGCGGCTGCCGAGCGATAGGCGGCGGACCGGACGAGTGGGTGCGCGAACTCGACGCGCCCGCCCAGCGCGAGCAGGCCGCCGTCCTGTGCAGGGCCTGCGGCCGCGATGTCGATCCCGAGCGTCCCTGCGGCACGGTGCAGCAGGACGCGGTCGCCGAGGGGCTCTGCGGCAGCCGTGAGGACCAGCAGTTGCGTGTCGGAGGGGAGCAACTGGAGGCGCCGGACGTAGCTCTGTTCGATCCTGCCGGCGACGGGATGGCTGCTGGGAAGACCGAACCCGCCGGCGAGACCGGCGACGTTCCACGTGCGCGGCAGCTCAAGCAAGGCGAGCGGGTTGCCGTGGCTCTCCGTGACGATCTGGTCGCAAACGCCGGCGTCCAGGGGGCCGGGCACGTTGGCCAGCAGCAGCGCGCGAGCATCGCTGTCGCCAAGTGGAGGGACCGGCAGGACAGGCAGCCCGGCGAGAACGTCATCGCCGGCCCCCGTCCGCGCGGCGCACACGATCGCGATCCGCTCGGCGAGGAGGCGGCGGGCAACGAACCCTAGGATCTGCGCTGAGGCGTGGTCGAGCCACTGCCCGTCGTCGACGATACAGACCAGCGGCTGCTGGTCGGCGGCCTCGGCGAACAGCGTCAGCGTGGCCAGCCCGACCAGGAACCGGTCGGGCGCAGCGCCGACGCTGCGGCCGAACACCGTCGCGAGCGCATCGCGCTGCGGCACGGGTAGCCGGCCAAGGTATTCCAGCATGGGCCCGCAGAGCTGGTGGAGACCGGCGTAGGCCAGTTCCATCTCCGACTCGACGCCGGCGGCTCTCGCGACGTGCCAGCCGGCGAGCCGGTCGGACAGGTAGCCCAGCAGCGCGGTCTTGCCCACGCCCGCCTCGCCCCGTAGAACGGTGACCCGGCTCCGGCCGGCGAGCGCGTCGGCCAACAGCCGGTCGAGCGCCTCACGCTCGCTGCGGCGTCCGAGGAGCTTCGGGGGCGGGCGGGGATCCTGACTCGTCGGCGGCCTCCCTGCACCGTTCAACGATCGTTCGCAGCCGGTATCAGCAGAGCGTATATCTGCGGTCGGGGCCTGGGAACCCCGCAGACCAAGGGGTCGCGCCAGGGTGTCTCCCGGGTGCGATGCACCCGTCGAAGCGCAAGGGTGATTCCTGACACAACCAGCGCGACGCGAACCGGCCCGGCTGGTACGCCGCATACATGACAGCGGAGCAGGCCGGGACGGAGCTGCCGACGTGAGCGACGACGTCTGGAGGAACCATGGCCACCTCGATCAACTCTTCGCCCGTGCAGCGCGAGCGGGACCTGCTCGGGCAGACCGTCCTGGTGATCGGGGGCAGCTCCGGCATCGGGTTCGAGACGGCCCGGCTCGCCCGCGCCAAGGGAGCGGACATCATCCTCACCGCCCGCGAGCCGGACCGCCTGCACCGCGTCGGCCTCGAGCTCGGGGCCAGCATCGCCGCCTTCGACGCCACCGACTTCGACCGGCTCGAGCGGTTCTTCGACGCGCTGCCCCCGCCCATCGACCACCTGCTGGTCACCGGCCCCGGTCCCCACTACACGCCGCTGGCCGATTTCGACCTCGACGCGGCACGCCGCGACGTCGACGCCCATCTCCTGCTGCCGCTGCAGGTCGCCCGGCACACCGCGAGCAAGGTCCGCCCGGGAGGCACCCTGCTGTTCATCGGCAGCACCGGTGGCCGCAGCACGGCAGCGGGCCTCTCGCTCATCACGGCGCTCACGGCCGCGCTTCCCGCCATGACCAGGACCCTCGCGCTCGAGGTCGCGCCCGTCCGAGTCAACCTGATCGCGGCAGGATTTGTCGACACGCCGTTGTCGGCCTCGCCGCTCGGCGATGAGATCGACGAGCGCCGAGCGCAGCTCCGTGCCACGCTGCCGATCGGCCGCGTCGTCGGCCCGGCCGACATCGCCGCACTGGCCGTCCACCTCATGACGAACACCGCGATGACCGGCGCGACCTTCGACATCGACGGCGGCCAGCAACTCGTCGAAGGATGAGCGTGGCGTACCGAGGTCGCCGGCCCGGCCGACCGGAGCCCGCGCTCATCGGGCCTGTTCCGTCGCGGCGATGAGCGAATTTCGCGGGCTAGGTGCCTCAGTCCAGGTCTTCTCGAGCCAGGCGAGGAACTCCCGGACGCTGCCGACCCGGGGCGTTGGTAAGCGACGTGTCGCCCAGGGCCAAAAAGTTGATCTTTAGCTGAGTCATGCGCAGCGGGCACTGGGCCTGAGCTGGCGCCCGCTGTCCGGGGTGATGGCGGGCGCGGGCGGGTCCTGCGGAGACATGGCGGGCGCGGGCGGGTCCTGCGGAAACATGGCGGGCGCGGGCGGGTCCGGCGGAGACATGGCGCTTACGCCGGGAGGATTCTCTTCAGTGCGGGTGATGAGGTGGCGTGGCACGCGCCCGCGACCATGGGGGAGTGAACCAGGGCCTCACTCGGTGAGCGCGGCGAGCGTTCCAGGCACGTCATCGACACATACCGCGTCCGCACCTGCGGCGGCATGGCGAACAGCGGCCGCAGGATCGGGGCACCAGACGAGCACATCGAGCCCGGCCTCGTGCGCGACCGCCACGGCCTCGGCGGGAGAAGGGAACGGGTGACGGTCGTCGCTGGACGTGTCGAGCGACGACGCGGTGTCAGGCCCGAGCGAACCCGTGTGAAAGCCGATCGCGTCAAGGCCGAGGCTCGCGGCTGCGGGTATGCCGTGCTGCGGCGGAAAATAGAGCCAGGTGAGCAGGCCGAAGGCGACCCCGGGGAGGTCTGGCCGCAGGCCGATGAGCAACCCTGGATCGAATGACGTCACGAGCAGCTTGCGGCGCCGCGATTCCGCGCTCAGCGCCGCGGCGAGCAACGCGGCGGTGCGACGGTATTGCGGGTCCGTGGCGTCGGCGAGCACCGTCTTCACGTCGATATCGATACTGATCTCCTGCGGCACCGCGTCGAGTACGTCGGCGAGCCGCGCGATTCCCTGCGCGGCGAGCTCGGTGGCCGTGCGGTCCACGATGTACGAGCCGTCGGGCGCCGTCCAGTCATGCCGCAGAACGAGCTGGTCATCGGCGGTCCGCTGGGCATCGATCTCGATCCATGGCAGGCCGGCGGCCACGGCCGCGAGGCAGGATTCGACCGTGTTCTCTGCATAACCGCCTGACATGCCGCGACCGAAACCGCGATGCCCCACCACCGTGGGCTTGGCTGCGAAAATCACGTGTCCCACGATCCCACACACGTCACGCTACCGCGCGCGGCAGTACGCGCGGCGGTACGCGCGGCGGTGCGCCGACAGCGAAAGCCGGGTCTCAGCAGCCTTTCGCCCGCGCCGGGCTGAATCCTTGGCCCCCACGCGGACCTCGGCAGGCTGCCGTGGTGGCTGCGGCGGCTCGAGCGCGGCGGGCGTGTCCTCGCCCCAGGTCCTCCCGACCGGCCGCTGCAGCTTATCGACGCACGCGATCTCGCGGCGTGGATGCTCGCCCGCGCCGACCAGAGCCGCGGCGGCACGTTCAACACAGTGAGCCAGCCCGGTCACGCGACCATGGCCTCGCTGCTTTCGGCGGCGCGGCGCGTGACGGGCTCGGACGCGGAACTGGTGTGGACCCCGCCAGAGGCGATTGCTGCCGCGGGCATCGAGGCGTGGACGGAGCTGCCGATCTGGTTGCCACCCACCGGCGAGGCAGCCGGGCTGCACGCGGGCGACGTGTCGCGCGCACAGGCCGCGGGGCTGCGGTGCAGGCCGGTCGACGAGACCGTGGCGGACACCTGGCGCTGGCTGCAAGCCAAAGGCGACCCTGAGCCGCGGCCCGGACGCCCCGCGCCCGGGCTCGATCCTGTCAAGGAAGAGCGGCTTCTTGCCACCCTCGCGTGACATCCAACTGGCAGGATGGCCCTGATGTCTGCGATACCCACGACACCCACGACGAGCCCCTATCTCATGCTGCTCGACACGCCGGCTCTCTATTTCCGCGCGTTCTACGGGGTTCCAGACTCCGTCACCGCGCCGGACGGGACGCCGGTGAACGCCGTCCGCGGCCTGCTCGACATGATCGCCCGCCTGATCAATCCCGGCGCAAGCGATCCGGCCGTCCGCGGCCGCCCCGCGCGGCTCGTCGCCTGCATGGACGCCGACTGGCGGCCGGCGTTCCGCGTCGCGGCACTGCCCTCCTATAAAGCGCACCGGCTCGGAGCGAACGGGGCGGAGATCGTGCCTCCAGCGCTCACCGCACAGATCCCGGTGATCGAGGAGGTGCTCGACGCGGCCGGAATCGCCCAGGCGCCGGCGCCTGGCTTCGAAGCCGATGACGTGATCGGCACCCTCGCCGCTCGCGCCGATGTGCCCGTCGACATCGTCACGGGCGACCGGGATCTGTTCCAGCTCGTCGACGACGCGCGGCAGATCCGCGTGCTCTACACCGCGCGCGGCTTCGCGCGGCTCGAAGTGGTCGACGAGACGGGAGTGACATCCCGCTACGACATTCCTGGGCGCGCGTACGCCGACTTCGCGACGCTCAGGGGCGATCCGAGTGACGGCTTGCCCGGGGTGCGGGGAATTGGCGCCAAAACGGCTGCCGCGCTGGTACGCCGCTTTGGCACAGTTGAGGCCATGCTTGCGGCGCTCGACAAGGATCCGGTGGCCAGCGGCCTTGGAAGCAGCCGCGCGAAACTGGCCGCGGACCGTGACTATCTCGAGGCGGCGGTTCCGGTCGTGCGTGTAGCGACGGATGTGCCCATCCCATTGCTCGACGACGCGCTGCCCGCCGAGCCGAAGGACCCCGCACGGCTCGCGGACCTCGGGGTGCGCTTGAATCTGGGCTCCTCACTGGGCCGCCTGCTCAGCGCGTTTCCTGGGGGCGCTTGAGGGACGCGCGCCGCCGGGCTGAGCCAGGATCACTTGGGGTGCTGTCGAGGTGACGGTGACGTGGAATGCGCCTGGGACCCGCCGTTGATGTGACTGTGCGTATCTGAATAACGCTGGCGATACCAATACATCAACAATGCGTAGTTTAGCTACGGAATTATTACCAAATCGCGAGCTTCTCCCGACTATTGCGCGGAGTAAATTCACGGCGACTCTCCACGATGCGGCTATAGCGGGAGGAGTTATGTCAGCACGCCGCACCGTGCCCCGCAACAGGATAAGGAGCCCGAATGTTACGACGATGGTGCATACCCCTCGCCGGTTTAACCCTGGTGGTCGGCTCGATGTTCGTGGCAGCCAGCGCGGCCGCCTCGACGCAGGGGCCCCGTGCCCCGGCAGCCCATGTCAGCAGGCTTGGCGGGCCCATGATCAGGCCAGCCGGGCATGTGACCTTGCCGCTCACCGGGCGCGGTGGCGTCAGGAACCAGGTGGTGAGCACCAACTGGTCGGGATACGCGGCCAACGGCGGCACGTACACCAGCGTTTCCGCCAGCTGGGTGGAGCCCACAGGCACGTGCACGTCCGGTCACAAGTACTCCAGCTTCTGGGTCGGCCTGGACGGCTACAGCAGCAGCACCGTCGAGCAGACAGGCAGCGAGGTCGACTGCAGCCGCCGGACGCCGCAGTATTACTCCTGGTATGAGATGTACCCGGCTTACCCAGTCAACTTCAGCAACCCGGTGCGGCCGGGTGACCACTTCAGCGGTTCCGTCACCTTCAATGGCGGCAGCAGCTTCACGCTGAAGCTGTCCGACACGACTCAGGGGTGGAGCCACACCGTCAAGTCCTCGCTCAGCGGGGCCGCCCGGTCCTCCGCCGAGGTCATCGTCGAGGCGCCCTCGTCAAGCGGCGGCGTGCTGCCGCTGGCCGATTTCGGCACCGTGAACATCACGGGATCCACGGCCAACGGTTCAGCGATCGGCAACTTCAGCCCGACTCAGATCATCATGGTCAACAGCTTTGGCCAGGACAAGGACACCGTCTCGTCCCTCAGCGGCGGCAAGAACTTCAGCGCCACCTGGCTCCGCAGCAACTAACGCCCCGCGGCCACCGCGACCCCTCCCGGCAGCCCGGTGGTTGCCGGGAGGGTCCTGCGTACAGGCCCGGCTCCGTCCTCACGTCCGGGTCCGGGTGTGAAGGCACGCGGCCTAAATGGATGCGGTCCGAATAAATTCTCTTTAGATGTCGAAACAGCCGCCTTTGGCTCTTCGCAGGAATGCCTGCCACTCATCCAAAGTAAAGGCTAGGATCGGCGCACCGGCCCGGCAGTCCTTGCTGTCCCTGACTCCGACATAGCTGTGCGGAAGCTCGGCGATTTCAACGCAAGCCCCGTTGCCGGCACTCCGTGTGCTCTTTTTCCAGACAACGCACGAAGCATTAGCGAAGACAGTCATATTTGTTCCGTCGGGTGTTGGTCCTCGCACTTACGGTAAACTGGTTCGGCCCGATTTGCGCAGATAGAATACATTTGACCTCATTTAGCGGCCGGGAATTCGGATTACATGACGAAAGTTTCCCTGCCCATGCCAGATCGACACAGGTCAGGATGGAGTTTCTCGTACAACTCTCGAGACCAGTTCTCTGGATCGGGCGGAGTCAATGCATGCTTCGACCAATCGGCTGAAGGCAAGCTTGTACTGGTAGGTCTCCGCCTCTTCCTCGACGTAGAGGCTGCCGCTCAGATTTTCGATGTATACCACGTCACGCAGAGCTGTCTCGTGAACTTGGCCGAACTGGAGGAGGACGAACCCGCCTGTTCCAATGGGATGCGATGCGGCGAGGGGAAGGATTCGCAGCGCGACGTTGGGCAGCTCGGACACGTGCACCAGCCACTGGAGCTGGTCACGCATCACCGGGCCTTTCCCGAACCTCCTGAACAAGACGGACTCATCGAGCACGACGGAGAGCGCGAGCGGATGCTCGCGCGTAAGTACCTGCTGGCGTTTCAGCCGGGCCTCTACGCGGCGCTCGATCTCACCGGGCGGCATTGTGGCCGTGGAGCCCATGTGAGCGTGGATCACCGCGCGGGCGTAGTTCTCGGTTTGCAGCAAGCCTGGGACGAGATCGCTCTCCCACCACGATGCCGATGTGGCCTCGGTCTCCAATCCGATGTAAGAGGTATAAGCCTCGGGCAGCGCGTCCGAGTACGCCTCCCACCATCCCTTGCGGGATGCTTCAAGGGCGAGTGCGAGAAGCTGCTCTCGATGGGCGCCATCGACACCGAAGAGATCAAGCACTCTCTGGGCGTCAGCAAGCTTCAGGGCGGTGCGGGCGTTCTCCAGTCTGCTTACCTTGGAGGGGGACCAGCCGAGGCGCTCGGCGACTTCATCTCCGGTCAGGTCAGCTTTCTCGCGGAGGCGGCGCAGTTCGGCAGCCAGGCGGCGGCGGCGTACGGTCGGGCTGCCATGTTCGGGCACCCGTCCTCCAACCTCATGGTTGTTCCCAGAACGGACGTAGTTCACACGTAGCCTAAAGGGCGCAGCAAGGTGCCGGGCAGGTTCCACAACAATCTCCAGTGCAACCGCTAATAGAAGTTGCAGCACAACATACGGTACCGGACAATCGAGACAGCGGGCCAGATCCCCCACGAGGGAAAGGGGGAGGTCCATGCCCCGCCTTTTACTCGGCCTGGTCCGCGGGCGCCGCGGGGCGGGGGACCTGAGCGCGGACCGACGCCGGCGTGTGGCGGAAGTTCGGCCCGCAGGAGCATCGAGACACAAAATGCTGGGCCGGTACGGCACACCGACCCAGCGGACCAGCACGCCCCCCATCCAGTATCAACAGAAGAAGGAGCTGTGGTTACGTACCATAAAATCCGAAATGCCCCTGTGAGGCAACTCATCGGGGCCAACCAGACCATCCATGCCCTCGCCACGGAACGGGCGCCTTTGCGACCGGGGACGACGGCCGTGAGCTGCAAGCGACCGCTTAGAGCGGCCGGCTAGCGAAGGAGGTGGGCTCATGAGCGTTCTCATCATCGCGGCCGCGATCGTGACAGGGCTTGTCCTTGGCTGGTGGCTCACGGTCACCGTAGCGGCGGCGGCCATCTCCCACTCTCAGGCTCGAATGCAGAGGAAGGTCAGGTACTGGCAGGCCCAGGCGCGCCGCGCACAGGCCCAGGAGCAGCAGCTTGCTCATTCCGGGCTTGAGCAGCTCGTCGGGCCTGAGCAGCGGTGATGTCTGACCAGCCTCGGGGCTGAAGCCGCGGGTCAAACGAGAGCCCCCGGTGAGGGGGCTCTCGTCATCGCGGCGCGCCCGCGGCGTGTGCTGTCGGCGTCCGCGCTGGACGGCCCCTCGACCTTCGGCCGGAAAGGCCATGCGAAGTGGTACGGCCGATTCGAGGCGCCCGGCGGGGACGGCAAGCGCCGCCAGCCTCGCGTCGGCCCGTTCGCGACCGAGAAGGAACACGGCCCGGCCCGGTGATGGTTCCGCAAAGATCAGGTTCCGCGCCTATCCTGGAACTGCCAAGCTCAGGAAGGTCCGGGACCTATGCGGGATTCTAGCGTGACCGCTGCCGGGGGCGAGGACGCTGCTAACAGCCCTAGTAGCCGTTCTAGTGGCCAAAGCGCCGCAGAGCCTGCTGCGGTGCCTGGTGCCTTGATCCGCGACCTACGCTGCGCTTTGGGCTGGTCTCAGGGGCGCCTCGCCGACGAGCTTCGCACTGTCGCAGGGCATCCGACCGTCACCCGCGAGGATGTGTCCCGTTGGGAGAACGGCAAGCGCAGCCCGGGGCCATTCTGGCTGCGGCACCTCGCCACCGCGCTCCAGGTGCCGCTGCACGAGCTGGAGAGGGAGATAGTGCGGCGCAGGGAAATGCTGAAGCTGGCAGGGATGTTGACCATCGCCGCCGGGCTCGGCTCGGCGGAGCAGACGGCGGGCGCTGAACTCTACGGGGCCATCGCGACGGGCGACTCTGGACCCCTCGCCACCGTGCAGACCTCCCATCAGATTGACCTGATGCTGGCCACGCTCATGGGTGCCGACCGGCCCGCCGTGCTGCGCGTGGCGCGCTGGATGGAAGACGGTGGGTCGGATGTACTGCGGGTCAACTCGGCCGGAATCCTCGCCAAGAGCCGTGATCTCGGCATCGCCGGACAGGCAGCCGCTGCACTGCGCCGGGACGAGCAGATGCGGATGCGCTACCTGAAAGCCGTGCGCGCCCGCGCGGGCGACACCGTGCAGGCTCTGTCTGCGGAACTGGGCAACCCGCGCGACGCCGGGCGCGCTGGTGCTCGGCGCTGCTGCTGGGCCGCGACGGCAGCACTGAGGCCAGACGGACACTAGCGCAGGCGCTTAGAGCCGAGCCGGTGACGGAGAACGTCCGCACCATCGGCATGATCCTGAACGGAGACGACCCGTGCACGTGATAGAGGTCAAGGCTGGCGAGTTGCTAACCGAGATCGAGCGCCGGGCAGAAGAGCTTGGCATCACGAATGCCGCGATCGTCACGCTGATTGGTGCCGCCGATGACTTTACGGTGTCCACGATGCCTGCGGCGGACGCCACAAACGACGACATCACCGCTTATGACCTGCCGGCCGAGATTACCGCGACGGGCGAGATCGTGGACGGCAAGCCGCACGTGCACGCGGTCATGGCCGTCGAGGGTGACCGGGCTGTCGCCGGGCACCTGCACCGGGCGTGGATTGGCACCTGGTTTGCGCGGGCCTACCTGATTCCCGTCGAATAGGGCTGCGCATTTGGCCACCTCCGTGGCCACTCCACGTGCACGGCGTGCGATCTACCGTCACCGGCATGACAGCCAGCGATGCGACGAGCACGGCCGACCTGGAGAAGCTCGCCGACGAGATCCATGGCGATGCCTTTGAGGCGCGGATCGTAACCCCGCCGGGCCGGCGCCCGCGTCTGCACGTACGCAACCGCAGCGCTGGGCTTCTGGCGGAGGACATCTACAGTGACGGCCAGTCGTACTGGTTCGGGTGGGCGGAGTGCATCGGACCGGTAGCGGACATCTCCACGGTCGCGGAGAAGATCATGCAGGTCCTGCGCGCCTTGGACGCCGGACACGGATGAAACCAGGACGCCGGGCGGGGCGCTTGCCCTCGTCATGAGGCCACGCCTCCGCCCGGTCACCCAAGAAGTACTCTCACCGCTCTATCGAGCGCCTCCCAGCGCCGGCACGGCGCCTGGTACGGCTCGGCGGAAAGACCGCGAGCACGGCAGCACCCCGCAGGTGCGCAAGGCCGCCTACCTCGCCACCGGCTGGCGGGACGCGGACGGAGTGAGCAGGTGGACCTGGCACAGCCTGCGCCACGTCTTCTGCACGACAGCGCTCGACGCCTGGGGGATCGAGGTGGCCGACGTGTCACGCCTCGTCGGCCACGCAAACAGCCGCGTCACGTTCGAAATGCCGTTAGGCAGCGTCGCCGGTGCCCTTGAGCGCGCCCGCCGCGCCACCGACTGACTCCGGAACTATCCGCTGCCGCCGCGCATCCGGCCGTGGTCACTCGTCTGAATGTGCGGCGCCTGGACTCCGTCTCCACGCGTGGTCCCTTCCCCTGGATCCGACTGGCCGATTCGCGCCGACCGACCATGTCGCGGACGGTTCCGTGGTCCCCGGACCTAGTGTCGTTATCCATACCGGTTGCGACGACCCGGCACGGGAGCGATCCGCTGCTCGCGGCGGGACGGATCAGGCCGAGGATCAGGTCCTGTCCCGATCCGGGAGCACCGGTCGTCCAGTCTGTCGCGGCGGCCCGACGAAGACCCCGGCGGGGCCAAGGACTGCGCAGCGACGCAGCAAGAGACAGTTGCTGCGTTCGTAGAGGAACGGCTGCGGCCAGCCATTACCGTTCCCACGGGTCAGGTGGCTCGATGAGCATCGGCGTTTCGCCCCGCCCGCCAAGCCCAAGTCGGCAGGTCAGCCGCTTGCGGTGAAACACGGCCGCGGCACGATCAGCAGATTCAGCAGCGAAAGCAGGCAGGTTCAGCAAGCACCGGCGGGTTCCCCCGGCAGGGTGGACGTTCAGCACCGCCGGTGCTTCCGTTGTCACCCGCCCCGGTCACCCACCAGCACCCCCGGCCACCCGGCGTGTCACAAGATCACGCGATCACTCAGCACCAGTCCGCCGATGCCTGCCCGGACTCATCACTCGAAGATCACGAAAACTGCGGAAGCCGCCGGTGGTCCCCGGGCTCGGCCGGCGGCGAAAGTCCGGTGGATAACCCGGTGGCCCGGGTTTCTTGCTGTGGATAGCCGGATACCCGGCCCGCTTGGTCGCTAGAATGTTCGTATTGCCACCGTCTAGCTGCCCGGGGAGGTAAACCACATGCCCATACCCGCCACCCCCACGCCCGCGCCTGCACCTGCGCCCGCACCCGCCCCTGCCACTGCGCCCGCGCCTGGAACCGCGCCCGCGCCTGGGGCTGCGCCTGCACCTGGGGCTGCACCCGCCCCTGCGCCCGCACCCGCCCTGCGCCTGCACCTGCAACCGCGCCGGGACCGGCTGGGGTGATCTTGACCTCGGGCGGCTGGCGGGCTCGGTGAACCTGACCGTGCCGCTGGCGACGCTGCTGGACCTGGACGGCCCGCCGGGCGAGGTGGCCGGGTTCGGCCCGGTCGACGCCGGCACCACCCGGGCCCTCGCCGCAGCCGCCGCCCGCCACCCGGCCACCCGCTGGTGCGTGACCGTGACCGACGAGGCCGGGCGGGTGATCGGGCACGGCTGCCGCCGCCGCGAACACACGCACCCCGGCCACGGTCCCCCCCGGTGACGGTCCCCCCGGTGGCGGTCCCCCCAGTGACGGTCCCCCCGGTGGCGGTCCCCGCAGTGATGCTCCCTGCGGTGGAGCTGCCTGCGGTGGCGCTGCCGGCGGTGGCGCTGCCGGCGGTGACGGGGCGCCGGGCGGCCGGGCCCTGCTGATCAAGATCGATCCGCTGGCCGTCGGGTGCTGCGCCCACGACCGGGAGACGGCCGGCTACCAGCTGACCCCGCGGCTGCGGCACCTGATCGAAATCCGGGACCGGACCTGCACGTTCCCCGGCTGCCGGCGGCCCGCCACGCGGTGCGACAAAGATCACACCCTGGCCTACGATCGGGGCGGCCGGACCTGTGAATGCAACATCTCCCCAGCATGCAAGCGATAATCACACAGGTGGCCTAATGTTGTCGCGGCCGGGAGAATGCGCTTGCAGGAGTGTTCGGTGTTCGGTTCTTACCGAACACCGAACACTTGCTATCCTGTACTCGTGACTCCAGAACAAGCCGACATCGCGGACGTCTTCACAGGGCTGATGGAGCGTATCGGCCTGCCTGCCATCGGACCAGGCCAGCTAGATGCGCCTGACCTGGTGATGCTGGACAATGATGGCCGGCGCATACTCGTCGAGCTGAAGAGAGTACCGGCGGTTACGCCGTCGCATGTCCCTCGCCTTCTGGCGCAGCAGGATCGGTCAGGACGACCCGATGCGCTGCATGTGCTTGTCGCAGACAGGATTCCTGAGGCGGCTCGCGCGGAGCTGGCAAGCCATGGCTGGGGCTGGCTGGACTTGCGCGGGCATCTGCATCTGGCTGGGCAGGGCCTGTTCGTGGATATCGATGTGCCGCCGGTGAAGGACCGAACTGAGCGCACTGATGCGTTCTCCGGCCCGGTCGGATTGGAGGTCGCGTGTTCGCTTCTCCTGGATCCTGGCGTCCGGCATGGCGTCCGGGACCTCGCCCGTACCCTCGGCAGGTCGCCGAGCACTGTCTCGGAGGTGCTCGGCGCACTACGCAAGCAGGGGCTTATCGGGGCCGACGGCCTTGCCGTTCTCCCGGATTTGTTCTGGGAGACGGCTAGTGCCTGGGTCTCGCGCGAAGCTGCTCTCGCGGATCTGCCACGCCTTGGCACTGGATCGGTGAACGCCGCGCTGCAGCTTGGGTTCGATGATGTCGCGACGCAGCCCGGCTGGGCGCTGACCGGTACGCTTGCCGCTGCAGCGTACGGGGCTCCGGTCGCGGCGCGGGCGGACCACCCGCCGGAGTTCTATGTACCTAGCCAGGCAACGTTCCGGCGGGCCATGCGGCTGCTAGGCGTGGCGGCGGATCCTGCTTACAGGCGAGCGAGCATCCGCGTTGCCCCTGTTCCGGCAGTCTGCCAGCAGCGGATCGATCCCGCCGTCCGGCAGCAAGACCCAGAGGCGTGGGTAGTAGTTAGCCAGCACTGGCCGCTGGCGAACCCCCTATTCGTGGCCCTCGGCCTGGCACATGACCCGGGACGCGGTCGCGAGATTCTCGGTGGCTGGCAGCCTCCGCGGCCGTGGCGGAGAGTCTGGTGACTGACGGCGCGGTAACACAGACCCCAGTGGTAGACCTGACCGGGAAGTCGATGCTCGCCATTGTGCAGGCGATTCCCGAGCTTGAGGCCCGAACCGGACGCAAGGCAGTCGTCATCGGCGGCCTGGCCGTCCTGTGCCGGCTTAGCACCGCGTACCGGGCCACCGGCGACCTTGACACCGCAAGCCGCCGTGCAGCCGGAGATCGGCCCCAGCTTGACGTGCTGATCGAATCCGGAGAGTCACCAGCCGGGCCTGCCGGTGTATGGATTCCCACCCCGTCAGGCAAGGTCCAGGTTGACATCATCGAAGTCACAGACGCCGAGCTCAGCCAGCTTCCGGAGGACGAAACCGACCGGCTTGCCGTACTCTCCCACGCCTGGGCTATCGAAGCCGCCACGCCGTTAAGAATCCGTGCTGCTGCTCCGCTGTCGGCGGCAAGCACCGATGTTCTTGCGCGCGTCGCCGAGCCTGGCCCGCTGATCGCCATGAAGCTCCAGTCGATCATGAACCGGCCAGCCGACAAGGAGCGAACAGACCTACTGGACATCATCCGGCTCACCCTGGACCGAGATGCAGGCCCGTCAGCGCTCGCGCAGCTACGTCAGGCCGCCCCACAGCTTGCAGCAGATGCACGCCTTCACGCGCACCGATGGTTCACTGACCTCAAGGACCACTCACTCCGCCGGGTCCGTGAACTCCCCGAAGGTGCGGATGTGGATGCGGACACCGTGCAGCTAGTCGGCGAACTACTCCTGGCAGAGCTGGACGGGCCGGACCACTGATACCGCAGGCGTGGATTGTTTTCCCAGGTCATCAGTGACTCTGCAAATGCGGGCATGGCCCGCTCTGCCGCGCCCATCACAAGGTCAAACAGGCCCAGGGCTGGCACCTTGAGCAACCCGCGCCCGGCGTCCTGGTATGGACCACCCCCGCCGGCCGCAGATACACCACCGGCCCGCCATGACAACCCCGGCCGCCTGCTCGGGGGTGATGGACCGGTTCGGTGTGCTAAACACAGCGGCCTGGCCGCCGCGGGGCGAAGCGCGCGGCTGATAGAGATGCGCCGGCCGACCGCGCCACCGGTGGTGGGAACCCAGTGCCGATCTGACTCGTCGCGGGCCACCACCACGGTGACGAGGGTGGTGTGGAATGGCCCGTACCACCGGCGGTCGGCCACCGTCGCGATGTGCGTGACCCCGGCCTTGCCGGAGTAGGTGGGCACCTGATGCGTGGCCTATCCGGCGGCCGCGGCGATCTGGGCGCAACTGCCCAGCGGGTCGCCTTGCGGCAGCGGCCGGCCACGCTTGCCAGCCGGCGGCGGCTGCTTGTACAGCACCGCGTTGCGGGGATCCGGCAGGTCCAGGTCACATCCGGCGGCAGCTCGCGCCAGGCGGGGCCGTGATATGTGGCGCCGGCCACGATTTGGAGGCCCGGCCGCGGAAGGCGGGCGCGAGCATCCCGGCCAGCTTCGCGGCCACCCCGGCCTTGGCGGGGCCGTTGCCTTTGCCGGGCACATGCACCCTGGCCCAGCACGGGCAGCCACCAGGGGCGGGAGCACAACGGCAGGCGCCACCACGATCCCGGCGGCGACGGAACAGTTCCCCTACGACAGCTTCCGCGGGTTGCGGGCACTCCCGTCATGCTGCCAGCCGGCGCCAGGCACCCTGCGGCCCGCGCGCACGGACACCGGGTCGCCGGTCGCCAGGGTGCTGCCGGCGCCGGCATCCGCCGGCAGCTCCACCACGATCCCGGCGATCGCGATGCCCAGCTCACCGGCCTGCCTGCGGGCGCGGGCAAAGAAACAGCGCACCCGTTGGCTTCATCAGCTGGCTCGCGGCCCAGCCCGAGTACCAGTCAGAACCGATCAGGCGGCAAGGTGCCCGAACGCGTCGCTTTCGCGCATGTCGGCCTGCTCGTCCTCACGCTCCTGCCGGGCGCCGCGACGCTCTGGCGGGCACGCCGCCGTGCGGCCTGAGCCGTGCCAGGGCTAGATTGGCGCGGTGAACAGTGAGCTTTACCCGACCAGCCGGCTGGGCAGCGTAGCGGAGGCCACGCGCGCCGCGGGGCTTGGCGCGCTATTGCTCACCCCGGGACCGGAACTGCGGTATGTGACCGGGTACGATGCGCACCAGCTTGAACGGCTGACCTGCCTCGTGGTACCCGCCGATGGTGCGTCCTTCCTGGTCGTACCCCGCCTCGAGCTACCGGCGGCGCAGGCGGCCGGCGTGGAGCGCCTTGGTGTCGTGCTTGTGGCGTGGCACGAGACCGAGGATCCATACGCGCTGGTCGCGGCCAGGATGCGGGCCGCCGCGGGTGACGTGACGCGCGTGGGGCTTGCCGACCGGATGTGGGCGATGATGGCGCTGCGGCTGCGCGCCGCTCTGCCAGGTGTGGAGCAGATGCTGGCCGGCCCGGTGCTGCGCGGGCTGCGGATACGCAAGAGCCGGGCCGAGGTGGCGGCACTCGCCGAGGCGGGCGCCGCGATCGACCGGGTGCACGACCGGGTACCTGGACTGCTGCGGCCTGGCCGTAGCGAGCGTGAGATCGGCGCGGACGTCGCAGCCGCGATCCTCGCGGAGGGACACGCCCGGGTCGACTTTACGATCGTGGCCTCCGGGCCGAATGCCGCGAGCCCGCACCATGAATTGTCCGGCCGTGCGCTCACGCGCGGCGATGTGGTCGTGGTGGACATCGGGGGCACCATGCCGAGCGGGTACTGCTCGGACAGCACGAGGATCTACGCGATCGGCGCGCCGCCTGCCGGGTTCTCCGCCTACTACAAGGTGCTGCAGGACGCGCAGGAGGCGGCGTGTGCCGCCGTTCGGCCAGGAATCACGGCGGAGGCCGTCGATGCCACCGCACGTGACCTGATAACGCAGGCGGGCTACGGCGAGTTTTTCATCCACAGGACCGGGCACGGCATCGGCCTCGAGACGCACGAGGAACCCTACATCGTGGCCGGCAACACCGAGCCGCTCGAGCCCGGGATGGCATTCTCCGTCGAGCCCGGGATCTACCCGGGTGAGCACGGGGCGCGCATCGAAGACATCGTGGTCTGCACCGGGCAGGGTGCGGCGCGGCTGAACAACAGCAGCCGCGACCTCGTGATCGTGTGACGCAATTACCGTCGATTCCCGGGTGGCGAGGTACGCGATGGACACACAGCACCGGCGAGATGACGTAGCGGCACTTCTCGCGTTCACCGATGAGCTTGTCGAACGCGAGGTGGCGCCGGCGGCGGCCGCCGCCGAGGAGTCCGGCTGCTTCCCGCGCGAGGTATTCACGGCGGCAGGCCGGGCCGGGCTGCTCGGCCTGCCCTATCCGGTCGAGTATGGCGGCGGCGGGCGGCCGTACGAGGCGTACCTGCGGGTCGTGGAGAAGCTCGCGGCGGGCTGGCTTGCCATCGGCCTCGGCGTCAGCGTGCACACCCTGGCCTGCTTCCCCGTCGCAAGATACGGCAGCGAAGCCCAGCGTGCGCGGTGGCTGCCCGGGATGCTCGGCGGCGAGATGCTCGGCGCCTACTGCCTGTCCGAGCCGCACTGCGGGTCCGACGCGGCGGCACTGCGCACCCGGGCCGTGCGCGATCGCGGCGGTTACACGGTGGACGGCGTGAAGGCGTGGATCACTCATGGCGGCGTGGCCGACTTCTACGCGCTGTTCGCCCGCACGCAGGGTGACGGCACCGGACCGGACCGCGCTCAGGGGATCAGTTGCCTGTACGTACCCGGCGGGACGCCTGGAGTCTCCGCGGCGCCGCCGGAGCGGAAGATGGGCATGCGTGCCTCCGTCACCACTCAGATGATCTTCGAGGGTGCCCATGTGCCCACCGGCCATCTCATCGGTGAGGAGGGCGCGGGATTCAAGATCGCGCTTGCGGCACTCGATGCCGGGCGGCTCGGCATCGCTGCGTGCTCGGCCGGGCTCGCCCAGGCGGCGCTGGATGCCGCGGTCGGATACGCCAGGCAGCGGCAGCAGTTCGGCCGGCCCATCATCGAGTTCGATGGCGTCTCTTTCATGCTCGCCGACATGGCCACCGCCGTGGCGGCCGGTCGCGCGCTCTACCGCGAGGGGGCACGGCGGATGGACGAAGGACGGCCGTTCGGTACGCAGGCAGCGATGGCCAAGCTGTTCGCATCCGACGCGGCGATGCGCGTGACCACCGATGCGGTGCAGATACTTGGCGGCCATGGATACCTAGCCGGCTTCCCTGCCGAGCGCTTCCTGCGCGAGGCCAAGTTGCTTCAGATCGTCGAGGGCACGAACCAGATCCAGCGGCTGGTCATCGGCCGGGCGCTCGCCCGCTGAGGAGGCAGGTGAGCGCGTCGGATGCCGTGTGGGGTGCGGCCTCAAGGGGCTGGGCTCGGTTCACACTATCTACGTAGCACGAATGTGCATAGTACTACGGTGAGCCGTGTGTCCGGGCGCAAGTGGCCAGGCCGAGGTCAGCTTTCCCACGGAGACCTGCCGCGCGCCACCAAGCGCAGCGGTTCAGACTGTGCCCGGCCGGGGCCTCAGGTCATGTGGCACCCTGCGAAGCCGTTAAGGACAATTCGGCGCGCGGTCAGCGGGCCGGTGGGACGTAGCGGGCCGCGTCTTCGACGTCGCGGTAAATGTCCAGGGCAAGAGGGTGGCGGGCCTCCTCAGCGAGATGGCCGAGGAGGCCCGCCGTGCGCGCAAGCAGCGCGAAGCCGCGCAGGACCTCGGGAGGAAAGCCAAGGTCGGCGAGCGCGGCCCCGCACACACCGGCCCCGTTGACCGGCAGGGTCCGGCCAAGGATGGCGGGATGGACGCGGCCCACCGCCTCGAGCAGCCGCAGGTGGGGACCACGCAGGCCCTCCTCTTCTGCGATGCGCAGGATGACGGGAGTGCGCGGGTCGGCGGTCTTGTGCTTGGGATGCCCGAGGCCGGGCACAAGCCGGTGCCCGGCCGCCGCCGCGCGCACGGCGTCCCGGGCGATCTCATCCCACCCGCCTGTGGCGTCCGGCCCGCAGTCCGGCAGGGTTCCCTGGTGCGCCGCGAGGGCGCCGGCAAGGAACCGGCCGCAGTCCTCGGTCACGCCGAGGAAGCGTGAGCCGCCGCCGAGCAGCCCCGCCGCGAGCGCGCCCTGGAACGCTTCAGGCGCGCCGGCGAGGGTGAGCCGCGCCGCTATCGCCGAGGGGGTCAGGCCGTGATCGGCGAGGGCCACAAGGACCGCCTCGAAGAGCCGCAGCTCCCCAGGCGCGGGCCTGCGCATGGCAACGAGCCAGAACGCGAGCTCGCCGAAGCTGATCCGGCCGAGCAGGTCCCCGGCGAGATCATGGCCGAGGAGGCTGATCGAGGCCTCGTCCGAGGCGCCTATCGACGTCTCGTAGTCCCCGCTGTGGTGCGTCTGAGGCCCGGTGGTTTGGGGCCCGGTGGTTTGGGGCCCGGTGGTTTGAGGCACCGCTGCTTGCTGGTCAGGGCGCTGATGGCGGGTCATGGCACGTCCTCGGCGTCGGAGCCCGGGGGAGCGGCGGACTGTGCATCGTACTCGCCTGGCGGGTGCCCGGACGGCAGCCTGTGTTTGGCGACCCGCGCCGTCGGCGTACGCGGAAGTTCGCGGAGGACCTGCCAGAAGCGGGGCACCTTGTACGGCGCGAGCCTGTGAGCGGTCCACATCAGGAGCTCACCGAAGTCGACGCGCTCGCCGGCGGCGGGCACCACGAACGCCTTCACCTCCTCCTCCGAGAGCTCGGAGGGGACTGCGACCACCGCGCAGTCCTGCACGGCGGGATGGGCAAGGAGAACCTCTTCCACCTCGAGCGGCGAGAGGTTCTCGCCCCTGCGGCGGATCACCTCCTTCTTCCGCGCGACGAAGGTGTATGTGCCGCCGGGATCGACCCTGACCAGATCCCCGGTCCGCAGCCAGCCGTCTGTCATCATCCTGGCCGTCTCCTCCGGCATCTGCCAGTATCCCCGCGCCACCGCGGGATTGCGAAGAAGCAGCTCACCGGTCTCGCCGGGCCCAAGCTCACGGCCATCCTCGGCGACCGCACGCGCCTCGTTCACGGTGCCGAGGCGCGGATGCTGGCGCGGCACGCCGAGCGTGCCGAACGGGCGAGTGCGCCGTGCCCAGATCAGCCCGTACGGCGTCTCCGACATCGCGTAGCCGCAGACGATACGCAGGCCGAAGCGGCGTTCGATCTCCTCTTGCCTTTCCCGCGTCGGTGCGGGGCCGGTATAGCACAGGCGTAGCGGGTTGCGCGCGTCGTCGGGCCGTTCCGGCTGCCGCATGAGGATCTCGAGCATGGCGCCAATGGCGTTGAACTCGGTGGCGCCGTGCCTGCGCGCGGAGTGCAGGAAGCCGCTGGCGGAGAAACGGGGCAGCAGCACCAGTCCGCCGCCGCAGGCCAGCGAGCCCATGACCGAGTAGGCAGGCGCGTTGATGTGGAACAGGGGCAGCGACGTCATCAAGCGGTCGCTCGCCGTCAGCTCCATCCAGTAAGGGAACCCCTCGCCCGCCATCGCGTACGCGCGGTGCGTCTGCATGACGAGCTTGGACCGCCCGGTGGTCCCCGAGGTCGGGATCAGGACCGCGAGGTCGTCCGGCCCGACCGCGGCGGGCAGCGGGCCGGCTGGCGCGGGGGTGGCCAGCCAGCCACCCGCCAGCGTGTCCACGTCGAGCACGCCGAGTGCGGGCATGTACGCGACCTCGCCGACCCGCGGAAGGAGGGCCACGTCGGTGATGAACGCCCGCGGCTGGATCTGCTTGACCAGTCCGGTGAGCTCGGCGGCGGAATTCTGCGGATTCGTCGGCACGGTAATGGCACCGATCACGGCGAGTGCCAGCCAGCAGAGCAGGTAGGGAGCGGTGGTGCGGGCGGTCACCACGACGAGGTCGCCGTGGCGCACTCCGGCGGCTCGCAGCGCCTCCGCGACGGCGGCGACCTCGGCCGCCGCGCCGCCAAAGGTCAGGCACCCCTCGTCGGTCCGCAGCCAGGTGCCCTCTGCGTCCCTGTCAGCTGCCTCGGACAGCAGGCCGCCGATCGTATCAGGCACTATCGCGCCAACTCAGCGCGGGCTCGTCGCGCCCGCGACCTGGCGCGCCTGCGGCGCGATGGCGCCCTGGCGCGCCTGCGGCGCGATGGCGCCCTGGCGCGCCCGCGGCGCGATGGCGGCCGTGTCTTGGGTCGCAGCCATTTCTCAACGGTACGCCGGCCTCGCACCCGCGGCGCGGCCAGTGCGGGTGAGCGGCCGGGGCGATCGGGGCGGGCTGGCAGGCAACCCGCCCCTCGTTGCCACTTGGCGCGGGGCCCGCCATGTGTCATCGTTTGGTCAATGCGTAAATACGTGATTATGGGTGTGCAGGGCAGCGGGAAGGGCACGCAGTCCGCCATGCTGGCGCGCGACTTTTCTCTCACGCAGGTCGGCGTCGGCGAGATTTTCCGCTGGAATGTGCAGAACCACACCAAGCTCGGCGCGCAGATCCGCCGCACGATGGCACGCGGTGAGCTTGTCGGCGATGATGCGGCCGAGCAGGTGGTACAGGAACGGCTGCGACAGCACGACTGGAACTACGGGTTCATCATCGACGGGTTCCCGCGCAACCGGCCGCAGGCGGAGTTCTTCCTCGAGGGCTACGACATCGACGGCGTCATCTACCTCTACCTGCCCGATGAGGAGGTAAGGCGGCGGGTCCTCGCACGTCGGCTGTGCTCGCAATGCGGCCTGGACTACAACCTCATCGCGCACCGCCCCAAGAACGAGGGCAGGTGCGACGTGTGCGGCGGCGAACTCGTCAGCAGGGAGGACGACACCGAGGAGGCGCTCGCGTCCCGCCTGCGCGACTACCACGGGAAGACCGATCCTGTGCTCGACCTCTTCAGGCGCAAGGAATACGTCATCACCGTGGACGCGAGGCCGGACAAGGAGACTGTGCAGCGTGAGATCAGGGAGAAGCTAGGACTTCCGCTCGCCGGCGACGCGGGGACCGCGGCAAAAACGGACACACCGTCCGCGGCAAAGACAGCGGCGGAGCCGGCGGCGGGGTAGCCGGCTGGACCTATAGCTGTCGAGGTGCCGGTGCCCGAGCTCAGCCGTCGGCGGCGGATGCTCGTACTCGGGATCTGCTGCATGAGCCTGCTGATCGTGGGACTCGACGTCACGATCGTGAACGTCGCGCTGCCGTCGATCAAACGTGACCTGCACGCGTCGATCTCCGGGCTGCAGTGGACCATCGACGCCTACCTGCTTGTGCTCGCCAGCCTGCTGATGCTTTCCGGCTCGACAGCCGACCGGGTCGGCCGCAGGCGCGTGTTCCAGGCCGGTCTCGCCGTTTTCGCCGCGGGGTCACTGCTATGCAGCCTCGCGCCATCGCTCGGCTGGCTGGTGGCGTTCCGCGCGGTGCAGGCAGTGGGCGGTTCCATGCTGAATCCCGTCGCCATGTCCATCATCGTCAACACGTTCACCCAGCCAAGGGAACGTGCGAGGGCGATTGGCGTCTGGGGTGGCGTGATCGGCATCAGCATGGCGCTCGGCCCGGTCGTCGGCGGATCGCTGATCGGGTCGGTGGGCTGGCGGGCGATCTTCTGGGTCAACGTGCCTGTCGGCCTCGCTGCGATAGTGCTGACCGCGCTGTTCGTACCCGAGTCTCGGGCGCCGCGGGCACGCAGGCTGGACCCGGTGGGCCAGCTTCTGATGATCATCACGCTCACCGCGCTGACCTACGGGATTATCGAGGGCCCGCGCGCCGGCTGGGGATCCGCGCTGATCGTGGGCTGTTTCGCGCTCGCCGCCGCCGGACTCGCGTGCCTGATCCGATACGAGCTTCGCCGCGACGAACCGCTCATCGAGGTGCGCTTCTTCCGTAGCGTGCCGTTCTCCGGCGCGACTCTCATCGCCATCTGCGCGTTCTCCGCGCTGGGCGGATTCCTGTTCCTCAACAGCCTTTACCTGCAGGATGTGCGCGGCTTCAGCGCGCTGCACGCGGGCCTGCTCCTGGTTCCGATGGCGCTGATGATGCTCATATTCGCGCCACTGTCCGGCCGCATCGTCGGCAGCCGCGGGCCGCGGCTGCCGCTGCTCGCGGCGGGTACCGGGATCATGCTGAGCGGCGCAGGGCTGACAATGCTCGCGGATCAGACCGCGGTGGGCTGGCTCATCGTGACCTACGTGCTATTCGGCGTCGGCTTCGGCATGGTCAACACGCCGATCACCAACACCGCGGTGTCGGGCATGCCCAGGACCCAGGCTGGGGTAGCCGCCGCCGTGGCGTCGACAAGCCGCCAGATCGGCCAGTCACTCGGGGTGGCCGTGGTCGGGTCGGCCGTGACCTCACGCATCCACGGCCCGCTCGCGGCGAGTTTCGCCGCGGCGAGCCATGTGGGCTGGTGGATCGTGACCGGCTGCGGGGCCGCGGTGCTCGTGCTCGGACTCGTCACGACAACCCCGTGGGCGAACCGCACCGCCGCGGCGACGGCCCTCCGGCTCGCCCCGGATGAGATGGACCTGCAGCTGCCTGTGAGGACGCAATGAGCCACCCGCGCCCGCGATGGCATCGCCAGGCGGCTACTTCGTGGTGATTCACCCCGGCCTCCGAGACAGATCCTGCAGATCCAGCTCTGACTAAACCGCTAAGCCTGATCCCAACGGAGCAGGCATCAGCCGGAGGAAGCTATCGGCTCGGGCTATGGTGGACGATGAAGCGTTAAGCCAGTACCCGTCAGCCGACACGGACTGTGCGGCGGCGGCCATCTGGGCCGCAGTACCGTAGATCGTTGAGACACCAACCCAGACGGGACAGGCCGAGTGCGCCCGTATCTGCGCCAGCGCTGAGTTGAAGAAGCTCACGAAGCCGCCAGTGACTGTATCTACCTGAGCCTGGATCTCAACGATATCCGCGCCTGCATAAGCAGCCCAGGCAGCCACGTAGGTCCGGAGATACCACGCGTCAAGGGTCTCACCCGTTCGCCTTGGATTGCTCGAGGTCACGTCGTTCCCGAGGTCACGTGCTGGGGCCAGCATTACCTTGTAACCATGTGCGTGCGCAAGGCTGACGAAGCTGGTCATGTAGGTCCACGGAGCGTCCATCTCGTTCCGGGGTGTCTGCACCCAGTTCTCGTTGTCGTACATCAGCCAGGAGAACGGATAGGTGATCGCATTTCTGGACAGGTCTGACACAAACTGTGCGTACGAGGTGTACTTCAGCATCGGTGTCGTGGTGAAGCTGCTCCAGCTCATGCCAGAAGTCGTTGGATCGTCACTGATCACAAACGAGATCGCCGTGTTGAAGAAGTTAGTGGTAGTCCCTGCGTCTGCCCTGTGGAGCGATTGAAGATACGCCACGTTGGTGATGTATCCAGGATTGGTACCTTGCGCAATGATTCTCTTAAGGGTCATCCAGGTGCAGGCCTTGGTAGAGCCTGTATGTCGAGGCCGACGCTGTTCCCGCCGCCCCGAACAACAGCCCGGACGTCAGGGTCAGAGCTGCCGTCGCTCCTGCAATGATCCTCTTCATAATGTCCCCCCGTCTGGGGGCCAGTAGTGAGGGTCCTTCATTTCGGTCAGTCTGTGCGCCTCTATCGGTACCAGCCTGAGGCATCGCGCCTGAAGTTAACCAGGGGCGAACCGCTTATATGTGAAGGACCAACGCCTCCGCACTAATGCGTACATTTCGGGCCGACCCCCCGGGTCGGCCGACATCGCGCGGACTCCTCAGGAAACGACGTCGAACTCGACGACCGTCGCAAACGGCGTGCCGGCTGCCCCAAGGGAACCTGCTCCGGTCGGAGTTTCTCGTTTGCCACCGAGGCGATCGTGGAGTTCGCTGGCGGTGCACACGATGCCTGACGACGCGGCCGGCCTGCTTGTGTCGACAGTGTATGAGCTGTCGCGCCGCGCGCCTGCGGTAGTGGCCGCGGCCGCGGCCGAGCTCGCCAATATCGTGCTCGGCATGAGTTTCGGCGACGGCAGCACGGCGAGTCTGCGCGCCGAGCACAGCAGGCTGATAGCTACAGCCGGCGCGCCAGCCAGTCCTGATGTCGAGTTCCGCTTCGATGACCGGGCGATGAATTTTGTTTTCGATCTGCAGCGGCGGCCGGTGGACGGGATCGCCCTGGGTGGCCTGGATCTTCGTGGCGATCGGGCTGCGATTCTCGCCGTCTGGCGCACGTTCGCGCACCTGGCGCAGCGCGGATCCGGCCTTCGGTCAATCCAGCAGCTATGGCGCCGGTACCGCGAGCGCTCCCCGGCCCTGTGGGGCGCGGCGGGGGCCGAGCCGCCGTCGGCACAGGGGGCGCATTTCGAACCGGTCGGCTGGTCGGCGCTGGACTTCCTTGCCCGCCGCGGCTCACCGCTTGATGCGCGGCGGGTCGGCGGGACAGTCGTTGAGCTGCCGCGGGCCCTGTGGACCGGACGCGTCAGCACAAGCTGGTGGGAAGACGCGCCGGTTGCCGACGCGGACCTCGTCGAGGTGATGGATAGCTGCCGTGCGAAGGTCGCTGCCGAGGTCGGGCGCCTCATCCCGGATCCCTCGCCGCAGCGGGATCTGTACTCCCTGATGCGCGACTATCCCGCCCGCGGCGGCAAGGGTCTTCGCCCCACGCTGACCATCGCTACCTGCGGCGCACTAGGAGGCAGGCCGGAGGATGCGGTACGGAGCGCCGCCGCCCTGGAGCTGTTCCACAATGGTTTCCTTGTGCACGACGATATCGCCGACGAGTCGACGCACAGGCGAGGGCTGCCCACGCTCCATGCACGCAACGGCGTTGGCATGTCGGTCAACGCGGGCGACGCCCTCAACCTGCTGGCCATCGACGCCGTACTGTCGAACCTTCAGGACCTCGGGCTGGCGCGCACCCTCGGGCTCATCCACGAGGTCCTGCCCATGTGCCGGGAGACGGTTGAAGGCCAGGCGATCGAGCTGGGCTGGATCCGCCGGGCGGCTGTGCCGAAAACGGATGCCGCGTATTTCCGAATGAGCACCCAGAAGACCGGCTGGTACACGTGCATCAGCCCCTGCCGGATCGGCGCGATCTGCGCCGGCGAGACATCCACCCAAGCACTGACCGCGTTCGATGAGACGTTCCGGCTCATTGGAATCGCATTCCAGATCCAGGACGACGTGCTCAACCTGATTGGTGACGAGGCCTCCTACGGCAAGGAGCAGCTCGGCGATCTCCTTGAAGCTAAGCGGACGGTGATGCTGATCCACCTGTTTCGTACGGCGCCGGCGTCCGAGCGCAGCCACCTGATGGGGATTATCGCGCGCCCACGCAGCGAGAAGACATTGTCCGATGCCCAGGAGGTCCTAGCGGCGATGCGGCGCCACGGATCGATCAGCTACGCGATAGCCCTTGCCGACAAGCTCGCTCGCCGTGGCGTCAGTCGGTTTGAACGCGATCTGACTTTCCTGGGCGAGAACGAGTACAAGGCGGTGTTGCGGCAGATTGCTCACTACGTAACCACCCGGCCGCTATGACCGAGCCAGATGGGCTCTCGTCCGCGGACCTCCAGCTGCTAGCGGACCTGTCGCGCGGCAACGACTGGACGCGTGCACTGCTGTGCACCCTCGCCCGCCGTGGCACCTGGCTACGAAGAACCGATGCGCGGCGCGCGCGTGCGCTGCTGGACGCTTTGACTCCGTGGCCGGTATTCAAGGCCTGCCAGTTCCTCTTCGACCTCCTGGAGTGAGGACTTCATGGTGAATGGCCCGGCGCCCGAGCCGCTTCCAGGCGCACTTGATGCCACCGCTCTGGCCCGGATAACCCGTTTGCTACGGCTGCTGACTGCGCAACTCGACGGCACCACGCCCGAGGACATAGCGACCGCCAATGCGGAGCCACTGGGCCCAGTCTCGCTGCCTACAGGATCTGACCTGCCCGTTCTCGAGCCAGGCTTTCATCTTTACCAGGACGTTGTGCTTGGCGTCGTGGTCAGTGTTGAAGCTACGCGCGCCGCAATCGGACGGTCGTGAGCGGTGCCGGATGCCACAAGGCGAGCCCGCGGGTCCGATACTGTCGGCCCGCACGGCGGCGGCCGTGCGGGCGTTACGGTGACCGGGTGGAAGAAATCGACAGGCAGCTTGTCGCGTTGCTTAGCCGCGCAGGGCGGCTGAGTTTCACTGAGCTCGCCCGGCAGACCGGCCTGTCGGTGTCCGCGGCCCATCAGCGCGTGCGGCGTCTGGAGAAGCGGGGAGTCATCAAGGGGTATGCGGCGCTTGTCGAGATGGAAAAGCTCGGACTGCCCCTGACTGCGTTCGTTTCGATCAAGCCGTTCGATGCGGCAGCGCCCGACGATGCCCCGGAGCGGCTCGCTCACCTGGCGGCGATCGAGGCATGTCACAGCGTTGCGGGGGAGGAGAGCTACATCCTTAAGGTTCGTGTTGCCTCACCGGCCGATCTCGAGGAGCTGCTGCAGCAGATCAGGGCGGCGGCGGCCGTATCTACCCGGACCACGATCGTGCTCAGCACGCCCTACGAGAATCGCGCGCCCGACCTGTGAGCCCGGGAAAGGCTCCGCGGGTTCCGGGTTCGGGCTCGTCCCCCCGGCCCGGCCCGTGCCCCATGGCAGGCACACGCCCCTATGGCGTGACCGTAACCCGGCGAATGGAATTGCCGGCCAGGTCGCTGCCCGGCGGTACGAACGCGACGGTTGCCCGGTGGCTGCGCCCGAGGGCGAGCAGATCCTCCCCGGCCGCGCTCGGCGCGGCCACCACGGTCGCGCCGATGGCCAGGGCGAGATCAAGCAGCGCCGAGTAGCCGCGGCCATCACCGCTCGGCGGCCCGGCGAGGATGATGTCCCACGCGGCGAGCTTCGCATCCGATGCCAGCTTCCTGAGCTGGGCCACGAGCTCACGATGTGTCACTGGAAGGGGCTGCGGGCTGCCGTCCGGGCTGTTCGTCCAGGCAAGCAGCGCGAGGTGATCGCCGCCGCGCGGTGGCGGCCGCAACGTCCCGGCGCCGAGCAGCGCGTCAAACCGTGTCACGCCGTTCACCTGGCCGAAGCTGATCACCTGGCGCACCCGGGACTGCTCGGCGATGTCCAGCGAGGCACAGGCCAGGCGGCTATCTGTGATCAGCATCCTCGCATCGCACTCGGTGAGCTGCGCGGCCACGGTGTCGCTGCAGGCTCCGGTGGCCGCTGGCGACGGCACACCCCCCGCGGCCCGGATCGACTGGCTGGCAAGTGCGAACGCCACAGGGCTCGTGACGTACACGCCCGCCACGTCGCCCGGTCGCATCCCGCGCCTGGTCAGCCCCGAGGCAGCCGCACGTACCTTCGCCGCCAGGCTGGAATAGCTGATGGTGAGACCCGATGCGGGATCCACGAGTGCCGACCGCCCGTAACGCCCAGGTGCCAGCCCGAGGACATGCTCGGTGACGGTGACGGTGACGTTTGCGGACGGCATCTGGATCGCTGTGCCCTTCAGAGGTGACCCGTTTGTAACTCTCGATGATGAGGCTAGGGGCGGGACCAGCCGGGCGCATCGCCAGGAATATGTAGTCGAGTGTGTAGACATCAAGCAGGAACCCCCCAACTCCGTGGGCTCCGTGGGCGGGCCCGGGTACGGGGCACCCGGGCCCGCCGGTCGCGCGTCCCCTTGGCTACCAGCCTCCCCCCCGGTGGCCTACAGGGCATTGCCCTCGCCGACGGCGCGCGATGCATATGACGCTACGTAATGTGCGGCGGCGCCACATCCGCCGACCTGTGCATGCGGGTATGTATCTCTGGCCCCGTACGCATGTAGAGACGGCCGCCGCGCACCGCGGCCGTCTCTACATGCCCCGTCACGTGCATCGTGTAGGTGTACACACAGCCGCGGCGCAGCCGGCCCACGACGAATGTCACCGTGCATGTCACCTGCGGCACGCCCGCGGCCGCCCCTGGAACTGCGGCAGCGCCGCCTGCCGCGATGCCCGCGGCAGGCGGCGCTGTGCTGAGGATCAGGTCGGTCAGTTGTTCTTGAAGACGTCCTTAACCTTCTCACCGGCCTGCTTCAGGTTGCTCTTAGCCTGCTCGGTGCGCCCTTCCGTCTCCATCTGCTCGTCACCGATGGCGTCACCGAGCTTCTCCTTGCCCTTGCCGGTGAGCTCCTCGGCCTTGTTACGGACCTTGTCTTCGGCCCCCATGGGTACTCCTTCCGATCGCTGCAATTTCGCCAAGGCAGAGGCATGCCCCGGCAGGCACGCATCTAACGTCCGGATGAAAAGACCCGTGTCAGGCACCGCCGGACCCGGCGGTGCTGACGCGAGAAGCGAGTCTCGATGACGGGGCACTAGCCGCGCGGGCCAGGTTCAGGGTCGGCTGGGACGGTGGTCACGGCTGGTAGCCCACGCCGCCACCTGGGCACGGGAGCTGAAGCCCAGCTTCGTCAGGATGTTCGCGACGTGACGCGCGGCCGTCGCCGGGCTGATCACAAGCTCGTCGGCGATCGCCCGGTTGCTGAGTCCTCTGGCGATCAGCTCGGAAATCTCCCGCTCGCGCCGGGTCAGCACGGAACCGGCCGGGGACCGCGTGACGGCCGCCACGGCGGGCATCGCGGGCGGCGGTGCCTCCTGGCCTGGATCTGTCGCATACCTGGCCGCCTCGTCCGCGGTCATCGCCGCTCCCTCGGCAAGCAGCGCGGCGGCCGCAGGCTCACCAAGCAGCTTGCGGGCCGGTTCGAGCAAACGCTCAAGCCGGGCTCCGGAGGTCGGCGACGCGCCGACTGCGGAGCGCAGCGTCCGCGCCGCACCGGCGAGCCTGACCGCCCGGGCGTTCTGACCCTGGCCGGCCGCGAGCTGCGCGAACGCCTCGAGCCCTCGTGCGATGCCGAGCCGCTGCCCGGTTGCCCTGCTGAGCTGCAGGCTCTCCGTCAACCGCGAGCGGGCCAGCGCGTAGTCCGGCTGAGTCATCGCGAGCCGGCGAGGCCGGCCAGGCACCGGGCGATCTCCGGTCGTGCGTCGAGCTCGCGGAAGATCTCCAGCGCGTCGCCAAAATACCCGAGTGAGGCCTCAAGGTCACCGCGTGCGGCAGCGAGCGTTGCCAGCCCGTGCAGGATGTGGGCGGCGCCCCAGCGGTTGTTGTCGCGCAGTGCGTCAAGCGCCGCCTCATAGCTGCGCTGTGCTTCGCGGATCCGGCCCTGGCGCGCCGCCGCCGCCGCGTGGGTGCCGAGCGCCAGCCCTTCCTCCCAGCCGTCATCCGCGGCTTTCGCCGCCGCGATCGCCTCGTCGGCGAGTTCCTGCGCACGGGCGGCACGGCCGAGGCGGAGCTCCACCGACCCGAGCACCCGCAGCGCGCCCGCGGCGAACGGCGTGCCAGGTGCCGGGCTGGATTCTTTGAGCGCAGCCTCCGCGCACCGCTGCGCGGTCGCATACTCCTGTTGCTCGAAGGCGAGCTCGGCGCGGGCCACCAGCGCCCGGCCGATTATCCCTGGAGCGGTTTCCGCGATATCAGCGGCGGCGCTCTCGAGGCCGAGAAACTGGTCCAGCCAGTTCGCACCCTCAGCGACGTCACCGTCGGTGACCCATGGTGAGCGCAGCGCGGTACACAGCCGCAAACCCGCCTCCGCCTCGTTCTGCTCGAGCGACCAGGCGAGTGCGGTATTGAAGTTGGCGACCTCCAGGCAGGCGTTCTTGTACATCCGCAGCCGCACATGCCACGGCGGGTCACCGCGCCTGAACGCCTGCGCGGCGACGCTCTCGATGAGCTCGACCAGGCAGTCACGGTGCCGGCGGCGCAGCTGTGGCGCCTCGCCCGAGGCCGCGAGGCGCTCGGCGGCGTACTGGCGGATCGTGTCGAGAAGCCGGTACCTGGCATCGCCAGCGACCTCACCGTCGAGCGCCACAAGCGACTTGTCGATAAGGGCGGCAAGCAGATCCAGAACGGCGTCCGCGGGCAGCCTGTCGTCCGCACAGACCCGTTCGGCCATCTCAAGGTTCCAGCCTGAGAACACGGCCAGCCGGCGAAGCAGCAACCGTTCTTGCGGGGTGAGCAGCTCGTAGCTCCAGTCCACGGTCGCGCGCAACGTGCGCTGCCGCGGTGGCGCGGTCCTGTGACCTGCGGCAAGGAGCTGGAACCGGTTGCTCAGACGGCCGTTGATCTGTTCCACCGCGAGCGCGCCGACCCGTGCGGCCGCCAGCTCGATCGCGAGCGGCATCCCGTCCAGGGTGCGGCAGACACCGGCGATCGCGGACGCGTTATCTGGGCCGAGGGTGAACCCTGGTCTCGCCGCGGCGGCGCGCTCTGTGAACAGGCGTACGGCCTCGTGCTCGGCAAGCTCGTGCGCCGCGGTGCCGCTCGGTGGCAGCGAGAGCGGCGGAACCCGCCAGACGGTCTCGCCAGGCACCCTGAGCGGCTCCCTGCTGGTGGTGAGGACGCGTAGCCACGGGCAGCTCGCGAGGAGCCGCTCGCACAACTGTGCGCACGAGGCCACTAGATGCTCGCAGTTGTCCAAGATCAGCAGGAGGCGGCGGCCGCGCAGCGCGTCTTCGAGCGTCGCGTCAAGCGGCTGACCTGGTTCTTCCCGCACCCCGAGGGCCCAGGCGACCCGCGTGGTCACGAGCGCGGGCCCGGCCACGTCGGCCAGGCTGACCAGCCACGCACCGTCAGGGAAACCGTCAGCGACGTCGCCGCCGAGCCGCACGGCCAGCCGGGTCTTGCCGATTCCGCCTGTGCCGCACAACGTCAGCACGCGGACGTCAGTCAGCAGCAGCGCTAGCTCGGCCAGGTCCCGTTCGCGCCCGATGAACCTGTTCGGCTCCGCGGGAAGGTTTCCGCGAAGGAGTGCGATATCTACCGACATGAGTCCCTGAGTCGTGCCTGCTGACATATGGAGTGTCTCATTAGATCGCCGTGCCTAGACAGCAAGCGACACGCGAATAGCACTCGTATATCGCACACGGCCGAAATAGCACACCTTCACGAGGGCCCACCACTGTGCGCCGGGGCGGGCAGTGGCGCCTGCGGCGGGCGCCGCCACGCCGAAGCTTACCGTCGCCTCCGCGCCGGGCTCGACCGTGAAACCCTGTGTCCATGGAGTGATCGCCTCCCATGTCCCGAACGGGCTCACCAGCTGCGCCTCGCCGCGGATCTGCGAACGGGCATGGTTGGCAAGCCGGACCACAAGCGCACCGCGGTCGCCTGGAGCGAGGATGATGCCGCCGTCGGCCAGCGTGACATCGAGCTCCGCGGCGGTGGACCGCTCATCCGCCTCGAGCAACGGCAGCAGCTCGTCGAGGGGAGTATCGCGCGGTGGCATCACCTGCTCACCGACGGCGATGGTGGCGACGTCCTCAACGATCTGCCCGGCGCCATCCCTGATCCTGGCGGCGAGGAAGTAGCGGCCCGGCGGGACCTCAGGGTCTGTGGCGCGTACCGTCACATCCCAGGCCGCGTAGCCATCGGCGGGCAGGCCGTAGGGCAGGTCGCAGGGCACGGGCCCCGCCACTGACCTTGGCTCTTCCCCCGCCCCGGCACCGACATCGGCCGTCAGGCCGTCAGGCACGTCGAGTTCCACGCTCCCTGCCGTGGGTGCCTGCCCAGCGCAGACGGTGACGCGCAGGCTCACCGCGCCAACGCCAGTGCCAGCGCCAGTGGGAGCGGGAGGGGCGCTCATTGAAGCCGCGTTCCCGCTGCCCCTGGGTCGCGGGATCGCGGCGCGGACAGGAGACACGTGCACCGCCACAGGCAGATTTCCCGCGGCGCCGGCCCCTTCCCATGCAGCCAGTACCTGGCAAACACGGGCTGCGCGGGCTCGCAGGCGGCTTCCGCCTGCCGGTCACGGACGCCCTGTCCACTGGCGCTGTCCCGGACGCCGGTTCCGCGACAGCCGCGGCGAGGGGGGCACCGGCGCCCGGGACGACCAGCGTCACCATGCCTGAGGCCGGAGACTGACGATCACGCTGTTACCATCCTCCACCTCAAGCGGCGTCCCGTCGCGATCCTCGAGCAGATTAGTCACGCGGGCGGCGGGCGAAGCGCCATTGCTTTGCCCGCCCGGCGGGCGCAGCCGTACCCGCGCCGGGCGGCCAGACGGCTCGCGAAGCCTGACCGTGAGTGCGTCAGCCTGGGTGGGCCGTGCCTTGCCCGGCGGGTCCCCGCCCTGCCGCTCCCCACCAGGCAACCCGGCCGGATTGCCGCGCGGTTTCAGCGCGGCGAGCACGACGCCGCCGCGCGGGCCGCCACTACGGCCGCCGGCACCGCCCGCACCGCCCGCACGGTCACTACCTGGACCTGAACTGCCCAGGCCTGGCGACCTCGATGGGGAACAGGCTGGCCATGGCGGGCAGCGGGCCGGAATGTACACCGGTCTGGCAGCCGAGCAGCGGATGGTTGTAGGCCTGGCCGGCCGCGACGAACCCGGCGTCGCGCCAGTCACTTTCGCCGGCTCCGCTGCTCGACGAGCCCGTACTCGAACGTGTGGCTCCAGTGCTGCCAGCTGAAGCTCGTGCCGTCGGGCGCGGCCCGTTTCGGTTGGTCGATCCATACCCCGGACGGCCAGGCGCTGCACGAGCGCATCAGCGAGATGTTGAGCGAACCTTCCGTGGTGACGACGCAGCCCGGCGTGCCACGGTTGAGCAGCGCGGCCGACCAGCCCGCGAGCGGCGGCGTCGTGCCCGGCCCGTCAGGTACGCCTGCCGGCGTCACGGCCTCGATCTCGGCGGATGCCAGGCTCGCGGTGACCGCGCCGACGGCTTCTGCGAGATCGGTGCCGGCGCCGGTCACGATCAGCACAGGAAGGTCGCGGACGCCCCTGACATCGGCGCCAGGCACGAACGCGGCGGCGCGGGTCTGTGCGGCGGGCACCCAGACGGTCGCCGCACCGTCGGCCTCGAGCCCCCGCTCGAGCTCCTTGCCGTAGGCAGGGTCAGCGGCCGCCAGCACCTCGGCGGTGAAACCGTTCACCTCGGGGCCACCCAGGGCGATCCGGACGTCGGGCAGGTTGGAGTCGAGGTCGATGGCGCCATAGCGCGGCCCGCCGGCCACGGAGCAGGTCGCGGTGACACCCTGCTGTGCGAGGGCGGCGATCAGGCTCCGGGTTGTCTCGCGGCAGCCGTCAGGACCCTGCGTGCCCGCAGTGGCGACCCCCTCGCCATTTGGCGTGCCCGGCCGCCCTGGTGTGATCACCTCGGCCACGCCGATCGCCGCTGCCGACGCGCTTCCAAGGCTGTCGCGCACGATCACCCGCGCGGCCGAGCCGAGCCCGAACCACGTGTAGGCCGGATTGTCGAGCGTGAACCAGTGCTTGCCGACATCGGTGTCCACCGGGCCGAACGGCCGCCCGACCACCGCCGCCGCCGTCTCGTACACGGGCAGGCCACCCGGCACGTTGAGCGGGAAACGGACCCGCAGCAGCCGGTCGTGCCCGATGGAGCCGTCCACGTGGGTGCGGAACTCCACCTGCTGCGCGCCGTCCCACAGCAGCGTCTCCTGAGTGACCCGCAGGTCATCCATGGTCCAGGTGGCGACAAGACGCGTGCCTATTGGGCAGCGCTGCGCGCGCACATCGGCCGCGACCGTCGCAGAACCCGTGCCAGGGCCCTTGGGCATGAGCAGCCACGGACCCTCGTTCCAGCGCGGGTGGTAGTCGTATTCGTCCTGGATCAGCAGTTCGTTGGCGAGCGATCCTGCGGTGAGGAGCTGGGTGCCCGTGCGCTTGTCGAGCACCCGGGTGAGCGCCCCGCCGCGGAGCGGATCGGATTCGATCAGGTAAACCGCGTTCTCGATGATCGTGTCATCGATGGTGGACCAGGCGTCCGTCGCAGGCGCAGTCGCGGCATGGCCCAAGGAATGCGCCACGTAGGTGCGGTAGCCGAGGCCGGGGACCCCGGTGGCCCGGAAGGTCAGCGTGACCTCGGCGAGCGTGCCGTCCGGATGGCGGCGTACACCCTCGGCTAGTGCCGGGACCCGCGCGCCGTCGCGGTCGCGTAGCTCGAGCCACCCGGTGCCAGGCTGCTCGCAGCACAAGGTGATCGTTACGAGACCGGCCCTGGCGATGGCCAGCGTGTTGAACACGACGATGGCCCGGTCCGGCTGCGTGCTGTCATCAGTGCGGCCACCGGCGCGGCGATCGGCGCTGCGACCCGTGCTGTGACCGGCGGGGCCGGCGACGCTGTCATCGGCGGGCACCGATCCCGCCTGCCGCGCATGTACCGATGTGTCGATGAGGCCGGCCAGGTGCCCAGCGGCTGCGCGGCGTGCGCAGTCACCGCGCTCGTAGGCTTCGCGCCAGCCGCCGAGCAGATCCAGGTAGACCTGGTCGGATTCGGTTCCTGTGATGGCGTCGTGGTGGGCGCCGTAGACCAGTTGCCGCCACGCCTTGTCGAGTGTGGCCTCCGGGTAGGCCGCTCCGTGCATCCAGGCCAGGGTGGCGAGCCGCTCACCGTCCATGACGGCGGTCTCCGCGGCGCGCTGCGCCTGCTTGGTGTCGATGTAGGACACGTCCTTGCCCGGATAGACGGGATTCATGTCCCGTGTCTGCGTGGTGAAGACGATGTCGCGCTGCGCGGCGTCGGCCCGCACCGCGGCGAAGAACTCGCGGGGGAGCGCGGTGACGAACCTCGGCCACACGTAGCGTGCGTTCCAGTCACGGTGAACGGGCGCGGCCCACCGGCATGGGATCACATGGTCCGCGCCCACGGGCAGCAGCACGTTGCGGGTAGCCGCGACCGGCTTGAGCAGGCGGAACTGTGCATACGCCTCCCGCTCTGCCGCCTCAAGGCTGCCACGCGACTGCATCGCCCAGCCGGCGCCGTAGTGGTTTGGCATGTAGGCGGTGAGCAAGCCACTGCCGTCCGGCGACATCCACTCGAACTCGCTGGGAAACTGCATGCGCGTGTTGTCGCCGACGGTGCCCTTCGGCCCCCACTGGTGAAAGGGACCGCGGGCCCACGCGCTCGAGGTGAGCCCCGCCGAGGCCATGAGCGACGGGTAGGACGGGTCGTGGCCGAATACGTCGAGCATCCAGGCCGTCGCCGGGTCGCCGCCGAGGACGTCCCGCTGGTAGCCGATGCCGTAGATCGCATTGCGGATCGTGGACTCGGCGCAGGTGAGATTCGTGTTCGGTTCGTTGTAGTTGCCGCCGACGATCTCGACCCTGCCCTCGCTGATCAACCGCTTGAGTTCGGGCCTGCGCTCGGGGTGGGCATCGAAGTACGGCTTGAGATAGTCGATCTCGGCGAGCACGAATTTGTAGTCGGGGTCCTGTAGCGCCATGTCCAGGTGCAGGCCGACGAGCTCGAAGGCGGTGCGGGCGTCTGGCATCTTGCCGTTTTCGTCCGGCAGGAGCAGCCGGCTCTCCGTGAACTGGGCCTGAGTGTTCCACCAGACGGGGTCGTAGTGGAAATGGCTGACCATCCACATCGTCCAGCCGGGCACGGCGGCGGTGATCTCGGCGACCGCCTCGGCGCGCGCGCTGAGTCCCGCCGCACGCGGGCCCCCGGTCGCGGATCCGTACTCCGGCCCATACTCGGCGATGACGGTCGCCGTGCGGCTGCTGCCCTCCGTGACGGGCGCCGCGAGCTCGACGCCCACCTCAACGGTGTGCTCCGTGCCGGGATCCGGGTAGGCCGCCTCGGCCGGCCGGGGGGTGCGCACGGCCGGGCCCTCGATTCGCACCGACACCAGCGCGCCAGTGCCCGCCCCTGTCGCGTCGCGCGTGCCTGTCGCGTCGTGCGTGCCTGCGCCTGGAACCGCAGCAGGGACGTCGCCGTCGCCCGCCAGCGTGACACGCACGATCTGAAGGGGCCGCTCGGCGGTGCCCGTGAACAGTTCGGTTGCCTCGACCGCGGTAATCCGCATCGCCGCGTGCTCCTCCGCCTGGATCGCCTGGCCCCCGCCCCGGCGCGTGGACAACAAATGATCAGCGTGCATTCCGCTCGCCAGGGCAAGCCAGATCAACGCTGATGACGGCTGTCCACAGGGTACGGGAGGCCGGCCACATGCGTTCACACCCCGCGCGTTAGGGAAACGTTTCTACCCTTGATCGTCAGATTGGGGCCTAAGATGGCCGCTATGACGCACTTCCCGCGTATGAACTGGTGGCCGTCCGGTTAGGACGGCTGCTTGCACGTGGGTTCGAACGGGCCGTCCTCCGGACGGTCCGTCGTTATGTGCACGGTCGCCTGCACGAATCTGACCGGTGCCACTCTGACCGGCGGCCTGTCCGAAGGCCAGCCCTCGACACTGTCGAGGTGAAGATGATGACGACCGAGCTTTCCATCCGACCGGCGACCGAGCCTTCTATCCGACCGGCGACCGAGCTTTCCATGGGACCGGCCACCGCCGCAGCACTTGACGACCGGATCCTGGCCGACCCGGGGTCCTTCCGTGTGCTTACGGGCGATCGGCCCACGGGGCCGCTGCATATGGGACACCTGTTCGGCACCTTGCAGAACCGGGTACTGCTGCAGCGGCTCGGCGTGGAACTCTACGTGCTGATCGCCGACTACCAGGTACTGACCGATCGCGACGTGGCCACCCGGCTGTCGCAGCACGTGGACGACTTGCTGCTCGACTACCTCGCGGTCGGGATCGAGCCGGACGGCCCCAACGCGGCGACGATCTTCACGCACAGTGCGGTCGGGCCGCTGAACCAGCTGCTCGTGCCCTTCCTGAGCCTGGTAAGCGTCGCCGAGCTGCGGCGCAACCCGACGGTCAAAGAGGAGATCGCCGCCGCGGGAATCACCTCGGTGAGCGGGCTCATGCTGACCTATCCCGTCCACCAGGCGGCCGACATTCTCTTCTGCCGCGCCAACCTGGTTCCTGTCGGCCGTGACCAGGGGCCGCACGTCGAGCTCACCCGGCTGATCGCGCGCAGGTTCAACGCGCGCTACTGCCCCGGCGAACCGATGTTCCCAGAACCGGAGGTACTGCTCGGCGCGGTGCCGATGCTGCCAGGCTTGGACGGCGGCAAGATGAGCAAGAGCCGCGGAAACACGATCGCGCTCTCCGCGACCGCGGACGAGACGGCGGCCTTGATCCGGCGCGCGCCGACCGATTCCGCCCGGCTCATCACCTTCGAGCCTGAGCGGCGTCCAGGCGTGGCAGGGCTGCTGCAGCTCGCCGCGGTATGCCTCGGAAGGACCCCAGGCGAGGTCGCGGCCGAGATCGGCGAGGCAGGGGGCGCAGGGCTGAAGAGGCTGGCCACCGAGGCGGTGAACGAGTACCTGCGGCCCATCAGGCAGCGCCGCTCGCAGTTCGCGGCCGATCCAGGTGAGTTGCGGCGCATCCTGCGCGCGGGCAATGACCGTGCCACCGCCGTTGCCACGCGGACCCTTGCCACGGTCAGTGAGGCCATGGGCATGATCTATTGACGGCGAGCTGCCGGTTCGTGCACCCCATACCGCCCGGCAGGAAGACTGCAATCACGGACACTCCAGGACACCGCAGCATCCTCCCTCGCCAACGCACGCCGATGCGATCATCTGGCGGCCACCCCCACCTCGTACGAGGAGTTCGCGCAACCGCAGGCATTGGACTTTTCATGGTCCTCGTGTCGACTCTTGATCTACCTGCGGTTTACCTCCGGCCTATCTAAGTCACCTGGCTAGGGCGGTCCCGCGATGGCGGCCCGACGAGCCCGATCCGGCTGACCCGGGGAAGGCATGGATCCTCGGCGGCGTCGCCCGGCAGCCCGTTTGATCCTGCGGGCTACCTGCCGGCTCCTCGAAGGGCGTGTCGGCCGGCTGGGTGAGGTCCACGCGGCTATGGTGGCTTGGCGTGACAACGAGCTTCGTGTGGTACCGCTCCTGGCCCGTACCTGAGGCCATGCCTGTGCGCCAGGTCTACGCCTGGGTCGTGAATGAGGCAGCGCACGTCCTGCTGATCGGCATGCCCGGCGGATGGAACCTTCCCGGCGGTACTCCCGAGGTGTACGACGACGGCTGGGAGGCGACGCTGCGGCGGGAGGTGCTGGAGGAGGCAGACATAACGCTGCGCGACGTGGTTCCTCTCGGCTACCAGGAGGTCCGGTCGAAAGATGCCGGGCCGTTCGCTCAGTTGCGGGTGGCCGCACGGGTGGATGAATGGCGGGAGCCGACGCCAGACCCAGACAGCGGCCTGATCTACCCCAGGGTCTGGCTGCCGCTCGGACAGGCCACTGATCTGCTCGGCTGGGGTGAACCGGGTCGTGCTCAGGCATCGGCGGCCGCTCAGGTTGCCCTCGACATCTACGGATTCGCCGCCGTGGCGGCAATCGCCCAGGGCGCCAGCGCGGCCAGCACGCGGGTGATGCAGGTGGTGTAGTCACGGTCGGCCACGAGTGCGGCCCCGGCTGCCCGTAGCCGCTTAACCTGCTCCGACGGGGCAGAAAGCGCCCGCTGCACTGCACCGGCGAGGGCCTGCACGTCTCCTGGCGGCGCGCTGAAGCCGGTGACGCCATCAATGACGGTCTCAGCGAGGCCGCCAGCAGTAGTCGCCACTACCGGGGCGGCCCCGGCGGCGAAGGCTTCCAGGGGAATGCGGCCCAGCGGTTCGATGCGTGAGGGCACAACCACCGCCCGCAGTTTCGGGTGGTGGAGGAGGCCGGGCAGGCCGGGATCAAAACGGGTCCATAGCGTTGCAGCGAGCTGCAGTTCGGTGACGCGCTGCCGCAGGTGGCGCTGGTAGGCGGTTTCTCGCCATCGGTCACTGCCGCCAGCAGCAGGTGCGGCAACCGCACATGCCGGCGCACACGGCGCGCTACTTGGCCCGGTCCCGGGAGCCAGCCGCTAAGACGGCCGGGGCGAGCTGTGCCGGCGCGCCACGCGGTTAGCCAAGCTTCTTCGCGTTCCGCATGCCTTGCTGCTGGTCACCGGCTCGGCAGCAGGCCAATTCTCGGATTGGCGGAATGGCGCCCTGCAGGAGTCAACCCCACACCCGGTGGTGCGGGGCCGGTTAACATAGATTCACCCCCGAAGTCGGGGCAATTCCTGCGGTCACCGCCGTCCGCGGATCTGCGCACCGGCCTCCGAGTACTCGTTCAGCAGGGCCTCGTAGACGGCGTGCCCCTGGTCCTTGACGCCGCCCGCAAACGACAGCGCCCCCTTCGGCGTGATCTTCGTAACCACGCTGCTGCACTCACTGGCCAAGAACCACGCCTTGGTGGGCGGCAACAAGCGCATTGCATGGATGGCGGCGACAGTGTTCCTTGAAGTCAACGACCATCCGCTGGACCTTGAATTTGACCAGCAGGCGGCGGAGGACCTCGTGGTCGCGGTTGCTGTTGGTGACTGCGACGATATCAAGACGATTGCCAACGAGCTGGTTAAGTTCGCCCGCTAACCGCGACAAGAGAGTGCCCGTCGGCGCTCATGGCGAGCTGGTCACGTTCGGCGTGGGCGGAGCGGGTGCTGTCACCCGTCGGGCCTGGCTGAGTGATCGTCGCGGTCGGCGCAGGCTGCGGCGAAACAGTCACAGGCGGGGGCGCGGGGGTGGGCGGCGCTGGCTGTGTGATGGTTGGACCGGGCACCGTGATCGTGGGGCCCGGCACGGTTGTCGTCGGGCCTGGGACAGTCACGGCGGGCGGCTCGATTCGGACCCACCAGTCCGACATTCGCTGAATGGTTGTCGGGCTACAGCGTGCGGCGCGATTCCCGCAGGGCGGCACCTTGGTGGTCTGGTCCGCTTCGACCTGCTGCAATCTCCGCAGGGCGCGGCCGACCGATGGCTACTGAGGACGGTCTGCGTTGCTAACGTGGCTGCCATGTCGAATGACCTGCCCGAGCTGCGGGCATCGCACGCGGATCGCGACCGCGTCGTGGATGCGCTGCGGGTCGCCGGCGGTGACGGCCGGCTCAGCGCCGAGGAACTCGACACCCGGCTGGAGAGCGCGCTTTCAGCCCGGACGCTCGGCGAGTTGGCCGAGGTCACCGCCGACCTGCCGATCGCGCCCGCAGCCAAGGGTTTCGGTGCCGTCGATGCGCAGTGTGACGTTTCGACCTCGGCGTAGGCGAACACGTCGGCCAGGGTGCGCAGGCGCAGGCCTGGTCGTTGCGGGACGGCGAACCCGCGTTCGGCCAGCAGCGGCCTGATCTCGCCGATCGCCCGGCCGATCGTGGCGGACCCGACCTGGTAGATCACGCCGAGGGCCTCGTGGGTCAAACCGGTGCGCAGGTGGGCCAGGGTGACCAGCAGTCGGTCGGTGAACACAACGCGTACTTTGCCCCGCCGCCTGGCGCCGCCGGTCGCCGCGGCGCCGCTGGCGGCGCCCGGACTCGCATCGCGCCTCCCACCGCGGCGCGAGTTCGGTGACAAGCTCGCCAAGGCGCTCCCCGTGACAGCCCGCAGAAGGCGTAATGGGACATGGCCACGCGAGCCTGACCAAGGTTCACACCCCGGCAACCAAGTGGGCCACCAGCACGTCACCGCCTGCGTGAAGACACGGTCAGGCGGGCTGCCACAGCTCGACCCGATTGCCCTCAGGATCGGTGACCCAGCCGAATCGACCGACACCCTCCATGTCCTGCGTCTCTTTAGCCACGTCCGCTCCCTTGGCGCGCAATTGCGCGAGCATCGCATCCAGATCGCGGACCCGGAAGTTGAGCATGGTCTGCTGGGCGCGGGACCCGAAGTAGTCGGTCTCGGACTCGAACGTCGCGAACACCGTCGGCCCGGCTCCCTGACGCCACAGGCCGTTCTCATCGGCGTCCAGGCCTAGGCAATCGCGATACCACGCGCCCAGGGCCGCCGGGTCGGCGGCCCGCATGAAGTATCCACCGATTCCAAGCACACGTTCCATGCCGCTATCTTGCCAGGACGGCGATCGGTCGGGCTGGCACCACACCATCGCCCGCTTCACCCCCGTCTCAATCGCGGGGGAACTCGTAAGCAGCACGTCCACCCCCAGCCGGTTCGAGCTGCTCGGCCAGCCAGTCGGCGATCTGCCCAGTCAGCCTCTCCTGAACCTGGAGGCGGCGCGCGCAGTGGTGGACGACCCGGGCAACCTTGCTCAGGCCCAGGATGCGCTTGCGTGGCACATAACCAATGTGAGCGATCCCGGCGAACGGCAGGACGTGGTGCTCGCACACGGACACGAAGCGGACGTCCCCGCGCGTGCACCAGGCTCAGGTGGTCGGCGTTAGCCAGTTCGCGGCGCCGGTACTCGCTGGCGCTTTCTTCGCGTTCTTCGCGGTCCATGCAGTCAGCGAGTACCGCGATCGGCTCGCGTTCGTGCCCAGCTTGCCCGGCGGGTTCGGGCGGCAGCCCGGCGCGTTCGCGTTGCATTCGCTCATGCCGTGCGAGTTCTGGTCTGGCCGGGTACCGGGTTGCGGTTCGGCTCCCCGGGGCTGGATGGCCACCTTCTGGCCCGTGTTGTCCCGGACGCCGTCGCGGGTGACGGTGATCGCGGTGTTGCGGTTGCGGCCCCTGGTCAGGGCCACATACAGCCACTCCAGGCTCTCGCTGCCGGTGATGAACGCCAGTCCCCGGGCGACGGTGCCGCCCATGCCGTTGTGGCCGGTCACCGCATACGCCAGGTCGGTGTCCTGGAACTTGGAAGCGCCGTAGAAGACGGCGTGGTTGGCGACGCATGGCCGTCCGGTTTCCGGGTCGGCTTCCACGACCCGGCGCACCTGGATGCCATTGGTCTCGACGCTGTCGATCCGGAAGATGTCTCCGTTGGCCAGCGTGTGGCCAGGCTCGGTGACCAGTTTGGAGTCGTTCTTCCGGCAGACGATCAGGTCACCGGCCGATGCCCTCGCGCCCTCGCTGAGCTGCGCAGATGGCCCGTCATCGACCAGCCCGAGGTGGATCAGGTCATCGCGGATCAGACGGACAGTTCGCGGCAGTCCTGCCTGGCGTGGGCCATCAGCAGCGTGTCCTCGCCTGCCAGGCGCCCGGCCACGTAGGCCCGCCGTACGTGGTCGAGCGCGTCTTCGTGGTCGCCGCTGGTGATCCGGCCGTGCTCGGCGTACTCCTCCAGGGCTGCCTTGTGTCCGGCCCGCAGCCGCAGGCTGGCGTCGCGTTCCCATTCCTCGGCGAACCGCACCGGCACCGCGAGCTGAGTGTGCCCCAGGTGGTTGGCCAGCAGCGTCATACCGCCGCCGGACTCGACGGCTGCGAGCTGCTGATGATCACCGGTCACAAACACCTTGCAGTCGTACTCGTCGGCGAGGTCGATGATTCTCGCCAGTAGGACATCGGCACAATGGAGCCCTCATCGACTACAAACAGCGTGCGCGGCGCCATGGGCATACCCTGCTCGATGGCTAGGAAGAACCCGGCTGGTGTTATAGCACTCCTCTATCCCGGCAGCGGCGAGCACGTGCCGGCCTTCACGCTCCGGGTGAAGGTGCGCCACTGGTCACCAGTGAAGAGTAGTTTCGGGCCATCCGGGTCCTTGGAGTCCCGCACAGCAATCGTGGAACCAAGGTCGGCTAGCTCAACACAGCTACCGTTGCCGCCACTACGGGTGCTCTTGCGCCAGACCGCGCGGGACAGGTCGATGTCAGGCATCCCGCGCTCCTCTCTCATACGAGTCACGCGAACTCCTCTGTCGCTCTCCTGAGCATATCGCTCGTGGCCTGCGGGCTGAGGGCGGTAGCACGGAGGTAATCGAACACCTGGACGTAGCGGTTGACGGCCTCAGGCTCCTCTAAGAACAAGGCTGAGGCCATGTTCTCCAGGTAGACGACATCAGGATCGACGGGCTCGGGGAAGCCGAGGATTTCGAACGAGCCGACCATGGCACCGTGTGCGCCTGCGGCGTACGGCAAGACCTGCACCATGACGTTGGGGAGGTCGTTGGCCTCGGCCAAGAAGCGGAGCTGCTCGGCTGCCTTGCCCTGGTCGCCGACGAGCTGGTGGACGACGCCTTCGCCCAGGACGGCGGAGAGCTGGAGCGAGCGTTCTTCGGTGACGCGGCGCTGGCGTTCGTGGCGGACGGCCACTCTGCGGTCGATGCCTTCTGAGGTATCGGTGGGCCGGAAAGCCTGGATGACGGCGCGGGCGTAGGCCTCGGTCTGGAGCAAGCCCGGCACGAGCACCTGCTGATACGTGCGCAGCGAGGCGGCTTCGGCCTCCAGGCCGATGAAGTGGGAGTACTCGCTCGGCAAGACGTCGCCGTAGGAGTGCCACCAACCACGTTGACGAGCGTCACGGGCGAGCTGGATGAGGGCCTCGCGCTGGGCTTCATCGGTGACGCCGTAGATGTCGAGCAGGTCACGCACATCACGGAGGTTGAGGCGGGTCCATTGGCCGGTCTCGATGCGGGTGACCTTGGTGGGGTGCCAGTCGAGGCGTCCGGCCACGTCATCGCGGGTGAGTCCAGCCTCGGAACGCAGGCGGCGGAACTCGGCCGTTAGGCGCTTGTGGCGGACGGTGGGACTTCTGGGCGACCGGGGAGGCATTCTCCTACTTTCCAGATACTTACACCGTGTGACTTACACGGTGTATATTGCTCGGTGTGAGTTGATGCGTGCTGGGAGCAGCATAGCGGGGAGCTGGCTGGGGTGATCCGGATGAGGACGAAGACGTTGGCCGTAACGTCCCGCGTGCCCGGGGTAGATCAGGCCGGTGTCTTCTCGCCAGAGATCATGCGGATGCTCGACACGGCCCCGCGCGAACTCGACCGGCATGTCGCAAACCACGGTCGCTGCGTGGTCTGTCATCTGCCGTGGCCATGCACACGGGTAGGTCTCCTTGAAGGTGGCAGGGAACGGCACGTAGCGGCCTTTGGCGCCCTTGCCCTGGGCGATGCGAATGCGACAGGTGTCGAGGTCGACGTCGAGGCGGATCCGGGCGAGTTCGGCGACCCGGACCCGGGGGTTGGTAAGAAGATGTCATCAGCCGCAAACCGGAGTGATCTTGCCTTGCCTGGCCTCAGTAGTGCCCTTGCACTGCATCCGTACCGACCTCGGGGAACGGCTGGCTGCCGATGCGCCCAAGGATGGAGAAGTCGCCTGGCCGCTCAGGCCCTCAGGCCTGGCGGAGTCCGTTCGCTTCGGCTTCGGCCCGGGCGCGCAGGTCGTCGCGGACCTGCTCGCGGGCCTGGTCCTGAGCGCCGGGGAGCGGCCCAGCCCGGTGCCCTTCGCCGCGCCCCGCAGCACCGTGCCGAAGTAGGTGTCGGCGTCAGCGGGCTCCATCTCCCACAAACGTTATCAAGTGGGATAGAAGAGGTTAAACGGCAAGCTCAGACGTCGACTTTTCAGAGTCAGGCCTAGCCAAGATGTTTAGCGAGTATGAGCGCGCCTCAACTCATACTCGATGTCAAAGCGTCTCGGCCTGCAATCTCGCCGCGACGTATCTGGGTCACCGCTTCGTCTACCCCCCGAGGCTGGCAAGCATCGCCAGCGTGATGCAACTGCGGATCCCGCCGGTCAAGCCCCGGGCGGTTCCAGATCTCACCCCAGGCGTAACGGGTGATCAGCTCCTGGAAATCCGCGGTGAAACCATCCATGCGCGCGACGGCGGCGTCGACGTGCCTGTGTGACGTGGCGGAGATCGCCGCGCGGCCGTTCGGGGCTGTGCTGGCCGGGCGGCGACCCCCCGGAACCCACCATCAGACCGCGCCGGCCCGGGCGAGCCGACGAGGAGCAGCGCAGGGGCTCCTGCAGGTCCGGCAGGCTCGTAGTTCAGCCACGCGGATGTCAATGGTGCTGCCGCTCCTGCTGCCGCGCCGGCCGTGCCCGGGGTGTGAGCGCTGCGTGCCGCGCGAGCGCGCGGTTGATGAAACGCGCGGCGCTGCCGAGGTAGGAAGCGGGATCGAGCGCGGCGTCAACATCCTCGGCCGACAGGTGCCTGGTCACGGCGGGTTCGGCGAGCAGCGCGTCACGAAGCGGCCTTCCGCGATCGACGGCCTCCGTGCACACGCGGGTCACCAGTTCCCGCGCCACGCCGCGGCCGAGTGCGGGGGACAGGCGTGCCGCCACGCTCTCCGCCATGATGAGCCCGTTGGTCCCGCCGAGATTGTCGCGCATCCGCGCGGCGTTGACCCGCAGGCCCGCAAGCATCTCACGGCCGTGGAGCGCGGCACCGCCGGTGAGCCGCAGGGCCTCCGTGAGGGTCTCCCATTCGGCGTGCCAGCCGCCCCCCGCGCGTTCATGTTCCTGCGCCATGGACGCGAGCAGGGTGGCGGCGAGGCCGGGCACGCGCCTTGTGCACGCGGTCACAAGCACGGCACCGACCGGGTTCCGCTTGTGCGGAAGCGTGGACGAGCCGCCGCGGCCCTCGCCGCCCGCCTCGACGGCCTCGCCGACCTCCGTCTGAGCGAGCAGCAGAACGTCGAGAGCTATCTTGGCGAGCGCGCCGGACGCGACCGCGAGCGCGCAGCCGATCTCCGCGACCCGGGTGCGGTCGGTGTGCCATGGCAGGACCGGTTCTGCGAGCTTCAGCTCATCGGCGAGCAGCGCGGCGACCGTAATCCCGGCCCCGCCGAGCGACGCGAGCGTGCCCGCCGCACCGCCGAACTCGATAGCCAAACGGCTCCCGCGGACGAAATCGAGGCCGCTCGCCGCCTCGTCCAGGGCGGTGAGCCACCCGGCACACTTGAGCCCGAACGTGACGGGCAGCGCCTGCTGTAGCAGGGTCCGGCCGGCCATCACGGTGCCGGCCTCACGCTCGGCAAGTTCCGCACACCGGTCGGCCGCGATTCGCAGGTCCGCAATGATCGGCCGCAGCGCGCGGCGGGCGACAAGCATCGTCGCGGTGTCCAGGAGGTCCTGGCTGGTAGCACCCGAGTGCACGTAACGCGCTGCCTCGGCGGGAACGAGAGCGGTCAGGTCCGCCACGAGCGGTACGTCCGGATTTCCCGCGGCAAGCGCCCGCCACCCGAGACCTGCAGCGTCGAAAAGGTCGGCTGAGCAGCACGCAGCGATCGCGGCCGCGGCCGATCCTGGTATCAGGCCTGCGCGTGCCTGTGCCGCCGCGAGCGACCGCTCGACATCGAGCAGCGCCTGCAGCCACGCGCGCTCGCCGATCTCCCGGTCCACGTCCGGGTTCCCGAAAAGCGGGCCGAACAGGCCGTTATCTGCCAAATCGGGCCTCCTGCGTCCGTGCCTTGGCGCCTCCACGAAGATACGCGCGTCCCCGTCACGGATCAGGTTCAGGCCCAGGCCGACCTGCGCCCTGCCACGTGGGCGACGATCTGGCCGGCCGGATGAGGAATCCGCGACACGCCGGCGGGCCGCCTTGGGCAGGCCCGCCCACGCCTCTAACATTCGATTATGTGTTCGATCCGTGCGCCGCCAGGTAGCTGTAGCCAGCGGACAGCGATCGCCGGGAGAGCGGCCATCGAGTCACTCCTGGGGCCGCACCGGGATACGGTACCTGAGCCGGTACTGATCGGCCGGGATGATGATGTCACACGTCTCGACCGGCCGGTCGCCAGCCAGGTGGGTCCGTTCAACGTGCAGTACTGGCGTTCCCGAAGGGATCGCCAGAGTGGCGGCCTCCGCCGAGAGCGGCGGCCGGGTAGAGATGTCCTCAATAACCTGGTCCACCCCTATACCGATTGCTCCCATGCGTGCAGTCACGCCACGCCCTGCGAGCGGCCCCTCTTCGGGCAGCAGCACCGGGGTGCCCGCGGTGACCTCCATGGGCTCGTAGCTTGTCGCCATCTGGACCGGGATTCCGTCGGCGCGGAGCACATACTTGGTACGCATGACCCGGTCGTCGGGCTGCAGCCTCAGCCGCCACGCGATGTGCGGCGGTGGCTGGGTTCGCTCTGAGTAGTGGTCGAAGGAGAGCCGCCGCGCGTGCCCAGGCTCGTGCGCCGCGGAGAGGGTGGACTCGTCCAGCCCGAACGGCGAGCCGGGGATCTGGTGCCTGTCGTGATCGAGGCGCCGGATTACCGGTGGCTGCCGCACGTATGACCCGGACCCGGGCCGCGGCTCGATGAGCCCCTCTGTGGCGAGCACGGCAAGCGCGTGCTTCGCGGCGGTTTCGCCGACGCCGTAACGGGTCATGATCGCCGCTCTGGATGGCACGCGCGCACCCGGCGCGAGCGTGCCCTCGCGAATCTGCGCACGCAGATCTTCGAGGACTCGGAGATAGACCGGATCGGTCGAGGCGCCCATCGGACTCGCACCTCCCTCGGCATGTGCTGCGGGTCGCAGCTCATTGTCGCCGATTCCCCAGACAAGCTGTGACCACAGCGCTATGTTGTGGTCACAGCTTCACGCGTAGTGATCGATCTTTCTCGGCCGGAGGTTCCCCGTGGATCGCTGGAGCTGGACGATCTCAATTCCAGGTTTGCCTTCAATGGTGCCAGCCGCGCGCGCGTTCGTCCGGGCCTTCCTGGGCAGCCATCCGCTGGCCAGGGACGCCGAGCTCATCGCCTCGGAGTACGTGACGAACGCCATCCGCCACACCGCATCGGGGGATGGCGGGGTTATCCATGTCACGGTCGCGGCGACGTCGGCAGCGGTCCGGATCGAGGTGACTGATCACGGGCGGGCGTCGCCGTCACCGGACGCCGCCGCAGCCGTGCCCGTGCCCGCGCCTCAGCCGGGCGCGGCGGTGGGCGACGAGGAGAACGGGCGCGGGCTGCTGATCGTCGACTTCCTCGCCACCCGATGGGGACATTACGGCCTGGCGGGCGGGCAGGTGACGGCGTGGGCCGAGCTCGGCGATCCTGCGGAAGTCGAGGCGGGTGAAGGCCGGCCAGGCGAAGGCGAGCCGGGCACCCGCGGGCCTCGCGAGGCTGAGCCGGGCGGGCCTGGCGGCGGCGGGACCGGCTGAGGCGGCGCTGGCCAGAGGCGCTGGCCAGAGGCGCTGGTCAGAGGCGGCGCTGGCCAGAGGCGGCGCTGGCCAGAGGCCGCGCTGATGCCGTTATTTCCGCCAGGCGAGGGTGAGGCCGTCGCCGAGTGGCAGCACCACCACGACGACGCGTTCGTCGGCGACGGCGTGCTTGTTGAATGCCCGGATCGCCACGACGTTGGGGTGATTATCCGCCTCGTCGATGACACGGCCATGCGAAAGTGTGTTGTCCACGAGGATGGCGCCGCCGGGCCGGATCCGCGGGACGACCTCGTCCCAGTAGCCGACGTAACCGGTCTTGTCCGCGTCGATGAAGGCGAGGTCGAAGGTGGTGTGCGCGGGAAGGGCCCGAACCGTGTCGAGCGCCGGGCCGAGCCGCAACTCGATCCGTTCTGCGACGCCGGCCCTCTCCCAGTAGCGTCCCGCCACCGACGTCCACTCCTCGCTGACATCGCAGCAGAGCAGCTTGCCGCCGTCGGGCAGCCCCCGGGCCAGGCAGATCGACGAGTAGCCGGTGAAGGTGCCGATCTCGATCGCATCGCGGGCGTGCATGAGCCGGGTCAGGACGGTCATGAACGTGCCCTGCTCCGGGCCGATCTGCATGCGCTCGTTCTCGGGAAAACGCTTTGCCGTCTCGTCGGCGAGTTCGAGCAGGACCGCGTCGGGCGGGCTGCTGTGCGCGGCGATGTAATCGTCGAGTTGCGGGCTGATCTGCTCATTGCTGCGGGTCACATGGCCACGCTAATTCATCAAGCGATCGCGGTGCTGGCCGACACCGGCTGGCACGTGCTGGCCAGGCCGGTTCGGCGGCGAGGACAGCGCCAGACGGCAGGCAACGCGGCGGAGGCGCGGATCACCGTGCTTATGACGAGGTGGACCCTGCTGATGCGGCGAGCACGATCCAGACCGGGCCCGGTGCGAAGGTCATCGGCTGACCCGACGCGGTCGTGAACGCCGTGCCGCCGCCGGCCCGCGGCCGCGACCAGCGCACGTTGTAGGCCTTGCCACCGCGCAGCACCAGGGCGCTGCCTGAACCGGTGCTCACCGCGTATGGCGGCGGCACACCCTCCTCCAGGAACCGGGAGGTGCGCACCTTCGTGTACTGGATTACCACCGTGGGAGCGCTCAACTGCCCGTCTTCCGTGCTCAGGGCGGGGGAGCCGTCCATGGATACCAGCCACCGCGATGTGCGCGCGGACCAGCGGAACGAGAAGGACGCGGCGGGATAGGCCACGGAAACGGCCCTCGCGGACTTGCCGCCCGGAGGTGGCGGGCCGAACCGGAAACCGATGTCGCGCGCCCTGCTGGCCCCGCGCGCTTCTGCGAGCAGTTGGCTGGTGGTCGCGTAAAGGTTGTGGGGGATCACCCGGTTCGGGTCACGGAAATACCCGCCCACGGTTCCTGCGTAAAGGTCGACGGTCCGCGCGTGCTTGATGACCGGAAGCAGGCGGCTCTGCGCACCCGAGTAAGCGAAGGCAGGCCGGCCGAACTGGCGCAGCAGTTCGATGTCGTCTTCCCTGGCACTGCGCACAGGCCCGATGACCGGTGGGAAATGCGACGAGAACACCGCGAAGATCCGGCTGAGGCCGCCCTCCACCGGGAGCAGGTACACGATGTCAGCGTCGGTCAGACCTGTTGGTGGCCGGGCCTCGGCTACATTGTCGATTTTTACCGCGAGAACCGGCCCGAGCGCCTTCACTCGCTCGCCCGTGAACGGGGAAAGCAGCGGCTTGGGCGGCTTGGGTGGCTGGGGCGACTCGGGCGTCGCCGGCGTGGCGGACGCCGCGGGATGCACCGGCACCGGCTTGGATCTGCCGTGCATGAGGAACACGAAGCTGCCGACCACGACGACAGCGGCTGCCGCGGTAACCGCGGACGCCGCTGTCACAATGGTGCGCCGGTGAAGCGCCAAGGCCGCACCTCCCGGCCAGGCCTAACGGTGGACAGGTCCTAACGGTGGACAGGTATGGTCCAGGATCGGTAACGCAGACCAGCCTCACGCGGCCGATCTGGAAGCGCCGTGCATCAAGCTGGAGGCAGATGTCGGCGATTTTTGCCGATGCTACCCAGTCAGTGCCGATTGTAGGGACGTGACGTACACCGCGCCGGAACTCACGGAAATGACCGTCGGCCGCCACCCGAACTGGCCGGAGGGGACTGCGTGCGCCGCGCCCACCCAGCTGAGTTCAGGCCCCGCGGCACCTTCGGTGTCAATCAGTAGACGGTGAGACTGCTGCCCGGCCCGCGATAGCCTCCTCGGCGATGAGTACCGATGCCGCTGGGCGGCCCGCGGCGGCTGCCCGCGTCCGCCTGAGCGCGTTGGCGCACGCCGCGGCGGCGGTTCCGGTGGGCGGCAGGGGCGCGGTGCACCGGGTGTGGGTCGCCGCGATGACAGTGGCGGCCGCGGCGGTCTACGCGGGATTTGCGCTCCTGCAGCAGGCGACCTTCCGTACGACCACATACGACCTTGTCATCTTCGATCAGGCGGTGCGCTCCTACGCGCATTTCCAGCCGGGTATCGCGATCGTCAAAGGTATCCACAACGGCGGCGGCTCGCACTTCTCCATCCTCGGCGATCACTGGTCGCCCGTCATCGCGGCCCTCGCGCCTTTCTACTGGCTCTACGACGGCCCACAGACGCTCCTTGTGGTGCAGGGCATCGCGTTCGCCGCCGCCATTCCCCTGATCTGGATGTTCGCGCGCAGGCTCGCCGCGCCCCGTGCCCCGGCCGGCGCCGCCGCCGCGGCCGGGTACTTCGCCGCTGCGGCCTACGCACTGAGCTGGCCGGTGGCCGAGGCGGTCGCGTTCGGCTTCCACGAGGTCGCGTTCGTTCCCGTGCTCACGGCCGCGTTCTTCGAGCGGATGCAGGCGGGCAGGCCGCGCGCCGCGCTGCTGGCAGCCGCTGCCCTGCTGCTTGTCAAGGAGGACATGGGCCTCCTGATCGCCGGGTTCGGCCTGTGGCTGCTCGTGACCCGCGCCCAGGTGCCAAGGCAACGGGTGCTCGCGGCCACGATGACCGGCGCGGGGATTGCCGCGACCGTCCTGGCCACAATGGTTCTGCGACCCGCGTTCGGTGGCAATGCCATGTACTACTGGCACTACGGCGCGCTCGGCCGCGACATCCCGCAGGCCGCATGGCACCTGATCACCGATCCGGTCGCCACCGCGCGCCTGCTCATCACACCGCCGGTGAAGCTGGACACCATGATGTGGCTGGCCGGCGCGCTGCTCTTCCTGCCACTGCTGTCGCCCATCTCGCTGGCCGCGGTCCCGCTGCTTGCGGAGCGGATGCTCGCGAACTCCGCGCCTGACTGGTGGGGCCTGCCCTATCAGTACAACGCGTTCGTCGTGGTGGTGCTCGTGTGCGCGGCCGTCGACGGCGCGCTGCGCCTGAGCCGCTGGATCCCGGTGCGGATCCCCGGGGGCCAGGTCCGCGCCGTAACCGTCATCGCGGCGCTCTGCTGCGCGGCGGCTGTCGCGCTTGTCCCCTTCTTCCCGCTTGGTGCGGCCCTGCATCCCGCCTTCTACCGGCTCACGGCACGCGACAGGGCAGCGGCGGCCGCGGTCGCCGCGGTGCCGCCCGGCATCACGGTCGAGGCGGCCAACAGGATCGGCCCGAAGCTGACGAACCGGGACACGGTCCTGCTGTGGGACTGGACGCCACGCTGGGCACCGTGGGTTGTGGCCGACACGGGCCAGCCGACGTTCCCCTTCCGCGGCCTGCAGGCGCAGCGTTACAGGGTCAGGCGCCTGCTGCATAACGGCTATCGGGTGGTACTCGCCGCAGACGGCTACGTCGTCCTTCACCGGCAGGCCTGGCACGGGCATCCACACGCCCGCCCAGCTCACCCGGCCACGCCAGCGGCCGATCGCGCCGGTGGTCGCATCACGCTCACCGGACGCGTGCCCGTCCTTCTTCGCGTCGCCCATACAGCGCGCCCCATTGATCCCGTCTCCATTACCTGCCGTAACTGGTACGATTTCATTGATTTCCCCGTACAGCTGGTTACGGAAAGCAGCTAGAAACTCAACCGGGACCTTCCACGGGGGCAAACCATTCGATCAGCCATGAGAACATGGTCAATCCCGGGTGCGGGCGCGGCGGTACGGGCGCGGGTATGCGCGCGGAGTGATCCGCGGCGCCATCACGCCGTGAAGGGATGAAGTCTCCAGTGCCCGCAGCCGGTGTGGCGCCGTCAGGAGCGAGCGGCCAGTCCGTGGCCGGTTCCGGCGCCCGCCGCTCCAGGCGCCAGAGCACGCCGGGACGTCTGCGGCGCATGCTCGCCGTGGTCGTTGCCGCGGCGGCCCTGCTCTGGATCACGGCGACAATCCTGCTGCAGGGCCTGCACGGCACCGCGGCGTCGGTTCGCGACGGCGCGTCCCCCGCGGTTCTCGACGCGATCGAGGCACACGCGGAGTTATCCGACGCGGACCGCGCGGCGTGGCAGAGTTTCCGCTCCGGGGAGGCGCAGCTCACCGGACCAGGACAGCAGTATCAGAACGACATCACGACCGCCGGCCAGGATCTCGAGCGGCTTGCGGCGTTACAGCCGTCCGGCGGCGCGGGCAGCCAGCAACTCCAGACCGTCAGCGGCCAGCTCGTGACCTACCAGGCCTCGGTGGAGCAGGCGGACGCCGCCTACAGGACGGACGTCGCCCTGGGAACCGCCAGCGATCACGATCTTGGCTACGCCTACCTGACCTACGCCTCGCACTCGATGCGCGACCAGGGCGGACTGCTTGCCAGCATCGACGGGCTGGCCGCCCACGATCAACGTGCCCTCGACCGGCGGCTGACATCACCGTGGACGGAACCCGCGCTGCTGCTCGTCTTCGCGGCGGAGGGCGTCTTTGCGCTCGGGAGCATCATCGCCGCCTGGGGCTTCCTGCGGCGCAGGTTCCGGCGGGTGATCAGCCCTCCGCTGCTACTGGCCACGGCGCTCGTGTGCGGCCTGCTTGCATGGATGGCCCTCGTGGCCCTGCCCGCCGACACGGCCTTAGCTGCCGCCCGGGGCACGGCGCTTCCGAAACTCACCGGGATCTGGCAGGCGCAGACCCGGGCCGTGGACATGCAGGCCGCGGCTTTGCGGGCGAAAGCCGCGGGCAGCGCGTCCGGCCCCGCGTCAGGTGGCCTGAGCGTGACGGCGACGCAGCCTGCCAGCGGCGCGCTTGACGCTGATCTGGCGTCGGCGGAGAACACCGGCGGCCTGCCGATCGGAATCCCCGCTCTGGCCGCCGCGATCGTCGGCCTCGCCTTTCTCGGAGTCAAGCCCCGCCTCAACGAATACCGGGGGTAGCAGTGACCGACATGGGACGTCGCGCCCCGCCCCTCCTGCTTGTGCTCGTGCTGGTGGCTGCCTTCGGGCTGGCGGCCTGCGGCAGCCCGCCGGGTGGCGAAGCCGCCGTCACGGTGCTCGGCTCGTGGACCGGAGACGAGCAGAGCGGCTTCCTTGCGATGCTCCACGGCTTCGAGAAGAGATACGGGATCCAGGTCGCCTACACAGGGACACGTGACGCCGACACCGTGCTCGCCAGCGATCTGAAAGACGGAAATCCCCCCGACCTCGCGGTACTGGCCACGCCGGGCGAACTGGGTCAGTACGCGGCCGCGGGAACGATTCTGCCCATCGACGGAGCGCTGAACCCCAGCGCGATGGCCACGCAGTACGGGCCCGGCTGGCTGAAGCTCATGCAGGCGGCTGGGCCACACGGCACCCGCCACTACTACGCGATCATCGTCAAGGCCGCGCTCAAGAGTGTCATCTGGTACAACCCTCGGCAGTTTCCAGACCGTGACCTTGGCCTTCTCACGTCGCCAGACCTGACCTGGGGCCAGCTCACGAGCCTGGCGAAGGGCCTGACGGGAGCGGGCAGGTCGCCGTGGTGCATGGGAATGGAGGACAGCTCCAACTCCGGGTGGCCCGGGACTGACTGGATCGAGGACATCGTGCTCCACCAGTCCGGTCCGCAGGTGTATGACCGGTGGGTGGCAGGCACGCTGCCGTGGGCGTCAGCACCCATCACGCGGGCATGGCAGACGTTTGGCCAGGTTGCGGAGACTCCGGGCCTCGTCCATGGTGGCACTGGGTCCGAGCTTCTCACCAACTACGCCCAGGCCTGCCAGCCCATGTTCGACCGCCCACCCGGATGCTACCTGGACCATGAGGGTTCGTTCATCACCGCCTTCTACAAGCAGGACACGCTCAGCGGCTCTGCCGGGCGGGTGGCCCATCCACAGCCGAAGGCGGATTTCGACTTCATTCCCTTCCCGCCGCTAACATCCGCCTGCCAGGGCAGCGCGGAGGTCGGCGGCGACCTGCTGGGGATGTTCCGTAACACGCCGGCGGCACGCAAACTGCTCGCCTACCTGACAACACCAGAGGCGCAGGAGGCATGGATCAGCCGTCCGGGCAGCGGCGCGATATCAGTGAATCGGCTCGTGCCGCTTCGCGACTATCCGGACGCGGTTTCGCGCGAGCTTGCCGGGAATCTCAACCGGGATGTCAGCGTCCGCTTCGACGCGTCTGATTCCATGCCGCCCGTAATGGAAACCGCTTTCGATAACGCCATCCTGGCGTACCTGGACAGCCCGGGGCAGCTGAATGTCCTCCTCCACGGCCTTGACCAGGTAAGAAAGGCCGAATATTAGCGAAGGCGCGGCCGCCACCGGTGTCTCGGCGCCAGTCCCAGCGCCAGTCGCAGCGCCAGCTCAGCGCCCCGGCGCCGCCACTGCTGCCTGTTTTTCCTTACGGCTACGTGCCCGCCACCACTCCTGGCCGCTGCCTGGCAGCATGTGGATGGGGTCGTAGTAGGCATACTCGCGGCTGAGCGCGAGCGGGTCCTGCGCTTCGACCGCCGTGCGGTAGTTCTTCGCCCAGTAGGAGATGCCACGCTCCGCGTCATAGCGGCTCACCTGGTGTACCCAGCGCTTGCCAACGTAGGGCACGTCGCACACGATCCGCGGCGTGGCGAAGCCGGGCAAGTACCCCATGAGCTGATTTTGCAGGTGCTGCGCCTCGCCGACGGTGAGCCTCCAGTGCTCGCTGCCCGGGATCATGTCGCACATGTAGAAGTAGTAGGGCATGATCTGGGCGCCGTCGAGCAGCGAGAAGCACAGGTCGAGCAGCGCGGCCGGGCTGTCGTTGACGCCGCGCAGCAGCACGCCCTGGTTGCGCACGTCGCGGATCCCGGTGTCGAGCATGGCGCTGGCTGCCCGGGCGACAAGCGGCGTGACCGACTGGGCCGCGTTGACGTGGGTGTGGATGGCCAGGCTGACGCCGCGCCCGCGTGCCGTGGTGGCGAGCCGCTCCATGCCAGCCCGCACCTCGTCCTGGAGCCAGTGCTGCGGCAGGCCCATCAGTGCCTTGGTGGCCAGCCGGATGTCACGGATGCCGCCGATGTCAAGCAGCGCGCCCACGAACTCTTCGAGGCGTGGCCACGGCACGTTCGCGACGTCGCCGCCTGAAACCACGACATCCCTGACGCCGGGGGACCGCCGCAGGTAATCCAGCATCGCGCCGAGCCGGTCCTGCCTGGCGAGGGCGAACTTGTGCTTGCCCGTGACCGGGGTGGGGTTACCGACCAGGTCCATGCGGGTGCAGTGCCCGCAGTACTGCGGGCAGGTCGGGAGCACCTCTGCGAGCACCTTGGTCGGGTAGCGGTGGGTGAGGCCCTCGACCGCCCACATCTCCGCCTCGTGCAGCGAGTCCCGCTGCGCGTACGGGTGCGACGGCCAGTCTTCGCGGCGGTCCGTGAAGACCGGGATCATGTACCTGCGCACAGGATCGGCGTAGAACGCGTCGGTAAATCCCGGCTGGCCGGGTACGAACGCCGCGGCGATGGTGTTCAGCATCTGCGGCGGTAGAAGCATCGACATGGTGGCGCGTTCGCGCTGGTCGCGATCGAGGTCGGCGTAGAACCGCTCGATCGAGGCCGTCGCCGGCCACCTTGCGGAGCTGCCGGATGTTCTTCACGCAGTGTGCCCGCTGCCACTGGGCGGATTCCCAGTCCGCCGCGCTCACGTCCGCCCAGCCGGGGAAGCGCCGCCAGTCGGGTTCGGCCAGCTCTACGCGCTGATAGCCATACGGCTGGTCGATCATGGTGGCCTCCTTGCAGGTGTGGTCCGCGGCGTCAGCCGCCGACGATCCGGACGAATGTCCCCGATTATGCACAGGTCATGAAAGAATCTATCGTCATAGTAGTCTCTAACAAGAAATTCTCTTGACCACGACGCGGCTTGGAGCAGGAAGGCCCGCGGCGGGAAGGATGGTGAGTGTGGCACCGACCCATGTGCCCACGGGTACGGGGCGGCAGGCGCCGCCCGCCCGGGCCGGGCACGGGGCACGTGAGCCCGGCCCGGCGGCATCCGCGATTTCGCCGTTCGGCCTCCAGCGGGTCGTGGAGCCTGCCGGGGTACTGCCGCAAGCCGCCCGCAGGCTCGACCCCGGGCCGCAGGCAGGGCCTGACGAGGTTCGCGTCGCCGTGGAGCGGCTCAACCTGGACGCCGCCTCCTACCGGCAGCTGCACGATGCGCATGGCGGCGACCCGGACGAGATCAGGGCGGCGGTGCTTGAGATCATCCAGACCCGCGGCAAGATGCACAACCCCGTCACCGGATCGGGCGGAATGCTCGTCGGCGTTGTGGACGAGGCCGGGCCGGCCGTCACCGCTCGGGCTGAAGCCGGGGGACAGGATCGCGACGCTCGTCTCACTCACCCTGACCCCGCTCATGATCACCGACGGGCTTGCCCGCTGGGACGGCGCATCCGAGCAGGTGCCGTGTGCGGGCCACGCGATCCTGTTCGGCCGCTCGATCGCCGCCGTGCTGCCTGATGATCTGCCTGTGCCGCTCGCCCTCGCCGTGCTTGACGTCTGCGGGGCGCCCGCGCTCACCTCCCGCGTGGTGGCGTCCTACACCGCCGCCGTCCCTGCCGGCGGCGGCGAGCACGCCACGGGTACCGGCCCAGTGGTCGCCGTCATCGGCGCGTCAGGCAAGAGCGGCAGCCTGTCAGCGGCGGCGGCCCGCCGGGCCGGCGCACGCCGTGTCATCGGCGTGGTGCCCGGCGAGGCCGAGGCCGCCGCCCTGCGCGAAGCCGGCAGCGCAGCCCACAGTCCCAGCAATGGGGCTGTGGGCTGCGGCCCACAGCCGCAGCAATGGGCCAGCGCCGGGGCCACGGCACCAGCAACAGGCGGGCCAAGCGGCCTGGCTGACGAGATCGTCGTCGCCGACGCGCGCGACCCGGTCGCGCTCGGTGGTGCCGTGACCCGGGCCGGTGGACCGGCCGACGTGACCGTGGTCTGCGTTGACGTGCCCGGCTGTGAGGGAGGCGCGATCCTCGCCACCGCCCAGGGCGGCACCGTGATCTTCTTCTCCATGGCCACTTCGTTCACGGCCGCGGCGCTTGGCGCGGAGGGCCTGGCCGCGGACGTGACCATGCTCATAGGAAACGGGTACGTGCCCGGCCACGCCGACCTTGCCCTGGACCTCGCCCGGTCGCAGCCGGCGGTCAGGGCCCTGTTCGAGCGGAGGGTGCCGCAGTGACCCGGACGTCCCGCATCACACCCAAACTTGGCCTCGATCCCGCGATCGTCGGCGAGGCCCGCAGGCTGGCCGAACTCGCGGGCCGCCCGATCGTCGACCTGGCGCGCACGCACACGACGGTGTCGGTCGAACGCGCCGTGCTCAGGCTCGCCGGGCTCCAGGGCGCCGACGGTGACGGCATGCCATGGGTCAACAGGCTCACCGACGCGGTCCGCGAGCAGGCCGGACTGTCCCACGGCGTCGCCCTGCCGGTTTGGGACGCGCTGCGCAGCGGTGGCTACCCGGATCTGCGCGCACTCGCCGGCGCGGCGGCCGACGGCACAGCCAGGTTCCGCATCCCAGGCGGCGCCGACGCCGTGGCGGCACGACAGGCGGCCGCGGGCGCCGTCGGCGTGGGCGTCGGCCGGATCGACGCGCGCCGCGCCGAGCGCGCCGGGATGATCCGCGACACCGCGCAGCCGCCCATGCCGTGGATCTACCTGATCGTGGCCACCGGGGACATCTACGAGGACATCCCGCAGGCGCAGGCCGCCGCGCGCGAGGGCGCCGACATCATCGCGGTGATCCGCTCGACCGGTCAGTCGCTGCTCGACTACGTGCCGGAGGGCGCTACCCGCGAGGGTTATGCCGGGACCTATGCCACACAGCGGAACTTCCGTCTTATGCGTGAGGCGCTTGACGACGTGTCCCGCGAGCTCGGCCGTTATGTACGGCTCACCAACTACGCGTCGGGCCTGTGCATGCCCGAGATCGCGGCGCTCGCCGGGCTTGAGCGGCTGGACATGATGCTGAACGACTGCATGTACGGCATCATCTTCCGCGACATCAATCCCAAGCGGACCTTCATCGACCAGCGGCTGGCCAGGCAGATCCATGCCCGGGCCGGAATCGTCATCAATACGGGTGAGGACAACTACCTCACCACCGCCGACGCGGTGGACGCCGCGCACACGGTGGTGGTGAGCCAGCTGCTCAACGAATACTTCGGCAAGGAGGCCGGCCTCGCGGACGCGCAGCTCGGCCTTGGGCACGCCTTCGAGATCAACCCGGCGGTCCCCGGCTCGTTCCTGCTCGAGCTCGCCCACGCCCAGCTCGTGCGCGAGCTGTTCCCCGACGCGCCACTGAAGTACATGCCGCCGACCAAGCACATGACGGGGAACATCTTCGCCGGTTACCTGCTCGACGCGTTCTTCAACCTGTGCGGGCTGATGACCGGCCAGTCGATCCTGCTGATCGGCATGATGACCGAGGGCATCCACACCCCGTTCCTTTCCGACAGGGACCTGGCGCTCGAGAACGTCCGCTACGTGAGGGAGGCCGCCGGGCAGCTTGGCGATGACTTCAGGCCCGGCCCGGACTCACCCGTGACCCGCCGCGCCCACCAGGTGCTCGGCGAGGCGGTCGACCTGCTGCGCAGGATCGGCGGCGAAGGGCTGCTCCGGGCGATCGCCGGCGGCACGTTCGGCGTGACCAAACGGCCGCCGGATGGCGGGAAGGGGCTCGACGGGGTGGTGCGCCACGCGGACGGCTATTTCAACCCCGTCACGGAAATTCTCGAGGATCCAGAACGGCTGCCGCAGCAGGCGGCCAGGCAGGCGGTGACGACGTGAGCGGGCACATCGTCCGGCCCTACGGTGACACCACAGGGGACGGCAGGGTCCAGCTTTCTTTCACGCTGCCGGTCCCGCTGCGTGCCCCGGGTCAGCAGGACTCGGCTCAGCGGGCCCGCGCCGAGGCCGCGGCCCTGCAGCTCGCCGCCAAGATGGGCATGGATCAGGCGATGGTGGCGCACTCCAAGGCCATGGGCCCGGATTTCACGTTCTTCATCGTGTACGGACGAGTACGTCACCTTGTTGATTTGTCGGCTGTTACCGTCACCGAGCGCGAATTCCCGCTGCTGTCGCCGCAGGAGGTGAACCTGCGGATCCGCACGGTGCTCGGGCGCAGGCTCGTGGTGGTCGGCGCGTGCGTCGGCAGCGATGCGCACACCGTCGGGATCGACGCGATCCTGAACGTCAAGGGGCACGCGGGGGAGAAGGGCCTGGAGTACTACCGCGAGATGCGCGTGGTCAACCTGGGAGCGCAGGTCGGCGTCGGGGAGCTCGCCGACCGTGCACGGCGTGAACACGCTGACGCGGTACTCGTCAGCCAGGTGGTGACCCAGCGCGACGCCCATCTGACCGGCGCACGGGCATTGGCGGAGGCATTTGCGCAGCCGCCAGGGCTGTGCCTGCCTGGCGGGCGACCCCACGGAACTCCCCGCCCAGCGGGTGCGGCGCCTTCAGGGCATGTGACACCCGCGCAGCCGTTCGGGAAAAATGACGGCGAAGGTCAGCGCTCCCGGGCGGCGGCCCTGGTGGCCGGCGACCGTCCCGCGCGGCCACTCCTCGTCGTCGGCGGCCCCAGGTTCGACCCTGCGATGGCCGGCGATCTCGGTGTGGACAGGATCTTCGGCCGCGGGACCACGCCCGGCGAGGTGGCGAGCTACCTGGTGCACGCACTGGCGGCGGGCACCGGGGTGGGAGGCGCCGCTCACGGTGCGGTGCCCCGGTGAGCGGCGAGGGGCTCGTGGGCACCACAGTCAGCCACCGCGGATACGTGCCGTACGGCCACGCCCACTACGGCGGCAACCTGGTGGACGGTGCCTACGTCCTCGGGCTGTTCGGCGACGTGGCGACCGAGGTCTGCGTCCAGATGGACGGCGACGAGGGACTGCTCGCCGCCTACGCCGACGTCCAGTTCCATGCGCCGGTGCGCGCGGGTGACGTGGTCGAGGCGACCGCGACCGTGCTCCGGGCCGGGCGCCGCAGCCGCGAGCTCGCCTTCGAGGCGCGGGTGATGTGCCGTGCCGATCCGGCCGGCGGCCTTTCCGCCGCGCGGATGCTCGGCGAGCCGATTGTGGCCGTCACCGCGACGGGCACCGTGGTCGTGCCGCCACGCCCCTGAGCGCGGCCGCGTCGGGAGGACCGGCCGGCGCACCGCGGACCACGCGTGCCGCGAGCAGCGGCGCAGACGCGCCCGATGCCGGCGCATTCATTGGCCAATCTCACCAGGCCCGGCGGGCCACGGACCAGGGATGCCGGCCGCGGAATATGGAGGCATGCGCGGGTTTTTCCGGGTGGTGCGGATAACGGCCGATATGCCGCCAGAGACGGCTAAATACCGATACAGGAGTGGCCGCAGCGAGGTTGACATCGAGGCGAGGGGCGGTAAGTTGCTGCGCAGTCCAGCACCGGGCTAACCGGCCGGGTCGGCCGTCCCGGCTACTTCGAGGGCTGCGCCACGGACGGGGGCTCCCAGCCGCACCGTCTTTTTGCCAGGTGCGGAACAGGGAGAATGGCCGCGCCGCAGTCCTGGCTGGGCGGGGGGTTGGACCCGGAAAGGGTCCGGGCACCCAGTAGACAACGGAATGCGAGCTCGTTGCCGGCGGGACGTGTTCCGGTCCGAAGGGATGTCCGGACCCTTTTCCGCGTGGTCCGGTGCTGGCGTTAGCGTGATCCGCCGTCGGCGCCGCGCCGGCAGCGCATCCAGGAAAGGTCACAGCATCGGAAAGTCGGTCGGCGCGCCGCAGCCTATGCACTCAGGAGCGGGTAACGTGCCTGCGTGGAAGCCAGCGCGCGGCGGACCACGCCGGAACAGGGCCCGGGGCCGGAAACCGGCCCGCAGGCGCCCGGCGGCGCTGCGGTGACGGGCGGCGCTGCGGTGACGGGCGGCGCTGCGGTGACGGGCGGCGCTGCGGTGACGGGCAGCACTGCGGTGACGGGCGGCGCTGCGGTGACGGGCGGCGCTGCGGTGACGGGCAGCACTGCGGTGACGGGCAGGACTGCGGTGGCAGAGGCCGCCGCAGGTGAAGGCAATACCGGCAGCGCCAAGGGCCCGGACATACCAGGCGGCCGGCGATACGCCATGCGGCGCCCGCTGACGCCGCGGCGCGTGTGGCCGGCCGGGGCCGCCATCTCGGGCGGATTGCTGCTCACGCTCGCCTTCCCGCCAGCCGGCTTGTGGCCGCTCGCGCCGGTCGCTGTCGCCCTGATCACGATCGCCATCTGGCAGCCAGGCACGGCGAGGCCCCTTCGCGGCATCAGTGAGCTCCGCAGGGGGGCCGCACTCGGATTCCTGGCCGGCGCCGCATTCTTCAGCGCACTGCTCTTCTGGCTGCACGTCATCGGCCCCGACGCATGGCTGCTTGTCGCGGTTGTGGAGGCCGTCTACTTCGCCCCGCTCGGTGCCGGCATCGCTGCGGTCGCGCGGCTGCGCCTCGCACCCATGTGGGCTGCCTGCCTGTGGGTAACCGAGGAAGCTGTGCGCGGGCGGGTCCCGCTCGGCGGATTCACCTGGGGGCGGCTCGCGTTCAGCCAGTCGGCCTCGCCCTTCACCAGGTACGCATCGCTCGGCGGAGCACCGCTGCTGACCTTTGTGATCGCGCTGGCCGGTGGCCTGCTCGCGACGGTCGTCTCCAGCAGGGTGAGGAGCGTCCGCATTGAGCGGGCAGCGGATCAGCGGGCAGCGGATCAGCGGGCAGCGGATCAGCAGGCAGCGGATCAGCAGGCAGCGGATCAGCAGGCAGCGGATCAGCAGGCAGCGGATCAGCAGGCAGCGGATCAGCGGGCAGCTGGTGCGCGCCGCACCGCGGCGAGGCTGGCGGCCGCGATCGGCGTGATCGCGCTCGCCGTCGGCGGCCCGGTCATCCCGCTCCCGCATGCGGGCGGGCGCCCTGTCACCGTCGCGGTCGTCCAGGGCAACGTGCCACGGCTCGGCCTGCACTTCCTCGGCCAGCGGTCGGCCGTGCTCGACAACCATGTCAATGCCATGCACAAGCTGGCCGCGCTGGTCGGGGAGGGGCGTGTGCGCCAGCCGGATCTGGTGATCCTCCCTGAGAACTCGAGCGACATCGACCCGTATCAGGATCTTGACGCCTACACGCTGATCAACTCCGCCGTCCGTGCCGTCGGGGTGCCGACGCTCGTCGGGGCCGTGACCTTCACAAGTGACGGGCGGCATCTGCAGAACCGCGGCATCGTCTGGTCACCAGCGACCGGCCCAGGCGCCTATTACATCAAGCAGCACCGGGTGCCGTTGGGCGAGTATGTGCCGATGCGCTCGGTGCTCACCAAGTTCATCAAGCGGCTCAAGCTCGTGCCCTACGATCAGGTGGCGGGTCATCGGCCGGGGGTACTGCGCCTCGGCCCGGTCACGATCGGCGACGTCATCTGCTTCGAGGTCGCCTACGACGGCATCGTCAGGGACGCGGTGACCCACGGCGGCCAGGCGATCGTGGTGCAGACCAACAACGCGGACTATGGCCGGACCGGCGAGCCCGCGCAGCAGCTCGCCATATCCCGGCTGCGCGCCGTGGAGCACGCGCGGCCGGTGCTGATAGCGGCGACAAGCGGGATCAGCGCGATCATCACCCCAGATGGGCGAGTCCTAGCCCAGTCCAGGCAATTCACCCAGGCGATCCTCGTGCGGCAGATCCGGCCCTCGACGGCGCTGACGCTCGCCGACCGGCTCGGCGAGCTGCCAGAGTGGACTCTCACGGGCGCGGGAACGTGCGCGGCAGCGCTGGGGATCCTGGGACTGGCCCTCCGTGACAAGACCAGGCGAAGGCGGGAAGCGTGACAGGAGCAGGCAGGTTCACCGGCCGTGTCGTCGTCATCATTCCGACCTACAACGAGCGGGACAACCTGCGGCACATCGCGGCGCGGGTGCGGTCCGCGGTGCCAGATGCCGACGTGCTCGTCGTGGACGACAACAGCCCGGACGGCACCGGTCAGGCAGCCGACGCGCTCGCCGCCGCAGACGATCAGATCCAGGTGCTGCACCGCGCCGCCAAGGCGGGCCTTGGTGCCGCCTACATCGCCGCCTTCCGGTGGGCACTCGAGCGGGGTTATGACGCCATGGTGGAGATGGACGCGGACGGTTCACACCAGCCCGAGGACCTGCCGAGGTTGCTCTGCGCGCTTGACGACGCCGACGTGGTGCTCGGCTCCCGCTGGGTACCCGGGGGAAAGGTGATGAACTGGCCGAAGTCCCGCGAGATCCTGTCACGCGGCGGCAACACCTACGCACGGCTGATGCTGGGTATCCCGCTCCACGACGCGACCGGTGGATACCGCGCCTTCCGGGCCACGACGCTGAGGAAGGTTGGTCTCGACGACGTCGAGTCCCAGGGCTACTGCTTCCAGATCGACCTGGCGCTGCGGGCCATCCAGGCAGGACTCCACGTGGTTGAGGTCCCGATCACGTTCGTCGAGCGCACCCGCGGCGAGAGCAAGATGAGCAACGCCATCGTGCGCGAGGCGCTCTGGCGCGTGACCCAGTGGGGAGTTTCCAGCCGCCTGCGCAAGCATCGCCGTGACTGACCGATGATGGAAGCATGCTGTTTGCGTCGTTCCTCGCGGTGGTCCTTCTCGCCGCGGCCGAGATCTACGTCATCATCACGATCGCTCATCTGATCGGCTGGGCCCTGACAGTCGGGCTGCTCATCGCGTCCACGGTGGCGGGTCTGTGGCTGGTACGTATCCAGGGCCGGCGTGCCTGGGGTGCGTTGCACGGCGCCGTGGCGAGCAGCGTCGTACCCGACCGCGAACTCGGTGACGCGGCACTGATCGTGGCTGGCGGGGCGCTTATCGCGGTACCTGGCTTCATCACCGACGCGCTCGGCGTTCTCGCCGTGGCTCCGCTTACCCGCTCGGTCATGCGCCGCATCTTCGGCGTCATCTTTTTCCGTAGGGCCGCCCTCGTTGGCGTACGGGCGGGCAGCCACATGACGCGGGAACGTGCCTCAGCCCGGCGGGCGCAGACCACGTCGCCGGAACCCTCCGCCAAGATCATCCAGGGAGAAGTCATCAGCCGCGGTACCACTGCGGGGAAGGCGCGTAGTGAGCCGACCGCCAGCATCGGGCGGCCGGGCAACCGGCGGCAGGGAGATTGATCGTTTGGGGCGGCTGGGCCCGGAAGCCTTCACGCCCTCGCTAGGCGCTCTTGAGCCGCGGCTGCTTGCCCTGCGGGCCCGCGCGGTCCGCGCGGATGACGGCGAGCCGTTCCGCGAGCACTTCCTCCAGATCTTCGATGGACCGCCGCTCAAGCAGCATGTCCCAGTGCGTACGGGGAGCCTTGGCCTTCTTCTGCGCGGGGAGCTCTCCGGTCACCGTGATCGCGGCGGCTCCACAGACCCGGCACTCCCAGGTCGTCGGCATCTCCGCCTCGGCCGCGAACGGAACAGAGAAATGATGACCGTTCGGGCAGTTGAAAGAAACCTCCTGGCGCGGGGCCAGGTCGGTGTTGCGATCGTTCTCGTAGCTCGTCGCCCCGAGCCGGGTGCCGCGAAGTGCACGTTCCGCCATAAGTTATTGCCTCCCGGGCGCGTCGCCGTCGGTAGTATCAACGCTGAGTCACCCGGACAAGATTCCCGCTCTGCCCGAATCCAACCGCCCTTGCAACGGACATTGCGCCACATGATCACGCCGCGCGCTTTCTGGATGGGCGACCGCGCCGGGTCAGCCGGTGCCGCCTTGGCTGCGGTTGCCCGTGCCCGCGCCGTGCCACTGGGCGCGGCCGGTGAGCACGTCACGAAGAGCCACCGTGTCGTCGGTCATGATGCCGTCCACAGCGAGGTCGAGCAACCGCCGCATCATCGCGGGTTCGTTGACTGTCCAGACGTGGATCTGCAGGCCCGCACGGCGCATGCCCCCGAGGAACGCCGGCGTCGCGAGCCGGGCGGGGATCTGGGCGCACCGGACGCCGGCGCGCGCGAGCCGCGCGGACATCCCGCAGGCCCAGGCGCCGGAGCGTACCGCTGCCAGGCCGAGTGGTGACAGCGTGGTGCACACCTGGCGGTCGACGCCCTGCCTGAATGCGTGCAGCCGCCGCGACGAGAACGAGGTCACGCACACCCGGTCCCAAGCCGCGGTGCGCCCTAGTACCTGCACGAGCGGCCGGATCGCGGGCTCGTCCTTCATGTCGATATTGAAGCGCGCCTCGGGCCAGGCGCCGAGCAGGTCTTCGAGCAGCGGGATCGGCTCGGTCCCGCCGATCCTCGCCGCGGCCACCTCACGGTACGGCATGTGGGCGATCCGTCCTGTCCGGTCGGTTACGCGGTCCAGGGTGCGGTCGTGAAAGGCGACGAGCGTACCGTCCGAGGTCGCACGCACGTCAGTTTCCAGGTAGCGGTACCCGAGATCGACCGCGCGCTCGAATGCGGCCCACGAGTTTTCCGGCCCGTGCGCCGCGCCGCCGCGATGGGCGAACGCTAGCGGCCCTGGCTCGTCGAGGAAACTAGACAGCATGCCGTCGAGTATGCCCGTCTCGGGGCGGCGTCCACCCGGTCACGCGGCTATCCGCCGCCCGCGGCGCGCTCGTCCGCGGCCCGCTCATGAGTGGCCCGCCCACTCACGGCGCCTTGCCTCCGCGATGGCCACCGCGGCAGCCACCGCGACATTCAGCGACCCGACCCTGCCCACTTGCGGGATGTAGGCGAGCGCGTCAGCCGCGGCGAGCAGCCCGGACGAGCAGCCGTGGTCCTCGTTGCCGAACGCCAGGCAGACGTCCCCGTCCAGTGGGGCGTCGTGCAGCGCGGCAGCGCCCTCCGCCAGTTCGATCGCGACGACGCGGAATCCGGCGGCGGCCGCGGCCTTGGCGGCAGCGGCTGGTGACGGCTCTTCCTCGAAGCTGACCAGGCGTTCGGTGCCAAGGCTGGTCTTGCGCGCGGACGGGTGCGCCGGTGGCGCGGTATTGCCGGTCAGCCACACCCGCTCCACGCCGAACGCCGCCGCCGAGCGGATGATCGAGCCCACGTTGAACGGCTGGGTCACAGAATCGAGGAGCAGCGCGAGCCTGCCAGTGGTGCTGCGCCGCCACTGCCGGTTGAGCCTCTTGATGTCGGTAGGGCGCAACTGCCTGGGCGCCTTTGGCCCTTCACCGTTCATCGGGTCACCTCACCCGGCCGGCCGCCCGTGCGCGGCAGCCGCTGCGGATGCGTCACCCGCAGCACACGGTAGCCGGACCGTGACGTGATCCGTGTGGCCTCCCAGCCCTCGCCGGCCAGCCAGCGCTGCAGTGTATCCGCGCCCAGGTGCCGCTGCGCCACGAGATAAGCCGCGCCGCCGTGCTCGAGCCGGGCGAGCCATCGGGCGAGAAGGTCATGCAGCGCGAGCTTGCCGATCCGGATCGGCGGGTTCGACCAGATGGCGCCGAATGTCACGTCCGCGGGCACCTCGTCCTGCATGACCGCGCGGACGTTCCTCGGCCGGCCCGGGCCGCGTTGCGTTCGCAAAGTTCGAGCGCGCGCGCATTCACGTCGACCGCCCACACCGTCGCGCCGGGCCATTGGCCAGCGGCTGAGCCGGCGGCGGATGAGCGGACCGCCATGGTCAGCGCCATCGGCCCGTAGCCGCAGCCAAGGTCGAGCAGATCTCCAGCGGGTGGCGGAGCGGGCACCGCCTCGAGCAGCACCCGGGTCCCGGTGTCGAGCCTGCCCGGCGAGAACATCCCGCTGTCCGTCTCGAGCCGCAGGTGAACGTCCGGTAGCACGACATGTACCGTGCCCGGGCGGTGGGCCGCGGTGGGCTCCTGGGTGAAATAGTGCTCGGGCACGCCGCGATCAGGCCTCCTGGGCTGCCCCGGTTGTCTCGGTGGCTGCTGCCTCGGCGGCCGCCAGCTTGGCCGGTGTCAGGAAGCGCCTGGTGACCCAGCGCTCGACCACGAAGGTCATGATCGGGATGGTGCCCGCAAGGAGCACGACGAGCGTCTGGCCGAGCGTCATCCTGAGGCGGCGGGTCAGTGAGTAGGCCATTACCAGGTAGATCATGTACAAGATGCCGTGTGTGGTGCCCACGTAGTTGACGATCGCGTCCTGGTGGGCGAACACCTGCAGGGGGATCCCGACGAAGACCAGCACGATGAGCAGCACGCCCACGATGTAGGCCATGACGCGATAGCGGGTCACGGCGGCGTTCAAGGATTCACACCTCCATGTGCGGTGGATTGCCTGCCGCGGGCTGCTGCGCGGCCTGGCCTGCCCTGCCAGCAGGCCTGCCGGACCAGGTTACGGCCTGGCGGCGCGAAGCACGCCCGGCCAGCCAGCCACCGGTCCGGCTCGCCTCCGCGTTCAGCCGGGCTCAGATAGGCGTTGTAGGCAGCCAGTTCCTCATCCTCGTGCTCGTCTTCAGCGCCATCCGTGGCGCCACGGTCACTCCGGAGGCCCGAGGGCAATGTCATCGGCATGGCCGGCGCGGCCGACGCGGCCGGGGCGGCCTGCACGGCCCGAGTGGCCGGTTTACCTTCGCGGGCCCGGGCTTCGTGTAGCTCGTCCCGCATCGCCTTGATCCAGAAGACCACGACGAACCCGGCGAACAGCGGCCATTCGAACGTGTAGCCCCAGCTCAGCGCGTTGCCACCCTGGGCGCGGCGAAGCTGCCACCAGCCGAGCTCCAGGAAACCGACCACGATGACAACCATCGCCGCGTGCAGGCCCAGCCATCGGCGGGACAGGAAGCGGCGCATGCCATGAGCTTAGTGTCTGCTCCGCCGGACATGAGCCCCGGGCGGGCTGGCCTGAGGTCAGCCAGATCCGGGGGCACCCGTGGTAGGGGGAACCTCCTGACCAAGCTCGGCCGCCGGGGCACTCAGCTCAGCGCGCAGCAGGTCCACCGTCCGCGTGAGAATGTCCGGCGGGGCGGTGAAGGGGAGCCGCAGATACCGCGTCAGGGTGCGGTCGGCGGAAAACTGTGGCCCCTGGGAGAGTGCGAGGCCCCGGCGCATGGCGCGGGTGGCCAGCGCGGCGGCGGTCGTGCGCCGCAGGCGCACCCAGATGGTCAGCCCGCCGGGCGGGACCGTGTAGGTCCATTCATCCGAGAGCTGCGGCGCCGCGAGCAGGACCGCGAGATGGTCGCGCTGCATCCGGAGCTGCGCACGGCGGCTGCGGAGAATGCTGGCGATGTCGCCGAGCAGATCGCAGGCGATCAACTGCTCGAGCGGCGGGGGAGACAGGCGCGCCTGGAGCGGGTTGAGCTGAAGCTCACGGATCTGCGCGGCACTTGCCCGGATCCAGCCGACGCACAGGCCGCTCCAGAACACCTTGCTCGTGGAGCCGATGGTGATGACGCGTGCACCGGCGAGGTGCGGCGCCGGCCGCGGCGGCAGCCGCAGGTCCAGGTCACGCATGGTCTCGTCCGCGATGATGGTCAGCTCGTGCCTGCCAGCCAGGGCAGCCAGGTCCGTCCGCAGGTCGTCGGCCATGACCGCGCCTGTCGGGTTGTGGAAGTCGGGCATCAGGTAGGCCAGGCCTGCCCGGCTGGCGTGCACGGCGCGGGTGAGCCGCTCACTGTCCCAGCCATCCGCGGCGACGGGGATGGCTGCCAGCCGGGTGTGGCGTCTTCGCAGGATGGCGAGCGCACCCGGGTAGGTCGGATTCTCCACGGCGATCGGGCGGCGCCGATCGTGGAGGTGGTCGGTGAGCAGTGCGAGCGCTGCCTGCGCACCTGACGTGATAAGGATCTGGTCAGGACGGGTGGGCAGCCCTTCGCGACTGTAGCGCGCCGCGAGCAGTTCACGCAGGTGCGGGAGAGCCGGCCGTGGGCGTGCCCGAGTCGACGAGCAGAGTCGCGGAGCGGTCGACGGCGCGCCGCAGCGCCGCCAGGTAGGCGTCGTGCGGTGCGGCTGTGACGGCCAGGGTCATGTCGAGCTCCACGTTGCCGCCACCATGATCCAGGGACCATGGCGCCGTACGTTCCGTAAGCCGCGGTGGCAGCCGTACCACGCTCCCGCTGCCCTGGCGGGTAAGGATCCAGCCCTCGTCCCTCAGCATGGACAGACCGCTGACAACGGTGCCGCGGCTCACATCCAGGGCACTGGCTAGCACGCGTTCTGACGGCAGGCCGCTGCCAACAGGGATGCGGCCATCCACCACCGCCTCCCGCACGGCAACGGCGATGGATTGCGCGAGCGGAAGCCGCTCGGCGCGCCAGTCACCGAGGCTGGCGGCAAAGGCGTGCGCACCGGTCAGGTGGTCGTGCATGAGCCCAGTTTCTCTCGCCTGGGCCGGCACACGGGTTTCTCTCGCCTGGGCCGGCACACGGGTTTCTCTCGCGTCTGGGCCGGTACACGGGTGTCGGCGAATGGCCCATGATCTCTTAACCAGCCGCACCACGCCCATAACCAGCCGGGCTGCTGCCCAGCTAACCAGCAGGGGCGGCTGCCCAGCGATTACGGTTGCTTCCATCTCTTGACAGTAACTACCGAAAAGGAGTTACTGTATTTTAGCAGTTTCTCCTGAAAGGTGGTGAATACATGATCCCGTCTGGAAGCCGCAGGTGGTGGGCGCTCGTCGCGCTCGCGCTGAGCGTGCTCGTGGTGGGGTTGGACCTGACCGTGCTCAACCTGGCACTTCCGACGCTCTCCACCAGCCTGCATGCCTCGACAAGCGACCTGCAGTGGTTCGTCGACGCCTACAGCCTCGTGCTCGCCGCGGCGCTGCTTCCCGCGGGGCTGCTTGGTGACAGGTATGGCCGCAAGAAGGTGCTCCTCATCTCGCTCGCGCTGTTCGGTCTGGGGTCGATCGCCTGTGCCTACTCGCCATCGGCCGGGGCGCTGATCGCCGCCCGCGCCGTACTCGGGCTCGGCGCGGCCGCGGTGTTGCCACTTTCCCTGTCGGTGCTGCCGGTCATGTTCTCCCCGCAGGAACGGCCGAGGGCGATCGCGGCGATGGCGGGCGTGACCTTCGTCAGTTTCCCGGTCGGCCCCATCCTCGGCGGCTGGCTGCTCGACAATTTCTGGTGGGGCTCGGTCTTCCTGATCAATGTGCCCGTGGTCCTGCTCGCCCTTGCGGCCGTGGCGCTCCTGATGCCCGAGTCGCGTGGCACGCGGCGCCCGCGGGTCGACTTCCTGGGCGTGGTGATCTCGAGCCTTGGTCTCGTCGGGCTGACCTATGGCGTCATCAGGGCCGGGCAGGTCGGCTGGAGCAGCCAAGGAGCGATCGCGCCGATCGCGGCCGGCGCGGTGCTGCTCGCCGCGTTCGCGGCATGGGAGCGCAGGGTCAGCAGGCGCGGCGAGCCACTCGTCGACCTGGCGCTCTTCCGCTCGGCAAGCTTCACCTGGGGCACGATCCTTGCGACCATGGTCTCGTTCGCCCTGTTCGGGATCCTGTTCGCGACACCGCAATACTTCCAGGAGGTCCGCGGCCTCGATGCACTCGGTGCCGGCGTGCGGCTGCTTCCGTTGATCGCTGGCATGATGGTCGGCATGATCGCTGGAACCCGGCTGCAGACACGCCGGATCAACACGAAGGCCCTGGTCGCGCCGGGGTTCGTGCTTATGGCCGCCGCACTTGTTGTCGGGGCCTTCACCACCGTGCGCAGCGGCACCGGTTTCGCGGCCGGCTGGTTCGCGGCCACCGGCCTCGGGCTCGGGATCGCGATGCCGACCGCGATGAACGCCGCGCTCGGTGCCTTGTCCGCGGAGCGCAGCGGCGTGGGCTCGGCCGTGATCACCGCGATGCGCCAGGTCGGGGCGACAATCGGGGTGGCGATCCTCGGCACTGTCCTCGGCTCGGTCTACCGCAGCCACCTGAACCTGACCGGGGTGCCCCCGCATGCGGCTGCCGCGGTGCGCCAGAGCGTAGCGGCCGGATTGGCGGTCGCAGGGCACGCAGGGTCGGCGGCGCTCGCCGACACGGTGCGTACCGCCTTCGTGCAGGCGATGGATGTCATGCTGTGGGTATGCGGCGGCATCGCCCTCGCGGCCGCGGTGCTTGCGCTTGTCTTCCTGCCACCGCAGGTGCAGGCGGTGGAGCAGGGATCTGACGAGCTGAGGACGGCAGATGAGATCGGCGTCTGAACAGGACCCCCCGCAAGCAGGGCTGCCTATGCCCGGGGCGGGCCAGGCAGCTCCAAGGTTCGGGCTCCGCGAGCGCAAGAAGGCAAGAACGCGTGCCGCCATCAGGCGGCACGCGCTCCTGTTGATCCGCGAACAGGGCTACGCGCAGACGACCGTGGACCAGATCGCCGAGGCGGCCGAGGTGTCACCCAGCACGTTCTTCCGCTATTTCCCCACCAAGGAGGACGTCGTTCTGCAGGACGACGTGGACCTGCTCGCTTTCGAGGCTTTCGAGGCGCAGCCGCCCGGCCTCAGCCCGATCGCGGCGTTGCGGGCCGCGATCGGCTCCGCTTTCGGCCAGCTGCCAGAAAGCGAACTCCAGCAGCTGCACGAGACCGCGGCCCTGACACTTTCGGTTCCCGAACTGCGCGCGCGTGCGCTCGACGAGTACATCGGGGCGGTCCAGGCACTCGCAGACGCGATTGCGAAGCGCACTGGGCACGACCCTGGCGAGTTCGCGGTGCGCAACTTCGCCGGTGCCCTCGTCGGCGTCATGATGTCCGCATCGCTCGCGATCGCGGATGACCCGTCCGCGGATTTCGCCGCGGTCGCCGACGCGGCGCTCGCGCATCTGGAGGCCGGCCTGCCGTTGTGAGCGGCCGCTCCGATCCGGCTAGCGTTGACGGTGATGGGGGAGTGGCAGGTGTGACAGGGGAGTGGCACGTGTGACAGGTGGCACGTGTGACAGGGGAGTGGTACGTGTGACAGGGGAGTGGCACGTGTGACAGGTGGCACCTCTGAACGAGACGGACCGGGTTCCCGCGTTCCGGACGTGCCCAACCAGTGAGCCGAGCTAGATCGTTGACCGGCAGATATGAGCAGCCAACCCCGGCGCCTGCATGCCAGAAACACAACTTCCCCCCCGAAAACGTCACGGAAAACGAACATTCCGCCCGCCGGGACGACGTTTTCGGGGGGGAAGACGCGGGAACCTGCCAGGCACGCCACCAGTTCACGGTCGGCGCCCAGCAAAGATCCGCAACCGCGCGAACCAGGCCGCGATCTCAAACGACCAGCCGGCCAGTTCATTGTGCCCCGCTTGCTCCCCGAGCTGGCCGGTCATCTGCCGGGCGATCTCGGCGTCGGCGGCATCGCCAGCGTCGTAGCAGACGCAGGCGAGCAGCGCCGCTAGCCGGGTAATTCGCACATGGACGTAGATCACGTCCGCGGGTGGGTGTTATGGCGGACGGGTCGGGTCGACGCCGAGTAGTTTCAGCAGCCTGGCCTGGACCGGGCTGGGCCGTGGTATCTGTGCTGGGCTGGCCGCGGTGGCCGGGAGCAGCTGCATAGCGGCCAGGGCAGTGAGGATGAGTCGGCCGGTCGGCCGGGCGGGCTGGCGGTTGTACAGCCCGTCGAGTCTGGTTTCCGGGGCGAGGTTGCGGCGGGCTTCGCGCTCGATCAGGCAGAAGACCAGCAGCGCGAGGCTGATCACGGTGATCAGCGCGGCGATCCGCTGGTTGCTGTTCAGGAACATCGGGGCGACCGCGAGCGGTCCCTTGAGGTTTCCGTAGCGGCGTTCGACGGCTTCCTGGCCCTTGTAGCGCAGCAGCACCTCAGCGGGAGTGATCTGGTCATCGAGGCTGGTGAGCAGGGCGTACCAGCCGTCGGTCGCGGCTTCGGCGTCAATCGCCTGCTGGTCAAACCACCAGGTGAGGGCGGGCTTGCCGGGTCCGCCGCTGCCGGTGCCATGGCAGGTGTCCGCCGGACCGGGTCCGGTCGCATCGGGGATACTGGCCGTCTGGCCGCTCGCCTGGCTGGTGCTGGTGACCTCGGGGCCGCCGCCGGCCGGGGCGGTGCCGACGGTGTAGCGCAGGTAGGGGCCGGCCTTGCGGTCGCGGGCGATCTGCTGGAGCCGGGCGGTGACCTTCTGCTCGCCGGGGTAGAACCGGCCGCCCAGGCCCGACAGCAGGCGGCCCAGGTCGTCTTCGGCGCGGGCGAGTTTCTTGGCGCGGCTGGTGGCGGCGGCATGGGCGCGGGCGGTGGAGTGCACGAAGATGCGGCGCAGCCGGATCGGCGGGTCGCTTTTGCGCTTGGAGTTGCGGATCTGAAACGGCTGCCCGTCTTCGAGCACGTGCCAGCGGCCCAGCAGGCCGGTGTTCTTCTTGTGCTGGTCGCGTCCGGCGACGTAGCCGACCTCGGTGGCCTGGCCCAGGTCGCAGGCGGCCAGCTCGGCGGCCTTGACGTAGAGCTTGGACGCGGGGGCCAGGAACGTGCAGCGGGCTTTCCGGATCGCGGCGACGTTGCCGTAGCTGATCAGCTTGGAGTCCCCGATCAGCAGGAACGTCTTCGCCCCGGCGATCTTCTGCAGGGCGGTCATCGCCCCGGTCACCTGGGAGACCTCGGCGTCCCCGCCGCTGTAGGCGCGGTGATAGACGGGGATCCCGCCGTCGGCGGCGGCGGCGATGCCGGCCTGGATCTGCAGCAGGTCGGTCCTGCGGTCCTTGGGGTGCCCGTAAGCCGGGGCCGGGTAGTCCTCGTCGGGCTGCTCGTAGGCGCCGTAAAGCGAGAAGCTGGTCATGTCCCAGTGCAGCTGGCTGATGTCGATGCCGAAGGCGCCGATCGCGCGGACCGCCACCGCCGAGGTGATCTCCTCCAGTCTCGGCGCGATCGCATCCAGGGTGCGGCCCAGCTTGTCGTCGTTCAGCGCGAGCGCGGGGATGCCCAGGATCTCCGGGACCGCCCAGTCGCGGGCCCAGTCCTGGACGTGGACCAGCGGGGCGGGTGAGGTGAGCCGGTTGCAGATCATCGCTTCGACGGCCTGGCCCACGGTGAGGCTGGCCACCGGCCGGATCGGCACCAGCTCCTCGATGACGCCGCTGATGTCCAGCCGCCGGCAGAACGAGGCGATGACCGGCAGGGAACCCAGCATCTTGGCCTGCCGTGCCGGGACATCGGCCCAGGCCACCTCCCCAGCCGGGACGGGTCGGCGCCGGCCGGCCATCACCGCGCCGCCGGAGCGGCCAGGCGGGCGTCCAGCTGCCGGGCCTGGCGGGCATCCAAGCTGCCGGCTTCGGCCTGCCCGGCCAGCCAGGTGCCGGTAGCGGCGCCCAGCGCGCCCGGCGGCAGCCCGTGCAGGAACCGGCGGAAACTCGACTCCGACGGCGCCACATAGGCTTGCTGCCGGGCGGACCAGCGGGCGCCGAACACCGCCAGGGCGTCCTGGCTGAACCCGGCGGCATAGGCGGTCATCGCAGCCGGGCGGCGGTGCCCGGCCAGCAGGGCCGCCGCCGCGATCGCCGCCGTCGCGGCGTGGCCGTGGCGGACCCCCCGGGGATCCCGCGGGTCACTGAGCCGGACATGCAGGTGGGCGCGCAGCGAGGCGACCTGCGCCGCGCGCAGGTCCAGCCACGCGCGCGGCGGAGGCGGATCGAACAGCACCGACGGGGCCGGCGCGCCCAGGGCGGCCAGGCCGCCGGGCTGCACCTCGCGCAGCCAGCACCGCTTCACCTGGCCGTGGAAGACATACCCGCGCCCGCCCGCGCCCCGCCCGTACCCGGCGGTCTGCCCGGCGCAGGCGAACCCGGCCGCGGCGTAGCTCGCGCCGGGTGCCGGGCCGGGTCGGTGAACGTCTCGGCCGCCAGCACGATCTGGTTGTGCAGGTCCAGGTAGTCGCCCGGCAGCCGGGCCAGCGACCGGGCCAGCACCGCCGAGGCCAGCATCGGCCGTCCGCCGGGCAGCACGCAGAACCGCTGCTGGCCGGCCAGCATCGGCAGCCGGTCGAGGCGGTCGGGACCTGACCAGCCGATCACCGTGTCCCGGGCGGTGCACCGCAGCACCGCCGACCCGTACCCGAGCAGCGCGACCCAGGCGCCGCCCAGCACCGCGGCGTGCCGGACCACCGACCCGAACAGCCGCGCACCCAGCCAGTGATGCGCCTCCAGCAGCCGATCGAAGCGGGCCGCCTCGCCGGGCGGCACCGGCCGCACTGTCAGGTCGCGGGTCCAGGAGGCCACCACCGGAATCCTGCCAGTTACCCGCCCGTATGTCCAGCTGATCTTGGAGCTGCCCGACGAGATGCTACGGCAGGTGACTTTGACGGGCCGGGCAGAACGTCGGCCGCGACCAGCCCAGCCGAGGGGTGATCGTCAGACGATCTCTGCGTAGCCGGTAAGTTGATCTACGTCCATGTGCGGAAGGCAGGGCTAGCCAGCCGGCCTGCACCAGCAGGTCCCGGTGCTCGGCGAGCGTCGTCCGCCCGCCCAGCAACCCCACCACATAGCGCAGGTACTGCCGGGCGTGGTCACGCAGCGTCTGCGCAGGCACCGTCGGGTACTGGCGGCAGAGCCGGTCGACCGCCACCCACAGCGCGTTGAGCGTGCCTGAGCCGAGGCTGGACACATCGCTGCGGCGGGCGAGCTCGATCAGCTCAAACTGATCCGGCAGATCCGGACCCGGTGGCGGCGCCGCGTCAGGAACGGGCGCGGGAGGGCCGTCCGCGGGCGGCGCAGGCCGCGCAGCCGTTCGGGATCCTTCTGCCGTCACCTGCCACCGCCGTGCCATCTCCGTCCTGGTGCGCCGCGCCGCAGCGGCGTCCTGTTCACGTTCTCGCCGGGCGGCCGCCTCAACCCCGTCGTTGGCCCGGGTCAGCGCGCCGCGCGCATGGAGCACGTCGTCGGCGCGGGCCCGGAAGTCGGGTGGCACATGCTGGCGGCCGGTTTCGACGTTCGCGATGGTACTACGGCTGTAGGCGACCAGGGATGCGAGCGCTGTCTGGCTGTAACCGGCGGCGCGGCGATAAGCGGCTAACTCGCCGCCCAGCGCGCGGCGGGCTTGTTCAACCGCCTGCGAATCGCTCACTCGTGATCTCCGTCCGGCTGCCACGCCCTGTCAATGACACGCCCTGTCAATGAATTGTCGCAGATACCGGTCGGGCACTGTACGATATCGGCCACCTGCGGACCGTGTTGATGACGAAATTGCGCAGGAGTGACGAGACAGAGGCAATCGGGCGATGACGGCTGATCCGCAGAAGCTGAACGGCCGGCGCGCGGCTTTCGATCACACTGCCACCGGGTGGCCAGGCAGCGGGAATCGCCAGGCGTGCCATGCGCCTGGCGCTGAGGTCGGGGTGAGGAGGGCCGGGATGATCCGGCCCTCCTCACCGCAAGCCAGCCTGAGGGCCGAGGGCGCTAGTCCGGCCCTGGTCCTGGCTGGTGGGGCACCCGTTACGGGACGCCGGTCAGGTGGAAGATGAACTGGTTGCGGGTGGCGCGCTCGTAGGTCATGTTGGCGGGGAAATTGGTTGCGTCGGCGATGTCGATGGACCTGGTCTGAGAGTTCCAGACGAAGTAGACGGCGCCGGTGGCCACGTAAACGCCGGTCTGCTCGTCGCGGACGTAGATGGCCGTGGTGACCGGGGGCCCGTCGGCGGGCATGGTGCCGATCAGGACGAAGTCAGGGTCTCCGGAGCGGGCGGTGACCCTGCCGATGTCGTAGGACTCGACCGTCAGGCTGTACCGGCCGGGCTCGGCGCCGGTGTCGTCCTGCAGGCGCACGCCGATGGACAGCGTGGTCGACTCGATCACCTGGAACACCGACAGGCCGCCGATCTCGGAGATGTCGGGGGTATCGACCTCCCACTCCCGGTACCGGCCGCCGAAGCCGTAATGCTGCCAGGCCAAAACCTTCACCCTCGACCCAACCCGCACCGACTTGAACTTGTCGTTGAGCCCGCCGGTCACCTCCTCCGGCGGGCCGAGCTTGTAGGCGTGCGGGTCCCCCGCGTAATCCACGCCGATGTAGAAGGTGGCCTCATCGTCACTCATGTGCGCTCCTTGGACAGACCCGGATCATGGGCCCATTGAGAACGGTCGGCGCAGCCCGGCAACCGCCAGCACCACCACACGTGGGGGGCACGCCCGGGCCTCCACCGAGCCTGGCGCGATACCAGAGCCTCCACAACGTGGCAAATGGCTAGTAAGCCATTCCCTACGGGTGACGTTTCTGGGCTCTGCCGGGTGGTTGCGGCTTCCTCCAGCACCGGCCGATTCGATCTTGGTGAGAAACCTCGGCGTATAAGTGGATCGGCATAGAACGCTGTGGTAGCACCAATCTTCCTGACATATGTCCGGTGAACTATGGCACGAATTTCAGCCGGGGGTAGAGTGAATTGCGAAGTGAATTGCGGCGCCATATTTGCGGAATGGCGGGTTTCTCTCGGCTGTATGATCAGGCAAAAAAGGCCAGAGTTCCCGAAGGTGTCACCAGCCGCAAGGTAAGAGGCGCTGCTCAGCCTCGGCGGCGCGGGGGTTCGAGGACAGCGGTGACCTCGGCGACGGCGGCATGGAACATCGGAATGGGCGTAGCGCATGACGGTGCGCGGGGTTTGCGGTGCTGGGTCTTGGCCATGATCAGCTGCAGCTGGACGCCTTGCTCGCCGAGGTTGGCGCGGGCAAGCTCACGCCGGAACCCGCAGCGTCCTGAGTGCCAGCGTGGGCGCGGGCCGACCGCAGGTGCAGCAGCGCGTCCAGCCGTGGCGTGGCCCAGCCGGATGACACCCGGAGCGCCGTCTCGGCGAGGCCGATGGCCTCACGCGGCCGTCCCCGGCGCTGCGCCTGGAGGCACATATACGACAGCACCCGTGCCTCCAGCGGCCGATCGTCGTTCATCCGCGCCAGCAGCAGCGTTTCCTGATAGTAGTGCCGCGACATGGCGAAACGGTCGGCGTCATAGGCCGTCCAGCCAGCGCAGCGGATGGCCTGCGAGCTGCATGATTCCCGGCCGTGGGACATGGCCGGCGGGGGAGCGACGACACACAGGACATTGCATCGGACGAGACTAATCCATCAAATCTGGTTTATCGATTTTGCCTGCCTGTGTCAGCTCGTCACCGTCGTCGCCGCGGCGCGGTCCGCCGTCGGCGCGGCGCGGCGCCCGGGCTCCGCGGGCGCCGTCGTGCGTGCTCGCCCTGGCGCCCACGTCGGCGCCATCCTGGCCACCGTCGCCGCTGCCCAGTTCTTCTTCACCAGGCCGGTAGCGGTGGGTGAGGACAATCACCGTTATCCAGCCGCCGATCAGGATCAGCCAGAAGTTGATCAGGCGGTAGGTGAGCACCGCGGTCAGCGCCCGCGAGGCGCTGAGCCCGACGGCCGTTAGCGCGGCGGTCAGGGTGACCTCGACCAGGCCGAATCCGCCTGGTGTGACACCCGTGCTTCCGACCGCGGCACCCGCCCCGTAGGCGAGGACAAGCCTGTGCCACGGCACCTGGGAGCCGGTGGCGAGGATCGCGCATGCCAGGCATCCGCAGTCGGCGACCCAGTTGATGACGGCAAGTGCGAACACCTCGGCGTAGCGCGGCCATGGGAGTTTGATACTGGCAACACGGTCGAGAAAGTCCTCTATGCCGTTCGGGTCGAACCGTGGCCTGTGGAAAAAACGCTGCGAGACACGGATCAGGCGGGCGATGATCTGACGCAGGGCGGTGCGGACCCGCTGGTAACGCAGGGCGAGCAGCACGGCAAGCGCGGGCAGCACGAACAAGGCGGCGAGGGCGAAACTTGCCGCGGTGGCGGCGGAAGCGCCGCCCGCGAGCGCGCCGGCGACCAGGACGAGTGCGAGCGCGGACGTCGACAAGATCGCCGACACAGCGAGCGCCCAGCCTGTGACCGCGGAGCCGACGCCATGGCGCCTGAACTGCTTGTAGGTGAACACCGCCGCAAGCTGCGTGCCGGCGAACGGTAGCGACATCGACAGGGCGTTGCCTGCATAGGTAACTGCCATGACTGATCCGAACGTCGCCCGATGACCTTCGGCGCGGAGCAGGCGCCTGCGGCTGAGCCCGAAGGCGGTGAGGGAGACCGCCTCGAAGGCGACCGCGGCGACGAACCACACCCAGTCGAGATGCCCGACTGAGTTCACCGACTGCATGAGCGTGTGCCGGCTGATGATGACGATGGTGGCGAGCACGGCGACGGCGAGCGCCATCAGCACGATCCGCCGCCAGCGCGGCCGCCGCGCGCCGCTGGCCGCCGGGTCGTCGTGGCTGCTTGGCACGCGGTTCGTCCTCCAGTCTTACGGGTGCACCTACCCCACAGGTACGGACGGATGCCCTGTTACTGCCTCTTTAGGCATAATCCGGCTCAGGCCTCATCGCGGCACCTGAGAACGCTAGCTGTAGTAACGGACGTCATCCGGCACTTCATCCCTCGGTCATGTTCGCGCGTGGGCCGATCGGGGTCGCTAATGCAGACCCCGATCATCGCAGCACCCGATCAGCGTGCCGCGGGCAAGCGCCTCGGCGCATTCCGTGACGGCCCACAACAGAACAGGTACCGTCACGGTCGAGCCGAGCTGAGGCTCCGCGCCGGTGCGCCTGGACGCAAGGGCCCGCGGCCCGGAATCATGGTAACGGGCCCGCAGGCGCTGGCCAGCGCCTGCGGCGGAGGCGAGGAGGGCCGATGGGATTCGTGTCACCCGGTTTCCACGGCCGGCGGCGCGGCACGGGCGTGAAGCTCCCGCCAGGGCAGTACCTGACCGAGGACTTCCCGGTGCTCTCAGCCGGGCCGACCCCCCGGGTGCCGCTGGAGACCTGGGAGTTCGTCGTCACCACCGAGGCCGGGCAGGACCGCCGCTGGGCATGGCGTGACTTCCTGGCGCTGCGGAGCGAGACGCCGACCACGGATCTGCACTGCGTCACGAAGTGGTCGAAGCTCGGCACCACCTGGCAGGGCGTCTCCCTGGACCTCCTGCTCGCCGACGTTGAGACGGCGGCGGACTTCGCGCTCGTTCACTCTTACGGCGGGTACACCACCAATCTGCCGCTTGAAGACCTGCTCCACGGCCAGGCATGGATCGCCTACAAATACGACGGGGACGACCTGGCGCCCGAGCATGGCGGCCCGGCCCGGCTGCTTGTGCCGCATCTGTATCTGTGGAAGTCCGCCAAGTGGGTACGCGGTATCCAGCTGCTGCTTGAGGATGAGCCCGGATTCTGGGAGAGCGCCGGATACAACAACTACGGTGACCCGTGGCGCGAGCAGCGGTACCAGGGCGACTAGGCGGCCACCGGCTGAGCTGGCACGTCGCCCGGCTGACCGGAAACCGGGACGAGACCGCCGAGGCGCGGACCCTGGTCTTTGAGTCGCGCGGCTGGCCGGGCCACCTGGCCGGGCAGCACGTAGACGTGCGGCTCACGGCCGCCGATGGTTACAGCACGCAGCGTAGTTACTCCCTCGCCGCGCCCGCCGTAGGAGACCGAATCGAGCTGACGGTGCAGCGGGTGCCCGGCGGCGAAGTCTCGCCCTACCTCACCGGCATGCTCAGCATCGGCGACGGGGTCGAGATCCGCGGCCCTGTGGGCGGCTGGTTCGTGTGGCGGCCCGCCGATACAGCGGGGGTGCTGCTTGTCGCCGGTGGATCAGGCATCGTCCCCCTGATGGCCATGGTCCGCGCTCGCCGCGAGGCTGAAAGCCGCGCTCCCTTTCACCTCGTCTACTCGCTGCGCACTCCCGCGGAGCAGTATTACGCCGATGAGCTGCGGCAGCCGCCACCCGGCGACACCGGAGTGCAGGTCACCTACGTTTACAGCCGGGCCGCCCCCGCCGGCTGGGCCCGCCCGCCGGGCCGTCTGACGGCGGCGGACCTCGCCGCGGGCCGGTGGGAGGCTGAATCGGCGCCGGCGTGCTTCGTGTGCGGGCCGACCGGATTCGTCGAGGCGGCCGCGGACATCCTCGTCAGCCTCGGCCACGACCCTCGCCGGATCAAGACAGAGCGGTTCGGACCGACTGGAGGCTGAGATGACCGATATGTCAGCCTCGGCCACGACCCTCGCCGGATCAAGACAGAGCGGTTCGGACCGAGTGGAGGCTGAGATGACCGATATGACTGAGCAGTACCTGGACGGAAACGCGCTGGCTGGCCCGCTGAGCGAGATCTTCGCCGTCGACGTCACCGTGGCAGCCGGCCGCTGCGCGAGCTGCGGGCGCACCGGCCCGGTCGCCGGGCTGCGGCTGTACGTCCGCACGCCGGGCCTGGTTGCCCGCTGCCCGGGCTGCGACAGCGTGATGCTGCGCCTCGTCCGCGGGCCGGCCACCGCCTGGCTGGATCTGCGCGGCACGGCGTGCCTGCAGATCCCGATCCCGCCCGCACAGTGAGCCCCGGCGTTTCCAGCCAGGGCGATGGGCCGCTGGTGTGGCTGGCAATCACCAACGGGCTGCATGACCGATAATGAACATTATGTTAAGTAATGTCCTTGTCGCTGCCGGGCTGAAAAGCCAGCTGGTCAAAGGCCTGAAGGGCGTGAAGGCTCACCTCACGTCCGAATCGGAGGAGCCTCCGACGCGCTCAAGCCTGCTGGGTGACCGCGGCGCCGCGAGGCGCGCTGCCAGGGGCACCGGATCACAGCCTTGGCGCGGGCTCAACAAGGCTGGACGTGGCCTGGTTGGTGGCGCGAGCGCCGAAGACGGCACCCGCGCCGAGAACAACGGCAATGCCGATCGACCACCCGGCCACGACGTCGCTCGGCCAGTGCACACCCAGTGCCACGCGGGTGAAACCGGTGGCCAGCGGGATCAGGATCGCGGCGAACGCGGCAACGAACCTGCTGCGCCGAAGGCGAGCTCGGCCTCGGTGGCGGCCCTGGCCTTCGGCAGCGGTGGGTGGCCAGCCGCTTCTACACCCGGTCACCAGCGACCCTTCGATTCCGAGTCCCCGCAGTTCGACGCGGTCGCGGCGCTCGACAGCCACTCCCCCGTGCCTTTCACCGGCGAGATGATCTATCCGTGGACGTTCCGCAACCGACCCGACTGCGCCCGTGGCGCAAGACCCCGCCCGACCGCGCCCGTCCCTGCGCCCGCCGCCCGTGGCACGGGACCCTCCAGCCACAGTGATGGCCCATTTGGTGTTGCTCTTCCCTCACGGGATTGCCTGCCCCCCGTGGTGGTGTACACGTTGACGGAGGCGCCGTACGCACGCACGGCGCCTCCAGTGACCGAATACCCCTGACCGGCGGCGCACCACACCGCGCGTCCCGGTAACCTTGCTGGCGTGCCGCGTTATGAGTACCGATGCCGCACCTGCGGTGACACGTTCGAGCGCAGCCGCCCGATGAGCGAGGCGTCCGCGCCGTGCCCGTGCCCGCAGGGCCACGACGACACGGTGAAGCTGCTTTCTGCGGTGTCTGTCGGCGGCACCGCATCCCTGTCAGCGCCTAGGCCCGCGGCCGGCGGCCGCGGCGGATGCTGCGGCGGTGCCTGCGGCTGCGGCTGACCCGCGATGAGGTGCTGGCCAAAGTGAGGTGCTATCCGACAGGGACCGGGCCGCTGCGCGCCGCCGCGCGTGCCTTCGCGGCCATCGCGGCCGCCGCCGTGCCCGTCATCCTTGCCTCGCCCGCTCTCGCCTCGCCCGCCCGCCCGCGGGCAGCCCCAGGCCAGGCGCGGCCTGTAGTGCTCGTCGGCATCGCCGGGCTGCGCTGGACCGACGTGTCACCGCGCGCCACGCCGAGCCTGTGGCGGCTGACCCGTGAAGGATCGCCTGGCACGCTCGTGGAGCGCGCGGTGCATCCGCACACCTGCGCGGCGGACGACTGGCTGACGCTGAACGCCGGCGCGCGTGCCACGGTGCGGCACGCGAACAAAGGCCCGTGCCCGCCCATTCCCGCGCCTTCCGCGCTTCCCGCCGTCGGCGCCTACAACCAGCAGTTCCACTACAACGCGCACTGGGGGCTGCTCGCGTCGGCGGCAGGGCCGGGCGGATGCGTCACCGCGGCAGGGCCCGGAGCCGCCCTGGCCCTGGCAGGCCGACAGGGCCGGGCGCCGCCGCAAGTGCCGGTGCCACGCGTCAGCCGTTCTGTATCTGCGGGGTGCCCCCTCACGGTGGTGGATCTCGGCGCGGTCCCCGCCGGGACCGGGCGCGGCGCCGCGGTGCGGGGCGATGACGCCGAACTTGGCCGGATCGCCGCGGCGATGCCCCCGAATGGGCTGCTCGTGGTGGCGGGGCTCGCCGACGGGACCGCGCCGCACTTGCAGGTGGTCGTGGTCAGCGGCCCCGGGTACCGGTCCGGCTTGCTCGCCACGGCCTCCACGCGCCAGGCTGGCCTGGTTCAGCTGACCGATCTGACCGCCGCGGTCCTCACCTGGCGCCATCAGCCTGCGCCTGCCGACCTGGTCGGTTCACCGCTGACCAGAGCGGGCCGTGGCAGCCTGGCCGGCGCCGTGCGCGGCCTGATCGGCCAGGACACCACGGCGCAGGTGTACGGGTCGTCGTCCGGCTGGTTGTTCGCCGTGTATGCCGTCGGCGATGCGGTGGCGTTCGGCGCGATCATGCTGGCATGTCGTGGCCCGTCCCGCAGAAGGCGCCGCCACGCCTGCGCGAGGGTCGCGGGCGCCTTCGCAGGCGCGGTACTGCCCGCGTCATTCCTGGCTAGCGTGGCTCCCTGGTGGCTGCTCCCTCACCCGGCGGTCATGCTGTATGCCATGACCGCGGCCTGGGCTGCCGTGATCGGGGCAGCGGCGCTGGCCGGGCCGTGGCGGCGTGATCCGTTCGGCCCGCCCGGGGTGGTTAGCATGGTCACGGTCCTGGCCATCGGGCTGGACGTGATGACGGGCTCACGGCTGCAGATCGGCACACCGTTCGGCCTGTCCACGCTGGAGGCGGGGCGTTTTTACGGCGTGGGCAACAACGCGCTCGGACCGTACGCCGCCGCGGGAATGCTTGCCGCCGCGTGGCTGGCCGGTGTCGCCGCACGGCGGAGTTTCCGCTTGCGGCCTGGCGCCGGTGGCGCCCAGGTGGGCGACGAGGCGGGCACTGCGCCAGCGGGCACTGCGCCAGCGGGCACTGCGCCAGCGGGCACTGCGCCAGCGGGCACTGCGCCAGCGGGCACCGGGCCAGCGGGCAATGGGCCAGCGGGCACCGGGCCAGCGGGCAATGGGCCAGCGGGCGCTGAAGCAGCGGGCAGTGGGCCGGGCAGCGCCCGGCCGCGCGCGCGGGCACGCAGGGATGCGACCCTCGCAGTGGCCGCGGTCGCGGCTTTCACGGTGACCGCGTCCGGCTGGCCGGGGTTCGGCAGCAAGTTCGGCGGCACGGTCGCTATGGTCCCCGGGTTCGTCCTGCTCGGTCTGCGCACCGCGGGCGTGCGCGTCAACGCCCGCCGCGGCGTGGCGATCGCGGTCAGCGGGGTAGCGGCGGTCACGCTGTTCGCGCTCGTGAACTACTTCGTGCCGATCACGGGACACTCGCACATCGGCGCGTTCGTCGGCGACCTTCTGCACGGAGGCGCGGGCGGCGTCCTGCAAAGGAAGATCAGCTCCAACGTCGGCTCGCTCACCATCACGCCCTACAGCCCGCTGGTTCCGCTGGTGGCCGTCGCGCTCGGGCTGCTGCTGCTGCGACCGCGGTGGTTCGGTGCCTGGTGGCTGCCTGGCACCTGGGCGCGGGAGCCGCTGCTTCGCCCCACGATGGCCGCGATCTGGGTGGTCGCGGTCCTCGGCTGGCTCGCCGACGACTCCGGTGTCACCGTGGCAGCAGCCGCGCTGCCCTTCGCGCTGCCGCTCGCGATCGCCATTCACGCCGCCGTGGCTGAGGGGCCGTGCAGCGGCGACGCGCTGCCGGGAGGATACGCACCCCACGCCGGGAAGGAACCGCGGGGTGCGTCGGTGCCAGCGCCGGATCACGAGACGCCGCGGCCAGGCGGCGCCACGACCCGGCATCATTTCCTGGCCAGAGAATCAGGAGACTCCTCAGGGCGGTAGGAGCCCACTGATGCCGGGGCCCGTGATGCCGGCATACACGGGAACACCGGCGGCGATCCGGGCACCTGGCTGGACATGTTCTTCCTGCCGGCGGCCAGCCCAAGGGATTACCGACGGCTCATGCGAAATGGCTCCGGTACGGCGGTAAGGGCCACGGAATCGTTATTGCGGCCGATCTGGCGGTATGCGCATGGCCCGCGCATGTCCGGGCAGGCACCGTTCGGTCTGATAACCGCGACGAGAGGATCGCGTTTTCGAATTGCCGGGGAAGAGCAGCCGGTCGCGTTCGGCTGCGGCGGGCACCGCCACATCCAGTGTGCCTTTGCCACGGCATACTGGATGTGGCAGGCGCGCTGCTTGGCCGCCCGGTGGACACCGGGCTCGCACAGCGGACCCCTGGAAGAGCGACAGACATGAATGAGGTCAGGATCCGCGGTGCTGTTCTTGACGACGATCGCGCACTGGCCGCGCTGGACCATCGAGCGTGGTCATCGGACAGCGCCGTCACCGGACGGCCACAGGCGGACGGCGCGTTCTTCGGCGCGGCAGACACTACGGACCAGTTCCTCGTGGCCTTGCAGCCTTCGGGTGCCGGGCAGATCGCCGGCGACATCCGCCTGGTCCGGCCGACCCCCCTGCCAAGCAACGCGCACGTCAGGCAGATCCAAGGGCTGGCCGTCGAACCTGGCCTGCGCGGCCGCGGGATCGGCCGGGCGCTGATTGACGCCGCATGCGAGTGGGCGAGCGGCCAGGGCGCGACTCGTGTCACGCTGCGGGTGCTCTCCTCCAACGCACCGGCACGCAGACTGTACGCGGCGGCCGGGTTCACCGTCGAGGGTGTGCTCCCGGGTGAGTTTCACATCGCGGGCCGCCACGTGGACGACATCCTGATGGGCCTGCCGCTGACCTGACCTGAACCCCCGTCGCGTGCGGGTCGCCTTCCCGAGCCGGGGCAGCTTTGCGCGGCGCGCCCGGGGCACCACCGTATGTAACGGCGGATGTAGTTAGTTGCTTAAGCAACACTAACTACAATGGCTGGCACGCGGCACAGGCGCGGTACCGGCATGCCACCGGCACCGCGGCGGCAACCCAGCGGGGCACGACGCCACAGGGAGCGCACGTCCGCAACGGGATCCCGCGTGCCGCACAGGGAGCTTCATGACCGGGACACAAGGCGCGGACCGGGGTGAGCCGGTCACCCATCCGATTCTGGCTGGCTACGACGGCTCGGCGTCCAGCCGGCACGCGCTCGCGTACGCGGCGGGGATGGCCCGCCGCCTTGACGGTCATCTGATCGTCGTGCACGTCACCACGACCCAGATCGCGGCCGTCGGCGGGTACAGCCTGGTGCCGCTGGCGCCCGGCGGCGTTGCCAAGGACGATCAGCTGAACTGGCTCTGCGTTGAGCTCGCAGAGGCGGCGGACGTCACCGGGCTAAGGGTGGAGTTGCTCGAGCGTGACGGCGACCCGGCCAGGGAACTTGCGGGCATTGCAGCCCAGAAGAACGCCGACGCCATTGTCATCGGGGCCCCGGAACATCTGATGCACCGCTTTGCCGGTTCTGTACCCGCGTGGCTGGTTCGCCACGCCTGCTGCCCCGTTGTGATCGTTCCATAGGACCTGGCAGCAGCGACGGCCAATAGGGGCGACCCTGAGTCCCCAGAAACCGCAAAGTTCCGCAATTTTGTGCGGCAACTTGCAGCCTCACCGTACATTTATGACCCAGTGGCGCCCGGCCACCTCACCTCAGGCGCATAAGCGATGGCCGACTGCTGCGATATCGGATCGGGCGAGGGGGGTATGTGAGTCGCAGGCTGATAGCGCTGGAGGTTCCCGTCTTCCCCGACCGGAAGACGATCAAGATCATCGACTCGGCGATCGCGCTGGAGGCTGGTTCGCCGCTTCCGGCGGTAGGCGCGTTGATCAGCGTGAATCGTGAGCAGCTCTGGATCGGCAGCTTACAGGACACTGTCGAAGCACGCCTCACGCTCGAGGAGTGGGACGGGGCACCACCGATCGGCAACGATGGCTGGGACGAGGAAGCCAAGGCGGAGTTGTACCTACGTGGCCAGCTGACCATCGACATGGGCTCCGCTGGCCGCGCCGTCCACGCGCTCCGGCTTGTAAGCGGGGTCGGCAGGTACGCTGCACGGGTGTACGCGCGAAATCGCGAGCAGGCGGCCCACCTCTACCACCAGCTGTTCGACCGCTACAGCGATCCGCTCGGAGACGAATTCGCGTGTGCCAAGCGGGAGCTCGAAGGGATCGAGCAGTACCTGGTACAGCTGTGGCGTGACTTATGACGGCATGACGGGGAACGGAGGCATGACGGGGAATAGCCCAGGAAGCGGAGGAACCGAAGGCGGCGTGGGCAGCGAAGGCAATCCGCTTCCCGACGGTGGATGGACGCCCGGCGGCCCGCGGACCACGGCTGACGCGGACGGTGGTGGCGCTGCCCGGGCGGCAGGACGGGCGAAACGGCCGCGGCTCGTCATCGCCTTCGTCATGGTGATCGCCTTACTTGCCGTCGCGGCAATCGCCGCGGGCAGCTACATCCTGCTGCATGCCAGGAGGGGGAGCCCGGGCGAGACAGCCGCGCGTTACCTGTCGGCATGGCAGCGCGGCAACGTCGCAGCAATGCGGGAGCTTTCCGTCGGCGTGCCTGCTGGCGGCCTCGCGGGCCCGCTCGCCCAGGTGGACCAGGATCTCGGCGTACGTGGCAGGAAACTGCGGCTCGGCGCGGTCGCCGGCGGCAAGTCAGCGACCGCGCGTGCCAGCTTCACCGCCACGCTGACGCTGGCGGACGGCGCGCGGTGGACGTACCAGGGCAGGCTGCGGCTACTGCTGCGCAGCGGTCACTGGTGGGTGAACTGGAGTCCGGCGGCGATTTACCCGCTGCTGACGCAGGGTGAACGATTCCATGCCGCGGCGGTCTGGCCGGCCCGGGCGGCGGTGCTCGCGGCCGATGGCACACGGCTGGACTCGCCGCAGGCCGTCGCGGAATCCGGCTCGGTCGCGATGCTGACCGGTACGACCGGCCCGGTGACCGCGGCGCAGCTCAAGGATTTGGGCCCGCCGTACCGCCCCGGCGACATGGCTGGCCAGAGCGGTATCGAGGGGGCATACGAGCGGCGGCTGGCCGGCCTGGCCGCGCCTGTCCATCGAGCTGGTCAACGGGCAGGACGTCGTCGCGACCGTCGCGAACCTCGGCGGGCACCCGGGAACACCGGTGCAGACGAGCATCGACATGCGGGTACAGCAGGCCGCCTCGGGCGCGGTCGACACGGTCGGCGGGTACAACGTGGCGATGGTGGCGATCCGCCCATCAACAGGCGACGTGCTTGCGGTCGTCAACAAGCCTGGCGGCTTCAACCGGGCGCTGCTTGGCACCTACCCCCCCGGCTCCACCTTCAAGATGATCACAGCGTCGGCGCTGGCAATGACCGGAATGCGCCCATCCGACACGGTTCAGTGCCCATCGACGACCGACATCGGCGGCCGGACCTTCCACAATTTCGACTTCGAGAAATTCGGCACGACCAATCTCCTCACCGCGTTCGCCGTGTCGTGCAACACCACCTTCGCCGGCCTTGCCGCCCAGCGACTCGGTGGCGGGAAGCTCGCCGCGATGGCCAGGAACTTCGGCTTCGGTGTCACGCCGCACCTGGGGATCCCGGCCGTGCTCGGCCAGTACACGGCACCCTCCGACAGCACCGGGCTCGCCGCAAACGGCTTCGGCCAGGGCACGGACATCGTCAACCCGCTGGAGATGGCCACGGTGGCCGGCGCCATCCAGAATGGGGCGTGGCGGGCACCGCGGCTTGTCACCGATCCGGCGCAGCCCGCTACGCCGCCCCGCGCGCTGAACCCAGTGATCACCGCGACCTTGCGGCCGATGATGGCCGCCGTCGTCAGTATCGGAACCGCGGCGCACGTCGGCTTTCCGCCGGGCGTTTACGGCAAGACAGGGACCGCCGAGTTCGGCGGCGGGCCGAACCCTCCCTCCCACGCCTGGTTCGCCGGTTACCGCGGCGACCTGGCGTTCGCGGTCATCGTCGAAGGTGGCGGGACAGGCGCCGACAAGGCCGGCCCGGTGGCGAACGCGTTCCTGCGGGGGCTGTGAGCTAGCCAGGGCTGTGAGCCAGCTAGGGCTGTGAGCCAGCTAGGGCTGGGAGCCAGCTAGGGCTGGGAGCTCGCTAGGGCTGGTGCGGGATTTGGGCAGCAGAACGGCTGACGCTGGGGCTCGCCGGACTGTGCTGCACGCCGCCGGTGGGAAGCCCGGATGCGGTGGCCTGGCTGCGCGCCCCGGTCCGCGCAGTGATCGTCGGCTGGCTTGACGTGGGCACGGGCCGCGGCCGGGCAGCGTGACGCAGGCCGAGCGGCACGATCGCGTACGCCGCCACCGAGATGACGGCGAGCGTGATCAGTGCGATGAGCGACACGAGCATGCGGCCACGCCGCGAGCGCAGCGCGACGCCAAGGCCTGGTGGCCCGAAGGCGGTCAGCCGTGCGGCCAGCACGGGTTCTTCGTCGGCGAGGCGGCGCTCGATTTCATCGAGCATGCGCTGCTCGTCCATCGACAGCGCCATTCCGCGACCTCCGCTTGGCGCGTGGATGTGGAGATGCATCTACTATCCCCCGCCAGGTGATCGTTATCCATCCCCCATGCTAAGGATGCAAGCCGGCGAGTGGGTGATCTTGTCCCTGCGCATCGGCGCGCCTGCCACCCAGTCCGGGTGCCGCCGCGCGGGGTAAACAGCCGCGAGCCCCAAAGGCCGGCCGCTCACTCATGCCGAACGGGTTGAACCACGCGCGCAGTTCGAGCCCGCGGTCGTGCGCCGCTGCGACCGCGAACTCAAGCGGATACTAGCCGGGCGACCCGCCCCGAGTCCCGGCGTCTTTGTGTTTCTCGAATGCTTGTTCTATTCTGATGATCTGTGCCGCTGAGCTGCTGTGCTTGCCTGTCAGGAGGAACCATGCGCTGGGACAACCTGAAGCTCGATGGCACGGAGCCAGGGCCGCCGGGGCCCGCCACGTCCGCTCCAGCTCTGTTCGGACGCGACCGTGGACAGCTGAGCACCCGTACCTTCGACACGCCCGGCTTCCGCGGCATCACGTTCTATGAGATCCAGGCCCGCTCGATCATCAACAAGGTGCCAGCCTCGTCACGGATGTCGTTCGGGTGGACGATCAACCCGTATCGCGGTTGCAGCCATGCCTGCACCTACTGCTTCGCCAGGAATACCCACACCTACCTTGATCTCGACGCCGGAATCGATTTCAATTCGAAGATCATCGTCAAGGTCAACGCGCCGGAACTCGCCCGTAGGGAGCTGGCAGCGCCGCGGTGGGCCCGCGAACACGTCGCCATGGGCACCAACGTGGACTGCTATCAACGCGCCGAGGGAAAATACCGGCTCATGCCGGGCATCATCTCGGCCCTGCGCGACGCGGCCAACCCATTCTCCATCCTCACCAAGGGCACCCTGATCCTGCGTGACCTGAGTCTGCTCTGTGAGGCCGCCCAGATCACCGATGTCGGGCTCAACGTTTCTGTCGGCTGCGTCGATGAAGGGCTTTGGCGACTTGTCGAGCCGGGGACGCCGAGCCCGCGGCGGCGGCTTGATGTGTGCGCCACCTTCATCGAAAACGGCCTGAGCTGCGGCGTTCTGATGGGGCCTGTGATCCCGTTTCTTTCAGACTCCCCTGCCCAGCTCGACGCGGCGGTGAGGCAGATCGCGGATGCGGGCGCTTCGCGTGTGGCACCGATCGTGCTGCACCTGCGCCCGGGTGCGCGGGAATGGTTTGGCGCGTGGCTGCGCGAGCACCACCCTGGCCTTGTCCCCGCCTACCGTGATCTCTACAGGAAGGGCAGCTACGCGCCCAAGCCTTACCAGCAGCGGATCAGTGAGCAGGTGCGCGATCTCGCGCGGCGGTATGGAGTCGGCCGGTCGTCGGCAGCAGGACCGGCCCAGCTGCGCATGATGGCGGGCCGCAGCGCGCCGGGAGGCGCTGGCGGGCTGCCCAGCTCACCGGCGGGGCAAGCCCAGTTGAGCCTGCTCTGAGGGCGGTTGTTTGCCCTAGTCAGGAGGACCGCGCGGGCCATAGACCGTCCCGTGGCGATATCGATCGGGCACGGACGCCCATCGTGGCACGGACGCGGCCAGGGTGGGCCGTTCCCCCGGGGCTCGCCGTGCCATTCCGCATGGACCTGCGCCTCCAGGGCATCGCAACCACGAGAAACGGCAGGATCGCCAGCGAGCTGCAGGCCCAGGGCGTGTGCATGAGCACCCAGTCGTGGCCGGTCGGGGCCCGGCTGAGCCATAGGTAACCAGCGCCGTCCCAGGCGGCGCAGAGCACGAGCGTGATCTGCGTCCAGCGGGTCGGCCGCGCGAGCTGGTAGGGCGTGGGCCAGGACAGGTACTGGACGTTGACCCGGTCAGAGCTGACGAGGAAGGCAAGGTTCATCGCGGCGGCGAGGTCCACCGGGTGCGCCCGGCGCCATAGGTACCACGTGCCGGCGAGGACGACAAGGAGGATGACCAGGCCGAGCCGCGCCCACGGCGGGCTGACGTCCTGATGCCCGCCCGTGACCAGGGTGGTCCAGCCCCAGTCGCCAATGACACCGCGAGGCGTCAGCAGCGCGTGGGCGTCGCTACGGAGGAAGCGCGCGGGATAGCCGATGATGATGGGACCGGTGATGAAGAACACCAGCGGGATCGCGCATGTCCATGCCAGGACGGTAACGCGCCCGCGCCAGCCCCCGAAGGCGCGCAGCACGCCAGGGACGAGCAGCGCTGGCCAGCTATTGACGGCGATGGAAAGCCCGAGCAGCATTCCGCTCGCGTGGGCCCGCGGGTGGCTGCGCATGGCCAAGAGCAGTGCTCCCACGCCGAGAGCGGACGCCACCGGCTCGACCTGCCCGTGAATCGCGCAGATCATGATCGGAAGCGGATTCAGCGCGTACTGGAAGGCCGCCATGCGGCGCCGCGGCCCCGTGCCTGCGAGGGCGCCAACAAGCATGATGAGCACGACATCCGCGCCGACAGGCACGACCCGCCCGACGATCTGCCACGGCAGGTAGATCAGCTCGCCCAGCCTGTACGCCCCGGCGTTGACGTACGCCATCGCCGGGAGGAAGTGCCACTCACTGTTGGGCAGGCGCAGCGGATCCTGATGGCGGAGTATGGCAGTGATCGCGGCGGTGAACTGGTACATGAAGTCTGGCGGCTGCCATGAGTCGCGCGAAGAGATCACCGCGATGAACAGGCGCAGTGCGGTCCCCACCGCTACCGCGACGCCGAGCGGAGGCGCCCATTGCTTCCAGGCGGCCAGCAGGGCGATCGTCACACCCGCCGCGAGCGGGATCGCGGTGATCAGAAGGTGCAGCACTAGCCGCTCCCTCCCAGCGCATGCGCCCGGCCGACTCGCGTTTCCCAACGTTGCTGCCTGGTTGGCATGCGCAGAAGAGTCTGGCATACGAACCTGAATGAGAGCTGATGACGCCGTCCGCGCGCCATTCTTCAAGATATATCTTGACTCGGCTTTACGGTGGCGCTGGGTGTGCTGCTCGACACGATCGTGGTTCCGCTCCGTGCTCGTGACAGCGCTTACCCTGGACATCGGCCGGGTGGATGTGGTGGCCAGGCAGGCTGGCACGCCAGCGCGACGTCCTCCCGGCCGGACCAGCGGACAGACCCGGCGGCCTGATCACCGGGGACGGGACAGGTGCGGGCTCGCTTCCTGCGGCGGCCAGGCGCTGATCGGACGGTCAGTGATCGATAGCGGAGCAGCCGGAACCGGTAGGAACGGCCGGCCCTGCAGACTCGGCTCCCACCGCCTCACCGTACAGTGGACTGCCGTGGGAGCCGAGCGCTGCGATGCCCCGGATCTGGGCAGGCTCGTTGTCCGTACCGTCGCCGTGGCCGAACCTGGCGATCTGCTCGCCATGCTTCCCCATCCCGGCCTGGCCGCCGCGTGGGTTCATCGCGGTGATGGCCTTGTTGGCTGGGGTGAGGCGGCCAGGATCACCCTCCCGGCGGGCCCGGACAGGTTCGCGGCGGGCGAGAAGTGGCTGCGCGCCCTGTTCGACACCGCCGACGTCATCGACCCGATCGCGGCCCCGGGCTCGGGACCCGTCGCCTTCGGCAGCTTCACCTTTGACCCCGCCTCGGATGGCTCGGTGCTCGTCGTGCCGCGCGCCGTACTCGGGCGGCGGGCCGGCAGGGCGTGGTTCACCACTATCGGCGATGGAAGCGATCCACCTACCCGCCCACCCGGCCGCGGGCCACTCGTCCCGGTCAGCCCGGCGACCGCGCCGGCCGAGGTCCGCTGGCGGGACGGGTCGCTCACCGCGCCGCAGTGGGAACAGGCGGTGGCCGACGCGGTGGGACGGATAAGGGCAGGCGATCTCAGCAAGGTGGTGCTCGCGTGTGATCAGCGGGCCACCGCCGCGCAGCCGATCGACGTGCGGGTGCTCCTGCGCAGGCTGGCGTCGTGTTACCCGGACTGTTACACGTTCGCCTGCGCCGGGCTCGTCGGCGCGACCCCCGAACTGCTCGTCCGGCGCGACGGCCAGCAGATCAGCTCGCTCGTCCTGGCCGGCACGGCGCCACGCGGATCGAGCCAGGGCGAGGACGCGGCGTTCGGTGCCGCGATGCTCGCCTCGGCCAAGGACGTCGAGGAGCACGGGTACGCCGTCGCCTCGGTCCGCGACGCTCTTGCGCCACTGTGCGCACGCCTCGAGGTGCAGCCGCGGCCGTCGCTGCTCGCGCTTGCGAACCTGCAGCACCTGGCGACGCCGGTGACAGGCACACTGGCCGGTGACCGCAGCGCACTCAGCGTCGCCGCCGCACTGCACCCAACCGCGGCGGTCTGCGGCACGCCCACCGACGCCGCGATGGAACTCATCCGAGAGCTCGAGGGCATGGACCGCGGCCGCTATGCGGGCCCTGTCGGCTGGGTGGACGGGCAAGGCAACGGCGACTGGGGAATCGCGTTGCGCTGCGCCGAGATCGATGGGCCCCGCGCGCGGCTTTTCGCCGGCTGCGGGATCGTGGCCGGCTCCGACCCGGCCGCCGAACTGGCCGAGGCGCGGCCGAAGTTCCGCCCCATGCAGTACGCGCTCGGGGGCTGAGACCGCGCCGGCCCCGCCCGGGGCAGCGAGCATCTTCAGTTGTGAACGTGGAGGGGCGTCAGTGCAGGCGGACCCTGGGGTCAAGGACGGCATAGAAGGCGTCGACGAAGATGTTAGCGATCACGACCGCGGTGGCGGCCACGAGGACCACGCCGATGATCACGGGCAGGTCCTGCTGCACGATAGCCTGCACCGCGGTGTAGCCGAGGCCGGGCAGGCCGAACACCTGCTCGGTGATGATGGCACCGCCGAGCAGCACACCCACGTCGATGCCGAACTGCGTGACGACGGGCGTCAGTGCGGCGCGCAGCGCATGACGGAAGATCACCCGTCGTTCCGACAGGCCTTTCGCGCGGGCGGTGCGGATATAGTCCTCCCCCATCACGTCGAGCATCGCCCCGCGGGTCAGCCGGGTGTAGGCGGCGGCGGAAACGAGCGCGAGCGTGATCCAGGGCAGCACAAGCCCGCGGAACCATTGGGTGGGGCTGGTGGTGAAAGCTGTGTAGCCGGATCCGGGGAACGCTTTGATGCCGTGGATCGTGAGCTGGTAGTAGAAGATCAGCAGGAGCAGGAAGCCGAGCACGAACGTGGGCATGGAGTAGAACAGCAGCGCCAGGCCGGTGAACGTACGGTCCATGAGCGACCGGCTGCGCACCGCGGACACGACCCCGGTGAGCACGCCAATGATGATCCATAGGATCGCGGCGCCGACGACCAGCGACAGGGTGATCGGGAATGCCGCCTTGAGGATCGAGTTCACCGACTGGCCGTGGTAGTAGTCGTAGCCCAGGTTGCCGTGCAGCAACAGCCAGAGGAAGTGGCCGTACTGCACGATGAGCGGACGGTCGAGCAGTAGCCCGTGGGCGACATTGGCGACCGTCTGCGGCGTCGCATTGCGGCCGGCCAGCGTGCGCGCGACGTCGGCCCGGCCCGGGCCGATGAAGAAGATGATGAAGACGAGGACCGATGCCATCCATAGCACGAAAATGCCGAGGATGACGCGGCGGATGAGAAAGCGGGCCACGGTGAGCTCCTAGACGAAAAGCTGGTCGCCGCGCGGGTCGAAGGCGTCGCGGACGCCGTCTCCGAAGATGTTGAACGCGAGGGTCGTGATGAGCAGGGCGATGCTGGGGAACAGCAGGAACCACCAGGCCCCGTTGCTGTAATACGCGGATGACTCGTCGATCATCTGCCCCCAGTCAGCCGTCGGTGGCGGGATCCCGATGCCGAGGAACGACAGTGACGCCTCGAGCACGATCGTGAGCGGGATGAGCAGGGTCGTGTAGACGATGATCGGGGCGAGGACATTCGGCAGGACGTCGATGAACATGATTCGCCACGGGCCGGCACCGAGCGCCCGCGCCGCCTCGATGTATTCCTTCTCGCGGATCGACAGCACCTGGCCGCGGACGATTCTGGCGACCGACGCCCAGCCGAAGAACCCGATCACGATGATGACGACGCTCAGCCCTGGCCCGGTGATGGAAACGAGGGCGATGGCGAACAGCAGGAACGGGAAGGCGAGCAGGAGGTCGATGAGCCGGGCCAGGATCGTGTCGACGGCCTTGCCGAAGTAACCGGCGGCGAGGCCCACCACGGAGGCGACGAGGACGATGAGGAAGGTGGCCACCACGCCGACGATGAGCGATATCCGCGCACCGTAGGCGATGCGAACCATGATGTCGCGGCCCTGGTCGTCGGTGCCCATGAGGAAGGTGCTCCCTGGGCCAACCGGCTGGCCATCCGGGGAGAGTCCGGTGGTGCGGAACTGCTCGTAGACCCCGTGCCCGGTGATCGAGGCGATCACCGGCGCGAAGATCGCGATCAGCACGATCAGGATGATGACACCAAGGGAGATCATCGACGCGCGGTCCCGCCGTAGCCGCTCCATGGCGAGCCGCCAGGGACTGCGCCCCTCGATCTTCTTCGCGGCTTCCCCTTCCGCGATCGGCGCGGCCGGCGCTGGCCTCGCCGCCGACCGTGATCAGGTCGCCGGATCCGAGACTCATCGTTCCTCCCTTGACTGACGCTCGGGCCCGGTGATCAAAGCCCGGGCCCGGCGGCTCAGGCGCCGCCCACGACCCCGGATTCGATCACGCGTTCCCCGGCGGCGATGGTGGGCCGGGCCTTCGAGAGATCCTCGCCTTCCTCCATGGGCAGGTGACACGCCGCCAGATGATCCGGCTCGTCTCCGAGCCGCGGTTCAAGGGGCGGGTCGCCGTCGACGCAGACCTGCGCTGCCTTCGGGCACCGTGGGTGGAACCTGCACCCGGACGGCGGGTTGACCGGCGACGGCACGTCGCCAACCAGGAGGATCCGCTCGCGCCGCTCGGCGTGCTCGGGGTCGGGAACGGGCACCGCGGACAGCAGGGCGCCGGTGTAGGGATGGCGCGGGTGATGCCACAGTTCCTCGACCGGCGCGAGCTCAGTGATCTTGCCGAGGTACATGACCGCGACCGAGTTGCTCACGTGCCTGACAACGGACAGGTCGTGGGCGATGAAGATGTAGGTGAGCCCGAACTCTTCCTGCAGGTCTGCGAGCAGGTTGATGATCTGGGCCTGGATGGACACGTCGAGCGCGGACACCGGCTCGTCACAGACAATCAGTTTGGGCCGGAACGCCAGCGCCCTGGCCACGCCGATGCGCTGCCGCTGGCCGCCGGAGAACTCGGCGGGAAACCTGTTGTAATGCTCAGGGTTGAGACCGACGAGTTCCATCACCTCCTGGACCCGCCGCTTACGATCGTTGCCGCTTGCGATCCCGTGAATCGCGAACGGATCGCCGATGATCGCCCCGACCCGCCGCCGCGGGTTAAGCGATCCGTACGGATCCTGGAAGATCATCTGTATCTGCCGCCGGAACGGGCGCATCCGCCTGGGTGACAGCTTGCTGATGTCCTGCCCGTCGAAGATGATCCGCCCGCTGGTGATGTCGTAGAGGCGCATGACGCAGCGCGCGAGCGTCGACTTGCCGCAGCCGGTCTCCCCGACGAGCCCGAGCGTCTGGCCGCGGCGCACGTCGAGGCTGACGCCGTCGACCGCGTGCACGAATGCCCTCTCCCGCCGGATCAGGCTCCTGGCCTGAACGGGGAAGTACTTGACAAGGTTCTCGAGCCGCAGCAGGACGCCGTCATCCGGCGCCGGTGGTGTGGCAGGAATGTCCGTGGTCATCGCGGTGCTCCTCACGCCTCAGCCGGAGTGGGCAAGGGCTCGCCGATGACCTTGCGCCGGAGCTGATCGCGCGCACCCGGGTCGTGCGGAAGGAAGCACGCGGACAAGTGCGTCGGGTCGGTGCCGACCTCCCCGAGCACAGGGACCTCGGTGCGGCAGCGGTCCATCACGTAGGGGCAGCGCGGGTGGAACGGGCAGCCGGGCGGCAGCGTGATGACGCTGGGCGGCTGGCCCGGAATGGGCCGGAGCCGCTCCCGCGTGCCACCGCCATAGGCGGGCAGTGACTGGAGCAGGCCCTCGGTGTAGGGGTGGTGGTTGGCGAAGAAGGTGGTGCGCCGGTCCGCTTTTTCCATGGCCGCCCCCGCGTACATCACCACCACATTGTCCGCGACGTCGGCCACGACCCCGAGGTCGTGCGTGATGAGGATGAGCGCCATCCCGAACTCGTCCTGCAGCCGCCGCATGACCTGGAGCACCTGGGCCTGCACGGTGACGTCGAGTGCGGTCGTGGGCTCGTCGGCGATGAGCAGCGCAGGGTGAAGCGCCATCGCCATCGCTATCATGGCGCGCTGCCGCATGCCGCCGGAGAACTGGTGCGGGAAGTCATCGACCCTGCGGTCCGCCTGCGGGATGCCGACCAGACGGAGCAATTCGATGGCCCGGGCGCGCGCCTGCGCCTTCGAGATCTTGTGGTCGTGCTCGCGGATCATCTCCACGATCTGCCAGCCGACGCGGTAGAAGGGGTGCAGGCTCGACAGCGGATCCTGGAAGATCATGCCAATCTTCTGGCCGCGGATCTTGCGCAGCTGCTCCTTTTTCATCGTGAGCAGGTCCTGGCCCTCGAACAGGGCCTGGCCCTTGACCCTGGCGCCACGGGTGAGCCCCATGATCGTCTGGGTGGACACGCTCTTGCCTGAGCCGGATTCCCCGACGATGCCGAGGGTCTGCCCGGAATCGACGCTGAACGACAGGCCCCGCACCGCCTGCACCACGCCGTCCGGGGTTGCAAACGACACGTGCAGGTCATCGACCTCGAGCAGCGCCACGTTACCTACCTCCCGCAATACAAGGGCCGAGCGGAGCATCGAAACGCAGCCCCGACCCCAAAATGACTGTAAACCCGCCGGCCGTTGCGCGGAACTACCGCGAAACGGCCGGCGGGATCAGTCTTGGCGGCCGGCAGCCGGTGGTTACGGCGTGCTCAGCCAGATATTGGCCGGGTCGTACGACTGAGTCGACGGCAGGTAGACAGCATTGTGCACGTAGCTGGCATGGTAGAGCGCCCATAGCCCATCGGTGATCGGGAAGAAGGGCGCGTCCGACATGACCTGCTGGTCCGCCTTACCCCAGAGCCCATTGGCCTCGGACGCGGTCGGTGCCAGGTTCGCGGCGCTGATGGCGCTGTTCGCCGCGGCGCTGTTGTACAACCCGAAGTTGCTGCCGTTCGGCGGGTAGGAGGGCGCTCCGGAGAACAGCGGGTTGAAGAACGACGCCGCACTGTCCGGGTACCAGTCCGGGCCCCAGCCTGCCAGCGAGATGTCCCACACACCGCGCCTGGCCACGGAGGGAACTTCGAGGTATTTCACGTAGAAGTCCGCCTGCGTCGCCTGGACCGCGGTGACATTGACGCCGATCGCCGACAGGTCGGCCTGCAGGGTCTGGAACATCTTGGCAGAAAGCGTCTCCGCGGGCCGGTACAGCATCTTGAGGGTGAACCCGTTCGGGTACCCGGCCGCCGCCAGCATCTGCTTGGCCTTGGCCACGTTGTAGGGATATGGGTCGTAGTTGGCGGGCACATTCTGGGACCCGTCGATGCCGGTGGGCAGGACGTGCGTAAGCGGCGGGCTGACCAGGGGGCCGTTGTCGTCCTGGATCAGGTGCGCCCGGTTGATCCCATAGCTGAGTGCCTGGCGGACGGCGACCTTATCGAGCGCGCCGCCGTTGTTCGGCGACACAGTGTTGAAAATGACGTACGGGTTGGTCGAGAATGTCGGCCCGAGGGTGAAATTCTTGCCGCCCGCCTTCATCTGGCTGATCAGGCTCGGGATCGCCGCGACCGGTGGAGAAGCATCCCACTCGCCGCTCGCCGCTGCGGTGTTGGTCTGCAGTTGCTGCTGTATGGTCTCAGCCTGGCCGGTCTCGTTGATCACGACCTTGTCGACGTACGCCTTGCGGATCGGGTCGGAGCTTGCCTGCCAGGCCGGGTTGCGCACGAACACGATGCTGCGGGTTGGCGTGTAGCTCTGGATCACGTACGGACCGTCAGAGATGACGTGCTGCTGCGAAGCGGCGCTCGCGGGAACGTAGTTGAGGCTCTCGACCGGCGCAGGGATGAACGCCGACAGCACGAGCATGCTCGCGAAGGCAGGCACCGGGCGCACCAGCTTATAGGTAATGGTCTGGCCGGAAGCGGTCACGCCAGAGATCTGGTGGCTGTCGATGTACGACTTGATCGCGGCGACGGTCGGGCTGACCGTGGCGAATTTGGCGCAGAACGACGCGTAGCCGACGATGATGTTCTCGAAGTCGGGCAGGCCGGGGAACGGGTGCGCCGGGTTGCACGCGCGCTTGAGCCCGAGCACGGCGTCGGCCGCGGTGACCTGACGCGGCGGCGAGGTGTCCCACATCGCGCCGGTCCTGATCGTCACCGTGTAGGTGGTGTTGCCGTTGCTGAGCGCCGGCGCCGCGGTCGCGAGGTCCGGCGCGGCAATGGTCGTCTTGCCGATGATGGCGGGGTAAGCGTAGAGCCCGCGTGCGTACAGGCGCTGGGCCTGGTAGCCGACCGTGTAGTAGGGGATGTTGTAGTCCATGAAGTCCACGTCACTGGTACCGAGCAGGTTCAGCGTGCCGCCCTTTTGCGGTGTGCCGGTACCCGGGTTGAGGCCCTGATTTCCGGCTGGCGCCGACGACGACGTGCCGGACGATGTCGACGTGCTGCTGCCCCCACAGGCAGTGACGACCAGTGCAAGGGTCGCTAGGCCAGCGATGGCGGCGTAACCCCGCGTGAATGTCCTCATCGACACTCTCCTCCTTCCTCTGTCCGCGAAGTTCGTCCGCGTGTCAATGACCGCAGGCCGTACCGTCCCACGGCGCGACCGCCCGCCGGCTCGGCGAACCGTCGAGTCATGGTAGGAGCCGCGCAGCCAAACTGTGAACCGGCTGCAAGGGACGGCGGCGAATCGTGATCCGACGGTAATCTGGCAATTATCAGACCGCTACACCTGCCGCCCGAACTTGACAAATTACGGCAGATAGGCGAAACGGCGTTCGCTGGAAGGCAGCGTCCGCGGCGAATTGGCCATAGTGGCCGCGGGTGCCGGTTCAGCGGACCGGGCGGCCCGCGCCGCAGGCACCGGAAGCAGCGCGGGTGGCTAACTGGCGTGCCGCCCCGCACGCCGCCAGGGACGCCGCATCGCAGAGCCGCTCACGCAGCGTAGTCCCGGCGGCCCGGTCGGCCCGCATCTCGATCAGCCGGATTCCCGCGCCAGTGGATGTCTCAGACGTAAGGGCCGCGAGCACATCCTGCAGGTCCCGCGCCCGCTCCAGCCGCTGATAAGGCACCCGAACGGCTGCCGCTGCTGCGGACAGGTCGCTGCCGTGCGGAGTACCGAAGACGCGCTCGAACGGCACGGGGAACTCAGCCTGCTCGAGCAGCGAGAAGATGCCTCCGCCGTCGTTGTTGACCACCACGATGGCCAGATCGGGGCGCGGCTCGTCCGGGCCGAGCACCAGGCCGCTATGGTCATGGAGGAAGGCCAGGTCACCGAGGAGCGCGACCGCGGCGCCCCCACCGCAGGCCTGGTGGGCCAGTGCGGCACCGATCGCGGCCGAGACGAGCCCGTCGATGCCGCTCGCGCCGCGGCTCGCGAGCACGCGCAGGCCCGTGCGCGGCGCCATGTGGTGATCAAGGTCGCGGATGGGCATGCTGGACGCGGCCCACAGGAGTGCGCCATCGGGCAGCGTAGCGGCAAGGTCGCGGGCGAGTCTGGGCTCTGACAGGTCTCCGCTCGCCGTAAGTGCGCCGCGTGGTGGCGTCTCATCCAGGATCGCGTCTGCGGCGCGGCGGGCCGCGGCGTCGCCGCGCAGCCAGGCTGCCAGCCACTCAGGATCGCGGCGTCGTCTGCTGTGGGCCGCGGCCCCTGCCCCGGCGCCGCGCGAGGAGTTCCCGGTGGGTGTGCCCCCCGGCAGGCGCTGTCGCCCGTAGATGACGGCCGACGCGGTGCGCGCAGGATCGGCCCAGCGGCCCGGGCCGTGCGCGACCACAACGTGCCTGGCCGCCTGGCGCAGGAACGCGATCTGCTGCCTGGACAGTCCGGGCCGCCCGGCCGTGACGACGACCTCTGGCTGATGCGCCGCAACGAACTCTGGCGTGGCGAGCAGGTATGGATAGGCGGCCAGCGCGCCCGGGCCACGGCGTGCGCCGCTCGACGGCTCGGCGAGCACCGGCCAGCCGGCGTCCTCGGCGGCGGCGACCAGCCCATCGGGATCAGGCGCGCCATCGCCGCAGATCAGGACGCCACGAGCGGCATCGGGAAGTTCTACCTGGCCGGCTGGCATCACGCCTGAGGCGCCGGACACGGCGCCTGAGAACAGCGCGTCCGAGGTACTCGCTGGCATCCGCCCGCTACCGAACTGCGTCCACGCGGCGCCGTCCGGCCGGCCGTCAAGCGGCTCGGACCAGCCCGGATCGTCATCGGGAACCAGCGGTTCGGCGAGAGGCATGTTGAGATGCACCGGGCCAGGCAGCCCTGCGGCCGCGCCCGTGGCGTGCGCCCACGCGGTGCAGGCGAGCGACCGCCAGTACGCGGCCATTCCCGCCCGTGCCTCGGGCACCCCGGCATCGCTGTACCACCTGACCGCGGACCCGTAGAGCTTGACCTGGTCGATCGCCTGGTTGGCACCGGTGCCGCGCAACTCAGGGGGGCGGTCGGCGGTCAGCACGATCAACGGCACGCACGCTTCGTCCGCCTCGATCACGGCCGGGTGGAAATTGGCCGCCGCCGTGCCTGATGTGCACACCACCACGGGCGGCACGCCGGACGCCTTGGCGAGGCCGAGCGCCAGGTATGCGGCCGAGCGTTCGTCGATCCGCACATGCAACCGAAGCCGCGGCTGGTCACCGTCACGAATCTGGGCAGGCGAGTGACCTGCCTGGCTCCGGTCGAAAATGGCCATCGCAAGCGGCGCGCTGCGTGATCCAGGCGCGAGCACGGCCTCACGCAGCCCGCACCTGATCAGCTCGTCGACAACGGTGCGCCCGAACGCTGTAGAGGGATTCATCGGCCCCCACCGCGCCCTGTGGCAGCGGCCCGGCGGGAAACGGCGCCTGCCTGGGACAGCCAGATAGTTATCCCCAGAACCGTACCCACCTGCGAAAGCCCGACAGTTATCCACAGAACGGCATTCACCCCTACCGCGCCCCTTGACAACCTGCCAAGATCATCAGTGGGGCAGCGCCCCCATAGGGAGGGTGGGTCTTGCGGGGAGGGTGGGTCTTGCGGGGAGGGTGGGTCTTGCGGGGAGGGTGGGTCTTGCGGGGAGGGTGGGTCTTGCGGGGAGGGTGGGTCTTGCGGGGAGGGTGGGTCTTGCGGGGAGGGTGGGTCTTGCAAGGGAACCGATGGCACCGGGGCGGTTGCGGACCGGGCCACAGCGTCAGGTCGTACGTCAGTCATGCTTGATCCGGTTCGGATGACGCGGACAATCCGCCACGATCAGGCGCGTGGGGCAGGTAGCGTGCCGCGGCCGCCGCGCGTTCGCGCCACTGGGCAGGGTCGACCTCCCAGCGCGTCAGCCGTTCTGGATCAATCTCGGGGCGCCGGGCCTGCAGCAGCCCACCCACGGGGGCCATCGGATGCGCGGTCACGTCCCCGGTGAGCAGGCTCAGCGTGCCGAGGCCGCACGCGTAGGGCAGCTCGGGTAGCGCGGCGGCGAGCGCCGCCCCGGCGGCGAGCCCGGCCGACGTCTCGACCGCACTCGACACCACCGCGGGCAGCCCGCACGCCTCGGCGACCCGCAGCGCGGACCGCACACCGCCCAGGGGCTGCACCTTGATGACGACGATGTCGGCCGCTCCAGCGGCCCGTACGCGCAGCGGATCGGCGGCACGCCTGATCGATTCGTCGGCGGCGACAGGGACGTCGACGCGGCGGCGAAGCCGCGCAAGCTCGTCCAGGGTGGCACAGGGCTGCTCGGCGTATTCAAGGCCGTACCGGCCGAGCTCGCGGAGCATGCGCTCCGCCTGGTCGACGTCCCACGCGCCGTTGGCGTCCACCCGGATCTTCCCGCCGGGGCCGAGCGCGTCGCGGACCGCCGCCACCCGTGCGATGTCCTCTTCCCGCCGCTGGCCCGGCTCGGCAACCTTCACCTTCGCGGTACCGCAGCCGGAGGCCACCGTCATAGCGTGGGCGCGCTCCGGCCCGACCGCGGGAATTATCGCGTTCACCGGTATCTGATCACGCACCGGCGGCGGCCACCCGGCAGTCGCCGCCTCGATCGCGCAGGCCAGCCAGCGGGCACTCTCCTTCGGGCCGTAATCAGCGAACGGCGAGAACTCGGCCCAGCCCGCGGGCCCGCGGATGAGAGCGCCCTCGCGCACCGTGATGCCCCTGAAGCGGGTCCGCATCGGGATCGCGAACCCGCGCATGCCCGCGATCAGGTCCCCGGCCAGGCGTGCCACGTCAGCGGGCCACGCTGGCGGGCCGTCCGCCGTGGATGGCGTGGATGGCGTGGATGGCGTGGATGGCACCGCATCATCCGGGGTCAAGGGCGGCGGGGGAACCTGGCGAAGTCGGGCGTGCGCTTCTGCTTGAAGGCGTCCCTGCCCTCCTGCGCCTCTTCGCTCATGTAATAAAGCAGTGTCGCGTCACCGGCGAACTGCTGCATGCCGGCGGCGCCGTCGGTCACCGCGTTCAGCGCGCCCTTGAGCATGCGCAGCGCGAGCGGCGACTTCCGCAGTAGTTCCACGGCCCAGTCCAGCGTCTCTTCTTCCAGCCGCTCGAGCGGCACCACCGCGTTGACCAGGCCCATCTCACGCGCCTCTGCCGCGCTGTACTGCCTGCACAGGTACCAGATCTCGCGCGCCTTCTTCAGCCCGACGGTCGCGGCGAGCAGCCAGGAGCCGTAACCGCCGTCGAACGAGCCGACCTTCGGGCCGGTCTGGCCGAATACGGCGTTGTCCGCGGCGATGGTGAGATCGCAGCACACGTGCAGCACGTGCCCGCCACCCACGGCATAGCCGGCCACCATGGCGATCACCGGCTTGGGCGTGCGGCGGATCTGCACCTGCAAATCGAGCACGTTCAGCCGGCCGATCCCCCGCTCGTCCACGTATCCGTCGTCGCCGCGGATCTTCTGGTCACCGCCGGAGCAGAAAGCTTCCGTTCCCGCGCCGGTCAGGATGATCACCCCGACACCTGGGTCGTCGCGTGCGGCGTTGAAGGCGTGCTGCATCTCGAACAGGGTGGTGGGGCGGAAGGCGTTGCGGACCTCGGGGCGGTTGATAGTGATCTTGGCGATGACCCCGCCGTTCCGGGGCTCGGTGGTCTCGTAAAGGATGTCGGTATAGGCCTCGTCCGACTGCTTCCACTCGACCACGCACGTCCTCCTCGGCTCGCCCGGCCCGGCCGGGCAGTCACCCGCCGGCCACCGCTAACCTTACGACGGTGATCGGACGCCCGCTGCACGTGGCCGTTCTCCCTGCGGGTGACCGGCTGCGCGGCCTGCTTGCCGACGCGCTCGCCGGCGAAGGTCCCGCGCTTGCACCTGTCGATCCTGATCTGCCGCCCGCGCGGCTGCGCCGGCTGCTTCAGGTCCTCGCGCCTTCGGCGGTGGTAACGCCCGATGGCCTGACGCTCCACGCTGGCGGCCGGGCGGCGGGCGAAGGCACCGCCCTTGTGATCGCCACTTCGGGATCGACCGGCGAGCCGAAGGCGGCCGAACTGAGCGGTGCCGCGCTGCTCGCCTCGGCCCGCGCCACACTCGCCCGGATCGGTGCCCGGCCAGGCGAGCGGTGGCTGTGCTGCCTGCCGACCGGGCATATCGCTGGCCTCCAGGTACTCGTCCGCTCGCTGATCGCCGATAGGGCACCGCTGTTCTTGCCGCCGTCGGACACGGCCGCGATCGCGGCCGCCGGCCGGGCAGGCTGCGCGCACACCGCGCTCGTGCCCACCCAGTTGCGGCGGTTGCTCGACGACGGCGCCGACCTCTCGGCGCTGCGCACCATCCTGCTCGGCGGCGCGGCGCCGCCCGCTGGCCTGGTTGCCCAAGCGCGGGCGGCGGGCGCCCACGTGGTCACCACGTACGGCATGACGGAGACCTGCGGTGGCTGCGTCTACGACGGCGTGCCCCTCGACGGCGTCTACGTCCAAGCGGGACCGGACGGCCGGATCCGGATCGCCGGTCCTGTCCTTTTCTCCGGCTACCGGCTTCGCGCCGACCTTACCGCGGCGGCGCTCGAAGGTGACTGGTTCGTCACATCCGATCTCGGCCTGGTCGGCCCGGATGGCCGCCTGGTCGTGCGCGGCCGCGCGGACGACGTCATCACGACCGGCGGGGAGAAGGTGGCGCCCGCGGAGGTGGCCGCTGTGGTCGAGGCGCATCACGCGGTCTGCGAGGCCGTCGTGTTCGGCGTGCCCGACCCCGAGTGGGGCGAGCGGGTGACGGCGGTCGTGGTGGCCGCCGACCCGGCACACCGGCCGATCCCCGCCGATCTGCTCGCACACGTCAGGGGGCGGCTGCCCGCCTTTGCCGCGCCGCGCGAGATCGTCATCACCGGGGAAATCCCCCTGCTGCCGTCGGGAAAGCCAGACATCGCCGCCCTGCGCGCCTGGGTGCGGGAACAATCGGGCGGCGCCAGCGTTAGTACATAGTGCCTGCCCGTGGGAAATGGAGCACCTGAAACACCCCCGGGGCGGATGCTGCTGTGAGGAGCGTCCCGCAACGTGCCGGCTGCTGGTACGGGCGAGGCGCCTGCTGCGGAGGGAGGTGTCTGATGCCGCGGACTGCAATTATAGAGTCGCCCGCGCACCGTGCCGCTGACGACGAGGCGACAGCGGCGAGCCTGGACGAGCTGGTCCAGCGTGGCCGGGCGCAGGGTCACCTGTCCCTTGCCGAGCTCCGCGCCACCTTCCAGACGGCGGGCATTACGGCCGCGGAAGGCAGGTCCATCCTGCGCGAGCTGACCGAGGCGGGTGTCAGGCTTGCGGATGAGGCGGCCGACACGAACGCGCCCGACGCGGCCGGCGCTCACGCGGTGGGCGCTGACGCGGTGGGCGCTGACGCCGTGGACGACGGTGACCTGGGAACCGACGTGGTTCAGGGCCCGGCGGGTGATCTTGCCGAGCCTGAACTGGACTTCGCCGCCCGGACCGATGTTGACCTGGACGATCAGACCTCCACCATGGGCGACTCCGTCCACACCTACCTCAAGGCAATCGGCCGTACCAGCCTGCTCACGGCCGAGCAGGAGGTTGACCTCGCCAAGAGGATCGAGGCCGGTCTGTACGCCGAGTACAAGCTGGAGGACGGGACAGGCCAGGGCGACGGGCTTCGCGCCGACCTCGAGGCCGTGGCCGCGGACGGCAGGCGCGCCAAGGCGCACATGCTCGAGGCGAACCTGCGCCTCGTGGTGTCGGTGGCGAAGAAGTACTCCGACCGCGGGCTCTCCCTGCTCGATGTCGTGCAGGAGGGCAACCTGGGCCTGATCCGCGCGGTGGAGAAGTTCGACTACACCAAGGGGTACAAGTTCTCGACCTATGCTATGTGGTGGATCCGCCAGGCGATCCAGCGCGGCTTCGCAGACTCAGCGCGGACGATCCGCCTGCCCGTGCACGTGCTGGAGATGCTCAGCAAGCTGAGCAGGGTCGAGCGCGACATGCACCAGCAGCTTGGCCGCGAGCCGACGCCGGAAGAGCTTGCCGTGGAACTCGACCGCACCCCGGACCAGATCGAGGAGCTGCTGCGCACGAGCCGTCAGCCGATCAGCCTCGACTCCACGATCGGCGAGGACGGCGAGACCAGCATCGGTGACCTGATCGAGGACATCGACGCACCGGAGGCCTCCGAACTGGTGGACAGGCAGCTCATGGCCGACCAGCTGCGGCGCGCGCTCGCGGATCTCACCCCGCGTGAGGCGATCATTATGTCGATGCGGTTCGGCCTGTTCGACGGCAACCCGCACACGCTCGATGAGATTGGCAAGCACCTGGGGCTCACCCGCGAGCGGATCCGCCAGCTGGAGAAGCAGTCGCTGTCCAAGCTGCGGCACCCGAGCCGGGCCCAGCAGCTGCTCGACTTCGCCAGCTGACCGCGCTGGCCGCTGGCTTGACCAGGCGGGCCGTTACCCTGAGCGGAGATGACGGCCCGCCGTTTTCGTGCGGCGCCTTGGTGCGCTCGTGCGGCGCCGCACGTTCATTGGGCACGCGCAGGCTTGCCGCTCAGCTTGCCAGTTCCGCGACGCCCGCAAGCAGGCGGTCCACGTCTGAAGGGTCGTTGTAGTGCACCAGGCCCGCGCGCACAGCGCTTCCACTTTCCCTGATGCCGAGCAGCCCGGTGAGCTCCCAGGCGTAGTTGTGGCCGTTCCACACGTTCACCTTGCGTGAGGCGAGGTGCAGCGCGACGTCGCGCGGGTTGTGGCCGTCCACCGTGAAGTATGCGGTGGCGGTGCGGTTGGCCGCCTTCCCGTAGCAGGTGACGTGGCGCATGGGCGTCAGGCCGTCGAGCATTACATGGAAAAGCCGCTGCTCGTATGCCTCAGCGGTGGCCATTGAGGTGAGCAGGCGCTCGCGCCGCGGGCCGGCCGCCGCGCCGTCGAGTGAGGCGAGGTAGTCGACCGCGGCGGCGACGCCGGCCAGGTCGGCGTACGGCGGGGTACCGGTCTCGAAGCGCTCGGGCACCGTGCCTGGCGAAGACGCCAGCTTGTCGGGGTGCAGGCCACCGAGCAGGCCCGGGTCGGCGACAACGGCGCCGACATGCGGCCCGGACCACTTGTAGGCGCTCGTGGCAAAGAAGTCGGCGCCGAGCGCGGAAACATCGATGGGTCCATGCGGGGCAGCGTGCACGCCATCCACATAGGTGAGGGCGCCGGCCTTGTGCGCCCTCGCCGTGATGGCCGCCACGTCCGGCCGCGTGCCGAGCACGTTGCTTGCGGCCGTGACCGCGACCAGCCGGGTCCGCCCGGACAGCAGATGATCATACTGGGCGGCTGGAAGCTCGCCGGTTTCCATCTCCACCTCCGCCCATCGCACGGTTGCCCCGGCCCGGCCGGCCGCCTGCACCCACGGCCTGATGTTGGCGTCGTGGTCAAGCCGGGAGACGATCACCTCGTCACCAGGGCCCCAGCCCTTGGCGAGGGTGCCGGCCAGCCGGTAGGTGAGGGTGGTCATGTTCGGGCCGAGGATCACGCCGTCCGGGTGTCCCCCGGTCAGGTCGGCAACTGCCGCACGGCAGCTGGCAATGATCGCGTCGGCGCGGTGGCTGGCAGGGAACGCGCCACCTGCGTTGCCGATCCCGGCGCGGTAGGTGCCCGCGATCGCGCCGATAACCGCCTCGGGCACCTGGGTACCTGCCGCACCGTCGAGGTAGGCGTACCCGTCTGCGAGCGCGGGGTAGGCCGCGCGGATCTTGCTCACGTCGAAGGTCATGCGCGGCAGGCTCCTTCCAGCGGGGGTGTGCGCCGGCGTGGCCGCCGGACTGGCAGGTCGTAGCCGGGGTGGCGGCTGGTGTAGCCAGCTTTCGAGCCCCGGCAGTGATGCCACCGGGTCTCCCCGGTCCGGGCGGAGGGTGATCCCCGCCCGACCAGCCGTCCGGCGGTGCTGCTTGCGGTCCTGCCAGCAGCGCCAGATTATCCCGTCAAGGCACTTGTCTCAGGCGACGCGGAGCGTCGCCTGAGACAAGTGGTGGCTCTTTTCTGTGCGCGTTTCTGTGCGCGGCAGAAGGAACAGGGGCCGGCGGGGCTGTTTAGAAGTCGTCCTCGGGCGTGTGCAGGGCCTCGGTGATCGCGAGCGCGAGCACTTCGGGGGTGCCTTCGTAGATGCGGGTGCCGAGCGATTCGCGCATGTATTTCTCCAGCCCGTACTCGCGTAGGTAGCCGCGGCCGCCGAGGATTGTCATCGCTTCCTCGGCCACCTCGATGGCGATCCGGTCGGCGAACAGCTTGGCTACCGCTGGCTCGTAGGCCGGGGCCGGGATGTGGGTGTCTGCGATCCAGGCGGCCCGCTGGTAGAGCAGCCGGGCCGCGTCGATCTTGCTGGTCATCTCGGCCAGTTTGCGAGCGGTGAACTGGTGGCGGTACAGGGGCTGGCCGCCCTGGATCCGGGTCGCCGACCAGTCCTTGGCGATGCCGAACGCCCCCCGGGCGATGCCGGTGGAGATCGCGGCGACGGTGGCGCGGGCCATGTTCATCTGCTGGATGTTCACGTATATCCCGGTGCCTTCGCCGCCGACCACGTGGTCGGCCGGCACCACCACGTCCTCGAAGCTCAGTTCGGTGCCCAGGCAGGCCCGGTAGCCCATCTTGTCGGCGACCGCGCCGCGCCGGACGCCCTTGTCGTCGAGGGGGACGATGAAGCAGGTCAGGCCCGTGGCGCCGGGGCTGCCGTCCATGTTCCCGTAGACGCTCGCGAACCGGGCGACCTTGCCGTTGGTGATGAAGCGCTTGCGGCCGTTGAGCACGTAGGAGCCGCCGCTGCGGTGCGCGGTGAGCACGTCGGTGGCGTGCGGGGCGCTGTCGGGGATCAGCAGGTCGCAGCCGGCCGTGTCCTCGGTGACCGCGTTGCAGGCCAGCACCGGGTCGCTGCCGGAGAACAACGGCAGGTAGCGGGACTGCAGCGCCGGGTCGCCGGACAGCAGGATCGGCGCCTGCCCGAGCAACGTCGCGCCGAAGATCAGCGCGGTCCCGGCGCACACCGCGGCCAGTTCCTCGAGCGCCACCGCGACCCCGAGGATGCCGTAGCCCAGCCCGCCGTACTCGCGCGGGATAATCAGCCGCGACAGCCCAAGCTCGTGCCCGAGCCGCACCATCTCCCAGTCGAAGGCGTCGGCGGGTGCCTGGTCGAGGTCGCGTACCCGCGGCCGGACGACCTCCTCGGCGAATTGCCGCACCTGGGCCTGCAGCCTGGTGATCCGCGGCGGCAGCGACACAAGGGTGGGCGTCTCGGCGTCGTCGATACCGCTGGGCTCATCCACAATGATGGACATGGGTTTTCCTTTCGTTGGGCCGTGGCCCGCTTAGGCGGCGACTCCGGCGTCGGCAGCGATCTGGGGGTAGCGGTCGAAGGCCGGCTGGAGCAGCGGCTGGAACTCGAGCATCTTTGCCACGCTGCCGCGGACCCGGACCCGGCCGGTCGCGATCGCGAACGGGACCAGCAGCTTGCCGGACCAAAGCGCGTGCGCGGTGTCGCTGGACATCTTGATCGTCAGCACCGCGGGGGTGCCGGTGTCCTCGGCACTGACACCATCGCGGCTGATATGCAGCTGGAAGTCGGGTTTGGTCTGGATCAGCCGCAGCGACAGCTGGGACTCCTGCAGCCGGGAGCTGAACGTCTGGTCGTCGAGCAGGATCGTGAACAACCGGGTGAAGACCTCGACGGCCTGGCCCCTGGACGTGAACACACTCATGGGATGAACCTCCTCAGGATGGGTTGAGCTTGGTGGTGGGTGAGGTACCTGCGGCTGGCAGCACGGGCGGGCCGGTCTCCCGGCGGGCCGCCCGGACCGTGCGCCGCAGCCGGGCCAGCCCGGCCCAGCGCGCGATCGACGTCCGCATCCGGGCGCCGGCCGGGCGCAGCGCCCGGTGCACGTCAACGACCGTGACCGCCCGCACCGGACGTCCGGCGAGCAGCTCGCCGACGGCCCGGGCCGCCAGCACCCCAAACAGGTCCGCGGTGTAGACGAGCTGGGGGAAGCCGTCGCCCGTCCCGGCGACCAGCCGGGGCAGCTCGCCGAGAATCTCCAGCGGGATCGCCGCGCGGGGCACCACCCGGGACAGGAAACCCGCCGGGCTGAGCCCGGCCGCCTGCTCCGGCCGCACCCGCCCGGCCAGCGGGCGCAGGGCCGGCCGCCGGTAGTCATACACCACCAGCGCCTGCAGGCCGGCCACGTCATACCCGCTGACCACCGGCACCCCGGCCCGGGCCGCCTCGACATGCAGCGCAACCTTGTGCCGGATCGCCTCCTGGGCCGTCACGTCGACGCCGTCAAGGATCACGCTGGCCGCTTTGACCAAGCGCCCCACATTCTCCCCCGTAATGCCGTCGGCCACCACCGTGACCTGGGCGAACGGGTTGATCTCGGCGGCCCGGCCGGCGTGGACGACGGCCTTGTTACGGCCAAGATCAGCCACCGTGGCGCGCTGCCGGTTAAGGTTGGACAGCTCATAGCTGCCCGGTTCGGCCAGCACCAGCCGCTCCGCGCCGAGCCGCACCAGCGGTTCGACCGCCGCGCCGCCGACCGAGCCGCAGCCGGCCACCAGCAGACTCGAGCGGCGCAGCCGCTGCTGGTCAGCCGGGCTGATCAGGCCATGGTTCCGCCGGACCATCTCCGCGTAAAACCCGTCTGCCGACCGTCCCGCCGCAGGCACCAGGCCTTCGGCGCCGGTCCCGGCCAGAACCAGGGAAGATGAAGATACAGTCATCGTTCGCTCCAATATGGACGCTGGTGAGTGTTCCGGACTGCACGGCCGGCGAGTGCCGCCGGCGGTAACGCCCGCGTCCGGCGACCGCGGGCGAGCATGGCGAGCCTGACGCCGGCGGCGGCGACCAGCACCGCGCCAGTGGCGCGCCGGTGTACGGCGAGCCGGAGGCCCAGCCGGCCAACCGGGCCGCGGGTGACAGCAAGCGACGGCAGCAGGCCGAGCTGGCGCATCACCCCGGCCGCGTCGAAGTAGAAGTCGTCGCGGAGGAAACGCCCGTCCCGCATCCGCACCATGCTCATGCCGTCGATCTCGACGACCCGCCCGGTCGGCGGGATGCCAATGAACTCGCCCCGGTGGGTCCCGCGCATCGTCCACTCCTCAGCGATCTGGCCGCCCTTGGCGATGCGGTGCCGGACCGCGAAGGTGAGGTCGGGGAAAGCCAGGAACAGTGATCGCAGGTACCCACTTACCTCGTCCAGGCCGCGGTAAGTCTCCGCCATCGCGACGTTGTTCCAGGCGATCTCCGGATCGTAGTGCCGGAGTATCCCCTCGATATCGTGCGAGTTCCACCAGGGCAGCACGTCCGCGACCGTCGCCAGGTTGCGGCTCTCCTCGGCCGTCGGCGCAGCCATGTCCGGGACCAATTGCACAGCCGCACCGCGCGGCCCGGACCGGCTCCTTGACCGGCCGCCGACTGGCCGCGGGCCGACCCGCCGGTCTGGGCGGTCCGCATCGGACCCGGCGGGCGAAGCCCGCCCACCAGAGTTCTCAGGCATCCTTCAGCTCCTGTTCGAGAGAGGGTCCGCCCTGGGTCGTGCGGGACGGATGGGTCGTGATGGGAGTCGAGCGCGCCACGTCGCCCGGGCGTGCAAGGTCGGTGAGCACGGTGGTGGCGGTGTTGAAGCCGGAGAGCATGACCCACGGCACTCCGGCGGCTGGCGTGGTCCAGTGGCCAGCCAGGTACAGGCCGGGCACCGAGGTCCGCTGCTGTGGGCGGCGGCGGCTGAGCAGGTCCGGGGTGAACGCCCAGCCGGCGAAGGCGCCCTGGCTGTTGCCTGTGTCCCGGAGGAGGTCCCGTGGGGTCCGCAGGACCTGGGTGACGATGTGGCTGGGCAGGCCGGGGATCAGCACCGCGGCCCGGGACACGAAGCTCGCGGCGATCTTCTCCTTGTCCCTTTCCCAGTCGATCCCGGCAGCGTCCAGGGTGGTGTAGGACTCGAGCTTCATCGAATGCCGACCGCCCGGCGCCAGCTCCTTCTGGTGCAGCGTGGCAACGTAGGCGAAGTACGGCGCGGACGCGTAGTCGCCGGCCGGGAAGAGCCCCATCGCCCGCTCGACGTCGTCGTGCGGGTACACGAAGTTCAGCCGCTCGAGCGCCGCCCGGTACGGCGTGAGGTCCATGTCGACGCCGAGGTGCACTTGGAAGATCGACGGGGTGAGCGGCAGCCGCGGCAGAGCGGTGCGCAGCGGGGCCGGCAGCAGCGCCGGATCGATCATCTCGAGCAGGGTGCGCCTGGCGTCGCACGCGCTGATCACCGCCCGGGCGCGGACACGTTGCCCGGCCGCGGTCTCAACGCCGACCGCCCGGCCGTTCTCGACGAGCACCCGGGACACCTCGGCCCCGGTGTGCAGCGTGCCGCCATAGCTCTCGAACAACGCTGCCGTCTTCTCGGCCAGCCGGCCGAACCCGCCGACCGGCAGCCACATCGTGCGCAGCGCGTGGACGAAGAACACCCCGGCGATCACCGCGGAGACGGTCTCGGGGCCAGCGCCGATGCCCGCCGAGAACATCGACAGGTACGCCTTCAGCCGGGGATCCCTAATGTTGTCGTCGAGCAGGTCTGCGTAGCTGCGCCGCTGGTACTTCAGCAGGTCGCCGCCAGGCAGCCGCTGCACCCGGGGCAGCCGGGACGCGAGCCTGCCGAGCACCGGCCGCTGCAGTTGCTCCAGCACCGGGTCGATCGCCCGGCGCCGTCCGTCGCTGACGCGGAACGCAGGGACGAACTGGTCGACCTGGTCGATCAGGCGCTCCAGGGTGAGCAATACGCGGCCGATGCCGTCCCGCTCGGCCGGGAACCGATCGGCCAGCGCATCCGCCGCCTCGGAAATGTCGCCGGGCATGGTAAGCGCGTCGTCCGGGAACACGCAACGGTAGCTCTGGTGAATCGGCCGCATCTCCACGTGCTCGTCCAGGTGCAGCCGCCGCAGCACCTGGCGGGCCTGCGCGCCGAGTCGATACGCCAGGAAGATGTGGCCGCCGTGGTCCCAATAGAACCCGTCCTGGGAGAACCCATGCGCGTAGCCGCCCAGCCACGTGTTCTTCTCCAAAAGCGCGACACGTAGCCCGTTCTGGGCGAGGTGGGTGGCCGCCGAGAGGCCGGCCATGCCGGAGCCCACGACCACGACGTCGTACTCGCTGGTTCCGTTGGGGGTCTGCTTTGGTCCGGGCATCATCCTCGTCCTCGCTTCGGTCGGGCACGGATCGTCGTGCAGCGCTGTTTGTCGCTATTGGGGTGCCGTGCGGGACCACCTCGAGGATCTTGTGGCCTGCGAGCAGCCGGCAGCCTGCCGGGGCCGGTCATGCCGCTACGGCTCTGTATCCGGGCGGGCTGCCCAGTTCGCGTGGGGGCCAGAGCGTGCTCCAATTCCTGAGCGCCTGACTGTCGCGCAGTCGGAGCAACTCGAGCAGGGCGTCCGTCCCCGGCAGGTCCAGCGCCCGCTCGATCTCGCGGAGCCGGTCCAACGCGGTTACGAGGTCGCTAGTGAGTAGTGCGAACGGGTGCACCTCCCGGCCGACATAGCGCGGCCCAAGGTAGGAGTCGGGCGGCGGGACCGGTACTGTACCTGGCAGGAGCACAGCCTCCGCACCGAAGTAATCGAGGTTGCGCTTTGCCACTGTTGGTTCGAGGTCACCGATCATCGCGTCGAGGCCGAGCGCCAACGGTCCGGCTGCGGCACGGAAGACCGCGACGCCGACCTCGACCGGGCCGCGAACCGACAGTTCTGGCGGAGGCTCGGCGCCGCCTTGCGTCCTCACGAAACCGCCGAGTTCCCGTACGCGGGCCACGGGCAGGTCGGGCAGGACCCGGAGCCGGTCGAACACGCCCGGGCCGTGAACCTGTTCGACAGGGAACTTAGGCCGGTCGAGGTCGCTCATCCGGACCGTGTCAGCAACACCGGTCAGCCCTCGCAGCACTGCCGTGCAGAGGATCTGACCGGTCTCGGTCATCGCGACGATGTGCAGGTCGTCCGGGCCGGACGTGCCAATGGGCGCGCCAGCCTGGAGTAGTTCGACCAGCCCCGCAATGTCGATAAACCCGATCCGGACGTACTGCGCGATCCGGAATTCAATGAGTGCCTGCGTCTGGGCGGGAGTGAGGTCGGAAGTGGTCGCGGCGACGACGTGTACGCCATGCCGGAACTGCCGATACTGATACTTGGACGGAGCAAGCGCGAGGAGGTCGAGGTGCCGACGGTTGTCAGCACCAGCGAGGAAATGGGCAATAGGTTCTGCGCGGCCGGTGTCGACCTGCGGAAATATCGTTGTTGGCATTCTGATTCCCCTTGTAGTGTGCGGTCCTGCTTTCAACGCGCCGGGCAGCCAACCGCGCTGCCGTACGCGCCGTTCCCGTCGGACCGTTTTCCTTGCTGCGATTCCGAGCCTGTCAGCAAGCTCTTGCGCCTTGATTGCGTGCCAATTTAGTGGCGAGTCAATTGCTCACCGGAGCGGGATCAGACCTCCGGTAGCCGTTTATTGAGTCCCCGGCCTGACCTGGGGGTTTGGCGTCCGACCGTCGATGTCGGGATGTCAGCAATTCACGGCCCGCTCAATCGGGGGCTCGGCCGGGCTGCCTCACTGGTGCCCGATCAAGTCGCGCCTGGCCGGCCCGGTTGTGCGGAAAGGCCCTGTGAGCTGGGAGACCGTGACATTCGCTAGGTCGGAAAGTAAGCTTATTGTGATCTTAAAAGGATACGCTTGCCCGCATGAACGCCCAGCAGCTCCCCGGCATGCCGCACCCGTCGCCGCTGCGGGTTACCCGCACCGGCGACGGCCGCGCGGTCGCGGTGCACGCCGGCCCGATCCTGCTGTCGGCGTTCCGCGCCGGCGATATGGAGATGCGGGACCTGACGATCTGCGCGCTCACCGAGGGCAGCCGGTTCCAGGGCAAGACCGTCGCTGCCGCGTTCGGCATCCAGCCCTCCCAGGTGTCGCGGATCCGCTCCCGCTACCGTGAGCACGGCGCCGGGGGACTGGTCCACCAGATGGGCCGCCCGCCGCTGCTCAGCCCTGCCCGGCTGCGGCAGGCCCGCACCTGGGCCGGACAGGGCCTCACCCACGCCGAGATCGGCCGCAAGCTGGGCGTATCCCGGTCCCGGATCTCCGAGCTGCTCAAGCAGCACGGCGTGCTGCCCGGCCCCAGCCCCCTGTTTGACGACGCCGGCGAGGCCGCCGGCACCGGGTCCGGCGGCACCGGCGCGGACGGCGAGCAGGCCGGCGCCGGCGCACCGGCCGACACCGCGGATCACGACGGCGGGCAGGACCCCGGCGACCGCGCGCCCCCCCCGCCGGGCTGGCGGGTGGCGGCGCGGATCGAGACCGGGACGGTGGCGTGCCGGTATGCCGGGGCGATGCTGGTGCACGCCTTCACCGACCGGATCGGCGCACGGGGCCTGCTGAGCGCCGGTACCGGCGCCTCAGCCGCGGGCGCCAGCGCGCCGGCCGACGACCTGGGCATCCTGGTGTGCACCCAGATGTCGTTCACCCTCGGCGCGCTGACGCTGGAGCAGACCAAGCACCTCACCGGCGCAGACGCCGGGGCGCTGGCCGGACTGACGTCCCTGCCGTCGCTGCGGACCTGGCGGCAGCGGCTGGGCGAGCTGGCCGACGGGTGCGACCCGCTGGCGCTGCAGCGCCGGCTGGCCAGCCAGATGCTCGCGATCGAGCCCGCCGAGTCGCAGGTGTACCTGGCCGATGACCACCTGGCCGAGTACACCGGCCACCAGGCGGTCGCCCTGGGCCGCAACCCGCGCCGCGGCAAGCCGACCAAGGGCCACGACGACACCTATATCTGTGACCTGGCCGGCCGGGCGATCGCGTTCACCACCGGCGAACCCTCGGCACTGTGCACCACGCTGCCCGGCGCGCTGGCGGCGCTCACCGGCGCCCTCCCGGCCGGCGCCCGGCCCGGCCCGGACACCAGACCGCTGATCGTGTTCGACCGGGGAGCCGCGTTCCCGTCCACCTTCACCGAGGTGGACGCCGCCGGGTACGACTGGCTGACCTGGCGGCGCGCGCCCCTGGCGGCCACCACGCTGCTCCCCATCGCGCAGACGATCACCCTGCGCGGCCACCGCAAGCGCCAGGTGGCCTGGACCGACGAGCAGATCACCCTGAAGGACTACGCCAAGCCGGTCCGGCAGCTGACCCTGTTCGAGCACGGGAAGATGGCCGCCCAGGCGATCAGCGGCCGGCTCGACGCGTGCCCGGCCGAGCTGGCCGGCTGGCTGCGCGGCCGGTGGGCCGAGGAGAACATGTTCAAGTACGACATGGCCAATTACGGTCTCGACATGCTCGCCGACTACGCCGCCGACGAGGTGATCAACGCCAAGCCGAAAGCCAACCCGGCCTACGCCACCGCCAGGAAAGCCGAGACCGCCGCGAAGACCGCGCTGGCCAAGGCCGAGACCGGGCTGGCGAAACTGCTGGCTGACCCCACGATCCCGGCAGCCGCCAAGAACAGCGCGCTGATCCCCCGCGCCCAGCAGAAGATCACAGCCTGCCAGCAGAAACTGGAAGCAGCCGAGACCGAACGCAAAAAGCACCGCGCCAAGCTGCCCGCCAGCGAGATCGACCCGGCCGCGACCCGGGCGATCCTGCACATCAACCGGCGCTGCCTGCAACTGACCCTGCGGCTGCTGGCCGCCAACGCCGAGCACTACCTCGCCCGCCACCTCAACGCCTACCTGGACGACGACGACGAGTACCGGGCCATCACCCGGGAAACGATCATCCGCGGTCTCGGCGGCACCATCACCTACACGCCCAGGACCGTCACCGTGACGCTGGACCGGCCCGGCCAGCCCCGCGTCGCCCGCGCCCTCGCCCTGCTCCTCGCCGAGATCAACACCAGCCCGCCCACCCTGCCCGGCGACGGCCGGCCCATCACCTACGCCCTCCGACAGTCACAGTGATTGCGTTGTCACGACCACTGACTGCCGGAGGTCTGGGGATCGGCGCTGCGAAACAGCGCTCGCTGCTCGCCGCCCTGCTGGTCAACCCGGGCCGGCCCGTCTCGACCGAGCGTCCCTGGGGCGGGAGGGTCCCGTCCGTCTTGACGCTGCCGTAGAGCTCGGCTGCCGCTTTGGCGGTTCGAGCGGGCAGTGGCGACGAGGCGGGCCACCGCCTGCTCGGCCGGGGTGAGGCCGGGCAGGGCGGGCGCGGTTGTGGTCCTCCTGTCGACGCGGCAGCGGCGGCAAGCTCCCGGTCACAGGCCTGCAGGTAGGGCCGGGCAGCCAGCTTGATCAGGCCGCTGCCGGGCTGAACGCAGCCGGGCGACGGCCGTCCGCGGCTGGCCGGCCGTGCGCAGGTGACGGGCGTGAGAAAAACCAGGCAGGGCGAGTACCAGGGGTGCCCGCAGGCCCCGGGCGTGACGCCAGGCGGTACCGAACACCTCGGCGGCGGCGCCCGGGTGTCCGGCCGCGGTGGCCAGGTCACCCACCGCCTGTATGCCCCGCCAACGATCTGCCAGCTCCGCGCGCCGGTCCGCCACCGGACCAGCCTGGTGCGGCTGACCACCCAGCTGCGCAACGGATCCACGCGGTGGCAGCCGATCACGGCTACGACCGGACCGGCAGCTACTGGGGCGGGCCGGGCTGCGGCTGGCTGGCTGACCCTGCCTGCGGTGTCGCGGGAGATCGTCACGGACTGCCGGGCGTTCATCGATGCACTCGCGGGCGCTGGAGCGGCTTGTGCGGCAGCGGGTCGACCGGCGGTTGCCCGTGGCTGACGGCGGGTCTGTGCTGCCGCGCGCCCGAAGGTAAGGTTTGCCTGGATTGCTCAACACGGGGAGGCGTTGATGAGCGATCACGGTGAGCCGGCGGCGCTTCGTTTTGAGGTGCTGGGGCCGGTGCGTGCGTGGCGGGGGGACGCTGAGCTGGATCTGGGCCCGGTCCAGCGGCGGGTGGTGCTTGCCGTGCTGGTGCTGCACGCGAACAAGCCGCTGGGCCGGGAGCAGCTGATCGCCGCCGTGTGGGGCCCGGCGGCCCCGGACTATGCGGTCAATCTGGTCCAAAAGCACGTCTCCGCGCTGCGCCGGGCCCTTGATCCGGCCCGGCCTGCCGGTGCGCCGTCGCCGCTGCTGGCGTGGACCGATGTCGGCTATCTGCTGACCATTGCGGCCGGTCAGCTGGACCTGGATGTGTACCAGCGGGAGGTGAGCCGGGCCCGCGCCGCGCGCGCCGCCGGTGACTTACCCGCGGCCGCGCAGGCGCTGCACGCCGCGTTGCGGCTGTGGCGCGGGCCGGTGTGTGACGGCCTGGCCAGCCCGCTGCTGGACGCGGAACGGGACCGGCTGGGCGAGGGGCGGCTCGCCGCGGTGGAGGACCGCATCGAGGTGGACCTGGCCCTGGGCGGTCACGGGGGCCTGGTCGCCGAGCTGCAGCACCTGGCCGCCGCCCACCCGATGCGCGAACGGCTGCGTGGGCTGCTCATGCTGGCGTTGTACCGCTCCGGGCGGCAGGCCGAAGCGCTGGCCGTCTACCAGGACATCCGCCGGTGCCTGCGCGACGAGCTCGGCGTCGATCCGACCGCGCAGCTGCAGCACCTGCACCAGCAAATCCTGTCCGCCGACCCGGCCGTCGCGGCACCGGATGCGGCCGACGGCGGGTCGGCTGGAGGCGGCATTGAGCTCGGCCGCGGGTCGCCGTCTGCTGTCGCGGCTGCCGGCCGGGGGGTGTTTGTCGGCCGGGCGGGTGAGCTGGCCGTGCTGGAGGCGGCCGCGGCGGCGGCGCGCCGCGGCCAGCCCAAGGTGGTGCTGGTCGAGGGGGAGGCGGGCATCGGCAAGTCGACCCTGCTGGCGCGGTTCGCGTCGGGGCTGGCCGGCGCGGCGGTGCTGCGGGCCAGCGGCGATGAGGCGGAGCTGTTGCTGCCGTACGGGATCGTGGGTCAGCTGGTGGCCAGCGCCCGCGGGGCGGGCGGAGCCCGCCGGGGCTGCTGGCCGCGGAGCTGAGCGACGGGGTCGACCCGCTGGCGGTGGGCGCCGAGCTGGTCGGCTGGCTGGGTCAGTTCCGGGGGATGGTGCTGGCGGTCATCGATGATCTGCAGTGGGCGGATGGGCCGTCGGCGCGGGCGTTGCTGTTCGCGGTGCGCCGTCTGCAGGCCGATCAGGTGCTGGTGGTGGTGTCGGCCCGGGCGGGGGAGCTGTCCCGGCTGGGCGAGGGCTGGCAGCGTTTCCTGGCCGGGGACCACCGGGCCGGCCGGGTCCGCCTGGCTGGCCTGGGGCCCGGGGATGTGGTGGCGCTGGGCCGGGCGCTGGGGGCCGGGGAGTTGCCACGCCGCGCCGCCGGCCGTCTGCTCGAGGAGACGGGCGGCAACCCGTTGTATTGCCGGGCGGTGCTGGAAGAGGCCGGGGCCGAGGGCCTTGACCGGCCCGGCGGGGCGCTGGGGGTGCCGCGTTCGCTGGCCGGGGTGGTGCTGGTGCGGGTGGGCGCGCTGAGCCCGGCGGCCCGGGAGCTGGTGGTGGCGGCGGCGGTGCTGGGCCACCACTGCGAGCTGGCGGCGGCGGCCGCGCTGGCGGGCCTGGGCGATCCGCTGCCGGCCCTGGGGGAGGCGGTGGCGGCGGGGATCCTGATCGAGCAGCCCGGCGGCGCGGCGGCCGGGATCGGGTTCCCCCACCTGCTGGTGCAGCGGGCCGTGTACGGCGATCTGAGCCCGGCCCGGCGGCGCCGGTTGCATGAGCGGGCGGCGGGCCTGGTGGATCGGGACCGGGCGCTGGGGCACCGGGTGGCGGCGGCGGTCGGCCCGGACGACGGGCTGGCCGGTCGAGCTGGAGGCGGCCGGCCGGGAGGCCCGCGGACCTGGGCCGGACGGCGCAGGCGGCGGCCTGGCTGGCGCAGGCGGCGGCGGCCAGCAGCGACCCGGAGGCGGCCGATCGGCGCCTGCTGGACGCGCTGGAGATCCTGGTCTTTTACGGCGAGGTGGCCGAGGCGGAGGTCCTTGCCGCCCGGGTGGCGGCCGCCGGGCCGGGCGCGCGGCGCAGCTGGCTGCTGGGCGCGCTGGATTTCCTCGCCGGCCGGGCCGCCGCGGCCGAGGCCCGCCTGCTGGAGGCGTGGCAGACCCACGATCCGGCCCGGGACGCGTTCGTGGGCGCCGCAGCCGCCACCAGCTTGGCGGTGTTGTGCCTGGTCGCGGGCCGGATCCCGGAGGCGATCGAATGGGGCGAGCGGGCGGCGGCGGTCGGCGCCGCCCCGGCCGCCGTGCGCCACGGCGCCCTGGGCGTGCTGGCGATCGCCCTTTTCGCCGATGGGCGGGGACCCGAGGGCCTGGCCCGGCTGGCGTTCCTGCCCGCCGCCCCCTCCGAGGTGCCGCGGGAGGACACCGACACGCTCGTGCTGCGGGGCATGGCCAGGGTCTTGGCCGAGGACCTGGCCGGGGCGATCGCCGACCTTTCCACCGCGGCGGCGAGGCTGCGTGCCGGTGTCCCGCTGCGCACCGCCAGCCAGTGCCTGAGCTACCTGGCGGCCGCCGAGTACCGCCTCGGATCCTGGGACGACGCCGTGGTGCACGCCGAGCTGGCCGTCTCGCTCGCCCAGCGACGCCGACCGGGTGTGGGACTTAAGCTTGGTTCACAGTGTCGCCGCTGTTGTTCCCGCGCTGCGCGGCGACTGGGAGGTGGCCAGCGCGCACGTCCGGATGGCCACCGAGGCCGCCCAGGCCGCCGGCGACCGCGGCGGCGATCAGCGCGGCCGCCATCGCCCAGGCGTTCCTGGCCATGGCCCGGGGCGATCTGGAGGGCGTCGTCGACGCCGCCGCGGCCGTGCGCGCCACGGGCAGGGCGGAGTTCCTGAGCCTCCTGGGCCGCTACGACTGGCGGTCCCTCGAGATCGACGCCCTCATCGGCTTGGGCCGCCTCGGCCAGGCGGAAACGGCGCTGGCTGAGCTGGAGGCGGCCCTGTCACCGGCCGGCCCGCCGTCGGCCCTGGTGGCCGCCGCCCGGCTGCGCGGCGACCTGGCCACCGCGGCCGGGCACCAGGCCGCCGCCGCCGCGGCGTTCGAGACCGCCTGGCGCCGCGCCCAGGGCCTGCGGGTGCCACTGGCACTGGCCCAGCTGGAGATCTCCGACGCCCGCCGGCTGCGCGCCGCCGGCCAGCCGCAGGCGGCCGTCGCCCGGCTGCGCTCCGCCCGGCAGCGCCTGATCACGCTGGGCGCCCGGCCCTACCTGGAGATCTGCGACCGGGAGCTCGCCGCCGCTGGCGCGCCCGCGGGACCAGAAACCGCACCCGCCCTGCCCGGCCTCACCCCGGCCGAGCAGGCGGTGGCCCGCCTGGTCGCCACCGGCCGCTCCAACCGGCAAACCGCCGCCGAGCTGTACGTCAGCGTCAAGACCGTCGAGTTCCACCTCGGGCACATCTTCGACAAGCTCGGCATCCGCTCCCGCAAAGACCTCATCACCCGCATCGGCGCCCTCCAGCCCCGCCCGGACCATAACCAGGGCCGAAGCTAGGGCGACCCTGGCAACACGGCGTCAGCGGCCGGGTGACGATGACCGGTGACACTGACGTCGTCGAAGCTAACCCCGTAGAACCCGACCGGGCGACGACAACCGAACAGCGCCCGGCACGACAGGTCCCATGGTCGATCTTCCGCTGGCCGCCGCCAGCGTTCAGCCGTTGCCGTGCGCGACTCCTCAGCCATGGGCTCAGGATCGTCTCCTCAGCCATGGGCTCAGGATCGTCGCGGCAGCGCCGATGACGGCGGCCACGATTGTGGCCACACAGCGCAACTTGCAAGCATGTTCTACGGAAGACGAGGAGGCCCCCATGGGCAAGCTGATCTACTCGATGATCACATCGCTCGACGGCTTCGTGAGCGATCCAGACGGCAACTTCGGCTGGGGCGCTCCGGAGCAGGAGTCACACGAGTTCATCAACCAGCACAGCCGATCGATCGGCACGTACCTCTACGGCCGCCGAATGTACGAGACGATGGTCTACTGGGAGACCGCACACGCAGCGCCCGGGCGGCGGTCGGTGAGCCTCGAGTACGCGCGGATCTGGCAGGCGGCAGACAAGGTTGTCTACTCCACAACGCTGAACGAGGTCGCCAGCGCGCGGACCCGGATAGAGCGAACGTTCGACCCGGAGGCAGTGCGGCAGCTGAAGGCCGACTCCGACCTTGCCCTCAGCGTCGACGGTCCTCACCTGGCAGCGCAGGCGATCCGGGCCGGGCTGGTCGACGAGTACCAGCTCTTCGTCGGACCGGCGATCGTCGGTGGCGGCAATCCGTTCTTCCCAGACGACGTCCGCGTCGATCTCGAGCTGCTGGACGAGCGGCGGTTCGGCAACGGCCTGATCTACCTGCGCTACGGCGTCAAGGACCATGGGCAGCGGGGGTAGCTGCCGGTGACACGCATGCCGATGGGAGATCCACCTGAGGACGATCAATCCGATCGAGTCGACCTTCGCCACTGCCCGGCTCCGCCAGCGCATCACCAAGGGACCCGGCTCCCGCCCTGCCGGGATCGCGATGGCGCTCAAACTGCCGGAGCCCGCCCATACCCGGTGGCGTGCGGTGAACGCACCCTTGGCCGCCCAGGTCCGCGTCGGCGCCCGCTTCCAAGACGGCGAACGCGTCGAACGACCCGACGAATCAAGAGGCGACGCTCAAGCCGCGTGACACATCAATCCACAGGTCTTGACTATTCCTCGCGTGGCTGGGGTTTTGCGGCTACTGTTAGAATATGGGTCAGTCCGCGCCCGAGCTGCCTGCCGATACCCTGGTCAGCGCTGTTGAAAACGCCTGCCATGGTGTCGTGACGCACATCACCATCAAAGGCGAGCACGTCGCCGCGATCGTCTCCGAATCCACCCTGGCGATGTCACAGCTCCTCGCTGTCTTGCTGACCAGTGAAATGGCTGCCAGTGCACTCCCAGCGGTGCTGCCGCAGCGTTCCCCTGGGCTAGTTCCCTCCCAGATGATCACCTGAAGGCGTTCGCGGGCGAATTGCGCGAGGCGGTCGTCGCTGAGTCGCCCGAGCGGGTTGAGCGCGTTCTGATTGACTGGCAGGCCGTCGCCGGGGTTCGCGCCGGAACGCGCTCAACTTGAGCGGAAGGGCGGGCGCCTTCAGGCTCTGTGACCGCGCCAATGGCTCCTGCCGCTTGGCCCACGCCTCATCGCGGATCTGACGGCTCTGGTCTGCATCAGGTGGTCAAACACCAGCGGCGCGCCTGGGACCCTGGCCGTGGGCCCGTGATGACGTCATTGAAGGACACCGTGCTCCTCGGCGCCGCCCTCCTGACGGCTGCCGAGTCGCTGCGAGCCGCTCACGCCGGTAATCGGTCCTAGCGGGAGTAGTCGATCGTTCCGCTGCTCGGGAACTGGTCCAGTACCTGCTCGCTGCTGGATGACCCCGAGCTACTTTAAGTGACCGGGTTCGATGCCTAACCTAACAGCGATCTGTGACCGCGATTGCGCTGGTCCGGTGCGACCTCCCTCTCTGGAGTAAGCCGCTCTCCGCCCTCCCTGAGAGAAATGCGGTTGGCGCCGAGTTAAGAGTCGTGTCAGACATCCTTCCGCTCATCGGCACGACCCAGCGTCGGTCACGCGCGTAGCCGCACGCAGATCATCCCGATCTGCGTCATCGGCGCAGGCTCCGACGAGATCGGTGAAGCCGTGTAGAACGGCGGCAGTGTGCGTCGTGCCGAGCGAGGTCCGGTTACGCCAGGTGGGTAAGGTGTTGGCGTCCTCTAGGTTGATTCCTGGCCACCAGCGCCATCTTGGAACCGCAGATCGTTCGTCAGCGGGTCGGGCTGTTCCCTGGCGGCCAGCCCGACCCGGCCATCTGTAGCCACCGGAGGAACCATGACTGCCGCAGCATCGGATCAGCCCGGCTGGATGGATCCGGAACTGGCTACGCTCACCCAGGACCGGTTCTCCGATCCGGGGTGGATCTTCGAGCGCAAGCTCGATGGCGAGCGATGCCTGGCGTTCAGATCCGGAAGAGGGGTCCGGCTGATGACCCGCAACCAGAAAGAGGACACCAGCACCTACCCCGAGATCACCCAGGCCCTGGCCGACCAGCAGGCCGGCGACTTCATCATCGACGGGGAGATCGTCGCCTTCGACGGCAGCCAGACCAGGTTCGCCCGCCTGCAGCAGCGCCTGGGAGTCCGTCATCCCGGACCGGACCTGCTCGCCGGGGTGCCGGTCTGCTACTACATCTTCGACCTGCTGTGGGCCGATGGCCGCGATGTGCGCCCGCTGTCGCTGCGGGAGCGCATGCGGATCCTGCGCGACCTGCTGACCTTTACCGGCCCGCTGCGCTTCACCGAGCACAAGGACACCGATGGCGAGGCCTATTTCCGCCAGGCGTGTGCCAGCGGCTGGGAGGGGGTCATCGCCAAGCGCGCCGACGCGCCCTACCGCTCTGGCCGGAGCCGGGACTGGCTGAAGTTCAAGTGCGAGAGCGGCCAGGAATTCGTTATAGGCGGCTTCACCGACCCGCGAGGTACCCGCACCGGGTTCGGCGCGCTGCTGCTGGGCTACTATGACCTCGGTCACCAGCTCGTCTATGTCGGCAAGGTCGGCACCGGCTTCAGCCAGCGAACACTGAACAGCCTGCATGCGACGCTGGCCGGCCTGGAGCAAGATCGTCCCCCGTTCGACCGTGGCAAGCTGCCGCGGTCCGGTGTGCACTGGGTCCAGCCACGCCTGGTCGCCGAGGTGGGCTTCAGCGAATGGACGACCGGCGGGGAGCTGCGCCACCCGCGGTTCCAGGGCCTGCGGGACGACAAGGACCCCGCCGATGTCGTCCGGGAGATGCCACAGGACACCACCCGATAACGACGCCACCGTGCACCCTGGCCCAGACGACCACTGACTACGCAGCGTGGCGATTGTCGGGCTGGCCAGCTTGAACGCGCTGCCGTGCCTGACGGACTGGCGGTACTCCTACTCGATGGCGTCTTTGAGCAGGTGGGCCGCCGCCCGCCGGTGGTGATGCCGGCGATCTCGGCGACCCCGCGGCGGGTCCCGACCGAGACGACCAACCCCTTGTCATGGAAGGTGAACGCCTCCAGCGGCCGGCCCTCCAGTTCCGCGTCCAGGTTGCGGGCCACCGTCTCGCCCTCTTCCAGCGCCACCTGCGCCAGCTGGGGCAGCACGTGCCCGGTGCGCGGATCCACCACCGAGGCGAGGTCGCCGGCGACGTAGATCTCCGGGCGGTCGAGCATGCGCAGGTGCCGGTCGACCTTGACGCGGCCGTTGTGGCCGGTCGGCAACCCCGAATCGGCCACGAGCTCGGGTGCTTTCACCCCACCCGCCCAGACGAACATGCCGCCCTCTACCAGCTGGCCGTCGGTGAGCCGGAAGCCCTCCTCGGTCGCGGCGGCGATCGCCGCGTTGGTTGATCCTCACCGGCGCCTGCCCCCGCACCGGCTCCGCCTGGACCAGCACCGGTACGCCTCACGAACCGCGCGGCCTCAAACACCGCCCTGCGGGCACGATCAGGGTCGTCCCGGTCCCGCCGGTCCTGGCCGCGCTGCTGCGCCAGCACCTGCGCAGGTTCGGGGCCGCACCCGATGGGCGGCTGTTCCGCGGCACCCGCGGCGGCCCGCTCAGCGAATCGGTCTACGGCCGCACCTGGCACACCGCCCACGACGCAGCGCTCAGCCCGGCACTGGCCACCACCGGCCTGGCCCAGCGGCCATACGACCTGCGGCACGCCGCCTTGTCGCTGTGGCTCAACGCCACCGGCGCGCCGCCGAAATCGCCGCCCGCGCCGGGAACAGCGTCCGTGTCCTGCACACCGTCTACACCCACTGTCTCCACGGCCAGGAACACGCCGTGAGCCAGCAGATTGATTGAGCACGCCCTCCGCCAGCAGGACCGCTCACCGTTGGTGACAGCAAGCGGTTCGCCGAACCGCTTGCTCTGCGCGCAAGAGCCGGTGACACAGTTCCGCGTCACCGGCTCTGACCTGGGCTTTTGTGTGGCAGGTCCTGGTGGTGCAGATCGACGCGGGCATCCCTGGCGCGGACGCCATGGTGACCGACTTCGTGTCCGCGATCATTGCCGGCTCGGGGTCACGCCGGTCGTGAACGCCCGGGGGACCTTGCCGTGGCTGCACGCGACGACCTGGCCCGGCACCGGCCAGGCCGGGGACGTGTCTACCCGCCGGTACAAGATCAAGGCCGCCTACCTGCGCCGCTCGTTCACCGAGGACCAGCTGGCCACCATCTACCCGTACCTGAGCGCCCCGGCCGGTCCCTCAGGCGGTGGCATGACTTGGATCCGCGACTTCTACCGCGACGTGTACCGTGACACGGGCGGCGTCCCGGTGCCAAACGACGTAAGCGATGGGTCCTATATCAACTACCCGGACAACGACTTGGCCGATCCGGCGTGGAACACCTCCCGCGTGCCCTGGTCCACGCTCTATTACAAGGGCAACTACCGTCGCCTGCAACAGGTGAAAGCCCGCTGGGATCCCGGCAACGTCTTTCAGCACACGCTTGGCGTCGAGCCACGCGCATGACCGGTAAGCGCGGGGGTGCGGCCGAGGCCAGGATCTGTTGACGGAGGATGAAGCTGGCGTCGCTTACGAGTTGAGGCTCTCGCGTAATGCCGTTCCGAATACCGCTGGGGTTCCGTCTGGCCTCGATCGTTCAGTAGGGCCTGAACGCCGGGACGGGTTGCGTCCCGGCAGCGCTGGAAGTAGGACGGCATGGGCGTGCCGGACCGACGGCGTTCGGGCCCGGCATTGCGTGGCCCGCGCGGCTCCAGATGATCCGGTCCTGTCCGATGACCAGTGGGCGCAGGCCGCCGAGGAGATCATGCACCGCACCGGGCTGGCGCACCGGCGTGACGACGATCCCGCACTGGACGCCGCCGGGGTGCTGGCCCGCAAGCGTTACAAACGTAGATTCCGGGAGGCCGCCGCACGGTGACACCGCTGCCACGACCGGCTTGCCCGTAGCCTGCTCATGGACCTCGGCGACCGCGCCGACCGCGTCAAGTTCTTGATCCGTGACCGGGACAGCGGCATTCGACTACGTCCTGCAAGGAACGGAACGCGGCCCTTAATACCCCGGTTCGGTCGGCGCGGGCGAACTCATTCGCCGAGCGGTTCGTGGGCACGCTCGCAGGTCAGCAGCGGTGAACGAGTTTCGGCACGGCACAGGGACCGGCGTCTACCGCACCGCAACGTCTTAACCGGCTTCCCGTCGCGGCCTTCATGACGGAGGGCGGCGGCAGGCCAGTGGTGGGGCCGGGAGCGGGCGCGCTCGGCCTCCGGGCGGGCCAGGAGGTGGAGCGTGCACCAGGCGAAGTGAACCGCCTGGGTTTCATAAAGACACTCCAACCGCCTGCACCGCCGGTGAGTCGGCCGGCGTCAGGTGCCGGTGTGGCATCAGGGCGTGTAGCTGTACACGCTGACCGAGCTGATGTCCATCTGCGCCGAGCTGTTGAGCGCGGCCGACTCCCCATCGATCGAGGACTCGTTCTGGATGTCCCAATTGGCGGGCGAGTCCATGACCCCGCGCGTCGACTCACCCATGAGTGAGCCATCAAGGAAGAACTTCACGTCGCCCGGCGTCCACTGGATGGTCGTGGTGTGCCAGCCGGTCCACCGCGTGCCGTTGTCGAACGCGTCCTGCGCGCCGCCGCCCTTCGGATGGTTGAACGCTGAGATCGTTGTGTCCCACGAATCCTCTGGGAAGTCGATCTCGCAGCTGCTGCAGGTGCCCGACGGCCAGAGCAGGTGCGCCGACTTGTAGCCCCGGGCGGCCGATAAGACCCTGAACGTCTCGGTGTACGCGCCGTACCGCATGCCCATGGCGGCCTTGGGAACGACGGTGGCCGAGTGAACCGAGCCAGAGGAACCGCGCCACATGCGAATGTGCATCTCGCCGCCGGAGATCGACACCGTGGTCGCCGGATCGTAGTAGCCACCAACAGGGTAGCTCAGCTGTGTGGCCGTATCCGGCCATCCCGCCGGGTATGCCCACCAGTTGGCCTCCACCCCGGGATAGGGCGCGAGCCCGCCGCAGAAGGCGCTGGACTGGTCGGTGTTGTGGTTGCAGTCGGTGAACGCCCCCAACGGGACATTGGTGGCGAAGTGGTCCGTGAAGATCAGGTGGAAGCCCGGTGCGCCCGGCGCGGCCGCCGTGCGTGTAGGTGCTCCGGTGGGCTGCGCCGACGGTGTTGGGGCTGGCGGCGCGACACGTGCCATCGTCCAAGTCTCGTTGGCTTGACCGACACACGCCCAGATGTCGAGCGGGGAGCCATTGACCCGCGACCAGCCCGGATCGTCGAGGCAACGGTTCGATTCAGGGTTGAGCAGCCAATTGCCCCGCTTCACCCACGACTGGGCGCCGGTGTTATTGCAGGCGAACAGGTCGACGTGCGTTCCGTTGGTCGTGCCGCTGTGAAAAACGTCCAGGCACCTGCCATTGATCCGGATCGTGGTTCCGGCCACTCGCCACTGTTGCGCCGCAGTGCCATTGCAGGCATAGATATCAACTTTGTTTAAGTTCGCTGTGCCATCGTGGAAGTCGTCCATGCATTTGCCGGTGATACCGGGCTTGATCGTCACCAGGCTAGCGGCTGCCGACGTGGCCTGCCGGTAACCACCCATCAGCACGCCGCCACTGACGCAGAGCGCGACGGTGAGGCCGATTGCGGCGTGCACCACCGCGGGCACGCGACGGCGTGACCGCGGTCCTGCCGTGTTTGCCCTTCCCTTCATGACCGCCTCCGCTTCCACATGGCCGGACAATCGGCCACCCAATCAACCCGCTGCTTGGGATGTTCCGCACCGAGGGAGCACACTCCGCGACAGGACATCGGACGGACGGTGTCTTGGCGGTGAGGGATGACTGGGGCTGGGCCTCGACGCCACCGATCTGACGGGCTACGGCACTGCATTCACGCTACGCCTCGGTGAACACCCGCTACCGCCGGATCCGGCTCCAATGCTCCCGACCGGCCGAGAGCACGAGCCGTAGGGCGCGCGCCGGAGCCGCTACAGATCGTGCGCTTCCAGGGCCGACGTTGTGACCTGCGGTTTGGCTGGATGAGCATGTTGGGGCAGGATCGCGGTTTGCGTCTCTTCGCGTCCTGTATCTGATCATGATCCGGGTCTTCGGCTGGCTGCTACTGCTGGGCCGCGGCCAGGCGTCCAAGGATGCGGAGATCATGGTGCTCCGCCATTGGGCGGCATCGGTCTCGAACTCCGCGACCCCGTCCGCGCTCGACGGCGCCCGCACTCGCGCAGGTCACACACCAGTGCCAGGCCCAACCCGCACCCCCCGACTTCAGCCCAGACGGCAAGCCGTCACCCTGAGCCATATGTTTTCACGGAGAGTGAGCAATCGTCACAGAGACTTGCCGACGAGGAGGACAACTTCACAAGCCCTGTACCAGGTCCGATCGGTGGCAGCCGCCCCCCAGTGACTACCGCTCGAACTCGACGACTGTTGCGTAGGATACTCTGCGCCAGAAACCACGGCTGGATGCCGCCGACCTACTGCGGCCGCTTGTGTGGGTCGTTAGCCCTTTTCCCCTGGATAGCAGTGGAAGAAGACGTGCTTCCGACCGTCGACCTGGACGCAGAAGCCCTCGTAGCGGTTTCCGTCGGCGAGCGGGACGCTCTGCTTGGTGGCTTCGACGTCGCCGTCTTGCATGTCCAGTTTGGCGGCCCAATCGCCGATGACCGGAAGCGTCGTCTTTTTGTGCCACTCCTTGTCCGGTCCCAGCTCCGCGGGCCAGCGCGTCCCGCCTTTTGCCTTCCGCGTGCCGATCGCATAGTCTGCGCCTTCCGGCTGGTGCTTGAGCTGGTCGGTGTCGAGGTCGACGCTCACGCCATTGTGATCGATGTGAACTCCGGGCGCCTCGTTCTGTGCGGTCGCTAGCTTGGCGCGTGCGGCGGCGATCCTCTCGCCCGCGGCGGCCTGCTCCTTTAGCTCGCCGAGGAGTTTATTGACCTCAGCAAGATCGTCCGCGACTACGGCATAGATGTCGCCGTTCTTCTGGGCTGCGGGGCCCTTACCGGGTTTGTCCTTCAGCCAGTCGTTGAACTGCTTCTTGGTCAGCTTCACCTTTCCGGCCTTGCGCAAGCGCCGCTGCGGCGTCGGCAGGCGCGCGCTGGATCACAGGGCCGGGCAGCGTCCGCTCCGCGCCCCGCATGCGCTGCATAACGGCAGGGGAAGCGGCGCCCGCGAGCCTAAGCCGCCGGATCGGAGCGCGCTCCTGGAACCGCCCAGCAGTCCCGTCAAGAACGGAAACAACTTGGCTGCTTGACTCGCCAGTGCCGCCGTGGGTGCTTGATCCGGCGGCTGTCAGGCGGTGCTGACTCAGCGGGGCTCGCATGACCCGGGCGGCGTTTGCCTCGGCGGCCTTCTCGTGGGCGTCGAACGGGTCGGAGACCTTGAACCCGTTGCCGTGGTCGGTGCCCGCGACCGGGCCCTGGCGCTGCTGGATGACGTGGGTGAGTTCGTGGGCGAGGGTGAGCTTGTCCGCGCCGCCTTCACCGATGACGACGTGGCTGCCGGAGGTGTAGGCGCGGGCGCCGACCTCGGCGGCGGAGGCGCGGGCGGTGGGGTCGGTGTGGACGCGGACGTGGGAGAAGTCCGCGCCGAGGCGGGCCTGCATCTCCTCCCTGAGCGGGGCGGCCAGGGGCTGGCCGGGGCCGCGAAGCACCTCCGGGATCGGCCGCGCCGGTACCGCCGACGGCCGGGGCCCGGCGGGCGCCGCGCCCAGCGGAGCGCCGCCCGGCCGCAGACGCTGCCGCTCGTGGCTCGCTCGTCCCCCCACGGGGGATGGAGCAACGGTGAGCCACGTCGTTGGCCCGGGGCTGCCGAAGGTGCCGGGGCGAGCGCCGACCTCGGTGACGGAGGCGCGGGCGGCGAGGTCGGTGTGGACACGGACCCGGGAGAAGTCCGCGCCGGGGCGGGCCCCGGGGGATGCAGATCCAGTTACCCAGGTCGTTCCGGCGGGCACCGGAACCTGCGGCGGACCCTGCGGCTCGCGCACCGAGCCGCGCCGTATCGCTTGCGCGCTGGCTGACGGCTCAGTCGCCCGGCGCGCCGCAACGACGTGATCGCGGCTTACCGGAGCCGGTTCGAAGGCGGCGCTGCGCGCCATCAGCTCACTTCCCTCCACGAACGGGCCGGTTCGGCAATGTGGGCGACGCTGTCACGGCCATGCGTCCCGCCGCAAGTGCCCCTTCGGTCACAGTCCCGGGCCTGGCGCTCGGAGCGTGACGGGCATGGGCGTAGCCCGGCGGTCCGGACGTGGATTTGAGGGCATACGCGAACCATGCGAGGGCCAGGCCGAAGGCCAGGCCCGAAAGCACGCGGCAAACCTCCCATCCGGCTGGTAGCGGGGGCGGATTTGACGAACCCGCGACCTCTGGGTTATGAGTAAGCCGACCCCCATCCACGGAGACTCAGCGCGTCTATCTAGTCCAGCGTCCGCGCTGCTCTCCGCATCGCGGTGTCTCACCGTGTCCCGGGTCGCGCTGCCTGTCCACGGCGTCGCTACTACACGCGCTACTACACGAAGCTGCCGTCAGCACGAGCCGATCGTCCGGAACGGAGCCGGGAGGCCGCGATCTGCCACTCAACGCCCTCGGGCGAGAAACGCATGGTCGATGCATTGCCCGGGTCTGGATACCACGCCGCCGCCGCACCGACTGTCGTCATGGCTTCTCTTCGGCGTGGTCGTTGGCTCGCTTGAGCCTGCGGTAGCCCCGCCACCCGCCGTGCGCCCAGGCCGCCAGGTCGGGCGTCGCCAGTCGGCGCACGCGCGCCTGGTACCTGTCCAGATCCTCGGGACCGAGAAACGTTCGCCACTGGCCGCTTGTCCCGCGGTTGAAGAAACGGCTGGTGTCGTGCCACAACCCGTCCATCGTGACCTGGGGAGCAAGCTCGTCGGCGCGGTCTCGCATCCGGTCGAACCTTGCTTCGGCGACCAAGCCAGGCCACACGTCGTCGCTGATCACGATCCCGAGCAGCCCGGCCAGGCGGCGCATCTCGCCCTCGAGGCCGGCCTGCAGGTCGGCGTAGTGGACCATCACGACATTGGCCGCCTGCCGCCGATCCCAGAAGGTTCCCAGGTGATGGAGCAGGAGCTCGAGGCCCTCGCGGGGCGGAGCGTCGTCCTCGACCCAACGCCAGAACCGTTTGACCGGATCCTCGACTCGCGGCGGCTCCCCGTCTGGAATCAGGGAAGGCAGGTCGTCCGAGCCCACGACCGTCTTGCGGGCCTTGACGAGAACCTTGCGGTTCATGTTGTTCAGGTGGTTGTCCTGCGAGATCGCGGCATCCCGCGGGTCGCGGCCCACGCAAATGTAGGTGACTCGCTCGTCGAAGGGAAGCCCGTCCAGCGGCGTGTGCGACTTGATGAACCTCCGGTGCCTTTGGGCTGCCAACGCGGCAAAGACGTTCGAGATGGTGTCGGTCTGGATGTCCAGCCAGGGCGACAGCTCGGTCAAGGGGCGAGGCAGGTTGGCGTCGCCGAAGATCAGCAGCGCGCAGATCATCTGCATCCAGGTCGTGCCGCATTTCGAGGGGGTCGAGATCACGATGTCGCCGGCCCGGAACTCGAAGCCGTCCCAACGGCTGCTGTCAGCCAGCAACGATCGGTATCGCCGCACGACGTCTCTCACGCGCTCACCCCGCTAGGCGGCGACCGGCTCTTGATCGGCCGTCTTCGTGACCCTCGCAACGAGGAGGCGCCGGACGTGACTCGGAATGCCGGGCGCAAACCGGCCGAGGTAGGCCGACAGGTGGCTGGCGGAGTCGAGAAGGAACGGCAGGTCCGAGGCCACCATCCGGCGGATCGCCAACAGCGGAACGGGTGCCTTCAATGGCCGGAAGTCCTCGTTCCAAAGCCCGCTCTGCTCACAGTGCGGATGGAACTGGCCCACCATCAGACCCTCGCGAACGAAAGCATCCTTCAACCGGCCCTGCAGCGCGTCCAGCGGGCCGGAATCCGTTCGGTCGAAGCCCGGCAACACCACCAGGATTGTGAGCAGGTGCCGGTGTGCCCGCCCGGGCTGCTCGAGCAATTCCATGAACCATCTGCGGTACTGGTCAACCGTCGACTCGACCGACTGGACGTCGTGCTCGCCACCGGCCCAGGCCAGCAGGAAACAGTTGTTGTCCATCGAAAGCCTGGTGTATGGGCAGACCGGGCCACGACGACCCAGTTGCTGGTTGGGTGCATTGAGGAACTCGACGGCCCAGGTCGCGATCTGGCGCAGGTCGGCGATGTCCGGGGTCACCATCTCGCCGCGAAGGTCGCCTGGCTCGTACAGCGTCAGGCCGTGAGCGTACAGCAAGGCTCCTCCTTCGAGTCCTTCGAGCCGTGCATTGCGGCCAGTCCGGACGCGCGCTCGAGGGCGGACGTCGCCGGACCGACGAGGAGCGTCGCGACCACGAAGAGGGCGGCCAGGCCCATCCACCCGGCAGCCCCCGTGCCGATGACTGCGGCTGTCACCAGCGCGGGTCCGAAGATGTCCTGTGCGGCGACGCCGAGGCTGAACACTGCGAGGTACTGCACCTCACGCTCGGGGTCGGCGTAGCGGTACGACAACTCCCAGGCGCCGGCCGCCTGCCATATCTCGCCGAGTGACATCAGCGTGGTCGCCAGGACGAGAACCGCCGCCGCAATCCCCGGCGAGGCATACGCCGCGGCCGCGATCGCCACCGAGCAGCCGGCGAGCATGACGCCCGCGAGCCGGAGCACCCGGGGAGCGCCGCCGGAGACGGTCGCGTGCTTGCTGAACGGCACCTGCAGCACGACCGCCATGACCGTATTCAGCACCATGAGAACGGCGACCAGGCCGGCGGGTGCGCTGGTCGCGTGGATCAGCCACAGCGGGATTCCGAACACGAGTATCGTCATGTGCAGCGTCAGCACGCTGTTGAGTGAAGCCAGGCCGACGTAGCGCCAGTCGTGGAACGAACCCAGCAACGTCAGGAACCCCGCGCGTCGCCGCACGGCGGCGACGCGCGTGAGCGGTACTCGGGCGAGGACCAGGGCCGCGACGACGAACGACAGCGCGTCGCCGAACATGATCACGCTGATTGCCGCTGCCGAGCCGGCCGCGATCAGCGGGGCCGCCAGCAGCGCGCCCACCGAGAAACCGGCATTCCGGGTGGAGCGCAGGATCGCCATGTTGCGCACCCGGTTCTCGGCGTCCACCGCAGAAGCCACGACAGCCTGCGTGAGCGATGGAGTCGCTGTCTCGGCGATCGCCATCAGCGCGGCGACCACAGTGAACGAGACGACGTCCGAAACGAAGACCAACCCCACCAGGCACGCGGCCCGCCACAGCTGGAACAGGGCGAGCAGCCGGCGCGGCCCCAGCCGGTCGCCGAGTACACCGATCGGCACCGTGGTGGCGAACCCGACGGCCCCACCGACGGACAGGCCCAGCCCGACCTGCGCCGCCGTCAGGCCGATCGAGCGGACGAAGAAGATCGCCGCCCCGGCGAGGAACAGCCCGGTGCCTATCGAGTCGATGAAGGTGACTAGCGCCAGGGTCCGTCCCGCGCCGCGGTCAGGGATGTACCCCCGCAGCCGGTCGCCGGCCGAGGCCAGGGTCACGGCCACGCCATCTCCTCATCCATCTCGAATGTGATCAGCGATGCCGCCGTCGCCGCTCGCTGGGCGGCTTCCCGGTCGTCCGCTCCCGTCGCGATCACGTGGCCGAGCCGGGACCATGAGCTCGTGACGGGAGCGACGGTCGCGCCGGACGCAACAGAAAGCGTCACCTCCTGGACTCCCGGCAGGGCTGAGGCGAGCTCGCGGCCCTTGATTTCGCGGACCGTCCCGGTCCGCGCCGCCAGGAAACGGATCGCCGCCGCGCTCCGTTTCGGCCGCGGCGGCACCGGGCCCCGCCCTTCGAGGACGGCGAGGTAATCCTGGGTGAACCGGCCGCCGTACGCCAGATCGATGAGCAGGTCGATGCTGTCGCCTGGCAGGCGGGCCGCGCACTCGATGAAGTGCGGCCGGCAGGCCTCCACCAGGATCCATTCCGAGTGCAGCACGCCGTACTGGAAGCCGGTGACACGCACCAGTTCCTGGACGCACGCCGCGAGTGCGGCCTCGACTCCGGGTGCCAGTCCCGCCGGTACCACGTGGCCCATCTCGACCGGGCCGATCCCCGGCTGGACGGCCTTGGCCGTGATGTTGGTGAATCCGACTCGTCCCGAGTGGACGAGCGCTTCCACGCTCACCTCGGGGCCATCCAGCCGCTGCTCGACGAGGTAGCTCCCGGGGAGGGCATATCTGGCTCGCAGCATGGGCTCGTCTGCATGCGTGCAGTGCTGCCACGCCTCGACCGCGTCATCGTCCCGGCCGAGCACCCGCACGCCGAGGCTCGCCTGGCGATTGGCCGGCTTGAGCACGCAACCGCCTCCGTATCGATCGCGGAACTCCTCGACGTCACGGACAGCCTCGGCGATCCTCCACTGAGGCTGGGCCAGCCGGCTGGCATCGGCCGCGGCCCGCATGGCGATCTTGTCGCGCAGGATACGGGCGGCGGCCGGCCCGGCGCCTGGCAGTCCCCAGGCGTGGGCGAGCACGGCGGCGCCGACCACGCCGTACTCCACGGCCGGGATCACGGCTTGCACGCGCGGCGGGCGATCGAGCAGTTCGGTCAGGCGCTCGGCGTGGGGCTCGTCTTGCGTCGGCGCTGCCATGATTCCGGCGACGCAGGGATGAGCCCTGGCCTTCTCGAATGCGCCGCGCGCCTTGATGACGTCCAGCTCATCAAGTACCAGAACGGCACCGGCGGGCAGTAGATCGTCCAGGTCGGTCAATACCCCCTTGCTGAACCCGACAAGGACGTGGGTGACGTCGGGAGCGGCGCGGCGGTTAGTTCCGCGAGGCGACGACGACATCGTCCTCCTCCTCTTCCTCCTCAACCTCGAGCACGTAGCGCTCGGCGAGCTCCAGCATCCGGCGCGAGACCTCGGCCTCGTCGCGGACGCGGAGGTAGACGACGCCCGTGGCGGCGGAGTGGCCCACACGGTCGCGCATCACGTCCCCCACCTGCTTGTGCATGTCCACCCGCACCACGGACGGGACCGCTGCCAAGTCCGCCGCCGTGCTCAGGCGGACGATCCGGCCGCGCTTGATGGGTAGCAGGTAGTTAACGAGCAGGCCCTCGCGATCCGCCAGCCGGACTTCGGGCTCAAGCCCGAGCGACGTCTCGCGGAAGGCTCGCCAGATGTCGACGCCGTACTGCAGCCGGATGCCGTCCGGGATGCCACCGCCGGGCGGCAGGCACGCGATCTCGCCGGCGAGCAGGCCGTCCGGAGTCTTGAGAAACTCCATGTGGGTCACGCCCGACTGGAGCCCGAAGGCGCGAACCGTCCGAGCGTGGAGGTCCAGGATCTCGGCCCGGTCGGGATGTTCGGGCGGAAGGGTGTACGAGGCGTTGAATCCGGCAGGGCAGCCGAGCAAAGGGACGGGGTACCTCAACGCGGCGGCAAATATCACGGCGCCGTCGTGGACGATCCCGTTGCAGTTGTACTCCGCCTCGAGTTCCACGTACTTCTCGACGATAAGCGGGATGGTGTGCCGCCTGATCGACTCCGAGGCGGGGGACGCGCAGAACTGCGTGAAGGCGTCCGGGCTGTCGAAGACGACGACGTCGAGACTGCCTCCACCCAGGACGGGTTTGATCACGACTGGCCAGCCGATCTCGTCCGCCTTCGGCAGGACGTCTGCCAGTGTGTAGGCGACCCGGAAGGCCGTCACAGGCAGGCCAGCGGCCGCAGCCCTGCGCTTCATGAGGTACTTGTTGGCAAACAGGTTCGCGGTCTCGAAGCTCAGGCCGGGCAGGCCGAAGTAGGAGCGCAGATAGCCGGCCACCGGGACGCTGAGTTCGAAGGGTGACAGAACGCGGTGAAGATCCCGTTCGCTGAGGATATGCATCGTCGTTCGCCGGACCTGCTCGACATCGCGGATGCTCTCCACCAGATGGACGTCGACGCCGGGGCCGTAGCGCTGCAGATGCCCGGGCTCGGTGATCACCGATACCCGCCCGATCTCCGGTGCGTCCAGGAAGCCCTTAGGCAGCACGTTCCTCTTCACATGTGGCAGCAGCACGTTCATCGCCATGATGATCACGCTCCTAACGCGGTCCAGCGCCGCCACGCCTGCTCCACCTGCGCGGTGAAGGACGCGGACTCGTGGGCGGGCATTGACGCCGCGATCCGGCGGACCGTCCGGGCGAGGGAGCCGGGATCCGAGCCGGGGAGCGAGGTCACCGCCCACAGGGGACGAGGCCGGGCCCCGCGCCGGCACTTGGCCTCATAGGACGCGGTGCCTAGATGCAGGCGCCGGAGCCCGTGCTGGTAGCAATAGCGAAGCGGGGCGTGCACCGCGAGCTGCGCATACTCGTCCGCTCCCGAGAGCCGCTCGTAGTCGAAGCCGACGACCCGCAGGGCCAGTTCATCGCCCCATCGGTACGCGAGCGCGAAGCCAACGATGATGTCGTCGTCGAAACAGGCGAACACAACGGCGCGCGACGCCAGGTGCTCGCCCTGGCGGCGCAGCCTGGCCCTCATCTCGTCGGCCGACTGCCCGTGTCCGTATTTCTGCTGGACGGCGGCCAGCAGAGGTCCCAGGTATGGCCAGTACTCGGGCAGGCTGACCCGGCGGATCTCGAGCCCGCTGTCGATGAAGCGCTTCTCCTCCCGGCGGAAGTTCGTGCGGCGCTGCCGCGTCGGGAGGGCGGCCACGTGGTCATCGACGGTCGTGCCGATGGCGTCGATGACGCAGTCCGCGCCGATGAGATGGACGCCGGGACCCGCCGTGCCGCCGGGCCGGCTTCCCGCAGCCATGACGACGTCGGCATCCGAGGAGATGAGATACGGCCACCACCACGCTGCGCCCCGCGCACACGCGGTACCCGTTGCGTGGCGAATGAGCCCGGCGAGATGGTCGGCGGCGGCTGAGCGGTCGATGTCGGGCGCGACCAGGACGCCGGACAGGAAGCCGCGGCGCCCGCCGAGCGTAAGCACGCCATTGTCGATGGATGGCACTCCGGATGGAAGCTCGAGGGTGCGCGCCGCGACATAGCCGGCATCGACCTCGCCGGGCGCCCAGTGGGACGACAGCGCCGCCACCAGGCGCTCGCCGATGGAGAGGCCCAGGTACTGGCTGCGGGCCACCCGGTCGGTGTCCGCGAAACGCAGCCAGTCGGCGGCCACGTAGAAGGACCGGCCCGAGGCCAGCTGGTCCCAACCGGGGACTTCGTGCGGCGTGGCCGCGTCGAACAGACGCCACCGCGCCGCCGGGCCGGCGGAGAAGCCATCGGGTTCGGCCTCCACACAAAGCTGGCTGCGCATCGGATTTCATGCCCCCAGGTTCAGACGGAGGTGTTGCTGCACCCGATACAGAGGCGGTACTCCCCAAGGGGAAATACATCTGGGTCTCGTCGCATGTTCGGGCGCAGGCGGGTTGGAGCAGCCGGCGACGACAGCGGCCACCTGGGAACGCCGGGCGCAACCCAGGAATACAGCACCATGAGGTGCCGATCAGTTAGTCCGTCGAGTCGATTCAGCGCATCAAATAGCCTGTACCGCTTCAGAACTGGACACAGGCAGGCTGTGACCTGCGGTTTGGCCGGATGAGCAGGTTGGGGCAGGATCGCGGTTTGCGTCTCTTCGCGTCCTGTACCTGATCATGATCCGGGTCTTCGGCTGCCTCGCGCTGTTGGGCCGCAGCTAGGCGTCCAAGAATGCGGAGATCATGATGCTCCGTCATGAGATCACGGTGCTGCGCCGTCAGGTCGCCCAGCCCAAGCCGGACTGGGCCGACCGGGCAGTCCTAGCGGCGCTGGCCCGGTTACTTCCAGCGGTGCTGCGCGCCAACGCCCTCAACCACGGCTGGAGCCAGCCGCGGCATTCCAGCCGTCGCCCATCCCGCGGGGATTGCGGTCACCTTCATGCATTCCGTTCACCCTGAGGTATTTGCCGTGCCTGAGCTGCGCCAATGCCAGCCTGAGCTGATCCTCGGTCATCGCGGACGGGGGCGACCGCGCGCTCCGACCGCCGCAGGGCCCACCACGCCGTGATCACGAGTACCGCGCAGGTGACGGTCACGATGACCCCCGTTACGGCAGCGGCGCGGACTCCCCCGGCGAAGGCGCCGCGGGCCGCGGCCGCCACGGGCGCCCTGATCGCCGCCGGCAGTTCCCGGATGCCGGAGAGGTCTCCATTGGTCACCCCCGCCACAAGATGTGCGCGGGCCCTGGCAGGCAGGCGAATGGAGGCCAATGCGTGGCCGAGAGTGCCCTCGAAGTGCTGGAGCATTACCGCGCCCATGACAGCGACCCCGAGCACCCCGCCGAGTTGGCGGCTGGTGTTCAGGACGCCACCGGCGGCCCCCGACCGCACGGCTTCGACGTGTTCCAGGGCCATTACTGTGCCGGGCGTGACGCAGAACGCGATGCCCGAGCCAAGCAGCACGAGCGCCCACCAGTACCGTGTGTACGGCGTGGCGACGTCGAGCTGGGTGAGGCCGCCCAGACCCCCGGCGACCATGACGAGGCCGAGGGCCATTAAACCCATTGCGTCCCAGCGGGTCGCCGCCGCAGCTGCGACCAGGCTCATGACGCACACGCTCACCGACAGGGGCAGGAACCGCAGACCCGTTTCTACCGGCGAAAGGCCGCGCAGGTTCTGCAGGTAGAGGGTAAGGGAAAAGATGACGCCGAGCAGCCCGAAGAAGGAGCGGAGAGGCCGGCCAGATTGGGCAGGCCGAATCGGGCCTGCCGCAGCCATGAAACGGGCAACAGGGGATGCGCGGACCGCGCCTGCCGCGCTAGGAACCAGGCCATTACGAGCACGGCACACGCGAGCCCACCGATCGTCCGGGCGGATGCCCAGCCCCACCGGTTCGCCTCGATGAGGCTCACGGTCATCAGGCAGACGCCCAGCGCGAATCCTGCCTGTCCCGCGACGTCCAGCCGCGGGACGCTGCGAGCGCTGCTCCGGCCGGGAAGCAGCCTGGCGGCTGCACAGATCGTCACCACGCCGGGCACCACGTTGATCCAGAAGATGCTCTGCCATCCGTAGCGCTCCACGAGCCAGCCGCCGAGTATGGGCCCCGCCGCGAGGGCCAGTGACCCGACCCCCGACCACACCCCGATGGCGCGCGAGCGCGAGCGCGAGTCGGGAAACGTAGCGATGATTGCCCCAAGCGACACTGGCATCACGATCGAACCGCCCAGCCCCTGCGCGGCACGCGCCGCCAGCAGCACAGCAGCGTTCGGTGCCAAGGCACACCCCAGCGAGGCGACGGTGAACAGACTGAGGCCAAAGACGAAGACATCACGGTAGCCCAGCCGATCGCCGAGCACCCCGGACGTCAGGAGGAAGCAGGCGAACGTGAGGGTGTAGGCATCGACGACCCACTGCAGCTGGTCAATCCCGCCTCCGAGATCGCGCTGGATGCTCGGGAGGGCAATGTTCACGACAGTGGTGTCCAGGAACACCATGAACAGCGCCAGGCTGAGACTGATAAGAATCAGCCTCGGCCTGCCTGCCCCAGGCCGGGACTCAGAGGACATCGATCGACTCCTTCGTGACGGGGATGTAATAAGGGATGACGACACTCAGCCGGCGAGACGCTGCGTGGTGGTGGCGAACCTGCCACTCCTGCGGGCTGGCAGTGCCGCTCGCGCGCACTGTGGTCACAGCGAGGACCGCCGTCGGCAGGGGCGGGGCGGTGCCCGCACCGCACCCCGCATCGGGGGGCATCACGATGCTGGCGACGACGCGCAGCCTGCCGGTCGCGAGACCGCGCAGGCCGCACCGGGCCGCCTTGGCCAGCGCCTCGGTGGCCGTCCACTCGCACCACCCATCGCAGTCCCTGCCGCGCAGCGATACCGTGCAATGGCGCAGCACGAGCGCGAGTTCCCGCTGTGGTGGCCGCCTGCCGGTGATGACCTCCAGGTCGATGCCCAGCGGGCCGTGGTCGGCGAAGGCAACGGCAAGCTCGTCGCGGCATCGCGACCAGCTCACGGCAATGCCGCCGTCCGGTTCCCAAGCCACCCGTGGCACTCCGGCGATGTCTCGCTCCACATCCGAGCGGCACCAGGGCGAGCCCGCGAGCATCTCGCGCGCGGCACGCAAGCGACCCGACGCCAGGTCGGCGTCAGGTACGGACCCGCACCTGACCCACAGTCGCGTTGCCGCGCGGGTGAGAGCGCAGCGGGCGCGCTCGCAGTCTGCGGTGTCACTGCTCGAAACGACAGGCTGCACGAAGCCGCTCCACGATGTGGGCCGGCGCCGTGACCGGCGAGCCGGCGGAGAGCGCCGGTGCAGGGTCGTACTCGATGGCAGTTGGATGGACTGCGCCGCGTCCTCTCCCATCAGTTCTGCGGCCAAGGTCAGCGCACTGTCGATGCCGGCGGACACGCAGGCGTAGAAGGCCACGTCGGGTACGAGGGTCAAGCCACGGTCGGTGCGTACCGGTTGCGTCGATGCTGCGACGACGACGGTGCGCAATCGCAACCTCGCGAGGGCCGACGAGATCGAGAGCAGTGACCCCGGGGAAGGCGGGGAAGCCGATCGTGAGCGCGAGGTCCGGTGTTGCTGGCTTGCCCGTCGTCGACATGGCCTACCTACCGCGCGCCCGCGGCAACGGCGTCCATCTCGGCACCGCCGTGCCGCCCGGCAGCCGGTGCCGGGAGACGCGTGGTGGCCCGGCCGATCCGGGCGAGGTACCAGTCGAAGTAGCGCAGGAGCACCTCGTCGGTGAGGTCGTTCGAGATGGTGCCTACGGCCGCGGCCGCGTGCTGGTCGAATTCCTTATGGCCGGCGAGGTACGACCCATAGAAGTTGATGCCCCGGTCGAACTCGGCGTCGATGGAGCTGAAGTGACTCTTCCCGTCAACGAAAGCGGGTGCGCGCAGGCCCAACCGGTGAAACAGCAAGGTGAGGACCGGGCCCACCCGCGACGGGCTGGCGTTCGTGAGGTGGACAACGGCAGCCGGGCAATCGGTGACCGAGATGGCGACGGCTTGACGCGCCACCGCATCGACTGGCACCAGGTTCAGGGCAGCGTCCGGGTCGGCAAGGATGCGCACCGGCCGCAAGGTGAGAAAAGATCCGAGCCGGCGGCTCACCTCAGCCTCGAACCGAATGAGCTCGCGGATGAACCCGTACATGCCGGTAAAGTTGGTCGCCGCGTAGGTCCTGCTGTGACCGATGACGATGCTCGGCCGGAGGATGCGCACGGCGAAGTCGCCGCTTGCGGCGGTGACGAGCCGCTCGGCTTCGATCTTGCTGAGCTCGTACAGGTTATTCGTCGGATGCTCGCCGGGGTGGATCTCTTCCCGGATCCGGCCGGTCATCCGGCCCGCGACGTACGCGGTGCTGATGTGGTTGAGCGTGCGTGCGCCCACCCGCCGCGTGAGTTCTAGGATCGTGCGGGTGCCACCCACGTTCGTGGTAAGGATTTCGTCGCGATCGGTGTCCTCGTACCGCAGGGACGCCGCGCTGTGCCACACCTCCCCGATCACCATGTCGGGCAAGGTGATGGCGTCCACCGGCCCGGTGATATCGCCAACGCTCACGTGGATCCGTGCGTGGTTGTCCGCGACCAGCCCGGACGGGAGTCCATACACCTCGGCGGCGGACGCGAGCGCCGTGAGGAGCCTCTGCCGGGGGTCCTGCGCCGAGCCGCGCACGATGCAAACGATGGGCTCGCCGGTGACGCGCAGTAGTTCCAGGACCAGTGCGCCGCCGACGAACCCGGTTGCGCCACTGACGAGATGAGCGTTCACAGTGCATACCCTCCTACAGGGTCGATGGGGGGCCGAGAGGTTCCGGCGTCGGTACCGCGCTGCAGCCAAGTGGCAGCAAGCCCGTCGTTCTTGAGATTCGCGCCGTCTGGGTTGCCGAGCGCCTGGACGATCAGCGGGGTGAACCCGCCGCCCGCCAGGCTCGCCGTTGCCTGGTCGTGAAAGCCGCCGAGGGCGGTCGTCGCCAGCCCGGCTGCCGCGCAGTAACGGTAAAGACGCGACGAGAGTAGCCCGGTGAGCAGGAGGCCCTGACGATAGGTGGACAGCTTGACCTTGCGCGCGCGGCCACCGCGCAATCCCGCGATCACGTACATCGTCGCCGTGGCCGCCAGGGGTTGCTGTCCGAAGATCCGCTCGAGCTGCGCAGGATACCGGGCGAGCGCGCAGCGATCCGCCGGTTCCCGCCCACCGTGCAGGCGTTTTCCGGTCAGGAAGGTGTCGGAACGGCGCACGAGCCGGACGTCGAGGGTCTCCTCGACGTCAGCCGGGGCGTGGCTCAGGAAGTCCTCGATCTCCGTCCGCAGGCGGCAGACCTGAGCGCGGCTCAGACCATTCGGGGCGAATGAGCGGGCCGACTCGCGCCGATCCAGATCGGACAGCGATTCCGCCAGCGTGCGGCGTTCGCTCAACCCGCCGAGATCGAGCACCTCGTTGGCCCGAGGCTCGCTCCACAGGTGCAGTCGTTGCACCCGGGTCATTACCGGCGCGAGGACCGGCGGCTCCTCGAGCGAGCCCGGGCTGCGATGCGCCGACACTGCGGGGGTCACGTCGGGCAGGGGCATGCCGCCGAGGCGGTCGACACCTGGGCCCAACACCAGAATCGGCATCAGCAATTCACTTCGGCCCAGGCAGAGGTGCCCGGACACCTCCCCCGGCGAGTCGATTACGGCCTGGGCGCACGTCAGCCCCGCAGCGACGGCGAGCGCCGTGACGTTGCCGAGCACCTGCGCGGTATCGAGAACGCAGTAGCGGTACCCACGGAACCCGTACCGCTGGACGCTGCGCCAGGCCGCGGCGACCGGAAGGAGGGCGGTTTGCGTTGTAGCGAGACCGAGCATGCGGGCGAGCGCGTCCGCGTCGCCAGGGCGGCGCAGGCTGCGCCGAAGGGAGAAATCGTGCACGAGCAACTGCCAGTGGCCGTGCTCGCTGGCCAGCCAAAGCAGCTCCACGGGGTACATTGCTCCGGCGGAGGCGGCCCGTCGCGCCAGGCGGTCCCGGTCCGTCCGGTAGCCGTAGGCTTGTTCGGAGAGCCACCCCAGCGCGTCGCCGACGGGCGAGCCGGCGGCGTCCGCCTGGAGCGCTGCCCGGGTCGCCACCCGGGTACCGACCGGGCGGCAGGCGCGGGTGACGGCAGAGGCGGGATGGTCGATTTGCTGCAGGGCCAGCACGCGATCCAGGGAAACCATGGCCGGGCTGGTTGCGTCGAGGGTTAGATCCATGAGCGGGCCTCCTGCGAGGCCTGCCGGATCTGCCGCAGCGAGTACTCCCAGTAGCTCTTCACCGAGGTGTCGCTGTAGATGTACTCCAGCTTGCTCGCGACGTCCGCAGCCGTGGACGCGTGGAACGGGACACCGGTGGCCATCGCGGCCAACTGCAGTTGGCATGCTCGTTCGAGCAGTTGGGCATAGACGGTGGCGTGCCGGAGGCTTTTGCCGACGACTACGCCGCCGTGGTTGCGCAGGAACACCGCGGGATTGTCTGCCAGCTCGTCGGCGACGAGGTCGCCGATCTGGCGCGAGAGGATGGTGTTGCTTGTGGTGACGAAGCGAGTCACCCGGCCGACGAACACGGCGCCATCGTGCGAGAGGGCGGCGAGCTCGGCGTCCAGCGCACCGAAGACCAGGGTGCTGGGCGCGTGGCTGTGCACGATCGCGTTGACGTCTGCGCGAGCCGCGTAGATGGCTTGGTGCAGCGGCAGTTCCGGCGGCGCCCAGGGGTGCGGCGCTACCGCCGAGTCAACATCGGCGGCCACGACGTCGTCCGGTGTAGCCTCGCTGAAGCCGCGTTGTGCGGACTTGATGAGGAAGTGCGTGCGGCCCGGAAGGCGGGCCGAGACCTGACCTTGGTTGAAGTCGTCGTGCCCGGCTGCGGAAAGGACGCGCGCGGCGAGCGCGAGATTCATCGTGAGCCGGTTCTCCGCCGGGGACAGTCGTGCATGGTCGAGGGTCAGAGCGGTCACCTTCACGGTCGGGCTCCTTTGGGCCTGAGGGCGGCGAGGCTGGGCGATGGAGCCAGCACCTGGCCGTAGTAGTCGTCCATGGACAGGAGTCCCTGCGATGGGACTTGATACAGCCACTGCGCCGCATGCACAGCCGAGGTGGCGTAGGATGACCAGTCACGAACGCTGTGGAACACGGCCACCGTCTCGTCGCCGATGACGGTCTCGACGGTGTGGTCGCAGACCGGCAAGCCACCCCGCACGCTGTCCACGCCGACATCGGTCACGCCGGTGGTGGAGCGCACCGCCTGGGCGAGTGCCTGTGCGGTCGCGCTGGGCCGGTGTCGTTTGGTCGCGGGATGCCGGTCCACGACGTGCCACCCCGAATCGTCGTGGTCAGTCGCCGCCACCATCGTGGCGAGTGAGGTGATCAGGCACTTCTGCAGGTAGTGACCAAGGCTCAGGTTGTCCGCCCGGAGCACTGCGACGTCGCGGCCCAACGCGGCCAGCATCCCGAGGTCGTACTCGGTCAGGCCGGAGACGGCGCTGAGCAGCCGGACGCCGTTTTGTGCACAAAAATCGGCGATCCGCGGCAGCATCTCCGGCACGGACACGTCGACGAGGACGTCGGGGATGCCGCCGCGCCAGTAACCGCGGCCAGCCACGCACGTGACGCTGAGCCCCAGTTCGCCTGCCGTGGCAGCGACGCGGGCCCCGAGCCGTCCACCCGCCCCGACGACGCCTAGCTCACACGGCGGCACGGGATAGCGCGTTCAGGTATGCGGCCATCGCCGCGAAGCCGCCGAGCACCTCGCTGCAGACGTCGTCGTCCCATTCGATGCCGAACGCGTCCTCCACGGCGACCAGGAAGGACAGCGTGGTCACCGAGTTCAGGCCCAGCCGGCGGATGGAGCCAGGGCCGACGTCTGACGGGTCTGGTACCACGTCTCCGGCGGTCACCTCGACCACAAGGCGCATCAGCGTGGACATTATGGTGGTCATCGTTACCTCTCAGCGATCACGTCGTGGGTGGCTTATCGGTTAGCCGGGCGGCGGCGACCTTGCCGGCGGAGGAGCGTGGGAGCGCGGCGCGGATGATGATCCGCTGGGGAAGCTTGTACTCGGCCAGGCTGTGCCGGCAGTGCTCCACAACGGCCTGGCGCTGCACCGACGTGCTCTCGACATAAGCAGCAAGGATCTCCTCACCGGCAGTCATCTCACCGCGCACGACCACGTCGCTCACCCCGGGAATCGACCGAATGACGGCCGACACCTCGCTCGGGTCGATCTTCCGGCCGGCGACGTTGACCACCGCGCCGACGCGCCCCGTCAGGTGCAGGTGGCCGATTGAGTCGAGGAAGCCGCGGTCGTTGGTGCGATAGAAGCCATCGAGGGTGAGCGACTCGTGCAGGCCCGGGGGCCGCCCGTCGAGGTAGCGCGAGGCCATCGACGGCGTGCGGACGAGGACACGGCCAGCTGCGGTCGGCGTGCTGTCAACCGGTTCGATGACGATCTCCGCTCCGGGCAACGGGCTACCCACGGAGCTCGGCACGCTGGCGTCGTTGAATGTCACGGGGCCCGTCTCGACCAGCCCGTAGTAGTTGCAGACCCCCAGCCCCGTCAGGTCTTGCCAGCGCTGCTGCGTTTCCGGCGCGAGCGCCGCCGCCGAACTGACCGCCAGCCGAAGGTCGCCGCGTTCCAGCTTTCCGGTGCTGGTGAGGGCGTCGAAGGCGAAGGGGAAGGCGACGAGCACGCTCGGGCGCACCGTCCGTACCGCGCGCGCGATCGAGGACGGGATGGGCCTGCCTGCGTGCAGCACAAGCCGGGCGCCCGCGCCGAAGACCGACAGCAGGCACGTGTTGAAGGCCAGCCCGTTGTTGAGCGTGGCCAGGCACAGCACCGTGTCAGCGGCGCTCAGCCCCGACGCCTGTCGCCAGCCGGCCGCCGCGCGCACTGCGGCTTCCTCGGAGAAGCCGAGGCACCGCGACCCACCAGTGGTCCCGGACGTGAACCGGCCGAAGCCGATACCGCCCAGCGCAGCCGGCTTGGCCGGCGGCGGGGCCCCCCAGCGGCCAATCGTCATTCCCCGCCACGGCGGACCCGCAGCGACCAGACCCGCTGGCAGCACCTCGCGCCGGCCCAGGATCCCGCCCGCATGGGTCGACCGGATGACGTGCTCGATCTCCTGGTCCGTCCACGCCTGGTCCGCCACCAGCGGGCAGACGCCGGCCACGACGGCCGCGAGGATCGCGACCACATCAGTGGGCGTGCTACTCGGCACCACGACCAGGGGGGCGCCGAGGTCGGCCGCCCGGATCCAGGCCGCACAGTGGTGCACGGCGGCCAGCAACTCCGCGTAGCTGTAACCCTCAGCAGGGCCGGTCACGGCTGGCCGGTCGCCCCAGGCGGACGCTGCGGCCGACACAACACCGAGCACGCCAGACGCCTCGGAGCCGCCCGGTCCGCTCATCGGACCGATCCCGACAAGACCGCATGGGATTGCTTGCCGTCGTCGGCCTGCTCGGTGATTTCGGCCACGAAGGCGCCGACCAGAGTCTCGAACGCCGCAGTCGCCTCGAAGTACGGCACGTGTCCTGCCAGCGAGATGATCGTGCTACGGCCTCGAGGCATCAGCCGCGCCGTCGCCTCGATACTGGTGGCGCTGGCGAGGAAATCGCTCTCCCCCGCGGCGAGCAGCGTAGGACAGCCGATGTTACTCAGCAGCCGCGGATCGTCGTCTGTCGTCAAGGACGCCCTGAGGTTGATCTCCAGCTGGGCCGGGGAGTTGAGTGCGAGGAACCGCTCGCGCAGGGCAAGATAGGTCGCGCTGCCGCCGCTTTCGATCGTGCGGTCGGAGTACACCAGCGGGTAGATGTGGTCGAACAGCCCTCGCGGTCCCCGGGCGGCGAGGGAGTGCAGCCACGACTTCGTCAGGTGCTTGCGCCGCCGGTCGCCGAAGGGGTTGAAGACCGGCCCGAGCAGGATCATGCCCCGCACGCGCCCAGGGTTGCGCAGGGCGTAGTCGCGGCAGATGAGGGTCGAAATCGAGGTTCCCAGCAAGAAGACGTCGTCGAGCCCGAGGCCGGCCAGCAACTGCTCCAGGTCGTCGACGTGCCGCTCGAATGTCAGGTCGGCGCCGGCCCGGCTCGAGGCCCCCTGATTGCGCAGGTCGTAGGTCACCACGCGATAGCGTGAGGCGAGCTCGGCGGTGAAGTTGCGCCACAGCGGACAGATGATGAAGTAGTTGTTGACGATGACCAGGGTCGGTGCGCCGACTGGACCTCGCACCTCGTAGTACAGTTCCGAGCCGTCCGATAGCGCCTTCAACTCACCCGCGCCGTAGGCCAGGTCGTATGCTTCTACCGTCGCGTGATCCACGTCATTTCCTCCCAGGGGTGGCGGCGCAGGAGAGACTGCACTCCGCGCGCCGTCGGCGCTCTCTGCCGTACGTGCCGTACGTGAGACCAGCGACCGGACACGGACCCCGATGGCCCCGTCACCGTAATAGAGAGTCGGAGGCGGGATTTGATACGTGCGGCACGGGGCACTATTGCGCGCCGGAAATCCCGGGGATCCGCTTACAGCCCGCTCTTGCTGACCGGTCGCCGCGCCAGGACCCGCCCACCGGCGCAGCCGTCCGCTGGCAGCGTCGCACCCGGTGGCCGCCGCCCTCGACGCCTTCGACCTCGCGCGCCGCGCTGGTCGCACGGTCCGACGTCAGGCTACGGCTCGTTGATCGGGGTGGGGCCGACTCCGGCGCTGGGGAGCGGCGCCTTGGCGGTCGGGGACGCGATGGAGCGTTCGATTGTCCCGGCGGGGTGGGGAAAGCGCAGAAGGCTGAGGAGCGGCCCGGTGAGCGCGGTGGTTAGCAGCGCCATGATGACCAGAATCGTGTAGAGGCGCCGGTCGATGATCCCGCCCTGGAGCCCAATGTTGAGCGCGATAAGCTCAGTGAGTCCACGAGTGTTGAGCATGACACCAACGACAGTCGCGTCCCTGCGGGTCATGCCGCCCAGCCGCGCCCCGAGGGTTCCGCCGCCGATCTTGCCGACGATGGCGATGATGCAGACGATCCCGAGCAGCGCGAAGTCCTGCGGGCGTAGCCCGCCGATATCTACGGGAAGCCCGGCGACCACGAAGAACATCGGCAGGAGTAAATTGCCGGTCTCCTGGAGAGGCCGGACCAGCTCCGCGTCAGGTGCGCCGTCCACGGTGCGCGGCATGATCAGGCCTGCAAGGAACGCGCCGAAGATGACATGCAGGCCGAGCGCGGCCGTGGCCCATGCCGAGGTCATCGCGACCGCCACGACCACCGGGACGTCGGACCGTACCAGCGCGCCGGGGCGGCGTAGCCAGCGCAGGAGCGCCGGGCGCACGCCGTAAACCATCACCAGCACGTAACCGCCGAACAGGGCCAGGGTGACCGGCAGCGAACGGTGCCCCGCAGACGACGCGCCGCCGATGAGCAGCACGGCCACAAGCGCCAGCCAGCCCAGGGCATCGATCATGCCCGCTGATGCCATCGCGACCACGCCCGGCAGACTGCCGGCAACACCGCGCTCGGCGACGATGCTGGCCAGTACCGGCACCGCCGTGATTGACATCGCGACGGCGATGAACAGCACGAACGCATCGCGGTGGACGGCACCGCCGCCTGGCAGGTACAGGGAGCCGAGCGCGAGCGCGGAGCCGCCACCAAGCAGCATGGGCGCGGTGAAGGCCATCAGGGCGACGATCGGGACGACCCGCCGCTGCCGCCGCAGCACGCGAAGGTCGAGTTCGTAGCCCACCGCGAACAGGAACAGCACCAGGGCGATCTGCGCGACGACGGTCAGGTAAGGCACCACCTGCCGGGAAATCAGGGTGGTCTCGAGGTGGCCGGGCAGCCGGCCGAGGATGCTGGGCCCGAGCGCGATCCCAGCGAAGATCTGGCCGATCACCTCCGGCTGCCCCAGCCGCCGCAGCGCCGCGCCGAACAGGAAGCCCAGCCCGATGATGATCGCGGTGCTCGCCACAACGTGCGTCACGAGCGCGTCGATGCTCACTTCGGCGAGCCGGTGGCGGTGAGCACAGACCAGGGCACAGTGAGCAGCGTCATCTCTCTTCCATGATCGACAGGAGCTCGGCGATGACGAGCGCCTGCAGCACCCGCTTTTGGAGACGGTTTCGCCGGCGTGTGTCGTCGTCGTTCAGCGTCTTGGGATTGCATTCCGCTGGCGGTTGGTCGGTCCCTCATGCCATTAATAGAGCGGCGTTCGCTCTCACAGATACACGTGGGCCCGGCGGATACGCCGTAGTCTGTCGATCGGGACTAACAAGTGGCCGCACTGAGGGCGAGCCATCTTTTCTGCCGCCTTCTCTTCTGACTCGTCGGGCTCGGAGGCGGCCTTTCTCCCGGTTGCGATCCGTGCACAGCATTGGCGCAAATCCTGGACAGAGAGCCGGGACTCCGCTGCCTCGTGCAACCAGCACCCCGGAGGCGAAAGGCGGGCATGCCGACGTTGACGGGGACGGCTGGGTGGGCGCACCGGTCGATCTGGGCGAGCTTGTCGCGGGCGCCGGCGAGACTGATCTTGAGTCCTTCGGCTCCCGACATCGGGAGATTTCAAGCCCGTCGTCTAGGTGTCAGAGCCTTTATCGGCGCCGACCGGGCGCCGGAAGCGTGGCCCACGATGAATGTCGTCCACTCGCCTGTACTCCAAGCGGCCCGCGATTACGTCCGCGACCTCACGGTCCAGCAAACGCTCGATGAGCCAAAGACCCAAGTCGATCCCCGAGGTAATCCCGCCGGAGGTCACGATGTCACCGTCGTCGACCACCCGCGCAGCGACGATCTCGGCACCAGTTCTGCGAAGATCATCGATGGCTACGGGGTGCGTTATCGCCGGGCGCCCACGGGTGAGGCCGGCGGCCGCGAGCAGCATGGCGCCCGTACACACGGAGGCGATCGTCGTCCCGCGCGCGTGGAGGAGAGCCAGCGTCGTGGGAAGCTCTCCCCGCTCGGCCTCGATGAAGGCGCCTTCACGCCGAACCCAGCCGCCACCGGGAACGATCATAAGATCCCACGCGCCCTCCAAGGAGGCCCCAGGGCGTACGACCGTGCCGTGGCTTGCCGTGATCTCGGTGGCTTGCCCGCGGGCGACCAACTGCGCATCGATGCCTGCCATGCTGAGCGTCTCGTACGGACCGATAGCGTCCAACTCGTCGAACCCTGGGTAAATAACAACGGCGACGCGGGGCTGAGTTCTCATCGATTCTCCAGTCATCCGTACTCGAGCATGGCCAACGAGTGCGACAAGCTACGCCGCACCCGTGCTCACGCCCTGGGGGTTCCCCAAACAACTCGCGGGCCCTCACGCGCTCGCAACTGCAGTGCTCAGCTTCGCGAGCGGGCGCTATTGCCCCACCAGGGCGCTGTCATGCCAGAGGCCTTGCAGCATCTCAGCGGCCCGTGCGATTGTGTCCTCGCGCCCAGCCCCATGTATCTGACCGACGGGCGGCTGACCGCCGATGGTGAAGGTCATCGGATCCACGTCCACAGGATCCGTGTTGTGACCCGCCCGACAGGCAGCACGTGCCATGATCACCCGCATAACGTCTTCGACGAACTTGATGTTTTCCTTCAGGCGGGAACGCAGCGCATCGGGCTCCAGCTGGTCGAACAGGACCTCCTCAAACGCCGTGATCAGCCCTACGTTGCCAGTGTGATCGACGAAATGGGCCTGGTCGACACCCGGATCCGCCTCGTCCCACTCGCGGAAGAACGCCTGCATGCGCTGGTTGAGCGCGACGATGCGGCCGAAGTCCAGGCCCACCGTCTCCATGAAGTTGACGTCCGTCAGGCCGCCATTGTGGTGGAGGATTCCAAAGACAGCGAAGTACAAGAAGGGATCCCAAACGCTCTTGGCCGACCACACCTGAGGGTTACCCATGAGCCCATACTGGTTCTCCCATACCGGGAGGACCGACTGGAAGAGTCCCAGGTAGAACAGATTGGAGCGCGCCGCGAGGTCGTCGATCGGTTTGCCGGCGAGATCCTCCACCACCATGTTTGTGATGAAGGTATTGGAGATCGAGATGAAGTCCCCTCCCGGGGAGTACAACGGGTCGGTGAAGACGCCTGCTTCGCCGGTTAGTGCCCACCGGTCAGCGCAGAAGACCTGCTTGCACCCGTGCGCATAGTGTTTGAGCCGGTGGAAATCCTGCAGTGCGCCGCGGCGATTGCTGAGGGCCCGCGCAAGCTCCGGCTCGTGCACTTCCAGCCAGCTCAACAGCCCCTCGAAGGTGTCGATGTCCTCGAACGGGACGTACTTCGGGTCGGCCACGACACCAATGCTTACCGAGCCGGACGCCAGCGGAATCAGCCACGCCCAGTAGCCGCGGCCCATGAGGTGATTCGTCGAGCGCCAGCGCTGTCCGTTGGGCACGCGCCCAGTCCACTCGGCACTAGCTGACTCGGTAGGCGCCGTCTCCTCATCCTCGATCAGCTTATCCATCCAGATCATCTCACCCAGCCTCAGCCAAACAGCGTTGCAGTCGTGCGAGACAGGTTGACGCAGGCCGAGCTTTTTCTTGATGATGCCACGCCGACCACTCGCGTCCACTACCCAGCGCGCTCTCACTGAGGAGCGCTCGTCGCCGCGGGAGATCATGACGGTGTGGTGGCCTGCCGGATTGAGTTCGAGTCCGTCTACCCGGCAGCCATGGCGAAAATCGGCGCGATCCGCGATCACGGCGTCTCCCAGCGCGTTCTCGAGGATCCCGCGGTCGGTCTGATAGGTCCGGGCCGGAAGGTAGTCGCTGGGGCCGGACTCTGCACGCTGCGAGAGTGGCGGCGGGGGCACCTGCGCGGAGGGGAAGAACCGTAGGCCCATCTTGCGGATCTGCGACCTGTCCATGTGCTCGCGTAGACCCAAGACCTCGGCGAAGTAGTGTGCTGACATCTCAACGAGCGCCTCACCGACCTTGTGAGCAGCCTTGGGCACGGGATGCGTCATCCGCTCTACCACAAGCACCGTCGTCTCTGGTCGCCGCCGAAGCAACTGCCGCGCGAACGTGAGCCCCGCCAGCCCACCACCCATCACGACAACGTCGTAGTCCGAACGATCCGTGATCATGTTTAGTTCACCATCTTTACTCGCGCGATCCACGTCATTTCCTCCCAGGGGGCGGCGGCGTAGGACAGACCGCACTCCGCGCGCCGTCAGCGCTCTCTGCCGCATGTGCCGTACGTGAGACCAGCGACCGGACACGGACCCCGATGGCCCCGTCACCGTAATAGAGAGTCGGAGGCGGGATTTGATACGCGCGGCACGGGGCACGATTGCGCGCCGGGGATCCCGGGGATCCGCTTACAGCCCGCTCTTGCTCTCGGCCGGGGTGACGTCGACGAGGACGCGTTGCTGCTCGCAGTCCACAAGGCGAGGCCCGGCTCCCCCCGCGAGATCCCCCTGCACGAGACAACGATCTGCCCGCACGCCGTTCCGCTGCGATGCGTCGATGTAGGGGCCGTCAGGGGAGACACCGGCATGCTGGGCGAGGGCGCCGCGCCCGTAGAGCGCGACCCTGACGCGCCAGGCAGAGTGGCGAACTCGACGTACCTGCGGCCATAGGTCTTCGCCACTCCGCCGGGTTGCCGGTCCGGAGTCGAGGATTCAAGCGGCGCCTATCGGAGGAATGGCCAAGACCGAGACCTGACGTACCACTAAGGTTACTTGCGTGTTCATCGTTCCTGCCGCCGTATCAGCGCCACCGCTTGGTCCGCCCGTGGCAGGAACCCTTCCGCCTGTGCAGGGGACTTCCGCCTCTACGAGTTCGTCCCTCACCCGGGCGACCGAATGGGAGATGTAGCGGCGTGCCGCAGATACCCCCGATGGGGTGCGACGGGGCGTGGCGCAGGTTCCGCCATCGATGTGACGGCAGAAGCGGGTGCGCGAGTTCAGGAGTGGTTGACATGAATCGCCTTGCTTACCGATTAGCTGCCGTCGCTGCAGCGACCCTGATTGTGGCCCTGGCCGGCTGCGGTACCACAGGGACCAGCACCCCGACGACTACCAAACCGGCGACCAGCGGCAGCACGGCCGCTAGTCACACGACCGCCAGCCCCGCTACCAACGGCCTGAAGAACCAGACCGCGGCCGAGGTGGCGCAGGCGGCTGACGCAGCCTTCAAGGCCGCAAAAACCGTCCATGTCCGGGGAACCTTTCTTGCCGACGGCCGGACGGAGAAATTCGATCTTCGCTACGAGGGCGGCTCGACCAGCGGCACGTTTACCGTCAAGGGCGCGGCCATACAGATCGTTACGGTCGGCGACAAGGCCTACCTGAAGGCCGATAAGCGTGGCTGGGCGGCCATGGGTAATCCGCCGGACACGCAGGGCCTGCTCGCGAACAAATGGGTGAAGTCCGGCTTGGCGGAGCAAATGCTAACGCCGTTCTCGCTGGCTACGTTCGCCTCCGAGCTGACGGCTGAGGAGTTCGCGCAGGGGGGCACGGTCGCGCAGTCGACGCTGGCAGGCCAAAAGGTTGTCGTGGTCACCTATCCGGATGACTCGAAGCTCTATGTCGCCAACGTCGGCACAGCGTACCCGCTGCGCTTCGACGCCGCGGGCTCGGTCGGAGGGCGGCGCGACTTCAGCGAGTACGGCGCCGCTTTCCACATCACTGCGCCGCCGAACCCGATGTAGTCGGCAGGCCTGGCCAACAGGTCGGCGCCCTGGGTGATCTCGTACGCGTAACCCTGCTCGGGCAGAAAACCGCTGTCGATGGGCCTGAGGGACAAGGTCCAGCGCCTTCGTGATCTCCTCTGCCAGCACGGCATCGAACCGCAAGACCGCGCTGCATAGTGCACCTGTCCGTGGCCGCAGTTCAGCGAGCTGACCTGTACCGCTTCAGAACTGGACACAGGGGCTGTAACCTGCGGTTTGGTCGGATGAGCAGACCGCCAGCCCGGACGGCGCCTGGACCGCGCAGCAGGCCCGCAACCTGCTCATGGACCTCGAAGACCGGATCGGCTCCTTCGGCTTCCTCATCCGGGACCGCGACGCCAAGTTCGCCAGCGCCTTCGACGAGATCTTCGCTGGCGAGGGCGTGACGATAATGAAAACCCCGCGATGGGTTTTGAAGCGGTACAGGTAGGTCGTCGGCGCTAGTGGCTGCCCAGACCATGAGCCAAGCTGGTCGTTGGTCCACGCCTGGTCCACAGACTCGGTGTGCGGGTGTACGCGTGCCGTCACCAGATCCCTACGATATTCGCCAAGTCCTCTGGCGGATAGGTGATCCGGTGACGCACGCCGACGACGCCCACGACGTGCCGGATCGCGCTGATCAGGTCACGGGCGGTGGCGCGGTGTTCCAGCTGGCCGGTGATCGTCACGATGCCAGACGTCACGGCTAGATGGAACGCGTTCGGGTTGAGCGCGAACTCCTCGGCGATGACCTCCCGAACGTCGTCGCAGATCTGGTCGTCTGGCCGGTCGAAGACGCTCAGGACGTCCACCCGGCTGATGATCCCGACCAGACGGCCGTCGTCTTCGACGACCGGCAACCGCTTCACCCGGCAGGTGTACATGATCTTGGCTGCCTCGGCCACGCTCGCATCCGGGCCGATCGTGATTGCGGGCGTGCTCATTAGCTGGGCTGCGGTAACACCGGCGGCCTTCGCACGGTCCTCGTCGCCTATCGCTAGCTCCTGCCCAATCTCCTTGAGCAGCAGATCTGCCTCGGACGCCATGCCGATGACCCGATCGTCCGAATCCAGCACCGGAAAGGCGCTCACCCCGTAGGGACGCATCGCGAGCAGGATGTCCTTGAACCAGGCCGTCTCCCGGACGCCAATGACACTCCGGGTCATCACGTCCTTGACGCTGCTGTTCATCATCACTGGCCCCTCTATTCGGCGCTATTCGTGAGGCAGGGTACCCGGCTGCCGCCGTGGGATCGCGGCCCAGTTCCGCACGGCGTTCTGGATCCTGAGCTTGTTCATACATTATTTGGTCTACGGTCATACATTGTTTGGTCTAAAGGCAGTTCCGCCGCAGCTCTTCCCCCGTCCTCCTCATAGGCGCCGGGTCTTGCCGTGGGAGATCACGCTCAAGGGTAGCGCTTGCTCCATCGCGCCAGCGACGCGAGCGCAGCGAGAGCCCTTGACGGTGATCTTCTCGCGGCGACAGGATGCCAGCCGCGAGAAGGGCGGCCAGGCCGCTCTTGCAGGCGTGGTTACTGGGTGCCATGATGGGTGGCCCGGTGCGGCGGGGTGTGGGCGCTGCGGCGCGGGCGGCTGCCGCGACGCGGGTCACCCCAAGGAGCCGCGGGCCGCCCCAGCGGCGGCGACGGTCGTGCGGCCCCCGGCCGCTTGCGGGGTTACTCGCCGACGCAGCGTGCTGGGTGACCTGGAGCCTGCGGCCGGAGTGCGGTGCTGGCCGCCCGGCTGGCATGCCGAAGGTGCGCCCTTGAAGCCCGTAGAAAGTTGTGACAGATCAAGAAGACTACAAGGACAGACACGGCGTACAGGCCCTCAAAGCGAGGGAACATACGATAGACGCTGGCTCGAATACTCTGGGCTGAAGGGAGAAGGACGTGAAGATCGCTTTTGGCGCCGATGATCAGAATGAGTGCACGCGAGCGGTCGTGGAGCACCTCCGGAATGTCTCTGAACTTCAGGTAGTCGATGGTGCCTGGCCGGAGTTCGCGCAAGAGGTCGGGCGTGCGGTCGTTAAGGGCGGCGCTGACTATGGCGTGGTCATGTGCTGGACTGGCACCGGAACCTCTATTGCCGCCAATAAGGTCCAGGGTATAAGGGCCGCATTGGCTTGGGAGCCGTGGATCGCAAAGAATGCCCGGCTTTGGAATGACGCGAACGTCCTCGCGCTCAGCCTGAAACGCCTGGCGCCAGACGTTGCCGTTGAGTGCGTGAAAGCATTCCTGGAGGTAACGGCCGAGGATCCGGAGGAGTCGGCCAATATAGATATGATCAGGAACCTGTGAGCCGCGGGCTCCTGTTACCTCAAATCATGGTCAGCGAGGAGGCGCGGCAAACTGGCGCTTGGTCATGGTGCGCCTCGTTGAGCTTCCCGCGGCGCAGGATCGGTGCGCTGTGCCCGGAGGGCGCCGGCCTGCGGTATCGAACGCGCGCTGGCGAGGTGCCCGTCCACGGGACCACCGACTACTTACCTTCCGATCGTGACCGCCGCTGATCTGATTGACTCTGATCGTGCGAAAGATCTACCCGGTAGGCACGGCCGCCGTTGACGGCGGCGGCGGCGCAGTCGACCTTGCCGCCTCCTACGCGTATCCGTCCGGGTGGGCAGACAGTCGCGCGGGCAGGCCGACGGCATGGGTGCGCGCCAACATGGTGGCGAGCATCGACGGCGCGGCGACGGTGAAGGGCCTGTCCGGAGGGCTTTCAAGCGAAGATGACCGGCAGCTCTTCCACATGTTGCGCAGTCTGGCGGACGTGATTCTGGTCGGCGCGGGTACTGTGCGAGCCGAAGGCTACGGCCCGGCCCGGCCACGCGATGAGTGGGCACGAATGCGGGCTGACCGGCCGCCATCGCCGCCCATCGCCGTCGTCACAGGGATGCTCGATCTGGACTTGTCAAGCCCGCTCTTCACGGCCGCGCCAGCGTACGCCCGCACGATCGCGCTCACCACTGAGGCCGCACCACCTGACCGTCGTGCACAGGCTGCGCAGAACGCCGACGTCGTGATCGCGGGGGCCCACCGCGTCGAGATGGCGTCCGCCATCAGCGCCCTTGCCAGCCGCGGCCTGCGCCGGGTACTCGTCGAGGGGGGACCGCACCTGCTTGGCCAGCTCGCCGCGGCAGACCTGCTCGACGAGTTCTGCCTTACGGTGAGCCCGCTGGTGGCCGGCGCGGACGCGTTCCGGACCACGGCAGGCAGCACACTTCCATCACCGCAGAGGTTGCATCTCGCGCACGTACTGGAAGCAGCGGGCAGCCTGTTCTGCAGGTATGTGAGAGTGGCACCATGACGGAACTGGGCCTGCCGGTTCTTTCCCGCCGAAGCCAATGCTCGCCAAGGCCGTCAGCGTCATCCCTGGGGCGGGCGAGCGGGCTGGCGAGCTGCTGCGCGACTGGCCCACAGGCTGGGTCGTGGATGGCAAGATCGTCATCAGGAATGGGCCGCGGGCCGGTATCGGGAGGGCTCGCCCCCCGTGGTCTGCACCGCTCAGGGGAGCCGGGGAGCATATGGAGCACCTCCGGCCTGACAATCGGCGGAAACGCCGGGGAGGTACCAATGCCGTTGCACCGCAAAGCCGAATCCGTGGAGGGCGCGGACGAACTCGACGTCAACCCGCTCTACGTCCACCTCGAACACTACAAGGTGCCCAAGTACCGGATACCACCAGCGAGCATGCTTCCCGACACCGCGCTGCAGGTCGTCAGGGACGAGCTCATCCTGGACGGAAATTCACGGCTCAACCTGGCCACCTTCGTCACAACGTGGATGGAACCCCAGGCCCGAGAACTCATGGCGGAGTGCTTCGACAAGAATATGATCGACAAGGACGAGTACCCGCAGACCTCGGAACTCGAGCGGCGGTGCGTCAGCATCCTGGCCGAACTCTGGCACGCGCCCGCGGGCACGGGTGCGCCAGGCTGCTCCACCACAGGGTCGAGCGAGGCGTGCATGCTCGGCGGGATGGCGCTGCTGTGGCGGTGGCGGGCACGGCGTGGCGCGGCGGCGGCCGGGGCGAAGCCGAACCTCGTCATGGGCACGAATGTTCAGGTCTGCTGGGAAAAGTTCTGCAGGTACTGGCAGGTGGAGGCACGGACGGTCCCGATGGAGCGTGACCGGCTGCATCTTCGCGGTCCACAGGCCGCGGAGGCATGCGACGAGAACACCATCGGCGTGGTCGCGATCATGGGATCCACCATGGACGGAAGCTACGAACCCGTCGCAGAGATCAGCGACGCCCTCGACCGGTTGCAGGCCGAGCGCGGCATCGATGTCCCTGTGCATGTGGATGGCGCATCGGGCGGGTTCGTCGCGCCATTCCTGCACCCGGAGCTGCCGTGGGATTTCCGGGTGTCCCGGGTCCAGTCGATCAACGCCTCGGGCCACAAGTACGGGCTCGTCTATCCCGGCGTGGGCTGGATCGTCTGGCGGGAAGCCGATGCGCTCCCGGAGGACCTGGTATTCCACGTCAACTACCTCGGCGGCGACATGCCGACGTTCGCGCTCAACTTCTCTCGCCCTGGCTCCAATGTGGCCGCCCAGTACTACAACTTCGTGCGGCTTGGTTTCGAGGGCTACCAGCGTGTCCAGCAGGCCTGCCAGGTCATCGCGCGGCATCTGTCCGCCGAGATCGCCAAGATGGGGCCGTTCGAGCTACTCACCGACGGCAGTGATCTGCCCGTGTTCGCGTTCAAGTTGCGCGACGACGTCACCAGCTACAGCGTCTTCGACCTGTCCGAGCGGTTGCGGGAGCGCGGCTGGCTGGTCCCGGCCTACACCTTCCCGGCGAATCTGGAGAACATGGCCGTCATCAGGCTCGTCGTGCGCAACGGCTTCAGCAGGGACCTCGCCGACCTGCTGCTCGACGACATCAGGCGGCACGCAGATACGCTGGCGCGCAGCCCCCATCCGCATGTTCCGTTCGCCCCAAGCGATGCGCGGCAGTCTTTCGCGCACTGAGACAGACGCCGACCTGAGTGCGCCGGGATGCCGGCGTGTACGCACGAAGACCTGGAAGCCGGCCAGACGCAGGGGCCACGACATCGAAAGCGATGACCCGGGGCAGTCCGTGCCCCGGGTCATCGAATGGGCGTCTGGAATTGGCGTGCTAGTAGCGGCTAGTAGGGCGGCGGCGCATCGCGGCGCCTAACGAGGGCCTCGGAGAGGATCGCCGCGCCGTCGGCGGCGCTGCGCCGTTCCTTCACATACGCGAGATGCGTCTTGTACGGCTCGATCCTCGGCGGCGCGGGCGGATTCTTCTCGTCCCGGCCGGCGGGGAACCCGCAGCGCGGGCAGTCCCAGGTCTCGGGCACCGCAGCGTCACTGGCGAAACTAGGCCGCGTCTCATGACGGTTGGAGCACCAGAACGCGACACGGACGCGTGGCGCGGCCTCGCCACGCTCGGCCTCTCCCATTGGTCCGGCACCTACCCGGCTCCCCCGGATGGCGTTGCCACTACCCACGGATCACCTCTCGACTCGCATCCTTACTGCTGTCAGCTGTTGAACAGGAAGTTGAGGACGACTATGCAGACGAACCACGCCACCCCGATGATGACGGTGATGCGGTCCAGGTTCCGCTCGACCACGGAGGAGGAGCCAAGCGAGGACGAGACGCCACCGCCGAAGAGGTCCGAGAGGCCACCGCCCTTGCCCTTGTGCAGCAGCACAAGCACGATCATCAGCAGGCTCGTGATGATGAGGGCGATGGAGATTCCGATGATCACTTCTTGACCATACCTTCTTCTACGTCACCTGATTTTGCGCCTGTGCGCCGGCTCACTGCGCTGGCTCTGCCCGTCAGGGTGACCGCCATGTCCTCCGCAAACCCCGGGCCAGATGGCCCAGGCTCCCGTTAGGCAGGGTACGACGAAAACCCGCGGCGGATCAGCCAAACCTGCGATGCAGGCTCATACCGCGGATTCCCGGTAGCGGCAGAGCTTCACGAACTCGGCGGCATCCAGGCTCGCACCCCCGACCAAGGCGCCATCAACGTCGGCTTGCGCCATGATCGGGGCCACGTTGTCCGACTTTACTGACCCCCCATACAGGATACGCGTGGTGGCCGCTGCTCCATCGCCGTGACCCGCCGAGATCCGCTCCCGGATCGCCCCGCAGACTTCCTGGGCGTCTTCTGGCGTCGCTACCTCGCCCGTTCCGATGGCCCATACCGGCTCATAAGCGATCACCAGTCCGGCGACCTTCTCCGTCTGGATCCCGGCGAGCGAGGCGTCCAGCTGGCCGAGCGTGTGAGCGACGTGGTTTCCCGCGCGGCGTACGTCCAGCCCCTCGCCGACACAGACGATGGGCACCAGGTCGAACGCCAAGGCGGCCTTCGCCTTAGCGTTGACAAGCGCGTCGTCCTCATTGTGGAAATGCCGCCGCTCGGAGTGACCAACGGTCACATAGGTGCAGCCAAGCTTGGCAAGCATGGGGCCGGACACGTCGCCGGTGTGGGCGCCCTTCTCATGCTGGGAGACGTCCTGGGCGCCATACACGATGCGCAGCCGGTCTCCGTCGACGAGGGTCTGCACGCTGCGCAGCGCGGTAAAGGGCGGCAGCACAGCGATCTCCGTCGCCTCGAAGTCCTTCGGACTTAGTGCGAAGGCCAGCTTCTGGACGAGCGCGATCGCCTCGAGATGGTTGCAGTTCATCTTCCAGTTGCCCGCCATGAGCGGCAGGCGGCCGCCCGGGGCGCCCATCACGAATCGTCCAATGCGGTAAGCCCGGGCAAGTCCTTGCCCTCGAGGAATTCGAGGCTGGCACCACCGCCCGTTGAGATGTGCGAAAACGCATCCGGTGACATGCCGAAGGACCGGACGGCAGCCGCCGAGTCGCCGCCCCCAACAACGGTGAATCCTGCTACCTGGGAAATCGCCTCGGCCAGCGCCCGGGTTCCCGCGGCGAAGGCCGGGAATTCGAAGACGCCAAGCGGCCCGTTCCAGAACACCGTCTTCGCGTCCGCGAGCTTCTCCGCGAACAGCTGTCGAGTCCGCGGTCCTATGTCGAGGCCATTGCGATCGGCGGGGATCGCTGTGGCGGGAACCACATCGTGTTCAGCGTCGGCGTCGAACCGGGTCGCGGCGACGATGTCGACGGGGAGGACCACTTCGACCCCGCGCCGCGCCGCCTCCGCGAGCAGGTCTCTCACCTGAGGAACCTGGTCGGCCTCAAGCAGCGAGTCGCCCACCTCGTAGCCCTGCGCCTTGAGGAAGGTGTACGACATGCCCCCGCCGATCAGCAGCCGGTCCGCCCGATCAAGCAGGCTGCCGATCACGGCGAGCTTGTCCGACGGCTTCGAGCCGCCGAGGATCACGACGTACGGGCGGTCCGGGTTCGCTGTGAGCCTGCGCAGCACCGTGACCTCGGCGAGCACCAGGTCACCCGCCGCGTGAGGCAGCCGGTGCGGCACGTCGTACACGCTGGCGTGCTTACGGTGCACGGCGCCGAATCCGTCACCCACGTAAAGGTCGGCGAGCGCGGCGAGCCTGTCCGCGAACGCGCCACGCTCGGCGTCATCCTTGCTGGTCTCAGCGGGCTCGAAGCGAAGATTCTCGACCACGAGGACGGCGCCGTCAGCCAGCTCACCCGCGGCATCACGGGCCTGTTCGCCCGCCACGTCGGGGACGAACCTCGCCGGGCCGGCCAAGCACCTCACCCAGGCGCTGCGCGACGGGCCGCAGCGACAGCGCCCTGGTGGCGCGCTCGTCGTAGCTCGCGCCCTTCGGCCTGCCCAGATGAGCGCACACGACCACGCGGGCGCCGCGCCCGGCGAGCTTCGCGATGGTGGGAACGCTCGCCCTGATCCTGCCGTCGTCGGTGATGACCGCTTCGGCGGAGCCATCCGCTCCGATCTCGAGCGGGACGTTGAGGTCGGAGCGGACCAGGACTCGCCTGCCGGCGACCTGGAGATCCTCGATACTCTTCATACGGCCCAGCTTTCCTTATGTTCCTTAGTACTGGTAGCCACGCGGGCTATTGAAGACGCGAGCCGACCAGGCGGGTCAGGTCAGCGAGCCGGTTGGAGTAGCCCCACTCGTTGTCGTACCAGCCGATGACCTTGACTTGGTTCCCGAATGTCATGGTGAGCGCGGCGTCGAAGGTACACGAGTAGGACGTGCCGACGATGTCGGAGGACACGATGGGATCCTCCGTGTAGTAAAGGTACCCCTTGAGTGGCCCCTCCGCCGCCGCACGGTATGCCGCGTTGACCTCGTCCTGGGTGGCCTCGCGGCCAAGCTCCACGACCAGATCGGTCACCGAGCCGACAGCCACAGGAACCCGCATCGCCATCCCGTCCAGCTTGCCCTTGAGTTCGGGCAGGACGAGGGCGGTCGCCTTGGCCGCGCCCGTGGTGGTGGGAATGATGTTCATCGCCGCCGCGCGGGCACGGCGCAGGTCCTTGTGGGGGAAGTCCAGGATCACCTGGTCGTTGGTGTAGGCGTGGATCGTGGTCATCAGGCCCGTGACGATCCCGAAATTATCCAGCAGCACCTTTGCCATGGGCGCCACGCAGTTCGTGGTGCAGGATGCGTTGGAGATGACGGTGTGACTGGCCGGGTCGTAGGCGTCGTCGTTGACGCCCATCACGATTGTGATGTCCTCGCCCTTCGCCGGGGCGGATATGATCACCTTCTTCGCGCCGGCGTCGATGTGCTTGCGCGCGTCCCCGGCCGCGGTGAAATGCCCGGTCGACTCGATCACGACGTCGACACCGAGGTCGCGCCAGGGCAGGGTCGCCGGGTCGCGCTGGGCGAGGACCTTGATCGGGCGGCCGCCCGCCAGGATGGTGTCACCGGCCGCCGTGATGTCCATGTCCAGCGTGCCGAGCATCGTGTCGTACTTCAGCAGGTGCGCGAGCGTGGCGGTATCTGTCAGGTCATTGGCCGCGACGATCTCGATGCTCACCTGCCCGGACCCGCCCGTGGCCCCGCCTGGTCGCGCGTTGACGGCACGCCAGAAGTTACGCCCGATGCGGCCGAAGCCGTTCACGCCAACACGGATGCTCACATTCTCTCCTCATCTCTTGCGCTCATTCGCCGCCATTCGCCGCGCGGCGAATGCGGCAACGGCCTGCGCGGCCGTGGCCGTGGCCGCTGTCCCCTGCGGGGCGCGCCACTTGGACCGGCACCGCAGCGTGTGGCCCGTAACGACCTTATCCAACCCGGGCCCGCGTAGGCGCGGCCGGCCGTGTTCGCCACCGTCCCCGCCGGCACGGGCTTAACGGCCTCTCCGGCTCAGGGGACAAGCATGTCGGGCGTGAGGTTGGCGTCGGTGCCCTGGAGGCCGAGTTCCATGGCCCGTTTGTCGGCCATCGCAAGCAGGCGCCTGATCCGGCCCGCGATCGCGTCCTTCGTCAACGGTGGATCGGCGAGGGCGCCGAGTTCCTCCAGGCTGGCCTGCCGGTGCTGCAGGCGCAGTTCACCCGCGACGACCAGATGCCGCGGCGCGCCCGCACCGAGGATCTCGATTGCCCGCTCCACCCGGGCGCCCGCGGCCACCGCGGCCCGCGCGCTGCGCCGCAGGTTGGCGTCGTCGAAGTTGGCCAGCCGGTTCGCCGTCGCCCTGACCTCGCGGCGCATCCGCCGCTCTTCCCAGGCCAGCACGCTGTCATGGGCGCCGAGCCGGGTAAGCAGCGCGCTGATCGCGTCCCCGTCACGGATGACCACGCGGTCCACGCCGCGGACGTCCCGTGCCTTCGCGTGGATCTTCAGCCGTCGGGCCGAGCCGACCAGCGCGAGCGCAGCCTCCGGCCCGGGGCAGGTGACCTCTAGCGCCATGGAGCGGCCGGGCTCGGTAAGCGAGCCATGCGCCAGGAAGGCGCCACGCCACGCCGCCTCCGCGTCACAGCCGGTCCCCGCGACCACCTGCCGCGGCAGGCCGCGGACCGGGCGTCCGTAGCTGTCGATCAGGCCGGTCTGGCGGGCCAGGCTGTCCCCGTCCCTGTACACCCGCACCACGTACCTGTTTCCCTTGCGCAGCCCGCTCGGCGCGAGCACCAGCAGATCGGACGAGTGCCCGAACACGTCGGCGATGTCCTTGCGCAGCCGGCGGGCCGTGGCGCCCGTGTCGAGTTCGGCCTCGATCACGATCCGGCCGCCCGCCAGGTGCAGCCCGCCGGCGAACCGCAGCAACGTGGACACTTCGGCCTTACGGCAGCATGGCTTCAAAATTGTGACGCGGCTGAGCTCGTCCTTCACGACCCCAGTCATGGCCATCGCCTCATCCCCCTTCGAAGATCTCAGCGTAGGCCGCCGCGAGCCTGCGCGGGTCGTGACGCGAGGAACCGTCCGCCATCGCCACGTCCGCGAGCACCAGCCGGGCACCGAGCACCCCCGCGGCCTTCTCCAGTTCGGTGATCCCTGACCGCGCCGCGGACCGGTCGGCAAGCACCACGTCGACTCGGAGCGCGGGCGCGTGCACGGCAAGCACGTCCAGGTGGGTGTGCGGGGAGAATCCCGTCGTCTCACCCGGCTGTGGTGCCAGGTTGAGCGCGACCACCCGGCGCGCCGTGGTGGCCACCAGAGCCTCGGCGAGATCCGGCACGAGCAGGTGGGGCAGGACACTGGTGAACCAGGAGCCCGGGCCCAGCACCACCCAGTCCGCCTCGCGCACCGCCATCACGGCCTCCGCGCAGGCCGGCGGATCGGCGGGGACCAGCGAGATCGACCGGACCCATCCGGGCGTGACGGCGCACGACGCCTGTCCACGGACCATGGTGACCTCGTGGGGCCGCGCCGGATCGGCCCCCTGCACCTCGGCGGCGATATCCAGCGGCACCGCGGCCATCGGCAGCACGCGTCCGTGCGCACGGAGCAGCATCCCGACCCAGTCGAGACCCCCGACGGTATCCCCGAGCAGGTCCCAGAGCGCCACGATGAGCAGGTTCCCCACGGTGTGCCCGGACAGTTCGCCGTCGCCGCCGAAGCGGTGCTGCACCACGCGGCTCCAGGTGGTGCCCCACTCGTCACCGCCGCAGAGTGCCGCAAGGGCCATCCGGAGGTCACCGGGCGGGAGCACACCGAACTCCCTCCGCAGCCGGCCGCTTGATCCGCCGTCGTCCGCGACCGTGACGATGGCCGTGAGCGCGCTCGTCACCTGCCGCAGCGCCGACAGTGAGGCGTGCAGCCCGTGACCGCCGCCCAGTGCGGCAACCTTAGGTGCGGCAACCTGAGGTGCGGCAACCTGAGGTGCGGCAACCTGAGGTGCGGCAACCTGAGGTGCCGCAACGCTAGGTGCTGCAACCTTGAGCGCGGCAACCTCCGGCGGGCCAGCGGCCTCGGTACCCGCAGCAGGCACACCGGCAGAGGTCATCCGGTCACTCACGACCCAGATCCCTGTGCGTCACCTGGACGTCCGCTCCCGCCACGGCCAGGCGTGCGCCGATCTCCTCGGCGACGGTGACGCTGCGGTGCTTACCGCCGGTGCAGCCGATCGCCAGCGTGACGAAGTGCTTGCCCTCGCGCTCGTAGCCGGCCAGCAGCACGCGCAGCGCCTCCAGGTACGCGGCGAGGAACTCATCCGCGCCGGCCTGGCCGAGCACGTAGTCGCGAACGGGCTCGTCGAGGCCGGTCAGCGGGCGCAGCTTCGTGACCCAGTGCGGATTGGGCAGGAACCGGCAGTCCGCCACGAGGTCGGCATCGACAGGAAGCCCATACTTGTAGCCGAACGACACGACGTTCACCCGCACCGCCTGGTCGGAGTCGTCGGCGAAGAACCCGCGCATCCGGGCCCGCAACTCGTGCACGTTGAGCGTGGACGTGTCGAGCACGAGGTCAGCGTCGTCCGCGACGCCGCGGAGCAGTTCACGCTCGGCGGCGATGCCGTCCACGACCCTGCGGTCGCCTTGCAGCGGGTGCGGGCGGCGGACGCTGTCGAACCGCCGTACCAGCGTCTCGTCCGAGGCTTCCAGGTATACGACCCGCGGCCGGACACCACGGGCGGCAAGCTCGTTGATCGTCGTCTTCAGATCCGATGTGAAGGCGCGGCTGCGCACGTCGACAACGACGGCGATCCTGCCCACAGCGCCCATGGACCGCGCGGCGAGGTCCACCATGGTCGGCAGCAGGCCTGGCGGCAGGTTATCCACCACGAACCAATCCAGATCCTCAAGCGACTTCGCGGCTGTACTGCGCCCGGCGCCTGACATCCCGGTGATGATGACGATGTCGGGAATCGTTGTGTGCCCTGCGCTCGTCGCGTTGGTCATCCCGCTTCCCCGCCGGGTTTCACTCTTCCCCTGCCACCAGCGCCGAGCGCGGCGACGACGGTCTGCGCTGTGCGCGGGCCGAAACCCGGCAGCTCAGCGATCTCGTCAACGGTAGCCTCCCTGATCCCCCTGACGGAGCCGAAGTGCCGTAGCAACGCCTTGCGCCTGGCGGGACCCAGGCCGGGAACCTCATCAAGCTCGCTTTCCGTGAGCGCCTTTGATCTTTTCGCCCGGTGGTAGGTGATGGCGAACCGGTGTGCCTCATCGCGCACCCGCTGCAGCAGGTACAGGCCCTCGCTGGTGCGCGGCAAGATCACAGGAGCGTCGTCGCCAGGCAGCCAGACCTCTTCGAGCCGCTTGGCGAGGCCGCACACCGCGACATCCTCGATGCCGAGTTCGCCGAGCGCCTGCTGTGCCGCGGCCGCCTGGGCGGGCCCGCCGTCCACGACCACCAGCCCGGGCGGGTAGGCGAACCTGCGCTGCCTGGTCTCCTGCGGTTCCGGCGGGTCGTCCCCCCGGGCAAGCACGTCGAGCTCGCCAGTCTCCTCGCGTTCCTCCAGGTAGCGCCGGAACCGCCGCGAGAGCACCTCGTGGATCGCGGCGACGTCGCCCTGCCCATCCTCCTGGCGGACGCTGAACCGCCGGTACTCACCCTTGCGCGCGAGCCCGTCCTCGAACACCACCATCGACGCGACCACATGGGTGCTCTGCAGATTGGACACGTCGTAGCATTCGATGCGCAGGGGGGCCTCATCGAGGCCGAGCGCATCCTGTATCTCGTTCAGGGCAAGGCTTCGCGTGGTCAGGTCGCTCGCCCGGCGCGTCTTGTGCAGCGCAAGGGACTCCGCCGCGTTCCTCTTCACGACGGCGAGCAGCGCCTTCTTGTCGCCCCGCATGGGCACGCGCAGGTCGACCCGCCCGCCGCGCCGTGCGGCGAGCCACTCGCCCATCGCCTCGGCGTCCTGCGGCAGCACGGGCACGAGCACCTCGCGCGGCACGTTCGCCCCGTTCCCTGCCTGGGCGCCGCTCCCGTGCCCTGCGCGGCTTCCACGCCTGGCCGCACCGTTCCCCCGCCCAGAGCCAGGCCCGTTCCCCGCCGCCACGGGATCGTCGCCGTAGACCTGGCCGAGGAAATGCTCGACGAGTTCGGCGTTGCTCACGTCCTCGACCTTGTCGACCACCCAGCCGCGCTGCCCGCGCACCCGGCCGCCCCGGACATAGAAGACCTGCACCGCGGCCTCGAGCTGGTCCTCCTCCAGCGCGATGACGTCACAGTCGGTTCCGTCTCCGAGCACGACCGCCTGCTTCTCCAGGGCGCGCTGAAGCGCCTTGATGTCGTCGCGCAGCCGGGCGGCGAGCTCGAATTCCTCGGCCGACGCTGCCTCGTGCATCTGCCGCTCGAGCCTGCGGAGGAACCTGGTGGTGTTCCCCGCCATAAAGTCGCAGAACTCCTCCGCGAGCAGGCGGTGCTCGGCCGCGCCTACCCTCTCCACGCATGGCGCCGAGCACTTGCCGATGTAGCCAAGCAGGCAGGGGCGGCCGATTTGCCGCGCGCGCTTGAACACCCCGGCCGAACATGTCCGCACTGGAAACACCCGCAGCAGCAGATCAACTGTCTCCCTGATGGCCCAGGCGTGCGAGTATGGGCCGAAGTACCTGACCCCGCGGCGTTTCGCGCCCCGCAGCACCATCACCCTCGGGTACTCCTCGTCGAGCGTGACCGCGAGGTACGGGTAGCTCTTGTCGTCGCGGTACCGCACGTTGAAGCGCGGGTCGTACTCCTTGATCCAGGAGTATTCGAGCTGCAGCGCCTCCACTTCGGTGGCGACGACGGTCCAGTCCACGCCCGCGGCCGAGCGGAGCATCGCGTGTGTGCGCGGATGCAGGCCTGCGAAGTCGGCGAAATAGGAGTTCAGCCGGGAGCGCAGGTTCTTCGCCTTGCCGACGTAGACCACCCGGCCGCGGGCGTCGCGGAACCTGTAGACGCCTGGAGACTCAGGTATCGAGCCAGGAGCGGGACGGTAGGTCGCCGGATCAGCCACGCAGTCACTCTAGTGTCGTCCCCGGTGGGGCAACCCCCTGGGGAACCGTCTTGCTCAGCGCGTCGGCGTGGCATGTGACAACTGGGTTGACGGCGGGGCAGAACTCGGGATCGCGGACGGGCCCGCGGTCGCCGATGCGGATGGCGTGGGCGTCGCCCCCTGCTGCCCGCCTATGGATGTACCCGACGGCAGGGGAGATGCGGTTGACGGCGACGCCGACGGCGTGGCCGGTTGCGTGGCCGACGGGGTGGCCGACGGCGTGGCCGACTGCGTGGCCGACGGCGTGGGCGTGGACCGGGTGTTGTTGTCGCCAAAGAGGTGGCTGACGCTGGGAGTCGTGCAGGACCTGTGGAAGAGCGAGCACAGCGTCGCTCCCGTCACTGACTGCGCCACTATGATGCCGGCGATCACGGTGGCAAATACCGCCGCGGCAACCCCGCCGAGCATCAGCCAGCGCGGCCGCTGCCGGCCGCTGGCCGCCTGCGGCCTCCCCTCGTGCCCGCCGCTCCCCTGGCTCAGCGCGGGTATTCCCTCCTTCGCGGCGTCTGGCCCGCCCTCCCACCAGGCACGTCCCTGTCCTGACGTGGGCCCCGTCGCATTTCGATCCTGCGCTGCCGGGTGGGCACTCGCGCCGGGATCGGGCCCCGCGCCGGCGGCATCGCGCACGTTTGCCCGCCGTAGGACGACTGGGGCCGCCGCGCGCAGCTTCTCGGTGGTGCGCGTCAGGTAATACCGGTAGATGGCGTTGCCTGCGGTGCTGATGATGCTCACCGCGGCCGCGACGAAGAGCGCGGGCGCAGACCCGAGATATGAGCTCGCGATAGCGGCGGTGAGGGTGGCCAGCACGCTGGCGACGATCTGCGCGCCGGTCAAATCGATCTTCCGGTTGCTCTTCGGCTCGCTCATTTCTCCCGTTCAGCCGAACTCGACCTCCAGCGAAGGGGTCGCGCGGCGATCTGAAGCAGTGCGGGGTGTCCGCTCGATCCGGCGAAACATGCCTCAACCGACCATAACGGGCGATGCCGGATGCAGCGCACACCTTCCGCCCGGCGCGCCGGGAAATCAGGTCGCGCCGCACGTCAGCCGTTCAGGATAATAAGCAGCCGCACCGGCCGCGGGAGTACGGGACTGCCGGTGCCCACCCGTCACGTTCCGCGCGGGGACAGGCCGGCCGCCCGGTAGACGTCGTCGATCAGCCGCATGCTGACGATGGCGTCCGCGGCCATGCTAGGGAAAGACTCACCCCGGAGTACCGCCGAGCTTCCGCCGACGTGACCACCGGCCAGCCAGGGCCGAGGAACCGTAGCAGGTTGATGGCGTAACAGCCGCCGTCCATGTTCGCCCCGCAGGCCGGCGCCGCACTCAGCCAGTGCCCGGCCAGTCGGGTGGCAGCACATCGGAGTCGGCGCCGATCGCGTCCAGAAGCCGCTCGCGGAAGCTCTCCTGCAGGTCGGGTCCCCACGCGTAACCGCCTGGCACCCTGACCGCCTCCGCAAGCGCCTCCCAGAGTTCGCGCTCGCGTGCCTGGCGCGCGTACGGGACCGCGACGAGGGCGTACATCTGGTCGAGCGCGCCGAACAGCTCGTTAGCCAGCACGGGCAGCGTGCCATGGCAAACTGCCGACTCCATGAATGCGTCCCACCAGAACTCCGGCGCTGACTCCGCGTCCACCTCGATGCCGCGCCGGAGGCGCGCACGGACAGCGGCGGCAACCTCAGGGTCGCGGTCCGACACACCACGCTGCCACGCGACCGCCGCCTCGCCGTCGCGGTCACGCAGCGCAAGCACGCGGGCAAGAAGCTCCACGGCGAGTGGCCGGACGGAGGCATCCCCGCACTCCGCTGCCTCGCCGAAGGCGGCAAGCGCCTGCTCTAGGCGGGCGATGCCAAGACCTCCGAGAAACTGGCCGCGGCCCGGATGGCCAGGGCCGACCCGCTGCAGCGCGAGCGCGAAGACCTCCGCAGCTCCTGCCGCCTCGCCACGCGCGAGCAGGCGACCGCCCAATTCGTAAAGCTCCTCTGGGCCGCCCGCCGCTGCCTCAGCCGTATCGGCCACAGCCGTTTGACCTGGGTCGGCCGCCGCGAATTCCGGCTCCACCGGCGGATCAGGCGTCATGCCGGAAGCCTAGACGCGTGCGGCGAACCGTGTCAGCCGCTGGGCGCGACACAGCCCGCAGTAACATCTCACCGCGCTGGCGGGGCCCTGGCTTAGGCGCCCACGGGCTCCTCGGCGAACGCCTCGGGAGGCGGGCAGGCGCAGACCAGGTGCCTGTCGCCGTAGGCCTGGTCGATGCGGCGCACCGGCGGCCAGTACTTGTCGCCGCGCCGCATGCCGGCGCCGTCACCCGAGCCGTTGACCGCCACCGGGTACGCCGCCTCCTCCCGCTGGTAGGCGTGCTTCCACTCGCCTGCCACGAGCATCTCGGCGGTATGCGGCGCATTCTTCAGCGGGTTGTCCTGTGGGTCGTACTCCCCCGTCGCCACCCGGCTGATCTCACCGCGGATCGCGATCATCGCGTCACAGAACCGGTCGAGTTCGGTCAGATCCTCGCTCTCGGTGGGCTCGATCATCAGCGTGCCCGCGACGGGGAAGGACATGGTCGGCGCGTGGAACCCGTAGTCGATGAGCCGCTTCGCGACGTCCTCGTTGGTGATCCCTGTCTCCTTGGCGATCGCCCGGAGGTCGATCACGCACTCGTGAGCCACAAGGCCCCCACGGCCGGTGTAAAGCACCGGATAGTGCGGGCCGAGCCGTTTCGCCACGTAGTTCGCTGCCAGGATCGCGACCTGTGACGCCAGGCGCAGGCCGCCGGCCCCCATCATCCGCACATATGCCCAGGAGATCGGAAGGATGCCCGCCGACCCCCATGGCGCTCCCGCGACGGGCCCCACGCCAGTGCCTGCGCCGTTAGGTACCGGTATTCCTGGCACCGACGCGGGCAGGAACGCGGCCAGATGTGCGCGGGCGGCGACCGGCCCGGCCCCGGGTCCGCCGCCACCGTGCGGGATGCAGAACGTCTTGTGCAGGTTGAGGTGGGAAACGTCCGCACCGAACTCACCAGGCCGCGCCAGGCCAACAAGGGCGTTCATGTTCGCCCCGTCCACGTACACCTGCCCGCCCGCCTCATGCACCGCGCGGCACACCTCGACGATGGTGTCCTCGAACACGCCGTTGGTGGACGGGTACGTGACCATGATGGCAGCCAGGTTCGCGCCATGAGTGTCGAGCTTGGCGGTCAGGTCAGCGCCGTCGATGACGCCGTCATCCCCGGTCTTCACGACCACCACGCGCAGGCCCGCCAGCGTCGCGCTCGCCGCGTTGGTGCCGTGCGCCGATCCTGGGATGAGGCAGACGTCGCGGCGGGATTCACCGTGCGAGGCATGGTAGCCACGGATCGCGAGCAGGCCGGCAAGTTCCCCCTGCGAGCCCGCGTTCGGCTGCAGCGAAACCGCGTCATAGCCCGTCATGTCGGCGAGCCAGCGCTCCAGGTCGCCAATCAGCTCCGCGTAGCCGCGGGCCTGCCCGGCCGGCACGAATGGATGGATGGAAGCGAACTCCGGCCAGCTGATGGGCTCCATCTCGGCCGCGGCGTTCAGCTTCATCGTGCACGAGCCGAGCGGGATCATCGACCGGTCGAGCGCGATGTCGCGGTCGGCCAGGCGCCGCAGATACCGCAGCATCGCGGTCTCGCTGCGATAGGAGTGAAAGACGGGATGGGTGAGGAATCCCGATTCACGGCGCAGTGCCGCCGGCAGTGCCTCTGGCAGCGGGTCTGCGGCCGTCACATCGCGATACGGTGCCAGCGGCGCTGCCTGCTCCGGGCGGCCGGTTACCGCACTCACCACGTCGCGCAGGTGCTCCTCGGTCGTGGTCTCATCGCAGGAGATCTGGACCGTGTCCGCGTCCACCAGGTACAGGTTGTAACCAGCGCGCAGCGCACGTTCGACCGCCGCCGGACCGCCCCCAGGAACCTGGACGCGAACGGTGTCGAAGAAGGCGTCCTGGCCTGTTTCGAGACCGAGCCCGCGGAAGGCGGCGGCGAGTGTGGCGGCCCTGTGGTGCACCAGGCGCGCGATCGCCTTCAGCCCTTCAGGGCCGTGGTAGGCCGCGTACATGGCGGCCATCACCGCGAGGAGCACCTGCGCGGTGCAGATGTTGCTCGTCGCCTTCTCGCGGCGGATGTGCTGCTCTCTTGCCTGCAGCGCGAGACGGTAGGCGAGGTGGCCGTCCGCGTCCACGGAGACGCCGACCAGGCGGCCGGGTAGCTGACGCTTGAGGTCGTCGCGCACGGCGATGTAGGCGGCGTGGGGGCCGCCGAAACCGGCAGGTACACCGAACCGCTGAGTCGAGCCGATCGCGATGTCGGCATCAAGGTCACCCGGCGGGCGCACGAGCGTCAGCGCAAGCAGATCGGCGGCGACGGCGGCAAGTGCGCCGCACGCGTGCGCGGCATCGATGGCGGGCCGCAGATCGCGCACGGCGCCGCTCGCGCCCGGGTACTGCAGCAGCACACCGAACAGATCACCAGCGAGGCCCTCGATGACCTCAGGCGTGGGCTCGGCGACGACAAGCCTTATCCCCAACGGCTGCGCGCGCGTTTGCAGGACCGCAAGTGTCTGTGGCAGGCAGTCGGCGTCGGCAAGGAAGGCGCTCCCAGCGGTCGTGCCGTCCCCAGGGGCCCGTGGGGCAGGGCGGACGGCGCGCCGTGCCAGCGTCATCGCCTCCGCGGCCGCGGTCGCCTCGTCAAGCAGCGAGGCGCCCGCCACCGGCAGCCCGGTCAGGTCGCTCACCATGGTCTGGAAGTTCAGCAGTGCCTCGAGGCGCCCCTGCGATATCTCCGGCTGGTACGGCGTGTAGGCCGTATACCAGGCGGGATTCTCGAGCACGTTGCGGCGGATCACTGCGGGCGTGACTGTGCCGTAGTACCCGAGACCGATCATCGAGGTGAGCATCTCGTTCTGCCCGGCCAGGCGGTGTAGCTCGGCAAGCGCCTCAGGCTCGGTCAGCGGCGCAGGAAGGCTGAGATTGGCAACGCGGCCGATCTCATGTGGCAGCGCCGCCTCGGTAAGTTCGTCGAGGGTGGCAAATCCGGCCACGGCGAGCATGTGCCCGACTTCGGCTGGTGAAGGGCCGATGTGCCGTTCGGCAAACGCTTCGCCCGTGGCTGCTCCGGGGGCCGGGGCTTGCGGTGCCGCCGCCGATCCCGGGCGTCCGGCCAGGTGCGGAATGGATGTCATGAGAGCCTCCCAGGCCAGACCTTCGGGGGAGCCTTGGGGCCGATGCCCCTAAGGCACGCCATCGGCCGCCCACGCGTGGGCGCGTCGGCCGTCGCTTCTCCCCCTCTGTCCTCGCGACCTGAGAGCTTCACCGTCCCCGGAGACCTGGGTACGGCTTGCACCTTCGGTGAGGATCCGCGGCCAGCGCGGCCCACGGAACCTGCTTTCCAGAGGCGCCTCACCCGTCCGGTCCTTGTGCCTGAGAGGTTCCCGGGGAGATTGCTCCTTCGGCGCCTCACGCCGGCTGCGTGAGATCTCTCCCGGACAGGGTCACTGGCGTGATCCAACTCTACCCGACCGGCGGCTGAGGATGAGGCCATGCGCCGCCGTTCTCGCCTGGATCTCGTCCAGGCGACGTCCAGGCGGCACCTGTTTGATTAGGCACCTGTTTGATAAAGCCTGTTTGATTAGGCACCTGTTTGATTAGGCGCCTGTCTATTAGGCACCTGTTATTAGGCACCTGTTATTAGGCACCTGTTTATTAGGCACCTGTTTATTACTCGTGTTTCCGAGTTTCGTCCCGGCAAGTGGGCGAAAGGCGTCCTTGATCGCCTGGGTGGGCAGGCCGCGGCGTGGCAGGCCTGCGGACGCCCGGCGGATGGCTCTGCGTAGCCGATCGTCGCGGATGGCGATATTTGATCACGATCCGGTAGCCGGAGGGCGTGCCGGCGGGACAGCAGCAAGGAAGCCCCATAGGACAGGTGACTGATCTTGATCATCTGACGCTGTGAGGCTTCCTTGGCTGGCCAGTCTGCCATCTCGTGCTGCTTCCCGTCCGGCGCTGGCGGTACCCGGGCGCGGGAGGACGGCTGTCCCGGTGGTGAAAGGCCCGATGATGGCCCGCCCGCCAGTGCCGGTGACCGGGCGGAGGGACCCGCCCGGGTTCCCGGCCCGGGCCTGCCGGTGCCCGTGACCTGGCGGGCCCTGCTGGATGAGCTGGCGCCGGTGTTCAAGCGGCGTTCCACCCATGCGCTGTTCGTGGCGCTGGCGTGCGGGATGATCCTGGCCAGCCGCCGCACCGTGGTAGCCGTCGCCGCGGCGGCCGGGATCGCCGGGCAGTTCCGGCGGGCGTGCTGGTTCTTCTCCTGCGCAGTGTGGGATGCGGACGACCTCGGGGCGGCGGTGGCCCGCCTGATCGTCAGGTACCTGCTGCCCGGAGGCGAGCCGGTCACCGTGGCCATCGACGGGACGTTCTTCAAACGCTGGGGCCGCAAGGTGGCGCAGGCCCGGTGGGCTTACGACGGGTCCGCCCAGGGCGGGAAGAAGATCGCGTTCGGGAACACGTGGGTGATCGCCGCGATCGTGGTCCGGCTGCCGGTGTGCTCGTCACCGGTGGCGCTGCCGGTGCTGTTCCGGCTCTGGCGCGGCAAGGGCACCGCCTCGCAGGTGGACCTGGCCGCCCAGATGCTCACCACGCTGACCGGCGCGTTCCCCGGCCGGATCATCCACGGGGCAGGCGACGCCGCGTTCCACGGCACGCCATTGATCTGCGAGAACAGCACGTGGACCACCCGGCTGCCGGCCAACGCGGTGCTCTTCGGCCCCGCACCCGCCAGGACCGGCAAGCGCGGCCGGCCGCGTAAGAAAGGCACCCGGCCCGGCACCCCAGCCCAGATCGCCGGCGGCGCCCACTGGCAGACCGTTACCGTGAACATCTACGGCCAGGCCCGCACAGTGCAGGCCGCGGTGACCGGGGCGCTATGGCACGGCAGTTTCAAAGACGCCCCCGGCCAGGCCGTGCTCGTCCGGGAACCCGCTTCCAGCAAGCCCTATGACCTCGCCTTGTTCACCCTCGACGTAGCCGCCACCGCCGCCACCGTCGTCGAACGGTACTCCTGGCGGTGGCCCATCGAGCCGTCCAACGCCACAGGAAAGCAGATTCTGGGCGTCGGAGACGCATGCAACCGGCTGGAGGCCGCTGTCGAGCGCACCGTCCCGTTCGGGTTCCTCGTCCAGTCACTGCTGATCTGCTGGTACGTCCGATCCGGCTACGACCCCGCCGACATCGGCCGCCGCCGCCTGCTCTGCCCGTGGTACCGCACCAAGCACGAACCCTCCGCCGCCGACATGCTGGCGAAGCTCCGGCGCGAGTTCCTCAAGGCCCGATTTTCCGCCATCCGACCAGGCCACAGCCCACACGATCAAATCGAGGACTACGCCTGGACCTGCGACATCCCCGCCGCATAACCCGGAAACACGGTTATTAGGCACCTGCTTATTAGGCACCTGTCTATTAGGCAGGGAGCCTGCGCAGGATCTCCTCGAGCAGTCCGGTGTGCTGATGGAGGATTCCCGAGTGCTCAGCGAGAACCCCGGAGTGCTCCGCCAGGATCCCGGAGTGTTGCTCCAGGATCGCGGACTGTCCCGCCAGGATCCCGGAGTGCTCCGCCAGGATCGCGGAGTGTTCCGCCAGGACTCCGGAGTGCTCCTCCAGGATCGCGGACTGTCCCGCCAGGATTCCGGAGTGCTCCGCCAGGATCGCGGAGTGCTCCGTCAGGATTCCGGAGTGCTTCTCCAGCGTCGTCGTATGGCCGTCGATGACTTCGCGGATGCCCTGGACATCCTGGTAGACAAAGCGCAGCAGCTCGGACGCGGCCGTCGCTTTGGCGTCCGCGGAGGTGGCGAACGCTGCCCAGCCGCGGGTCTCCGCCCGAAGTACCTTCACGTCGTGCTCTAACGCGTCGACGCGCTGTGCAAGCTCGTGGGTATCGGTCATGGCGGCGAGCGTAACACCGGGTACCGACAATGCGGGGAACAGATAGCGCCCGCCCCGCGCACCCGCACTGAGCGGGTCAGCGGGGCTGCCGACGCGGTGGCCCGCGGTGCCATCTGCTGGCGGGTCCGGCCTCGCGCGTGCCATCGGCTGGCGGGTCGGCTGACCCGCGCGCGCGTGCCATCGGCTCGCCGGCCGTGTCAGCCGGTCCTGCGGGCGCGTCGGCCGGCAAGCTCGTCGCCGGCGGCCGACGCCGCCGCCCCGCCGAGACCGTGTGCGTCCGATGCCTTCTCGGTCGGCAGTTCTGCGAGCTTTCCCTCGACCTCACGCCAGACCCTGCCGAGCGCGATTCCGAAGACACCCTGGCCACCCTGAAGCAGATCCACCACCTCATCAGGCGAGGTGCACTCGTAGACGCTGACGCCGTCGCTCATCAGTGTGACCTGAGCCAGGTCCACCGCGCCATGATGGCGCAGATGCTGTACAGCGGCGCGGATCTGCTGCAGCGAAATCCCGGTGTCCAGAAGCCGCTTGACGACCTTCAGCACGAGGATGTCGCGGAAGCTGTAAAGGCGCTGCGACCCGGAACCGTGGGCCGGCCTGATACTCGGTTCCACCAGTCCCGTGCGCGCCCAGTAGTCAAGCTGGCGGTAGGTGATCCCCGCGGCCCCGCACGCCGTCGGTCCACGGTAACCCGCGTCCTGCGGGGTATCGAACTCGTCACCGAAGAGCAGGCCCTGTTCCCCGTGGTAGTGGTCACCACGATCCGGGTCACCGCTACGCCGCGCGCCTGTGTTCCCCGCAGGAGACCGGTCATCGCCACCAGCCGACGTCTTGGAACTGCCAGCAGCCTTGCCGGGGGCTCTGTCCTGGCCGCGGCCCTCGCCGCCTGTTACCGCCACGCCGACCTCCGCCCGGGAGCTGACAGTGCGGGCACGGGGAACACGCCGTCCGCGGCGGATGTCCCGCGCCCCATGCCCATGTCGATACCCACACTCGTGGGCGGTGATCCTGGTTCGGGGCGTTTGCCCCGGGACCGAGCCACCGGACCACACTGAGTATTCGTCTCGCACGGTAGGCCGGCCACCATGGGCGCGTCAACGATCTGCCCCGGCGCGTCGTGACGAGTGCCCACAAACCGATCAGGTGGTTCTCGCCACATGCGGTGTGCCTTGTGCCTTTTGGTTGGCGCGATGGCCCTCGCCCTCGGTGGCGCTGGGCGGCGGTCGGCGCTAGGTGGAACGGCCGAAGTCTTCTGGGCTGATGGTGTCGAGGAACTCACGGAACTTCTCCACCTCGTCCTCCTGCTCATCGGGGATCGCCACCCCCGCCTCGTCGAGGACTTCATCGGTGACGAAGATCGTCGCGCCCGTCCGCAATGCGAGCGCGATCGAGTCCGACGGGCGCGCGCTCACTTCCACCCCGTTGGAGAAGACGAGATCGGCGAAGAAGATCCCATCCCGCAGGGCGGTGATGTTGACCGTCCGCAATTGCACGCCGAGCGCATCGAGCACGTCACGGAACAGATCGTGTGTGAGGGGCCGCGCGGGCAGCATGCCCTGCTGGGCATACGCGATCGCGGTCGCTTCCACCGCACCGATCCAGATCGGCAGGTACCTGTCGCCCTGCGCCTCTTTCAGCAGGACGATGGGCTGGTTCGAGGGCATCTCGACCCGGACGCCGACGACCTCCATCTGCCTCACGGCCGCTCCGTCCTTACGTGCGCGTCGCGCTCTGCCTGTTTCGGTTCTTCCGCTGCTGCGGGCACCCACCTACCGGCGCTCCCTTTGCCAACGTACACCCGCTATTGGCTTAGATCCGTGCGCAGCCCGGCTTCAAGAAACGCAGTGTGCAGCCGCAGCGTGAGCGCTGCGATCTCCCGCGCTGTCTCTTCCGCCCGATCCCGTGCGCCCAGGCTGCGCTGGCGCATCATCGGGGCGACCACCTGATCGATGAGCGCCGTCTCCCGCTCGGCGGCTGCCTTGATCGCACGCAGGTGCCTCGGCTCCACGCCGAACCGCCCAAGCCCGGCAGCGGTCCTGGCCACCGTCAGGGCCTCGGGGCCATAGTGCCGCCCGGACCGGCGGACAAGGCCGAACTCCTCAAGCTCGCCAAGCTCATCGTCACCGATGCCCGCGGCAGCGGCGAGCTCGCTGCGGCTGAGCAGCTCCGGGCCCATGCCAGCCTCGTCGGGCGGGACCTCGGCAACCAATCCGAGCGCCGCCCGGGGGCCAGGATCGTCACCGCGATCGATCGCACCGAGTTTCTCCTTGATCACCCGGAGCGGTAGATAGTGATCCCGCTGCGCGGACAGGATGTAGCGCAGCCGCTCGATGTCCGCCGGGCCGAACCGCCGGTAGCCGGACGGCGACCGGGCAGGCTCGATGAGCCCCTCCGATTCGAGAAAGCGGATCTTGGAGACGCTGACGTCGTAGTCTCCCTGCAGCTGGGCAATCACTTCGCCGATGCTGAAGTAAGCCCGTGCCGACTGAGCACTCATGCGTCCGCCGGCAGGCCAGCTCTCACTGTGCCGCCGGCTCGCGAGGAACACGAGCCGGAATTTGCCCACCTGGACCTCATCTCCCCCGTTCAGCATGGCTTCCTCGATGCGCTCACGGTTCACGTACGTGCCGTTCAGACTGCCGACATCGCGCACGGTGAAGTTGCCACCCTGCCGGTAGAACTCGGCGTGCCTGCGCGACACGGTCACATCATCGAGGAAGATGTCGCTGTCAGGGTGACGGCCCGCCGTAGTGAGATCATTGTCAAGCAGGAACCTGCTTCCGGCGTTCGGGCCCCTTCTCACCACCAGCAATGCCGTTCCGGCGGGAAGGCCGTCGGCCGCGGCCAGATCAGCGGCAAGCTCCTCGCCCGGTTCGGCCTCGGGGGCCTCCGGTCCGGCCAGGGAGATCATGGACGTGGTCTCCCCCGCCTGCTCACCCGGCGATCCCCACGTCAGCGGGTTACCGCAGTGCGAACAGAAGCGCGCACCCTCGGGGTTCGCGCTCCCGCACTGCGTGCAGTAGACGCTCGGCATCGGTCGGCTCGGCCTCCATCCATCTGCCTTGCGCACCGGCGCGGGCTGATGCCTGCGCCGCGGCGGCCCGCCGCGTCTCGACCACGGCTTTACCCGCAGTTTCACCGGCGGTTCCACCTCCCCTGCCGCACAAGCTACCCGCGGTCCGAGGAGTCAGTCCATGCGCCACGCATGTCCGCCCTGCGCGCTCCATCTCACCGCCCGTGGACCGCGCAGACCACACTGCACAACGCTGATCGAGATTTTCTCACATCTGGCCACCGCGATGTCCCCCCTGCTGCCAGTACGGCCCACCCGCGGACAATTACGTGGCGCAGCGGTCAATGACCGGCCCGTTCCACCACGGCGGCCCACTCATCGAGCAGCGCGTGCACCGTGTCCGGGTCCGCGCCCTCCGCCCACATGTGCGTCACAGCCTCAGCGGGGTCGGGCAGCACAAGTACCCAGCTCCCGTCAGTCTCCACGACCCGTACCCCGTCGGTCGTGTCCAAGGTGCGGTCGCCCGCGGCCTCCACGACTGTACGCATCACCGATCCCTTCGCCGCCCATGGGGTCGGCATCGACCGCCTGAGCAGGTGCGCGGCCGGGATGCGGCGCTCGATCTGGCTGAGTGTCAGCCGGGTACGCGCGACCAGCCCGAGTAGCCGGGTGAACGCGGCGATCCCATCGACCGTCCTGCTGAACTCCGGCACGATGAAGCCACCACGGCCATCACCCGCCAGAATCATGTCCTGTTCACCCGCGGCCTGGGTCAGTGCGTCCATCGACGTCGCGGTCCAACGCGCCTCGACGCCGTGGAAGCGGCAAACCTGCTCCGCCACCCTGGTTGTGGTCACAGGCAGCGCGACCTTGCCGGACAGCCGCTCGGCCGCGATCAGATCAAGGACGACGAGCAGCGCGCGGTCGTCGTCCACGAGCGCACCGCTCTCATCGACAAGGAAGATCCGCTCGCCAACTGGGTCGAACCGCACGCCGAACGCCGCGCGTGACGAGGACACAAGCTCGGAAAGACGCTGCATGTCGGCGCGGCGCTGGGCGAGTGTCTCGGTGGGTGAGGACTCGGCAAGCCGGTTGTTGACAGTGAGCACGTCGACGCCGATCCGGCCGAGCAGGCCAGGCAGCACCACCGACGCGGTGCCGCCCGCGCAGTCAACGACGATCTTAAGCGCGGCTTCCCTGACGCCGGTCATGTCGACGCAGCGCACAAGTTCGTACGTGTAGGTCTCCATCACCCTGGGCGGGAAGGCCAGTTCGGCGATCTCGCCTGGGAAGGCGCGGCGGAATTCCTGCCGTGAGAACACCCGTTCCAGTTTGCGCTGTGCCGCCTGTGACAGGTCGGCGCCGCGCTCGTCAAGAAAGATGAGGTCGATCGCCTGCGGATCACCCTGCGTGGTCCGCAGCGCGATCCCGCCGGAGCACTCGCTCCTTGAGGTCTCGAACCGTGCCACAGGCAGGGGCTGCGCCTCCAGGTCCTGCACGTTGATCGCGCTCGCGGTCAAGGCGCCGTGCACCGCCCGCTTGAGCGCGCGGGCGGCGCGTGAGACGTCCCTTGAGGTGGTGACGCTCGCGCCCTTCTTGAGTGTCGTGGCATAGGCGCTGGCCAGACGGACGCACAGTTCCGGAGTTATCTCCACGTTGACGAGCCCGGACACGCCGCGCGGCCCGAAGAGCGTGCGCTGGCCCCGTGACTCCCAGATCACGCTGGTGTTGACGACCGCGCCCGCCTCGATGGTCTTGAACGGGTACACCTTCACACCGGACGACAGGTACGCCTCGGCCTCGATGACGCACTCGTCACCGACGACCGCGGCTTCCTCGATACGGACCGCGCGCATCACGTCCGTGTTCTTGCCGATCACGCAGCCACGCAGGTTCACCCCAGGCCCGATGTACACGTTGTTATGCACGACCGCGCGGTGCAGGAACGCGCCCTCCTTCACCACCACGTTGCTTCCGATCACGGTGAATTCGCGTAGTTCCGCACCTGGTTCGATCTTGGCGTAATCGCCGATGCACAGCGGCCCCTTCAGCACCGCGTCAGGATCGACCTCCGCGCCATCCGCGACCCAGATGCCCGGCGACATCTCAAACCCGTCGATCTCGGCATCGACGCGGCCGGCGAGCACGTCCGCCTGGGCCTTCAGGTAACTCTCGTGGGTACCGACGTCCTCCCAGTAGCCGCTGGCAATGTAACCGTGCAGCGGGGCCCCGCGCTCGAGCAGGCGGGGGAACACATCAGACGACCAGTCGACAGACTCGCCGGCCGCCACTTCGGCGAGAACCTCAGGTTCCATGACATAGATGCCGGTGTTGACGGTGTCAGAGAACACCTGGCCCCACGTCGGTTTCTCCAGGAAGCGCTGGATGCGCCCGTCATCGTCGACGATGATGATCCCGAACTCCAGTGGGTTCGGCACGCGCGTGAGGCCGATCGTGACCAGCGCGCCTTGCTTCTTGTGAGATCTGATCATCGCCGACAGGTCGATGTCGGTGAGCGCGTCACCGGAAATGACCACGAACGGCCCGTCACGCAGTTCGTCCTCGGCGTTCTTCACGCTGCCCGCGGTGCCGAGCGGCATCTCCTCCGTCGCGTACCGCAGGCTCATGCCCAAGTCCTCGCCGTCGCCGAAATAGTTGCGGACGAGCGACGCGAGAAAGGCTGTGGTGACAACCGTGTCCTTGAAACCGTGCCGCTTGAGCAACCGCAGCACGTGTTCCATTATCGGTTTATTGGCCACAGGCAGCAGCGGTTTAGGTTGATTGGCGGTCATCGGCCGCAGGCGTGTGCCCTCTCCTCCCGCCATCACGACGCCCTTCACCGTGGACAGCTCTCCTCTCCGCTTCCGGCCCCGGGCGCCAGTGCGCCTGCCGCGTATGCCCCCCGGACCAGCCGGCGTGTCTGCTCGAGATAGAGCCCGGCTGCCCACCAGTACAGAGCCGTTCCCCAGATCGCAAAGGCCCAACCGACAACCCTCGCAATCGTCGCGAAGCCGCCTGTATGCGAACCAAGGAACAGCAAGGGGAAGGCGTACAGCAGGCAGAGCGTTGCCGCCTTGCCTACCAGGTTCACCTGCGGCGGACCATACCCGCGCCGCCGCAGCGCCACGAGCGCCACCCCAAGCACCAGTTCACGGCAGATGAGCAAGCCGAGCAGCCACCACGGAATAATGGCCCGGAGGGCGAGTGCGATGAGGGTGGCCGCGATGTACAGACGGTCGGCGGCGGGATCGAGCATCTCGCCGAACCGGCTCTGCTGATGCCATGCCCTGGCGATCTTGCCGTCCAGCCAGTCGGACAAGCCTGCGAGCACGAGCACGCCGACCGCCCAGCCGTCCGCCTTGGGCACAAGCACAAGCCAGAGGAAAAGCGGCACGCCGGCGAGCCGCGCCATGCTGAGCGCGTTAGGGACCGTGATCAGGCGGTCGCTGTCCGCTTCCGGCGCACGGCCCCGCTCGCTCCCCACAGCCCCTCCCCTCCGTATGGCACGGCGTATGCCAGAACCCGTTGCCCTTATGGGCATATGCCTGGTGCCGCCGACCTTACCCCGCTGCGGTAGCGGCCCGCCGAACCCGCAGCGGGCGGTCGGCATCCGGGCAGCGAACGAGATAGCGTGCCAAAAGACGTGGGAGCCCGGTGATGCCGTCACCGTGGATCCATCTCCACTGTCTCAAGGAGAGCAGGCGACGATGACCCCCCAGATCAATCTCGTTGACCCCAGCACGTACGAGCGTGGTGGCATCCCGCACGACCAGCTCAGCTGGCTGCGCGAATATGCGCCCGTGTTCTGGCACGCGCACGGCGGGGCCGACGGCTGGCCCGGGTTCTGGGCGGTCACAAGGCACGCGGACGTGGAACACGTCTCCAGGCACCCGGAAACGTTCTCGTCGCACCGCAGGCTCGCCCTGTTCAACGAAACGCCAGAGGAGCAGATCGAGCTTCAGCGCCTGATGATGCTGAACATGGATCCGCCGCAGCACACACGGCAGCGCCGCTTCGTCAACCGCGGCTTCACGCCGCGTATGATCCGTCAGCTGGAGAAGCACATCCAGGAGATCTGCGACGAGCTGATCGACGACGTGGCGGCCCGCGGCGAGGCGGATTTCGTCCGCGACATCGCGGCGCCGCTGCCCCTGTACGTGATCTGTGAGCTGATCGGCGCTCCGCCGCAGGACCGCGACCGTCTCTTCGACCTCTCGAACAGGCTCGTCGGGTACGACGACCCCGAATTTCAGGCAGCAGCCGACGACGGCGCCCAGGCGGCGGCCGAGGTGTACGCCTACGCGAACGAACTCGCGGAAAGACGACGCGGCGAGCCGCGCGACGACATCGTCACGGAGCTGCTCGGGGCGGACGATCGCGGCGACGTGCTTACCACGGAGGAGTTCGACCTGTTCGTCCTGCTGCTGACAGTGGCGGGCAACGAGACGACGCGAAACGCCGCATCCGGCGGCATGCTCGCGTTCTTCCGCGCTCCCGGCCAGTGGCAACGGCTGCGGGCGGAGCCCGGCGTTGCGGGCACCGCGGCCGAGGAGATCGTCCGCTGGGTCAGCCCAGTCAACCTGTTCCGCCGTACGGCCACCCGCGACACCGAGATCCGCGGCCAGCGGATCGCGGAAGGTGACAAGGTCGTCGTCTTCTACAGCTCGGCCAACAGGGACGACGCGGCGTTCAGCGAACCGTTCTCCTTCGACGTCGGGCGCTCGCCCAACCCGCATGTGGGCTTCGGCGGGGGTGGCCCGCACTTCTGCCTCGGGCGGCACCTCGCCGCCCTCGAACTGCGTGTGCTGCTGCGCACGCTATCCGAGCGTATGCCCGACATCGAGCTCGCGGGCGAGCCCCGCCGGCTGCGGTCGAACTTCATCAACGGGATCAAGGAGATGCCGGTGCGGTTCACGCCATCACCGGCCCGCTGCTAGGCCAGGACCGGCCGTTTGGCCGCTCCGCGCCCGGACCGGCCGCCAGGCCGGCAGCTAGGCGAGCGGTCGCGTCCGCGCGACAGCCGCCGCGTAGGGTGGCCCCATGGCGGATCAGAAGATGATCGTGGACGTCGCGGGCCGTGAGGTGGCGATCACAAACCCGCACAAGATCTTTTTCCCGCGGACCGGGCACACCAAGCTCGACCTGATCCGGTACTACCTGGCAGTGGCGGACGGCGCCCTGCGCGGCGTGTGCGGCAGGCCGATGGTGCTGAAGCGCTTCGTGCACGGCGCGGAGGGCGAGGTCTTCTTCCAGAAGCGGGCGCCCGCCAATCACCCGGACTGGATCGAGACGGTCGAGCTGAGCTTCCCCTCGGGGCGGACAGCGCGCGAGATCGTGGCGCGTGACGCGGCGGTTATCGCCTGGGTGGCAAACCTGGGCTGCATCGACCTTAACCCGCATCCGGTGCTCGCCACCGACCTTGACCACCCCGATGAGCTGCGGGTCGACCTCGACCCGGTGCCCGGTGTCGGCTGGCAGCAGATCCTTGACGTCGCCATGGTGGCCAGAGATGCCCTCGGCAGCGTCGGCCTCACCGGCTGGCCGAAGACGTCAGGCTCGCGCGGTTTCCACGTCTACTGCCGGATCGAACCCCGCTGGTCGTTTATGGACGTCCGCCGCAGCGCCGTCGCGCTTGCACGCGAGATCGAGCGCCGGGCACCCGCGGCTGCCACGAGCCGGTGGTGGAAGGAGGAGCGCCACGGCGTCTTCGTCGACTACAACCAGAACGCCAAGGACAGGACAGTCGCGTCCGCCTACTCCGTCCGCCCGACCGCGGACGCCCGGGTGTCGGCCCCACTGAGCTGGGCTGAGGTGCCCGGCTGCGATCCGGGCGCATTCACGATCGACACCATGCCCGGGCGGCTGCACGAGATCGGCGACCCCTGGGAGGCGATGGACGCGGCGGCGGGCTCGCTCGAACCGCTGCTCGAACTTGCCGCCCGCGACGAAGCTGCAGGGATGCCTGACGCGCCTTGGCCGCCGCACTTCGACAAGCAGCCGGGTGAGCCGCCGCGGGCCGCGCCGTCGAGGCGCCGCACAGGCGTCACAGGGAACAAAGCAGGCACAGGCACCGCGGGCGCCGCCAGGGGCACGGGCACCGGGCGGCGCCATGCCAGCATGCCGCTGATCGAGATCGCCAGGGCGGCCACCCAGGCCGACGCCATGGCAGGGCTGGAGCGCTGGAAGGAACGGCATCCGCAGGTGTGGCGCCGGCTCGCTCCTGCCGACGTGCTCGTGGACTCGATGCGCGGGCGAAGCTCCACCTGGACCCGGATCCGCCTCAATCTGCGCAACGTGCCCGTGGAACAACGCCCGCCCCAGGAGAAACTCGAGGTGGATTACGACCCATGGGCAAAGGGCGGCAGGTAACTCCACGGCAATCCACCGCCGCGCCTATCGCGGCAGCCACCCCATCGATTTCGCGGCGGCGCACCGCGCTCTGGCAACCCCAGCAATGGGCCATCGCTGGGGCAGCGGGAGCGTGTGACGCTCCGGGCGGGAGGGCGCCGCAAGATCGATAGCCCGTAGGGCGCGGTATAGGGAACGTCGCCAGATGGGAAAACGCTGCAGCCCCAGTGAGCCCGCGCCACCTTATGATCACATGGACGACCAAGCTCCGCACCGCCAAGAAAGCATAGCCGTGGCCTAGCTAGTTCACCGCCAGGCGCGCCAGGAACCAGCGCACTCGCCCGCAGGTGGCCCACCCGCCCGCCCCGGCGCCGGCTGGCCGCCGCGCGCGGCTGCCCTCCGCCCGGCACCGCGCACCCGCCACAGGCGGCCGTCACCCCCCAATGGCGCCGGTGCCCCAGCATGATGTCCCCACGGCAACAGCACTTTCGTGGCAACTGCCACAACCAGCCCCACCCGGAGCTCTCACTACCCGACCCGGCGCCTATGGACAAACCCGCTTGCGAACCACTGAACGAGGGCGATTGCCAGAGACAGGGCGGCTTCAGCCTCGGTCAGGAGCTGGTCGCGGGCGTTCGGGCTCCCGGCATGCCGAGAGCGCTGCGCCGCCCAGAGCAATTGGAGCATAACCAGCAGCGGAACGACGCCAGCCGCGTCCCGTTCGCCCGGAAGTACAAGCTCCCACTCGTCCGGCCGATCGCGGAGGTGAGCAATGGCTTTGCCAAGAGTCGGCTTCGGGTCCTTGGGGAGGAGCATGGGGCACGCAAGAGCCTCCACGGCCCGAACTGCCTCACCGTATGCACGCGAAGGCTCAGGGTCGCGGCCGTAAGTAGCTGTCCAGGCTCGGCGCAGATGCATACTCGCTTCATCGCCAGCGGTCGCTGCCACCCGCTCGAACGCTGCCGCCGTGGTCTCATCCACACGACGCTCAAGCCGTCCGTTCAAGACGTGGTACGCCGAACCACCTGTGACCAGCAACCGGTTCAGCACCGACAGCGGCGCGGAACCAGGGATCGGCACTGTGCCGGTCCACCCGCTGGGAAGTCCCAGGTCAGGGTCGCTCTGGCACATAGTCGATCGCATCGAGTATGTCCCACCGGCCTGCCTCGGACTCCATGGCCCGCTCCTCCAGCGCAAGACGCAGAGCCCGCTTAGGGAGCGCTTAGGGATCTCTGGGCCCAGGAGACTGATCCGTTGCCGAAGCGCCACTCCCCTGACGCAGTACTGATCCACGCTGCGCTCCAGCCAGTCGAGCAGCGGACCCACGAGCCAGTCAGGCACACCCTCATGAAGATCCCGGCTCGCCAGCCTCGCGCCAATTCGGACACTGAACGGCGCGCCAGCCTCATCCGTCACCGGCCCACAATATGCGACCCTTTGCTTCACGCCGCGAGCCAAGATCACCGCCGCCCATGCGGCGCAAGATCCGACCGCCGCGCCCGCGTCACCTCACGCGCCGCACAGCACCCGACGAGAACCACCCATGCTCATTCGCCAGCCAGCCCACCACCAGCACCCATACAAGGCGCGCGATCCTGTGCTCACAAAAACCATCGGTCACCTCGCTACCAGCCCCGTCATTGCATTGCAACAGGGCGGCGCCCCATGGGGACCCGCCATCCAGACCGCAGCCGCCGTCGTCGCGCGGACACTAGCCCTAGTGCAGCCCCGCATTAGTTCTTGAGGGGTTCGGGCTGTCATGATGTGTGGCCGCCGGTGTCGGCGAGGTAGAGGGTGCAGGCGGTGTCGAGGGCTGGCTGGGGTGACCGGTGAAGCTGCCGTCCAGCAGGATTGCGTCGGTGTAGGTGTCGGTGCTGGCCCGCCAGATCGCAAATGCCCATTCGTTGTCGTCGCCGAGGTATTGGATCCGGCAGAGCTTGATCTGGTCGTCGTCATCGTCGCTGAGATAGCCGGTGAGGTAGCCGTAGGAGCCGCGCCAGCTGATGGTGACCTCTTCCAGCGCAGGCCAGCGCACCGAGGCGTGGTGGTCGACGGTGCCTTCGATCAGTTCTTTGAGGCGCTTGGGCGGCACGGGCATGGTTTATTGTCGCCGTACCCGGCGCGCCGCCACCAGTTCCGATCCTGTTCCGGGCATTGTCGGGCGATCAGCGTAGATCGTCTGGAGGTGGGTCATGGCGCGTGCAGTCAGCCGGGACGTGGTGTTCTTGGGGTCGCGGCGCAAGGCGAAATTGGAGGCGATCGTGCGGCGGGCGTCGGCGCCGCAGGCGCTGGTGCTGCGCGCCAGGATCGTGCTGCTGGCCCACGCGAACTGGGCGAACGCGCGGATCGCGGCCCGGCTGGGCTGCGCGGTGGCCACGGTGCGGACCTGGCGGCGCCGGTTCGTCCGCGGCGGCATACCCGCGCTGGCTGACCGGCCCCGCAGCGGCAGGCCCGAGGTGTACGGGCCCGATGTCAGGTTGCGGATCGTGGCGGCTGCGACGTCGGCCCCGCCGGAGGGCACCTCGGTGTGGACCTATGGCCTGATCGCCGGGCAGCTGGCCGGTACCGGCATCTCGGCCTCCCAGGCCGGGCGGATCCTGGCGGACCTGGAACTGCGGCCGCACCGGGTCCGGGGCTGGCTGAACCGTGTCGATGACGAGCAGTTCTGGGAACAGGCCGCCGCGGTGTGCGACCGGTACCTGCGCCCGCCGCCCGCCGGGCACCGTCGTGATCTGCATCGATGAGAAGACCGGGATCCAGGCCAGGTACCGCAAATATCCCGGGCAGCCGGCCCGGCCGGGCCGGCTGGCCCGGCGGGAGTTCGAATACGTCCGCAACGGCACCGCCTCCATCATCGCCGCACTGGAGGTCGCCACCGGGCAAGTGATCGTCGAGCCGATCGGCCGGAACAACTCGGTCACCTTCACTGGCTTCCTGCACCGCCTGGATCAGTGCACCGACCCGCACCTGAACATCCACCTGATCATGGACAACGGGCCGTCGCACACCTCCAGGGCCACCCGGGCCTGGATCGCCGCGCACCCCCGGATCACGGTCACCTACACCCCGAAACACGCCTCCTGGCTGGACATGGCCGAGCTGTGGTTCTCGATACTGACCCGCGCCCTGCTGCGCCGCGGCGAGTTCACCTCCCACGCCGACCTGGCCGGCAAGATCACCGACTTCGCGATCCGCTGCAACCGGACCGCCCAGCCCTACACGTGGACTTACCACGCCAAAGCTGACCACACCGCCTACCTCGCCCGCCATGCCGCCAATCCCGCACCCACAGAACCTGCCGGCACCCAGCCTCAGGCCGCTTGAACCCGTCAAGGACTAATGCGGGGCTGCACTAGGGCTGGGGCGATATACCAGCCGCACCAGTCACGGGGGGAGGACGGAGCACGCGGAACACAACGGTTCGCTCTTGGTCTTCCAGCTCGGCCCGGAGTTGATAGCTTCCTGTCTTCGGAAACTGGATCTCGGCGCCGATCGCGAGGACACTGCGAAAGTCCGACCCTGGCGGGATGCCAGGCGGACGCCCGGCCTCGATCTGCGCCTCAACCCGCGTCAGCTCGTCCCCGTCTTCGTGCCTCAAGGTTAGGGTGAGCGGGAACCTTCGGTTGGTCTCGTTCCAGCCGATGAGGATCGAGACCGCCATCCCCATATGCACGATCCCCGGCTGTCCTCCGGCACCGACCGGTTGAACCACATCTGTCCACCCCGCCCCCTGCAAGTAAAGCTTCCCATTGATGGCCTCAGCATGGTCAGCGTTCACGACGTACTCGATCTGCGGCATCAGTGCTCCCTGTCACTCGACCTCTAGAGATGGTCTACAGTTGTAAACATAGTGTAGACGGGCCGGAGACGAAAGTAGACGGCATGTACATAGCCGAGTGGGACTGGCGGGATGATGACATTGAGCATCTGGCCGAGCACGGTGTGCAGCCTGCGCACGTACTTGCCGTCTGGCGTGAGGCGCCGAAATATCGACGGAACCGAAAAAATCGGGCAGCATCGCATCAGATGATTGGCCCAGATGGCGGGGGCGGGTTCTTTGCGATCTTCATACGGGAAGATGAGACGCTAACAGGACTGTGGCGAGCGATCACCGGCCGAGATGCGACCCCGGTTGAGCGGGCGTGGTGGAAACGGAGCTGACATGACAGAGAGGGAGCGACGAGCAGATGAGGTCCTCGCGCACAGCGAGGACGAGGGCGAGTGGGAAGAGGAGCCGGAGCAGATCGAGAGCAAGCCATCCGGCAGTCAAGTGGTTTCGGCGCGCCTCGCGTCGGCCCTCGCGGAGGACCTACTGGCCGAGGCCGCGCGGCGTGGAGTGCGCCCCTCGGAGCTGGTCCGCGAAGCGGTCGAGAAATGGCTTCGCGCCCGGCCTGCCGGTGTGGCTGACATCCGGGCATATGCCGGCCAGAACATGCGGATCGTCACCCCGTCGCCGGAGAGTAGACCAGAGAGCAGAACCGAGAACTTCAATCTCGTGGTTGAGGTTGAGGCCAACCCGAGCCGGGTCGAGGTGGTCGAAGCCGTGGCTTGAGTATGAGCAACGGCTGATGCGGCCCCGCCGGGTGGTGGCGTGCCCGCCGCGCGGGCATGGCGGACTCCGCCGAGGCGCGCCAGGATTCCGGAAACGGCGCGCGCGCCAGGCCCGGGCGCCTTAGTGGCCCACCCACCCTCGGGCCGAGGCGGTGGCTGGCCACCGCACACCCGCCATCCCGCCACTGCCACGAACCAAGAAGCAAACCTCATAGTGCCGTCCGGGCACTCACTTGAGCGCTGGTGGCACACCCCGTGAGGCGTGCCGCCAGCGCGGGTGGGATCCGTGACCTCCAGAGTCCTATAGTCGTCGGCTCAGCGTGACGCCGTGACGCCGGAACACTTCACAGCCGTTTCTTCTTACCGCGCCGCTTGCCCGGCTTGACCACGACCACGATGATCGTGATGGCCTTACTTACCACGATTCCGCCACCTGCGGCGACGGCGACCGTCACGGCCAGCGTTAATCCGTGCATAGATGGTCCTCTCGGTCGAACTTCGTGGCGCGACGCGCCCAGAGGACCGCCTTGGCACTGGCGCTAAGCCAGGGTACATTTGTACTCCGAGTTGATGGTTGCCAGTTGACAGCCGGAATACGTACCAGTCGTCCTCTGAGATGACACGGAAAGTGCTGGGCGGCCATGCCCGGCATTTTCCGCGTACGCGGTTGGCCACATAACGGGCCAACTCTAGACCTCCCCTAGGACAACAGCCGGTAGCCATGCCGGATCGTCAGCGTTCCGTTCCGCACACCGCGCCACCGCACCTCCCCGGTCACATCGCCGTCCGGCCAGTCCACCTCCAACGCAGGGCGCCCCCAGATTCGGGTTCCCACGCGCCGATAACAGCGGCACCCCACCCGGCGCCCGCGCCCGCTGCGCCGCCGTCCGCGCGGCCCGCCGCCACTGCCGCTCATCGAATACCACCGGGGCGGCCGGGGACCAGCCCGCCGAGCCCGCCTCCATCAGCCCGATCCGTGACCGCCACACCGCCGCCCCCAGCAGCAGGCCCAGCGGCACGGCGGACGGAGCGATGATCGCCGCCGCCTCCACCAAGTTTCCCCGGCCTACGGCGTGCCAGGAGTCCAGCCATTGGCGGTAGGGGGCGGTGGCTGCGGTGTGCAGGCCGCCGCCGCGCCAGGCCGCATAGGAAGCCGCCGATACCACCAGCATCGGCAGGCACCACAATGCCGCCACCGCCAGCCGACGCGGCGGCCAGCCCCGCGCCCACGCTAACCCCAGCCCCCACACCCCAGCCACCACCAGCGGCCTCCCGCGCGACGGCGGACTCGCCGACCTGCTCACCGAAGCCCGCAGCCCGCGCCCCGGTTCGCCGCCGTCATCTGCGAAGACATCGAACGATCCGGCCGCGACACGTTCTACGCCCTGAAACTCGAAAAAGAACTCTCCCTCGCCGGTATCCCGCTGTTCGCGTCCGACGAGCCGATCGACGTAGCCGGCGCGAACGCCACCACCGTCCTGGTACGCCGGGTCAAGCAAGGCGTCGCGGAATGGTTCCGGCTCCAGCTCAAAGAAAAGGCGTGGCGCGGATTCCGTGAGCACACCATCGCCGGGTACAACGTCGGCAAACCCCCCTACGGCTACCTCGCCGACAAAATCCCCCACCCGGTCCCGCTCAAACGCGCCGAAGGGCGCCACAAGACCCGGCTCACCCCCGACCCGCAGCGCGCACCCGTGGTCGAGCAGATCTTCACCTGGCGCGTCACCGAACGCGCCGGATACGAGCAGATCGCCGCCCGGCTCAACGCCGACCCCGGCCGCTACCCGCCGCCCCAAGCCCGCAACGCCGCCGGCGTGTGGACTAAAGCCGCCATCCAGGCCATCCTGGCCAACCCCAAATACACCGGGTACATGGTCTACGGCCGCACCGACAAGAAAGGCCGCCCCCGCCCCCCGGAGGCGTGGATCTGGTCACCCGGACCCGTCCACCCCGAACTCGTCCCCCGCCAGATATGGGAGCAGGCCCAGCAGGTCACCGGACGGCCCCGGTCCCGCACCGGGGACGGCCCCAACCCCCACCCCGCCACAACCCGCACCTACACCCTGCGCGGCTACATCCGCTGCGCCATCTGCGGACGCCTCCAAAAAGGCGTCATGCGCGGCACCGGCAGCCAATACGTCTACTACCTCTGCCCACTGAACCCCCGCGACCCCCGCACCGCCGGCCGCCACCCCGGCCACCCGCCAACCGTCATGATCGGCGAACGCCCCATGCTCGACGCCATCGGCGGTGCGCCGGGATAAACCGGCAGGGAGAAGGAGATGAGAACGCTCTACGTCGAAGGGCCAGCGACCCACGACGACCCCGGGTCATGCGTCGGCGTCCGTGAGGGCGCAGGCGAAGCATTGACAGGGGTACACGCAGGCCGGGCTATTGAGCCCCGAAATGCCGATCCGGGGTGCCGACGCTGTCGTAGAAGCGGAAGGCAACATCGTCAGCAGCGCTATCGCGAGCTGATGGCGGACCCCGCGGGGTCTGGGAACCAGGGCATGCGTGGAGTCTCTCTGCGCGAGAACCGGGAGGTCTCGTGCTCGCCCGTCCGGCTGATCTCCGGGCGGGCCGCTCAGGGAAGGCCAAGGCCGCACGCCTGAGATGAACGAGCACGAGAAGTCAGACGGGCTGGTAGTACCTGCGAAGCTGCCGAACAAGACCGGTGTGCCGGTTGCGGAGGCGGTGGAGGGAAGCAGCCCGGCCGAGGGGAACACGGACGGCCGAACACGTCCCGGACTCAGTGCCGGGCAAGGCGTGGCAAGCGGGCTGGCCCGTGTGCGTCTAGTAGCAAGAAGGGACAAGGACATACGGTTCACGGCACTGCTGCACCACGTCGACCTCTCCCGCCTGTGGGCGGCCTTTGCGGCCATCAACCCGAGGGCCACACCGGGGGTGGACAAGGTGACGTGGGAGACCTACCGGCAGGACTTGAGGACAAACCTCGAGAACCTGCTCTCCCGGGTCCACAGCGGTGCCTACCGGGCGAGTCCATCTCGGAGGGTGTACATACCGAAACCAGACGGGCGGTTCCGGCCGCTCGGCATCGCCACTTTGGAGGACAAGATCGTCCAACGGGCGGTGGTCGAGGTATTGAATGCCATTTATGAGGAGGACTTCCTCGGCTTCTCCTACGGGTTCCGGCCAGGGCGCAGCCCGCACGATGCGCTGGATGCGCTGAGCGTCGGAATCTCAAGGAAGAAGGTGAACTACGTGCTCGACGCTGACATCAGCGACTTCTTTTCCAAGCTCGATCATTCTTGGCTGGAGAAGTTTCTCGGGCACCGTATCGCGGACAAACGAGTCCTGCGGCTCATCCGGAAGTGGCTGAACGCAGGGGTCATCGAGGACGGGAACTGGAAGGAGACGATAGAGGGGTCACCGCAGGGGGCATCGGTTTCACCGTTGCTCGCTAACGTCTACCTCCACTACGTGTTCGACCAGTGGGCCAGGCAGTGGAGACATCGGCACGCCAGAGGCGACATGGTCGTCGTGAGGTTCGCCGATGACTTCGTTGCCGGGTTCCAGCACCTTGGTGATGCGAAGCAGTTCCTGAGGGACCTTCGTGAGCGATTTGCGAAGTTCAACCTGGAGTTGCATCCGGAGAAGACCCGCCTCATCGAGTTCGGGCGCTTCGCGGCCCAGCACCGGTCGGAGCGGGGCCTTCCCAAACCGGAGACGTTCGACTTCCTCGGCTTCACGCACCTCTGCGGGAAGACGAGGGACGGGCGCTTCTGGCTCCGGCGCATCACCATCCAACGCCGGATGCGGGCGAAGCTCAAGCGGGTGAAAACCGAGCTCAAGCGACGCCGGCACCTGCCCGTCCCCGAGCAGGGGCGCTGGCTGGCAAGCGTGGTGCGGGGTCATCTCGCCTACTACGCCGTGCCAGGCAACATCGACGCTGTGGGGACCTTCCACCGCCAGGCGGGCCGCTACTGGCTGCGTGCACTTCGCTGCCGGAGCCAGCGGCACCGCCTGACCTGGCAGAGGATGAGTCGCCTCATCGACCGATGGCTGCCGCCTGTCCGCATCGTGCATCCCCAACCCAGCGTGCGCTTCGACGCCAGGACCTGAGGCAGGAGCCCGATGCGGTAGTTCCGCACGTCGGGATCTGTCCGGGGGGCCGCCCGCAAGGGCGGTCCCTACCGGGATAATTCTTCGCCACACGTATTTTCGGGCCTGAACGTGCCGCCCACCTCGCCGCCGCCACCCCCGCCGCCGCCCAGCACGCCCAACGTGAGCAGCAGGCCCGCCGCGCCGCCCTGCACAAGCAGATCGCCGACCTCGACCGGCGCAAGGCCCGTCAGACCCGAATCCACGAGTAGGGCGTCGGCTGTTGTCCACAGCCAGGTAGATGATCTTGGAGTGGCCGGGCCGGGCTGGAGAACATGGCGATAGCCCGGGTGTTCGCGCCGGGCTCGCGGGTTCGGGGCCTTTCTGCGGGTGCGGGGCCTTCGGGGCCGTGGCCTGGGGACTTGGTGCCGGTGGCGGCTGTGCGGGCGCGGGTGATGCTGGCCTGCGGCTGGCTAGCCGGGGGCGGGCAGGGCGCGGATCGTGGCGAGGATGTGCGGCAGCAGGTGCGGGCCGGGGGCCAGCCGCATGATCAGCTGCCCGCCGTGGCGGACCAGCCGGGCGGGGGTGGCGATCAGGGTCCGGCGCAAGGTGGCGATCATCGCCTTGCCGCCGCGGACACCGTGGCCTTCCACCAGCTGGCCGCCGCTGATGAGCCCGGTGAGCTGGTGCAGCCAGGCGGCGACCGCCGCGGTGATCAGCGACGCCCACATCCAGGCGGTATTGACCTGCTCATAGCCTGAGGGCAGGTGCCGCAGCGCGGCGCCGTGCTTGCTGTCCCGGAAGATGTTCTCGATGCTGGTGCGGTGCCGGTACCAGTGCTCGCACGCCACGGCCCTGGCCGGGGTGGACACGTCACGGTTGGTGAGGATGAAGCTGTAGGCGTAGATGGCCGGCTCGGCCTCCAGCTCCGGGATCGGCAGCGCCCGCTGATCGGGGTGCAGGGTGCGGCGCCGCCGGGAGCGGGGGTCGGCGGACACCTGCCCGGGGTCCAGCTTCACCCGGCGGACCAGCAGCACCGTGCCGCCGGGCCAGCCGCCGGGCCGGTACGGCGAGACGGCGACCTGCGCGTGGTCCATGCCGGCCGCATCCCGCCAGGCGTCGTCGGCGATCCCGGCCAGCGCCTTCCACATGGTGGTGATCCGCTTGGCGCCGATCGCAAATTCCATGCCTGCGGCGGCGGCGGCGCGGGCCAGGTCCCCGGCGAAGTACCCGGCGTCGGCGCGCAGCGCGATCTTCCGCCCGGCCGCCGCCGCCCCGTCCCGGACGGCCTGCTGCAGGGCGGCCAGCGCCCGCCCCAGCAGCTCCACCGCGCTGGAGCGGGGGTCGTCATCGCCGGCCAGCAGGTCGGCGGCCAGCGGGATCTCCGTCTCGGCCCAGGCCGCCACGTGCGGCCGCCCGGCCCGCTGCCCCTGGTAGGTGTAGGCCACGCCGCGTTTCCTGCTCCCGTACACCTCCACGTCGGTGGCGTCGATGTCGATGGTCACCGGCCCTTCCGCCAGCTCCGCCGCGCGCTCGGGGGGCAGCAGGCCCGCCATCTTCGCGGTCGCCTGCGCCAGGCCGGCCTCGGCGCCGCGCCAGTGCCGGGCCGTGAGCCGGCGCGCCAGCCCGGTGGCGGCCGGGGCCGCCAGGCCCGGCACCGGCGTGACCTGCTGGCCGGCCTCATCGGCGCGCAGCCGGTCCAGCCCGACCAGGAAGTCCTCGCCGGCCAGCTGCGCGGCGGCCATCGGTCAGCACCTGCCCGCCGGTGAACCCCCGCTTGCGCTGCTTGACCGGCCCGATCTCCGCATCCAGGGCCTCGATCAGGCCGAGCCTGCCGCACAGCTCGGTCACCGCGAGCATCCCGCCGGCGGCCGTCAGCGACGGGTCATCCGCCCCGATCTGGATCTTGCCGCGGGTCCGGCCCCGCGTGCCCGGTGTCATCACCATCCGGGAGACTCTCTTCCTGGGAGGTTCCAGCGCTGTCACGCTCGATCATCCCAGCAGGGAACCGTGATCCCGGGAACCTGCGGCGGCGTGTTTCCGATCTACTTGTGGATTCGGGTCAGACACGTTCCGCACCCGGCTGCCCGCCGCTTACCTGGCCCGCGAGCAGGTGCCCTGCCATCTCGCGTACCGCGAAACGCCGCAGCTTGCCTGTTGCCGTGATCGGCAGCGAATCCACGAAAAAGATCGTGCGCGGCCGCTTGAAAGCGGCCAGGCCATCCCGGCAGAACGCGACAAGGTCGGCCGCCCGCGCCGCCTGGTCCTCCGCGCGGACCACACAGGCCACCGGGGTTTCGAGCCCGTCCGCGCCGGCCAGCCCGACGACCGCCGCCTGAGCGACGCCAGGATGCTCGAGCAGCCGCGCCTCCACCTCGGCGGGCGAGACCCAGATACCGCCCGCCTTGATCATGTCGCTGGATCTGCCCAGGCAGGTGTAGTAACCGTCGGCGGAGCGCACGTACAGGTCGCCGGTGCGCAGCCACTCCCCCTGGAATACCTTGCGGGTGGTGTCGGTACGGCACCAGTAGCCGAGCGCCGCGGAGGGCGCCTTCAGGTAGAGCTCGCCGGGCAGGCCGTCGGCCAGCGACGTGCCCGCCTCGTCGCGAATGTCCACCTCGTACCCGGTCACCGGCGTGCCCGAGGTGCCAGGCCGGACCGATCCTGGCCGGTTCGACAAGAAGATGTGCAGTGCCTCCGTGGAGCCGATGCCGTCGAGGATGCTGACGCCGAATCGGTCGCGGAAGCGCTGGTAGATCCCTGCGGGCAGGGTCTCACCCGCCGATACGGCAAGCCGCACCGACCAAAGCGCGTCGGCGGGCGGGTCGGCGGCGAGCAGCGCCGCGTAGAAGGAGGGCACGGCGAAGAACAATGTGGGCTGATAGCTCGCCAGCCGCTGCGCCACGAGCGCAGGTGTTGGCCTGGCCGGGTCCAGAATCGCCGTCCCGCCCGCAGAAAGCGGGAAGAACGCCGAGTTGCCCAGACCGTAGGCGAAGAAAAGCTTGGCCACCGAGTAGCAGCGGTCGTGCGCGGTGATGCCGAGCACCTCGCGCGGGTAGGTCTCCGCGACATAGCGGATGTTGGCGTGCCGGTGGATTGCGCCCTTCGCGGTGCCTGTGGTGCCGGACGTGTACAGCCAGAGCCCAGCGGAGTCGCCCCAGGTAGGGTGCGGCGAACGGTCTCCATGACGGCTGCCGTGGGCGATCACCTGGTCCAGCGAGGCGACGCTGATCCGTGGCGGGAATGCCGCGGCGGCTGTTTCCTCCGCCGCGGAGCCCTCGCCCGCCGCTGCGCCGGCCGCGTCGGGAGCGTCTTCCCAGGCCGGGGCGAGCACTACGTCACGCAGTTCGGGTGCTGCCCCGGCGGCCTGCGCCGCTGCCGCGGCGAATTCACCGGAGAAGAAAGCTATCCTCGCGCGGGCGTCCCGGAGGAGTTCAGCGAGCTCACGTCCGGTCAGCATGGTGTTGACAGGGACAGCGACCGCGCCGATGCGCATGGCCGCGAGAATCGCGGCAAGCAGCCCCGGACTGTCGGAGGCAGCCATGACCACGCGTTCCTCGGGCCGCACGCCAAGTTCGCGCAGACCGGCCGCGAGGTTCTCTACGAGCGCAAGCAGCCCGGCGTAGCTCAGCGTGCCCGCCGGACCGGTGACCGCGACTCGCTCGCCGCGGCCATCCGCGACGTGCCTGTCGATCAGGTAGGTAGATGCGTTGAACGGCTCGGGCATGGCCGCCTCCCGGGCGCAGCGACGTGCTTATTACCACGTTGACCTGCCCGGAGGCACCGCCGCAAGCCGGCCTTTGGGGCCTTCGGCGCAGCAGGAAAAGTAAAAAGCAATACGCCCGCGTGGACGGTGCGGACTGTTCGCGGTGCGCAGGTGCCCGGTCGCGCGCGGTCAGGCTTCCTTCCTCGCAGCGACGACAGTGACCGGGCACGCGGCGCTGTGGACGACCTGGCTCGTCACAGAGCCGAGCGGCGTGCAGCGAAATGTGCAGCGAGGGGTGCAGCGCGGCCTCGCCTATCGCCCATTTCAGCTCGTCGCGATTGATCAGAGCCGGCAACACCGACAAGGATTCCAGCATGGCGCACTCCGTTTGCGTCCGTTTGTGTCCCGTCATTTGGCACGCTAAGCTCGTTCTTGCGGTACTACTAAGTCTCATAGGGTTCTGCGCTTGGGCACTCCGGTCCATACACATAGGACAAAGGTCCTTAACTGCGCGTCGGCGGGTCGTTAGGCTGATGTGGTGTCCACCCAAGCGGAAGGTCCCGGCAAGATAGGCGTGTTCCTGCTTGACGATCATGAGGTCGTCCGGCGGGGTGTGCGGGATGTGCTCGAGATCGAGCCGGATATTGTCGTGATCGGCGAGGCCGGGACCGCCGCCTCCGCGCTGGCCCGTATCCCGGCGCTGCGCCCCGACGTCGCGGTGCTCGATGTGCGGCTGCCGGATGGCGACGGTGTGACGGTCTGCCGTGAGATCCGCTCACGCATGCCAGAAGTGGCGTGCCTGATGCTCACGTCGTTCACCGACGACGACGCATTGTTCGATGCGATCATGGCGGGTGCCGCCGGCTATGTGCTCAAGCAGATCCGTGGCACCGACCTGGTCGGTGCCGTGCGCACCGTGGCCTCCGGGCAGTCCATGCTCGACCCGCGGGCCGCGAGCCAGGTGATGGAGCGGCTGCGCAGCAACGCGCGGCAGCCGGATCCGCTCGCCGGGCTGTCCGGGCAGGAGCGGCGGATTCTCGAGCTGATCGGCGAGGGCCTGACCAACCGCCAGATCGGCGAGCGGATGTTCCTTGCCGAAAAGACGGTCAAGAACTACGTCTCCTCGCTCTTTGCCAAGCTGGGCATGCAGCGCCGTACCCAGGCCGCCGCCTACGCGGCCCGGTTGCATGAGCAGGCCGACGCCGGCGAACAGGAATAACGCGGCCCGTGAGCAACTGACGCAGGCCAGCGGAGGGGGCCCTGGGAGGGGCGCTACGAGGGGGGTTACGTGCACCTATCGAGTGAAGGCAGCGGGGTGAAGCCAGGACCTTCGGCCCTGGGCGGCGGGGGCGCTGATCTGGACCCTTGCATCATGCCGGATTCCAGCACCTCATCGCTGAGCGTGCTTTCTCGTGACGAATGCCTGAGGTTAATTGCCACCTCGCCGATCGGCCGCATCGTGTTTACCGAGCGGGCGCTGCCGGCCATCCGGCTCGTAAACTTCATCCTCAACGGTGACGAGATCGTCATCCGCACCGGTGAAGGAGGCAAGCTGCTCTCCGCCGTCCAGCACACCGTCGTCGCCTTCGAGGTCGACGACGTGGACTATCCCGCTGGCACCGGCTGGAGCGTGACGGTGATCGGGCACGCACGCGAGGTCACCGATCGTGCCGAGCTCACGAGGTTGCGAGGGCTGCTGCTCGCGTCCTGGGCCCCTGGGCCGCGCGAGCATCTCATCTGCGTCAAGGTCGAACTCGTCTCCGGCCGGCGCCTCGACTACCCGCAGCGAGCGGAGAGACTCGCCTGACCAGGCTCATAGCACCTCAACAGCGTTTATGTGCCAACTTGGACGCGGTTAGATGGGAACCGGCCGATTCAAGGTATCGGCACAAGTGAGCATACGGTTTCCTGCTGCCCGCACCTGCTACCGGGCGGAGGGCAGCAGCACCTCCCACTCCAGGTCCGTGCCGCCGTCCGGGCGTGCGCCAACGCGCATCGCGCCGCTGAATTGCTTCGCCCGCTCGGCCAGGTTGCGCAGGCCGCTTCGCTTGACAACGTCGTTGATCCCGATCCCGTTGTCACGAACACGGAGGACGGCGTGGTTTCCTGCGCTGCCTCCGTCATTGCTGATTTCGATGATCACGTCAACCCGGCTGGCCCTGGCGTGCCGCGCGACGTTGGACAGTGCCTCCCGCAGCGCCGTGAGCAACTGCTCGGCCACGTCGCCGGTTACCAGATCGTCAAGCGGCCCGCTCAGGCGCAGCGAGGGGGCGAAGCCGAGCGGTCCGGCCATCTCGTCCGCCACCGACAGGACGCGGGCCCGCGTGCCAGGCGGCTTGTCGGTGCTGCGGGCCTGCAGGGCGAAGATGGTGGCCCGGATGTCCTTGATCGTCTCGTCCATCGCGTCAACCGCGGTGCGCACCCGGGTCGCCACCTCTGGACGCGTGATCAACGGCGTCGCGCCCTCAAGCGACATGCCGGTCGCGTACAGCCGCTGAATCACCAGGTCATGCAGGTCCCGCGCGATCCGGTCCCTGTCTTCGAACACCGAGAGCCGTTCGGATTCCCTGCGGTGCTCGGCCAGCTCGACCGCGACCGCCGCCTGCGCCGCGAACGTGGCGATCATCTCGGCCGCCGCGACCGCGAACGGCTGGCGCCCCGGTGCGCGGCCGGCGGTGAGCACGCCGCGCACGTTGCCCTGCGTGCCGAGCGGGACCAGGACAGCGGGCCCGAGTCTCAGCGCTTCACGTGCGGCAGGCGCGGTCCGCTCGTCGTGGCTGAAATCGGGCAGGGTCACCGGCTCACCTGTCGCAAATACCTGCCCGGACAGCGATTCCGCAGCAGAAAGGACAAGGCCGCGAGCCTCTTGTGCGCGCTCTCCCGTCGCGTACTCGATGACGAGACGCTTCTTGCCCTCGTCAGGCAGCGCGAGCACCACGAGGTCGGCGCCCGCGAGATCGCGAGCAAGTTCGGCGATCAGGCTCAGCACCTCGTCAGGCTCCGAGCCGGAAAGAAGCCGCGAGGTCACCTCGCCACTCGCGCGCAGCCATCGCTGCTGGCGCTGCGCCTCGTCATACAACCGCGCGTTCTCCACCGCCACGCCTGCCGCCGCCGCGAGCGCGACGAGCACAGCCTCGTCGTCTTCGTCGAATGCGCCCCCGCCCGCCTTCTCTGTGAGGTAGATGTTTCCGAAGACGTCGTCGCGCACCCGGACGGGAGCACCGAGGAAGCTGTGCATAGGCGGATGCCCGGGCGGGAACCCGGACGCGGCCGGATGCTCCGATATCTCGCTGAGCCGAAGGATCTGAGGATCATGGACGAGCATCCCGAGCAGCCCACGTCCCTCGGGCCAGTGGTCGATCGCGGCGATGTCGTCCTCGCCGACGCCCACTGGGACGAACTCGGCCAGCTGCTTGTCTTCCCCGATCACGCCGAGGGCGCCGTACCGGGCGTCGACCAGGGTGACAGCGGCCTCGACGATCCTCTTCAGGACGCTCTCGAGGTCGAGATGGCTGCCGACCATGACGACCGCCTCGAGCAGGCCGTGCATGCGGTCACGAGCAGCCAGCACAGCCTGCAGCCGCGTCTGCACCTCAGCGAGAAGGTCGTCGAGGCGCAGATGAGGCAGCACGGGATGGGTGTCCGCAGGCTCCACCAGCGCTCCTGTGTAGGCTAGAGACACCGCGAAAGGCCGGATGCGGCGCCGTGACGCTTACGTTAGCCCGTAACGATTGGCAGCGCATCAGGGCGTCGCGATATTCCGCCAGGCTTGCCGGGCCTGCACAGTCAGTAGCAATTCGGCATATAAGTCACCATCGCCCCCCCGGGGTACATGCGCAACCGAGGTCCCTTGTTGCAGGGACCAACGCCCCTACCCTCCTGTGCCGTGTCCGGAAACTGTTACGTCATGACGGCACCGTTTGTGCGCATCGAGCGGCAAGCTGGCTTGCAGCCGGTACCGACGCGGGACGCTGTCGTGCGCGTGCTGCAGGCGGCCGTGACCGCGCCCTCGATGCACAACACCCAGCCCTGGCGGTTCAGGTACCGCGAGTTCGACCACACGATCGAGCTCTACGCTGATCCGTCGCGGACGCTGCGCCATGCCGACCCGCAGGGGCGGGGCGTGCACATCGCGTGCGGCGCCTCCGTGTTCAACATGCGCCTCGCGATCGCCAACTTGGCGCGGGAACCTGTCGTCCGGCTGCTTCCCCGTGCCCATGAGCCCCTGCTGCTCGCCACGGTGCGGATGGCGGGGCCGTATCGCACGCGGGGAAGCGAACGTGAGCTTTTCGCCGTCATCCGCGAGCGGCACATGAACAGGAACCCGTTCAGCGACCAGCCGGTACCAGCCAGCGTGCTTGCCGAACTCGTGGAGGCGGCCAGGCTTGAAGGGGCCACGCTGCATATTCTCAGCCGGGGCGCGACCGAGCGCCTGCTCGACCTGACCGCCAAGGCGGATCTCGCGGAGCGAGCACAGCCCGGGTACAGGTCCGAACTCGCGGCGTGGGCGGGTGGCCAGCGCGACAAGGACGGGATACCCGATAGCGCGTTCGGCCCCAGGGTAGCCGATGGCTCGCTGCCGCTTCGCGACTTCATGCTCGGCCGCCCGCCAGGCCAGGTGCGCTATGCACGGTTCGAGGCGTGCCCGCAGCTTGCCGTGCTCTCCACGCGCTTCGGGAGCCCGGCCGACTGGCTTCGGGCCGGTCAGGCCCTGCAGCGCGTGCTGCTGCTTGCCACCGCACACGGGCTGGCGGTCGGGCCGCTCACGCAGGCGCTCGAGACCACTGACGCTTGGCTCGTCCGTGACCCTGGTTCCGGCATGGAGCATCCGCAGATGGTGCTGCGGCTCGGGTATGGAAAGGCGGCGCACCCGTCACCACGCAGGCCCGTCTCCGAAGTGCTTGATGGCCCAGAGTTTACGGAGCCGACCGGGCTCGCCGACCCGACCACACTGACGGAGCCGACCGGGCTCGCCGACCCGACCACGCTGACGGAGCCGACCGGGCTCGCCGACCCGACCACGCTGACGGAGCCGACCGGGCTCGCCGACCCGACCACGCTGACGGAGCCGACCGGGCTGACGGAGCCACTGGGGCTGACGGAGCCACCGGGCTGACGCAGGTTGCTGAGGCTCGTGGAGCCGGCCGTCGCGGAACTGCCCCGGCGAACGCGGACGGGCGGCAGCCCGGGATGACGGGGATGAGGCGCGAGCGGGCCCCGATTGGCGCTCGCGCCGCCGCCGGCCGTGAGTCTGCCGCTGATGCTGAACACCTCACCGAGCGGCCGTGCCGGGGCACCCCCGTCGCCGTTCCGTCCCTACCCGTTCCGTCCCTACCCGTTCCGTCCCTACCCGTTCCGTCCGCCCGCCCCAAGCGCGTCCGCCGCCCCCGCTGCGCCCACTGCGCCCGCTGCGTCCCATTCCTCCGCTACGCCCAGCGTGTGCGCTTCCTCCGCTGCGCCCAGTGTGTCCGCTCCGCTCATCGTGGCCGACGCGCTCACGATGACGACCGGGCAGACAGCCAGGCTCAGACAGGCCCGGGCGACCGGCCCGGCAGTGGGCTCGGCGGCGCGCCCCGCTGATGCGCTCGTCATCGTCGGCATTGTCGCACCGAGCACGAGCAGTTCAGCATCGGCTGCGCGATCGAGCAGCACGCGCGCGACGAGACCCTCGGCCAGCTCGCTTGTGACGCCCACCGGAGGCACAGGGCCGAAGGCCGTACGGACGGCCACCGTCAACCGGGCACGGGCCGCGGAGCGTTCCTCGCCCGGAGTCGGCCTGCTGCTGAGCCGCGCGTACGGCGCAACCTGTCGCCATGTACGGTCCCACACGTGTACGACAAGCAGGCTCGCCCGGCGCAGGGCGGCTTCGCCCGCAGCCCAACGCAACGCCGCGAGCGATGCTACGGAACCGTTCACGCCTACCACGATCCGCCGCGGCAGGGCTGCGTCCATGATGGCCTCCGAGATCAAATCGCGGGCCCTTTGGTTACTCTCGCGCGCCCAGCCTCGCGCAGGAAGGGCATAAGGTCCTTACCGTGCACTGACACCCGGCCACGCCCGGTGGGCGGACCGCACGCGAAGGTGACGCCGGGCAACGGGGCTAATGACGTTCGGAGGTAAACGCGATGCCAGGAGGAGTCGGCGTGGTGACGGGCTTTGACGGCTCGGCGGCGAGCGCGCGGGCACTCGAGTGGGCTGCGGCTGAGGCGAAGATCCGGGGTGCGCCGCTTACCGTGTGCCACGCTTGGGAGACACCCGAGTTAGCGAAAGCGATCTCCCCGGCTGCCACTGAGCCCGCACGGCAGGCCGCCAAGCGCATCCTGGCGCGCGGCATGGTGGTGGCGGGCCACCACGCCCCTGGCGTACGGGTGCAGAGCCGGCTGCTGCCCGGCCCTGCCGCGTATGCACTCGTGCACGCGTCGCAAGACGCCGAGCTGCTTGTGGCCGGTGCCCGCGGCGCGGGTTGCCTGTCCTGGCTCGGGCTCGGCTCCGTCAGCGCGCAGCTGGCCGCGCACGCGTGCTGCCCGGTCGAGATCGTCCGTGGCGACGGAGTCTGGCGCGGCGGCGCCGTTGTGGTCGGCGTGGACGGCTCGCCCTCGTCGCAAAGCGCCGCGGGGTTCGCGTTCGAGGAAGCGGCCCTGCGCGGTGTGCGGCTGACCGCGGTTTCGAGCTGGTGGGAGCCCGCCGCACACGTTGAGCCGGAGACGAGCGCCGTCCTCGACATCGCTGACATGCGGCAGCGCGCATTGGACCGCGCAGACCTTGTGACCAGCCAGTGGCGCGAGAAGTATCCCGACGTTTCCTGCACGTCCTCGTTTGTGATCGACCCACCACGCGCCGCCCTGTGTGAGGCCGCGCAGGCCGCCGGCCTCTCCTCGTAGTGGGCGCGCGAGGGTTAGGCGGAATCCCCGGCTTGCTCCTTGGCTCCGTCAGCCACGCCGTGCTCGAGCACGCGCCGTGTCCCGTTGCCGTGGTCCGCTTCGGCTAGCCTGACCTGGCTGATCATGCCTGTTTTATCGCTCGTCATACCGCTGCACGCAGGAGGCCCGTGATGACGCACCGAGAAGAGCGAACGCTTTCCGTTGGCGCGCTCTCGCGGGTGGAGGGCGAAGGCGCGATGTACGTGCGCTCGCGTGGCAGCACCGTCGAAGAGGTGCGGCTGCTGATCTACGAGCCGCCGCGCTTCTTCGAGGCATTCCTGCGCGGCCGCGCGTACACCGAACCACCCGACATAACGGCGCGAGTGTGCGGGATCTGCCCGGCGGCGTATCAGCTGAGTGCCTGCAGGGCGATTGAGGACGCCTGCGGGGTGACGGTCAGCGGGCAACTCGCCGAGCTGCGGCGGCTGCTCTACTGCGGCGAATGGATCGAAAGCCACGCATTGCATATCTATTTGCTGCACGCGCCTGATTTCCTCGGCTACCCGAGCGCGATCGAACTCGCTAGGCAGCACCGGCCCGCCGTCGAGCGCGGGCTCGCGCTCAGGCGGGCTGGAAACGCGATCATGGAAACGGTCGGTGGCAGGTCCATCCATCCGGTCAATGTCCGGGTGGGCGGTTTCTACCGTGCGCCCTCACGCGGCGAGCTGACCGCGCTTCGTGTACAGCTGCGCGGCGCCCTGGAGCTGGCCGTGGAAACGGCGCAGTGGGTGGCGGGATTCGAGTTCCCTGACTTCCACTGCGGCCACGAACAGCTGGCCCTGTCGCACCCGGGCCGCTACCCCATCGAGGACGGGACCATCGGGACAGATCGGGGCCTGACGTTCGGCGCGGCCGAATTCGAGGAGCACGTGATCGAAGAGCAGGTGCCGCACTCGACGGCACTGCACGCCCGTCTCGCCGGGCGGGGCGCCTACCTGACCGGGCCGCAGGCACGTTACTCGCTCAACTCGAACCTGTTGTCACCGCTGGCACAGCAAGTGGCGCGCGACGCGGGCCTCGGACCCACTTCCGACAACCCCTTCCGTAGCGTGATCGTGCGCTCGGTCGAGACTGTCTACGCGATCGAGGAGGCGCTGCGGATCATCGATGCCTACGAGCCGCCGGACCACCCCGCCCTGGCGGTCCCTGCGCGTGCGGGTATCGGACACGGCGTGACCGAGGCACCCCGTGGGGTCCTGTACCACCGGTACGAGCTTGACGCGGACGGCACCGTGCTTGCCGCCCGTATCGTGCCCCCCACCGCGCAGAACCAGGCGGCGATCGAGGCCGACCTACGCGGGTTCGTACAGGACAGACTCGGGCTGGCCGACGACAAGCTGACGCAGGCATGTGAACAGCTCATCCGCAGCTACGACCCGTGTATCTCCTGCGCCGCTCACTTCCTCGACCTGAAGATGGACCGGGTGTGACGCCGCGGGGAAGGACCGTTGTCATCGGCATAGGCAATGAGTTCCGGCGCGACGACGCTGCCGGGCCGGCCGTTATCGACAGGCTGCGCGGACAGCTTCCGCGCGAGGTTGGGCTGGTGGTCACCGACGGTGACCCCTTCGGGCTGATCGAGGCTTGGTCCCAAGCGGCGCTCGCGGTGGTGGTCGACGCCGTCCGTGCCGACCCGCCAAGGCCTGGCCGGCCTGCACCGGTTCATTCTCGGCCGCGTGTCCCCTGACGCGGACCGGATAGGACCTGGAGCGAGCCGGACGGCGAGCACACACGGCTTCGGGCTGGATGGGGTGGCCGCCTGGCGCTGGCCCTGGACCGCATGCCGGAGCGGCTGATCGTGCTCGCGATCGAAGCCGCCGACCTGACGCAGGGCATCGGGATGACCCCTGCGGTCGCGGCGGCAGTCGCCGCCGCTGCCACCGCCATCCGCAGGGACATCCTCGGGCAGGCCGCAGACCTCAGCCGCCTGTGACGCGCACAGGTCGCCGGCCACCGCCGCGGCCCAAGATAGGCCTTTCGCCCCTGGGCGGGCGCCGCGAGAGGATTGCACGGTGAGACGAGGGGATGCTGGGAAGGAGTTCACGCCATGCACAGAACACTGGTGCGGGAGGTGATGAGCACTGAAGTCCCCGCCGTTGGCGCTGCAACGCCGTTCAAGCACCTCGTGACCGTGCTGCGGAGCAGGCACGTGAATGCTGTGCTCGTGGTGGACCCCGCGGGCAGGCCGCAGGGCATCATCACGCCGGCAGACTTGATCATCAAGGAGACTGACCCGCAGGGCCACGGCTCGAGGACAGCTGGCCCTTACCCGGGCAGGGAACGAAGGAAGGCAACAGGCGCCATCGCCGCCGAGCTGATGTCGGCACCCCCGGTCACGGTCTTCCCGCACACCACGGTCACCGAGGCGGCCCGGGTGATGTGCCGGGATGCGATCGCGCAACTGCCAGTCATCGCACCCGCGACCGGCCGGATGGTCGGCATCATCACGAGGTCCGACGCCCTCAATGCCTACCTGCGGCGAGACGACGACATCCAGGAGGAGATCAGGAGGGAGATCCTCTGCGGCGAGTTCTCCAGCGATTCAGGCGACGTAACTGTCACCACGATCTGCGGCATAGTCACGCTCAACGGCCATGTCCGGCGCCGTTCGGCGGTGCCCCGCCTTATGCACGCGGTGCAGGACGTCGAGGGCGTGGTACGGGTTGAGGAGCACCTCAGCTGCCGCGGCGACGACCGTTTCCCCGTACCGCCGCTGGCCTGGTAGCTGCCACTACCGTGATCGCGGTGGATATCCGGTTCTGTTCGGTCTGCGGCAATCCACCGTTTGTGTTCTGTCCGCACGAATCCACCGCGGTCCTCCGCCGGTCCCGCGCCGCGTGGTTTCGTGCGCACGTCACCCCCGATCACGCTCCATGCTCGATGGTCGCGTCCGGTGAGGCTCAAGGTCCCGCCGATCTGGGTTAAACGCCCCTAACCGGCCAGCCCCTCTACGGCAGAACGTGAGACTGAGGGCGTGGCTGATGCGAACGCCGGCGCCGTGGCCGGGCTGGGAGGTGTCACATGAAGCAGAGCGTGCGGCTCGGCCGGGTGGCCGGCATCCCGGTCGGTGTGCACTGGTCTGTCATGGTGATCATCGCGCTCATCGCGGAGATTCTCGGTGCGAACGTGCTGCCAGGCATCATCTCTCATCAGCCGGCCAGCGCTTATTGGATCGTGGCGATCGCCGGCGCGTTGCTTTTTGTCGCGTCGCTACTCGCACACGAGCTCGCGCACGCGCTCGTCGCCCGCCGCAAGGCAGTCCCGGTGCGCTCGATCACCCTGTGGGTGCTTGGCGGCGTCACCGAACTCGGTGGCGAACCCAGGACTCCAGGTGCGGAGCTGCAGATCGCCCTGGCGGGGCCCGCGACCAGCGTTGTCGCGGCCTGCGTCTTCGGCGCGGCAGCCCTTGGAACCGGGAAGATCCACGGGCTGGACGTTGTCACCGCGGCGCTGTTCTGGCTGGCGATGATGAATGCCCTGCTCGCGGTCTTCAACATGCTGCCTGGCGCACCGCTGGACGGCGGCAGGGTATTGAAGGCGCTGGTGTGGCGGCGCTACGGCGACGGGGCGCGCGCCGATCGCCTGGCGGCAAGGGCCGGCAGGTGTGTCGGTATTGCGATTGCGGCAGCTGGAGTCGCTGAATTCGTCGTCTGGCGGAACTTCGGCGGTCTCTGGCTGGTTCTCATCGCCTGGTTCCTGGTTAGTGCCGCCGGGGCGGAGGAGGGCGCAGCACGCGCCAGCGACGTGATGGCGGGTGTGCGGGTCAGTGACATCATGACGCCCGGTCCGGACATCGCACCCGCGTGGAGCACGGCCGAGGATTTCATCGAGCGTGTGGCACGGCATTCACACCAGAGCGTGTTCCCCGTCGTGGATTTCGACGGCGCTCTGGTCGGCGCCGTATCACTTGACCACCTGGCGCGCCTCCATCCGATTCAGCGTTCTGAACTGCGGCTGGACCGCGTCGCCACGGCCGTGCCGCCGCCCTACCGGGTGGCGCCCGACGAATCTGCGGCGTCCTTGTTCGCCCGCCCACCGCTGCTCGGCGAGCTCGCCGCTGTCGTGCTTTCCGGCGGCCGGGTCATCGGCACGGTTACGACGGATGATCTGCGCCGCGCGCTGCGTCTGACCCCGCTGCGCGGCGCTGAGGCGAAGGAACTGCCGGCGCGGCTGCGGCCAGTGAACGGCTAGTGGCCCCAGGCAGATGGAGGTGACAGCGATGATTGACCCGGCACCGCGAACGACCGGGCTGGGCAGGCTCACCCAGCGGCTTGGGCTGGATCGCAACCCGCTCAGGCGGCGCTCGGACCGGGCGGAGACCTCGATCATGGCCGCATTGCTTGCCGTATTCCTGATCGGCGCACCGGTCACGGCTGTGGCCGCATCCAACGTCGCGCACGCGGCGGCGGTGCAGGCCAGGCACGCGCGGCAAGAATCGCATCGCGTCCCGGCGATCCTGCTTGAGGCCGCGCCAAAGAATGCGGGCTTCATGTACCAGTCAGCGACATTCGCATGGGTGCGTGCGCGGTGGAAAGCACCGAACGGATCGGTCCGGGTCGGCGAGATTCCGGCGGTTGGTGGAACCCGCGCGGGAAGCACCGTTCGCGTCTGGGTCGACAACTCCGGACGTGTGACGAGCGCTCCACTGACCACGGCCCAGATCATCCACCGGGCGGTTGCCACAGTCATCCTCGCGCCGATCGCGCTGGCCGTCCTGCTGCTCAGCATGGCCGCCATGGCCCGGCGACTGCTCGAGCGCCGAAGACTCGCCGGATGGGAGGCCGGATGGGAGGCGATCGAACCCCAATGGACACACCGCATGTAAGTGGGCCGGGCGGGCCATCGGGCGGCGGACCCAGATGGCCAGGCCTCGGCTTATCCACCCCAGGTTGGGGGCCGGAGTTCCCTCGCGCCCGCAGTAGCTGGCCGACCGGGCAGATCCGGTCGCGTCCGTCAGGCGGTTGAAGCATATCCAGCCGGAGCGGGACGATCGGCGACCCCCCTGTCCCCTCCAGACAGCGGCCGTGCCTTCCAGGTCATCGCAAACCTGGAAGGCGCGGCCGCGACCAGTCGATGAAACGGATCCGTCTGGTATCCACGCGCCCCTCCGGATGACGGAAGTCCTTTCCGCACAGGGACATGCAGCCTTTCAAAATCGGGACATACAGCCCTTACGGAACATTGCCATGAAAAGGGAAACTCGGGGCAGTGCGTGCATAACTCACCAGAACCTAGAGTTCCGGCACCCGATGGGAGGCGTGACGGAGTGCGCCGCATTACCCTCGACGCCCTGCTCACTGTGGCAGGCATCGGCATCGCGATCATCTTCCTGATCGCTGGTGGCCTGCTGACCTGGGGGTACAACTTCACAACCAGTCAGGTGCACAACCAGCTCGCTTCGCAGAAGATCTTCTTCCCGGTCAAGGGCAGCCCTGAGCTTGCCAGCCCGCAGATCGGCCCGTACCTGAACAAGTACGCGGGTCAGCAACTGCTGGACGGGCAGCAAGCAGAGGCTTGGGCCAACCACTTCATCGCCGTCCACTTGCAGACCATCGGTGGCGGGAACACCTACTCGCAGCTGTCTGCTCAGGCGTTGGCCCAGCCGAACAACGTCAGGCTGGCCGCGCAGGTTCAGACCGTGTTCCGCGGCACGGCCCTGCGAGGGCTCCTGCTCAACGCGTACGCTTTCTGGAGGATCGGCCAGATCGCCGGAATCGCGGCGATCGTGTCGTTCGCAGGAGCGGCGCTCATGCTGATCCTGTCGATCTTCGGCATCGTGCACCTCCGCCGCACGGCGCCACAGGTCGAGGTGCTCCCCGGTTTGGCTGCCTACACGAAGGGAGAGGCAACCTGACCGCGTAAGCTCTTGACCCCTCGCCGGGCTTTGCCCGGCGGGGGGTCAGCCCGCCAGGCGGTGGAGGAGGCGTCGAGGCGGCCGGGGCTGCCCGGGCAGCGGAACCGGATGCTGCCGGCGTGGCTGAGGGGTCAGCCCCCGGATCCGGCCAGGTACGTTAGGCAGGCAGGCAGGGCCGGATAACGAAGATGGTTGCAACATCAGCGCTCGACATGAGGAGGCGGACGAAATGAACCGCCGCGACGCCCTTTTCGACGCCATGCTGCGTCACCTTGGTGCCGCATACTACGAATCCCTGCACGGCCGGGCCAGCGCCTCCGACGTGGCGCGGGCACTCGATACCGCCGAGGAACACGCCGGCGAGCGGGTTACCCAGCCCGCGGCACCGCGGCAGCCTGCTGCGCCATCGGCCGATGGTGATGGGCATGACCAGCGCGGCCGCTGGCAGCGCAGGGTCCGTGACGTCATGACGAAATCCGTGGTGACCGTCGAACGGACAACCCCCTACAAGGACATCGCCGCTCTGATCGCGGAGCACAAGGTCAGCGCCCTGCCGGTACTGATCATGGGCCGCCATATAGCCGGGGTCGTTTCCGAGGCTGACCTGCTCGCCGTCCAGGAGAAGCGCACGTCACGGGCGCGGATGGGCCGGCGAGCCCGCCTGCATCGGCCGACAGGTACGAAGAAATGGGGCCACACGGCTGGCGAGCTGATGACCTCGCCAGCCATCACCATCCACCCAGACGCGACGATTCCTGCCGCGGCAAGGCTGATGAACTCCCGCCACATCAAGCGACTGCCAGTCGTGGATCCCGCAGGAACGCTGATCGGGATCGTCAGCCGCCGTGACCTGCTCAGCGTCTTCCTCCGTCCGGACGAGGACATCGCCACGGACGTTCGCACCGTGTTCGCAGAGATCCTGCTCGAGGATCCGGAGAATGTGACCGTCAATGTCCGGGACGGCATAGTCACCCTGACCGGCCAGCCCGGGCACAAGGACGGGCAGGACCTAATCGCGGTCGCGATACGGCTGACCTCGAACATTGATGGTGTGGTAGATGTGGTGAACAAGCTCAGCGCCGCTCAGGGCAATTGAGCAGTTGCCGCAGCCGCACGCGGCCGGCGTGCCAGCCGCCGCGGCCGGCGTGCTTGAGCTGGTCGAGGCCGAGCTCGATCTCCGTCGCCACGGCCATGGCACCGGGCCCAGCCACTGCGGCCCGGCGGGAATGCGCAAGCGGGCTGCCGCTGAAAGCGGCCCGCGTCGCCGACGGGTCCATGCCGGCGGTGCCCTCAAGCACCTGGACGATCGCGGTCCCGGCGCGGTCGGTGGCAGGTGCGGCAGCCGGAGGCATGCCAGTCATGGCGGCATCACCACAGTTAGTACCTCCGGCCGCTGTTCTAGCTGACCGGCGAGGCGGTCGGCCGCGCTGGGGGTGAGGATGACCACGGCCACCTCATCCCCGAGCGACCGCCAGGCCGACCGGGCCTCCTCGTCGGTCTCGGCCGGGTGGGTAGCGACGCCGGCCAGTGCGAAACCCTGGATACGTCCTTGTTCTCCGATGACAGCAACCCGGGACATCGTTGTCACGCCTTTCCGCTCACTATGATCCCGACGATCAGGCCGCAGATCGCGATTCCCTCGGCCAGTCCGACGATTGACCATCGCGCGCCCGAAGAGCTCCAGCCCTTGTCCCGGCGACTCCTGGCGGCGCGTACAGGGCGGCTGGCCAGCCGCCTTCCCGTCGGCGCGCACGGCGGTGCCCGCTGCCTGCCCCCGCGTGCGGGCGGGGCGGAAGCGTCGAACGTAGTCCCGCATCGGGCTCATGAGCGCCTCACCTCAGGCGAGGACGCCACGATCGCCAGACGCGCCGCCGCGGAACCGGATCACGCCGCCGCGCCATGCCGCCGCGCCCCCGTCAGATGATCCCTGCGATCTTTGGCACATCTCCGGGCGGGTAGCTGAGCCGGTCACGCACATCCACGACGCCGTCGACGTACCTGATGGCGTGCATCAGCTGCAGGGCGATGGCCCGGCGCTCGACTGGCCCGGCGATGGTCACAATGCCGGATTTCACGGTCACATCGACGTTGTCCGGACCGAGCGCGACGTCGCCGTCGAGGACTTCCTTGATCACCGCGTCACGGATCTGTCCGTCCGGACGGTCGAAGACACTCAGCACGTCCACGCGGCTGACGATCCCGGCCAGCCGGCCGGTCTCGTCCACGACCGGCAACCGCTTCACGTGATGGCTGTACATCAGCCTGGCCGCTTCGGCGACGGTCGCACCCGGATTGATCGTCACCGCAGGCCTGGTCATGAGCTCCGCCGCCGTGACCCCAGTCGCCTTTACCTGCTCCTTCGGCCGCCCCTCCGCCCCGGGCGGGATAGCCCCTGTCGAAGCGGAGACGGCTTCCTTGAGCAGGAGATCAGCCTCGGACACCACGCCGACTACGTGATCGGCGGAATCCAGGACCGGAAAGGCGCTGACCCGGCGGAGCCGCATGACAGTCACGATGTCCTTGTCGCCGGCCGTCTCGCGTACAGCCACGACACTCCTGGTCATCACATCTTTGACGCTGCTATTCATGGCGATCGCTCCTCTATTTCGCCATTGCAAGCACACCAGGACGGGCCGCACGCGCACACCAGGCAAACGGCTCCAGGGCCGCCGACCTCTGGCCCTGCGCCCAGGGACCAATGCCCCTATCAGTCCTTGTGTGCCCGCAGGGACCCGGCATCCTTATGGGCATCGCCGGGTGGCGCCTGCAGCCGTTCGGGTTCCTCGGCCGCTACGGCGTCGCTGGCGGCTGCGAAGGCCGGAGACGCCGTGTTAAAGGTCGAGAAGACCCGCTTCAGCTCGATGCTTGGCATGCCCAAATAACGCAGTTGTTTGGTCAGCGAGACCGTGTCCGGGTTGGCCGTGGGTCCGAAGCAGCCATAACATCCCCGGCGGAATGCCGGGCAGATGGCGCCACAGCCGGCCTGGGTCACGGGCCCGAGGCATGGCGTGCCGTGGGCAACCATGACGCACACGTTGCCCCGCTGCTTGCATTCGTAGCAGACGCTGTGCGCGGGTATTGCCGGCCTGCGGCCCGCAAGCAGCGCGGTGAGCAGCTCGAGCAATTGACGCCGGTCGATCGGGCAGCCCCGCAGCTCGAAGTCCACAGCGACATGCTCGGCGATGGCGGTGGAGGTGGCGAGGGCCGGGATGTACTCGGGCCGGGCGTAGACGACCGACGTGAACTCCGCGACGTCCGCGAAGTTCCGCAGCGCCTGGATGCCGCCTGAGGTGGCGCATGCCCCGATCGTCACGAGGGTGCCTGAGGCGGCACGAATCTCACCGATCCGCCGCACATCTCCGGGCGTGCTCACCGATCCCTCCACCAGGGAGACGTCGTACGGGCCAGCGACATCCGCGCTTGACGCCTCGGTGAAGTGCGCGATCTCGACCTCGGCCGCCAGGGTGAGCAGTTCGTCCTGGCAGTCGAGCAGGGTCAGCTGACAGCCGTCGCATGAGGCGAACTTCCACACCGCAAGCTTCGGCCGTGCCGCGGCGGGCGGCGCTGCGGGCGGGCCAGTTCCCTCGTGGGAGGTTCCGCGGGGTGGTGCCAGCGGGTCATCACCTTGATGGGCAGCTTCTGGCCATCGGGTCGCGCGGGGCCCGCGGGAGGTACTGTGTCCCCCCGTACCAGCACCGCCGGCACCGCCGGCACCGCCAGGCATTCAAAGCTCCCTGACAGCGAGCAGTGGCGCGGCCCGCTCATAGCTCACGACCGGGCCGTCCCTGCAGACAAGCAGCGATCCTAGCTGGCAGTGGCCGCAGGTGGCGACGCCGCAGCGCATGTTGCGCTCCAGGGACACCCGGATGTCGCGCGGCGGGACCCCGCGGGCCATCAGCGCCCGGGCTGACACCCTCATCATGATCTCCGGACCGCACACGAAGGCCGCCGCGCTGGCCGCGTCGAACTCCGCGCGGCCAATGAGCTCGCTCACGAAGCCGACATGTCCATGCCAGCCGCTGGCCGGTGGATCGATGGTGATCTCCACAGCCACCCCACGCTGCCGCCATGTGCCAAGCTCATGCGCGAAGATCAAATCGGCGGGTGAACGGGCTCCGACGAGCAGAACGATCCGGCCATACCGCTCCCGCACCTCGAGCGCGGCAAGCAGAACTGGGCGCAGCGGCGCGAGCCCGACCCCGCCGGCCACCACCACAAGGTCCTGCCCGGTTGCTTCGGCGACGCCCCAGCCCATGCCGTACGGGCCTCGCACGCCGACCACCTGTCCCTGGGCGGCCGCGCACAGCGCGCGGGTCACCGCGCCCACCGCGCGTACCGTCTGGGTGAGCAGGTCACTGCCATTGGCGCTGCCGATCCCGCTTACCGATACAGCCACCTCGCCGACCCCGAAGACGTACAGCATGGTGAACTGACCCGGCTGGCAGAGGGGGACCGGAGCATCCACCGGCCGCATGACCAGGGTCACGGTGTCGCGGTTTTCCTGGTGCCGCGCCACGACGCGGTAACGCGACGGAAGCATCGACACGGTCATGGCTGGACCTCCGGGGGCCCATAGACGTCGAGCAACCGGATCCGGGTGGCCTGCAGCCGGCGCACCACGACGGTGATGAGCCGGCGGGTGACCTCGTGCCCGAGCACCGGGTCGGCTTCACACAGGCCGCGAATCGCGCGGCCGTCCAGTTCGAACGCCTGCGTGGGCTGCATGGTCACGGCGCCGAGCAGCCATTCGAACGGCGGGAACAGCCACGACCAGCCGATAACGTCGCCGCGGCCGAGCGTTTCTATGATGACCGGGCCGTGCCCGGGCACGTGCAGATCCAGTGCCACCTGCCCGGCCTCGATGAGCCAGAACCGGTCGGCTGTGCCGCCCTCATCGAAAAACCGGTGCCGGGCAGGCACCGACACGTAGCGCGTGACCTCGTCAAGCAGAGCGATGTGCTCAGCCGTCATTCCCCGGACGAACGGGTGTGCCGTGAGCGGCGGCGAGTCTGTGGTGCTCATCTTTGCCCCGCTCGCTTCTGGCTGGCTCTCTTTCTGCCAGCGCCGATTTCATGTGTCCTCAACTCGTGGGCCCTGCCTTCCCGGCCGTGCTTCCCGCTGGCGCGCCGCCGTCCCCGTCGCCCGAGCCGTCGCCGGAGCCGTCGCCTTGCGGGCCAGCGGCCTCGGCACGCAAGGCGGCGACTTCCTCTGTGATGTCGATGCCGACCGGGCACCAGACGATGCACCTGCCGCAGCCGACACAGCCCGACGAGCCGAACTGGTCGTGCCAGGTGCCGAGTTTGTGGGTGAGCCATTGCCGGTAGCGGCTCTTTTCCGAGACCCGCACGCTGCCGCCGTGCAGGTAGGAGAAGTCGAGGTCGAAGCAGGAATCCCAGAGTTCCCAGCGCTCGGCGTGCTCCCCGGTGAGGTCGCTCGTGTCCTGCACCGTGGTGCAGAAGCAGGTAGGACAGACCATGGTGCAGTTGCCGCAGGTCAGGCAGCGCGATGCCACGTCATCCCAGCGCGCGGCATCCGTGCTTGCGGCCATCAGCTCGGGCAGCCCTCCGGCGGGCATCGACCGGCCCATCCGGTCGGCCGCCTCGGCGACGACCGATCGTGCCCGCGCCACTGCACTGTCGCTCGCCGGCTGCTGTGGCAACTCGGCCAGGATGGCAGCGCCCGCCGCTGATCCCACATCGACAAGATAGCGGTACCCGCCGGCGGGACCGGTGAACTCGGTGAGGGCGAGGTCGAAGCCCGGCCCAGCTTGCGGGCCGGTGCCCATCGAGGAGCAGAAGCAGGTCTCGCCCGGCTCGGTGCAGTTCACAGCGATGATGAACGCCGCGGACCGCCGGGTAGCGTACGCGCTGCGCGCGTGTTCGCCGCTGCCGAGCACCCGGTCCTGGACGAGGATCGCGCGCAGGTCGCAAGGCCGCACGCCAAGGAACGCGTACCTTGGCACGTCCGCGTCGGGCTCCAGTTCGAAGCCATCCTCGCCACGACGCGCCGACCAGAGCCTGGACCGCGGCGGATGCAGGAACGGTTTCCAGGACTGCGGCCCAGCGGCGTGGCAGAAGGCCGCCGAGTCCGCGCGCTTCCGCAGCCGGTAGCCACCAGGCTCAAGCGCCACTCCCCAGCCGTAGGGAAGGTCGGCGGCGGAGGCCAGTTCGGCTAGCACAATGGCGCCGTCCCGGACCGTTGGCCCGATCACCTGGTAACCCGCCCGCCGCAACGCGTCGTGCAATTCCGCCAACGCCGGGGCCTCCACCACCCGGGGGCCCTGCTGGTCCTCATAGCCGCGCGGTGGTCCCATCGCGTTGCTCCTCACTCTCCATTGCCAGGCTGCGTGCGGGTGCCATGCCCATGCACCGAGGCCCGGCCCGGGCGAGCACCGCGCCCCGTCGCAGGCGGCGACAGCAACCGCATTTGTGACCCCATCACCTCGCGGTACCTGCGTGCAAGGACATTGGTCCGTTCGGCAGACGCCTAAGGACCCGACGGCTCACCAGGGCCGGCACCATCGCTGTGGCGGCTTGGCTGTGGCGGCTTGGCTGGCGGCGCGGAGGCGGGCTGGATGGGGGACCAAGGTCCTCCCGGACGATGACGCAGGGCCTCTGCCCTGCGGGGCCGTGGGGGTGGATGGTGTGGGGGAATGCGGTTGGTATGGGTGATCCGCCCCTTTTGTTGAAGGCTCTTAATGAAGGCAGAGGTCGCGTATGGGCCGACTCGACATGGTGGGCCGGTTGCTGGCCGGGCCGCCGGTGAATCTGAACCATCCCGGGCATTACCTGCACTGGGGCGTGATCCAGATATCGGTCGCCAACCTGGTGGTGATCGCCGCGATGGTGGTGGTGTTCGTGGCGGCGCTGCTCCTGCCCTTCCCCAAGGGCAGGCGGCCGTCATGAGCAGCACCGCTGAACCGGCTGCTCAGTCTGCTGCTGAGTCTGCTGCTGGGTCCGCCGCGGCGGGCTGGACGGGGCGGCTGCGGAAACGCTGGCTCACGGCGTTGCCGCCGGACAAGATGCTGCCGGACAGCCAGCCGGCGTATGTGGCGTCGTGGATATACGTGTTCGGTGTGCTGACCTTGTCGGCGCTGCTTGTGGTGCTGATCTCCGGCGGCCTCCTGGCGCTCAAGGGCCCGTCATGGTGGCATTTCTCGGCCACCGGGCATTTCGTTAACAGCCTGCACCTGTGGAGTGTGGAACTGTTCATGTTCTTCATGGTGATCCACCTGTGGGGCAAGTTCTTCATGGCCGCCTGGCGCGGCCGCCGCGCGCTGACCTGGGTCACCGGCGCGGTCGCGTTCGTCGCCTCCGTCGGCACCGCCTTCACCGGCTACCTGGTGCAGCAGAACTTCGACTCCCAGTGGATCTCCACCCAGGCCAAAGACGGCCTGAACGCATCGGGCATCGGGGCGTTCTTCAACGTCCTGGACTTCGGCCAGATGCTGATGTGGCACATCGTGCTGCTGCCCTTCGTCCTCGGCCTGCTGACCATCTGGCACCTCCTGCTGGTCCGCCGCCGCGGCGTCGCCCCACCGATCCCCCTGCCACATAGACAGCCCGAGCTCAAACCCGCCGCCAGCGCGTCCCCTTCACCCGGCCCGCCCGCCGGCCCGGCCGCTGACCGGCCGGCCCGGACGGCCCCGCGGCGGCATCGTCATGACCAGCACCCAGCGGACCGGAGAACGCGGCGCCGCGCCCGCCCAGGCGACCCGGTCCTACGACATCGTCAAAGAATTCGTCATCGCCTTCCTCGCCGTCGCCGTCCTCACCGTCGGCCTGTCCGTCGTGTTCTCCTCACCCGACGAAAAACCGATCAACATCGCCAGCTGGGCCAACGCGGACCCCGCCGACTTCGTCGCCACCGCCACCAGCGAACTCGCCGGCACAAGCGACAGCGCCGGCTACGGCCCGCCCTACAACACCACCACGGGGGCCAGCCAGCGACTCGGCCCCCTCAAGCTGGAACAATGGATGGGCGTCACCCAGCCCGTCAACTCCGCCCACGACTTCGTCCTCACACCGCTGGCATCTGTGCCCGACGACGCGGCCCTGGCCGCCGCGCTCACCGCCTACAACGCGGCGTCGCCCGCCCAGCAGCAGAAATGGGCCACCAGTTACGCCGACGCCCTGTCCAAAGCCCCAGGCGGCAACCCGGCCGCGGTCACAAAAGGCGACTACGGCCCCGTCCCCATCCTCACCGGCCGGCTCCTGGACCTGGCCCGATCCGGCGGCCTCGACAGCGCACTGCAATCCCAGAACGGCTTCTACAGCAGCGACTACACCAAATCCCTGCTCTTCCTCGCCGACAGCACCTATATGGCCACCAAAGCCGACACCCAGCACCTCTCCGGCGACCAGTGGGGAATGATGAACGAAACCGGGAACTTCCCCGGCCAGGCCTGGCTTTGGCTCTACACCTTCTGGTACCAGATCAAACCCTTCAGCACCTCCGACCAACGGCGACGCCCTCGTCTGGGGCCTCATGGCCCTACTCACCCTCGTTTTCATCCTCACCCCCTTCATTCCCGGCCTTCGCACACTTCCCCGCCACCTCGGCGTCTACCGCCTCATCTGGCGAGAGCACTACCGCAACCAGCGAGCGACACAACACGAGTGATCTGGGCTGCCAGGGCAGGTGACTGCGTGCCGCGGCCGTGTGGCGAGCTTCGCCGAGGTCGGCGAAGCTCGCCACACTCGCATCGCGGGGCGGCATGCCCGGCGGGGCACCGGCCGCCGGTTGCAGCTCATCGGCCGCTGGTGACAGCTCATCAGCCTGCCGGCGCCGTGGCGGTTGGTCGCGTAGGCACGCTCAGCGGCGCGGTCCGGCCGGGGGACGTTCGGCCCTAACATCCGAACCAGCGCGGGCGATTGTGTTAGATACAGCCCCCATTGTGGGCCGTGCGATGAGAGGGGCGCGAAGTGCCGTTCATCAATCGGGCGGATGCGGGGCGCCGTCTCGCCAGGCAGCTACGGCAGCTGCGGCGTGACAACCCGGTGGTTCTCGCGCTGCCCCGAGGCGGCGTGCCGATCGCCTTCGAAGTGGCGAAGGCACTGCTCGCGCCGCTGGATGTTCTCGTGGTACGCAAGCTTGGCGTGCCCTTCCAGCCCGAGCTCGCCATGGGCGCCATCGGCGAGGGCGGGGTTCGCGTCATCAATACCGATGTGGTGCGCAGCGCGCAGATCAGCGAGGCCGACATCGCCGCGGTGGAAGACCGTGAACGCGCCGAACTCGAACAGCGGGTACGTCGGCTGCGCACAGGGACGCCGCGGGTCCCGCTGGCGGACCGCACCGTGATTATCGTCGACGACGGCATCGCCACCGGCTCTACGGTGCGTGCCGCCTGCCGGGTCGCGCGCGCGCAGCATGCCCGCAAGGTGGTGATCGCCGCGCCGGTCGGTGCCGCGCAAGCCATCAAGAGCTTGCGGCGTGACGCCGACGAGGTGGTCTGCCTCGAGATCCCCACGTTGTTCTTCGCGATCGGCCAGTGGTATGAGGACTTCACCCAAGTCTCCGACGAGCAGGTCGTCGACCTGCTGAGGCGCACCGCCGCCTGGCCGATCATGGTGAGCGCGCCGCAGCAGGGTTCCGCACAGCCGGGCCCGCGTGACCGCGACGAGGACGTCGCGATCCCGGCCGGGTCCATCGAGCTGGCCGGGCGGCTGGCACTGCCCACCGAACCGCTGGGCATCGTCGTGTTCGTGCACGGCAGCGGCAGCAGCAGGTTCAGCCCGCGGAACCGCGACGTGGCCTCCGCGCTGGCCACCTCCGGGCTCGGCACCTTGCTGTTCGACCTGCTCACACCCGCTGAAGAGCTCGACAGTGCGCACGTATTCGACATACCACTGCTCGCCGCCCGGCTGACCGCCGTCACGGCGTGGCTGCGCCGCCAACCTGACGCTGGCGATGCGCCGATCGGCTATTTCGGCGCGAGCACCGGCGCGGCGGCCGCAGTGTGGGCGGCAGCCAGGCCGGATGCGGATGTCACCGCCATCGTCTCCCGCGGCGGCAGGCCCGACCTCGCGGGCGCACGGCTGGCCTTGGTACGCGCGCCCACCCTGCTGATCGTGGGCGGCAGAGATCAGGCGGTCCTCAACCTCAACAGGCAAGCACAAGATCAGCTCCGCTGCCATAACCGGCTGGAAGTGGTACCGGGTGCTACTCACCTGTTCGAAGAGCCAGGTGCCCTGGCCGCCGTAGCAGGCCTGGCCAGGGACTGGTTCACCGAGCACATGGCGAAACCCGGCAGCTCCGGCTTTGCCGGGGCGCCTCAGCCGTCGGATTCAGATTGGGAGGGTGGTGTTCAGTAGTGTCTGCCGTGACTCCTGCAAACCGGGTGATGATCCGGCCGCTGCCGGAAGTGATCGTGGCGGCCAGGGGCAAGATTGCAGGGCATGCCGCCGGATACGCGCGCGCGAAGGTGCTTGCCGCGATCCGCAGGTACGCGCCCGAGCCTGTCCTGTTCGCAAAAGTGAGGCTGACCGTGGCCACGGATCCAGCCGTCGCCCGGCCGGCGGTGGCGCAGGCCAGCCTGGACGTCAACGGCCGGATCGTGCGAGCCCAGGTCGCGGCCGAGACGCTGCGGGCGGCGACCGACCGGCTGCACGACCGGCTCAAGGAGCAGCTTTCCCGGATCGGCCGCAGCTGGGAGGCGCGGCGCGGAGGTATGCCCGACAGTGCCCCGAACGAATGGCGCCACCAGGCGCGGCCGGCCCAGCGGCCCGACTACTATCCCCGGCCAGCCGCGGAACGGCAGCTTGTCCGGCGCAAGTCGGTAACACCGGCGGCGCAGACATCGGACGAGGCCGCGTTCGACATGGAGACCATGGATTACGACTTCTATCTGTTCACCGACGCGGAGACCGGCCAGGACAGCGTGATCTACCGGTCGGGCGATGACCTCCTGCTGGCACGGCTTGACCCGTCGCCGGACCTGGGCGCGGCCATAGGCGCACCACTGACCGTCAGCGCGCACCCGGCTCCCAGGCTGACACCGGCGGAGGCGACCGAGCGGCTGGAGCTCACCGGCCTGCCGTTCGTTTTCTTCGCCGATCAGGCCAGTGGCCACGGCAGCGTCCTCTACCACCGGTACGACGGCCACTACGGCCTGATCATCCTGGCGAGTTAGCGGGTGGAGGCGCGCGCCCGGACAGGCCCGGAGGTGGGGCCGGCCAATTGCTGGCGCCAACGAGCTAAGGGGAGCGAGAATGGCTGAAGCCAACGACTGGAATAGCAAGATCATCTCGGAGTTTCGCGCCAACGGCGGGAAGGTGGGCGGCCAGTTCGAGGGCGCTCCGCTCCTGCTCCTGCACACCGTGGGCGCCAAGAGCGGCCAGGACCGGGTCAACCCGATGATGTACAGGGCGACCGGGGACAGCTTCGCGGTCTTTGCCTCGAAGGCGGGTGCCCCGACGAATCCGGACTGGTACCCAACCTGGTTGCCCATCCCAGGGTGCGCGCGGAGATTGGCACCGAGACCGTTGAGGTCACCGCCAGGGTGGCGGATGACGACGAACGGGATCGGATCTGGGCCGCGCAGAAGCGTGACTACCCAGGTTTCGCGGACTACGAGACCAAAACGACACGGAAGATCCCAGTCGTCATCCTCGAACCCGTCCGCTAGCTTTACCGCCCACGGCAAGCCGCGGCGGGTCGAGGACGCGGATCACGCCGCGGCAGCCGTTCCGGATCAGTTCTTGACGCCCGCTCCCACCGGCCGCGCCCGTCACGCCCGTCACGCAGTGGGCGTGGCGGCCAGGGCCACGTCGCCGCGCGGTCACGCCGGATGCGCCTCCGGCCCTGACATCGGCCCTGACATGCGCGCCTGACTGGCTCACCACCCTCCAGGTAAGGCAATCAACGCTTCCCCGGCGCCGAGCCGCAGCGGAGGCGTGCAGGCCTTGCCCCGCCGGTGCCCCCGGTGCTTCCAGCCAGGGCTCCGCCAGCTGCCCGTTTGTGACGCAGGAGCAATGCCGTGGCTGCAGGTGCTGGCGGTTGCCTGTTGACGGGAGGGCACTTTGGGACGTTAGCTGATATTTCCGACCTGAAAGGGATCATGATGTCCGCAACCGACGAACTGCTCGCGAACAACGAGCGCTACGCCGCCGAGTTCCATGGCCCGCTGCCGCTGGCGCCGCCGTCCAGGCAGGTCGCCGTCGTGGCATGCATGGACGCGCGCCTGAACGTCTACGCGATACTCGGCCTCGCCGAAGGTGACGCGCACGTCATCAGGAACGCTGGCGGCGTCGTCACCGCGGACGAGATCCGCTCCCTGGCGATCAGCCAGCGCCTGCTCGGCACCCGAGAGATCATCATCATCCACCACACCGGGTGCGGGATGCTCACGTTCACCGACGATGCCTTCAAGGCGTCGATCCAGGAGGAGACCGGGATCAAGCCTGACTGGGCCGCCGAGGCGTTCACCGACCTCGATACCGACGTCCGCCAGTCCGTCGGGCGGATCAAGGCCAGCCCGTTCGTCCCGCACACCGACGCCATCCGTGGCTTCGTCTTCGACGTCGCGACCGGACGGCTGCGCGAGGTGACCTGACCGGGCGCGGCCGCGCTCGTCACCTTCTGCGGCCTGGGCTCAAGCGCACCAATCGCCACCAGGTGAGGAGAACGAAGACGACCCCAAGCCCGACCAGGGCTCCCATGTCCTTCAGCCACGTCTGCGGATGGTGCAGCCACAGGGGATCCGGCTTGGTTCCGGGGACCGGGGGCATGATCCTCGTGAGGTCGGAGGTCGACGCGGGGGCGGCGAATCCCCAGCGAGACGGTGACAGCCACGCTATCTGCTCGAGCCCTGCCTTCCCGTTGAGCGCGAACACGGTTCCTGTGAAGATGATCTCCACCACCACGGCCACAAGCAGTAGCGGCATCGCCTTCTCCGATGTGTCGACCGACGCCGAGATCAGCAACCCAAGTGCCATCGAGACGACGGCAAGCGTGCCCACGGCCAGCATCAGCTCCGCCAGTGGGACGGACTTCAGAAACGCCCCTTGGGCTGGCAGCGGGCGGCCGGATAGCCCGATGAGCAGGAGCAGCCCAGCCTGGATCGCGCTGATCACCCCCAGCACCACGAGCTTGGAGGACAGGTAGGCGCCAGCGGACAGCCCAGCAGCGCGTTCCCTGCTGTAGATGGCGCGTTCCTTGACCAGCTCCCTGACGGCGTTGAACGCCCCGGCGAAACAGGCACAGAGGACGAGGACCTGCAACAGCTGCTCGGCAGCGTCGTTCGTGCCCGTGCGCCCGCCCAGCCCGAGATGCGCGGGGATCACCCGGATCACCACGCCGAGGACGATCGGAACCCCGGCCAGAAAGGCCAGGTAAACGCGGTCGGAGGCGATGACAGCCATGTATCGCCGGACAAGGGTGCTGAGCTGCGCGAAGCGATTGCGCGGTTTGGGCGGCGGCACCTGCCCGCGGCCGCTCTCCGGTGCATGGGCGGTAAGTCCCGCGGTGACGTAGCGGGCGTACAGCGGCGAGCGCTTGAACTCCGCGGCCCAGTCGCGGTCCTCTTCCTGGTCGAACGCCTGGAAGACCTCGGCCCAGCCGGGCTTGCCGAAGTGCTTGAGCCCTTCCGCCGGTGGCCCGAAGAAGGCGACACGGCCGCCAGGCACAAGGACAAGGAGGCGGTCGCACACATCCAGGTTGGCGACACTGTGTGTCACAACGATGACCGTGCGGCCATCCTTGGCCAGCCCGCTCATCATCTCCATTACCGACTTGTCCAGGCCCGGGTCCAGGCCGGAGGTGGGTTCATCCAGGAAGAGCAGCGACGGCTTGGTCAGCAGTTCAAGCGCGACGTTGACCCTCTTCTGCTGGCCACCGGACAATGACGCGGCGCGGGTCTCGGCATGTGCCTTGAGCCCGAGTTCGTCGATGACCTCATCTACCCGGCCGTTCCGTTCCCTTTTCGACGTGTCACCGGGGAAGCGCAGCTCAGCCGCGTAACGCAGGGCGCGGCGCGCCGACAACTGGGTGTGCAGGATGTTCTCTTGGGGAACGAGGCCGATTCTGTGACGCAGTTCGGCGTAATGCTTGTACAGATCCCGGTTGTCGTAGAGGACAGCGCCCTCCCCCGCGGGCCGCATTCCGGTCAGCGCGCCGAGCAGTGTCGTCTTGCCCGCGCCGCTCGGGCCGATGATCGCAACGAGGGACCGCTCGCCGATCGGGAAACTGACGTGATCGAGCAGCACCTTGCCGCCCGAGATCCGCACCGTGAGATCCTGCGCGACCAGCGAGACATCGCCCTCATCGACGAACTCGCGCAGCTCGTCACCGACGATGCGGAATGTCGCCCGCCCGATGCCGATAATGTCCCGCTCTGTTACAGTGGTACTCGATATGCGTTCACCATTGACGTACGTGCCATTGTGGCTGTGCAGGTCGGCTATCTCGTATCGCCCGCCACCCAAATTCCGCAGTTCGGCGTGGTGGCGGGAGACACCGAGGTCGGCGAGCACGACGTCGTTGTCGGGTGACCGACCGATCCGCAGCACGCGCACAGGTGCGCGATGCACCGCCGTCGGGCGGCGATCGACGCTCAGTCCCTCGGCGCGAGCCGCGGGAGCGTCCCTGTTGCCCGTGTCGGGCTGGATGATCGAGCAGAGCACAACCGGCCCGTCGTCCGGGTGCCCGAGCCGGAGAACGCAGTCCGAGCTGATCTCGCAGCGGTCCACCCGGTGGTTACCGAGGAACGTCCCGTTGGTGCTTCCCGCATCCTCGAAGATCCACGTATCCCGATCGAGCCGGATGACCGCGTGTCGCCACGACACCCGTGAGTCGTCGACTACTATGTCGCAGTCTGGATTGCGGCCAACTGTGTAGGACTGTCCGGCGTGCAACCTCTGGTCGGACTCGTGTGTCCTTATCACGAGTACCGGAGTCGCATGCGGCGACAGGGAACGCTCGGTCGTCATCCGCCAAGTGTAGATCGCTTGGGCGTGAAGTAGAATGCGTTCAACCTTCTACTCTACGGCGTCTCCGAGGGTGATGGCTGTTATTAGTTGCTTTTGGACTGTTCGGACTGCTCAGCGAGTGCGTCCCGGGCGATTCCGGTGCTGGCCTGCGCTGCGACGGGGAGCGCGAGCGGTATTGGCGCGGACGGGGAGAGCGTTGGAGGCTTTATGAGCGACGAAGACCCTCGCGATGCCGACAACTTCGCACCCGGCGCGCAAATCGCGGGCTACCGGCTGGAGAGGCAGATCGGCCGCGGCGGGATGGCGGTCGTCTACAGCGCCCACGACGTTCGCCTGGACCGGCGGGTCGCGCTGAAGATCCTGGCGCCCGGGCTGGCGCTCGACCAGGGATTCCGGCAGCGGTTCATCAGGGAATCGAGGGCGGCGGCGGCCGTCGACCACCCTAATATCATCCCGATTTTCGAGGCCGGTGAGGCCAGCGGCGTGCTGTTCATCGCGATGCGCTACGTCAAGGGCCGTGACCTGCGAACGTTGCTCGACCGTGAGGGCGCGCTGCCCGCGGTGCACGTCGCCCACATCATCGCTCAGATGGCCTCCGCATTGGACGCGGCCCACGCCCACGGCCTCGTCCACAGGGACGTGAAGCCGGCCAACATGCTCCTCGACGAAGCGGCGGGAAGCGATCAGCGGGACCACGTCTACCTGTCCGACTTCGGGCTCAGCAAGCAGTCGCTCGCGGCGGCCGACCTCACATCGGCAGGCCAGTTCCTCGGCACGCTGGACTATGTCGCGCCAGAGCAGATCGAGGGCCTGCCCGTTGACGGGCGCGCGGACCTCTACGCGCTCGCGTGCGCCGCCTTCGAGATGCTCTGCGGCGCACCGCCGTTCGACAGGGATCAGCGCATGGCGGTGCTGTGGGCACAGTTGTCTGAGCCGCCGCCACGGCTCACCGCCCGTCGCCCTGACCTGCCAGCGGCGGTCGACGACGTCATGGCGAAGGCGCTGGCCAAGTCGCCAGGTGACCGGTACGCGAGGTGCCTCGATTTCGCGGCCGCCCTGCGTGCCGCTTGCGGGCTCGCAGCCGGCGACGCGCCGCCCGCTGGCATGCGGCCCTCGCCAGGTGCGGCGAGCGCGGCCCCGCCGGGGACACCTCGACCGGCCACGGAGGTGGTCATGCCAGTCCGCGGCGCCGGCGGTGGCGCGGAAGGGGAGGGCGCGGACGATGACGCCGCGGGCCCGGAGCCCGCACGCCCGGACGCCACCCGCGTATTCCGCGCGGCAGGCGCGGGCACCGCGGGCACCGCGGGCACAGGCGCGGGTACGGGCACCGCGGGCACCGGCGCGGGTACGGGCACCGCGGGCACCGGCGCGGGTACGGGCACCGCGGGCACCGGCGCGGGTACGGGCACCGCGGGCACCGGCGCGGGTACGGGCACCGCGGGCACCGGCGCGGGTACGGGCACCGCGGGCACCGGCGCGGGTACGGGCACCGCGGGCACCGGCGCGGGTACGGGCACCGCGGGCACCGGCGCGGGGGCGGGCACCGCGGGCACCGGCGCGGGGGCGGGCACCGCAGGTGCGACCGCCCGCATGCAGACCGACCGCACTGCGGAAATTGGCCGCGCGGCAGGCACCGGCCCGGATAAGCCAGGGTCGTCCCGCGGGCGCAAGACAGAAGTAGCCCGCCCGCCAGAGACCCGATCGGCCGACGAAGTCGGGGATCCAGGCGCAAGCAGCGACCCCGGCGCAGGCAGGGACCCCGCAGGCGCCGGCGGCGCCACGGCCGGCGGCGCCGCGGCCGGGGCAGGCGCGGCTGGCCCACGTTCGTCGCGCGGCCCCGAGACGGAAGCAGCCGGCTCTGCAGAGAGCCGATCACCCGACGCAGGCTGGGACGCGGGCGCAGGCAGGGACGCCGGCGCAGGCTGGGACGCGGGCGCAGGCTGGGACGCCGGCCGAGGCGAAGACACCGCTGCAGGCGTGGGTGGCGCCGCAGGGCCCTCGTTCCGCACGGGCACGCCAGGCGCGCCAGGCCCGTCAGGCCCCCCAGGCCCGTCAGGGCCGCCTCATCCGCCCTACCCCGAGCCGCGCGGCACGCCGCCCGCCAACCGGCCCTGGATGCGGTCACGCGCCGCCGTTGTCGTCGCATGCGCCGCGATCGTTGTCCTCGCGGGTGCCGCGTTCGCGATTTACGCCGCAGGCAACGGTGGGACGCGCGAAACGGCCCTCGCCGCGCCTGGCTGCAGCACCGCGGTGGCCGCAGCGCCGCAGCTGGTCAACGTTAACCTGGCCACGGTCGCGCTACCTGGCAACCCCTACGCCGTCGCGGTGACACCGGACGGCCAGCAGACGTTCGTCACGCTCGGCCAGTCCGTCGCGGTGATGAGCAACGGCGGCTCGCTCGCGCCCTCGCTCGTCGGGACATTTTCTGTGCCGAATGCCAACGGCGAGTCGCTCACCCACGATGGACGTTATCTGGTCGTCGCGTCCGGCAGCGGGGCCTTCGTCATCGACGTGGCCGCGGCGGAAAATGGGAGCCCGGATCCGGTGCTCGGGAAGCTGTTCAGCCCGGGCGGCAGCGGCGCCGTCCAGGTGACGGTCTCACCCGATGACCAGTTTGCGTTCGTCACCCTGATGAAAAGCAACCGCATGGCTGTCTTCAACCTGAAGGATGCGCTCGCCAACGGCTTCACCATCGCCGACTATGTCGGGAACGTGCAGCTTGGCGTGCAACCGGTGGGCATTCAGGTATCGAGCGACGGCCGCTGGCTGTACGTGACGAGCGAGATGCGGAGCGCCAATGCACAGCAGGGCACGCTGGCCGTCCTCAACCTCCGCCTGGCCGAGACGAAACCCGCCGCATCGGTCACCGCGACCGTGAACGCGGGATGCGGCCCGGTCCGCGCGATCAACTCCGCGGACGGCAGCGTCGTCTGGGTGACGGCGCGGCAAAGCGATGAGGTGCTCGCCTTCTCCGCCCCGAAACTGACCAGCGACCCGCAACATGCCCTGATCGCCAGGGTCCGGGTCGGTGAAGCACCGATCGGGCTGACCTTCATCAACCACGGGAAGCGGATCGTCGTCGCGAACTCCAACATCTTCGCGGTGCAGGGTGCCACGTCGAACCTCACCGTGATCGACACTGCCGCCGCCCTCGCCGGCCTGCCGCGCTGCTCGGGCTGGTGCAGGCCGGCCACCTTCCTCGTCAGTTCACTGTGGAGCCGGACGGCAAGACCCTGCTTGTCACCAACTCGAACTCCCAGCAACTGGAGGCCGTGAACATCGGTGATCTCCCATAGCCAGCCCTGGTCGAGCAGCCGCCCGACCGGATCAGATCCCGCTGGCAGATGCCGAGGATGCCAGGCGGCCGAGGATGCCGGACTGCGGGTTCTGCCACGGAGCGCCCATGAACGGAGAGCCCATGAGCTATCAGCTTTGCGCCGCGTACCATAACATCTGCTCATGAGGTGGGCCTGTGAGGTTGGTATCGCGTCCGCAGCGGCCAGCATCCCCGGCGCCACCTGGTTCGTCCGTGAGGCCGCCGGCACCGGCGGCAAACCAGGACCGCTCCGGGGGATGATCACGCCGCCCGCGGTCACTCTGCCCACGCATACAGGGGGAAAGTGCCGTGAGCGAATACCCGACCGCGCCCCTGCCACTTCAGCAGCCTCCTGCGCGCGAGCGGAGACGATCCCGCCGGTGGCTGTACCTGGTCATCGCCCTGGTCGTGCTGCTGGCCGTGCTCGTCATCGGCGACAGGGTCGCGGCCGCCTATGCGGAAAACCGGATGGCGCAGCAAATCCAGAGCCAGGGTCTCAGTAGCAAGCCGCACGTATCGATCGAAGGCTTCCCCTTCCTGACGCAAGTTCTCGCCAGGGATCTCCGCGAGGTCAACATCACCGCCGCCACCGTGACCGAGGGCCCGGTTGACATCAAGAACCTCGTCGCCAACCTGCAGGGTGTCCATCTCAACTCGAGCTACAACGGGGGCACGGTCGATCATCTGTCCGGGACGGCGCTCATCACATTCGGTGACCTGCTTGGCGGGTCGGGAGGCCCGAGCGTGACCGTTACCGCCGTTCATGGCAATGAGGTCACGCTGAACGTGGACCTGGCCATCGTAAGCGGGACAGTAACCGCGCAGGTCACGCAGGTTGGCAATAACAAGATCCACGTGAAGGTGATCTCTGCGGACGGGCTTCCCATCTCTCTGCTTGGCTCGCTGGCCGACTCCACCGTGACCGTTCCCACGCTGCCCCTGAACATGACTGTCCAGAGCGTGAGCGTCTCGCAGCAGGGCGTTCTCATCCATGTCACAGGCGACAACGTCGCCTTTAGCCAGTGAGCTGGATGGCCGCCAGCTCTGGCGGCGCGGATGCTATCCCGGCAGAATGCCGAGGTGAGGGTCGTCGCGCTGGCGGACACGCACGCACCACGCCGCTGGCCGTCGTGCCCGCCCAGGGTGGCACGGTTTCCTGCGCGGGGCGGATCTGATCCTGCACGCGGGTGATGTCTGCACCGCCGATGTGCTCGATGAACTGGCCGGCTACGCCCCGGTCCGCGTCGTGCGCGGCAACAACGATGGCCCCGACGTCGCCGCGTGAGCTGAAGGCGTCACACCCGTCCGGCGGCCACTGATGCCGTGGGGACGATTTGCACCCCGAGCGGCAGGAGCGAGATTGGAATAATCTTGAAGCAGGCGATGCCGAGCGGGATACCGATGATCGTCAGGCACAACGCGACCCCGGTGACCAGGTGACCGATGGCGAGCCACCACCCGGCGAAGATGATCCAGATGATGTTTCCGATCAGCGAGCCGACCCCCGCGTCACGCCGGGCCTCGATCGTCCGCCCGAATGGCCACAGCACGTAGTTCGCGATACGGAACGCCGCGATCCCGAATGGGATCGTGATGATCAGGAAGAACAGGAGGAAACAGACGAGCCCGGCCACCACGTATGCGAGCGACATCCAGATGCCGCACAGGACGAGCCAGATAATGTTGAGAATCACCTTCATCGGATCCCCGTACCTTTCCTTAACGGCTCCTTGACGGCCGTGCCGGGTCCCCTGGGCCGGTGGCGCCTTGACGGGGGGTTCCGGGGTCCGTCGCCCCGGGGCGGCAAGTCCCAGCGGCTGCGCTTGTGCCCCCGCCCTATCCGGTCCCATATCCGCTGCTCCGCCCGTTTTCCCTGCGTCCGGCCGTCATCCGGTTACCGCGCTTACCAGACGCCCCAGTGCACGACGGCGTCGAAGGGCCGCCGATCGGGCCGCTGGATCGGCGCGAGCGGGCGCCCGGCCGGGTAGCCCAGAGCGATGAGATACGCGCAGAACTTGTCGTCGGGGAAACCCAGAATCTTGCCGGCCATCCGCTGGTCGGTGACTGCCGCGTGGCCGCTCCCGATGCCGAGGCCGGCCGCGGCGAGCATGATGCTCATGGTTGCCTGGCCAAGGTCGTACTGGACCCAGTCGCGCTGCCGTTCGTCCTCGGGAACCGGGGCCACGAGTGCGATCGTCGCCGCCGACCTCGCCACATGCCCGGCGCCCCGCCACACCCTGGAAAGCTCCGTAAGCTGCTGGCGGTCGGTAACGACGACGAAGTCCCACGGCTGCCAGTTGCGGGACGACGGCGACCGCCGCCCGGCCTCCAGGATCTGGTCAAGCCGCTCCCTGGCGATGGGCTCATCGGTGTATTCCCGTACGTTCCTCCGGGATCTGATCGCATCCCACGTCTCCACCTAAACTGGCCTACCCGGTGCGCGCCGGGCGGAAACGAGACGGCAGAGCCATCCCAGCAAGGTCGGACCTTGATCACATTCTTCGCTTGCGGCGTCGTAGGCTAGAAACGTGACATCGCGGACCGCGAATGAGACGACCGGGCTGCCGCTCGAGGTGCGGGCGCCCAAGGTCCTGCATGGCTATCCGCCTCCGGCGCAGCCCGCGGGCGCGATCGTTTTCGCGTACTGCGGCGCGCCGATGATCGTCCGGGGTGAGTTCTCGCCTGAGCCCCCGCTCGACACCTGCACCGAATGCGTCTCGGTCTGGGAGCAAGAACGGCAGGGCGCCAGCAGAGGATGCCGCTGACCAACCGCTGACCAACCGCTGACCACCACCGCCGTGCGTCGGCTCGGCCCTGTCCAGGCAACCTACAGGGTCTGGTGGTCCGCACACACGGCACTGGGCTTTCGCCCTGGTTACGCCCGAAATCGCTTGGCAGCAGGGCGTTAGGCGTCCGGGCCCAACGGCCCGCAAGCCTGGGACCTCGGCCCGATGCGGGCACAGGGGACCGCGGCCGACGATGACAGCAGATGGATCCGACGGGGCCATACGGGCAGGACGTGAGGCCCGGCTCCGAATGCCGGCGAGGAGGGTGAGGAGGCCTCATGAAGGCATGTGTCGGCGACCGCCTGGTCGTTGATGGCGAAGGGGAACGTGTCGGCCTGGTCATCGGTGTCCAGCACGAGGACGGGACGCCACCCTACGTCATCAAATGGCTGAGCGACGGCCACGTCGCCCTGGTGTTCCCTGGCCCCTATGCCCGGATCGAGCCCAGTCACCCGGCCGGTATAGGCAAGCTGCAGGTGCAAGGCACCAAGCGTGCGAAGGACCTTGGATGAATCAGGCGCATATTCCCATGGCCGGCGTCTATGCGCTGCTCACAGACGGCACCACGATCGAGATAAGGGCCACCCGGCCCGACGACATCGATGCTGTGCGCCTCATGCATGCGGCAATGTCACCCGACAACGTGTACCTGCGGTTCTTCAACCTCAGCCCGCATGCTGCGGAGCAGGAGGCCAAGCGGGTGTGCCGCGAGCCTGGAGAAGACCACGCCGCGCTGCTCGCCTGGCTGGGCAGCCAGCTCGTCGGCGTGGCCAGCTACGAGCCAACAGGCACGTCCGGGTCCGCGGAGATCGCTTTCGCGGTCGCCGACCATATGCACGGCCGCGGCGTCGCCACACTCCTGCTCGAGCATCTGGTGTCGATCGCACGCCGCCGCAACCTCAGTGCCTTCACCGCCCAGACGCTTGCGACCAACACGGCGATGCTTCGCGTGTTCGCCGCCGCGGGCCTGCCGGCCAAGCGGCAGCTCGAGGACGGGCTGGTCAGCCTCACCTTCCCGCTTCCCCGCGACGACGACAGCGACCGCCGCATGGACAGCTACCTCGACGTGGTGGCGGGCAGGGAGAGCCGGGCGGATGTAGCGAGCCTGCGCTACCTGCTCGCGCCCACGTCGGTAGCCGTCGTCGGCGCGAGCCGCCGCCGGGGCACCGTCGGCCATGCCATCTTGCACAACATCGTCGGCGACGGCTACAGCGGCCACATCTACGCCGTGAACCCACGTGGCGGCCACGCCGAGGGGGTGACCTGCGTGCCGTCGGTTTCCGATCTTCCCGAGCCGGTGGACCTGGCGGTGATCGTGGTGCCCGCGCAAGCCGTTAGGGATGTGGCGGAAGAGTGCGGGAAACGCGGTGTCCGCGGCCTGGTGGTGATCACCGCGGACCTGGATACCGGGTCCGGCGCGGATCTGCTTGCCATCTGCCGCCGTCACGGCATGCGGCTGATCGGCCCGAACTGCTTCGGCGTCGCCGCGCCGCACCTAGGCCTGAACGCCACCTTCGCCGTCGCCCACCCGGCGCCGGGTGATGCTGGCCTGGTCGTGCAGTCGGGTGCCGTCGGCGTCGCCCTGCTCGACCAGCTGTCCCGGCTCGGCATCGGGATCTCGTCGTTCGCCTCGGTTGGCGACAAGTACGACGTGTCGACCAACGACCTGCTGTTGTGGTGGGAACAAGACGACATGACCCGGCTGGCCGTGATGTACGTCGAATCGTTCGGCAGCCCACGCAAGTTCGCCCGCACGGCACGCCGTGTCGGCAAGCAGATCCCGGTCCTTGCCGTGTACGCGGGCCGGTCCGCAGTCGGCCACCAGGCCGCCGCCTCCCACGCCGCCGCCGCGACCCCACTGGTTACCCGCGAAGCCCTCTTCGAACAGGCCGGCATCATTTCCACCACCAGCCTCGGTGAGCTACTCGAAGCCACCGCCCTGCTCGCCAGCCAGCCACTGCCCGCAGGCGATCGCGTCGCTATCGTCTCCAACGCCGGCGGCGGTGTCGTCCTTGCCGCCGACGCCTGCGCAGACGCCGGGCTGCGCGTCACCGCGCTCAGCGGCCCAACCCAACGGCGGCTGCGCTACCTGCTGCCATCCGGTGCCGCCGTCAAAGGCCCCGTCGACACCACCGCCGCCGTCGGCGCCCGTGCCTTCCGCTCCTGCCTGGAAGAAATCGCCGCCGACGACGCCGTCGACATGATCCTCGCGATCGCCGTGCCCACCGCCATCGCCGACCTCGTTCCCGCGATCACGAGGGCAAAGACGACCAAACCGCTCGCGGCCGCCTTGCTCAGCCAGCCGGACGGGGTGTCGCTGCTCGCGCGTGACGGCCCACACCCACAGCGGGCTGGCTCCGGCAGCGATGACGGTAACACTGCGGGCGGCGGCGAGGAGCCGGGCGGGTCGATCCCGACCAAGGACGCGGTGCCCTGCTACGCCTATCCAGAGACCGCTGCCCGCGCACTCGGACACGCCACCCGCTACCAGGCCTGGCGCTCCAGCGAGCGCGGCCAGGTTCCCGAGCTCGATGGCATACGGGAGGCCGATGCCCGCGCGCTGACCGGGCGCTTCCTCGCGCGGCACACGCATGGCGGCTGGCTCTCCGCCGGTGAGACCATCGAACTGCTCGGCTGCTACGGTATCGCGCTCATCGAGACCAGGCCGGTCACGACCGAAGAGGCAGCAGTCCGCGTCGCCGCGGAACTGGGCGGGCACGTCGCGCTCAAAGCGGACGTACCCGGGCTAGTGCACGAAAGCGACGCGGGCGGAGTCCAGTCCGACCTGCACACCAAGGGGGACGTCCGGCGCGCCTACCACCGGCTCGCGGACACGTTCGGGTCCGGTCTCGACCGGGTGCTCGTGCAGCCGATGATCAGCGGCGGCATCGAAGTACTCATCGGTGTCGCCCAGGACCCGGTATTCGGCCCCCTCGTGGTCCTCAGTCTCGGCGGCGCCTCCACCGACGTCCTCACCGACCACGCCGCACGGCTCGCCCCCCTGACCGACACCGACGCGGCCGACATGATCCGCGGCGTCCGTGCCGCCCCGCTGCTCTTCGGGCAACGCGGCGCGCAAAGGGGCAGTATCACCCCGCTGGCCGAGACGCTGCTGCGTGTTTCCAAGCTCGCCGATGACCTGCCAGAAGTCGCCGAGCTAGGTCCCATCATCGCCCGCACAGACGGTATCAGCGCCGTCGGTGCACGCGTGCGAATCTCCTCGGCGGAGCCGCAAGATCCTTTCTTGCGGCGGCTGCGCTGATCAATATACGCAAACCTTTCAACCCGCAGCATGCGGGGAATCCCGGCCGTTCAGGGCCGGGAGGAGTCGCATCCCATGCGCTAATCCGGCGTCGCCGATGACCTGCCGAAAGTCGCCGGCCGTAGTTCGATTCCTTCATTGCCCTGCCGGACGGTGTCAGGGCCGTGGGTTCGCGGGTACAAATCTCTCCGGTGGAGTCAGCAAGACCCTTCTTGCGGCGGCCGTGCCTGATCCGGACCGAGCGCGGCCGCGACGGGAGCCGGGTCGTACCAAAGGAGTTGCTATGACCGCCACATCGGCCGGGCAACTGACCAGGGCGATCGCCGACGCTGCCGGTCCTTCGGCCCGGCGCCTGCTCACCGTCATGCTCGGGCGGTATGGGATCCCGGTCGCTGAGACCGTGACCGCCGACAGCGCCGACAGCGCCGTCGAGGCCGCCTGGTGGCTGGGTTTCCCTGTGACCCTGGTCGCGGAGGGCGCCCGGCTGGCCGGGCGGCCGGAGATCACGCGCTGCGGGCTGGCGACGCCCGCCCAGGTGCGGATGACGTACCGGCGGCTCGCGGCCTCGCTCGGGCCGGCGATGACCGACGTGCGGATCCGCCGTCAGCCGCAGCAAGGTGCGGAGGTCATCGTGCGCGTCACCAGAGACCCCGGCGGACAGGCACATGTCTCGCTCGTCCTCGGCGGCCCGGCCGGCGCGCTCGTCGGCGCCCGCGTCTGCAGGCCCGCGCCGCTGACCGCCCATGATGCCAGAGACATGCTCGACGAGTTGCGCGGCGGGCCCGCCGCGCCGCGGCCCGATGCGGTCGTGGCGACGACAGCCGACGACGAAAGCGAGCGGGCCCTCAATCCCGACGAGGCGGAAACCTCGCCGGAGCCTGCTCCTGCAACGTCTCCGGCGCCCTCTGCGGCACCGTCTCCCACAGATTCTGGTCCGTCTTCAGCCCGATCCGCGGACGGGCAGGCCGCGCTCGACGTCGCGGCCCTCGCCGGGCTGCTCGAGCGCGTAAGCCGGCTGGCCGTGCGGGTTCCCCAGGTCACCGAGCTTGAGCTGAACCCGGTGATTGTCACAAGGTGCGGCGCGGCGGTGGCGGGTGTACGCGGCCGGTTTCACCCATCCGGCGGCGCCAAGAGACCACAGGCGAGCCTGCGGCGGGTTTCATGACCTCAGGCTCTCCGCTGATCGGCGAGCCCCGCGCGCTCGGCGGCCTGGGTGCCTGCGGGCAGGAGCCGGTCCGGTAACCAAGACCGTTTGCGCGCCGCAGGCTGGGGTAGCCGGCAGTGGACGGCTGGGCTCGCAGCCCCGACAGGCAGCAAACCGCCATGCGGATCCGATCCCGGCCTCAAGATCGTTTAACGTGGAGGGGAACGGAGCAGGCGATGAGTTTCAACCTCGCGACGATACTGCGCGAATCAGCAGACGCGTCACCCGATAAGCCGGTGACAGTCTTTGCCGGCGGGAAAATGACCTATTCAGAACTGGACGCACTATCCGATCGGCTTGCCGCCGGCCTTGAGGCGTCGGGCCTACGGCCGGGCGAGGTCGTGGGGCTGCAGCTACCCAACATTCCGCAGTTCCTGGTCGCCTACTTCGGGATCCTGAAGGCCGGCGGCGTGGTGGTGCCGCTGAATGTGATGTTCAAGGCGCCCGAAGTGGCATTCACCTCGGCGACTGCGCGCGAGGATCCTCATCACCTGGGAGGGAATCCTCGGCGACGCGGCCAAGGGTGCGGCGTCAGCCGGGCTGAGCTGAGATCTACGCCGTCGGGTCACGGCGAGCATATGGATCGCCGCTCTCCCGTTCGAACGGCTCCTCGCTGCTCCGGCGAACGGGCACGTGCTCGCGCGCAGGGAGCTAACCGACGCCGCCGTCATCATCTACACGTCCGGCACTACGGGCCGCCCCAAGGGTGCCGAGCTGACCCACCTGCAGCTGTACATGAATGCCGACATCCCCGGGCGCCTGTTTGACGTGCAGCCAGACGACGTCGTCATTACCGTCCTCCCGCTCTTCCACGTGTTCGGCCTGTCCAGCATCATGAACGTCTGCGTGCGGTTCGGCTGCACGATGTCCCTCATCCCGCGCTTCGATCCCGCGGCGGTCCTCGACCGCGATCCAGCGCGACCGGGCGACCATCTTCGAGGGCGTGCCCACGATGTTCATCGCCTGCTGTCGTACCCCGAACTGGACAGCTACGACGTCTCCTCGCTCCGCGTCGCGATCTCGGGCGGCGCCTCGATACCCGCGCCGGTCCTCGACGCCTTCGAGGAGCGCTTCGGTGTGGTTATTCTCGAGGGGTACGGGATGACAGAAACCGCATCCACGACGACCTTCAACAGCAGCGTCAGCGAACGCCGTGTCTACAGTGTCGGCAAGCCGATCTGGGGGACCCAGACCCAGGTATGGGACGAAGACGGCACGGATGCTGCCACCCGGCAGGGACAACGTGGGCGAAGTGGTCACCCGTGGGCTGCACGTGATGAAGGGTTACCTGAACAGCCCGCAGGCTACCGCAGGCGCCTTCACCGATGACTGGCTCCACACCGGTGACCTCGGCTACTTCGACGAGGACGGATTTCTCTTCATCGTCGGCCGGAAGAAGGAGCTCATCATCCGCGGTGGGTACAACGTGTACCCGAAAGAGATCGAGGATTTGCTGCACGCCCATCCGGCGGTCGCCGAAGCCGCCGTCGTCGGCATCCCAGACGAGCGGCTCGGCGAGGAGGTCATGGCCGTCGTCGCGCTCCTGCCGGGCAGCTCGCTCACCGCGCCGGAACTCATCGAATTCTGCAAGGAACGCATGGCGGCCTACAAATACCCGCGGCGCGTCGAGTTCCGCGACGAACTGCCGAAGAACGCCCTCGGCAAGATCTTGAAGGACGAGCTCATCCCGCGGTGACGATGCCGCACCACCCGTTCGGTAATGATGAGGGAAGGAACGCCGCCATGATGGCTCCCGCCGTGAACGTGGCCCGATCCCGCGCCTGGATGACGACTACAGCCGCGCGGCCGCAGCGAAACGGCTGGAGTTCCTTCTGGAGGCCACCGGCGTCCGCCTGGAGCACACCGGCCGTTACTCCATCGACCCGGCGAGCTCCCGGGAAACTCGAGAACTTCATGGGCGTGGCCCAGGTGCCGATCGGGATAGCCGGCCGCTGCTGGTCAACGGCGAGCACGCACGAGGAGAGTTTTACGTGCCGCTGGCGACGACCGAGGGGACGCTGGTGGCCAGCTACAACCGGGGGATGAAGTTGCTGCACCGCGCCGGCGGCGTCAAGACCACAGTGATGGATGACGTGATGCAGCGTGCGCCGGCGTTCGGGTTCGACAGCGCGCGAGAGGCCAGGGCCTTCGGAGAATGGGTGACGGCGAACTTCGACGCCATCAAGCGGCAGGCCGAGGCGAGCACCCGCACCGGGCGCCTGCACGACATCGAGCAGTTCTCCGCCAGCAGGTCATTTTCCTCCGGTTCAACTACACCACCGGCGACGCCGCAGGCCAGAACATGACGGGCAAGGCAACCTGGCAGGCGTGCAACTGGATCCGGGCGCAATACCCCGGGCGTGCGGCACTTCTGCCTGGAGTCGAACCTGGCCACGGACAAGAAGAGCTCGCAGATCAACATCCTGCGCACCAGGGGCAAGCGGGTCACCGCAGAGGCGACGATCCCGCCGGACTGGTCCGCGAGCGTCATGCACACCACTCCCGGGCAGATGTTCCAGGCCGCCAGATCTCCAACCTCGGCGGCCTGATGTCCGGCGTGAACAACAACGGCAACCACTCGGCCAACGGGATCGCCGCGCTGTTCATGGCGACCGGCCAGGACATCGCGAACGTGGCCGAGTCGTCGGCCGCGCTGGTGCACACCGAACTGCTCGCCAGACGGTGCCTACTACTACTCGATCACGATCCCCGCGCTGATCGTCGCCACCTACGGCGGCGGCACCGGACTGCCCACCCAGCGCGAGTGCCTCGAGCTGCTTGGCTGCTACGGGGCCGGCAAGGTGCGCAAGCTCGCCGAGATCGTGGCCGCGACCGTCCTGTGCGGCGAGCTCTCGCTCGGCTCGGCGGTCGTGGCGGACGAGTGGGTGGCCGCGCACGAACGTCTCGGCCGCAACCGGCCGTAGCCGCGCCGGCAGGGCGCGGAAGGCCCCTGCCCGTCTTACCATCGGACCATGGCGCTTTCGCGGATCAGCATCGACCCGAACCGGATGAACGGGCTGCCGTGCATCAGGCGTACCCGGGTGACGGTGCCGACCGTGCTCGGTCAACTGGCCGCAGGACGCGCCATCGACCAGATCCTGGCCGACTATCCATATCTCGACCGCGAGGATATCCTCGCCGCGCTTGAATTCGCCGCGGTCGCCGTACACGAACGCGAACTGCCGCTCACATTGCCGGCATGAGGTTCCTCGTCGACGCGAGCCTGTCACCAGGGATCGCCGAGGTGCTGCGCGAAAACGGCCACGAGGCGGACCACGTGCGAGATTATGGCCGGCTCACCGCCGACGACAACCAGATCCTCGCCCACGCCAGGTCCCACGGCCAGGCACTCATCTCCGCCGATACCGACTTCACCGTCATGCGCGCGCTCCGCGGCGTGCCAAGCCCGTCGCTCGTGCTGCTCCGCTCGGCCGACCGGCTCAGCCCGCCGCAGCAGGCCGCGCTGATCCTCGCCAATCTCGCGGCTGTCGCAGCCGATCTCGAGGCCGGTGCGGCGATCTCGATCGCCCAGGGTCATCTGCGGGTACGTCCGCTCCCGCTGGGCCGGGAAGACGGGGGCGCCGGACGTGCGGGCGCCGCGCGATCGGCTACCTGACCGAATCCCGTTCGGTTAGGGTGGGCGCGGTCAATGTCAGGCCCGGCTAACGTCGGACCCGATGAGGGTCGATGAGGGTCTACCCCGGGAGCTGGGGAGAACGCGGGCCGCCAGGATCGCCAGGAAGGCAGAACATGGACTTCAACCTGCCGGAGACGGCTGCGGCCGTGCGCGAGGGCGTCGCAGAGATCGGCGCACACCATGACGGCAGCTACTGGGACCGCTGCGAGCAAGACAAACGTCGGCCCGAAGAGGTCTGGGCGGATCTGGCCAAGGGTGGCTGGCTCGGGCTGTGCGTGCCGCAGGACTACGGCGGGGGCGGCCAGGGCCTGCTCGAGCTCGCGGTGGCAACGGAGACGCTTTCCGCATCGGGGGCCGGTGCTGCCGCGTCCGTCATTTACCTTCTCACCCCGTGCTTCGGCGCGCTCACCATCACCAGGCACGGCACAGGGGAACAGAAACGCGAGCTGCTCCCGAGGCTCGCCGCGGGCCAGCTGGAGACCTGCTTCGCCATCACAGAACCTGACGCGGGAAGCGACTCGCTCCAGATCACGACGCACGCCCGCAGGGACGGCTCCGACTTCCTGGTGCGCGGCCAGAAGATCTGGATCTCCGGTGTGCGGCGTACCGGCTACATGCTGCTTGTGACCAGGACGATTCCTGCCGCCGAGGCCAAGCCCCGCACCAGCGGCCTCACCGTACTGCTCGTCGACGTTAAGGAGGCCACCGCCGCGGGCACGCTCACCTACCAGCCGATCCCGAGGCTGCGGCTGGAACACGGTTCCCTCCAACATCGTGTTCCTCGACGATGTCCGCGTGCCAGCCCACCGGGTGCTCGGCGAGGTGGATCAGGGTTTCGCTGTGCTCTGGGACATCCTCAACCCCGAGCGGATCATCGTCGCCGCAAGCGCGGTCGGCGGCGCGGACGCGGCGCTGGAAGTGACGTGCGATTACGCGCGCAAGCGGGAGGTCTTCGGCCGGCCGGTCGGCGCGAACCAGGCGATCGCCTTCCCGCTCGCGCAGATCAAGGCCAAGACCGAGCTCGCCAGGCTGATGACCTACAAGGCGGCGTGGCTGTTCGACGGTCATCAGCCCTGCGGCACGGAGGCCAATATCGCCAAGCTCACCGCCGCGCAGGCGTCATGGGAGGCGGCGGACCGCGCGTTCCAGACGTTCGGCGGGATGGCCTACTCGCTGGAGTACCCGGTCGCCAGGATGTTCCGTGACGCGAGAATCGGGCCGGTCGCGCCGGTGACGGAAGAGCTGATCCTGGCCCACATCGCCACCCACGAGCTTGGACTACCCCGCTCATACTGAACGGCTGCGCAGCCAGTCGCACCCAGATTCAGGTGCGACTGAGACTTCCCCTCCGAAAACGTCGTCCCGGCGGGCGGAATGTCCGTTTCCTGCGACGTTTCGGGGGTACGTACGGTTCGGCCTGCGCCGCGATCATGAGCTGCCGCTGTGGTCGGGATCGCGTTTCTCGCGCAGGGCGCGGACGCCCTCGCGGATGTCCGAGGGAGCGAACTGGAAGAACTCGAACGCCAGGGAGGCGTCGAACGCCGGCCCTGCCTGCCGCAGCCAGTTGTTCAGCGTGTACTTGGTCCACCTGAGCGCCCCGGCCGCACCGGCCGCGAGCCTGCGCGCGATCCGCAGCGCCTCCTCGTGCACGAGGTCGTCATCCACACAGACGCTCACAAGGCCGATCCGCTCGGCCTCCGCGCCGGAGACCGGCTCGCACAGCAGCAGGTACAAATTGGCCTTGGCAAGGCCGCACAGCAGCGGCCACACAAGCGCCGAGTGGTCGCCTGCCACAACGCCGAGCCGGGTATGGCCATCGATGATCCGGGCACCCCGCCCCGCGACCGACACGTCGGCGAGCAGCCCAACCGCGAGGCCCGCGCCGACTGCGGGGCCCTGGATGGCGCTGACCACTGGTTTGGAGCAGTTGACCAGGTTGTACACGATGTCACGGGCCTCGGCAAGCACGCGCGCGCGGACCTGGTAGTCCTCGATCATCTCCTCGATCATCGCCAGGTCCCCCCCTGCGGAGAACGCGGTGCCCTCACCGCGTACGAGCACCGCGCGGACCCGGTCGTCAGTGTCTGCGTCCCGCCAGATCGCGGACAACTCACGGTGGGCAACCGCGTCCACCGCATTGAGCCGGGCGGGCGCGCTCATC